>CAVQZP010000059.1:0-484052 GCA_963718505.1 uncultured Acidobacteriota bacterium | reverse complement strand
GTTCTTGTCAAGGGTGAGATTCAGCAGCGCATGAGCAATACTCCAGTGGCTGTTTTCGGTATCCAAGATCTGAGCCCGATTGCACGACCTGGTCGTTTCCTCGCCAGATCAACCTCACATTCGGTCGCCGCGCGAAGCGACTGCACCAATATCCCGCTTGCGGCGGCGGGGGCTCAGGAGGACGAGACCATTCTGGAAAGCGGCTTTTTAGGCCATGGTTCACGGCGGTTCGTCCACCTGGATCCGCCAGGACTGATCAGGTCCTGGAAGATTTCAGGGTTCGGTCAGCGTCTGTCACCAGGCCGCTTTCATCACGGCTCCCTCGATGACGACACCAGCGGTCACATATTTCCAGAGCGCCACCAGCAGCTTTCGCGCCAGCGCCACGATTGTCGTCTTCTTGTGACGGCCGCCATTGCGCCTGACCCGTTCTTCGAACCACAGAGCCAGCGCCGATTGCGGCTGATGGCGCAGCCATAGCCAGGCGAGCTGGATGAGCGTTGTTCGCAATCGCGGATTGCCTGCTTTAGACACGCCCTGTTCGCGATCGACCGATCCGCTCTGCCAAGGTGTCGGCGCCAGGCCCGCGTAAGAAGCAATCTGGCGACGATTGTCGAAGTGTCGGAACAGCCCTTCCGACCAGAGGATGGCAGCGAACTCCTGCCCAATGCCCTTGATGTCGAGCAACATCGCCGCCGGCGCTTGTTGCGCGGCGAGCAGCGCGTCCCGCTCGGCCTCCACCGCCTTGATCTGCTCGAGCAGCAGTTCGAGCCGATCGAGCTCACGGCTGATCTGGACCTTAAGATGCATCGGCAAGGGACGGCCATCGCCCGTCCTCAGTTCGTTGAGCCGTCGCCGACGATCGCGACGCAGCGGCTCGTATCCGGACACGCCCTGAGAGAACAGCAAACCTTTGATGCGATTTACGTGCTTGACCCGCTCAGCGATCAGCACCTTGCGCTCGCGGCAAAGCCGGCGGCGGTCCTCTTCCTCGGGAGCCGGCGCTTTGACCATCGCGCATACCCGAGGTTCGCCGCGCTTATACGCCAGCAGCGTGCGAAGTAGCGCCTCGCCGTCAATCCTGTCAGTCTTCGCTCGCCGGCGCCGACGTGAGGTCGCAATCGAGGCTGGATCGACGACATGGCTTTCGATCCCTGCATTCTGCAGGACACGATGAATCCAGAAGCCGTCCAACCCCGCTTCCTGAATGACGATGATCGGGAACGATTTCCCCGTCCGCGCAAACGCCTTCTGCTTGAAAACCGAAAAGCGCTTCAGCAGCGTACAGATGTCCCCGGCAGGCACACTATGCTTCGACATTTTCTCGCCGCCGCCAGGCGACAGCGAGGTGATCAGCCAGGTTGAGCGACTGAGTTCCATTGAAACGAAAATCGCGCCAAGATCACTACGGATAGCGCTCGGTGCTTCGGGTCGATCAGCTATAGCTTGCATGGCCGTCTCCAGAGTGGGTGGTTGCAACCGCACTCTGCCAGGGCGCCGGTCGCTATCCACCTCCCCATAGGATCTGGAACACGTTCTTGGCGATATCCAAACCGATCGTTGTAATTTGCATGGGGACCGCTCCCTGATGTGATTCGTTGACAACGATCAACCTATCGGAGCTCGTCGTCGGGAGCGGGCACCGTCCACCACATCAAATGCAGACATACCGATAACATGTTCGAGCTAGGGTTTAGGCTCTAAGTTCTCCGGTCGGCAACTGGCGTCCGGCGCCGATCCGAAAGCGCCCTCCCTCGAGATAACTCGGACTGGTTGATAGTAGTCCCATGGATATTTGCTCGCTGACGGCGACTTCACCTTATACAGAGTCAAGTCGTAAAGTAGTCGGCCGTCTGGCCTGATCGCGGCAGTTTGACCGAAATAATCGACCGGCATTTCGCGCATTTGCCGGTTGACAATGCGGGCGTCGTCGGAACCCGTCGCTTCAATCGCTTTCAGGTAATGCCGCACGGACGCGTAGACGGCAGCCTGTTCCTTAGTCGGCATCCTTTGGTGCCGAGCAAACATGCGCTGAGCGAAGCTCCTCGTTTGCTCATTCTGATCCCAGTAAAAGCCTGTAGCGACATTGAGGCCTTGGGCTACCTCCAGGCCGATGCCGTGGATATCCGTAATGAAGACCAGGAATGCCGTTAGTTGCTGCCCCGATTCCTGAATGCGAAATTCACGAGCTTCCTTTACCGCGTTAATGGTGTCCTTTCCGACGCTCGCCAGCCCGATAAAATGAGCACGGGATGCCTGTGCTTGGAGAAGAAATGAAGCCAGATCCGGCGCCCCGAGGGGAAAACGCACTCCGCCGACGATTTTTCCATTCTGCCGAATGATCTCAGCCGACGCATCGCGCTGCAACGAGGCGCCCAAGGCATAGTCTACGGTTACAAAGAACCAGGTATCTCCCGGGGCTTCCGTGACGCCTTGGATCACAGCTGATGTCAGAGCGCGCGAATTGTCAGTCCAATGTGTGCTAAACGGCGAGCAGGCCTTTCCGGTCAAGTCGGCCGTGACGGCACCACTGATCAACAACGTCTTTTTGGCGTTGCGAGCAACTTCTTGCACCGCGAGCGCAGCAGATGAGACCGGCATATCGGCGATGGCATCGACCTTTTCCGTGTCAAACCAGCGTCTGGCGATGAGAGCTGCGGAGTCGGGCTTTTCGCCAAAGTCTTCATCGATAACTTGAATGGGTATCCCGTTAATGGATCCGCCAAACTCCTCTACCGCGAGCCGCGCCGCAGTAGCGGCGGCGACGCCGCTCGCGTCCGATCCCACCGCGGACTGATTACTCAATACTCCGATCTTGATTATGCCGTCCGTTATCTGCGCCAAACAGCTCGTGCCGCAACTGGCCAGCAGTACCCCGCTAAGAATCAAGGCGTGAGCATATCTCATGATTTTCTCCTAGCACCCTTGACCCGGAGAAAAGAAAGCCTAGCAGTTTACGTCACTGCTTTAAATGATGAGCTCAGTCGCGATGCTGCCAGATGGATCACGAGTAGACCGGAGGGGCCTGCGATGAAAGTCTCACGTTGTGCGAACATCACACCGTCAAATATGGATACGTCTTGCTTCGCCTTAGGAAACAATAAGAACGTTTCTTCTCCAAAGCTCACGGCAGACTTAATAATCATCAGATAGGATCATGTGCGGGACCGATGCGTTCACGTCGCCTGCCGCGAGTCGCTCGTCTTAGCATCTGTCGTAAACAAGTTGAGACGAACCAGCATCTCCTTCCCCGGTTTGAAGTACGGCATGACCTTTTCGGCCACGTGTACAACAGTTCCGGTGCGAGGATCTCGGCCGGTCCGAGCATGTCGAACCCGAACGGAGAATGCGCCAAATCCCCGCAATTCTACTCGATTTCCTTGTGCCAAGGCTGAGCCGATTTGATCCAGGATGGCGTCGATGACCTTCTCAAGCGTCGCGACGGTAAAGATGAGGATTTTGGGCGGCAATTCGCGCTAAGAGTTCTGACTTGATCATGGAACGAAATCTCTTTGGACGCCTATTTCGAGATCGGGAAACTTCATTCTAGGTTTTTTCGCTAGGAATTTCACGATGGCGCTAGGTGCGGGCTCGCATCACGCCTACGCGCTCGGCGGCGGCTCCCTCAATTCCTCCCATTCAATTTTGCTGAAGCCAGGATCCAACGCTTGCCGCGCGGCCATCAAACTAGGCCATGTCTTGACGCTAACGAGTTGAGCGCCGGTTCTCTTGTCCGTGTGCACAAGGCGTCCATCGTCCTCATAGCCAATGTGAGTCCACAGGTTATTCAGGACCGTTTTCACAAACGAATAATCCAGTTGAAACCCCGGCAAGGAAATGATCGATGTCTTGAGCCCAACACGTTGCACGGAACCCAATTGCATTTGCAACTATAAGCCACTTGAGTACAGCCTTTGTGCAATGTCGCGCTCTCACTTATTGAGCATATCGGCAAAACCGCAATCATCTACGTAATGACCGGGTGCCATTTTAGGTGTGGAAATGCCACCGCGTTGGGGCGGTATCCTTAGGTTCCTTCGGGTGGCAAAATCTCTTGAATACACACCTGATCAATGAGGTGTTCGCGTTTTAAGTCGGTCAAATGCGCACGCTTCTCATCGTTGGTCAGATGCGCCCCAATTCCTTGCATCATCACCAAAACAAGCGACCGATCATTCATGTCCAGCCAATAGCCGCGCCGGACAAGCTTATTGTTGGCGTCACGTGCGAAAGGGCTATCGGGTTCGCTGCCAAGGTCAGGCTGATAGAAGCGTGTCATACGTTACCGTGACTGGGTGGCTTCGTCATTTGACCGGATGCTGCTTTGATATAAGCCTCGCCTAGGTCTTTAGCCTGCTCGCCAAATGCTTCTAATTGCGAGCGCATGAATTTCATCTGAATTCGTAACATATCTTGGATATCCTTGGCGTAGCTCAGGTCACGAACAAATTCTTGGGTGGCGGAAATGTTCTGCTCCGCGCAAGCTTTTACTTTCTCGCCGAACTCTGTTCCTCCCGTTGGTGCCGACGCGACGGTCTTTTTCAGATGATCGAAATAATAATCCATCGCCGAGTACGCCCGCGCCATGGTTTGCTTACCGATTGCGCTTAACTCGTCGCCTTGCGTTTTTTCCTTCGTCATGACCTTCTCTAAAGGGAGAGCTGCCACGCACAGTCCATGCGTACATGCGCTTTCAAGTCTCGGCTACGAGGAGACTTCATTTGGCGCGAAAAGTCCATGTATGCTCCGGAGCGAGTTATTCCGTGCATTCCCCGCGACGCTGTCCATTCGGGGTTCTTTTTCTTTTCCAAATTGAGATTTATTCGCGGTCGGCGTGGCAAAGAACGCGGGCAGATCGATTATCACGTCTCGCCGATTTAATGCGGCGTGCGTCTGCGGGCAGAAGAGTGCCGCGATCCACCCTCAACCTGTTTGAGCGGATAGCTGCGCCACCAAAAACATCCGTAGAATGCTCGGCAAATTCGTAAATGCACACGTCGATCATGAGAAAGATAAATCGCCGGGTCTATTTGCTATTGTCGGGCGTTTGTGAGGGACTGGCAGCAGCAGGGGAAGCCTCTACGACACCGGGGCGAGCGACGGCTTCCATAGCTATCTTCCAATTTCCGTTCTCGCGCTTTAGGATTCTAAACCAGTTGCCCTGGATGTTATTGCCTTTGACGGTGGCTGAATAGGTTCCCGCTGCCCATACGCCGTCGTTGCCGCGTAGCTCTAGGTTCTTGAGTTCTAGGGTGACGCTGGTTGCGCCAGCGTCGATGATGCCTTGATAGTGCTTCTGTATGGCGTCCCGCCCGGGCTTAAATGCGAACTTGCGGTGCGAGTGTCACTAACAATCCATCTGATGTGAAGAGTGATGCTATTCCTGCTGCATCTTTCTTACTCAGCAACTCGCTTTCCCGCGTACTCAGCGCATTCGCAGCGTTCATCACTTCTTGTAAATCTTGCTGCTGGGCAGAAATGGGCAACGAGAAGCAGCCGACCGTCAGCAAAGCGGCGGCAAATATTGCGCTTTTCATCTAACCCCTCGATTGATAAAAAGTTCGTACTCTTGGTTGTGCTCGATCCCCGATCAGTCAGTTTGCACAGATGTTTCGCGTTTGGTAGCAGCTGGAACTTGTACTGATGAAATTCAGCTGCAGTCCTCACGATAAGGCCAATATGCGATGTTGCTCGTCGCCTGAAAAACGGCTTGGCGGAGGTCGGGACAAGCTTTGGCGACTTGTTCCGCGTTAGAGAGCAAATTTGGACAGGCGATCATCTTCGCTTTCAGGTCAGCGCCCTAGGTCAGTCGGCGAGCGGTTCAATCGATGTAGCTGAGGACTGTGTGCGGCTGGAGGTGTTTCTGCCTTGGTTTTTGGCAAAGCTCGTAGGGACAATTCAGCCGCTGATACGAAAGGAAGGAACGTTGCTGCTTGAGAAGAAGTGACACCCCGATTTGAGGCACTTTGCAGACTTAGGTCGGACAGTTTCAGGCCGTCCGTCCTACAATCGCTCTAGGCTTTCGCCCACCTCAGACAATTTAGCCCGTTATTCGCTTCCAGCCTTTTTCAATGTCTACCGCCACGTCACGCAATTCTTGCTTCATGCCGTCCCAGTCGTGGCTTACCACGTCCCAGTTGACCATGGGTGCATGTCCTTCGGCTGATGCTACTGTTAAGCCGTTTGCTACGCGTCCCGTGCTGCTGTCATACACAAATGCGGCGCAGACGGTGATCAAAACTCCCAGAATCATCCCCAACAAAATCTGCATGGCCGGCGTCTCCCATCGTTCAGCCAACCAAACTCGCGCAGCCCGTTATGGTTCCATCGAAGCCGACAAGAAAAGGGGAGCACTCCGTCCGATGTGCGTTTGCACCACGCCCGCGCCCCACGCCTAGCACACACGCAAGATCATTGAACTTTTTTGCCTTTACGCGACAAAAAATGGGCCAATTGGCACATTAGTTGCTGCGCCGATCTCGGATTGCCCGTCAGCGCCAGAAGTTTCTGAGGTCGGTGAGAGTTCTGTGTACCGCACGGAAATGCCGCATACGAATCGGCGAAATGAAAATCGGTTGCCGAGCCACGCTACCCCAGCTCGCGCATGTTACTAACAGCAAACACTGGAGTCCCGCAGACCGCGCGCGTGAAAAATCCATCGGCCTGTTGGCGGGGACCGAGACTGCCATTAGGCGGCGACAGCTCGCTGTTTATCTGCGACGTCTTCCAGCACCTCGTCAGTATGGACCTTAAATTCGCCGAGCAGGGCTGTGCCGAAACTGGTGCTTAGGGCGCAATCCGTCGCATCGCGTCCTCGCGCCATCACAATGCGTCCGATACGGGGGCGATTGTGCCGCGCGTCGAACGTATACCACCGCGGACCTTCGGGCCCGTTCAAATACACTTCGAACCATGCGGAAAAATCCATCGGCGCCGGGTCGGGAGGAACGCCGATGTCGCCGAGATAGCCCGTGGCGTAGCGCGCGGGAATGTTCAGGCAACGGCAAAACGTGATCGCGAGATGCGCAAAGTCACGGCAAACGCCGACTTGCTGCATGTTAGCCTCCGCCGCGGAGCGGGTGGCGTTCGCCTGTTGATAATCGAACCGGAGCCGGTTGTGGACGTAGTCAACGACCGTTTGGACGCGGTGCCAACCCCTCCAGCTCGAACCGAAAAGGTTCCAAGCAAGCTGTGAAAGTTTGTCAATTTCGCAATAGCGCGAACCAAGCAAAAACGGCAGCACCTCGCTTGGCAAATCGTCGATGGGAATTTCACTTGCCGAAGGCGCGTAATCATCCGGTCGGCCGCTATCGGCAATCAAAAAGTCGGCTGAGACGTTGAATTGCCCGCCCGGTGCCACGATGCGGGTAACAACATTACCAAAGGCGTCCGCGTCTTGACTGGCCGGAATGAAGGGATCGAAGCAAATGTTTTCAGGTGTGATCAAGTCCCGTTGTCGCTCCGGCCGAACGCTCAAAAGGAAATTCACCGGGGTCGGCCCGAAGGTCTCAAACCCCAGGCGGTAGCCAGCTCTAATGCGCATTGTACTCCCCGAAAACGCTCGCTTAGCCCAGATAACAAGTCGCTTTAAGGGCGGTTCCACGAGTTCGAGATTTTTAGCGCGACAAGAGGTGTCCCGGAGTCTGCGAGCAGTATCCAAGCAGCGATTGACTCTGCTCGGCTTTCGGCCTGAATAGGCGGGCACTACAGCACACACTGACTCAAGCCCCGGCCGGAGCGGACCCCTGGCTGGGGCTTTTCTATGCGCAGGATTGCCCGTGCGATGTCGATTCCGGTGGTGCCGGAACCTTCGGCGCCGTTCGTGCTTCTTTGCGGGTGGACACAATTCGTGTCCCTTCTTCCTGGTTATTGACTGAGCCCCGGCCCGCGCGACCGGGACTTTTTCGTTTGCGTACCGCACCCGATCGTCGAAGGAACTAGACGCGCGTGCCAGGTTTGAATCCTTGCCGACCCCAAACGGCCGCCAAAATCGTTGAAGGGTCGGTGCCCCGGCCGGGTCTGGAAGGCAGTTATTCCTGCCGGGGGCTTTGATCGAACGGCCGAGCTGTTGCAGACGTTTGCACAATGGATGACGCCAAGGTCTTACACGCTTGCCGCCTGCTGTACGAGGCATTGTGCGATGATCTCGAACTGAGGCAACTCGTGGTCCACGTCGAGCCCCAACATGTGTCGATCACGATTCATACGAAGCGTGGCAGACAGGAAAGCAAAGTGATCGTTGGCGAAGATTCCACGACCGAGAAAGATTCCACGACCGAGAATGTCCGTTTGCTCGACGAGTGGCGGTAGCGTTACCTAGCCAGCGCGCCGGGGCCTCTATTTGCGCGCGGTCCCCGACAGCGTTCACGCTGAAATCTTCGGCACAGTGCGTGCACTTTCAATCGTTCTATTTGCTTTGCCAGGTCCCTCGCGGTTCGGTCGAAGAGGTTTCCAGTAAGCCACCTCCGACCTTGCAAGCTCGAATACCTCTTTTCGCTTGCTCAGCACCGAACGGTAGGTTTTATTCAAGCGTCAACCACATTGCTACGCCGAGAAGAATCAGCCCTACAATGAAGGCAATGGGTGCAGTTAAAACCAACCGCGCTGACTTGCTCACTTGCCACCGACATTGATCGCTCGCGCTCAATCGCATCGCTAGTGAAGGAGTCTACGACGGCGGCAACCGAGAGCGAGTGCGACCGATCGGCGACGCGGGACAAAAAGAAGCCCCGTGGAGGGGCGGGGGCGGGACAGCCAGCCGCGATTACGAACTCCACGCAAACTATTCATCGCCCATGCACCACCGGCGATCGCGCACTGCGATCATTTCTCCTGCGTCATCGGCATGGCATCCAGGAAAAGTCTGAAATCGTGTTTTGCCGAAACACCAGCGGGGGCCGCGCCTCATTTTATTCCGTGATCAAGAATCGAAATCGGCCTGTAGCTCCCCGAGGGAATGATGCACCTTCTTTGCGGAATGCAACACGATAGAATTCGTTCAGCACAAACTAAGACAGAGCGTCGAGCAACCGCATCAATGCGGGGTTAGAAACTCCTGAATACAGCGCAATCAACGATCCCACCAAGACGCACAAGAACACACCGAATGCCACCTTCGCGTGCCAAGGATCGTGGGGGCTGTATTTCTCACCGTCGCGTGTCACCATCTTACGTCTCCGGTCTTTCAACTCCAGCTGGCAGCCTCAAACATCGATCTCTCGTGCGAGTGCAGGTTCCCGTCTTCCCATCAACAATCTGCTAAAGCCTCCGCCGAGCACATGGTTCGAGTTGGAGTGCTGCAATGGCTGCAATGCTCACTTGCGGGGATTTCAGGAACGAGAAACGAGTGGGCTTCTTTAACCCAATTGCGTAGCTGCGGGACGCGCCCGCGGCGCAAAAGCTGGGAAGGGGCTCCACAACACTCCGCTTTGTGGGGCGCGGTTTAGACCCGGAGTCAAAGATGCGGGTATCCCATCGTCATCCGGCTCGCGTATCCGCCACGCTCTCGCGTAAAGACAGTTCTTTGTATGATGCGATGAGAGCAATAATCGGTGCGGAACTTCGGTCGAAATTAGACGTGCCCAAGGCTATGCCTTCGTATCTGGACGATCTTTTGAAAGAACTTGACGATCGTCTCGGCTCCGATCAGGTGGACGGAAGCGCTCACAGGCAGCGGCCCACGAATCGCTGACGCGGTTCGCGATTCCACCGGGAACATGTGCTCGGTCAACCACGTTGTCGTTTGCACCAGCGCAGCGGCGAGGACATCATGAGCAGCACTGATCGGGTTTGGGAATTGATGAAGAAGATCGGCATTTGCATGTTGGCATCTTGGGATGGCCAGGAGTTACAGGCGCGCCCCATGGGGGCTTATGTCCGCCCCGACGAGCATGCCGTGTTCTTCCTTGCCGACGCGCGCCACCACAAAGATGAAGATATAAGGAAATATCGTAAAGTCTGTCTCGCCTTCTCTGATACTGGTGCCCAGAATTATGTGTCGGTTGCTGGAGATGCGGAGGTCCTGGACGACCGCAGCATCATCCGCGAGCTATGGGGTATTCCAGCCAAGGCGTGGTGGAACTCGCCGGATGATCCGAACATCCGCTTGCTGAAAGTGACTCCGCTCGATGCCCAGTATTGGGACGCGCCCGGCGCGACGGTCGCCTATGTAAAGATGGCCGCTGCAGCACTGACCGGCTCAAGGCCCAGCATGGGCGAGAACCGCAAAGTGGCGATGTAAATGAACGAACGGAACAAACGAAGCACTGGTGGTCTACCGCCGCTTCTTGCAGTGATGCTATTTCTCACATCAACCACGGGCAATGCGCTGGCCGCAGACGATAAGGCGTGCTCTCAGCAGGAACGCACCAACAAGACGCTAAGCGAGAAGCTAGACCAAACAGCCGGCGTTATTTGTCCGCCCGACATTGATCCTGCCATCAAGGCGCCCACACCTAATGCCGGGAACACACCGGTTATCCCGCCACCGGGCAGCCCGGGTGGCGATCAGACCGTCCAGCCCAAGTGACCCTGCGATCGCGGAGCGGCCCGCGATGCTTGATACTGCAGTTGGTTGGTAAAGCACCGGTCCGCTTTCAATCGACGCGATCTGGCAGAGCGAAAAAGAGAGCCCTGCGGTTTTTACGCGAGGCTCTCAGTTGAACCGGAGACGCAAGTGGGGTTGGCAGCCCCGGTCGTCCGAACCGATTACCCAACAACGCTGCCCCACATCCAGTTCGCCAGCCCGCAATGCAGACGATGAACGCAAGTTTGCGCTGAAGCTGGAACGACTTGCTGCCTTACCATCGCTGTAGCGCCAAGCGCATTTCTGACGCAAGGGAAAGGGCGGCGAAGAGCGGAATTTTCCGTGGCCGCCAAAGATCTTCGCTGCGGCCCCGAGCGACTAATCACAGAGCAAAAGCTCGGTGACAATCCTATTGTCGACTGGGGCTTCCGGTACCGTTCAACAAGAAAGCCAAGGCTGTCCTGCCATCGTCGGACGCCGTTGGCGTTGATGGAGCGTTTCCAAACGTAAACAGCAAGCCTCCGGCAGTCAGCCCAGCGATAAATACGCCGACCATCGCGAGTATCAACACACCGTCTCGGCGTGGCGGAAGTTGAAAGCGGCTCATCTGCCGGTCCAAGAGTTCGCGGTCGTGGCGATTCATGTCGTCCTCGATCCAGCCGCTCATTTTAAGAAATGCATAGCGTCGTCTGAAGTTCCGAAACCGGAGCATGCCGGCTTGAACGATTGAGCGCCCGTCGTGAGCGCTTGTCGACCAACACAGGTCTAGACCTTGCGGTCCTCGGTAAGGGCAGCCCCGACGGCGTTGCTGCCTGGCTAGCCGCCGGGTCCCGTGCACCGGGGTGCAGGGGAGCTGCTCACTGTCCTCACTGCCCCTGCCACCCTTCATAATTTTGAGTATCAGGACACGTACGCGTCACATGGCGACGCCCTGCCAATTCCTGGAAATGGGTGCCAAGAATCCCAATCATCACGGTATGGGGAGTCTCATCAAACCCCACGATCAAGATGGGGCGTCATGTACATCTTATTCCCAGCCGAGCCATGACCCAAAATAAAGCCAGTGGTGGAGAACAAAGCCCCTGCGTGGGGCTTTCAGGACAACGCCGGCGCGGCTTTCCGGGTTTTCATTTTCTCGAAAAGTCACTCACAATTCATTTAGTCCGACGCCGCGCTTACTTAAACGCTGTTGAGCGAGTGCGGTAAGCTTGACCCGCGCGAGTGGCTCCTCGCACGGAACGATAAAGCCCCGCTCAATTAAACTCTGCACCACTGGCTGTTTGCGCGATTTGGTCGAGCCATCTCTTTCGATATCGCACAAAACCGACACTTCTTCATCGGTCAATTCGGGTGTAGTGGGCCGCGAGGCGACCGGTCGATCGCTATCTGCGTCGCCCTCTTGATGAAGCTCCCTCAAAGGACTGTCCTGGGATATAGCACTCTGCCCATCTCGTTGAGCTTCCTGCGGAGTGGGCTCGCGGTCATGCTCATCTGCCATAAGCAACTAACTCCGATAGGCATTTCCGGTTCAGACGCTTGTGATGAACCAGTGACACGGGTGGGCGTAGATCAACGATGTTCGTCTATCGCGGTTTTCGCATGTCAGCGACCACGCGGTCCATCGCCTCAGTCTGATCGGCCACCTCGCGCCATCGTTGGCCATGTCGACGTAGCTTGCGCACAGCGGATCAGTCATCGTTGCCGCCAGCCGCTCGCATTCGTCGACCTGTGTCTACAATGTTCAACTCGATCGATCATGTTTTCTCACTGCCGCCATTGAGCGCGCAAATGAAAATTCCGGCCGGACGGGCCCTGGCTAAGTCTCATCACGCAATTTGTATCAGGACGGTTTGTCGTGAAGGACGGAATGGTCACATCTGATGGGCGCACAACAAAGGGCGGAATCGAAGATAGCGTCTCAATCCGGAAACCCTCGCCAAGACGCTTCCGCTTCAATTGCACCGGAATGGGTAACCGACAAATGATCAGTGAGGCCAGAGCATTGCGGCCAACGCCGCCAACGTGCCGGAACTGCTAATCCTCTCGCCAGCGATAGACCTGCTGGCCCCCGCGATTGAGCACTCTAATGCCGTTGGCGCCGCGCTTTTTCCAGGCGCTCAGCACAGCCTGAGCTCTGGTCTTCATCCACTTCGGAGCAATGGCGTCATGCTCTGACCGCGCGAGAATTTCCTCCGCACCATCACCAATGTGAAGAACCTCGATCGTAAACTTCATTTCTATCGTAGCCCTTATTAGCTAACCAATGCCGCTAAATGATTGGCGGTTCCTACTCTCACGTACCTGCCTCGGCCTTATTCGGTACCAGCCGTCGTCCGCGGCGCTTGTTATTTCACGATACATGCAACTTTACCGAAGCCGCAAGCGTTTGCGCAGAAGGACGTAAATGACAGATTATGCATTTAAGATAGGTCAAATGGTCGATTATAGGCCGACAACGCGACTTACAAGCGCGGTACCAGGCCCGTATGAGATCATTCAGAGAATGCCGACAGAGGATGGCGAGTTTAAATATCGCATCAAAAGCCCGCGTGAGCCTCACGAACGCGTCGCCATGGAGAGTGACCTGAGAAGCTTAGCGCCAGCGTGACGCGCACATGTTTTCTGGTGTGATTGATTTTTCCGATGTGATTTATTCGTTCGCTATCGGCTCCGTCGGCGCAATCATGTTCGTCCTCGTAGACAAGTACGAGCCAGAGGGCCCCCTGGCCCGTATACTGAAGTTTCTGGTGCTGTTCGTATCGAGTGTTGCGATCATGCACAAACTGCGGCCATACGGGCTTGGGCTGTTTTAGCCGGCGTAAGCGCGGATGCATCCCCGGTGTACCACGGTCTGGCTCCGCACCATCTGCGTGAGCAGGAGCGACGGGAGCGACCATTTGGGCCCTCAACCGGCGACACTCCTCAACAGAGGCCGGTGTGCTGTGCCATTGTTCTCTTCAGATCGTCTTGCATGAACGGCTGACGGATAAGTGGAAAGCCGCGACCATCGCTCTCTCGTCCGGACAGTATGATTACCTTCAAACTTTCGCGTGATCGCGTATTTCGCCAACGCATATCCGTCTATATCAGGCATGTTAATGTCAGTGTTAAGGATTTCAATGCGCTCCTCTGTTGAGAACTCGTTGCGGAAGCTGCATTGACCAATCAACGAACAACGCTTTCTCGGCCTGTTCGGCGAGGGCGTCTTCATAGCAGTACTTCGATCTTTCTATGTAGGCTGGACGGTAGGTGCCTATTCCTTGCCTTCGAATTGTGCGGAGAGCCGTGCCATGGCTATAGCCGGCTCAACGCGCCGTCAGGCTACAGGCCGCTCTGTCGGATCAACCGAGATGATCATCGTCATCCGTGCCGGTTCCTACGCCCACTCCTTGGAGGGCAAGGCTGGGCGATATATTCGCCCAGCTTCCGCCACCGCGTCAGTACCACAACTGCGCCCGATAATAGTCGTAGACGTCTTTGTCCCTGTTGCGATCCGACCAATCCCACTCGGTGTTGCGGTTATATTTCGGCGCGCCCTTAAGCTGATCCTCGGTAACACCAACTCGATAGCCGCCAAGATTGGTGTCGTACTTCAGGCTTGCCCAGGGCATCGGGTAGTAGTCTTCGCCCATTCCCAAGAAGCCGCCGAATGAAATGACAGCATAAGCAACCTTGCCGCTTATCTTGTCGATCATTGCGCGCTGCACTGTTCCGATCTTCCGATCGTCGGCGCCGTATACCGCCGTGCCCTCCACTTTGTCGCTGCCGATCAAGGATGCGGTTTCGCGTCGTGAATCCACTGTAGTGGCCATGTTTGTTTCCTCCTAACAAAGGTTGATTTGCCAACGTCTCAGCCTAGTCTGCAGTTCCTGTCGTCCACGCCAGTGATGCGGATGGGACATAGAAAGAAAAAAGCCCCGCTATCGGACGGCGCTTTTAGAACGAGAGGCCTCGGGGGTGAGAGGCGGGGTGCCTTCCGTTCAGAGTAACAACTCTGCGGACCAGTTATTCGTTCCCGTCTGTCTCCCTCTGCCCACCCTAGCTGCGCCCACCCTAGCTGCGCCCACCCTAGCTGCGCGGAGCCACCACTCTGGCGGCCACTTATTTGGAACTAGCGATAGCTTTCAGGTTTTAGGTAGTGCTGTCGAAGCCAACGTGAGCGGCGGCTTTGGTGGTACTGGCCCCGGTGAATGCACAGCTCGCTGGGGCCTTTAAAGTTAGCTGGCGCCAAATTAAATGCTACAGGGCATTGCGTATTCGAGCGTGACCACGGCTAGCGGGTCTTGTTTGTTTAAGAGGCCCCGATGATTTGAAACGACGGCCTGGCTGGGTCTTGGCGATTTGTGGCTAAGCAAATCCGATCGCCCCGGGAAGGCCCCTCGCTAGCGCTGTGACAGCTTCTCCGCCATAGCTAGATGCTCCTGCAGGTGGGGCAGCGTTTTTGCGGCCCAGCTCTTGAGGGCCTCATTGTCACCACTCTTTCCATAGGCCTCGAACAGCGCAACAGCTTCCTTATGGCCAGCAAGTTGCATCTGATTGTAGTCCTTACTAAAGTCTGCGCCCGATTCGCCGCGTAGCTTTTCGAGCATTTGTTTGTGCTCGTCGTCCAGCTCGGCCGGCAGCTGTGCTTTTACCTTGCCACCATTGACCAAATGTTTGAGTTGTTCGGTGGTCTGGGTGTGATCGTGAACCATCCGTTGAGCAAAAGCTTGATCAGCGGCGACTTTCTTCTCCAAAGCGAGCTTACTCGACTCGATCTCGAACATGTCGCTGATAGCGACTGTCTTGACGAAATCCGCGGTTGACGGAGCAGATTGCGCGGACGCCGACGCTGCAAATATGGCAATGCCAATCGCGGCAAACGCTCGTTTCATATTCGACTCCTGTTCACGTTTCTCTGGGAATACTACGCTTCGCTAGATGCTCTTTGCGCTGTCGCCACCGGTCACTTCGTATTCCGCCCCTGTCACCATGTTGGCGGCATCGGAGGCTAGAAAGACTGCAGCCGGCGAGATGTCGTCAGGTTGCAGCCAGCCTACCCTTAAGGGGACAGTAGCCGCTCGAACATCCCAGGCCTGCTGCGGTGTTGGATTGTCGGTCTTCTGTCCGGTTTCAGCGATGCTTTCGCTTAACCGCTTTTCGTATCGCGTGAGCGGCGTATCAACGAGACCGGGGATCACGGCGTTGACCGTAATATTATATTGCCCGAGTTCCAAAGCCGCCGATTTCATCAACCCGAGGATGCCCCACTTCGAGGCCGAATAGCTTGCGGCATCCTTCGTTCCGTGTTTGCCTTGCATCGACGATAAAACGATGATGCGGCCCTTTCGACGGGCAACCATTTTAGGCGCGAAGGCCCTGATGGTATTGGCGGTGCCGTTCAAATTGTTGTCGATCACGTCACGCCAGTCAGCGTCCCGCATTTCAAGCAGCGGCATCCAGCGTTGGATGGCGGCGTTCGCGACCACAATGTCGATTTTACCAAATTGCTGCTCTACCTGATCGGCGACCTTGCGGAGGACGGCGATGTCCCGAACGTCAGCACGGATAGTTTGTGCGCGACGGCCGTACTGCTGAGCCAGCCGGACAGTTTCCTCTAATTCCTCGGGTGTCGCGGGCTCAGCATTGGAGGCGGTTGATATTGGTCCCGCGATATCAAGAGCCACGACATCCGCGCCATTGGCGGCGAACTCAACCGCAATGGCACGACCGATGCCGCGCGCTGCGCCGGTAACCACCGCCACCTTATCGGCTAGTTGTGAACCACGCCCGGGTCGGACGGGGCCCGCGCTTTGATCGGGGTTCGGCTCCGGCATCGGCTGCCCATTGAGTATCCGTGGTGCCGTATCGGTGCGGATTTGCGCGCTTGCTGTCGTCGCCACTCCTGCGGCTACCGAGCCGAGGACCAAGCTCCGCCGTCCTAAATCAACATTCATTGCCATACTCGTTCTCCGCGCCTATCGACGGGAAGCTCTTTCGATCAACGTCTGCGTCTGGGGACCTGTTCCTCGCACGGGTCATCGCGCCCGGCCGCGGCGGTCACTTTTTTGGCCACGAACTGTATGCCCCTTGCGTATCCGGCTTGCGATGCCGGCGTCGGTGCTCCTCAATGTCCTCTACATCGCGCTCATCCAACGTGGTGAGCTCGGCTCTGGCCTTGCCTTGGGTACGAAGTAGTTCGTCGATCTTGGCGTGAATCGCCTGGGTGTCACGGTGCTCGGTGCGGTTGATGAAAAGAGTCATGAGCCAGGTCGCCAATGTCGCTATAGCTGCCCAGCCGAAAGTGTCCGGCGAAAAGATCAGCCACGCGACCGCATAAACAGCGACCACCGCAAACGCACCTGGATGGGTTGTAGATTCGCCCACACGGGTAAGGGCATGGCGAAGAGCATGGAGCATGCGGAACAATGGCTTCGCGACGCGCAAAGTTCCGATGTTAGCTTGCCAGCCCCGGCTTGGCATCGTTTGTTCGCATTCGCGAAAACGTGGTCACGGAAGATCCACACGGACCAAAGCCCATTCTCGGAGGCCGGCCAAAGAACGCGCGAATGCGCTGCCCCATCTCGCCGCCGCCGTTCAGAAAGCGCAGAGAACCTTTACTAACTGCGATGTATCGATCCTCCATCGCTGTCTCCATGGAAACGGCCCGAGCACGCCTCAAAATGCAGCCACTTAACCCGGGTAGACTCCGCGAGACTGGTGTGAATTAAAAAAATGGGAGGCTGCCTTTCGGCAACCTCCCTAAATTCAGCGAAAGGCAGTAGTTAGTGGTGCATAAAGAGAGCAAGCAAGATAATGATTGGCAGTGGGATACCCAATAACCACAACAATGCGCCTCTTCCAAAGCCCATGGGTCTACTCCATTGGTTCTCACGCTAACAATTCGCGCGACCTAAAAATGTTCCGATTCGATCAGCACCAACTTGTGTCCTCCCCTAACAACAAAAAGGGCGCCTGGGCGCCTTTCGCTTTCGTGTCCCCGAGCCTACGGTGGGCTTTCGGCTACATGCGAATTTGACCAAATTGGAAGAAAGCTATTTGGTCAGTTTGCGGGTAGCATCCTTCACGACGGCGTTGTGGACGTCGCGTTTAGACTGGAGCTCCGTGTCACCACTGATCTTGCCGGCTGTTTCCTTGATGCTGCCCTTTGCCTTGTCGGCAGCGCCCTTCACATGTTCGCGGTCCATTGGCTATCTCTTACAACGTTGTACCTTTCCTAATTGATCACGCTAATGGTCCTTAACCATCCTGTTGGAAGAGCGGATGCTGTCGCCCTTTAGCGCCAGACCAAAACGCAATCAGATAGGCGGATGTTGGAACGAACACTTCATAAGAACGTTTTCTAACACGGCCTTTTCAACCTAAAAAGGAGACTTCTATGTTTAAACCCGCAATGGCTATTGCGGCGTTGATGGCCTGCTCAGCACCCGCCGTTGCAGCGACCGATTATCCCAGCGCTAGCATGCACACTGCTCTGCCCAGCGAGGCAATGACAGTCACTGACTGGTACAAGCAGAACGTCTACGATCCCAACGAAAACAAGATCGGCGACATCAAGGATGTTCTGGTCGACAAGTCGGGGAAGGTAGTGGCGCTGATTGTTGGCGTCGGCGGCTTCCTTGGCGCAGGCGAGAAGGATGTTGCGGTGCCTTTCGAGGCCGTGCATCCGACCATGAAGGACAAGAAATGGTGGCTAGTAATGAACACCACCAAGGACAGTCTCAAAAGCGCCCCCGGGTTCAAGTATGACTCGAACGCGACAACGTGGGTGCCCGACCGGCCCTAACGGGCGACTAGAAAAAGGGCCCCGAAAAACGCGGGGCCCTTCTTTATTTGCTGCTTTTCAAATTTAGGACTTCTCCGCGGCGAGCGCCGTCTCGGCTTGCATCAATCGTCGTCGCGCGTCGTCAACTTCTCGCTCTTTCGTTCTTATTGTAGGCTGCGCAGCCGCCTTCTTGCCGCTATCCTGCGCTTTGTGGGAGGCGCCCGCTTTGCAGCGGATCGTCATTGTTTCAGAGGTGCCTTAAGTCTCTTGCTGCCACGAAGTTTTTTGGCAGTGGAACGCGTTTTTCGCTTGCCTCACGGTTTAGGAAACTTCGGCATGGTGATATGCGAAAACTCGTGGTTCCTCGTGCCCGCGGTGTCGGCACCCAAGCGCTATAGCGGCCTATGCATTCTGCCGAGCAGCCAGCCAATACCCAATGCAATCAGTGTAGCCGTAAAGGGCTGTTCTTGAATGAACTTTCCTGCAACATCCCCGACGGAACGGACCAGTTCTGAGGCGTTCTCCTGAACCTGCCCAGCTAATTCGTTTGTCGATGTACGTTCCACGCGATTTTTGTTCATGTCATCGACTCTCTCACCTTGACGACGCCCGTATGGCCATACCGACAAGAACTCCCACGCCCAATGCGACCGCAACCGCAACCAGCGGCCGCTCTCGACTTTCGTCTACGATCCGATCCATGGCCATTGTTCCCAGTCTCGCTGCATCTTCGCCCACTGACGCTGATTGATCGCGGACGGTGCCTGCGCCATGCCGGAAACGATTCGCCCAGCTGGATAGCGCCGAAGCAATCACCTCGCTGAGGTCGCCAACGATGTCCCGGCCGTTCGTCGAGGCACGCGCTCCGACCGCGTTCAATCTCTTCTCAAGCGCCTGTAAACGCCGCTCGATTTGACCGGCTTGTGCCGCAGTCAATTGGTCGAACCTAGACGAGCCCGACATCGCAAACATCCCGCTATGTAATTGCGCTCAGGCAACGTCAGCTAGAAGCGTTTGTTCCAGGGTAATTGCGTTCAGGCACCGATCCATGGGCCGCCCAAATGGAAGGCCAAGTAGCCGACCTAAAACGGCGGATCCCTATCGTGAAACGCTTGATCGCCGAATGCGATCGGAACCGCGCCAAAATCCACGATCCCGCCGACGCCGCTTATTCGACCTACGCCAGGGCGACCGCTTCGAGACGCGACAACCTAAGACACATCGCCGACGAACTCAGGACGCATCTCGGCAAAGCCGAAAAGGCGCTCCGTGAGGAAAATCTCCAGGCCGGCACCAGCGGTTGAGAGCCTCGCTGCATTCAGAAGGCCTGCGAATGCCGCACATCACGCTAGAACAGATGACGTTGGGCACGCAGGGGTGCGAATCACGATCTCGGAAGAGCCCAGGCTTATTAATCCCATAGAGAACAGAACCCGATCAGCGTTCCAAGGGGGACTTCGCCGCCACCGAGCGTGTACGGCAGGCAAACCGTCCGGCGGCGAGACCGCCTGGGCGGCGACTCTCGCGAAATGGCGCTTTCAAGCGGGCCGCCGAACTCCACCTGCTGCGGCGCCGTCATTGGCTTTGTGAAAATCATCGAGAGCGTGTACCGCGCCGAATTGAGGGTCCACTAGCGCTATATTTGGCTTGAATGCTGATCCGGCATTCCTTGTCAGCGCACACATCTCCTACAACGTTCACCCCAAGTGGATCGCTCAGGGCAACCGCACGGAAGCTATCCCAGCTCTTCGGATTGCCGTTGGCATATGTTTCGCACCAGGAACACCGGTGGGAAAAGCCCTCACGAAGCGGAAAAAATTCCACGGTTGTCGATTTCGCTCGTTCGGCCTTGGTGGCCAAGGACTCGACCAATTTCAGCGTGTCGTCGTGGCTTTACGCAGCTTTCGTCCCGACCTGTTTCGTTACCATCGACTCTGCATAACGGACTATATCGTTTAGACTGATCTGGTTGAGCGCCTGTCCCAAAGCCTGCTCGGCGGGAGACAGAACCGGAAGCACGACCTTGGTGACAATCTCGGACTTCAGCTCTTCCTCTTCCTCGTCGCCGATGCCGGCAGCGCGCAGAATATCATTCACCGTCACGCCGTTCCGTTCGCACGCAAGCTCGTATCCGCCGTTCGGGCCGCGGATGCCCCTGAGGAGGCGGTTGCGCACGAGCGACTGTAGAAGTGACTCCAGATGCCGAGGCGGCAATCCTTGACGCGCTGCGAGCGTCTTGCCGGAAATCGGTCGTCCTGTCGTCTGCGACGCCACATCAACGACCGCGGCAATTGCCAGAAGTCCCTTGCGAGGAAGCAGAACCATCAAACAAGAACGTCGGACCGTCTCAATAGTTCAGAACGCAAGGCAGAAAAGCGCCCGACCGACCCACTCACTCGCCCCGTCATGGAGTTGAGATGGCAAGAAATCGATTTTGTTCTTGCCCAAGGTTATTTGCGCCGAACGAGATCCGGCATTCCGTTCATCTCATTATAAATGGCGCTTCCGCCCCGCGTCATCATTGCCGGAGCTTGGGCCTCAGCCATGCGGCCTACGGTCGTGCCCCGCGCGGCCAGCCGCGTCAGCCCGGCGATCGGCACTCCGATCCATGTCGGCCGATTGGCCGCCTCGTAGGCAACTTCGTAGGCGGCCTTTTCAATCAAGAACAGGCCGAGGAGTGCGTGCTCGGCAGGGCCGTTTTGCGAGCCGGCAGCCTCCCCATAGGCGCTCAGAAATGCAGCAGTGCCGCGGGAGCCGAATTGTGAGCTGAGCTCATCACGCTGCGCTTCGTCCATCGGCACGGCATCGGCAGTTTTTCTATCCATGACGGTGGCGGTCACATAGTCGATGGACCGTAGCAGTCCAGCCACATCGCGCAGCGGGGTCGTCTTGGCGCGGCGCTCCTTGAGCGAGGCGGCGGGTTCGCCTTCGAAATCGATGAGGAAGGCGTCGCCGCTTGCGACCAAGACCTGTCCGAGATGAAAATCGCCGTGGATCCGCGTCTTTACCGTTCCTGCGCCCGATGTGGCCAGGTCGCGGACGGCGAGAGTGATACTCACGCGCTGGCTCAAGAGCCGCTGTGCCCGTTCACGGTCCAGCTCGCGCTCCCAAGTCTGCACTTGAGCGATCGCGTCAAACGCCTTTTGAAGGCGCTCTTCGGTCTTCTTCCCCCAATCGGCCACGTCGGCGGCGCTGGCGATCTCAGGTGCGAATGCGGGATCGGCCGTCTCGTGCGCCAATGTCGCATGCATCTCGCCCAAGCGCCGGCCGATGGCAGCGAGGATGGCATAGCAATCGGCGAACAAGTCTTCTCCGGAATGTTGGGCGCGCGTACCATGCGCGCGGCGGAAATGGTCCATAATCCAGGCCCACGCGTCGCCCTCGTTGCTGACGAATTCGAGCGCGATCGCAAGGGTGGAGGGTGTGCCGTCCGGCGCGGTTCGAACCACTTCGCCCAGAAGCGACGGCGCGTGCGTAAAGCCCTGCCCCGTCAGATAGCGGTTCATTTCCGCTTCCGGATGTTGCCCTGGAGAAATACGGCGATAGATCTTCAACATCGCCGCATCGCCAACGGTCAACGAGCTGTTGGACTGTTCGGCTGCAAGCCAATGAACATTCGCGGCTGAAACATTCGCGAGTTTGGCGCGGCCGGTTTCGGTGGCCCGAAAATGGATGACGCCGTCGCCGAATCTGACTTCCGTGCCGGCGGCCATAGCCGCGATAACCTGACGAGCGAAATCCGAAAGGGCGAAGGCATCGGTCAGAAGGCCCGTTCGCCGGCCGCGTCGCACGCGAGCCAAGGCGAGACGACTGGAAAGCGCGGTCGACGATTCCTCCTCCCAAAGGATGCCCAGCGGCAGCAGCCAGCGCGTGGTAGCGCCGGTGGTCGTGACCTCGATTTCGCAAAGCAAAATGTCTTGCGCGTCGTCAGCGATCTTGGCGACGTTTGTGATCCGTGTTTTCTTGATCGCTTGATCCTTAAGGCCGAACCAGCGCCGTTCCGCGATGTATTGCGGCAACGCCTCGGCTTCGATGAGCTTAGCCGCCGACGTCGTTAGCGCCGTCGCCAAGCTGTCGCTGATAGGCATGGTTACAAACTGTGGCAGCGATTCAACGCTTTCTAAAGGCATATCCATCGGCCAACGCCGAGCCCGGTCCAAGTCGCGCCCCGTACGCGAGGGGCGCCGTGCGCTTCCATGTCTTTGCGCCCTATTGTTCGTGGCATGGAACAACTGGCGCGGCCGCCATGCGTTCCAAGGGCCGAACGGGCCTGTATTGCTGAGCGCCATCCTTCGCTAATCGTCCAAAACAGAGACCCGGGCGCGGATTGCGACCGAACTGGCATCAAAACTCTGCTTGCCAGCAGCAAGGTGGCGGCTGTCGTACTCCGACTGGAACCGGTGCCGGCTTCGGTGTGGCTGCGGGCCCGGTCGATGTCGCGGGAGCGCTCGACGTTCGCCAAGGCCCGACAGCGTTTCACGCTACTATTATGTACGACAGCCTTAGCGCACAAAAATCACTCAATTTGCGCCCAACCGAGAACGAACAACGGGCGAAGGCGTTAGTTGTCGCGAGGGCAACCTCCATTCGAGGCAAATGCTGTCGAAACGTTCGGATTTGCCGTTCTGGCTCAATATTGCCGCCACCGCTTTGTTGATGTTCGTGGCTCCCCCGCGGCACGCCCGTGAGGTGTGGAAAGGATCTGTGGATAAGGAGGAGCGGCCGTTCGGCGAGCCGCAGAGCTCGGAGGAACCATATGACCTTGAGCTCCGCCGGGCGCATGAACGCGGCCGTGGCCGCCACGCGAGCCATCCGCTGCAAATCCCCTGGAAGGGCTGGTACGACATTCTCTGGCGCACCTACCGCGAGATGCAGTCCGACCGCCTTTTGTCGATCGCCGGCGGCGTCGCTTTTTTTGTCCTGCTCGCGATCTTCCCCGCGATCACTGCATTGGTCTCGGCGTACGCCCTGTTCTTCAACGCTTCCACGATCATCGACAATCTCTCGGTGTTGAACGACGTCGTACCCGGAAACGTGCTGAGCATCGTGCACGAGCAGGCCACTCGCATTGCCTCCAACAGCGGACGCGCGCTCTCGACCGGATTGGTCGTCGGCTTACTGGTGTCGCTGTGGAGCGCCATGAGCGGCGTGAAAGCCATGATTGACGCGCTTAATGTGATCTACGAGCAGAAGGAAAGTCGCAGTTTCATCAAGCTCAATCTAGTGGCGCTCGCCTTCACTCTCGCGGGCTTCGCGGCTTTTCTGCTGGCGATCGGCGCCATAGTGGTTCTGCCGCTGATCCTCTCGCCGATCGGACTCGGCAGCGTGACCGAAACGCTGACGCGAATCGCGCGGTGGCCGGTGCTTTTTCTAGCTTTGTTGATCGGTCTTGCTTTGCTTTACCGCTACAGCCCCGACCGGCGGACGGCGCGCTGGCAATGGGTGAGCGTGGGCAGCGTGCTCGCGGCGGTGACCTGGATTGTCGCATCGTTTCTGTTCTCCTGGTATCTCACAAGCTTCGCCAACTATAATGCCACGTACGGTTCGCTCGGCGCCGTCGTCGGCCTGATGATCTGGCTGTGGATTTCGACCATCGTCGGGCTGCTCGGCGCGGAGCTTAATGCCGAGATCGAGCATCAGACCGCGCGTGATTCAACAGTCGGTGGGGACAAACCGCTCGGCGCGCGCGGTGCGGTGATGGCTGATACTGTGGGAGCCAAACAAACTTGAGCAATCATGGCGCTGTCCTTTGGTGCTTCAACTGACGCCCATGCGTTCGGCGACCTGCACCGACTTCGCAGCGAATACAGCATTGCCGAACTCGGACCGCCGAAAGCTTTGATTGCGGCTGGTCGAAGGAATTCCTAGAGGCCGGGAAGCGGCGAGTTGCTGGGACACCGCCAGAGCGGCCGCGACGGTGCAATCCTGGTCGGAGTTTTCGCGCGCCGCGAATGCGGCGCTGGCGAGAGCTTCGGCATGAGGCGCAGGAACTGAAGGAGGTGGTTGGACCAGTCCTCGAATTGCATGCACGCGGTAATTTGACATTCATCTTGCATGGCAAGCGGCTCAAGGGGCGATGGCACCTCGTACGGCTGCGAGGCAAGCGGCCCGGCGACACCAAGCGCGAGAACTGGTTGCTGATCAAAGGCAACGATGAATATGCCGACTCGAACGGCAATGTGGCGACCGAGACATTTCAGAAAAGCGTCGTCAGCGGGCGCGGAATGGAGGGCATTGCACGCGCATCCGGCAAAAGCTGGGGCAAGACCGGCGCGCGCAGCAAATCAACCGCCGAAGCGCTCGATGCGGTGAAGGCGCTTAAAAAAAAGAACACGCGGCGTCCGCACGGCACGTAAAGCTGCCCCACGTCGGTAAGGGTGATGTGCCGGCGGGCTTCGTTACGCCGCAGCTCGCCACGCTGGTGTCCGCGCCGCCGCGCGGCGAAGGCTGGGTCCATGAAATCAAGTTCGATGGTTACCGGCTGCTTGCCGTAATGGCGGACCGGCATGCCGAGCTCTTCACGCGCGCGGCGAATGACTGGAGCGAACGTTTCACGCCGCTTTGCGCCGCCTTCGCGAAGCTGAAGGTCTCCAGCGCCGTGATCGACGGCGAAGTGGTTCACCTGGCGGATGACGGCACCTTTTCCTTTCACGGTCTGCAAAACGCTTTGTCGACGGAAAAGCTGGATCACCTGCGCTACTACGCCTTCGATCTTCTACATCTCAATGGCGTCGATCTGCGTGCGCGACCTCTCACCGAGCGCAAGGCGTTGCTCCAAGAGCTTATGGCCGGCGCGCCAGACAAGCTCCTTTACAGCGAGCATTTTGCCGAACCAGGCGATGAGGTTCTGAGTCATGCCTGCGATCTTGCGCTCGAAGGCATCGTCTCGAAGCGTGCGGAGGCGCCCTATCGTTCCGGACGAACGGATTTATGGCTCAAGTCGAAGTGCATTAAGGAACAGGAACTGGTGATCGGCGGCTATACCGAGCAGCCCAACCATCCCGGCGTTCTCGGCGCACTAATCGTGGGATACTTTGAAGGTGACGCGCTCCGCTTTGCCGGAAAGGTTGGCACGGGGTTTACGCAGGCGGAAGCGCGTGTCCTCCTCAAGAAATTGCAGGAACGTGCGGTCAAGGCCTCGCCGTTTGCCTCGCTTCCGACGGACGCGCGCCGCGGCGCGCACTTCGTTAAGCCCGACCTCGTCGCACATGTAAACTTCAGCGAATGGACGCCAGATGGAAAGCTCCGCCATCCTTCTTTTCAGGGATTGCGCGAGGATAAGCCCGCGCGCGAGGTGGTCCGCGAAAAGGAGAAGCCGTTGTCAGCCATCGCCAAGCAAGGACGTACGTCGCCGACGCGCTCGGCGAAAGCGCGGAAGGACGACGCGAGCGTCGCCCATGTCGTCATCACGCATCCCGATCGCGTGCTGTGGCCGGATGCCGGCATCACCAAGCTTGAACTGGCGCGATACTACGAGGCAATTGCCCCCCGGTTACTGGCACAGGCCGGCGATCGGCCGATAAGCCTCGTGCGCTGCCCAAATGGGTCGGGCGGCCAATGCTTCTTTCAGCGTCACGTCACCGACGGCATGTCGTCGCATGTTCATGGCGTGAAGGTCTCCGGGCATGGCGAGGGAAAAGCATACATCTACGTGAGCGACGCGGAGGGGCTGGTCTCGCTCGTGCAGATGGGAACGATCGAGCTTCATGCCTGGAATGCGACGGTGGACGATGTGAAGAGGCCCGACCGGCTGATCTTCGATCTCGACCCCGCCCCTGAACGTTGCGTGGGATGCCGTCAAAAGCGCGGCGCGCGACGTTCGTGCGAACCTGAAGAAGTTCGGCCTCGTCTCCTTCTTGAAGACGACCGGCGGAAAAGGACTCCATATCGTGGTCCCGTTTGCGCGCGGGCCCAGCTGGTCGGAAGCCAAGCAGTTCGCGCGGGCCTTCTCGAATGCCATGGCTACGGACGAACCGGACCGTTTCACGATCAACAGCCGCAAGGATGTGCGGAAGGGGCGCATCTTCGTCGACTACCTCCGCAATGACGAAACGGCGAGTGCCGTCGCTGCGTACGCCGTCCGCGCGCGTCCGGGCGCGCCGGTATCGTTGCCGATCGACTGGAACGGAGTTGTCTTCTCTCAAGAGCGGCGCTGCTTTCAGCATCAACGATGCGCTGAAACGCCGTGCCGATCCGTGGAAGGACATCGCCAAGGCGGCCGGCCAGCGCCTGCCCCTCGGCACAAAGGGGCGCTCGGAGGCTCCTTAACCGAACTCAGTCGCAGAGGCGCGCCTCCCGCGTAGCATCACGGCGCCGCCCGGCGAGCTGCCGTCGCCCTCAGCGGATCTCCGTGCCCGCGTCCCGAGCCTACTGGAAGGCCACCTGAAGCTGTCGTTCGTCTCCCTGTCCGATCGCACTTTACGCTGCGACTTCAAACCGGCGCACCGGCCACCGCCTTAAACAAGTTCGTCGATTCCGTCACCGACGAAGCCATGAATTCATCGGTCAAGGCGCGCGGCTATGAGATCGCGAGAACGAGTCTCTGTTCGTCGAGGACCGGAACCTTACGCAGGCCCACAGCGAGCGCCCGCCTCCGGGCTCGATCACGGTTGCCAAAGCTCCGCACCAAGCGCTCGACTGCGCGGCCCGGCATTCTCGTCATTCGGCGGCATCCTCAGAATTGAACCAGCCGGGGAACTGGACGGCCGGTCGTCTCGTTAACGGGCCGATCCAATTCAACAAGGGAGCCTAGGATGGCTACAGACACTGGCCGTGGCAGCCGCAAAGGCGCCGTGCGCAAACGTTCGCAGCGCCCAACCAAGATGATGGGACAGAAGCGCTGGACCAAGCGCAGCCGAGCAAGCGGCGAATTCATGTCACAAAAGAAGCCCGGCACCAAGAAGTACAAAGGCGTCCGGCGCGAGCGGGCCTGACGAGGCAGTTGAGCGATGGAAAAGAGCTATCGAGTTCGTCGGAAATACCGGGCACTGGGCTGTCGCTGAGGATGGCGCGGAGCCAGCTGGTGATTACGCTACTAGAGAAGGTGCGCTTGAAGCGATCTATCTGGCGGCATCAAACGACATCAAGTCCGGTCACGGAGTGAGTATCAGGATCGAACCGCCGCCACCGGATGCACCTGCTACGGGCGGGCAACCCTAGGCACTATGACCGAATTCGTCTAAGGCCCGCAACTTCTGTGATATGCCTTTTCGCGGAGGCGGAGGAATCCGCGCGACACAACGCTTTTGATCCCACATCCAAACCGAATGCATTGGCGTGCCTCTCAGCGTATGCCAGAATTTTTTGGTCGTTGGCTCCCTCCACTTCGATCGGAGAGCCGGTGAAAAGCCCGTCACGACCAACCGTTAATACCGCTTAGCGTATGGAAAAAAGAAAAGGAGGGGGCGAATAAATCGAGCCAGATCAACAAGGAAAGAGCCGAACAAGTCAAGCTTGCCGTCCGCCTGCCAGAACCGAGGTTAAGACGCCTGTTGAGCGGTAAGGCCGGTTTTCAATTGCAGCTCATAGCTATCGCGCGTCCCGTTGCTTGTCGTAGCCGACCACTGACGCTATGAAACCGGAGCTTTCCGGGCCGCACGGCGACCTCACCACAGATTATTGGCATCTTCTGAGATTTCGCGGCTTATCCGCTCGCCGGCTTGCCCGTTGTGCGAACCGGCCTTGGTTCCCATTTTTTGAACCGCTCACGGACGTATCTGTACCGCTGGTCTCTCTGGAAGAGCGCCGCGAAGGTCGGCGCTTCGGGCTCCTGCGGCGGCTGCGCGACAGGTACGAGCGACGAATAAGGACAAAATGAAAAGCCCCGCTGCACTAGGCGGGGCTTTCCAGTCGGCGATCACCACAGGGAAGTGCGGCCCTTCATAATCGCCTGCACCTCTTGTAAACCCGGAGCAAAGGTGCCGGTTCCGCCGCCCTGCTTTTTTATTCAACCGCCGCAGGCATCCGCGCCACTGAAAGAAGCGGCTGCGCCAGCTGATCGAGCAACTGGGAGGCGTTCTGTTCCTCGCCGAGGGAGGCGGTCAGCAACTGCGCCAGCGTCGGGTTGCGCATCTGCACGGCGAGGTTTCGCGCCGTGGTATAAGCTGCGATTTCGTAATGCTCGACCCGTTGCGCGGCGCCGATTAACGCGAGGTCCGCAGCGGTTTGCTCCTTTCGCTTGCCTTCCCTGATGACTTCCTCGCCTTCTTCGATCAAGCCTGCCATGCCTTTGCAGACCTTCGCTCGGGCGGGGGCTTCAAGAAGCCGCAGACACTCGTTCAGGCGTTCCGCCTGGGTTTCGGTCTCCCCCAGATGGATCTCGAATAGCCGTTGCAGCTGCTCGGAGTGAGCGGCTTTGACCATCTTGGGAAGGGCTTTTGTGAGTTGCGTTTCGGCGTGCAGGATGTCCCGCAACTGCTCGACCAGCAGCTCCTTCATGGATTCGTCGCCGGGGCCGGAGCTTTCAGCATGCATAGAAAGAGATTGTTCCTCAGCGTCACCCGCAAAGCCGTTGAGGTCGGCAATCGCCGGCGATTCGACGAATTCCCACGCGCCGCCCTCATTCCAGGGCCCTCGGGCATCGACTTCGCCATAGTCGCCTTCGCCCGTCGAATCGTTGAAGAACTGATCGACCAGTTTCGGCGTCGGCGCAATGCGGCCAATGCTGAACGGTGGCTTGCCCATGCTATCCAGCGCAAGGGTGAAGGCGCGCATGTGCGTGATTTCCCGCGTCATGAGGAACTGAAGCGCGTCTTTGGTGCCCGCATCGCGGCAGAAATTGATCAGCCGTTCGTAGACGATCTTGGCGCGGGCTTCGGCCGCAATATTGCTGCGAAGATCCACATCGAGTTCGCCGGTGATCTTGAGATAGTCCGCGGTCCAGGCATTGCCCTGGGAATTGAACAAATTCACGCCACCGCCGCCTGCGATCGCAATCAAAGGGTCGGCTTCGGCAGCTTCACGCACCGATTTCAGAGGCTTAAGATGCATCCGCGCCAGGGTCCCGACGATCTCAAGATGGCTGAGTTCCTCCGTTCCGATGTCCATCAGTAAGTCTTTTCGGGCAGCGTCTTCGCAATTGAGGCCCTGGACAGAGTACTGCATCGCAGCGGCAAGTTCGCCGTTGGCGCCGCCAAATTGTTCCAGAAGCATATTGCCGAAGCGCGGATCAGGTTCGTCCACACGAACGGTGTACATGAGTTTTTTGACGTGGTGATACATGAGATGTCTTTCTTGACGTGCGAGGAAGCCTCGCGGTTGGACTCGTCCCTTCTGACTCGGCCTTCCTCCCAAGTTGAAGACGCTTGCCGATCCGCGATGATCGGGCTGGCGCTATGAGGCTAAGCGAAAAGAGGATCAGAGAGGCAACGCGCCTGGGGTCTCTGTGTTCGAGCCCACGCCGACTTTCGCGCAAATAATTCTGCCCGGACGATGCTCGTCAGCCTCCGCCGTAGAGCGACAGGCCACTCTGGTTCCCGCGGCGCCGCGATGGCCGACAGTCTCGCAGGAAGCTGCCTCGAGCCGGGCGACTTGCGAATGGTGTGATAATGCGGATATACGGTGCCCAGGCAGTCCGACGTCCGTGAGTGCCGATTGTGCCTGCCGCGGCAATAACCTAATAACCGGCATCTTTTAGAACCTGGCCTAGATAGACGCGGGTCTCGTCGTCCACCGTGAGAATAACCGACATCTTTTATTCTCATTGCACCACCGTCCGAGGAAGAAACTGTCCCACTACTCCGTTGGTTCCAGGTAAGGTATTGTTTCTCCTTACCGAACAATCGATCTTGGAAGTGGTAATCGTGCTGGGGCGAGATGATTTTCCAGATTTGATTGATGCGCGGTGGCGACGCGGTCGTTCGCCATAGCTGGAAGCCACCGATGACGCAATCCGCCGGCCGGTGCATTTTTATCTTCTGCATTCCCCGCGATCTGCCCACTTCGTAGGGCAAATCCAGCCGCTTCGCCATAACGCCGTCGGTGCCGCCTAGGGCCGTGAGCCACCGCTGCGCGTCTTTGAGGTTGGTGCTCGCCGGCGAGAGCCGAAAAGTTGAATTTGACGCGAAACACTTTTTGGCGAAATTCTCAAGCTCGCGTCGCCGGTCGCTCAGCTTCATGCCGGGGGGATCGGTGCCGTTTCGCATCAACAGATCGAATGCGACAAACAAGGCCGGCGTCTCGACCGCGAGCCGTCTTATCCTGCTTTCCGCCGGGTGAATCCGCTGGAGCAAACTGTCGAATGAAAATCCCCGCTTCGTTGATATGACAAGCTCGCCGTCGAGAACATAATCGCGCTCGGGAAGCGTAACGGCGCCGGCAGCGATTTCAGGAAAGTAGCGGGCAAGGTCCTGCCCCGACTTGAACCGCATTGCCGCGGCATCCCGAAAGCGGCCCATCAGACAACGGTAGCCATCCCGTTTTGGTTCATATTGCCACTGGCGGCCGCGAGGGATTTCGCTGACCGCACGCGCTTCCATCGCCTCGGGAAGCAATATTCGGTTGTTCCTCAGCTTTTTGGTCAAAGGTCTCTTGGCCTTCTTTTTGCTCAGTCTCATGAATGGAACCGATGGCAATTGCGACCAACTCTTTTGATGTTCGGATGCTTTGTTTCGACGAATATGGTGTCGGGCAAAAAAATAAGGCTGTCAAACAACGTTTCCCGGAACACCGCCCCCCGGCGCGGATTGGTTTAGCGATTTCTGCACCGGAGGTTTGAGTGAAAGCTCTTACATGGCACGGCAAAGGTGATATTCGCTGCGATAGCGTACCCGATCCCAGGATCGAGGACAGCCGGGACGCCATTATCAAAGTGACTGCATGCGCGATCTGCGGGTCGGATCTCCATCTTTACGATGGCGTCATGCCGTCCATGCACAAGGGCGATGTGCTCGGTCACGAGACCATGGGAGAAGTGATCGAGGTTGGTTCGGCAGTCAAAAATCTCCGGAAAGGTGACCGCGTCGTCGTGCCTTTCACCATCGCATGCGGCGAGTGCTTCTTTTGCAAACGAGGCTTCTATTCAGGCTGCGAACGATCCAATCCCAATCGTGCCGATATTGAGAAGCTTTGGGGTCATTCGCCCGCGGGATTGTTCGGCTATTCGCACCTGCTCGGCGGTTTCGCGGGCGGCCAAGCGGAATATCTCCGTGTGCCTTACGCAGACGTGGGTCCTGCTAAAGTGCCGGAAGGCCTGACCGACGAGCAGGTTCTCTTCCTGTCGGACATTTTCCCAACCGGTTACATGGCTGCCGAGTTCTGCAACATCCAGTCGGGCGATACGATCGCGGTCTGGGGCTGCGGGCCGGTAGGCCAGCTGGCGATTGCCAGTGCGTTCCTACTGGGCGCCTCGCGGGTCATAGCGATCGATACAGTGCCAGAGCGCATGGCGCTCGCCCAAAAGTCGGGAGCGGAAACACTCGACTTCCAGAAAGACGACGTCTACGCGCGCATCCAAGACCTGACAAAAGGGCGAGGCGCTGACGCGTGCATCGACGCTGTCGGCACCGAGCCAGAAACGACAGCCAGCAAAGATTCGGTTGTCGACCGGATCAAAGTTGCGACGTTTCTGGGGACCGACCGCCCCCACGTGCTACGCGAAGCAATCTATTGCTGTCGGAACTTCGGAACAGTTTCCATCGTCGGCGTTTACGGCGGCAATGTCGACAAAATCCCCATGGGTTCTGCGATCAATCGCGGCCTTACGTTCCGGATGGCGCAGACCCCCGTCCAGCACTATTTGCCCAAACTCCTAAAACACATCGAGAAGAGCGAGATCGACCCCTCCTTCGTTATAACGCATCGTGCGACGCTCGAAGAAGGTCCGGGTTTATACAAAACCTTCCGCGACAAGAAAGACGGCTGCATCAAGGTGGTCATGAAGCCCGCCGGCAATGCGTGATCTGAAAGAATGGAAGGAAATGCAATGGCGCCGACAACAACAAAGCTCGCGATGATCAGCGGCGCTTCAACCGGAATTGGTTACTATCTCGCGCAAAATGCGCCGAAGAAGGATACGACATCCTGATCGCTGCCGACGAACCACAAATCGAGAATGCAGCACACGAGTTAATGCAGCACGGTACTGATGTCAGGGCTATCCAGGCGGACCTCGCGACACTTGATGGGGTTGACACGTTTTTGCGCAGCGAACCCGGCCTCGCCCCCGCTCGGTCACGGCTTTCTGGATCAGGATTTCGAAGACGTGCAACGCGTCATAGAGACAAACATTACCGGGACACTCTACCTTATTCATAAAGTCGGGCGGCGTGATGCTGGACATATTTTGATTCTGGGCTCGATAGCCGGTTTTATTACCGGCGCATTTACAGCGGTCTACAATGGCACCAAGGCGTTCTTAAATGCATTTTCATTTGCGCTGCGCGCAGAGCTCGACAACACCGGCGTGAGCGTCACTGCCTCATGCCTGGAGCGACTGAAACAGACTTTTTTGAGCGCGCGCGAATGCTCGACACGGAAGAAGGCGCGAGCAAGAAGGATGATCCGAGGGAAGTGGCCAGGATCGGCTTCGAGGCGATGATGCGCGGAGAAGGCGACGTTGTCAGCGGCTGGCACAACAAGCTTCGTACGATCCTAGCCAATGTCACTCCCTCTGAGCAGCTTGCTGCGCGGCAAAAGAAGGTTGCGCAACCCGGCTCGGCGCGTTGATGACGTGAGACCTGAGCGGGCCGTCGACCGCCCAATTGACCGGTCCCGGGCACAATTTAGTGCGTCGGGGCTCGGCGACCTTATCGGCTTCCTCGTCCGCGTGGTCTTACCGACCTGGGCCAAAGGCATCCTGTTGCGGCCCGTGCTGGGCGTTGGCAGCGAAGCTTGACCTTGATCGAAAGGCGGTCCGCTTTTTACAGTATCTGAGAAAAAAATACGGCGCCGCCTCTACTTGCCTAACCCGATACGGACCCAGGCTCCTGCTTGCCGAACGCGACGTGAGGCGCGTGCTGGCCGAGGCACCAGAACCGTTTACGCCCGCGAGCACTGAAAAGCAGGCTGCGCTATCACACTTCGAGCCGCGTAACTCGCTTATTACCCGCGGGCCGCAACGCGGACCCCGAAGGCAATTTCATAATGAGGTGCTGCAAAGCAGCCAGCCCATTCATGATTGCTTTAAAACATTTTTGGCCGTGGTGCGGGGCGAAGCCCGGCGCCTCCTTGACGATAAAAAGCCGGGTGACGACCTTTGCTGGCCGGAATTCAGCGAAGCCTGGTTTGCGGCCGTTCGGCGCATCGTATTGGGCGATGGTGCGCGCGACGATGAAGTGCTGACTGACGAACTCACGCGACTGCGGGCCAATGTCAACTGGGTTTTCTTCCGGCCCGTCGACAAGACGCTACGGGAAAACTACCGCGCCCGCCTGACGGAATATCTCGATGCCGCCGAGCCTGACAGCTTCGCGGCCCGCATCGCAGCCCATTCCGCGATCAGCGGTAAGTTGGCGGCCGACCAGGTAACGCAATGGCTCTTTGCCTTTGACGCGGGAGCTATAACGACGTTCCGGGCCCTCGCGTTGCTTCTTGCCCATCCGGTAAGCTTCGCGAACGCCGAACCCGACTCTGCAACATGGCGCAGGGGAGGCTTCGATCTTCCTCACTTGCGCGCCGCTTTCCTTGAAGCAGTCCGGCTGTATCCCACGGTGCCCGCCCTACTACGCCAGACCACAGCGCCTACGAATTGGGAAGGGCGAGTGGTGGACGAGGGCGCAGGCCTCATCATCTACGTTCCGTTTTTCCACCGCGATACGGATCGGCTTCCGTATGCTGATCGCTTCACCCCTGGCATCTGGATAGGCAGGGACCCGGCCGACGCGTTACCGCTCCTTCCATTTAGCTTTGGGCCGTCCGCCTGCCCCGGCCGTCATCTCGTTTCACTCATAGGCAGCGCGTGGCTAGCGGTCCTTTTGACGGAAGCGACGCCTGTGCTGGTCGAGCCCGCATCGCTCGATGCGGCCGGACCGCTTCCCGGGACCCTCGATCATTTCCAAATACGCTTTGAGCTCACTTGCCCTGCACGGCAAAAGCTGCAGGAACGAGCCTGAGACATGCTGCGGAAAACGACGGGCGCCGCAGCACGCGGGTATCATAAACGCCGCGACGCGATCTTACTGACACGGAATCGCAGGCAATGTCTGCCGGAATTTTCCAGCTCCGGTCGGATACGTGAGAAGCATCGTCCAGCCAATGCCGGAGCCGAGCTGGCCTCCTCCCTGACTGTACGTGCCAATCCCTGAAGGATTGTCGTCGAAGGCTCCTGTGGTCAGGCGGCCCAAAAATCCTTTGTCCTTCTCGGAGGTTTTTTCACTTTGTCTCAGGTTCGGCATACGAACAGCGGAAGGAGTCCGGTTCCGCTTATGGCGCTCCGTAAACCCGCATTGTGCGGCGCACGCGCCAGAGGAGGATCGCCACGGCAAACCAGGCGATCGCTGCAAGAGCGAGGGAGCCGAAGGCCGTGTCACTTGCGAGAAACCACATGACTGCACCGAATACGGCGAGTGCGACGCTGCCGAGGCCCGCGCCAGCTGCGTCAAGCGCTGCGGCGTCCTTGCCGCGCTCTTTGCCCTGCAGCCCCTTCTTTTCCTTCCGCTCCCGCTCGTGTTTCTCGATAAGGGTGGCGCTCGCGCAGAAGATGGCCGGAAAAGCTAAAAACAATCCACCCGCGGCGGGTCCCCAGATATCCGCCACCAGACCCGCCACGACTGTCGCGAGTCCGCCGAGCGCGAAACGCACGAGATATTCGTACCAGTGACCTTGTTTGAGTGCCGACAACTTGGCGCGGACAATCATCTCTCACCCCAGCACCACTTGTTTAAGGCCAACGGCAATAACAAGCCATGCGACGGTTGCCACAGCTGTCGCCGTCAGCGCGGAGGAGCGCACGCGGATCAGGATCTGGCAGACGAGAAAGCTGTAAACCGCAAACGCGATTGCGCCGATGATCATCGACCGGCTCTCTGTCGCCACATAACCGCCGCCGTGCTTCCAGAACGCGAGCGTTAGCGTGGCCAGCGCAACGGACGGCGCGGCTCCGAACAAGCCCGCAAAGCTTTTAGGGCGGAGCACGTCCCCCGCAACCGCGAACAGGGAAACGACGAGCCCGCCAGCTAAAAAGCGGATAACATAATCCATGACTTACCCCAGGCTGCTGAACGCCGGTCGGCAGCATGATGCACCCCCACCCTGCTATCGCAAAGTCGTGCAACAGCCTGCAACCGTCTGCTTTACAGAACGGTTTCAGCGTCCCGTCCAGCCTCCAAGATCGACTGGAACTAACCGCCGCAGAAGTGCGTCGATATACAATCCGAGAGCGAGGAGGTTTAGTTCGCAAGGAGGTTAAACAACGATGTCCGTTATCGTGCGACCGACAAAAGCGGACAAGAAAATCGCCCGTATTATTGCCCGAAACATAAACCCGGCAACAGAGAAGACTGCCGAAATCTTAACATGGGGCGCGGACGAACATACCCTCTGCGTCGCCGCGGCCATTTGGTGGCTTTACTGCCGCGGTAGGCCCACCATTGAGCGCGCGGCGAGCAATCATATTCTGATCACCGCCATCGCGACGACGATCCTGCCTCACCTGATGAAACACATTTTTGCCCAGGAGCGACCCGATCGGCGCAGCGTCGAGGCGCATCTGCACGGCGCTCCTTTTTCAGGACGCCCTCTGCAGTCCTTTCCCTCCGGCCACGCTGTTCACGTCGGTGCACTTGCATCCGCTGCATCTCAGCTTCCCACAACTCAGCGCGCTCTCGCTTGGACCGCGGGCACGGTTTTGGTTCTCACACGGGTTTTTCTGCTTGCGCACTGGGCAAGCGACGTTGCAGCCGGTCTCGCGTTAGGAGCCGCGCTCGAGCGTATCATTCGGCTTTTCACAGGCTTCGGCTATCGGCGAGACGCCTGATGGGGTCGGCACAAACGCCGCCCGGACCGAATGCGGTTCACCTGTGCATCGATATGCAAAACCTGTTTGCGCCGGGCGGTCCATGGGCGACGCCTTGGATGGAAAAAGCTCTTCCTAATATTAAGCGCCTCGCTGCGCATGCCCCCGAGCGCACTGTGTTCACACGCTTCATTCCGCCTGCGAACGCTTCCGAGGCGAATGGCATGTGGCGCGCGTATTACAGGAAGTGGAGCACCGTCACGCGTGACCGACTGAACCCGGACCTTATGGAGCTTGTGCCGGAGCTTCGCGGATTTGTGCCGCCTGCCAGTGTGATTGACCGCATGGTCTATTCCGCCTTCGGCGGGGGCAGACTGCTTGGTTTTCTCACCAAGCATCACGTCGACACTCTGATCATAAGCGGTGGCGAGACCGATGTCTGTGTCCTGTCAACCGTGCTTTCCGCCGTCGATCTTGGATACCGGGTCATTCTCGTCGAAGGTGCGTTGTGCAGTTCATCGGATGAAAGCCACGCTGCGATTCTCGGCCTCTACCGTCAGCGGTTTGATATCCAGGTCAGTGTTGCAGACGTCGAACATATCCTCGGTCTGTGGAGGCCGGCCTAAAACGGCCTGCACGCGTCTTAGGGATGCCGCGTCCGAGGCCAGGACGCTCACGCCCGCCCACAGCGATCGGGCTAGCTACCTTTTACCCGGCCAGGCCCGGGCAACCACGCCTCGGAACCTGCCGTCGTGTTCGGCGTTTGTAGCCTGAACAATCCGGGAACCGCTCTTTGCGGAGTAGCGTGATGATCGATAAAGATGTGACCGAACCCAATCCTAAAATCGACCCCGCGCCTAATTCAAATACCGAGAAGGAGCCGGACGATTGGGTCTCGGGCAACGACCCGATGACGGGCGCGCAGGCTTCCTACCTCAAGACGCTGTCTGAAGAATGCGATGAGCCGGAAAGCTTTCAGGCGGACCTGACGAAGGCGGAAGCATCGAAACGCATCGACGCTCTCAAGGCAAAGCGAAGCCCGGTCGGTCACCGTTAGCGCCATGAGCCGCGCCTTTGTGAAGGAAACGGATGCCAGGACGGAAGAACTTCCCGACCGGCCGATATCGTCCCATCGTAATTTCGTGACGGAAACCGGGCTCGCGGCGATTGAAGCCTCGATCGGCCGTTTTGAGGCGGCGCACCAGGCTGCCACCGACAAAGGCGACGCCCAGGCTGCCGCCGCAGCATTAAGGGAAATCCGTTATTGGCGTACGCGACGAGCGAGTGCGGAAGTCGTCAGGCGGTCTTCTGACACTCGCACAGCCTCTTTCGGCATGACTGTCGCCTTGCGCCGGGAGGATGGCCGCGAGCAGACGTTTCGCATTGTCGGAGAGGACGAGGCCGATCCGTTACACGGGACGGTTTCCTACGTCTCGCCCCTCGCCCGTGCCGTCCTGACCTATGGGCCAGGAGATACGGTCGAGATTGCCGGCGGGACGGCTGTCATACTGGACGTCCGGTAGAATTATTTTGCTTGGAAGGAGGAGGAGAAAGAAATGCCGAATGTCTATGTGGAAGCACGCCCCAAGGGCCGTCCTGAGGGAAGCCCGATTGAAGACTTTGTGGTGGAGGATCACGCCGACCACGCGCTCGGCACCTTCAAGACGCAGAAAGAAGCCATCGACTGGGCCAGGAAGGACGGCCATTCGCCGCTTGTCGCGCGCGTGCGGCATCTGAACGACAAGAAAATACCCGACCATTGGCGCGCCGCCTGATCGTCGGCAGCACTCGCTTGTTAACCGCGTCAACTGCAATCGGACGTTTTCGCAGTCAGCCATCCCGATCTCGCGGAACCGTTTTATCCTGGAACCGTTGCTTTGGCGCGAAACCTGAAAGGACGGCTTCCCTGTTGCTCGATTCGCCTGATGGCGTCCAAACCATTGTTGACCCGAGGGATGCCGCTGAGTCTGCCGGGCTGAAATATATTTCTGATGCTCGGCCGGGAATACGCCGCAAAAAGGCCGGCACCGGTTTTATTTACACGCGTGCGGACGGATCGAAGCTGTCCGAAGCGGACGCGCTGAAGCGGATTAAGGCTCTGGCAATCCCACCGGCGTGGATTGATGTGTGGATATGCCCTTTTGCCGATGGTCACGTTCAGGCGACGGGACGCGATGCGAAGGGACGCAAACAGTATCGCTATCACGCTCTTTTTCGCGAGGTGCGGGAGAGCACTAAATACGAACACGTCGTCGCTTTTGCTGGTGCGTTGCCGGCGATCCGGGAGAAAGTACAAGAGCACATGGGCCTGCGAGGGTTGCCGCGCGAAAAGGTGCTGGCGACCGTCGTACATCTTCTGGAAACCACGCTCATCCGCGTAGGCAATGACGACTACGCCAAACAGAACAGCAGCTACGGCCTCACCACTCTCAAGAATCGCCATGTCGCCGTCGACGGAAACGAGGTGCGCTTCCGCTTTACCGGCAAGAGCGGCAAGCAATGGTCGTTGCGGGTCAGGGATCGGCGCGTCGCCAAAATAATAAAAGCGTGCCAGGATCTGCCCGGACAGGAATTGCTCCAGTACGTGGACGAAGCCGGAAATCGCCAGGATGTCACATCTACTGACGTGAACGAGTACCTCAAGGAAATCACCGGCAAGGAAATCACCGCCAAGGACTTCCGCACCTGGGCGGGAACGGTTCTCGCGGCGATGGCGCTCAATGAGCTCGAGAGCTTCGACAGTGCTGCTCAGGCAAAGCGCAACCTCCGGGCCGCTATCGAAAAAGTGGCGGGCCGGCTCGGCAACACGCCGACCATTTGCCGCAAATGCTATGTGCATCCGGAGGTGCTGAACTCCTACATGGACGGCAACTTGGTGCTTGAGCTCAAGTCTCAAGCCGAGAGCGAATTGCGCAACACCGTCCAACAACTGAAACCAGAGGAGGCTGCCGTCCTCGCGCTTCTTCGCGGCCGTCTCGATAAAGAGACGGAACGTGCAGCATCGACCAAAAGACCGCACTCGAAGGCTGCTTGATTTCAAGCCATACGGTTCGCGCTACTCGTCTTCTTTTGCGAAGGACTTCGCGGCGTCTTTTATGGCTTGCACCGCCACTTTGGGGCCCTTCCAGCCGATAATCTTCAACTTCTTGGCTTCAAGCTCGTCCGTCGCGATGAAGAACTTCTCCAGCTCTTCCTGTATCGGTCTCGTAAGATCGCGCACGTCTTCCAAAGCCCGCTCGGAATGCGAGCGCCGCGGCACGGCGAACAGACGATCATTCCGCTCTGATTTGCTTTTACTTTTTTGCTCGATCTGGAGAATACCGATGACACGGCAGGTGATGACAAGGCCGGGAAATGTTGCCGCGTCGTGGATCACCATGATGTCGAGCGGGTCGCCATCATCGGCCTTCGTCGAAGGCACAAAGCCCCAATCGTGCGGATAGGTCAGTCCGGTCAAGAGAGACTTGGTGAGGGCGAATGTTTCGAGCTTCGGATCGTAGGCGAATTTCGCGCGGCTGCCGCGCGGTGTTTCGACAACGACATGGACGTCGCCGTCTTCCGTGAAGGCAGGCAGATTGGTGAAATTCGGCATAGTGGAGCTTCCTCGAAACGCAATCGACCTGCGGCAGCTATATCAGGATCCGTATTTCCGCATAAGGTCGTCTGGCGATAGGAGCAGCCCCGGTTGGCCGAGTGGGTGGCAAATGGAACCGAGGCCGACCGTCGGAATTGAGTCACTGCTTTAGTCTGTTCCGCCGCGGATACCGCGGCCCCGGCCGCCTGCTTTCGTGAGGAGTATGCGGATGGCTTGTATTGTCGAGCTAACCCGTCCCGAGACATGCTTCGATCCTGAAGCCGTCATCATTCTTTCCGCCTCCCTTGAAGAGGCTTGGAACCGGCTCTTACGGTCCGGAAGTGAATGCACGCGGCCCGCTTATGCTCGCGCGATGCGGGAGGTATTAGCGAAACGGATTTTCGACCTGGCCCAACGAGGTGTCATTGACCAAAAAGAACTTGCCGATGGTGCGGTCCGTTTTCTGGCGGCGAATTACCGATATGCTTCAATCAAAGGGCGTGCATCCGAGCCGGAGTTTCGCAACTTCTCAGCAAGAGCATTTGACGAGGAAGACAAGAACGTAGTTTCCGCTATTGGACTGAACGGCTTCGCCGTAGAAGGCGTAGTCGTTCAGGACTGCGTGCTGGGGTATCTGGTCGGTGCCGGGACAGAGGTCCTGGCGTTTGAACCCGAACGGAGAACGACCATGACCCCGTTGCGTCAGCGTATGATCGACGACATGCGGCTTGCCGGCTTTGCCGAGAGGACCCGGGACGTCTACATCCAGGCGGTCCGCCGGCTCGCTGCCCACTACAAGCGCTCGCCCGATGTGCTCAGCGAGGAGGATGTTCGCGCCTATCTCCTCCATCTCCGGGATGAGCGCGGTATTGCACGTGGCACCTTCAAGACCAATCATGGCGGGATCCGCTTCCTCTATTCGAGGACGCTTGATCGCGATTGGCCCCTGTTCTCCCAAAAAAACGCGTTCGCGCGCCGAGGAAGCAGCGCCTGCCGACCGTGCTCTCCCATGCCGAGGTCCGCGCCATCCTGGCTGCGGTACGCAATCCGATCCACAGGACGTGCTTTGAACTGATGTATGCCTGTGGCCTGCGCATCGGCGAGGCGGCCAAGGTTGAGATCAGCGATATCGAGAACACCAAAGGAGTGCTCCGCATCATTGGCAAAGGCGACAAGGAGCGCCGCGTGCCGCTGCCCGAGCCAATGCTTGCCAAGCTGCGCCGCCTGTGGCTGACACACCGCAATCCGCGCTGGCTTACGCCCGATCGCAGCGGCACCGGGCCGGTTAGCAAGAACGCGCTCTGGCGTACGTTCCGTCTCGCCGTCCGCGCCGCCGGCATCAAGCGTCCAGTCAATCCCCACGGACTGCGCCACAGCTACGCAACACGGCTGCTCGAGCAGGGCACCGAGGCGCGCGTGGTGCAGATCTTGCTCGGACACGTCAACATCGCAACGACGGCCGTCTACCTGCATCTGACCGAGCCCACTCGCGTCTCGCTCAAGGCGACCCTCGACAAACTCATGACCGATCTGTGATCCCGACGGGCCGGTCGTGGTCACACTCGCTGACGTCTTCCGCCAGTTCGCGGACGACTATCTGTCGCGGCATGGCGCGTCGGTACTGCCCTCACACCGGCGTGCCATTGCCGATATCCTCGCCTGCCGAACGCACGCGCTCGGTGGGCACCTGTGGCGCTGCAATCACTGCAGCAGTGAGGTCTACTCCTACCACTCCTGCAAGAACCGGAGCTGCCCGAGATGCCATAAGGATCAGACCGAGCGCTGGATCGCGGCGCGCGAGGCCGAGCTGCTAGCGTGCCCCTATTTCCACGTCACAGTTACCGTGCCGGCGGAGCTGCGCGAGGTGCTGCGCGCCAACCAGCGCGACGGCTACGCCGCGCTCATGAAAGCGACCGCGGAGGCCATCATCGAGCTGGCCCGTGATCGGCGCCACGTCGGCGGCACCGTCGGCGTGATGGCGGTGTTGCACACTTGGACGCAGCAACTCGTCTACCATCCGCATGTCCATTGCCTCGTCACCGGTGGCGGCGTGTCCGATGACGGTCGCGATTGGTATCCCGCCCGCGACAACTTCTTGGTCCCGACCCGGCCACTCGCCGTCCTCGTGCGGGCCAAGATGAGAGCTGCGCTGGCCAAACGCCGGCCCGATCTCGTCCTGCCCAAGGCGGCCTGGAGGAAGCCCTGGGTCATCCATTGCACAGCCTGGGGCGACGGCGCCGAGGCCGTGCTGCGCTATCTGGCACGCTACGTCTTTCGAGTGGCAATCACCGAAGGTCGCATCGTCGGACTCGATGACGACGGTGTCACCATCCGCCACAAGCATCGCGCATCGGGGCGCTGGCACACAACGAGCCTCAGCGGCCATGAATTCATGCGCCGCTTCCTGCAACACGTGCTGCCGAAAGGGCTGCACAAGGTCCGCTACTCAGGGCTCTGGCATCACTCCCGGCGCGATCATGCTGCGCGCGCCCGTCAGCTCTTGGCGCTCGATCGCTCGGAAGCCCCAGGACCAAAGCAGGGGGCTGTCGATCCCGCCGCTACGGGGAGAGATTGTTCCGCAGCATCGCCGTCCTCGGAGCCGCGCCGCTGCCCGTGCTGCAAGGTTGGCCACCTCGACTATGTGCGCAAGCTCTACCCCAAACAGGTACGTGGACCATGACCCGATGGAATGAGCGACAGCGATTGCGTCTACGCGTGCCGGTCACGCCACGGATCGTTGCGGCCCACACGTTGCCGTTCTCCGGCGCACCGGCAAGGATAGGTTGTGACGCGTCCGCAATCACCCGTCCAAATCACCGCGCTCGGCATTATTGCACTGCCGCACAGCCAAGAGCGCCACGCCAGACAGCATCACGAGCCTGCGCGGGCACTTGAAAAATCCATATGTGCCACCGCCGTAAGGATATCCCTCGGGCCGTAAGGTTTCGGCACAAACAAGCTTCCCAAAGGCAGTTCGGTCCGCTTCGGCGGTGTAAACCCCGTGACGACTATCAGATGGATCGGCGGCCACCTTTCTCTGATTGCCGCAGCCAGCCGCAGCCCATCCATGGCCCCCGGCATATTGATATCCGTGATGACAAGCTGGAAATCGTCGGTCTTTTCCAGCGCGCCGATTGCTGCATCAGCATCAAACGTCGCGACGACTTTGTGACCATGCGCTTCCAGAATCGTTCGCAAATATTCGCTGATCAGAAACTCATCCTCGACAGTCAGAATGACCATGAAGGCCAACAGGTTGGCCACCATTTTCGTTCCAGATCAGAATGGTTCTCAGCCCCTTTCGATCGCAAAAACGAGATGCCGTCGCCGCGTCGGCCTCGAGCCTCGCCACCAAAGGTCCCCGCGTATTACGCGGGGCTTTCTCTGGATGGGGGCCCCAGGGGATGAGGCGATGACAAGGACACCGCATCTTATTAAAAGCACTGCCCTCTTTTGGCTTCGGCTGGCCAAGGCCGCTGTGTGGTCACGCCTGGAGCGACTGTACCTCAAGCAGCTTGCGCGTGCTGATTGACCTGGCTTTCCGCGATTTCGGTGAGGGTTTCGTCCGTCTCCTTTTCTTCGGAAAGCGTGCTTTCCAGAAGCCGGACAGCCTGGTTTAAGCCGAGTTCCTTGGCCCATGTCTTGAGTGTCCCATAGCGGGCGATTTCGTAATGCTCGACCGCCTGAGCTGCCGCCAGGAGACCCGCGTCCAAGGCAGGCGCTCCCTTAAACTCCTTCATGATTTCCTGGCCCTCTTCGATAATTCCCATAATGGCATCACATGTCTTGCCGCGTGGTTTTTCGTCGATCTCCTCAAAGACCTTTTCAAGCCGTGCCACATGCTCTTCTGTTTGGCTCTCGTGCTTCTGAAAAGCCGATTTTAGCTCCTCGGATTGGGCAGCTTTCGCCATTTTCGGCAAAGCGCTCAGGATCTTTTTTTCCGCAAAATAGATGTCTTTCAGAGTGTCGTGAAACAATTCCTGCAGGTTCTTCTCGCTGGCCATGGCCGTTGCTCCTTGGGATAGGAATAGGCTGGAAACCGGACCACGGACAATTTGGTTCCGGCGAAGCCTTCCCTCCTCAGCGCCTTGCCGATTCGCGGGGCTTACGGGCATCGGCCTGCTTCGGGGCTGATGAACTTGCCGGTGGCCGGAGCATGCGGCGGCGTGAGAGGCGGCCTTGGTCCGACGTCTCGCCCGGCGCCTTTTCAGATAATCCGACAACTCGTCCTTGCCGAGGCAATTCAAGACCCTGTCTTTCGGCAACCCTCCTTTGCGGGCCATTTCCACGCCCCAATGCGTGAGGTCGATTTCGCGGGTTGAGTGCGCGTCCGGATTGATGCTCATAACGCAGCCGAGGCGAAGCGCCGCCTCGTGCCAGCGCCAGTCAAGATCGAGCCGCCTGAATGCGACGACAAGGCTTGAGGCATCGAAGTTCTTGTGATTCATATTCATTTCTGACGCGGCATTCTTATTTTTGCTGTAGCCGGGCTGACCGTGGGTGTAGAACGTCTTGCCTTCAGCGCCTTTATCAAGGTCAAAGCTGTCAGACGGACCTCTTCCTGGAGGTCTATATCCAGATCCAAATCTTCGTGACTCGTGGCATACGGTTTCCAATAGCCTATGTATCGCGACAGCTCCGCGGTCGCGCCCGCAGACTCAAGATCCATTGACGTTAGCCAGTCGGAAAGCGCGCGTTTTACCTCAACAATTCCCTCGGCATCACCATGAACGACAATGGCAAATAGCCGTCCTGCCAGGTGTTTTGGGTAGTCCCATCCCGCCAATTCAATCGCTTTCGCCTTGGCAGCGTCTTTGCCATGTGTCGTCGTTGGGTCCGGATTTCCGCCATCGGCACATACCAGTCGATCCATCATCAATTTCAGAGGTGACGTCGTCTGATACCAGTTGACCGGCGTGATAATCATAACCCCGTGGGCGGCTACCCACCGCGGATAGATTTCGTTCATCCAATCGTGCACCTGCCCGAGAGAATGATTCGGGTAGCAAGAGCATGGCCAATGGCAGAGCGCCGGGGACGTTGAAAAGCAGGCTTTGCAAGGATGAATCTGGCGCCCGTATTCCGAAGTCAGACGCGACAGGTCGAGCAGATCGACTCTTGCATGTTCGTTCAAAAATACGCTCTGCGCTATTTGAGCGAGGCGATAACTCTTTGACATTTCGCCGGGGCACGTGTGCTCGCTCCGGGGCGATGCGTTGATCAACAAGATCCGGTATTCGGCATCATCCCGATGAGCCCGTAGGGCGGCATGCACCGCGTCCGCGGCATTGATCCAAGCATGGGCGAGCTGATAGTCCGGGTCGGCATATCCCTCCCCCGCCCTGCGCGTACGCGGGGACTTGCGCGAGTGGGAATACCCGTCCCAGGCCGCATCGGCCATTTTGTTCAGCTCGGCCTGCAACGAGCTAAAGGCCGTGTCCTGAAATTGATCAAGAAAGCGCCGCTTGAATTCATCCTCGCCTAGTCGTGGAGACGGCATGCCCTTGCGCGGTTGGGCGCTTTCCGGTTTCCGGGTCATATCGATCAAACTTTCTAAACGACAAGCCGTTCAATCTGCTGGGCGCCCTTATTGAATTCCAGCGTGACCGGACGGCAAACATTTCGCAACTTTTCATGGAAAAAGCGGTTAGGCGATAGGTGAACTTCCATCATTTTGGAGACAGCCCAATGGCAAAGAAAAGGAAGCGCAAATATTCCCCCAGTGCGGGCCGCGACGTAGAAAGCGAGATGCGGCGCTATAAACGAGGCACTGCGAAGAGCGGCCGAGGTGGGAAAGGCGGCAAAGTAAAGAGCCGAAAGCAGGCCATCGCGATCGGGCTCTCGAAGGCGCGAAAGAAAGGAAAGCGCGTCCCGAAGAAAAAACGCTAATACATCTCGCCGGACCTACCTACTCGGGTGACGCTGTTGCTTAAAGCCTGATGCCTCTACCGGGCATCTTGAGCTGTTGCATCGTGCATTGCGTCGGCTTTTTGTCAGGCCGCCAGCGAACAATCGTCGTGCCGTGGCGGAAACGGCCTCCGGAAAAATGGTCGTACGAGACTTCAACGACGAGTTTCGGACGTACAGGGACCCATTCGCTCGACCGCTTCGTCGACCACCGGCTCGGTGCACCAGGCGTGTTGCCGGTGAAGCTCCTCTCCGCCCCTATCTTCTCAAGCTTGTCGGTGAGGTCCCTTTTCTCCGTCGCTTTTATTCCGGATGTAAAACCAACATGGTTCAACAAACCTTCATCGTCATAAAGACCTAAAAGCAAGGAGCCGACTAACTTTTTCCCTGCCGATTGTGGGCGTTCGCCGTAGCGGAATCCACCGATGACGCAATCCGCCGTCCGGCGCATTTTTATCTTCTGCATTCCCTCGCGGTTGCCCTCTTGGTAGGGCAAATCCAGCCGCTTCGCCATTACGCCATCAGTGGCGCCTACCGCCATGAGCCACCGCTGCGCGTCTGCGAGTTTGGTGCTCGCCGGCGACAGCCGAAAAGTTGGATTGTGCGCGAAACACTTTTTGGCGAAATCTTCAAGCTCGCCTCGCCGGTCGCTCAGCTTCATGACGGCGAGATCGCTCCCGTTTCGCCTCAACAGATCGAATGCCACAAACAAGGCCGACGTCTCGACGGCGAGCCGTCTTATCCTGCTTTCCGCGGGGTGAATCCGCTGAAGCAGGTTGTCGAACGAATACCCACCGGCCGTCGGTATCACTAGTTCGCCGTCGAGAACATAATCGCGTTCGGGAAGCGTAATGGCGGCGGCAGCGATCTCCGGAAAGTAGCGGCGAAGGTCCTGCCCCGACTTAGACTGCATTGCTACGGCATTTTGGAAACGGCCCAACAGACAACGAAAGCCATCCCATTTCGGCTCATATTGCCATTCGCGACCCCGGGGGATTTCGCTGACCGAACGCGCTTCCATCGCCTCGGGCAGCGATATCCGTTTGGTCCCCGTCTTTTTGGTCAATGGTCTCTCGGCCTCTTTTTGGTCGGTCTCGTGAATGGAACCGAAGACAGTCGCAATCGGAACCTTCTGATTGTTTCTGATCCTAATGCTCCGCTCCTTTGGTTCGATACTATCGATAGCGCATTTCGCCGGCTGCGGGTCACGTCCAAAACCATTGAGCAGGACGGCGACCTGTATCGGAACTCGGGCTGCGCCCAATGGTTGGAAGCGTAGCAATAATTCTCGAACGGTCGCAGCCATGAACCAGCAGCCAAAGCCACCGTTGCCGCGCCAGCACCAGCCTATGCCAGGGTACACTTCTAGGATGCGGCCAAAGCCGGATCATGGCGAGGAGAGCTACCGCGGCAGCGGCAAGCTCGCCGGGAAGAAAGCCGTGATTACGGGCGCGGACAGCGGCATCGGACGGGCGGTCGCAATCGCCTATGCGCGTGAAGGCGCGGATGTGCTTATCGCTTATCTCAATGAACACGAGGATGCGAAGGAGACGCGGCGTCTTGTGGAAGACGCCGGGCGCAAGGCGGTCCTGGTGGCGGGCGATATCGGATCGTCCAAGCATTGCCGCTCAATCGTAGACAAGGCGGTGTCTGAACTCGGTGGCATCGACATTCTCGTCAATAACGCAGCGCATCAGGCGACCTTCAATTCGATCGAGGACATCTCCGACGAGGAATGGGAGCTGACCTTCCGGGTCAACATCCATGCCATGTTTTACCTGACAAAAGCTGCTGTGCCCCACATGAAAGAGGGTGCCGCGATCATCAACACAGCGTCGATCAACGCGGACAAGCCGAACCCGACTTTGCTTGCCTACGCGACGACCAAGGGCGCTATTCAGAACTTCACGGCGGGCCTCGCGCAATTGCTCGCCGAAAAAGGCATCCGCGCAAATACGGTCGCGCCGGGTCCGATCTGGACCCCGCTTATCCCCTCCACGATGCCCGAAGATGCAGTCGAGGAGTTCGGCAAAAACGTGCCGATGAAACGGCCCGGGCAACCGGCCGAGCTTGCGACGGCTTACGTTATGCTGGCCGATCCGCTCTCAAGTTACGTGTCAGGCGCGACAATCGCGGTGACCGGCGGAAAGCCCATTCTCTAGGGCCGGCCAGCCAAAAGCAGCGGCGTTGTCTTAAGGATACTGTGCCTTTCCGACCGTATCCGCCATGACGGCGCCGCGGGCGCCGAGCGGCTTGTCTCCTCGGACGGTCGAATCGCGAACCGTCTGGTGCTCGATTTCGGAATTGAGCTGGGCGCCAAACAAGATCACGATTGAAGAAATCCACATCCACATCATCATGCCGATGCCGGCGCCAAGGGAGCCGTATGTTGCGTCATAGTGAGCGAAGCTCCCGAGGTACCACGACAGCAGCGCGGAACTTACGAGCCACGCGACAGCGGCAAAAGCGCTTCCCACGCTGATCCATTGCCAGCGCGGTTCGCGGCGGCTGGGTCCGTAGCGGTAGAGCACGGCGAGGCCGAAAATGACTATAACAATCAACAACGGCCACCGTGCAAGTCGCAACAGCAGGTCCGTGGCGTTATGCAGGCCGAGATAGTTGAGGGCAATAGGAAGAACAACGACAGTCCCGAGAGCGAGCAGCAAGACCCCGATGCCGGCAAGTGTAAAAGCAAGCGAAATGAGATTCAGTTTGATGAAGCCGCGTTTCTCCTTCTCCTCGTAGACCACGTTCAAGGCGTCCATAATTGCTTTCATCCCGGAGTTTGCACTCCATAGCGCAACCGCAAGTCCGAAGATGAAGCCCAAACCAAGCTTCGAGCTGTTCGCAGTTAGCCGGCCTATTTGCTCGCGGAGGATTTCAACAGCACTGTCCGGAAGAATTCCGCTGAGAAGCGCGAGTTGATCGCTGATCGCTGCCGGACTTGCGAACAGCCCGTATAAAGAGACTAGTGCGGTAACGGCCGGGAAGACGGCCAATAAACCGTAGAACACCACTCCGGCCGCAACTGCGAGCAGGCGGTCCTCTCCGATTTGCTGATAGGTTCGCCAGAAAATGTCTTTCCAACCCTTCCAGGGGATGTGCCACGGCGCCTGGGCGTGACGACCGCGGCCCGGCTCGGCGGCCCGTGCGCGCCGCAGACCATGCGGCTCGTCAGTGCTGCGCGCGACGCCGAAGGCGCCGGTCCCGTGCGCCGTAGTCCTCAGGCGTTGCCGGCTGTAGGCGCGTATAACATCGCCGGTCACCATGATGCCGACGAGAAGGGCCGAGCCTAGAAGCGGCCAGAGCATGGAGGGCGGGACTGTCGCATCCGGCCCAGGAGAACGACGCGGCATGACAAGCCTATAACGGCCGATGCGTCCTTCCGATCAGCCAGCCGATGCCGAGCGCGACCGCCACCGCCGCATAGGGCTTGGTCTCAATGGTCTGCCGCAGCCATTTTTCAAAGGTGACGGCGGTATCCCTCGCCACTTCGGCGGTCTGCCCGTAGAGATCCTGGGCGGTCCCGGCCGCTTGGTCGAGCTTACCCTGCACCTGCTCTTTGATATCGCCGGTAGCGCGGCCGACGCCTTCCTCTAACTTGCCGCCGATATTGCGGGCGGTGCCGGCTATACGGTCTTCGTTCATAGGATCTCCTGGAAATGCTGCGCGGCCCGATAGACCGCTTTCTTTGTCATGCGTGCAACGTGAGCCGTATCTCAATGTTCCCGAGCGGCGCGCTTTTAGAGCGGAGTGCTGGCACGCGACCCGCTTCGCGATGCCGTGAAATGAGAAAGTCCGAAATCGCGGAACCCCGCGTGGGCCAGGGCATTTGGTCTTGCACCACGTTATGCCGCGCAGCGGCTGACGGATCAGCACGCATCAGACAAGGAGGATAAATTGGGTCTGTTTTCGAGAGATATTAAAACGATGGACGATCTCTTCCTACATACCCTCCGCGACATCTATTACGCGGAGAAGAAGATCGTTAAATCTCTGCCGGAAATGGTGGAACAAGCGACGGACGCCGGGCTGAAACGCGGTTTCCAGGAGCACCTGAAGCAAACGGAAAATCATGTGAAGCGGCTGGAGCAGGTGTTCGAGAAGCTTGGAGAAGAGCCCAAAGGGGTAGATTGCCCAGCCATCGATGGAATCATTGACGAAGCGGAAGACGTTTCGGGAGAGGTCGACGACAAATCCGTCCTGGACGCAGCGCTCATCGCTGCGGCGCAAGCCGTCGAGCACTACGAGATGACCCGCTACGGCACGCTCATCGCGTGGGCGAAACAGCTCGGCCGCAATGACTGCGTTTCTTTGCTCCAGCAAACGCTCGATGAAGAAAAAGAAACAGACAAAAAGCTGACGGTGTTGGCAGAAAGCGGTTTGAACCGGCGGGCGGCCTGACCGGCGCTCGGACCACTCGGCGCCGCTTATCCGGACTCAGGCCACCTGGTTCGGCCCCTGGCGGCGTCGGGGGCTCGCTGGCCGGTTCTTACCATGCTGGGTTCGCCCCTCTGACCTCCTGCACCTCAAGCGATCCATTCTAGATTTTTTTGCCGATATCGCGCTCGAGAATCGGTTTCGAGCGGTTGTTCGAACTCATCAACGAGAGCGTGCAGCGCGCCGGCAGCGCTGATTAAACGCCCTTTGCTCGCTCGCACGCGATGAACTTGGCTCATATGACGGGCGTTAAGTCGCCAACCGGAGGAATCAACATGCGCGACATCCAAAGGATCGGGTTTTTGCGACGCGATTTCCTGCAGGGAACAGCGATCACGGGCCTTGCGGCGCTCACGTCGGCTCAAACCCTGGCGGCCGCACCCTCGGAGACAGACGAAGCGATCGCAGCACAACCAGCGCCGGCCCCGAGCAATGAGCTGAACACTTCCGACATTCTGATCGAAACTTTGATCGATTGGGGCGCAACACATGTCTTCGGTATAGTCGGTGACGGTATAAATTCGATCATCGAAGCCTTGCGTAAGCGCCAGGACCGCATCCAATACGTTGGCGTACGCCACGAGGAAGCGGCCGCGTTCATGGCGGCGGGCTTCGCCAAGCACACCGGACGCCTGGGTGTCTGTGTCGGAACGACTGGTCCGGGGGCGATCCATTTGATGAACGGCCTTTATGAAGCCGCGCTCGACGGGGCTCCTGTCGTCGCCCTCACAGGGCTGACCTTCCACGATCTACGGGGAGTACGTTTTCAGCAGGGGGTCGACACCGTGAAACTGATGCAGAGTGTGGCGCTTTACAATGAAGAGGTCACAGGACCGGAGCACGCCATTATTATCGGTAACCGCGCCTGCCGGGTGGCTTTGGCGGACCGGGGCGTCGCTCATCTGACTATTTCAAAAGACGTGCAAATGATGAAGCTGGCGGCGGATAAGCGCTCAATGCGCAATCCGGGAGTGCGGACCTCCTCTTCCTGGAGTCCGCCGCTGCCGACGCCGCCCAAGGACCAATTGCGAGGCGCAGCCGCTATTTTAAACTCGGGAAACCGCGTCGCGGTACTGGTTGGCCAAGGTGCACTATCTGCGCGCGACGAAGTCGGCGCGCTTGCTGACCGGCTAGGCGCCCCCGTCGCAAAGGCGCTCTTGGGCAAGGCCGTATTGCCCGATGACAGCCCCTACACGACGGGCGGCATTGGCGACCTCGGCACCGCACCATCAACCTGGATCATGAAGAATTGCGACACTGTGTTGATCCTGGGTTCGACCATGCCGTGGGAAGAATATTATCCCGATCCCGGACAGGCGCGCGGCATCCAAGTCGATTTGAAGGCGGACCGGCTCGGGCTGAGGTATCCGGTGGAAGTGGGTCTTACGGGCGACGTCAAGGCGACGCTGACGGCACTTTTGCCGCTCCTGACACGCAAGACTGATCACAGTTTCCTATCGGAGGCGCAGCGACGCATGTCGGAATGGAACGCGCTACTCGATCAGGTAGAAAATACGAAGCGATCTCCGCTACGCCCTCAGATGGTCATCCGCGCTGTCAGTGATCTGTTGCCTGATGATGCAGTGATCTCGCTTGATTGCGGCGCTAACACTCATTTCGCCGCTCGTTGTCTGAAGCTTCGTGCCAACCAGCGGCTGACTGGCACGGGTATGCTGGCGAGTATGGCACCGGGACTTTCCTATGGTATAGCCGCGAAATACGCGTTTCCTGACCGTCCTTCGATCGTCATCGCAGGTGACGGAGGGTTTTCAATGTTGATGGCCGAGCTTGTTACGGCCGTTTCCAACAAGCTGCCGGTAAAGATCATACTCCTAAAAAACAACAGCCTTGCGGAAGTGAAATTCGAACAGGAAGACATTGGGAACCCCGAATTTGGCTGCGCCCTAGCGCCAATCGATTTCGTGGCCTTTGCCAAAGCGTGCGGCGCCGACGCTTATCGCTGTGAGCGGCCGGAGGAAGTCGTGCCCGCGATCAAAGGAGCGCTGGAGTCTCCGGGCACAGCGCTTGTTGAGGCTATCGTCGATCCCAATGAAAGGCCGACAAAGCCCGGACAGTTGAAGGCTTGACCGCCAAAGAAAGTGCTGGCGCAGCCGCCCGGAAGCCATGCGCAGCTGTGCCAGTGATCCCACTCGAACGCTGTGTCTCGTCTTGCGGAGAGCGATTGCCTGCCGTCAAACCGATGGAGGGAGAGCGGAACTTTTCCCCATAAGATGGATTGTTTTTGTAGAGACACTTCCAGCGCTAACGCCATGATCCGCAAGCTCGCGTCGGGCAAATATCGGCTGTACTCCCGCAAGAAGAACCCGAAGACTGGCCATCGCCGCAATCTAGGCACGTTTTCTACCCGGACCGCGGCGGAGAAACACGAGCGAGCCGTCCAGTACTACAAACGGCATTAATGTCTACCTTGGTTCACGGGTGCACGACGGGACCGTTGCCCTGCGGTCTCTGACAGCCTTGCGCGTGAGGCGTGCGGGCCGGCGACGCGCAGCAAGAGCAGAACGAAAACCCCGATCAGAGTTATTTAGTTATGGCAAAAGAGAACGACCGCGACCCCAACCCACAGCAAGCTCAACGGAATGGGCAGAGTGCTATATCCCAGGACAATCCGCTGAGAGAGCTGCATCAAGAGGGAGACGCACAGAGCGATCGACCAATCGGCTCGGCGCTAGTCACGCCTGAATTGACCGACGAAGAAGTGTCGGTTTTGTGCGATGTGGAAAGAGACGGCTCGACCAAATCGGACAAACAGCCTGTGGTGCAGAGTTTAATTGAACGGGGCTTTATCGATTCCTCCGAGGGGCCACTCGCGCGGGTCAAGCTTACGCCACTCGCTCAGGAGCTTTTAAGTAAGCGCGGTGTTGGCTTAAACGAGTTATGAGGTGGTGGCGTAGCGCTCAAATAGAGATCACCTCACCCTGCCGGGTTAGCGGTGCAGCGGAGTTGGTTACGAACTTTGCAACGTCGGCTCTTCTCTCATCGTTGCCAGCAAAGTCCTAATGAAAATACATGAGATATACAATCGCGAAAGCGATTATCACAGCGATTAGGCCGAAACTGAGGACGTAACGGACGTTGTGACCTGTTACCCCAGCACGGGCGCGTTCAGTATTCTCCTGGTTGGGGCCGGTCCGCCGATCCGCCTCTTTATATTCTGGTGCTATTTGCTCGGGCATGGAATCCCCTTCTCTCAAGCACCTCCGGGCTCATGGCGTCCCGCCGGTGGCAGGTTCGTAGCCCGCGCAGGTTCATTAACAATGGTGCCGCCGCGACTTTTTTGATGTCGTTTGAAGCCGCTAGATAGACCGCTTCAAAATGCGCCTTCTCTGATCGCGTAACACCTTCCGGTCTGTTTTTATTTTGCGAGACTCCCCATCCGCCCTGGCTGGGAACAATATTATACGTTTCCATTGCGTATCTCGAATTGCAGCCTCATCGGCTAACTGCCTCAAAACAAGCCGGTTCCCTTTTCAGGCTCACCGATCAAAAGCGTACTGTTCGGGGCATTCGGCAAAGGAGCATTCCACCGTGCGCGAACTTTCCCCGGCTGGTGCACCGCCCGTGGTGTCGAGCGTCCGACGCTCGGACCGAGCGGTTCGGCGGGTGCGCGCCTATTCCTAATCCGCTCGATGCGCTGTCAGCGACGATATGACGTGGATGGTTGTCGGTCTGGCTAGGCGGACGGCGGCGCTTGATTGACTCCTAGGACCGGCTTCGCCTTGATTTCCGTAGTTAGATACTCGCGAGACTTGGTCAGCCTACCCTAGCCCGCGCGCGCACGCTCTCCCGCTCGAATGCATCCGTTTCATCTTTCTCCGTGACGCTGAGCAGAAGGGCAAAAATGCCCCAGGCGGCGAGAATCGCCCCGCCGATCACCCACATTATCAGACCGCCAAGCTGTTGGTCCTCCGACGGTGACATGTCCCAGGGGAGTGTGGTCAAGGCATGCACCGAAAAGAGCGGCGTGCGCGCAAAGGTGAGAATGGCCCCCAGTAGACTCATTTGCAGCATAGTCGCGAAGATCGAGAGTAGAGGGCCGGCGAGGAACCCTTGGGAACGGAATGCAGCATCCCAAAAAAGCATGGCCGCGCCGATCATGCTGATATGCATCGTCCAATAGACCAGCGTGCTTTGGAAAGTTGCATCGTACAGAGCGGGCTCGTGCCACAGCCACATGGCAATCGCAAAGACGACCGCGCTGACCCAGCAGGCGTTGGGACCCGCGACTAGGCTTCGGATTGCTGCAGCAACGGGCAGCTTTTCGGCAAAACGGGAACAGAAAACGACCCGCCTGGCCCAGGACGAGGAGAGGCGCGGCTAAAAGAGTTAGAACGACATGTTGCGCAATTCGCGCCGAGAAGAGTGCGACGCTTAAATTGCAGAGCGGCGAAAGAAGGGCCAAGCTCAGCAACAGCCAGCCTGACCAGAAGCAGCCTTGCCGCCATCCTTCGATTGCTCGGAGCCGTGCGTGCCCGCCATACAACGCGCCAAGTCCGAGCAAGCAGGCCACAAGCACGGGATCGGTATTCCAAACAAGGTGACCGGGCGCCGGCGCCGCGCCACAATAAGGGATGTAAGCGGTCACGGCTGTTCTACTCCGCGATTATTGGACAGCCTTTCGAAAACGCGAACCGCAGGTCTTTTGTTGCCGAGCTTCGACGCGGAAAGCGCTGTGCGACAAGATGTCTCCCGTGCTTGTGCGCCGGGAACCATCCACTCGGCAAAGCCATTTCAGCAACGCCATTGCATCCGTGATCGCCATAGTCGGGATTTGTAGATGGACGCCGGGAAACAGCGGCCGAGGATCGGTGAGTGTCCGGCGCAGTCCTTTTGTTTCCGACGAGCCAGCGCCCCCGCCAGTTTTCGATCGTTTCCCGCCAGGAATGCGATCTTCCGAATGATGTCGGTGCGTCCATTGGAAAGCCGTTCGGGCAGGACCGCATCGTTGATCGCGAGGAATAGCCACGTGTGGCGCGAAAGTTGTTTGCGACTTTTCTCTATCCAGTCCGCATACGCGGCGGCGCTTATCGCACCGCTGATCGCCGCTCCGGCCACGGCTCAGAGCAATTCAATTCCCTCCTCGCCAGTTAGTGGCGGCGCCGCGGAGCTGATGAAGGACGACAAACAATGGCCGATGGCCGCCAAGAATTTCGCCAACACACGCTTCAGCGGACTTGACCAGATTAACAACCAGAATGTCGGCGAATTGCGGCTGGCCTGGACGTTCTCGGTCGGCGCGCCGCGGGGCCAAGAGGCAGCGCCGATCGTCGTGGACGGAACGGTGTTTGTGGTCGCGCCTTATGCCGGCGTGCATCCGAATGAAATCTTCGCGCTCGATGCCGCGACCGGCGACCTTAAATGGTCCTATGCACCGAAGCCCAACCTTGCGGCCGAAGGCGTCGCCTGTTGTGACGTAGTCAATCGCGGTCTCGCGTACGACAACGGCAAGATCTTTCTCAACACGCTCGACGACTACAGCGTGGCGATCGACGCCAATACCGGCAAGGAGCTTTGGCACACCAAGCTCGGCGAGATCAATCTGGGCGAGACCATCACGATGGCACCCCTCGTGGTGAAAGGTAAAGTCCTGGTTGGCAACAGCGGCGGCGAGATGGGCGTGCGCGGCTGGTTGGCCGCGGTCGACGAAAATACTGGGAACATTGCCTGGCGCGCCTACTCAACGGGTCCCGATGCGGACGTTCTGATCGGCGAAGATTTCAAGCCGCCATACGATTGGATGAAGGGCAAGGATCTCGGCGCAGCCAGCTGGCCGCCCGGCGCTTGGAAAATCGGCGGCGGCGCGGTCTGGGGCTGGATTTCCTATGACCCCGCACTCAATCTGATTTACTACGGCACCTCCAATCCCAGCACCTGGAATCACGAACAGCGGCCGGGCGACAATTTATGGACGAGCGCGCTGTTTGCGCGCGACCCCGACACCGGGCGCGCAAAATGGGCCTATTCGCTCGGACCGCACGACCTTTGGGACTATGATGAGATCAACGAGAATATCATTCTTGATCTGAATATCGATCATCAAACCCGTAAGGTCATCGTCCATCCGGGCCGCAACGGTTTCATGTACGTGATCGATCGCGCCACGGGCCACGTTATCTCGGCGGACAAATACGACACAGTCAACACCATCGAATCGATCGACCTGCAGAGCGGGCGGCCTGTCCTCAACGAGGCACTCACCCCCCGAGTCCATCAGACTGTCCAAGATGTGTGTCCGGCATCCCCCGGCGCAAAGGATTGGCAGCCGGCCGCTTGGTCGCCGCGCACGCAGTTGCTCTACGTGCCGCACCAACATTTGTGCATGAATTTTCAGACCAGCGAAGTGGGATACATCGCCGGCACGCCCTACGTCGGCGCCAACGTCGACATGTATGCCGGACCCGGTGGGTATCGCGGCGAATTCATGGCGTGGGACCCGGTCAAGCGCACCAAGGTGTGGTCGATCAAAGAGAATTTTCCGGTTTGGAGCGGAGCGCTCGCCACCGCCGGCGACGTCGTCTTTTACGGGACCATGGATCGGTGGTTTAAGGCCGTCGACGCCAAGACCGGCAAGGAACTATGGAAGTTTCATGCGGACTCCGGATTCATCGGCCAGCCAGTCACGTTCGTCGGCAATGATGGCATTCAGTACATCGCCATCTTGTCCGGCGTTGGCGGCTGGCCCGGCGTCGTCGCCAATGCCAAAATCGACCCGCGGGTTCGAAACGGCGCACTGGGCTTCACCGGCGCCATGCAAGACCTGCCGAAGGTCACAGTCGGCGGCAACAGCCTTCTGGTTTTTTCCCTCGGGCGCGTGCCGTCGAATGCACCTGTTCATCGCAGCCGCAAAACCCGTCCGACACCGTTCCGTCGGAGCAGCACTGATGCGCCGATGGGGCCAGCTTTCGCCGGCAGGATGGCCCCTCCTAGCGGCGATCCCGATAGCTTCGTTCCTCCTAAGCGCGATTGCCGTAGCGTATGCCGACGATGGAGCAACGAACGAATTGCGTGTCTGCGCCGATCCGAACAACCTGCCGTTCGCCAATCGCGCGCAGGCGGGCTTCGAAAACAAGCTGGCAGAACTGGTCGCCACGAATCTCGGCCGTCGGCTGGCATATGTGTGGCAGCCGCAGCGCCGCGCCTATGTCCGCAACGGCCTTGCGGCCCAGGAATGCGACGCGATCATGGGGATACCGGCCTCGTATGAGCGGGTCGAGACCACGCGACCCTACTACAGGTCCGGCTATGTCTTTGTTTATCGGTCAGACCGCTTCGATGGGCTGCAATCGATTAAGGACGAACGGCTGCGGACGCTCTCCGTTGGTGTCCAGCTGATCGGAAATGAAGGATACAACACGCCGCCGGCCCACGCGCTAAGTGAGCGCGGCATCATCGCCAACGTGACCGGCTATACCGTCTATGGTGATTACAGCGAACCTAATCCGCCGGCACGCATCGTCGAAGCGGTCGAGAAGGGCGAGATCGACGTCGCCGCGGTGTGGGGGCCACTCGCCGGCTACTTCGCGCATCGTTCGCCTGTTTCCCTGACAGTAACGACGATCACCGACACGGACGAATTCAAACCGCTGGTTTTTCAGTACGACATCGCCGTTGGAGTGCGCAAAGGCAATCATTTTTTGAAGTCGCAGATTGACGGCGTGCTGCAGCAACAAAGCGCGCAGATTGCGCGACTGCTCAAGGACTACGGCGTGCCGCTTATCGGTGCAACCGAGATTCGGGCCGGGAATTAAGTCGATTCCAGTCCGAGGGTCGGAGGATGGAATGTTTGAATCGATTGGTCTCGCGAGCGAAGTGATAAAGCGGGCCGCGCTCTGCGCCGCGCTCGCGGCGACTGTCGCGCAAGCCCAGGAAGCGCCGCTCGCCGGCGCAACAGCTGGCGAAGTACAGGCGAATATGCCGAATGCAAGTCCCCCAAGCCAAATTCTCGGCCGTCTTCTTGACGTACCGGTTAACACCTTCGTGCCAGGCGGCGTTGCGGCGCCGTCCTACAAGAGCAACCCCGCGCTCAGCGATCCGGCCGCTGCCGCGCGCGGCATGATGGCGTTTGCGGCTTTCAACTGCAACGGCTGCCACATGGGGAACGGCGGCGGTGGAATGGGCCCTTCGCTCAGCGCCGGGAATTTCATCTACGGCGATGAGCCGGAAAACATTTACCTGACAATCGTCCAGGGGCGGCCGCATGGCATGCCCGCATGGGGTAGCGTCATTCCCAACGACGTCGTCTGGGACTTGGTGGCTTACGTGCGCGGCCTCAGCGCCGGGCCAAAGTCGGAGTGGGGGCGGACTATCTCGCCCACGAGCCCCGCGGTCGAGCAGGTCCCAGCCGAATTCAATCAGACGCCGAATCCCTGGCAGCAAACAGAACCGTTCAAGAATGGCCAAAAGCCATGAGCTTTCGATAGTCGGACAATGTGATGACCATGGCGCCCGCCCCTTCAGATCCGGCTTGCGGCGGCGATCGCGCGCTTGATCTTGGCCACGAGCGTCGCAATCGTTTCTGGCGACCTCTTTGCGGCTTCACGGCAATTCTCTTTATCGTCGGGCTTGAGCCTGCCCGCGCAGCAACTCCGCTCAGCTATCTGCATTCTGAGGGCACCCGTGCCGATACGATCAATCCGCTGCTGTGGGCGCTGACCGCCGTCTCTATCGCCGTCATCGTGATGGCGATTGTTCTCGTGCTTGGCGGCATGTTGCGCGGCGTTCGACCCGGCAACATGCTGCCTGGCCGCATCGAGGTGGAACGCGGACCATCCGGCATTCTCTGGATCATTGCTGGCGTCGGCGGAAGCACGATCATTCTGCTCGGCGCCACCGTCTGGACGGTGGTGACACTTGCGGCAGTCGCCACGCCAAAGGCCCGTAATGCTGATCTGACGCTTGAGGTGACAGGCCATCAATGGTGGTGGGAAATTCTCTACAAGAGCAATGCGCCCGATCAGCAGATTCGCACCGCCAACGAAATCCATATTCCGGTCGGGAAAACAGTCGCAGTCCGGCTCCGTTCCGCCGACGTCATTCATTCGTTCTGGATACCGGCGCTCAATGGCAAGACGGATCTCATTCCGGGCCAGATCAACGAGACCTGGTTTGAAGCGCGCAAGGCCGGCGTCTATCGCGGCCAATGTACGGAATATTGCGGGCGGCAGCATGCCCATATGGGTCTGGAAGTCGTCGCCGACGATCCGGATCATTTCCAGGCGTGGCAGAGGCACGCGCTTGAGCCGGCCCCCGCGCCGCAGAATCCGCAGGCTCGGGCCGATATCGACACCTTCGTGCGCAAATGCGGCGCCTGCCACACGGTCGCCGGCACGCGCGCCGGCGGCATACTGGGTCCCGATCTCAGTCATTTAATGACGCGGCGGATGATCGCGGCAGCGACGCTGCCGAATACCATCGCCAATCTCTCTGGCTGGATTGCCGATCCGCAGCACGCGAAGCCCGGGGCCTACATGCCCCGTCTCGACATCTCCGGTCCGGAACTGTCGGCGGTCCGGCGATTTCTTGAAACATTGCAGTGAGCGACACCGTGACGACGACGCCCTATGATCGCGTTCCCGAAATCGTCGTTCAGGACGAGGCCGGACCCCTAGCACGCCGGCTTCAAGCGATCTGGGAAACCGGACCGGGGGTTTACGGCTGGCTTTCGAGCGTCGATCACAAAGAAATCGGCATCCGCTACATCGTCACTGCCTTCGCGTTCCTGATGGCTGGCGGCCTCGAGGCTTTGATCTTCCGTCTGCAGCTGAGCGCTCCAGAGCTGCGTTTGCTGACCCCCGAGCAATACAATCAGCTTTTCACGATGCACGGCGCCACCATGATCCTGTGGTACGCCTTTCCCGTACTCACTGGTTTTAGCGTTTTTCTGCAACCTCTCGTGCTCGGCACGCGCGACATGGCGTTTCCGCGCATGAATGCCTTTACCTATTGGGTGTTTCTGCTCTCGGGCATCTTTCTTTACGTCAGTTTCTTGTTTGCCGCGGCCCCGAATGCCGGCTGGTTCAATTATACGCCGTATGCCGCGCGCGCTTTCAATCCAGGGCTTAACATCGACTTCTACGCGCTCGCCAATATTCTGCTCGGCGTATCCACCACCCTCGGCTCGATCAATTTCATCGTGACCATCCTGCGCGAGCGCGCGCCCGGCATGTCCATCAATCGGCTGCCCATCCTGAGCTGGGGAACGCTGACGATCTCGTTCGGGCTTATTTTCTCAATGCCCTCGGTAACGCTGGCATTCTTCTTTCTTTGGATGGATCGCCAGTTCGGGACGCATTTCCTGCAGAGCGCCGACGGCGGTCAGCCGCTGCTCTGGCAGCATCTCTTCTGGATGTGGGGGCATCCGTGGGTCTATGCCATCGTTCTGCCGGCGATCAGCATGATCTCACAGATCCTGCCTGTACTCTGCCGGCGTCCGCTGGTCGGCTATACCGCCGTCGCTCTGGCGACTGTTATGACCATGGTGCTGGGTTTCGGCGTCTGGCTGCACCACATGTTCGCAACCGGCCTTTCCAACATGGCGTTGGCTTTCTTCAGCGCCGTGTCGCTTTTGATCGTCATCCCGAGCGCAGTTTCTTTCTTCGCCTGGATTGCGACGTTATGGACAGGCCGACCGGTCATCAACACCGCATTTCATTTTGTCGCCGGTTTTATCATCGTCTTCGTCATCGGCGGCGTATCGGGCTTCATGACCGGTTCGGTCCCGGTCGATTGGCAGCTGACCGACACCTATTTCGTTGTCGCTCACATTCACTACGTGCTGATCGGCTGGAATCTGTTCGCGGTAATGGCCGCGATTTATTACTGGTTTCCGAAGATGACCGGCCGCCTGCTGAACGAGCGTCTTGGGCGCTGGAATTTCTGGTTCATGTTTGTGGGGTTCAATCTCGGCTTCTTTCCCATGCACATTTCGGGCCTGCTCGGCATGCCGCGGCGTGTATATACGTATCCCGAGGGAATGGGCTGGGACACGCTTAACCTGATCACGACAATCGGCGCCTACATCTTCGCCTTCGGATTTCTGCTGCTGTTGATCAATATCGTGATCAGTCGCCGCAGCGGTGCAATTGCCGGTCCTAATCCGTGGGATGCGGATTCGCTGGAATGGTCGGTACCGTCGCCGCCGCCGCCCTACAATTTCCTTATCATTCCGACGGTCGCGAGTCGCACTCCGCTCTGGGAAGGCCGGCTGCCGACAGCGCGGTATCGCTCGTCGCTTCGCACGGGAATGCCGCTCGACCGCGAGAAAGAGGTCTTGGGCACATCAGGGCTCGATGCTCAGCCCGAGATCATCCTGAAAATGCCCGAGGATTCCATCCTCCCCCTCCTCTGCGCATTGGCGCTCACGCTTGCCTTTGCGGGTTTGCTTGTTCACCTCTGGTGGCTCGCCGGCGCCGCTGCGATCGGCGGGCTCGCACTGACGCTCGCATGGATGTGGCCGCGCGAGAAAATCGGGCAGCTGGCGGAGCAGCGGCCATGAGCCAGGTCATCGGACAGCCGGCGATTGGACCCACTTCTGAGGTCACGTTCGAACAGCGCCCATTACCGGTCGGCAGCATCGATACGCTCGCCGTCGGCTATTGGGGGATGATTGGCTTTATTGCCACCGAGGCCGCTCTCTGCATCTACCTGGAATTCAGTTACTACTATTATGCTGTACAACCGCATACCGGCCCGTGGCCGCCCGGCGGCGCGCCCGATCTGCGCTATGCCTTGCCGGCGACCATCGCGCTGCTGCTCAACGGCGTCGTGTTGTTGTGGGCGGAGCGCCTGCTCTGGCGTGGCAGGATGTCCGCCACCACGATCGCGCTGATTGTCGCCTTCCTGCTTGGCATCGCTTTCGTTGTGCTCGAAGCGTTCGAATGGCGGAGCCTGACCTTCGGCCTGAGCTCCGGGTCCTACGGCTCGCTGTTCTTTGGGCTCGAAGGAATCCACATGGCGCATGCCGTCGCCGGCCTGCTCATGCTGCTGCCGGTGATGCTCTGGAGTTTGCTGGGTTATTTCGACGCGTGGCGTAACACGCCGATCCGCGTGGTTGCGACGTACTGGTATTTCGTCGACGTCGCCTGGCTTACAGTTTTCTTTGCGCTGTATGTCTCGCCGCGGCTTGGCCTCATTTGGCACGGAGCGGCGTCATGAGCCAATCTGCGCATCCCGCACCGCATCGTCACAATATAAATTTTGCCCTGCTGACGGCCGCCTTGATCGGAACGCCCGCTGTCTGGGGCATCCGGCTGGTCGTCAATTACGCAATCGACAGCCACTTCTGCTTTCCCGGCGACCGCCGCAGCAATGCTATCCCCGGCTGGACTTGGCCGACCCTCATCGGCCTCGATCTTTTGGCGATCCTTGTGGCCGCGGCAGCCTTGCTGATCTCGCTGGACAGCTGGCGCCGGACCCAGCACGAACTTGCGGCGGCGGCCGGTCCCTTAATCGAGATTGGCGAAGGACGCACGCGATTCCTGTCCCTGTGGGGGGTCATGATCAGCGCTGGTTTTTTGGTCGCGCTGATCGCCGATCTCATTACACTCTGGATAACGCCGGTATGCGGATAATTCACCGCGGACTCCCCCTTCTGAAAAGCGTCCGCCGAGGGGCGCAAAGCGCCGCGGTGTGCGCGATGTGTTTTCTGCTTTCCGGTTGCTATGACGAGATGGAACGCTATACGAGCGTGACGAACCCGACGAGCGGCAGTCCCAAGAACGGCGCTGCGCTCATTGCGCAATATGGCTGCGGCTCTTGCCATATCGTTCCGGGCGTCGCCGGCGCAAATGGTCTCGTGGGCCCGCCGCTGACCCATATGGGCAGACGCGTCTATATCGCCGGCATGCTTCGCAATTCCCCCGAAAACATGATCGCCTGGCTTGAAAATCCGCAGGCAATCGTAGCGGGCAACGTCATGCCGCGGATGGGCCTGAATCGCAATCAAGCACAGGACATCGCCGCCTATCTCGACACGCTACGTTGAGGTGATTGATGAACGCGGAGGGCGCCTTCGATGCATTGTGGGGTTATCTCCGCACCTGTGGCGCCTTGCGCGCGAACGTTTTACGCTGATGATTTGGTCATGCGCTTTAGTAGAAATCGGCTGGTCGTTACTCTGGGCCGCCGCCCTAGGATTGATCGCTCTCCCTCTTGCCGCCCCGCTGTTCCTGATCATTGCCGGCTTTTCTTTGATGGCTTTCGCCACCACCCAAACGGCCAAAACGGCCAGCGGTAGGATCTCGCCCCTCGCTTTTTTTCAATGGCGTCTTGGGTCAGCCCGCCGCCTGTTTCGTCAGGAGAAAAGACATGTCTAAGCATTTGCTGGCGCTCGCTACGGGCGCCCTCCTTGCCGTCACCGTGCCAGCCGTCGCGTTCGCCGCGAATTGCCCAGTCACGCACGATCAACTTGCGCAGGCCTTGCGCGCGAGCGTGAAACCGAGCGGCGGCCCAGGCAATGGCGGGCTTGACAACAACGAGTGGGCGGCGGTCGTCGCGCGCGACGGGACGGTTTGCGCCGTCGCATTCAGCGGCGGCAAAGCCGATGATCAATGGCCCGGCAGCCGTGCGGTCGCGGCCGAGAAAGCAAACACCGCGAACGCATTTAGTCTAAAAAGCTTTGCCCTCTCAACGGCCAATCTTTACGCCAGTGCGCAGCCGGCGGGTACGCTCTACGGGGCGGCCTCCAGCAACCCCGTCGCACCCGAAGTGCTCTACAGCGGCGATCCCGCGCAGTTCGGCGGCCCATCCGATCCGATGGTCGGAAAACACCTTGGCGGAGTGATCGTGTTCGGCGGCGGCCTCGCGCTCTATTCCGGCAGCGACATTGTCGGCGGGCTCGGCGTCAGCGGCGATACGTCCTGCGCCGATCACAATATCGCCTGGCGCCTACGGCACGCGCTGGAACTTGACCATGTGCCGAACGGCGTCACGCCCGATCACAACGACGGAATCATCTACGATATGCTTGCGGATAAAACGAGCGCTTCCGGATACGGCCACGTTGCTTGTAAAGGCACCGAGGCGCAGATCGCGGAACAGCTACATGCTGGCATTGTCCCTGTGTGGGCCAAGTCCACTCACTAATGCTCTAAGGTCGTGGCTCACCCCGCACGAGCTTTCGCAAAAATACTGACCGCTGACGGCCCAGCCGCAACTTTCACCTTCTTCCAAATTGGGCCGAGCACACCACCCTGTTTCCGTTGAATGAAATGCCACACCCCGATCCACCGTGCATTCGTCCTCATGGAACCCGTGCGTGAATTGCGAGTTTCCGGATCAGTGTCTGAAGCGAATGCCAAGGCCGCCGCGCCATCCGAGCGAAAGCTGACCTCCATTGTGGTCGCAGACGTTGTCGGATATTCCCGCCTCACAGCAGCGGACGAGGAAGGTACGCTCGCTCGCCTTCGTGAATTGCGATCGGAGCTCGTCGATCCCGCGGTTGGGCGCCACCGGGGGCGAATTGTTAAAACAATGGGAGACGGGTTTCTTATTGAATTCCCAAGCGTCCTCGATGCAGTGCGGTCATCGCTCGAGATCCAGCACGGCTTAGGCGGTCGTAAGATCGCGGATGGGTCTGCGGCAATCCGCCTGCGCGTGGGAATCCACGTCAGCGATGTCATAGTCGAACCGGATGGGGATCTCCTTGGCGATGGCGTGAATATTGCGGCTCGGTTGCAAGAAATTGCGGACCCCGGCACCGTCTGCTTGTCAGAAGACGCCTTTCATCAAGTGCGCAATAAGATATCCGTGCCATTTGTCGACAAAGGCAATATCGAGCTGAAGAATATCCCGCAGCCGGTCCGAGTTTACGCGCTGCAACGGGACGACGAAGCTGATCGCACTGAAGACATGCCAGCCGGCGCCGCCTCGGCTCCGCCGCTTTCCATCGTTGTGCTGCCTTTCGCCAATCTGGGACAGGCAGAGAAGGACGAACAGTTCGCGGACGGCATCACAGAAACCCTCACGACCGATCTTGCGCGTATTGCCCACTCTGCCGTCATTGCCCGCAACACTGCATTCACCTTCAAGGGCAAAGCGGTTGACGCGCGGCAAATCGGCAAGCAGCTACAGGTTCGGTATATCCTGGAGGGCAGCATTCAACGCAGCGGCGATCGAATCCGCGTCAATGTCCAATTAATCGATGCGGAAAGTGGCAATCACTTGTGGGCCGATCGTTTCGATAAAACGTCTGGCGACCTGCTTCAAATGCAAGATGAGATCGTTGCCCGCGTCGCGGGCGCGCTAAATGCCCCTCTTATGGCAGCAGAGGCGCAAAGGGCAGAACGTTCGGCCGAGCCCGCTTCTATGGATTTATATTTCCAGGGCATGGCATGGGTGAATAAAGGACTGCGCCCGGACTGGCTCGCCCAAGCTCGGAGCTGCTTTGAGAAGGCCAAAGCCATAGATGATACCAACTTAGAAGCGCTGATCGGGATTGGCCTGGTCGATACGCTTCGGGGTGTCGCTTGTGCCGGCGACAATCCCGCAGGTGCCTTGGAATTGGCCGAGAGCCTGCTGAGCGAAGCTCTATCGTCGGCGCCGGACCATGCGTGGGCGCATTGTCTGATGGCCGCGGTCCTCATTTCCAGCCGGCGGGTCGAGCGCGGCATAATGGAATGCGAGCGAGCGCTCAGCCTCAATCCGAGTTTGGCAAGCGCGCACGCAATGCTCGGACTAGCAAAATATCTGCTTGGCCAGGGTGAGGAAACCGAGAGCCATGTCGAGGAAGCGCTTCGCCTGAGCCCACTCGATACCTTTGCTTACCTTTGGATGTTATTTGCGGGAGTCGCCGCGATACAGACGGAAGAGTATGACAAGGCGGTAGAGTGGCTGAGGCGCAGTATAGACACCAATCCTAACTCTCCCTGGGCTTATTTTCACCTGGGGGCTGCACTGCAGTTGTCTGGCAAGGCGGCGGAAGCGCGGGCGGAAACGCACGCCGGGCTTTTGCTTGATCCCACCTTCACAACCGAGCGGTATCGATCTCTCGCGTTCAGCGATCATCAGCGCTATCTGACCATTCGCGAACGGACAATCCAGGCAATGCAAGTGACAGGCGTTCCCCAAGAATCAGAATTAAAGGTCAGGGAGAAATCATGAGGGTTTGTATGTATGGTCGTCGTTGCTTCAGCGGATGCGCGGAGATGTTAAATGGCTGACACGCCTGCCGCGCCGGCGGTCGCCCCGCACGGCTCCCATCGTCTGCCTGCCGTCGATGTTGACAGCTATAACGTTGAACTCAAAGACGATGAAGGGTTTATCGGCGATCGCGCCAGCAAAGGCGCGTTTCGCAACATGATAGACCGTATCAGGAAGACCTTGCGCAAGTCCGGCGATGACCCGCTCGGCGAGGAAGACAGCGATGAATTGAGCAAGGCTGAATTGGACAGCCTCTTGCAGGGAGAACCGGAGGCGGCAGGCATTATTCATGCTGCGATCGAGGATTTCTCCCAAGAGTTCGCGTTGATCATCCAGCGCTTCCTGAAATTGAAAGAATGGAAGAACACCGAACGCATCGTCATCGGTGGGGGCTTTCGGGCAAGCCGAATCGGGGAGCTCGTTACCGGCCGCACGACCATCATTCTGAAAACGCAAGAGATTGACGTGGGGCTTGTGCCTATTCGCAATCATCCCGATGAAGCAGGCCTATTGGGTGCCGTCCACCTCGCGCCCACCTGGATGTTCAAGGCATTTGACGCCGTGCTCGCCGTCGACATCGGCGGAACAAACATACGCGCCGGGGTGGTCCAGCTCAACTTGAAGAAATCAAACACTTTGGCGAAAGCGAAAGTCTGGAAATATTCGCTCTGGCGACACGGCGATGAAGAGAACGTGAAGCGCGAACAGGCCATCGTTCAGCTGGGCTCGATGTTAAAGGGCCTGATCGGCGCGGCCAGCAAAAAGCATCTAAAACTTGCACCCTTTATCGGAATTGGATGTCCCGGAGTGATCGAAGAAGACGGTTCAATCGATCGCGGGGCTCAAAACCTTCCCGGCAACTGGGAAAGCAGTAAATTCAATTTGCCGTTAGCCCTGTACGAAATGATCCCGACAATTGGAGAGCATGAGACATCGGTCGTGCTGCATAACGATGCTGTCGTTCAAGGGCTTAGTGAAATCCCGTTCATGCAGGACGTCTCGCGATGGGGTGTTTTGACAATCGGCACAGGTCTAGGAAACGCCCGCTTCACTAACCGGAAGGACTGAAGCCGCCAGCGGATGTAGTGTACAGACACGCGGTATGCGCACCAAGTTGATATTGATCGTGTTGCCGCTGCTGCTTGGCGGCTGGTTCGATGATCCGCCAGCCTGGGCGCGGCCCGACGGCCGCCCGATCGATCCGGTCGTGTTTGCGTACAACAGGTCAGTCTGCCGCTACCAGGCCTCGGCCTTCTCCGGTCGCGAGGACTTGTGGATCCTGACTTTCAGGAACTGCATGCTGCATTTCGGTTATATTCCGCTACGCCGCGATATCTTTCGCTGAACGAGATTTCGCCTTGGAATTTGCCTCATCCGCGCGATTGATTGCACTCTCCGCCCATACCTCTCGCGACGCTCGTTCCGCAACGTGCAAGCCAACTAGCGAATACCGGCACGACGGTGCTACTGGGCCGGGACAGATCCGGCGAATGGCGCGTGTCGGATGGCGGTGGGCCAATTTCTGTGGGGCTTGCTGGTCAGCATTTCACTGAACCAACAAGCGAGTTCCGCGTTGACGCGCAAACAAACTGTCGTTTGAGCGCGATGTTGAGCAAGCGCCCGGATTTACCCTTTTTGCTGAGCGCTGCCTCTGCCGCGCTTCTCGTGGTCACGCCGTCGCTCCAGCGTTCCTATAAGTCGCGGGCGCGCCGGATGGTACCGAATGAGCGCCCGTTTGGGGAAAGGCGCAGTTCCGAAGAGCCTCTCAGTCTTGAATTGCAGCGCGCTCAGGAACATGATCGCGGTCGACACGCGACGCAGCCGCTGCAAATTCCCCGGAAGGGTTGGTACGATATCCTTGGCCTCGGCATCAAAACCGAAGGCCCGCGGGTCTCGCAATAGAAAATCAGTCGTAGCGACAAAGATCGGCTGACAAGGATATCAAGGCCGGAGCCGCTCGCCACAAAGGCATCGGAAGCTACTTGGACTTGGGCCCCGCGCGCGGGGCTTTTTGTTTTGCCGCGCCGGCCGAACGTAATGCTGGCGCAAGTCAGCTCAATTCAGGTCACGCGCTCAAGCTGCTGACGTTCCTCGTCGGTCAAGTCACGACGACAGGCTAAGGAACTGGAGCGCGTCGTCGTTGGAATCGCTGAGGATTAGATGAATGAACGTCTTACCCGCGCATATTCCGACGATGGTCTCGCCTTCATTGCTAAGGCAACATCGACCGTGGAAGGCGGAACACTGTAGAGCCGCGAGAACGTACGCTCTTGGCGGTAGATGTCGGTCGTGCTCATTTCCAATTCGATAGCAAGAAACGTTTGGGTCCCTTTGTTCCTCGATGTGCATCACGAAACAGCAGGAAGAGGGTGCTGAGCAGGCCAGCAGCAAGCACCACAATGGCGGCAAGGAACAGGGTCATGCTGGGAAACGCGCCAGCAGCGTGATCGTTCGTTAACTGACCTGTACGCCTCGTGCGCAAGGCCCTGGTGCGTTGTCAGCAAGATGGGATCTGAAGTCTCGCAGCAGCGTTGACGCAGTGTCCCGCCGAAGTTTGACGGTTGGCCCATGACCGAGAAGCAGCAAGCGGAATACACCATCGAATCTGACGTCACTGGCGTCTTCGTCGTCTTCGAGGGTGTTCGGATCGCCAAGCGAGGCGAGTCCGGCACGCCACAAGCCGGGACGTGGGTGTCCTTGGAACCCTACCCGCAAGGACGCCTAAACCGCAGGGGTCCCGTGCCGCCGCCCAGGCAGCCGCACGTTGGTTCGCCCTTGTTTTTCGGAGCGCCGCGATGCCCACAAGAAAGAGTAGAATTGGCTACTTACTGGCGGGTGTTTTCGTGCTTTCCATCCTGGATTACGGGGATGCATCGCTGGCCCGGCCCGCGCATCAGGTAAGTCGCGAGGGGAAGAGCCAGTCGCAAAGCAAATCCGAGAAAGTTGAGGGAGTAAGGCCGAGGGCTTCGGGACGCGGGACCGTGCGCAATTCAATCGGAGTGTCCGTTCCACCTAACAACATCAATTCTCGGACGGCGCCGCCGTTGCCAAATTCCCGGCCGAATGTACCGGAGACCTTCTCCGTCCAGCATGGAGCAACGTCACGAATTGGAAGCGTCAACACCCGGCCAGTAGCTCCGGGGGGACCAGCGCGCGGTGCAACCTCGCTTCCCACGACGAGCCGTACGGCAGCAATCAGTGGAACGGGGATCATGCGCCGCGGCATCGGGTCGCCGCAAATCGGCGGCCCGGCCCGCTAAGCGCGCTCGCCGGGGCTTCCTTTTGGCGTACCGACTCGCAGCGGCCAAAGATGCGAATTTAGGTGGCTGATGGAACGAGAGCAGCAGCTTACCGAAGACGCGTTAGCGCTTTGGCGGGTGCCAGCCGAACCGAACAACGGCAGGAACTTACGTCGCGGTCCGTGAATTTAGAATACGCAGCGGGACCATGCAGCCGCCCAAAGCAAAAAATCCCGTCGTGGGCCCCGTTCACTCGGAGCGGGGCTTTCCTTTTACCGCCCGCCCTTTAGGCCGTGCCCAACTGCTTGACCCAACATTGCTTCGGCATCGTGGTGACGGTGCCGCGCTTGCTCCGGATGCCCCAATTCGTGTCGCGAACATGATCGTAGAGGGTCGTGAAAGTATGCAACGTTTTTGGCCGTGCCGACGTATTCGGCCGCACCCGGCCAACCGGCTTTACGACTATTCAGTTTGGCGGAATGCAAGGCGACAAGGTTGTTTTGTTGCGTGGTGGCGTGATGCACGACGATGAACAGCACTGCCAACTCAGCAGCAGACAATGGTATCTCACACTGCAGGAGGCGGTACTGTGGCAAAAGTTGGCGCCGGAGTACAAGATAGGAGCGACGGTTAGAGTAATCGGTGGACCTCTACACTGTGAAGGAGATGGATCGGCTTCATTTCGTTCCGAAGCTACCGCGACGTCACGCCGTTTTCCGCCGCTCTGAATTATCGAGTGGATATGGCATCGCACACAAGTGGAAAGGAGGCGGCATGATAACCGTTGAGGCCAAGAAGGTCGGCGCGCGCGTAATAGCTACAGTGAAGGTCGGGATTGGGACCGGCCAATATACCTATACGGTCCAATTTGCGGATCAAGGAAGTGATGCCGAAAATGAGGCCGAGGCGCAGCGCGCGTTGCGTAAAACTCTTGAAGAAGTTCTCGAAGCTCTTGGTCCATAGTGAGAGGGCGGATTATTTTCCATTCGACAACACAAGTCCCGGTTTAGCTGCTCGTTTGCTGAGCCGTGACGAGGCCACGCGCAGCGCTGCCAACATCGTAAAATTGCCGGAGCCGGTGCGGAAAAACTTGAGGACCGAGCGTCAATTCATCGGGGCCGGCAACGTTTAGTGAAGAATGTGCTTCAGCGGCAGCAAATGGGGTTGCGGGCGGGAGCCACGAATACGCTTCGGGTCAAAAGGCAAAAGCTAGCCCGGCAGCCAGGACGATACCGAAACCCAGGACGGCAATTGCAACTGGATCGTACGCAGGAATTGACATGGTTGGGCCATCTATGGCCCCGACGCCCGCAGCCGAAATAGCCACGGAGCAAAAGTTCCGCAAGTACCGATTCCGGTTAGTGAAATACACTTTCGGATAAGTCCTGGGCCGTCTTCTAGTGGCGTTCCACAAGCTGACGGAGTGAAGGCGCGAACACCCAGACGTGGATGCCCAACCCGGTGTGCTGGCATAAATTACTGCGGTTGGACGAGTCTCGCGTGGGTTGACCGTCGCGTCTTAATCGAAACGCTAGACGCTTTATTCATGCTTATATCGGCTTGATTAGCTCTCCCATGCGAATCCGGCGCTCCGGAAGGGCTCGCGGGGGACGCTAGCTTTGGTATTCCACAAAGCGGCGTTTCCGTTTGTTGATAGCTCTGGCTTTGAGACTTGTTTGCTCCAGTGCCGGTACTGCGGAACCTCCCTCGTCGGCATCATTGACCCCTTCGACGGCACTCTGTTAGCCGCCCTAACAGGGAGCGTGGACTGCCCTGGGTCTATTTTCTGGCGGTCAATGGGGCGTCTTAGAATGGCGACTTCTTCTTTTGCGGGTGCACCGTGGTTTTCGCAGTCGGCTCATTGCGAGTTCAACAAACACATGTCGATAAGACACCGCTTGGCAGACGCGACTCTTGCACGTGTTTGTGACGGCGATTGCGGATAGGTGCGCCGCAGCGAGATTGTTTTCTGTGCGGGTTGTCGTCGGATCCGGAACTATACCTGTACTAGAAGGTTATGTGAAACGGGCCTATTTAGAGACGCATGAGGTGCCTATGAACGGATTGATTTATCTCATCGGCCTGATCGTTGTGATCATGGCAATTCTGTCCTTTCTCGGACTGCACTGATCGTGAGAAATAAGAATGACGATTTCAGAGACGCCGGAGCAAGTCGTCGCAACCGGTTTTAGGCTGAGCTGGGGGCCAATTATTGCCGGCGCAATTGCAGCGGCTGCATTGGCCTTCGTTCTAAACAGCTTTGGGTTGGCTATTGGCTTGGCAATCAGCTCCGCATCTCCCGCGTGGCGCGATACTTCGTTTGCCCTCGTCCTCTTGTCAGGGCTCTACGTCGTGCTAGTAGCACTCGCTTCTTATGGACTTGGCGGTTACATCGCCGGTCGCATGCAGCGGCGATTCGATGCGACCGAGTTCCCTGAATTCCAAGACGGAATGCACGGCATTATCGTTTGGGGCATCGCGACTCTCCTTGCGGGCGTTCTCGCGGCAGTGAGCCTGCCGCTGTTATCTCGCGCGCCAGGCGTTGCGGCTGCTACACCCAATGCGACAGCCTCGGTTCCAGGAGAGAGTTCTCATTGCTTATGAACTCGATCGTTTGTTTCGGGGCGCCGAGAGGCGGACCGGGGGGGACCTGAGTTACGACCGGGCGGAGGCTGCGCGCATCCTTCTCACCACGTCGAGCCACAGCGGAATGGATCCTACAGATCGCGGTTACCTGGCTAAACTCATCGCGGCCGATACCGGAACGGCAGCACCGGATGCCGAGCGTCGCGTGGATGATGTGGCTGCTCGCGCAAAGCAGGACATCAACCGTGCCCGCAGTAGTGCAGTCATTTTGGCGTTCATGGCCGGCGCAGCCGCCTTGCTCGGCGCCATCGCTGCCTGGGCCGCTGCAGTTACTGGGGGCCGATACCGCGACGGACGTGAAGCCGTTCCCGCACTCTGGGATTGGGGCACCGAGCCTCGCTCGCCCTTCTCGAAGACCACCCGCTGAAGCGGGGCTTCGCCGAGAGAATTTCGCCCGCTCACCTCCCGCGCGGGGCTTGGGTTAGGGCCCTTCCGCGTCCGCGCGGTGGCCATATGTCGTCCACGCGCTTTTGAACGGAGAGCTACAGCAGCGACGTCGTTTTTGTTTGTACAGCCATTGAAGGCGGACCTGCGTTCAATGGTGGCCGAACACGGCGTTCACCTCATCGATAATTTAGAAATGAATTCCACGCGCGCGATTGCTTGGGCGGGTGCTTTGGAGGGATTTCCTGCCCTCAACGAAACTATCTCAATCATCCGACGTTTCCCTTGATGACGATACTCCCACGCAAAGGACTCCTTGCCATCGCCGTGGTCGTGGAGGTGGCGTTGCAAAGGGATGGTCGGCCGATTTCCGCCAAGACCCTCGCAACGCGCCATGGCTTGCCCCCGCGTCATCTGGAATTGGTGCTCCAATCATTGGTGCGCGGCGGCATCCTCAAGGGCATCCGCGGGCCACATGGCGGTTATGAACTTGCGCGCGAACGCCATGGCGTGACGGCAAACGATATTCTGCGCGCCGCCAGCACCGTCCACGAAGCCGGAGAAGAGCCGAACTCGGAGCTTGTCGCCAAACTCGTGCTTCCGGTTCTCTCAGCCGCCGAGCAGGAATTCGGACAGGCGCTCAGCCGCATTAGTCTCGACGACATGGTCCATCGTGCAGCCTCAATGGCAACGGAACGGGTCGCTACGAAAGCAGCGTAGAGCCTAACAAATTCGCCTTCATCGGCGGCACTCACGCACCGAGGAAGCGTGCCAAGGGCGGCCGTACATATGCGCAACTGTCCGATGAAGGTGGTGATCTCAACTGATCGACGCAACACTTTATCTTAGACACAAAAGATGGAGTGTCTGGTGATCAGTCAAGGATTTCATCGAGGTTTCACTGCGGCAGAGAAGACGGAGTTGTGGGATCGGTGGCAGCGTGGGGAGTTGCTGAAAGCGATTGGGCGAGCGTTTAGTAAGCCGTCATCATCTATTTATTTCCAGCTTGCTCCGCACGGTGGGATTCGTCCTGCGGCACGGCGTCGCTCGAGACTGGCATTGACGCTCTCGGAGCGCGAGGAGATCTCCAGAGGGATTGCGGCGGCTCAGTCGGCACGATCGATGGCTCGGTTGCTGGGTCGATCGCCTTCGACGGTAAGCCGAGAACTCAACCGGAATGGCGGCTATGATCGATACCGAGCAGCGCTGGCGGATGAGATGGCCTGGGCCCGAGCCCGTCGTCCGAAACGTTGTAAGTTGGCGAACAATCCACGGCTCCGGCAGGCGGTAGCGAGCAAGCTCAGATTAAACTGGTCGCCCGAGCAGATAGCCGGTTGGCTCAAGAGATGGCGTCGTGGCGATGAGTGTAATCACGTGTCACACGAGACGATCTATCGCAGCCTATTTGTTCAAACCCGCGGCGTGCTTAAGAAAGAGCTGCTTGGTCACCTTCGATCGAAGCGGACGATCCGCCGATCTCTGCGGACAGACCCGAATGGCGATAGACGGGGGCAAATCAAGGATATCGTGTCAATCCGTGAGCGGCCCGCGGCGGTTGAAGATCGTGCGGTCCCTGGTCATTGGGAAGGCGATCTCCTGTCCGGGTCAAAGAACAGCTACATCGCGACCTTGGTCGAGCGTCATACGCGTTATGTGATCTTGATGAAGATCGCCAACAAGGACACACAGACGGTCATCTCCGCACTCATCAAGCAGGCAAAGACGCTACCCAATGAGCTGTATAAGTCCTTGACCTGGGACAGAGGCAAGGAGCTTACGGATCATCGACGTTTTACCTTAGCGACCAACATCGACGTTTACTTCTGCGATCCGCAAAGTCCGTGGCAGCGCGGTTCCAATGAAAACACCAATCGACTGCTGAGGCAGTACTTCCCGAAGGGGACCGACTTGTCGGTGCATTCGCAAACTTATCTGAACAAAGTAGCTCGTCAGCTCAACGAACGGCCACGTAAGACTTTGACATTCGAAACCCCAGCGGAGAGATTTAACGCCTGTGTTGCATCGACTGGTTGAGCCGACAAGGAGCAAAGCGGACATTCAGCAAGCCGCGCTTAACAGAACCGGATTTATGAGTACGCGCCCTACACTTCTAGCCCCGGCCTCGCGCCGGGCCTGGATTTTAGAGCCAAGTGCAACAGGGCTATGCGAACCGGATTTGCACGTCTTTGCCAAGCTCTTTGAGGATCGCCTGGAAAGGGGTCTTGAAGCCCAGGCACTTTCTGGGCGTCAGATTGGCGGTGATGACGATGTCCTGGATTTCTTCGTCGGACACTTGGTCGATGTCGATCTGGCGAGGCAACCAGCGGCGTAATCGACCGTTGGCGTTTTCGACCCCGCCCTTTTGCCACGAGGCATAGGCATCGCAAAACCAAGTGGTCATGGCGCGCATGGTGCGCAGCAAGGCGTGCTGAGCGAAGGCGGTATCATTGTCGAAAGTGATGGACTTGCGCAGCGCGGGTTCGATCCGAGCGAACACCGCCAGCATGACCGAAATGGTCTCAGCTGCTGGGGTCTTTCCGGCAAGCCTGGCGGCGAGCGTCACGCGAGATTTGCGCTCATGCAGAACGAGCACCGGCCGTGTGCGCTTACAAATGATGAGGTCACCCTCCCAATGGCCGCCCTCGGTTCTGCCGTCGACAGTTTTGGGCCGTTCGTGGATGCAGACGCGATCCTTGATGGTATCTTGCGAAGGTCTCGATCGGCGTGGCCGGCGGCGTTTGTGACGACGCGTGAGATAACGCCACAACTGCTCGGCCCTTTGGGCTGCCCGATAGAGGAATGCGTAGATCGTCTCGCAACCCACGGCCCGCAGACGACGTTCGTTTCCTCCCTTCAGCCAGCCGGAAATTTGCTCCGGGGTCCACCCCTCCGCGAGGCGGTCGACAACGAAGGTCCGTAGGACGCGATCTCGTTCGATCAGCGCTTCACGCCGCCTGCGCAATTGATAGGCTCCGGCGGCGTGAAGCGGCGAGTAGCGTCCGCTCGGCAACTTATTGCGTGAGAGTTCGCGCGAGATCGTCGATTTCGGAACGGCCGATCGCTTGCGCGAATCCGACAGATGCGAATAGCATCGCATTGCAACACTCCCTAAGGTCTTGATCAACCGGCCGATATCAAATCGGCAGGGGTGTTGCACTTCGTCTCAGAACTCAGGGGCGCCCGCTGCGATAAGCTTCCTCAACTTGGCGACCGCCGTATCGGTCTTCTCTTGATAGGGGATAAACCCCAAAAATCTGACCTTCGAGTTCATAAGATAAAGGCCGGCGGTATGATCAATACCATAGCCGCCGTCCGAGGCCGGAATCCGCTTGTAGTAAACGCGGAATTCGCCCGCAACCTTGGCGATCTGATCTGGAGTTCCGGTAAAGCCGCGGATGCGGGGGTCGAAGGCGGACACGTAATCGTGCATCACCTTTGGTGTGTCGCGCTCGGGATCGACCGTCACGAACACGTAGTTCAATTTGTAAGCGTCCGGCCCGAGCATCCGGATCCATTGTGTCAGCTCAGTGAGTGTGGTCGGACAGACCTCGGGACAGAACGTATAGCCGAAATACATTACTGTGGGCCTGCCCTTGAGGGCAGCCTCAGTGACTTGTGCACCGGTGTCATCAACTAGCGTAAATGGCCCTCCGACCTTGGTGCTGGATTGCACTTGGGCCCGCAAGGAAAGGCCCATCCACATTGCGGTGGCACCCGCAGAGACGGCAATGGCAGCAACCATGACCGCTGCCGCCACCAGACCTTTGCGCTGACTCATTACTTCATATCCATGTGGCCCATGCCGGGCATGTCTTCATGTCCTGCCCCCATCGCCCGGACGGGCACCGTTATGGAAACCTTTCCTGCCTTTTCGAAATCCAGTGTGAGCGGAATTGTCTCACCGGCTTGGAGCGGTTTTTTCAGACCAATCAGCATGACGTGATAGCTGCCCGGTTTCAGCTCGACGGACCCGCCGGCAGGAACAGGCAGGCCGCCCGTAACCTCGCGCATTTCCATGATTCCGTTGACGACCTTCATCTCGTGAATTTGCGATTTGTCGGCGACGTTCGACGACGCGCCGAGCAGGCGATCCGCGTCGTGCGATTTGTTGGCAATCGTCAGATAAACTGCTCCGGTGCTAGCGCCCGCCGGCGTCGCCCGGGACCAAGGCTGCTCGACTTGAATTGAAGCGACCTGAGCGAATGCCAATGATGAGGTAGCAACGGTCAGCAAAGCTGTCGTGATGACGTGCAAAAGAACGCGCATGGTGTCCTCCGAAACCGCAAGGGTTGTAGCTCCAAGCCAATGGAGCCGCCGGTCGCGAGCGTCAGACGGAGAACGAAGGCGGCCCGCGCGGATCCCCGGTCGTGCGGTGAAGCCGACCATAGACGGCACGGTGGTTGACGCTGGCATAGAGTGCGGCGGCAACACCGCGCCCCGCGAATGCGGGGAAGACCTTTGCGTCGCCGACCATCGTCGGGTGAGCAGTGCATTGCGCGGCGACGAAGCAGTACGGGCATTGCAATGGATGGCCGGATGGGTCCGTGCCGTTGTTATGCGCGGATGCATCCGGGCCATTGATAGTCAAAGCACCGCAGATGTCGAACGAGGGCTGCCCAAGCGGCGATGCGGTCGACATGCCCAGCCCGACGCTTGCAACCAGAGCCTGGAAGGCGAGCAAACAGGCGACACAGGCCGCCAAAAGGCTCCCTGACCATCGGGTACGTATCAGCGTTCTTATGCCGACCATGATAAAAATATAACACGGCCCAAATGGAATGCATAAGCTGCTCAATGCTGCTGACGATCTTGGCGCACAGGGTTTGGCTCGCGCCCGGGCTTACATTCACGTGCCGCCGACCTCAGGCCGGTGGCACCTGAGCCATGGTTTGGGAAAATCCTCCAATTCAGTGGCGGACGTCCTCGCATTTTTGTGACGCACGGCCCGATCCTGCGAGACGACTAGCCCATCATTGCGGGGTAGGCTGCCGCCCGTTCCTTTTCGAACCTCTCGGGAGAGCGCCATGTCTCTGAATCGTCGCCGCTTCATCGTTGCAACTGCAGCCGCAGCGCTAGCTCCGCGTACGGTCATCGCACAAACCGCGTCACCGGCTGCGATCTCGGGACCGTTCACGGTTCCACCGCTCCCCTACCCCACGAATGCGCTGGAGCCACATATCGACACCCTAACGATGGAAATTCACCATGATCGCCATCACGGCGCCTATGTTGCAAGCCTCAACACGATCGCGAAGGATTATCCGCAGATCGCCGCCGCCGCTCCGGCAGAGGTTTTGGCGAAACTCAATGAATTGCCGGAACAAATCCGTACCGGCGTGCGCAACAATCTTGGCGGGCACGTCAACCATACGATGTTTTGGCAGATCATGAGCCCGGCGAGTGGCAAAGCCTCGCCCGAGCTTGCCGCTGCGATTGAGCGCGATCTCGGCGGTCTGGAGAAACTTCAGAGCGATCTTAATGCAAACGGCCTGCGGGTCTTCGGCTCGGGCTGGACACTCGTCACCGTCACACGCGACGGCAGACTCGCCCTCGAAACTAAGCCAAATCAGGATTCAGTATTAATGGACGGCAAGCGGGCATTGTTCGGCAACGACGTGTGGGAACATGCCTACTATCTTCATTACCAAAACCGCCGCGCCGACTATTTGAAAGCTTGGTGGAATGTTGTGAACTGGAATGCCCTGAACGAACGCTACGCCGCGGCGAAATCAGGCAACTTGGAAATGTAGTTGCTTTGGACGCGGTTTCTTCGATTGGACACTATCGCCCCGACGACTACCAAGGTGAGTGCAACTGCTGTTGTGGTTTGTCGCATCGGTTGCAGCGTTTAGGCATTTTAAATTCCGCTTCATCAGCTCAGAAAACTCGGGCTCAAAAAACTAATAGAAGGCGAGGGTCGGGGCTGGGGGCTCCGGCTATTTACGGGCTCGCGCCCGGGATCTGCCGGTCGCTACGGCACATTCTCGAGCATCGGGAGCGAGAGCCCATGCCCACCATAGGTGCGAGCCCGTGCATAATAGCCTCGATGATCATAACGCACATGCCGGTGATACGGATAGTAACGCCCATGATAGTAATAACCCACTTGAATAAGATTATCGGCTTTAGGAACCGTGGCCGTTGAAATTGGCGCCATGGGTGCGGCATTTGACATTGCGCATGCGACCATGGAGATGATCGCTGCGGAAGAGATCGCATAAATCACTCGTCTCATGACACTCTCCTCGAATGACCCTCTCCCTCAACCACGCCAACTCTAATTTCGCACATCGCAAAACTCCATCATGCGCCGGATTGTTCCGCGCCAATTTCAATGGGAGGAAGGCATGGCTGATCTCGACGGGGCTTCTCACGTGCGGAATAGTGGCTCTGCTCGCGAGCCACATGCCGGCCAGTGCGTCGCCCCACGGGGATCTTTCCATTCAGAAATTCAGCGGCTAAGGATGGTGCGTGTTGTGCATCGGCTTGAGCCCAGCGAATGAGACCTTGCCATGCGATCCCAAGATATTGCGGCAAATAGCAAACTGAAAAGGGAAGTTATACACGGGGCACTGTGGCTGGGCTTGTGCCTGCTCGGGGGATCGATTTTGGTTCTGGCGACCTATCTCACCGTCGGGGATCAAATCTCCAGTTTTATCTGCAATACGCACGCCCGATATTCAGGCAATCAAGACAAATTCTGACAGGCAGTTGGATAGCGTGGCTATCGCGTTGTAAGCAATGGCAGCTGGCCCTGTTCTCGCGCAAAGCGAGAATTGGACTTCGCCCGCTTTAGGGGACGCTGAAAAGACTTACGCGGAAAAAACTGCGACGATTGGAACCGCGAGCCTAACGATGGCTAAACTCGCCTTGGAAAAGGCCCACAGGCCAAAAGTGAAAGAATTTGCAAAATTCGAGCGGGACGAGCAGACCGCCGTTGCTGTGATCCTGAAAACAATGGATCCGAATCTTACCCCTTCGAACCCGCCACGGGACGTCGCTGATGCCATTGATGCGCTAAAGAACACGGGGTGGTGAGGTATTCGACCGCGAGTTTATCTCCGCCCAAATTCAGGGTCATGTGATGCTGCAGGCGATTTAGGAAGACTACCTGAAAGAGGGCAAGGACCAAGGGACAATCAACGCCACCAAACTGGTTTTAGGGATGATAAACGAGCATCTGACGTTGCTCTCGGATCTTAAGAAAAGCGAAAGAATCCGAACTTTAATAGTTAGGCTGCTCTTGTTGCTGCAGCCCCTGACGGATTGCCATCGACCTCTGTGCTATTGCTAGGACTGTGTTGCGTGTTGAAGAGCCCGTGGGAGTCAGCTCCGGCGGGCAAACAGACATAAGTTCATCGTCGCGCGCGTCCCGTGCCGACGGTCGTATGTGGTTTGCCTCGCAATTCAGGCCTACGCGATGGCGGCGCCCTGAAGTCGTGGCTCATTTAATCCATAGTCTGACTGGAAGGCTGGTCTTATCGGCGCAATTCATGAAGCCATGATACGACTCCGAGAGAACCCCTTCCCAGGTACACTCGATTCCTTCGAACACCAGCGTTGCAATAGCGCGGGTTGAGGAATCGGTTACGTGAAATCTAATTTGACCGGTCGTTTCCTTCGGACCGTCGTGAGCGCACAAGCCAACGTGCTTCGCCACCAACGGTCCCGAATATTCTTTCCTTCCATTGGCAGTTTGCTCGGAGACGGTGCCACTCAGTTCATATTCGCCGAGATAACCGGTCTTACCATAGACCTGCATGGATTGTGCCCTGGCAGGTATGGCGAGAGCGCTGAGCACCGCGACCAGAACAACCGTCCGCAGGCTTAGCATGGTGTAGGCCTCACTGATGCTCGTCTTAACTTATCGCTAGCGCCCCAATTCGCTAGTCGCGACCTCGCGGTGAGCGGAAACACCGGCACATTGGCACGCAAAGCATCCGTTGGAAAGGAGTGATGCTTTCTGGAAACTACGATGAACACTCCGTGGCGAGCAAGCTTGGGCGGTTTGACCCGTCAGTTAATTCGGTTAGTGCTTGTCCATTTGCATCATGCCGCCATGACCTTCCATCATGTGACCGTCGCCTGATGGAGTGCCGGGCGCTGCAGCCCCAATAACTGCGACGGGGAACTCGATTTTTGACCGTTCCGGCCTTATCGAATTGCAGCGTCACCTCGACCATCTTGCCCTGCTGGGCTTTAGCGTTACGGTCTCGCCCGGCTTGATATTTCCAGACCTCCTTCAACATGCCGCATTTTCATCACGCCGCTCTCAATGGCCATGGTGTGAATTTGACACCCAGCGCTGACGTCGCTCGACACGCAGGTGACGCGATCCGGCACCGTGCCCTTGTTTGCGATCGTGACGTAGGCGGCGCCCGCCGAAGCGCCCTTTGGCGTCGCGCGTGCCCAGGGTGCGGTGATGTGGATCGAACCGACATCGTAATCGGCAGCCTGAAGAGGCGTTATCGAGCTTGCGCCAAAGCAGGCGCGAAGAACGCAGTGGCAGCGTGAGAGATGTTCTTCCAGTCGATGCTCGTCATTGATTTACTCCCTGTCACGACGTTTTGAAATTTGATGCCCTCACAGTAAAGTGTGCCCTTTTCTATGTTTAGCAGTGGCTCTATTCGCGAATGACGTCCCCTCTCCGTGTTATCCATTCGGAGGTTGGCGCATCAACCTTGGTTGGCTTCGCCTCGTTCAGCTTCGGCAATGCCCGATCTTTTAATTGCGCCTTAGCCGCGGTGACCGGCATGTTTTTATTCGCCGTTGCTTCTTAGGTCGACGATAGTGCTCAAAGCAGGAGCGGCCATAACACTTCGCGTCGGCGACATACCGTTCGCCGACGACTGCTAATGCAAATGCCCAGGAAGACTACAATTTAGCGCGGCCAAATCAGTCGGGCCACAAGTTTCTGAAACGTGCCGGCGACAGTTCAGTATAGCGGACGGTGTGCTGGATATTGCGATGCCCGAGCCACTCTTGGAGCCGCCGGGTGTCGGTGCCGACGCGATTGGCTAGGGCGAAGCCGCACGCATGTCGCAGCATGTGCGGATGTACGCGGAAATCCAGGCCGGCAGCGGCGCCCAAGCGAGCGATCAAGATGCGAAAGCCAGCGGGTGCGAACGGCGCGCCGCGCTCGTTGATGAAGACGAATGGCGAAGACGGATTCTGCTCGCGCTGCAGCCGGCGCAGTGCGCGCAGCTCGCGGCCTGACAACGGATGGACCGAGGCGGAGCTACCTTTCACTCGACTGACATGAATAGTGCCGGCCTTGAAATCGATTGCTTCCCAACGCAATCGCACAAGCTCTGCAACCCGCAGCCCATGCCGATAGGCGATCAGGACCATCGTGGCGTCACGATGAGCGTACCGATTAGCGCCGGCGGCTTTGATCAGCCGCTCAACCTCGGAATCGGTGAGATATTCCCGGCTTCGGAATGCGGCGTTCGGCTTCCGTTTCGGCGGCTGTCGGAAGCCAACTGATCCATTTACAGTGAGCGGGGTGACGAGCCGCAGATCGGCTTTAGCCATTGTTTTCCAAAGATTTTTGGCGTGAACTGATCCATCTTTAGACATTCTTGGAGCAGTTCGCAAGCGCATTGCGCCAGGAATTATTGGACTTAGTGGCAGATAGTCACAAATGCAACAAATGAGTTAGCGTCGAAAATGGTTGCGAAATCGGTGTTTCCGGCCGGCGATCGGGACACCTGATCGTTGGCTTTTAAGACCAAACGTGTAGTAAAATCAATGACTTGGCCGCGAATAGTAGCCGATAGCAATATATTTTGGATCGGCACTCCCCGCCCGTGGTGAAAACACTGTCCAAATCCGTTAACGGCAGCATGTCAACCGCGCGATCTTGATCACGCCACCCCGTAAACGAACCTTCCTAATGACGCGATTTCGTGGACAGCGGGCGCTGCTTTCGCTCGTTCATGCGCCTTTAAACCCAGTCCATGTGTAAAGGTGATCCGCTTCAACCGGATGCGCGAACAACGCGGGCAATCGTCAAACAGACCACCCTAGAACAACGAGAGGTTAAAGGGCGCACTTCGCTGACGGTCAGTCGCAGATCCCGCAATCGCTGAAATCCAATCTATATCGCTGATGTCCTCGACGAAGTGCGACTACCCACAAAGCGATGCTAGATAGAGCCACGCTGAATGGTTCAACCGCAACGCGCCAATACCTATTTTAATATTTGGAAATCGCGGAACAAGCGTACTACGAAGTTACGTCTCCACCACGATACGTTCGATTGCGCATCGCTCCCAGCGCAGCGGCTCTCATGAATGAACTAAAATCTGTCTGACGCCGTTTACACTCTTGCTTGATCATTTCCTCCAGATCCTCACTGATTCGAAATGAACGTATGAGTGTTGGCTTCCATCTATTTGATCTATCCGAAGTCTCTGTCATGCCTTGATCCCCTTCCCTGCACTCTTACTCCAGCGCCACGACCATTGCTATAATTGTGCCTTCACCTTCGCTCATCTTCCTAAAGTTACTTACAAAATCGTCCCTCAACGACAGCCGTTCGTTCACAAACAACTCGCTGTCAATTATGACCGTCGCTGCATCGATAATTCCCGAGTTACCAGTCTCCCCTTCCAAAACGTTCCGCTCCAATCGTCTTGAAACGGTCCTCTGACGATCTTGGATAAACTTTCTAACTTTTCGTAATGCCATTATTCTTCTCCTTCAATTGTCCTACCGAGCCTCGAAAACCCTTCGGTAAACACCGTCTAACAGGCTTTCGGTATCGTATGATTTACTTCCTGTGCTTTTCTGCCAATTCTTTTAACCTAACGCTGAGGTTGAAAAGGCTCACCGGGCCAACGTCGTGATTTTGTCAGATACTGATGAAGACGAAGTACGCGAAATGCTTCTTCGCTTTCAAAATGGCACGACGCTAAAAGCCCAGCAGCGCCGAAATGCTATGTCGGGCAAGATGCGCGATTTCATTAAAGACTTGGCTGAGCATCAGTTCTTCGCGAGCTGTAGTTTTACGAACGCTCGATACACTTTTGATCAGCTAGCAGCACAGCAGCACGAGCGCGACACGCGGGCGGCCACGATCTTGACGCAGGTCGGCTTCATCGAATCCGATCGGCCTGCTGCCATCCTATCGGGAGGCTGGCAAAAAAGGCTGTCCCTGGCCCGAGAACTTGTGGACGCTGTCCGGACCTGCTGCTCCTCGATGAGCCAACGAACCATCTGGACTTGCCTGGCATTGCCTGGCTCGAACGGTTATTGCGGGGCGGTTCGTTTGGTTACCTGATCGCCACGCACGATCGCGCATTCCTGCGCGGGATCGCGGATGAGGTGATCGAAATCAATCGGCCTATCCGGCCGGGTCATTTCGCGTCGCGGGGACATACGATGATTTTGTCGAACGAAGCCGCTCTATTTGTGCCGGCCAGACCCTCGGCGCGGACCTTCCTTGGAAGAGCTCTCTTTCTTCGAGGAGTCCTTCGACGAGCCTTCCTTGCTCGAACTCTCGTTAGACCCGCTATCCGTTTTGGACTTGTCGTCTTTCTTGTCTTTGGAGCCGGGGGGGACAGAATCGCCGCCGGAAGAACCCGGCGAAGTGGATTTCTTGGCGTAGTCGGTGACGTACCAGCCGGAGCCTTTAAACTGAACGGCTGGGGCGGAGATCGAACTTGCCCGACGACTCTTCATAGAACACCGCACCCTCTTTCTTGTCGCCTCCGCTCCAGTGCTTGTGTCCGCCGGGAACGCGCAGGAAATCTCCCGCGCCCACCCGTTTCTCCCCAGCTTCATCCTTGTAGAGATACGCTCCCTTCACCACCACGATCCAGACATCATTTGTGTGCGTGTGCATCCCCGCATCGTAGCCCGGCGCAAACTTGGTGAACGTCGCATGCGCTCCCTGGGTTGGGTCGCCCCAGAGCGTCGCGCCTGAGACGCCCTTGTTCGTCTCCTGATAACTTGCCTTCGCCGACGAAACGAAAATGACTTTCTGATCCTGCTGTCCCTGCACACGCCCGATACACCAGCCCACCACCAACGTCGCTACAGCCCCCATCATCAGCATTGATTTCTTCATTTCTCTATGCTCCTCCGTAAGTTTTTTCTCTCTCTTCTTCTTTCTTCTCGATCTGACCTGACTCCCGAAAACGTGCATTCCCGAAGAGCAGACGTTCTTCTTTCCTTTCCTGAGCTCGTCCTGCCCCATGCTCGTCCGTATCCGACTTGACCCGAACGCGCGAACGTTCCGCTCATCTCGAACTCACTCCCTTCCACGCGCCGTCATCTCGACTGCGCCGCGCATTCTATATCCGGCAAGTCGTTTTCGCGAAGAAGCAACCGTCTCGATTCGTTTCGGTCTCCTTACCCACAATCTGATTCGTGAAACGGAGTGAGCCTCGCATCCACCCGACGGTGCCTCAGGTTCGCGTCCGCCTTTTGGACGCTAACCTGGAAGCTCAGACCATCAGAGCCCGAACCGCAGCCCAATGGAGTTCCGGATTGCTCGTCAGAACGAAGCCGCTCGCGCGGCGGACGCTGCCGCGTGGATGAGGTCGGCAGCAGTGACGCTTTCGGTAAAGTGTAGGTCACAAGGAGGTGCCCGTGACCCATCTACGCAAAATAATGCTGGAGGAACTCCAGCGTCGTCATTACTCTGAGGCTACCACAAACTATTACATCCGCCATGTCGAACGCTTCGCCCAGTACTTCCACCGCTCTCCGGATCGTTTAGGTCCACAACATATCCGCGAATATCAAGCTCAACTCTTTTGCAAGCAGAAGTTGTCACCTGGCGCCGTGACGAACCATCTCTGTGCCCTGCGCTTCTTCTATATTCAGACCCTGAAAAGGCCGTGGAGCATTGCTGACACGCCCTATCCGAAAAAGGTCCACCGCCTGCCCACGATTCTCAGCCAGGAAGAAGTAGCGCAGCTCATCGAGGCGGCTTGCACACCTTTTCATCGGACTATCCTCATGACTCTCTATGCCACCGGTGTGCGCAACGCCGAGTTAACACGCCTGAAGATCAGCGACATCGATAGCAAAAGGATGGTGATTCACATCCAAGGCGGCAAAGGGCGCAAGGACCGTGACGTGATGCTCAGCCCCATCCTGCTCGACGAACTCCGCGCACACTGGAGGCGCTTGCGCAGAAAATCCATATTGCTCTTTCCTGGGAACCGCTGGCACAGCGGTGATCTGCCCATGGACACCAAAACGCCGCGTCATGCTTGCCAATACGCTGCTCATCGCGCGGGGATAAAGAAGCACGTGTATCCCCACGTACTTCGCCACTGCTTCGCCACCCATCTGCTGGAAGCCGGCGCTGACCTCCACACGATTCAGATTTTGTTAGGTCATCACGATCTGAAGGAGACTGCTCGCTATCTCCATCTCTCGCAGCGCCACTTACACGCGACGGCCAGTCCTCTGGACTCGCTGGTGCTGAAAGGCAGATCACTGCCGGAGGGATAGATGAGTCGGCCACTCCTGGAGGTGGCCGACCTAGTCCGCTGCGCAGGAACAGCGTTCCTCGAACGCAACCGTCAGTGGCTCCGCTGGACCCATATTAAGGTCCTGCTGGCCATCTCACGGTGTCGTACGGCTGCACTCGGCGGTCACATCGATGAGTGCACGCGCTGTGGACACCGCGCTGCCATCTCGTATAACAGTTGCCGTAATCGCCATTGTCCGAAGTGTCAGACCGGCGCCCGTGAGCGTTGGATCCAGGCGCGTCGCCGTGAACTTCTGCCCACACCCTACGTCCATATCGTTTTCACTCTCCCGCCACAACTGGCTACCCTAGTTCTACAAAACAAGAAAGTCATCTATGGTTTGCTACTTCGGGCCAGCGCGGAGACTCTACTGGAGGTGGCTCGCAACCCCGTCCATCTTGGCGCTGAGATTGGGTTCTTCAGCGTACTGCACACCTGGAATCAGAAGCTCCAGGCTCATCCCCATGTCCACTGTGTCGTTCCCTCCGGCGGGCTCTCGCTCGATCGCACCCGCTGGATTCGATCCCATCCTCGATTCTTTCTCCCTATCGCGGCGCTCCGACGCGTCTTTCGCGGCAAGTTCGTCGACGCTCTCAAGTCAGCCTTTGAGCATGGCCAGCTTCACCTTTCCGGCAATCTGGCACTGCTCGCTCAGACCAAAGTCTTCGCTGCCTGGCTCCGGCCACTGTTCCGAACACACTGGATCGTCTACTCCAAACCACCCTTCGGCGGTCCCGAGTATGTACTGCAGTATCTCGGCCGTTACACCCACCGCGTGGCTATCTCCAACCATCGATTAGTTGCCTTCGACGACGGCCAGGTCACTTTTCGTTGGCGAGACTCTGCTCACAACAATGAGCAGAAACTGATGACCCTGGCACTCGATGAGTTCCTGCGTCGCTTCCTCCTACATCTGCTCCCCAAGGGCTTTGTCCGCATCCGCCACTTCGGTTTCCTCGCCAGTCGCCACAGAGCTCAACTTTTGCCGCTGTGCTTTGCTGTGCTCGACTCCGCACCGGCGCAAACCGAAACTGCAACACCCACGGCCCAGGACACAAGCCCCAATTGGTTCTGTCCCAAGTGTGGCGGCCCCATGGTCATCGTCGAGAGATTAACAGCCGCTCAGATCCAACTCCGCTCCCCACCTAAGCTGGCGCTGGCTCCAGCATGAACTCTCGATCCCATTTCGAAGACTTCGCGTGCCCAGCCGCGCCACGCCCACTTGTGTCTTATCCCCGAACCAATCGCAGCTTTACACCTCTCTTCTTGATCCACTCAAGCACTCGGCAACCGCCCAATGTGGACGACTCGCTCCCTGCACACACCTGCTCGCCGCTCCTGCGTCAACCGCGTCCCTCCTCCGCCCACATTCAATTCCCATAGACCCACCGCGTCCGCCGCAAACGCAAGCGGCTTCCTTCTGACGGCTTTATCGAACGCCCGCCCCAACACCTGCTCCACCGCATTTTGCCGTGTGCGCGCGTCCGATAAAGCACTCACGTCATCCGACCACAATGCCAGGAGCGGCGATCCAAGTGACGCCTGATCTATCCGTTCTTCTTATTTGTTTTGTGCGCTCGCGTTTGTATGAGGGATTAGTTCAACTGGCTTGCCATGAGGCGTGTGTCGATAGGCGTCCACCCAAGCTTCCTTTCGCGCAACCATAGCCGCCGGATCGGTAAGCCCGTTCGCCGTAACGAGCTTTTCGAGTGCGGCGAGCCAGTACTCGTAGTAGCGTGAGCCATCGTCAGGTTCGCCGCGATCAGCCGCGCTTTTGAGCTCCTCGGAAAGGGCGGCGGCCCACTCTTTCCACGTGAAATAGCCCAGTTCGGAGAGTTTGACGGCTAGCGCAAAAGCTTGTGCTTGCCATGGCTCCCCAAACACTGGCCCTTCGGCATCGCGCGGCAGAGGCGGCAGTGCCGCGAGACTTTCCGGCGAAGGGGTTGGATCAGGCTGGCTCAAGATAGTCATCCCACATGTCGATGTAAACGGAATCTTGCGGTGCGCCCTGCTCGCCCCACAATTCGCGCGCGGCGAAGCGCACCGAGTAAACGTGCTGCGGCTTCTCGCCGAGAAAATGCGCGTTGGTGTCCGGAAAAACAAAGACGCCGTGATCGCGGTCAATCACCCCGGTTTTGCCGCGCGCATAGCGAGGGAGCCTAGTGTGGCCAACCGGATGGACGTTGCGGGCGCGCACCCGCTGACCTACTCCGAACCGCGGATCTACCCGCACATCGCGCTTGGTTGGCACGCCCTTTGTGATCAGAATATTGGCCTTCTCCACACTCAACGCCGGCGTGGCCTTGGGCAAGCCTGACGCAGGGACGCTATTTTCCAATTCCTCACGCGTCACGAAATTGTGTTGCACTAGCATTTCGAGAAACGCGGCGAATTGCCTTTCGTAATAGCTCATCCGAAGGTAGTCGGCGGGCGGCACGAGCTCAATCGCATAACGCGTAGCATCGATGTTCCATTTGCGCCACGCACCGATGGCGCGACGCAAAGCAAAGACTCGTCCTTCCCACGGCTCGTGAAACACGGGCTCGTTCTGCTCATCGTGGGTCGGGCCCATGTCTTGCATTCCGCCCATATCGTGCACGCCGTTCACGCGGAAGACCCCTTTTGCACGAACATAGTTTTTGCGACGCCTACCATCGCATCTCGTGTGACCAGCGCCGCCAGCTGCTCCTCATTCAAGTTGTCCGTACCAGCAGGCCGCTCTGGCAGAACAAGGTAGCGTATCTCGGCAGTGGAGTCCCAGACGCGGATTTCAACGTCGTCGGAGAGCTGCGTGCCGAACTCGCGAAGCACGCCACGGGGGTCAATCACCACGCGCGACCGATACGGCGCAGATTTGTACCAGACCGGCGGAAGGCCAAGCACCGGCCAGGGGTAGCAGGAACACAAGGTGCAGACCACCAGATTGTGCACCTTTGGGGTGTTCTCCACGACGACCATGTGCTCGCCCTGCATGCCGCCGTAGCCGAGTTCAGCGATGGCGGCATCGGCATCCGCGAGAAGGCGTTTCTTGTAAGCCGTGTCGGCCCAAGCGCGCGCGACGACGCGAGCACCATTGCGCGGGCCGATCTTGTGCTCGTAGGCATCGACCAGCGCATCTAGCGCGCTGCGATCGACTAAACCCTTCTCGACCAGAAGAGATTCGAGGGCTTTGACGCGGAGAGTGAGATCAGAGGGAACGGCCTGGTGCTCGTGGTCATGCTGCTGCGCGTGGTTCAGATCGGGGGCCATCGCCCCTCCCGCGGTCGCGGCCACAGTCGCCAAGAAATCGCGCCGCGTTGTGGTCATAAAGGGTCCTGCCCTCGAAGACAGACAGATAGATCGGAACAAGCCTGATGACTGCCGACATTTTGGTTTACTAGTTGCACGATGTCAACGGGGGGCCGGACCAAGCAGTTAATCGCGCCGAGCATTGAGGACACCTGATACCCAAAACCCAAGACCGAAGACCTAAGACCTGCTTTTCTGTCCCGTCAACACCGCCAGCACCCGGTCGAAGTCCTCCAGCGACGCATACTCCAGCGTGATCGAGCCCTTGCCCTTGCGGTCGCGGATCTTCACGCGCACGCCGAGCATCTCCTGCAGCCGCCGCTCCGCCGCCTTCACATTCGGATCGATCCAGCGCGCTCCGTGATGCCCTTCTTTCTTCGGCTTCGGCATCCAGTTCTGCTCAAACAGGTAGTTCTCCAGCTGGTCGACCGACATCTCCATGTCCACGGCTTTGTCCGCCGCCTTCGCCATCCGCATGGGATCGTCCAGATTCAGCAGCAACCGCGCATGGCTAAATTCTAATGAGCCGTTTTGTAAGTAGGTCTGCACTAGGTGAGGCAGCTTCGCTAGCCGCATGTAATTCGACACTGACTCGCGTGACACCCCTACCCGCACGCCGATCTGCTCTTGCGTCAGTTCGAAATCCTGGCTCAGCATGATGTACGCTCGCGCCAGGTCGATGCAGTTCAGATCGCGCCGCTGCAGGTTTTCGATCACCGTCATCTCGGCGGCCTGCTGCTCCGACACGATGCGTACGATCGCCGGGATCGTCGTCTTCCCGGCCATCTTCGAGGCGCGCAGGCGGCGCTCGCCGGTAATCAGGAAGTAGCGCCCGTCTTTTCCCGGACGCACCGTCACCGGCTGGATCACGCCGTGCACCTTCACGGAGTCGCGCAACTCTTCCAGCGATTTGACTTCTTCGTCGGTGAAGCTGCGCGTCTGGTGGGGATTCACGTCGATCCGATCGATGGGCAGATCAAGCACTTCGTGATCGTCGGGGCCGCGCCTCGCCACGGCCTGCATCTCAGCGACATATCCCGGAACCGGCGCCTGCCCGTCCGTTGCCCCCGCAGCCGGGTTCCCCAGGTTCGCGCCTGTACTTTGGGCGCTAACCTGGGACGCCGTGCCGGCGTTCCCAGCCGTTGCTCCGGCAATTCTGTCTGAACTCGGATGCACCGCTGCCCGCATCGAGCCCAGCAATGACTCGAGTCCGCGCCCCAGCGCTTTTCGCTTGTCGTGCGCCAGCACAGGCCGAGGCTCGGAAGTACTTTTCTCCGCCGCCGGAATGGGAGTCGAGCCGCCGGTTGCGTTCACCGTTGAACCCGAGGAAGAACCAGCCGCCGAGTTCGTGCCTGAACCGGCTCCTTTATTCGTGGAATCCTTGTCGGCGGCTGGAACCGCCACCGTAGTTGTCTTCTCCGCGACCGTCATCGTTGAACCTTTCTCCCGTGACCTACTCCGTAGACATTTTCGCTCCTTACCTCCCACAGACCATGTGGGGACAGCCGCCCTCGGCTATCCGGCGGAGCGAAGCTCCGCGACCTCACTCGTGAAGAGGCAGACCGATGTGATTCGGTATTTCTCAGTGATCCTCCGACGCCTTGAGACGCCCGTCGAGTAGTGAACAAAGACATGAGGTCTCGCAGCGCGAGCCCATCGAATCTATATATCGATACTCGTCTATATAGATTAGCATCGATCTATGCCGTCTTGCCCATTTCCTCTGTAGCCGCGCCTTCCCCAGGCGTTCCGGTCTCGGGAGTGCCTGTCTCGGGCGGCGTCTCCGTCGCCTGCGGGAAGTAGTGAGCGATGATCTCCTTCGCCAGGCGGATGTAGCTCTCCGCTCCGCGCGAGCGCACGTCATAGAGCAGCGCCGGCTTGCCGTGGCTGGGCGCCTCCGCCAGGCGGATGTTGCGCGGGATCGACGTCGCGCACAACTTCTCGCCAAAGTACTTCTTCAGCTCGGCCGACACCTGCTTCGCCAACGACGTCCGGTCATCGAACATCGTCAGCACCACGCCCTCGACCGCGAGCTCCGGGTTCAGTCCGGCGCGGATCCGCTCGATTGTGTCGAGCAGCTCGCTGATGCCTTCGAGCGCAAAGTACTCCGCCTGCATCGGGATCAACACCGAGTCGGCCGCCACCAGCGAATTGACCGTGAGGAGATCAAGGGCCGGCGGACAGTCGAGCACGATGAACTGGAACCGATCGCGCAATGGCTCGATCGCGTCGCGCAGTCGATACTCGCGCCGCTCCGCCTCAACCAACTCGAGGTTCGCACCGATCAGATTCTTGTGGGAGGGAATGATCCAGAGCTGCTCGAGTTCGGTGCGCTGCAGCGCCTCCTCGCCCGAGGCCGCACCCATAAGAAGGTGATAGGTGCTGATCCGCTCAGGATCTTTGACCAGGCCCATGCCGCTGCTCGCGTTCGACTGCGGATCGCAATCGACCAGCAGTGTGTTCACTTCCGCAGCAGCAAACGACGATGCCAGATTGATGGCAGTCGTCGTCTTCCCGACGCCACCCTTCTGGTTGGCAACAGCAATAACACGTCCCATTTAATTTTCGGAGAATCCAGAGATGTTTCGCAGCATAGTTCCATCCGTTGCACAATTGCAATGACGGATTTCAGTGCACAACAAGGTTCGGATTTGCAATTGAAATTAAAGCGCTTGGGCGTGATCTCGACAGCATTTCAACAAGCGCCATCCCTTCTCGGCCCCTCGCCATGCTTGGAATGTTCCACGTGGAACATTCGAGAACACAATCTGCGCTCGACCCATCTCCCATGAGTGTTCCACGTGGAACGTTCGAACTGCCCGTTTGACCTCTCGACCTCTCAACGGCAAGCTGATGTAGGGGAAGGCCTGCGCCCAAAGTCGGCCGCGAGTCCCCAGTTCTCATAAGACCTTTCCCCCCGCCAAAGCCCCCCGTTTGAATGTTCCACGTGGAACATTACTGGGAGCCGAGATGACGGGGACCTCATCGATGTCCCGTCGCCTCGATGATCAGTAGGCACGAGAGTTGTGCGCAATGGCTTGACTACGTTTAGCTTTCCTTAGGATCGACTTGCCGTTGAAAGATTGAGCTTGTGGGATGGTTCCATGGTCAGAACTTGCGCAATGTTCCATATGGAACACAATGCCGACTTCGGCTGTAGTTTGGAGTCTGTCTTGGGGGAATCATCAAAATGTTCCACGTGGAACATTTTGATGTTTTCCCGAGTGTGCCAGCCTTGTTACGCAACTGAGGCAGCTTCGCACCGGGAAGACGCCGGGCACTGGAAATCATGCATCGTTCGATCACGTTATAGGCCTTTATCAGGTCCCTTAACCCACACATGTTCCACAAGTTGATGGTTTCAGAGCTGCGGGCATGAGATTTGCACTGCATTTTAACGTCTTTGGTCCACTTTTACTATCTGGATTCCTAGTCGGCCAAGTCCAGTAGCCAAGCCGATTATCCCACAGGTTCATGGAGGTGTGGGCACGCCCTTTGTTCAAGGGTCGATGACGTTCCACTTCTACCTCTGCATCGGCCGTTGCAATGCCGATGCCAACCCGAAATGGCCTCGATACTCCGGGTGTCATTCCACTTGTTACGAATCAGGTTCGTGTGCCGACGAGGATGACGCGAGCGGTGGAGTCCGGGATTGGTCGCGGCGCGTCCCAAGAAAGCCGAAGCGAGGATGCCTTGGCCTGCCGAAGCTGAGGCTGGCTGATGAGGAGGGCGAGGCGTCCGGCCGGGGTGAGGAGGCCCGCGGCAATCGGGAGGACGGCCTCGAACCGTTCGACAGCGCGTAGCGTTACCAGGGCGGCCGATCGGGCGAGGTAGTCTTCTGCGCGGCCGGCGAATACATCGATGGCCGTCAATGTAAGGGCACGGATGACTTCGCGTAGGAACGCCACCTTCTTGTGGTTCGACTCGATCAGGGTCATTGGGCTTTGGGGCGCCCAGATCTTAATGGGCAGACCGGGGAATCCGGCGCCGGAACCGAGGTCGACGATGCGGAGGAGGGTCGACGCGGACTGTGGGTCGGATGAGGAGGCTGGCGATGCGTCCGGATCCGGCAGAAGGTGGCGGGCGGCGAAGAGCGACTCGCCGAAGTGGCGCGTGACGATCTGTTCCGGATCGCGAATCGCGGTGAGGTTCACGCGGCTGTTCCAGTGCAGCAATAGATCGATGTAGATCGATATTTGATCGAGCTGGGCAGCAGTCAGCGGGGCCGCGAGGAAGGGGGCAAGCAGTTCGTGGATGCGGGCGGGTGTCATGCGATCGCTCTGAGCTCTGAGTATGGCATGGCGGAGAGTTTCGAGTTTCAGGTTTCGAGCACCTACATCGCCTCGGACGGCGGGGCAAAAAGCTTTTAACCGCAAAGAACGCAAAGAAAGGCCGCAAAGATCGCAAAGAAGGCCTGGAGAAATCGAATCATCGTGCAACCGACGGATCGGGTCAGCGGAGAACGGGAAAGGTTCTTAACTGCAAAGAGGGCAAAGAAGAACCGCAGAGGCCGCCGCGAAAACCCACGCGCGGCGTGATATCTGGGCATTGACAATAATAGTATACTTATATAAGCTATTACTTATGGTTGAGTCGCTGAACCTCGATGTCGCTTTTTCCGCTCTGGCCGATCCGACGCGGCGGGCGATTCTTGCGCGTCTGGCCAAGGGTGAAGCGACGGTGATGGAACTGGCGGGACCATTCGAAATGACGCAACCCGCAATCTCCCAACACCTGAAGGTGCTGGAAGAGGCCGGACTGGTGGCGAGTCGCGTGGACGGCACGAAGCGCCCGCGCCGCCTGGCCAAGGCCGGAATTGAGGCAATGGACCAGTGGCTGGCCATGTTGCGGAATGCGCTGGAGAGGAGCTACGACCGGCTGGATCAGGTTCTCGGCGGCATGGAAACACAGAAGAGAGCCGCAGCGGAAACACCGGGCAGACATGCCACGGAAACCGCCAGCAAGACAGGGTCAGGACCAGCAAAGAGAATCCGCACCGAAGAAACAAAGAGAAAGAACAAGCAACTCCAGAAGAGAAAAAGAGGAGAAAGGTGATGAGCAAGCTGACGCTCAAGACAGAAGGAGATACCCACGTGGTGGTAACCCGGCGATTCGCTGCGCCACCCGAAGCCGTGTACCGGGCTCATATCGATCCGAAGCTGGTCCAGAAATGGATGCTTGGCCCTGAGGGCTGGACGATGCCCGTGTGCATCAACGAGGCCAAACCCGGCGGCAAGATCCGCTACGAGTGGGCGGATGGAAAAGGTCGCGGGTTTTATCTCACCGGGGAATTTCTCGAACTCGAGCCCTATCGACGGATTGTTCACGTAGAGCGGATGTACTTGCCGGATCCGACTCCCGACAACCGGATCGAGACGACGTTTGTTCCGGATGGCGAGGGCACATTGATGACCATGCGCATGACACTCCCTGATGCTGAGACCCGGAAGGCGATGCTCGCCACAGGGATGGAGCGCGGGATGGAAGCAAGCTATGTGCGGCTGGAAGGGATGATCTAGGAATTTCGAGTGTCAAGGTTTCAAGGTGGCAAAGTTTCGAGTTTCGAGTTTCACGTGTCAGCCTTCAACTTTCGTATGCCGGCCTTCCGGGACGGCGGCAGTTTCGGGATCCTCGCCCTTGGGGGGATTGGGCGGCGGCATGGAAGCCAAGTGCGACTCGAAAGAAGATCTCGCAGCCGCTTCACAAACGGGTTGCATAACAGGACGGCGAATGATTCGAATCGTCGGATTTCAGCAGCTAAAGCCACCGAGCTTCAGTAGAGCAATTCTGGCTCGGCCGAAGCCGATGCCTTCCAGCCTGTTACGACAGGGCTGCCGTCCGCTGAAGCGGACTCAGTTCTTCCCACCTTGGCTCTCCCACAACTTACGTTGTGGGCTAATGTCTGCCGTCGCTGCGCCACTGGACCTAAGTCTGTTCCACGGCACGCTTCGACACTCGCGTTTCGTAACAGATTGCTTTCGCCGGCTAACACCTCGCGCTTCAACACGGCAGCCGGTTGCAGAAATTTAGCGGCCTGCTCGTGCTACGACGCGATGCGGCTGTCGCCTTCGGGCGCTCGGAATCTGGAGGACGCTATGAATAAGGTTGCGACAAACCCGGTTGCAGCGACGAGCCACGTGTCGCAGATCGCGGGGCCGGCGGCGTGGGTGGCGATTCTCGCCACCGGAGCGACGCTCATCCTGTTGGCTGCTTTGCACGTATTAAGCCCGGAGTTCTCACCTTCCTGGCGTGTGATCAGTGAGTATGCACTCGGCCACTACGCCTGGGTGCTGTCGCTGATGTTTTTGTGCTGGGGGATCAGTTCATGGGCGCTGGCGGCAGCGATCCGGTCTCAGATTCACACCAAAGCGGGAAGGGTGGGCCTGTGGTTTCTGATGATCGCCGGCATCGGCGAAGCGATGGCTTCGATTTTCGACATCACGCATGAAGTTGGGCATGGAATCGCGGGACTGCTGGGAGTGATCGGCTTCCCCATTGCGGCGTTGCTGCTCACCGTGGCTCTGGGGCGCAACGAAAGCTGGCGCACGGCACGACGAGCCCTCCTCTGGATCGCGAACTTGAGTTGGATCAGTGTCGTTCTGCTTATTGCGACGTTGGCCATCATGACAGTGCAAATGCTGCACATGAATGGCGGCCACTTGCCGCAACATGCGCCGAAGTCGTTGCCGCCGGGGGTGCTGGGCCTGGATGGATGGGCGGACCGCATGATCGTGTTGTCGAACTGCGCGTGGGTGGCGGTTGCAGCGTGGCATGCGATTCGGGTACGGCGGAACCTTGAAGGCATGGGCAGCCAGCTCTGAGGGTGCGGGGCAACAGTGAGTGCGATTCACGCGCCCGACTTCAGAGAAACATTCTCGCTCTGCCTCGCTGGAACCACTACTCCAACCACCAAACTGCCTCATGGTAGCCTCAACTACCATCTACAGCATCCCGTCCGGAGACCGGCCTTCTCATCCCCTCTGGTTTCGCCGTTTATCTCTTTTTCATCAATTCATGATCAGTTCTACTTAGGTATGATCGGCAGCAGTATCTGGGATGGACGCTGAGCATCGTGGTAAATGGTGTTTGTAGCAATCGCCCAGTACCGATTGTCATTCAACGGCTCGCCGGTGTTGGAGTTGACGTCAAAGCGAGGGAAGTTGCTGCTAGAAATATCTACTCGAATACGGTGACCCTTTTGAAAAACGACGGACGTGGGATACATCTCGATGGTGAACGGATAAATCTCCCCGGGCTTCATCAGGGCAGCATGTTCGAGGGACTCGCGCTATCGCGCGCGTATGATTCCGTCCTGGACATTCAGTTCGACACCGGCCGGGAAATCCTTACCGGGCGGGTAAACGTCTATCAGTTTGGCTGTGAAATCAGTGTCAGGGGCGTTCGACGAAGCCCACAATTTCACAGTTAACGGCCCGGTTACTTCCACATCTCTGTCCAATGGCTCGGTTTGAAATACGAGAACATCATTGCGGGCAGAAAGTGGACGAGCATCTTCGCAGAACCAAAGCTCGGGGCGGCAGCGTTGATCGAACGGACCTTGCTCCATAAGATTTCCGGAGTCGCCAGGGTGTTCGATGGAGTTGTGACCAGAAGGCGCGGCCCGTTGTGCGCCGCAATGTTTCCTCCCAAGGTCGGCAGCGGATGCTTGGGATCAGACTGAAAACTAGTGACGGTTTCGTTTCCCGGCTTCTCCGGTGAAAGCAGTCCCTTGGCATGCAGGTAATAAGGGGATATCACGGCTCGCGTCAGAGGCCATTCGTACTCATTCCGCCAGGAACCTCCGACGAAGATCCTGCCTTCGGGCGTTTTATGAGCATCGCCCCCTCCCATCACAAAAAGTCTTACCGGCGGTTCGCGGTCAATTCCGTTGTCGATTCCCTTCAGCCAATGATCGAACCAGCGCACCTGAAGATCGCGGAAATTAATACCGGCCTCAGGTCCGAATTCCGCCTCCCCAGCGTTGGTGAGGCGTTGTCCACCATGCCACCATGGTCCGATGATCAATCGCTGCAAGCTCTTCTTGGCCTTGCTAAGAGCGATGTAGTTTAGACTCGTGGCTCCGAGATTCGAGTCGAACCAACCGCTGATCAAGTAGGTGGGAACATCTTTGAACTCCGCTACGTGATTCACGACGTCGATGCCGTTGTTCTTCCAAAAATCATCGTAGTCGCCATGTGACATCGCCTGGACGAGCCAGTCCTCGTACTCCGAATTCAATTTCAGGGGTGTGGTCCCCGCCCGCAGCGGCATGTCTTTGGCGTACTCGCGGACTTGCTCGCCCAGTTTGACCAGCGCGCTCTGCGTTCCCTGGTTATGGGCGGCGCGACTGCCTTCCGGGCCAAACAGGTTGAAGATCCAGTTCATCCAGCGCAGTTCGAAGGCGCCGTTGTGTCGAACACCAAAATGCCCGGTGTCGGAAGTAGCGTAGGCAGGGAACATGGCTTTGAGGTAGGGCGGGTTCGAGAGCGCCAACGCGTACTGCGTTCCGCCCGGATACGACAGTCCCTCGGTGCCGATCTCCCCGTTTGACCAAGGTTGGTCGGCAATCCATTTTGCGGTGTCGTAGCCGTCATTGACGTCATCGCGAAAGAATCGCCAGGTACCTTCCGAATTGAATCGTCCACGGACATCCTGTCGAACCACGACGAAACCCGCCGGAATGAAGAAGTCTGTCATCCATTCGCCAGAGTCTTTTCCGTATGGAGTACGTTCCAGGATGACAGGGAACTTGCCATCTACGAGTTTCCCATTCAGAGCTGGGCGATAGATGTTACAGGCCAGCTTCACGCCGTCGCGCATAGGAACCATAACGTCTTTGAAAATGACCACGTCGTACTTCGGAGAGTTCTGGGTGCCTCCGGCAGGTACGGTCTGCTGTGCGCAAACGGTACCGGCGCACGTGAGAACGAAGGCCAGCGAAATCACGAAGAGGATAAGGGTGAACGGCCTTTGAGCATTGTTGTCCACGCACATGGGGAAGGTTCCTCGAAAACAGTTGTCGCATACAGCGGTTCTTCGACCTTCATGAAGAGAGACGTGAAGCTTGCAGTCTATTTCCAAAATGCGAGTAACTGTTGAAATAACGCGATTTCATTCACGTTGCCCAAGTCGGAAGGCGAACAGACGTCGCAAACTTGCCCCAGCAGGTTGCGGAAGAAGGGGATCTACAAGAGGTGTAGCTTGCTTTCGGTGGTTTTTAAGCGCCATCTTTGTTGAGTTGGCCCTGTTATAAGGTTTGGTGAGCGGAGACTGTCCTATGCGCGTTCTTCTGATTGGCGGGAATGGGTTCATCGGGCAGTTCGTCGTGGCGGCGCTGAAGCAGCAAGGCCACCAGCTGGCCGTGTTTCACCGCGGCACGACGGCTGCGCCCGCTGGCGTGGACGAGATTCGGGGCGACCGTCATCAACTCAGCGCCAGCGCTGAGGAACTGCGGCGCTTTGCTCCCGATCTCGTGATCGACCTAGTCATGAGTTCGGGTCCGCAGGCGACAGAGCTGATGAACATCTTCCGTGGGGTGGCTCGACGCGTGGTCATGTTGAGCAGCATCGACGTGTACCGCGCGGTCGGCGTTTTGCACGGCACGGAAAGTGGTCCGCTGCAGGCGGTGCCGCTAACGGAAGAGTCGGAGCTGCGGCGCAGTCTGCATCCCTACCCACCAGAGAGCATGCAGCTCTTGCGCAAAATTTTCGCTTGGGTCACGGACGATTACGACAAAATCCCGGCGGAGCGCATCGTGATGAACGACCCTGAACTTCCGGGCACGGTGCTCCGGCTGCCCATGGTGTATGGACCCGGCGATCCGCTGCATCGTTTTTATCCCGTGGTGAAGCGTATCGCCGACGGACGGGACCACATCATTTTTGCCGACGCGCTGGCTGGCTGGCGCTCGCCGCGGGGCTACGTTAAGAACGTGACGGCTGCCATTGCGCTGGCTGCCACAGATGCTCGCGCCGAGCGACGAATCTATAACGTGTGCGAGGAACCATCGTTCAGCGAGCTGGAATGGGCGCGAAAAATCGCCAGCGAGATGGGGTGGAAAGGGGAGTTCGTCGTCCTGCCAGCAGAGCACACGCCGCGTCACTTGCTAAGACCGGGCAATGCCGCGCAACACTGGACAGCGAGTTCGGTGCGTATTCGCCACGAGCTTGGGTACGAGGAGCCGGTAGCGATCGAGGATGCGATCCGGCAGACGATCCGTTGGGAGCGGGAGAATCCGCCGGCCGACGGGTTACCGACACAGTTCGATTATGCGGCAGAGGATGCCGCGGTCGCAGGCCACCATCCTTAGGCTTGGTAGCCGGATCGTTGTCGCACTGGGCAGTTGAAATCGAGCTTTTTCCGCGGGCTGCTAGAGGGCAAGCTGACGGCGCAACTTGCGCAAACACCTGATTTCAAGGGCAATCCGGAGCGTAAGGTTAGTAGCGACCTTCGCTCCGCGGGCTCGCTCGAAGATTCGGTGGAAGCCTACATCGACCACGGCCTGAAGCATCCGCGAGAGTATGCGCTATATTTCGCGGAGCCCAGGCTCCGTCCCGCAGAGTCGCGAACTGTCGAAATTGGTCCTGGCTTCGTTTGGGCGCAAGCGAAATGCGCAGAACGTTTCGGAGGATTGCCTGAGGACTACGCGCAACTCGTGTTAGCGCTCTGGGCGCTTGCGCACGGCACCCTCAGTTTTCTGAATACCAAACTCCTGCCTCCACAGCGCGCGGCAGAGCTCCGCGCTGCGTGTCGCCACGCCGTTGCCGTGCTCCTGCGCAATGCAGAACAAGGCCGGAAAGAGGACTAAAGACGGCTATGTGGGCGAAACGCCCATCGCCGAAGCGAATGGGTGTCGTACCGATATCGTCGCTTTGGGGGTTGATGTCGAACATAATGTTCGGCATCGAATATACGTTCACAAGCGATAAAACCAATCACGATCGGGTCGGCGACAATCAAATTTGGCAGGACCGGCCTGCGCAAGGAGGGGCACATGGCGAATGCAACGAGAACGTTTCTTCCGGCGGCCGGGAGGGACTGGTTGTTGCCTTTTTACGATCCGATGGTGAAGTTGCTTGGCGGAGACGCCGCGCGAAAGGTTCTGGCAGAGCAGGCAGGTTTGCGAGCGGGGCAACGGATTCTGGAAGTCGGGTGTGGAACGGGAACGTTGACGCTGATGATCAAGCGGCTGCAGCCAGGAGTGGAGGCGGTGGGGCTGGATCCGGACCCGAAGGCGCTGTGGCGGGCGCGCGCGAAGGCCGCGCGAACGGGCACGGAGGTATTGTTCGACGAGGGATTCGGCGACGAGCTGCCGTATCCGGATGAATCGTTTGACCGGGTGTTCTCCTCGTTTATGTTTCATCATGTGCCAGTGGCGGAGAAAGGAAGGTTCCTGGAGTCGGTGGCGCGCGTGCTGAAGCCGGATGGTTCGTTCCACATGCTGGATTTCGAAGCGGGCGGCGGGCTGCACAGCTTGCTGGCTCATTTATTTCATGCGCACCAGCGGCTCGAAGACAATGCGAACGATCGGGTGTTGGCGTTCATGAACGATGCGGGGCTGGCTGGGGAGAAGGTGTCCGGGAGGCGGATGGTGTTTGGACGGGTTGCGTATTACAAGGCAGTGAAGGGCGCCGGCGTGAGCTCTGGAGGCGAGAAGTAAGGAGCGATCTCCTGAATAGCGACAGCAGAGTCGGACGACCGTCAGTGCCAAAGCCCATATTTTGGTGGCTCTCATGGCACGGCTCGACAGGCTGCGGAGAATGGTAGAAGCGCACGTCAGCCCCTGAAGGGGCATTTATATTGCGTCGCTTACGGCGCTGCTGAAGCAGCGCCCTGATACAAACGTCAAAACCCTCAGCAGCCTGTGACCCCAAGCTCTTTCAAAAACTGGGTTAGGTGACGGCAACCAAGGACGCGGGAGACGGGTGTAGATGAGCCGTTGTCTGGAGGGTGGTGAAGGCTGCCGGTGCCGGGAAGAACACTCGCTCGGCTCGCGTCATTGTGAGGGACAGTCACTCGTCGCGACGCTCGCGCGGCATGGCGCTTGCAAGCAGAAGAACGGTGCCGCCGAACATCAGGGTATCGCCCAGGTAGTTGAAGCCGTTGTCGAGGCTGGCGCGTTCGACGACCGCGATCGGCACGTATACGAACAACTCCACGACAAGCACGGCCAGGCCCGCCCAGGCCGCCGCTACGCGAGTCTTCTTGCCAATCAGCAGGAAAATGCCAGCCACTGCATAAACCACGGCCGCAAAGTACGACCAGATAGCGTGTACGGGGACGTACTGTGGGGTCAGCGGTTCCAGCGGAACGCCGGGAACGTGGTCGGCGTGGAGGAATTGCTCGAAGCTGTAAAACAAGATCGGGATCGCAACGAAGTATCGCGCAATCGTTGCAAAGATGCGCTTATCGCTCCCTTCCGCGGATAGGCTCGCCGCCAGTGCGAGAGGCCCGCCGCAGAAGGCTAACTCCCGCAGCCCGAGGGTCAGTCCAAATCGATCTCGCGGGTTGTGTGCCCAGGCGGGTATGTCCATCAACACGACGAACAGGAAAAACGTCAAGGCAAGCAGACTCGCCCCGAGGCGTGTCTGAATCCCCGTCACCAGGCTGAAGCCAGCTGCGATGAAACAAGCGCCGACGAACAATGCCCAAAAATGATGCCAGGGAATCCACGATGGCACGATTGATGCGATGAGGTCCGTCAGCGTGAAATGTTCGGTGCCGAAGGCGGCGAGTGGCGCCGCGTAGAAGAGCGGGCCGAACAGGATGAGCTTGTCGAGTCCTTGAGCCTTTTGCCAATCGCCACGAAGAAAAATTGTGATCAGCCCCAGGGCGAGGACCAGGAAAAAGACGAAATAGGACCAAATCACCGTGCTGGGGATTACGACGAGAGCAAGGATCGCCAAGGAATTTACGCTCACGACGCCTCCGTTTCCGCCCGCTGATACCCAGGCAGCGAGAGATGTTTTTACCATCAATCGGACTTGCTTCGGCTGGCAGGGGGAACGATTCCGTTCATCCGAAGATATTCGACCATCTGACCGTAATGATCGTAGGCATGGGCGACGGCGAATTCCGCGCGGTGCAGGCGCGAATTTTTGCTGCCCGGCGCGTTCTGGAGCATGTTGTCGGTAGTGAGCGTTGCCGCGGCTTTGTGGCCCAGCGCAAACGAATCCTTCAGAAACTGAATGATGTCGGCTTTGGTCTTCAAGCTCTCCGGGCCGTTTCCGTCGTTGAGGCCGTCGGGCAGTTTGTTGCCTGTGAGGGCCGACCACAGGAAATAGTTCGAGGCTGCGATGTGCCGGACTTCGACAGCGAACGTGCGCACGCCGTTATAGGCGCTGCCGGGCAGATTCAAGCTGGCGGGCGAGAAGTTGAACTTATCGTCGGGCATGGCTTCGGCGGCATCGACAACCAGTTTTTCCACGGCGGTGATGTGGGCGTCTACGGCGGAGGCGATCGTGGGCGCCGGCTGCTGCGGTTGAGTTTGCGGTGGGACCGGCGTAGCAGCACGTCCGGTCAGTGTGCCTAATGAGACAAGAGCAAGGATGAGCACGGCGGACGGGAAGACGACTCGCAACTCTTTCATGACGGACGTTTCCTCAGGCCATCAGACTACTCTTGATCGGATTCGTTAGCAGGGTGTGCGCGGCGAACCGTGTGCGGATGATCCAATCCTTCCAGTCGATTTTCTTCCGAGCGCGATGTGGGGGGCTTTCCGGAAGGGCTGCCCGTTCGTTTGCGATCGAGCGGGCTGCTGGGGGCGAAGCAGTTTAGGCCTGGGAGGTGGGGTCGTTGCGGAGCAGCACTCCGCCGGCGACGACGAGCAGCAGCGGCCACAGGCCGTGCACGAGCAGGTGAAGGAACTGCTGTTCTCCGATCGACGATGCCCAGATGACGGATGAGAGCACGCCGAGGCCGTCGGAGTCGGGGCTGCCCAGCAGGCGGACCCAGTGGATCGCGGCGAACAGCAGGTGGCCGCAGAGGAGGAAGAGCCCAGGGGCGAGGAGGATCGATCCTGCCAACGACTTGAAAGTGAATTCATTGCGTTCCATAACCGCCTCCTGTGTTCTGCCTTCTACTGGTATGTCGGTTGGGGAAGGCGAAATTAGACAAGTCTCGGAGAAATTTTCGGGAAGTTGGAAATTATTCAGGGGGTGGGAGTTAGCGGGGCTAGGTGCGAAGTGGCGAGTGCGAGAAGACCTTTAACCGCAGACGACGCGGAGAATGGACTAGGTGCGCAGAGAAGAGCTTTTAACCGCAAAGGGCGCAAGGAAAAGCCGCAAAGGACGCGAAAAAAAAATGAGTGGGGAGTCCCGGGTTGCAAGTTCCGAACGGGCGCCTTGGAATTCCTAACCACAGAGACACGGAGGGCACAAAGTGGATAAGTCCCATTTTCTTGCGAGGCTCGTTTACCGAAACCAGAGAATCCATAAGACATCGACGAGCGTGTGGGTGATGGCTGAGGTGAGCAGGCGCTGACGATCGCGCCAGGCGCGTCCGTAGAAAACGCCGGCGATGGTGGCGAGCAGGACGTAACGCCAGTTGAATGGGCCGGGCTTGTTGTAGTGCGAGAGGCCGAAGATCGCGGCGGCGATCACGAGCGAGCGGGTGCGGCCGAGGCGGGCTTCGAGCATGTTCTGCAGGAGTCCGCGGAAGAAAAGTTCTTCGGGGATGGCGACGAAGAAGAAGGTGATCAAGAGAGCGGACGCGGCGGCCGAGGCATGCGGCAGTCCGCCGTGAGGCGTGATGAAGTGAAGAGCGATGCCGAGGGTGATCACGATGGGAGCGAAGAAGAGAAGCTCGCGGAGTCCGATGAGGAGATCGCGCGGTCGCGGGCGGAAATCATAGCCAACGTTCTCGAGCGGGCGGGCGACGAGCAAGGCGTACAGAGCGGCGTCGACCATGAGGAGTTTTGGGAGGGAGTTCAAACCTTGGTGGGGAAAAGCAGCGTAAAACCAATTGAACTCGATGGGGAGTCCGACGACGGCGAGGGTGAGGACGTCTTGCCAGCAGATTTTCGGGGTTGCGGGATGCGCACCTCCCGGAGGCAGGAATTGGTAGAGCGCGCTCGCGCCGACAGGAATGGCAAGAAAGAGAAGGAAGAAGGTCCAACGGTATTCACCGCGAGGGAGCGCATATATAAGGTAGGGGATGACGAGCAGAGCAGGAGTGAGAACGCGAGTTGTGGGCGAGATGAGGCGCGAGCGGAGATCGTCGGCGAGCCCGAATCCGAAGAACAAGAAGGGTGCGAAGATCAGGGAGAAGGCAGTGAAGGTGCTGGGGAAATGGCCGATCCGGGCGCTGAGCGAAAAATGTTGCGCGAGGAACCAGAAGGCGACGAGGGCGACGGCGTAGAGGGCGGATGCAGTGAGGAGCGATGCGCGGCCGAAGATGCGGGCGAACATGGGGATATTGTCGCAGGGGAGTGGCGAGATTCGGAGCTTCCACCGCGGGAAGCGTCGCAGAGTGCGGAGAGAAAACCTTTTAACCGCAAAGATCGCAAAGAAAGACCGCAAAGGACGCAAAGAAAACCGAGTGGCGAGTTCCGAGTCCCTAGTCACGAGTCTTTAGAGGAGACAGGGAGAGGATCGGATCATCGGGTGATCAGGGCATAAGAGAAACGAGAAATGAAAAAGAGAAGAACAATAAAAATCCCCAGCCTTCAAAAAAATGTGGAAGGCTGGGGGCCAAGTAGCGCTTCTGATCCCGGTTAGAAGAACAGTTTGAGCGCCAACTGAATCTGTCGGTTCGACGTGGTGCCGTCGGAGCGCGTGAGGGTTGAGGTCGAGAGACCAAAGTTCCCGAAGCCAAACAGGTTCCCCGGCTGCGTGAATTGTGGCCGATTGAAAAGGTTGAATGCCTCTCCGCGCAGCTGGAGACGGAAGCGCTCAGTGAAGTGGATGTTCTTGATGAGCGCGAGGTCGGTCTCGTAATAACTGGGTCCCCAGAAGCTGTTGCGCCCGGAGTTCCCCAGCGAGCCGTAGGGTGCCTGCACGAAGGCATTCTGATTCGCAGCACCCGTAACTACGCCGTCGGCTGTGATGCGCGAGCCAGTATTGGCATAAGGATCTCCAACAACGTTCGCCCACGAGCCGCCAGCTGCGAGAGTAGATCCGGTACGGCCGGTGTCCACACCCGGAATGAAGATGGTGTAGGGATGGCCGCCTTGCAGGGTAACGATTCCGGAAGCCTGGTAGCCTTCGAGGATTCTGCCCAGCACTCCGTTACTGGCATAAGCCTTACCGCGCCCGAATGGAAATTCGTAGGAGAAGTTGATCGTGGCCCGGTGGCGGAGGTCGTTATCGGAGTTGGCACGCATCACGGTGTCGGCGTTGCGGGAATCAATGGGGAACGATCCGAAACTCGAAACGGCGCTATTGAGGGGATCGTTCGAGTTATCGATGGCGTGCGCATAGGTGTAGGCGACGGCAACCTGCAAGCCATTCGCGGCCGCCTTCTGCAACTGGACCTGCAACGAGTTGTAGTTCGAGGAAGCGTTGGTCAGCGTGATGCTGTTGGGCACGCCAGGGCCAGTAACCTGGACGGCGGTCTGACGAACGGAGGGTGGTACCAACACATTGCCGAACTGGTCGGTAATGCCAGTGTAGAGGGTGGATCCGCTGATGACGCCTTGCGGGTCGCCCGGGGAGCAGATGCCCTGGGCAACGCAATCAGAGATGGCGGTCGTCACCAGAGCAGGATCGGGTGGCGCGGCATCGAGACTGCGAATGAGGCGCGTGCTGTGATTGCCGACGTAAGTGGTCTGGAGCACAAAACCCTGACCGAGGTCGCGTTGGATCCCGAAGTTCCAGCTCTGGCTCATGGGCATGCGGATATTGTTGCCGAGTAGGGTCGCCGCAGCATAATCCCCATTCGTGTAAGTGAGGCCGGGAGGCGCCGTGGCTGCGAACGGAACGTTTTCCGGAGTCTCGGGTTGAGTGCCGAACACATTGACCAAGCTGCCCTGGAAGGGCGGATTGCCGCGGGCGTTGCCGAACAGATTGTCGAAGATGCGGTCGTGGAAGATGCCGTAGGCGGCGCGTACGGAAGTTTTGCCGTTGCCCCACGGATCCCAGGCGAAGCCGAGGCGCGGCTCGAAGTTTTTGTAGTCGTTCTTATACATGTCGTGCTTTGCGTTGCCGGGCCCGACAAGGGTGAACGTCAGCGACGAAGCGGCGCTGTCGGCATTCTGGAACAGGTTCGAGAAGTTGCCGTTTTGTTCAAATGGAACACCGTCGAACTGGTAACGGAGGCCGAAGCTCAGGGTGATATTTCGCCGGGCTTTCCAGCTGTCCTCGATAAAAGCGTCATACTCGTGCTGAATGAATTTCTTGTCGTCGGATGGCTGGCGCACGCCACCCTTGTTGAAGAACTGCGCCTGGAACTGAATGGCGCTGCCGCCGACAAGCATCCAGGCGAGGTCCTGAATGTTCACGAAGTTCGGAGTCCCACTGGGAATGTTGACGGACTGGTTCGCCGGGACCTGCCCGAATTGCGTGTAGCGGTTGAAGAAGAGCTGGTCGCGGGAGAGGAAGTTGTCGAATCCGGAGGAGGTCACATCGCGGAAATCCCCGCCAAACTTGAGGGTGTGGTTGCCTTTGACATAAGTGATGGTATCGGCGTAGCTGGTGGTTCCGGTGTGGCGCAGTTGGCCCGTGGCGTCAAAGAGCGTGTTGCAGCCGAAGGCAAAGAAGGGTGGGATGCCGAGAGAGGAATCGGGCGCAAAGAAGTCGCGCCCGAAGCCAGCCGAATCGACCCCGGTAATGGGATCGAAGATGCTGCCGCAATTGCTCTGGAATCCGGCGAAGACGCGATTGATGCCGAACTTGAAGTCGTTCACCAGGCGATTGTTGAGAGTGGAAACCAGGCCGACGAAGCCGCCGTGCGAGTATGCGGGCGAGCCCAGGACGTCAATTCCAGGCGCGAACTCGGTGTGGAAGGGGTCGGTTTCATTGGAGTGGTTATAGGCGTAGCGCAGGGTGAGTTGGTGCTTGTCGGTAATCTTGTGATCAATCTTGGCCACGTACTCGTAGCCGTTGAGCGCGTCGGGGCTCGCAAAGTGAACCTGGCCGGCGATGCCCGCGATCTGGTTGTCCGAGGGCGCGTTGGGCAGAAGGGCGAAGATCTTCGTGATGGTGGGATCGACGCTCAGGCCGGTCAGGTTGTTGACGCCGGTAGGAGAGCTTAGGTCGATTTGGACAGGGTTGCCGTTGCCGTCGGTTGTCGTAAATACGCCGGACTTGAATTGTGCCGTGGGCAGGACGCTGGTTTCGGTCAGCGTGGTGCGGAAGCGTTGGTATTCGCCGTTGATGAAAAAGAAGGTGCGGTTCTTGATGATGGGGCCGCCGACGGAGAATCCGAATTGGTTGCGCACGTAGGGATTCTGGCGGTCAGGTGCGGTATTGAAGAAATCGCGCGCGCCTAGCGCATTGTATCGGCCGAATTCGTAGACGTCTCCGTGGAGGCCATTCGTACCACTGCGGGTGACGACATCGATGATGGCGCCGGTGTTGCGTCCGTATTCGGCATTGAACGTGTCGGTGATCACGCGGAATTCCTGCGTCGAATCAGGATTGGCGGCGAGGACGCCGGTCGGGCCGCCGGGGACGGAGGTGTCGTTGTTATCGACGCCATCAAGCAGGAAGTTGTTGTTGCGGTCGCGCGAACCGTTTACCGAAATGCCGCCGGTGAAGTCGACGTTGGAGTTTGTGCCCGGCGAGAGCAGGATCAGTTCGTACGGATTGCGCGTGAGCAGCGGAAGGTCGGTGATCGTCTTATTGGAAATCAGCGTCGAGAGTTGCGTGGATTCTGTTTCGACGGGGGCGAGCTCAGAACCGTTAACTTCCACGACTTCCTGTACGGATCCGATCTTCAGCGAAGCATTCAGCGTCAGGACCTGCGCGGTGGTGAGCGTCGCGCTCTTAATGTCGACGGATGTGAAGCCCTGCTTCTCAAACTTGATGGTGTAGGCGGCGGGCACGAGATTCGGGATCGAATAAAAACCCGAGGCACTGGAGGTGGCGGTGCGCGTCGCGTTGGTGCTGAGGTTCGTGGCGGTGACGGTCGCGCTGTCTACTACCGCGCCCGTGGAGTCGGTCACGGTCCCTTGAATGGTGCCAGTGGTCTGTGCGAGCAGAAACGAAGGCACGAAAAGTGTGCTCAGAAGAAAAAATCGTCTCAACAAATTCATTGACGCAACTCCTTGTCAGCTGGTGTTGACCCACAGTAGTTGCATTGAATAGTGCAGACGAATTGCCGTTTTACAGGCTTTACGTTAAGTCGCAGTACGGCACGAGTTGCTAGACGCAGAAAAGCGAGGAGCAGCGGTGCCGGTGTGGCTGCATCCAGTATTCGGTGAACGATCTACGAAAAAGCGGAGAGACGCGAGAACACGCATGTTTGTTGTCGAAACGCGTGGTTAAGGTTATGTCTTGGGGGAAACGATGCGGGGCATTGGGCGGCCCGGAATGTGACCGCAACGGAGCGGCTTTCCGCAGTAACAGATGTCAGGGTTGTCGGCGTGTGTGAGCGCAGCGTGATGTGTTATGTTCCGGAGAATCGAGGCGGTGGAATTCGATGAACACGGTATTTAGTCCGCCGGCGGAAACGCGGGGGACGGGGCGGTGGATTGTTGCGCTGTTGATCGGCATTGGTGTGGGCGTTGCGGCCGTTGCCGGCTTCATGCTTCTGACGCGGCAGGCGGAGACGTCGTTCTGGAATCGCGTGCTAGGAAGAAATACGCACGTGGATGTGAGTCAGCCGACGGTGGTCAACAAGATTCAGCAGCTGCAGCGGCTGGAGACGGTGGTGTACGCGATGGACAAAGTCGTGAGCGGCGAGAAGGAGAGTACGATCCTTCCGGACTTTCTCGCGGGCGACAAGCTGCTGATGATTGTGCATGGCGAGGTGGTGGCCGGAGTCGACTTCTCAGGATTGAAGAGCGGCGATGTGTCGATAAGCGGAAAGAACGTGCGCTTGCGTTTGCCCGCGCCACAGGTTTTTACGACCCGGCTGGACAATGCGCGGACGCGTGTGTATTCACGTCAGACGGGGCTGCTCGTGCCGGTGGATCCGAATCTGGAGACCCAGGTAAGACAGGAGGCGGAACGTCAGCTGCAGCAGGCCGCGCTGGCGGATGGTGTTTTAAAGACGGCCCAGCAGAATGCGCGATCGACGCTAACCAGCCTTCTGCAGGGACTCGGATTTGCGGTCGTGGAGTTTCAATAGAGCAGGTGGCAGGTATCAGGTCTTGGGTCTCGGGTCTTGGGTCTCAGGTACTACGCGTGGTAATCCGGATTTGTCTTGCTCCGCGCGGGATGACGATCACAAAAACCCTTTTTATGCCTGCTGCTTTGCGAGGGCGCGTGTGAAGCGCTCTGCCAGGGTACGCATATGCACGGCGAGTTCGGGCGGTTCGTGTACTTCGAAATCAACTCCTACCAAAGCTAAATAAATCGATAGAGTCTCGAGCGATTGTGCGCCCGTCTGCAGGGTACAGGTGCGCTCATCGACGGGCTCGACGAGGCCGGCGTTGTGTGGAATCCAGCGAGAGATCGTTTCTGCAGGCGCGTGGAAGAGAACGCGCGCGCGATAGGAATACTGCGTGTACGAGATGGCGCGGGCGACGTAGGCGGCGTAACCACCTTCGGGCGGCTTACGCGGAGTGAAGCGATTGCCGGTGGAGAGCTTCGACTGAATGCGGTCGACGCGAAAGGAACGCCAATCGGTGCGGCGGAGGTCCCATGCGACGAGGTACCAGCGATGTCCGGTGGGCACGAGGCGATGCGGTTCGACGGCGCGTTCGCTGGGTTGGCCGTCACGTCCGCGGTAGCGAAAGCGAAGGACATCGTGATCGCGACAGGCTCCGGCGATCGTAGAGAGAACGTTGAGATCGACGGTTGGCCCGGGATTGGCAAGCGGCACGATGAACGCATGCAGAGCGGAGACCCGGCGGCGCAATCGCGAAGGCAAGACCTGCTCGAGCTTCATCAGAGCGCGCAGCGATGATTCCTCGATACCGCTGACAGTTCCGCTCGCAGCGGTGCGCAAACCGACCGCGACGGCCACGGCTTCATCGTCGTCGAGCAGAAGAGGAGGCAAGGTGGCGCCGGCTCCCAGTTGATATCCACCGGCTGCGCCTGATGTGGAGTGCACGGGATAGCCGAGGCTGCGCAGGCGATCGACGTCACGGCGCAAGGTGCGAGCGGTGACCCGGAGGCGCGATGAGAGATCGGCTCCCGACCAGTAGCGCTGGGCCTGAAACAGCGAAAGCAGGCGAAGAAGGCGAGCCGAGGTCTGCAACATACCGAAAAACAATAGCATTTATTGAGGACCGAATCTGTCCGCAATTATTGATAGCTTCTTCGCTGTCGATTCAAGGCGCCCACGCCAGGTGAGCGGCTGGATTTTCGAGAGCGGGCCCACGGATATCAAACATTCAAGGAGGCAGTCATGAAGATGACGGAGCTGTTCCTGGGGGAACTCGAACGAGAAGCGAGTGGCACGCGGCGCACGCTGGAGCGTGTGCCGGAGGGGAAGTACGACTGGAAACCGCATCCGAAGTCGATGGTTCTGGGGTATCTCGCCGAGTTGGTGGCGATGCTGCCCTCATGGACTGTCCTCACGATCGATCGCGATGAGCTGGATCTGGCGACCTACCAGAAATCCAGCATGCGAACGGTGAAGGATCTGGTGAGGGGGCATGACGAGGCGGTCGCCGCGGCGAGGAAGTCATTGCAGAACACGAACGACGAACACTTGCTGAAGCCCTGGCGGATGCTGGTGGCCGGGAAGCAGGTGATGGAGTCGACACCGCGTCACATCGTGTTGCGAGATTCGGTTTTCAATCACCTGGCACATCATCGCGGGCAGCTGACAGTTTATCTGCGGCTGCTCGAACAACCTGTTCCGGCGATTTATGGGCCTTCGGCGGATGAGGGAAGGTTTTAGCAAGCGTCTCTCGCTCCTGCGACGGGGCGAGGGCGTGGGGTGACTCGCGGCGAGGGAGGTGGACGTCATGGCGCACGGACGATATCCGTTCTGGACGCACGACACAGTGGCGGCAGCGGTGCTGGCGGGGGTCGGCATGGCGAGCTTGCAGAGCAAGCTGGATGGAGTTGCGAGCGAACTCAATATTCCAGCCGTTACCGCACTTGTGCATGGGTGGCCGTTGGTAGCGCTGTTCGCGTCGCTGATCCTGCTGGTGATGCGTTCGGTGGCAGACGCTGAACGATCGGATCGCGAGATGAACGAAGTTCAGGTGGTTCAGTCGGAGGTGCAGGAGTTAGACCAGGCGGTGGGTGAGGGGTTGGATTCTGCTGAGGATGAGGAGCCTGCTTCCGTTTCGTATGCAGGTGTGGGATGTCGATAGGAGATTGGGCGCAGGGCGACCGCTCGAGCCTCCGCAGAGGGCTGGCGGAGAACCGCGTTCGTTACGCACCAGCGTAGTCAATGGGTGGAACAAACGGCGCGAAACTCGCGAGCACGACGGGGACGAAATCAGCCCGCGGGGTCGGGGAAAGCGGAAAGTGGAGTGGCGCAGGTCTTCAGACTGAAGAGAGGGAGCTTCGGAGACTGCGCGGGAGTGGACGAACGGTTCGTTCGAGCATGCCGTGGAAGGGGATAAAATGTCTGGTCTCTGCGGAGGACACGTAACCAGGTATGGCGGAAGGCAACAGATCGACTGGAGGGAAGACCATCTACGTAACCCTGACCGGGTTGCCACTCAGCATTCTGCTGGAGTGGCCATTTCACAAATCGACATCGGGAGCAGATTTTTGGGTGCTGCACTCCGATATCCGGCTAGAGGGGTCGGAAGGACTGCACGCGCCGGTGGCGGTAAACCTGTCAGCGACGTTGCGGGAGGTGCTGCCGTCGCTCGAGCCGGAGGACGCGCTGAGCCCGGTGATCAATGCGCTGCGAAAGGAAGTCGATAAGCGGCAGGTCGAGTTTGTGAAATCGGGGAAGCTGGTGCCCGTGCATTTTTCCAGCCGTCATTACGATTTCAGGCGAAACCAGTGGATGTTCGGGAAGGCGTCGGATGAGACGATTGCCCTGTTTCTCGAGCGGAAGATCTACTGGCAGACGAAGCTGGTCGGTGGAGACGTCTGGCTGGGCGATGCGACTGAGGCGCAGTATCTGCAGTCGACCACCGATCATTTGGTCGAGATTGCGATCCAGCTGGCTGGGCGCGAACTGATCAAGCTGGCTCGACGTTATGCCACCGCGGAGCCTGCATTGATGGCGCGCGCCGAGGAATTTGAATCCGCAGCCGAGGCGGCGCTGGCGGAACTGGAAAAGAAGCATGCTTTCGAACGGGGATAGCAGGCTCTGGGCGCTAGGCTTTCGGCTCTGGCTTCGGGTCACGGAGGCTTCTGTCTCTGGCCACGCTCAGAGATGACAGCGTCTACGCGATTTCCTGCCAGACCCACAACTCTTCAGGATGTGGCCGCCTTTCGGCGGCACACCTGCATCCAAGTGGTTATGCAGTTCGCGTCGATTCTCTTTAGGTATCGGCCCTTGGCCGCGGGCATTCTCGTCCTCGCATTGGGAGGCGGCGTTCCGGTCCATCCGCAGGCGGCGAGTCCGAGTCCCGCAGGCAATGCGGACGGGTTGATTGGACAGCACTTGCCGCTAAACGGCGTCCCCAACTTCGGTGAAGTCACGAGCCAACTGTTGCGCGGCGGACAGCCGACCCAGGCGGGATTCGAGGAACTTGCAAGGCGCGGAGTTGGGCTTGTGATTAACCTGCGAGGCGACAGCAAGGCAGAGCGCGCTACGGTTGAAAAGCTGGGAATGCAATATGTGTCGATTCCGTGGCACTGCGCGTATCCCAAGGATCGCCAGGTCGCCGAGTTTCTGAGCGTTCTGCGAACGAATCCCGACAAAAAGATCTTCGTGCACTGCCGCCTAGGTGTGGACCGCACCGGTCTGATGATCGCGAGTTACCGCATGGCCGAGCAAGGTTGGACTGCGGCGCGGGCGCACCGGGAGATGGCTGCGTTCGGGTTCGACGGATTCCACAATATGATCTGTCCAGGCCTTGCGTCGTACGCGGCGGGCTTCCCCACGCGCTTTGAGAAGGACGCAGCATTCGATGCGCTGCGCACTGCGCCGTCGTCGCCTGGGTTTCAACACTAGAGGGTTTCGAAGAAGCGGTCGGGACGAGTCGCTCGCGGTGCGTGCTTCTTTTTGATTCTCCGCGTACATTAACTGTCAACAGGTCATGGTCTCGAGCCTACAGATCCTTCCTGCGGCCGATCTGCACCGCATCCACCGCGTGCAGGCGATCACTATTCTGTGGATGAGTGTCGAGGTGGTGGTCGGAATGTGGGCCGCGCGGGTAGCGCGCAGTCCGGCGATGACCGCCTTTGCCGGCGACAGCGCGATCGAGTTGTTCTCGGCGGTCGTGGTGTTGTGGCGATTTCGATCGGCCGCAGGCGGCGAACACGAGGAGAGGCGAGCGGCACGCATCGCGGGCGTGCTGTTATTTCTGTTGGCGGCATATGTGCTCGGGATCTCCGCCTTGTCGCTGCTCGGATACACGGAGGCGAGGCCCACGTATTGGGGAATCGCGATTCTGGCAGCCGCGATCGTGATCATGCCGTGGCTGGCGCGGGAAAAGCGCCGGCTCTCGTTCAGGACTGGAAGCGCGGCGCTGCGGGCGGACGCGGCGGAGTCGGCATTATGCGCATATTTGTCGTTGGTGGCGCTGCTGGGGCTGGCGCTCAACGCGATCTGGCACATCCGCTGGGCCGACCCGCTTGCCGCCATCGTGATCACTCCCTTGATCATCTGGGAAGGACGGGAGGCGTTCCGCGGGAAAGCGTGCGGATGTTGCTGACGCGAGCCTGACAATGGACGGACTGGTCAACTCTTGCCCGCTGCTCGATTACATCGCCAAGATTTCCGCGCCGGACGCATTTCATCTTGTTGACATCGGGTGTTCGGGGGGAATCGACCGGCGCTGGCGGCGGATGGGGCGAAGACTGCGTGCGGTGGGGATCGATCCGGACGTGGAAGAGATTGCGCGGCTCAGAGCACAGGAGAAGAATCCGGCAGTCTCTTACCTGAACGCCTTTGCAGGGATTGGCGCCGATCATCCGTTTGCGGTCATGCGCCAGGGGAAGCCAGAGTTTGCGCGCGATCCGAATCCAAGAATGAGCACGGTGCAGTATGTCGAGCGCATGAAGAGGAAGGACAGGACGGCAACCGGGAAGGAGAAGCGGTCGTCGAACCTGTGGCAGAGCGCGCGACTGGCTGATTCAGAAATCGTGGTGGTTCCCGACTACCTGCTAAGCGCAGGGATCGCGAGCGTAGATTTTTTAAAGATCGATGTGGACGGGAAGGATTTTGAGATCCTGCATTCGTTCGATCAGGCGCTGAATGAGTTGCAGATCATGGGCATCGGCATTGAAGTGCGCGTGTGGGGATCGGACGAGGAGACGGACGGAACCTTCCACAATGTGGATCGCTTCATGAAAGCGCACGGCTTTGAATTATTCAATTTGTCGCTGCGCCGCTATTCGACGGCTGCCCTGCCGAGCCGGTTTGTGGGACGGGCCCCGGGCGCGACCGAACGTGGGCGCGTACATCACGGCGATGCCATGTATGCGCGCGATTTGGGCAGTGGGATGTACGACGGGTTCGCGGATCGGTTGAGCGGCGATAAGTTGTTGAACCTCGCGGCGATTTTTGCGATCTTCGATTCGCCGGATTGTGCGGCGGAAGTGTTGACGAAGTACCGTGAAAACATCAGCGGATTGGGCGATGTGGATACCATGCTAGACGGGTTGGCGGCACAGGAAAACAGCGGAGCAGCCAGCTATCGCGAACACATGGATCGGTTTGAAAACGCGCCCGCGGAATTTCTTGGGAGCAAGAATCCCCTGGTGCTGGCGGCGCGAGGATTGAAGCACGGATATCGGAAATGGCGTGGACGAAGAGAACTGCTAAAAAGAGAGCGCCTGGCTCCCTAACGCGATCTTCAGGCCTGCTCCGCTTCCGGGACCGAACTGTAAATACAAAAGAATTGTTCGACGCGTGTCACTTTCAGAGCGGTGATGAGTCGATCGTTGACACCGACCAGGGCAAGTTTGCGCCCTTCCTTGTTATGCGAGACGTAGGCGCCGACGAGTGCGCCGATCCCGGCCGAGTCAATGTAAGGAACGCTTGTGAAGTCGATGATCAGGGTGGGGACGTTTTTCGCGCGAATGGCAGCCTGAAACTGAAACAACGTTCCGAGAACGACTGGACCCTGGAGACGGAGGACTCGTTGCCCGGGCATGGAGCCTTCGAAGTCTTCGATACTTAACGGTTCTTGCGAATGCAGTGGCATCCGGAAATATTAGCGGCGTGATGGTGGGAGGATTGTTACAAGATTGTTAATTCCGGGCGGTGGGGCAGGCCTGCAGGACACCGCTTTGCGGAGTAGGCGATAGAATCGAGAGGAGTTTCGGGAAAAAGGGGCATGGTGTGGCATTGAAAGTTGGAGATCGGGCTCCGGATTTCGAATTGCCGGCGGTACAGGGCGAGGAACGGCTGAACTTCCGGCTCAGTGACTATCGCGGCAAAAAGGATGTGGTGGTGACATTCCATCCGCTGGACTGGACGCCTACGTGCGAGTCGCAGCTGCCGATCCTGGACTCGATGGAAGCGAAGTTCGCGGCCGCGGGCGGGCAACTGCTGGATATTAGCGTGGACTCGATCGAGAGCCACCTGGCATGGCAGAAGAAAGAAATCGGAATGATGCGCTTTCCGCTGTGCTCAGATTTTTATCCCCATGGCGAAGTGACGCGGAAGTTTGACATCCTGCGGGATGAGCCTCCGGTGCCGGGGATCAGCGAGCGTGCGGCGTTCATCGTGGATAAAGAAGGGGTGATCCGATTCGCGCGGGTGTATCCGATCGATCGGTTGCCGGATCTGGATGGGTTGCTGGAAGAGTTACGGAAAGTCAGGAATAGCGAAAGCTGAGCACTTGGACATTCGGTAATCGGCCCGCAAAAGCGGGCCTTTTTTGCCAACAAGACGGGAACATCTCTCATCCTAATTTCTAGTCGAGTCGACGAGGACGTGGAAGTCAACAGAGCCTCGAATCGCTCATGAAAACCATGGCACAAACGAGAAGAGAGTTCTTGAAGACGGCAGGAGTCGCGGCCGGCTGGGCGGCGGTTCCCGCGGGTTTGGCGGGGTTGCGGGCAGATGCCTCTGGATTTGCCCAAAACTCGGCATCGAGCGGCGGCGGGGTGGATTACACAATCCACATCAAGGTGTCTCCGGTAGAGATCGCGCCAAAGAGGATCGTTCCTACGACGACGTACAACGGGCAATTTCCGGGGCCTCTGCTGCGGTTCAAGGAGGGGCGGCCCGTGACGATCGAGATTCGCAACGACACCGATACGCCGGAGCAACTGCACTGGCATGGGCAGAAAGTGAGCACCGACGTGGATGGCGCGTCGGAGGAAGGAACGCCTTTCATCCCGACGCACGGGCAGCGGCGGATCACGTTCACGCCGGGGCCGGCTGGGATTCGTCTGTATCACACGCACAACCGGGGAGGAGCGAACCTGGCGGAGGGGCAATACAACGGCGAAGTGGGAGCGGTGTACATCGAGCCGCGGGAGGAGCCGGGAGCACACGATCGCGAGGTGTTTCTGGTGCTGAAGGAATTCGAGCCGAAGTTCAGCCGCGGTGGAGACATGGATCAGGACTTCCTCGCGCCGGCGACGCAAAACAAAGCGTTGAAGGAAGCGGGCGAGGCGGCAATGAAGGCGTCGCTGGCAAAGGGCATGCCAAAGGGATTCGAGGTGGAGTACGACGCGTTTACGATCAACGGGCGCATGCTTGGCCATGGCGATCCCGTGAAGGTGAAATCGGGAGAGCGCGTGCTGTTTCACGTCGTGAATGGAAGCGCGACAGAGATGCGGAGTCTGGCGCTGCCCGGGCATGCGTTTCGGGTCGTGGCGCTGGATGGGAATCCTGTGCCGAACGCAGCCAGCGTGCCTGTTTTGTGGTTAGGGCCGGCGGAGCGGGTCTCAGCGGTCGTCAAGATGAAGAATCCGGGTGTCTGGGTAATGGGCGATCTCGATGATGACGACCGCCGGCATGGAATGGGGATCGTGGTGGAGTACGCGGGGCGAAGCGGGAAGCCGGTGTGGACGGCGCCGCCGAAATTCAAATGGAACTACCAGCGATTCGCGAAGGCTGGGGCGAAGGCATCGCCGCCGGATCAAACGTTTGACATGACGTTTGCGAAAGACAATGCCGCAGAAGAGGGGTTCAATCGCTGGACGATTAATGGCGTGGCGTATCCGATGACGGGCGAGAGCGCGCCAGCGGCCTTTCATTTGAGTGAGGGAAAGCGCTATCGGATCCGCATGAAGAATGCGAGCGACGACATTCATCCGGTGCATCTGCATCGGCATTCATTTCAATTGACAGGCATTGCCGGGGTGAGCACGGCGGGAGTGATGAAGGATGTTGTGATGCTGGGTGGATATCAGGAGGCGGAGATCGACTTCGTCGCCGACAATCCCGGGCTGACGTTGTTTCATTGCCACCAGCAGCTGCATATGGATTTCGGGTTTATGACGCTGTTCGACTATGTGTAGGGAGAATCTCACTCTTCGCAAAAGAAAGTGAGAAGAGGGGCACATGGAGTCTGGGACATCCACGAAAAATCTTAAAACGCGGCGGACGCAGAGAAGAGCCCCAGAGCGCACAGAGAATGGCGGCGACGTTCGTGCGAGGACGAGCCCTAAAGCGCGGCGGCTTGTTCGCGGCGACGGGCCTGGATTTCGATGTAGACGTTCACCAGCGAGACGGCGGCCGGCGTGACGCCCGGAATGCGCGAGGCGTGGCCCAAGGTGCGAGGGCGGATTTTGAGGAGTTTCTCCTGCATCTCGCGGGAGAGGCCGCTGACGGAGCGGTAGTCGAACCAGTCAGGAATGGCGCGCTGCTCGGCCTTCTTGAGGCGATCGATGGAGCGCTGTTGCTGATGGAGGTAGCCGGCGTACTTGATTTCGGTCTCGACGGACTTGAGCTCGTTTCTTTCGCGGGATGAAAGAGCCGGTGCGGGCAGGTGAGAGTCGTCGGCCGTCGGTTGTCTGTCGTCGGCAGGGCGTGCCGAGCTTCGCTCGGCCGGGCGGACGAGGGCGTCCGCCTCCACGTGGTCATGGAAGAAGTCGGGGGCGAGGTCGCGGAGGATCGGCGCGAGTTGCTCGATGCTGATCTCGGGGCGCTTGAGGAGTTGTGCGAGGGGTTGGCCGACTGCAGCGGAGAGATCGACGGGCGTAGATGAGTCTTCGGCTGGCCGCCGACGGTTATCGGCTAGGGAGTCGTTGGACGTTGGTCCTTGGTCGTTGGTAGAACCGGTTGTCGGTCTTCGGTTGTCGGCAGGAGCTGCCGAGCTTTGCTCGGCTGGACAGCCGGTGGCGGCTGTCCCCACGTGAGGCGTGCTGCTTTCGATTGTCTTCAACATCTCCGAGGACAGCTTCGTTCTCTCCAGCAAATCCTTCATCGATTCGAGACGCTGCTGCTTGGCGAGGTATTCGGCCCAGGCGGCATCGTTGATGAGACCGACGCGGCGGCCGTGGGGCGTGAGGCGGCGGTCGGCGTTGTCGATACGGAGTTGCAGGCGAAACTCGGCACGCGATGTGAACATGCGATACGGCTCGTTGGTGCCCTTGGAGATGAGGTCATCGATGAGAATGGCGGTGTAGGCCTCGGTGCGATCAAGAATCAACGGCGGCTCGTTCTTCACTTTGAGCGCGGCGTTGATGCCAGCCATCAGGCCCTGGCAGGCTGCTTCTTCGTACCCGCTGGTGCCGTTGATTTGTCCGGCGAGGAAGAGGCCGGCGATCTTTTTGGTTTCGAGGGTGCGCTCGAGTTCGGTCGGGTCGATCGAATCGTATTCGATGGCGTAGCCGGGACGGAGCATGTCCGCGGTTTCGAGCCCGGGAATCGACTTCAGAATGGCGAGTTGCACATCGATGGGCAACGAAGTGCTCATCCCGTTCACGTAGATCTCGTGCGTATTCAGACCTTCGGGCTCGAGGAAGAGCTGGTGCTGCAGCTTGTCAGGGAACTTGACGATCTTGTCTTCGATCGAGGGGCAATATCGTGGCCCGATGGATTGGATCTGGCCGCTGTACATCGGGGAGCGATGGACGTTCTCACGGATGATGCGGTGCGTTTCCTCCGTCGTGAAGGCGATGTAGCAGGGCACCTGCCTGTCGTGATGCGCGACGCGCCTGGTGCGGAAGCTGAAGGGCGTGGGATCGTCGTCGCCAGGCTGGGCCTGGAAGCGCGACCAGTCGATGGTGCGGCCGTCGAGGCGCGGAGGCGTCCCGGTCTTCAGGCGGCAGCCGCGCAGGCCAAGCTGCTTCAGGGCTTCACCGAGCAGGACGGCGGGCGGTTCACCGGAGCGTCCAGCGGGATATTGTTGCTCGCCACAGTGAATGAGCCCGTTGAGAAAGGTGCCGGTGGTGATGATGACTGCCTGCGCGCGAACGGTGCGGCCGTCGCGGAGGCGGATGCCGAGGACGCGGCGGCAGTTCTCAGTTCTCAGTTCTCGGTTCTCAGCAGCGTCGTTGATAGTTGGTTCTTGGGCATTCGCGACAACTGCCGAGCTTCGCTCGGCTGGACAGCCGACGGCGGCTGTCCCTACGTGGCCGGGGCCTGGCTCGAGAATCAGGTCGGCGACTTCGGCTTGCTTGATCTTCAGATTGGGTTGCGATTCGAGGACTTCGCGCATCTTGAGGCGGTAGGCCTGCTTATCGCATTGAGCACGCGGCGACCACACGGCCGGCCCCCGTGAGGTGTTAAGCAGGCGGAACTGGATGCCGACGGCGTCGGTGATCTCGCCCATGATGCCGCCAAGGGCATCGACTTCGCGGACGAGGTGCCCCTTGGCGATGCCACCCACTGCGGGGTTGCACGACATCTGCGCGATCAGATCGACGTTGAGCGTGTAGAGGGCAGTCCTGAGGCCCATGCGGGCCGCGGCCATGGCGGCCTCGCACCCCGCGTGTCCGGCGCCGACCACGACAACGTCGAATTGTTCGGTGAACTGCATGAGACGCTTACTTCATTTTAACAAGCGCGATCAGTTCGGCTGATTTTGCGCCGCAATGGATCGTCTAACGACTCAATCTTAAGGAGCGCTTTGTTTGAAGTGCTGTGTTCGCAAGACGATACAACCCGAAGGAACATCTTTCCACAGCGTGCCGCTTGTCACTGAGCTTTGGCGCCCCGTATAGTAGGCTGCTCCAGGAGGGGATTCATGAGCAGCCAGCAATTTTTCGCCGACCTTGATACCCGTATTGCGAAGTACGATCTTCTCTGTCATCCATTTTATAAGGCGTGGAGCGCGGGGGAGTTGACCCGCGAGGATTTGCGCGAATATGCGCTCGACTATTACCAGCACGTGCATGCGTTTCCATCGTATTTGGCCGCGTTTGCGTTGCGCTTGAATGAGGGCGAACTTCGTCGGGCGGTGCTCGCCAACATGCGCGACGAGCAAGGTGGCGAGAGTGCTGCCGGAGAGCCGGGAACGGCACATTCGGATTTGTGGCTCGACTTTGCGCAGGGCATGGGCGCGGGGCGCAGCGGCTTCGGCCACAAGGCAGTCCCGGAGATATGCCAGCTGGTCGCCCACTTCAGCACGGTTGCCAGCGAAGGAACTCCGGAAGAGGCACTGGCGGCGTTCTACGCGTACGAGTCGCAGGTTCCGCGCGTTGCGAAGGAAAAAGATCGTGGCTTGCGCGAGCAGTACGGCGCGAACGAAGAAACAACGCGCTACTTCGCGCTGCATGCGACCGCTGATGTATATCACTCGAACGTGTGGCGCGAGCAGCTTGGGAAGCGAGTAGCGGCGAATCCCGAAACCGCCGAGAAGGCCCTGGCATCCGCAGAGGCTGCCGCCAAGGCGCTGTGGACCGCGCTGGACGGAATTGAGGAGCGGCGGATGGCACCGGCGGCGTAGATTTCGCTTTCGAGAGTCAACGTAGGCCACTGGTCTGAGAGGATCAGTGGTCTTCTTTGTTTGGGGAGTCTGCACGGAACGGCAAAGGCTCATGCGCGTAGAACACGGAGAAACTTGGCGCCGCGTGTCCCAAGCGCGGACGCGAACGAGGGGGCACCAAGCACTTTGGTTCTGGCACTGATGAGCAAGCGTCCGGGGGGTTTCCTTTTGAAGAAGGATGCGAGGCGCCTCTACACTGGCGCTGAGACACGCAGCCGATGGCGAGCCAAGACTCCATCACCCTGGTCTATCTCTTCGTTGTTCTGGGCTGGATGCCCCTCGCTGGTGTTTTCTCTTTCCTGCGGCTTCGGGCGGGCAAACCGCTACCCGCCAAAACCCGCCTGTACCGAAACATGATCGTGATGCAGATTGTGCTGTTTGGATACTCGGTGGCCGTTGCGCGACACAATGAAATGAGCCTGCTGGGAACTTCGCCGGCACTTTGGATCTGGTTGATCTCCGCCGTTTACGTGGCGTTCATCGGGCTGCGGCTGCAAGCCGTGTGGAAGAAGATGAATACAGAACGAAAAAGCCGCGCGCGGAGGCTCCTGCCCGAAAATCCGCATCATTTGCGGTATTGGGTCCCAATTTCGCTTCTTGCGGGTCTTGGTGAAGAGATCGCGTTTCGGGGAGTCGCATACGAGATCTTGCGCGATCTCAGCGGCTCAACGACATTTGCGATCGTAACGTGTGTCCTGGCGTTTGCTTTTGCGCACATGGTGCAGGGATGGCGCGGTGTGCTGGGAACTGGAATCGTTGCATTGCTAATGCACTGCCTGGTGTATACGACCGGAGGCTTGTACCTCGCGATGGCCGTCCATGTTGCCTATGATCTAATCCTTGGTTTTATCGCGATGCGGCAGTACATGCTGGATGGGACTCAGCCGGTACTGCAACCGCAAGCAGCATCTTCGGGAGGCTAGATGGCGAAGCAGGTGCCGATGGGCGCTCGCGGCGAAGCAGCAGAGACGGTGGAGTTTCGACACACGCTGAAGGCGCATCATCCACAGCTGCCGCCGGTGTACTCCACGCCCGACATGATCCGACTAATGGAGACGGCTGCGTTCCAAGCGCTGCAACCGTATTGCGAGGGCGACGAGATCACGGTGGGGACGTCGATCCATGTGGAGCACCGCGCCGCGAGCGGAATCGGGACGCGAGTGAGGGCGGAAGCGGTTGTGGAGTCGTTCGACGGGCGGTTTTACACGGTGCGGGTATCTGCAACCGATGGCTCGCAGGAGATTGGACGCGGCACGGTGGGGCGCGCGGTCGTTAGTGTTGGGAAGTTTGCGGCAAAGGTGCGGAAGGGTGCTGAGTAGCATCCAAACGGCGGAGCTCTGCAATTCGCATTTGGCACTTGGCAATTAGCATTCGGCCCCTGCGTATTGGGGTATCTACGAACGAATGGTTTCTGCCGAGGCCAGACTGGGCCGCGATGGCTAAATGCCAAGTGCCAAGTGCTAAGTGCTAAGTGCTAAGTGCCAAATGCTAAACGCCAACTGTTGACCGCGAAGTGCTGATCAATTGATCCCAAGGAGAGTCGATGTCCAGCGACGAGCAAAAATCCAAGGCCAACGCATTTCGAGCGATGCATCGCGGCGGGAAGATTCTGAGATTGCCGAACGCGTGGGATGTGGCAAGCGCGCGGGTCTTTGAGGATGCGGGATTCGGTGCGATGGCGACGACGAGTGCCGGAGTGGCGTTCTCGCTCGGGTATCCCGACGGCCAGAAAATTACGCGCGAGGAGATGCTGGCACGCGTCGGACGGATCTCGAGGGCGGTCGGGGTTCCGGTGACGGCGGACGTGGAGTCGGGATACGGGAATCGCCCGGAGGATGCGGGTCGCACGGCACTCGAGGTGATTGAAGCCGGAGCCGTCGGCATGAACCTGGAAGACGTGATGGAGGATCAGGCTCTGCCGCTGGCGGAGTTGTCGTCGCAAGTCGAGAAGATTCGGGCGGTGAAAGAAGCGGCGCTCAAGACGGGCGTTCTGCTGGTGCTGAATGCTCGCACGGATGTGTACCTCAAAGAAGTAGGCGCGCCCGGGAGCCGCTACGACGAGACGATCCGCCGACTGGTGGCGTACCGGGACGCCGGAGCAGACTGCGTTTTTGTGCCCGGGCTACGCGATACGGAGACGATCGGGCGGCTCGTGCGGGACGTGCAGTGTCCGGTAAATATTCTCGGGGGGCCGGGCTCGCCGTCTGTGCCCGAGTTGGAGAAGCTGGGTGTGGCGCGGGTGACGGTGGGCTCGTCGGCGATGCGGGCGACGTTGGGACTGGTGCGACGAATCGCGGAAGAGTTGAAGTCATCCGGCACGTACGCGACGCTTGGGGGCGGGATTGCCTATGGGGATGTGAACAGGATGCTGGAATAGCACTCAGCAGTCAGCAATCAGCACTCAGTTTCGAGCAACCTATATTTCCTACTGATGACTGTCCTTGGAGTTATTTCCGATACTCACGGCTTGCTGCGGCCGGAGGCGGTGGAAGCGCTCCGCGGCGTAGACCGGATTCTGCATGGTGGGGACGTGGGTGCGCCGGAGATCCTGAAAGAACTGGAAACAATCGCACCCGTGACGGCGGTGCGTGGGAATGTCGATGGCGGCAGTTGGGCGCGAAAGCTTCCATTGAGTGAGGTGATCGAAGTCGATGGCATCTCGATTTATATGCTGCACATCCTTGAGAAACTCGATTTGAAGCCTGAGGCGGCAGGGTTGAGGGCTGTCGTTTATGGGCACAGCCATGTGCCGAAGATCGAGGAGAAAAATGGCGTGCTGTATTTCAATCCGGGCAGCGCGGGGCCGCAGCGGTTCAAGCTGCCAGTGACGGTGGGCAGGCTGATTGTCGAGAACGATACGCTGCGGAGCGAGATTATCGAGCTTTCCGTAGCGCGATGACGTCTGGCCGGATGCGTAGCCTGTGCTCCATGCGATGTGAAGCGTGCCGTCAGGATTGGCCTTCCAAGAGGACATTGACGCCATCAAGGACGAATCCCCTACCTTCGGATCCAGAGTCCGCACGAGGAGTGCGCCCTTGTCTGTTGAGGGGCGCATTACACTCAAAATGCCGAAGCGGGTTTTGAGTAAGATCGCCTGTAATGAGGGGCATCTTCAAGACGCTTGCTCTATTCGTTGCGGGAGCCGGAGTCTCCGTTCTTGTGGGCGGCCTTGTGGGCGGAACGAACTGGCCGACACCTGGAAACTACCTAGTAAGCAAGCTATTTCCTCCATGGACTCCTGCCCCGCATCCTTGGACTTTTCAAGACGTTCTACTGGCGCAGATCGGAACGGATTCGATTTGCTGTTTTGTCCTTCTTTGCATCGCGTATGCAGTGTTTCGCAGAGTGGTCGGTGAGGTAACGAAATGAGTACCGCACTGAGCGACCCCAGTGACGGTTTTTGGAAATCGCCATAGCACTCATTAACGGCCAGTAACGCCCCCCCGTCCCCGCGTGAATCCTGACTTCATCAGCCTGCTTTAGAATCCCTCCAGTGTCCATCCTGTTCCATATCGACGCCGCCCATGGTCCCGCGCGCCTCGGACAACTGATCACGCCGCACGCTGTCGTGGAAACCCCAGTGTTCATGCCCGTCGGGACGGTGGGGACGGTTAAAGGCATTCCGCAGGATTTACTGGAAGAGTTGGGCGTGAACATTCTGCTGGGGAATACCTATCACCTTTACTTGCGGCCGGGGATCGAAACAGTGAGGCAGATGGGCGGGCTGCACGGATTCATGGCTTGGGACCGCGCAATCCTGACCGACTCGGGTGGGTTCCAGGTGTTCAGCCTGAATGAACTGCGCAAAGTGACCGAGGAGGGCGTGACGTTTCGCTCGCACCTGGACGGGTCGGCGCATTTTTTCAGTCCGGAGAGTTCGATGGGGGCGCAGATCGGGCTGGGCGCGGACATCATCATGGCGTTCGATGAGTGCACGGAGTTTCCGGCGGATCGAGAGCGGATGCGCACGTCGATGGAGATGACGGCTCGCTGGGCAGCGCGAAGCAAGAAGTACTTTCAGGAACATAAACACGAAGTGCCGTGGAGCACGGCTTACGTGGGCCCGGACGCCCCCGTCCGGGCGGGCGAGCGACAGCTCGCCTTACGGACTGCGGAGCTGCGCTCCGCTGGGCAGACGAGGGCGTCTGCCCCCACGCAAGCAACTAGCGAGCTTCGCTCGCCCGGACAGCCGAGGGCGGCTGTCCCTACATGGTTCGGGGCATCCGCAGCGGCCGGATCGACCCAAAGCCTCTTTGGCATTGTGCAGGGCGGGATGGACCTGGAACTACGCCGGGAATCGGCGGAGCGGACCATCGAAATCGGCTTTCCGGGATACGCGATCGGCGGATTGAGCGTCGGGGAACCGCGGGAGGTTACGCGGGAGGTGGTCGAGGCGACGCTTGAGCATCTGCCCAAGGACAAGCCGCGCTATTTGATGGGGGTAGGCACTCCGGAGGAAATCGCCATGTACGCCGGCCTCGGCGTCGACATGATGGATTGCGTCCTGCCCACGCGGGCCGCCCGGCACGGGCTCCTGTTCACTTCGGAGGGCAAGATTTCGATCAAGCAAGCGCGGTACGCGAAGGACTCGGGGCCGCTCGATCCGGGCTGCGGGTGCCGGGTTTGCCAGAGGTATTCGCGGGCGTATTTGCGGCACCTGTATGCTGCTAACGAAGTGCTGGCACAGGTTTTAAACACCATCCACAACCTTAGTTTCTACCTTGACACTATGCAGAGGGTGCGGCATTCTATTCGACTTGGGGAAGGGACGCGCCCTCTTTCTGGTGTCTCGTCTCAACCAAAGCCGTAGGCCCCGATCCCCTTAAGCAAGCCCGAGGCTGAAGGAATACCCGGCCGGAATACACAAGTACTCCCGCGGTGACAACAGAGGCATCAGGGCGCCCGCGTGTGTGGGCAGCGATGTTGGGTGATTTCGTCTTTTTGGGACTTCATGAGCACTTTATATTTTCTTGCGTTACAAGTAGGCGGCTCCAGTATGGCTTTGCTGCTCCCCGTGCTGGGGATGTTCGCTGTGTTTTATTTTCTGCTGATCCTTCCGCAACAGCGACGACAGAAGAAGTGGCAGGCCATGCTTTCCGAGCTAAAAACAGGCGACAAGGTGGTGACCAGCGGCGGCCTGCGCGGAACCATCTTTTCGATCAAAGAGGATGCCTTGATCCTGCGCGTTCCTCCAGACAACTTGAAGCTGGAAGTGACCCGAGGATCGATCGTCACGGTCACGACTCAGGATGAAGCAGTGAGTAAATGAGCGCGTAGAGAAAGGCCTTTAACCGCAAAGTGCGCAAAGAGATCGCAAAGCAATGCGCCAAACACGGTGAGCAGAAGTAAGGCGGAGTTGAAAAATCTGATGGGGAGTTGCGGGCGTCATCGTTAAGTCATGAACAAGAACCTGCGTTGGAAAGTCGTCGTCATCCTCGGGACATTGCTGATGTTTCTGTTTGGGATCTTCGGATTCCCCTGGGAGTGGTCGGGTAAGACTCCACTCACGGCCATGACGAACCGGATTCACCTGGGCCTGGATCTGAAGGGCGGAACCCACCTGATTCTGCAGGTGCAGGTGAACGATGCGGTGAATGCAGATTCTGACCGGGCCATTGAGCGTCTAAAGGACGATCTGCGCACCCGCAAGATCACGTATGCGGACGTTAACAAGCCGGATCCCGCGAATAGTCCCGACAAAATAGTGGTCAAAGGCGTGCCGCCCGAAGCGACCTCAGATTTCCGGTCGCTGGTCTCAGACCGGCTGCCGGATTACGACGCGACCTCGGGCGCGGAAAATTCGTGGGTTCTGACCATGAAGCAGCAGACGTTGAGAGACCTGAAGGACCGCGCGGTCGCGCAGGCCATTGAAACGATCCGGAACCGCATTGACAAGCTGGGCGTCAGTGAGCCGGTGATCCAGGAGCACGGGCTGGGGCAGTACCAGATCCTGGTGCAGCTGCCGGGAGTGGACGATCCGGCGCGGGTGAAGGAAATCATGCAGTCGACGGCGATGCTGGAGATCCGGCAGTCGATGGATGGGCAGCGCTCCTACCCCGACGAGGCTGGGGCCCTGGCGGCGCACAACGGAGTGCTACCGGACAATTCCGTGCTGATGCACGGCCGCGTGATTGGTGCGACCGGAGAAGGCGCGGACGCAATCTGGGTGATCTCCCGGGTGTCGGCGGTCGCCGGACACGACCTGCGCGAAGCGCGCGTGCAGCGCAACTCGCAGACGAACTCCCCCGAAGTCAACTTCATTCTGACCGCGGAAGGCGGGCGGCGATTCTCGCAATTCACCTCGGCGCACGTGGGCGACTACCTGGCCGTGGTGCTCGATAACAAGGTCATGGAAGTCGCAGTCATCAAGAGCGAGATTGGCGACTCGGGCGTGATTGAGGGACGGTTCACGGACCAGGAAGCGAAGGACCTGGCCCTGATCTTGAACTCGGGCGCGTTGCCTGCGGGAATCAAGTATCTGGAAGAACGTACGGTCGGCCCGTCGCTGGGTGCGGATTCGATCCGCTCGGGCGTGCAGGCCGCCGTGGTGGGAATGCTCGCGGTACTGATCTTCATGCTGGTCTACTATCACGGCGCCGGCATCAATGCGGACGTCGCTCTGATCCTGAACCTGATTATCCTGCTCGGCTTCCTCGGATTCAGCGGGGCGACGCTGACCCTGCCGGGAATCGCGGGAGTGATCCTCACGGTCGGCATGGGCGTGGATTCGAACGTTCTGATCTTCGAGCGCATTCGGGAAGAGCTGAGGAACGGGAAGACGCCTCCGTCGGCAGTGGATCAGGGATTCGCGCATGCCTGGATCACCATCGTCGATACGCACGTGACGACGATCGTGTCGGCGTTCATCCTGTTCATCTTTGGCACGGGCCCGGTGAAGGGATTCGCTGTGACTCTCACGTTTGGTCTGCTGGCCAACCTGTTCACGGCTGTGTTTGTTTCGCGGGTGATCTTTGACTACGTGCTCAGCCGCAAGCAGCGCGGCGAAGCTTTAAGCATTGGATAAGGTTTTCAAGGTTTCAAAGTTTCAGAGGTTTCACAGTTTCAAGGGCGAAAGGTTCGGGGCTCTTCCGGCTGACCTTGAAACACTGAAACTTTGAAACTCTGAAACACTCAAAAAGGGGTTTTAAGCTCGTGGAATTTTTTCGCAACCCAAACATAGATTTTCTCGGCAAAAAGTGGTATTTTCTCGCCTTTTCGTTGGTGTTCAGCGTTGCGGGTGTGCTGTCCATGCTGTTCTGGCATGGGATTCCACTGGGCGTAGACTTCCGCGGCGGAACTCTGGTTTACGTCAAGTTCTCGCATACGCCCAACAATGATGCGATCCGCGCGGCGCTGGATCGCGTGGGATTGCGGAATGCCAAGATTCAGAGTTATGGCACTGCCGCGAACAACGAAGTTCTCATTGATCTAGCGGAACAAGAAACCAGCGAAGCAGCGCTCGATAAAGGCAAGGCACAGATCATTGGCGCGCTGGAAGGCAGCAGTCAGGCAGGAAAGACCGATCTGAATAACGCCAGCTCTTTGACGCTCAAAGACTACCTGATGCAGAAGGATCCGCAGCATCTGGGCACGGATGCTGATGCGAAGTACACGGCAGTGGCGCAAGCTATTGTGAATTACCGCGACAAGGTGAAAGGCGGTGTCCTGAATTCGCTGGATGAACTGAAGGCGGCGACCGACGCGGCGACTGTGGCTTCGCTACAGGATGGGTTCTACCTCTCGGATTTCGGCGTGCGCAACGTCGAAATCGTCGGTCCCCAGGTCGGCGCTCAGTTGCAGCGCCAGGCAGTGCTGGCCATCGCTTACTCGCTGGCTGGAATGCTCGTCTACCTGGGTTTCCGCTTTGAGTGGATTTATGGCGTAGCTGCGGTGGTGACGGTATTCCACGATACGTTGATCACGGTAGGGGCGTTTTCGCTGACGAATAAGCCTATCTCCCTGACCGTGGTGGCCGCGATCCTGACCCTGGTCGGCTATTCCAACAACGACACGATCGTGGTTTTCGACCGAATTCGCGAAAACATCAAGTTGATGCGCCGGGAAAAGCTCTCGGACATCGTCAATCGCAGCATCAATCAAACTTTAAGCAGAACCATCTTGACGGCGGGCCTGACGTTCCTTACTGTGCTGGCCTTGTACTTATTCGGGGGAGAAGTGCTGCATGGGTTCTCCTTCGCGCTGGTGATTGGAATCCTGATCGGGACGTATTCGTCGATTGCGATTGCGGCCCCGATCCTGGTGGCGTATCAAGACTGGCGCAGTGGCCGCGGAAAACGGCCGGTCTCAATGCCAGTCGATACAGGAAAACGGGATAAGGCAAAGGCCGGAGTGTAGTAAGCGCGTTTCCGGAATCCGGCAAAGTCGGTACGAAAGAATTCGTTCGCCGGGCTGAAGAAATGCATCTTGATCTTTTTCGCAGCCGAAGCGGAAGGTTAGGTTGTCGGTGTCTAAGCTATTGATTGCAAACAATGCAAGTGTGCTTCGCAGATTGCGCCGAGACGGTCTAAATTGTTGCAGTCAGGTCACAGGTTTTGGGAGCAAAGCAGAAATGTCCGGTGTCTAAGAATACGTAGGGTCCGTTGTAGGGAGAAGCCTATGTTCGAAGATAGCCTCATTGAATCAGGCGGCAGGCTTAAGACGAAGCGCGGGGCGACAACCGCAATTTCGTTCATTTTGCAGCTACTACTGATCGGCGTTCTGGTCCTGATCCCGCTGGTCTTTACTGAAGCTCTGCCGAAGCAGCAGCTGATGACGTTCCTGGTGGCGCCTCCGCCCCCCCCACCTCCGCCGCCACCTCCGGCCGCGGCGCCAGTCAAGATCGTGAAGACGATCCAGAGCGACCTGGTGAACGGTCAGCTCCGCACGCCTACAAAGATTCCACAAAAAGTACAGATGATTAAAGAAGACGAAGCCCCGCCGCCGGAGATGTCGACGGGTGGCGTCGTGGGTGGCGTGCCGGGCGGCATCCCGGGCGGCCAGATGGGCGGCGTGATCGGCGGAATCATTAGTTCGACGCCGGTTGCCGTGCCGAAAGTGGCCACTCCACAGCGTGTACGCGTATCGCTGGGCGTCTCGCAAGGTCTTCTGGTCAAGCGAGTTCAGCCGAACTATCCCCCGCTGGCGCGGCAGGCACGCATCCAAGGTACGGTGCTGCTGCAAGCGGAAATCAGCAAGGACGGGACGATCGAGAATCTCCGCCTCATCAGCGGACACCCGATGCTCGCCCCGGCTGCGATTGAAGCTGTGAAGCAGTGGCGCTATCGGCCTTACATGTTGAATGGTGAGCCGGTGGCCGTAGAGACACAAGTTCAGGTGAACTTCACGCTATCCGGGGGCTAAACCCTTGGATTGGCGGTTGGATCGCGCTGGCAGGCTGAGGCTCGTTACCCCTCCCCATCCCACCTTCTGCCGGTGGCTGGGTTAGGAGTGAGCGCCCATGACGGCCACCGCGTCTCCATTCTCAAATGGTTATTGCCGAGAGGCTCCCGTGATTGTAAGCCGGGGAGCCCAGGCCCGCGAGTTTGATCATTGTTGTCTGCAACACTCGGAAGCAACACTGTTCGCGACAGAAGCAACTGAGTCTTTGACGAGTTCCTGAGGAGGAAAGCAACTCATGTTCGTAGCCAATTTAGCAACTACTGTGCATCACGTGCCTGCGATGGCCGCCTGGGTGGTCCAGGAAGGTCAGGTGGGTTGGGACCTGGTTTCGCTAGTGAAATCGATGGGTATCCTGGCGAAAATCGTGGTCATCATTCTGTTCATTATGTCGGGCTGGTCGATCGGCGTGATGATCGATCGCTGGATGGCATTTAGCGCGGCCCGCAAACAGTCGCGCGCGTTCGCGCCTGCCGTGGCCGGCGCCCTGCGTGATGGAAAGATCGACGAAGCCATCAAAGTTGCCGAGCGTAACAAGAAGAGCCACCTCGCGAAGGTTGTCACGGCCGGCCTGATGGAGTTCAAGGCCCACCAGGACAGCCCGGGCGAAATCCCTGGCGAGACCATCGAAGCTTCCAAGCGCGCCCTCGAGCGCACCGAAGCCATCGTGCACGCTGAACTGAAACGCGGACTCGGCGGACTTGCCACGATCGGCTCGACGGCTCCATTCGTCGGACTGTTCGGAACGGTGGTCGGCATTCTGAACGCGTTTAAAGGCATTTCGCAGGAGAAGGCCACCGGTCTGGCGGCCGTCGCCGGCGGTATTGCCGAAGCGCTCGTCACCACCGCCATGGGACTGCTGGTCGCGATCCCGGCCGTGATGATGTTCAACTACCTGACTGGCCGCGTAGAGGCTTTCGACGTGGAGATGGATAACTCCTCGAGCGAACTGGTCGACTACTTCCTGAAGCGGCGGAGCCTGCGCCGTTCCTAAACTTGACCGGGCAGAAGCTGCGATTGTGAGTTGCAAAGGCCCGGCGCTGGACGATTCCGGTGCCGGGCACTCAGGCTCCAATCGGGAGATAGCCGGGCAAAGTGGAACGAGCAGGTAGCGCAAAGGAAAAGGTGAGCCTATGTCACTGGCAAAACGAAACGAAGGCGCCAAGGTCAATTCCGACATCAACGTCACACCGATGGTGGACGTGATGCTGGTGTTGCTGATCATCTTCATGGTGGTCACGCCCATGTTGCAGAAGGGCGTCAGCGTGGACTTGGCGAAGGTGAACAATCCGGAGCAGATGCCGGATGCCGACAAGGAAGACGCGTTGATCGTGGCCGTGATGCGTACGGGCGACGTCTTCTTCGGTAACGACAAGTTAACGAGTCTTGACGTGCTGACCGGGAAGGTGAAAGACCGGCTGGCCAATAAGAACGACAAGAGGGTCTACATCCGTGCGGACGCACGCGCAAAGTTTGGGCGTGTGGTTGAGGTTGTCGACAACATTCGAGCGGCCGGCGTCGACCAATTAGGATTGCTGACCGATCAGCGCAAGGAAAAAGGCGCGGGTAGCGCGCCAGCGACCCCCACGGCACCACCGTCGGGCGGTCAATAGAGGAGATCGACCATGGGTATGGCAGTTGGCCCGAGCGGGGGTCAAAGCGCAAACATTAACGTAACGCCGCTCATTGACGTATTGCTGGTGCTCCTGATCATCTTCATGGTGATCACACCGCTGACTCCGAAGGGCTTGGATGCGTTGGTTCCGCAACCGCCGCCGCCCAATCAGAAGCAGCAAAATACCCCCGATCGCACCATCGTGGTTCAGTTGATTGATCGGGGCGCCGGGCAGACTCCCGGTGTGAAGATCAACCAGGAAGACGCGAGCTGGGATGACCTGCAAGGGCGTCTGACCGACATCTTCAAGACGCGTGCGGAGAAGGTCATGTTCGTGAAGGGCGACGACAATATTCCGTTCTTCGACGTGGCCAATGTGATCGATATCGCGCACGCCTCCGGCGTCGACAAAGTGGGCCTTATCACAGCCAAGATTGAGGCCGGTCAGTAAACTAGCCAGTGCTGACGAACTCCTCGCAGGCACGGACGCGCAGGTCCGTGCCCCAGGATTTAGAATCTGAGCGAAGCGGATACGAAGTGCCCAGGCGATGTCGTCTGGGCGTCCGTGCGTTCAGGATTTGCGCAATCTTCTTCACAGTGGTAAGGTCCCATGATTCCTGATAAAGGGAGACTTATAACGCAATGAAAACCAGCCTACGAGTGTTGGTGGTGGTGGCCGCAGGAGTGATGCTGTTGTCTGCCACAGGTTGCGCGAAGTTGCGGGCGCGCGACCAGCTCAACAAGGGCGTGCAATCCTACAAGAACGCCAAGTACGAGGAAGCGATCGAGCATTTCAAACAGGCGGTGGATCTGGATCCCACCCTGATTAATGCCCGCCTCTACCTGGCCACCGCGTTTGCGCAACAATACATTCCTGGCGCGGACGCTCCTGACAACAACAAGTTTGCGGAACAAGCGATTGATCAATACAAGGCTGTGCTCAACGCCGATCCCAAGAATGTAAATAGCGTAAAGGGGATTGCATACCTGTACCTGCAGATGAAGCGTTTTGACGACGCGAAGACGTACTACCGCAAAGCCACGGAACTTGATCCCAATGATCCCGAGCCGTACTACTCGGTCGCCGTCATCGACTGGACGCAGACCTATCAGCCGCGCATGGAAGAACGGGCGAAGCTGGGCCTGAAACCCGAAGAGCCGCTAAAGGACAAGAAAGTCTGCGCCTTGCTCAAGGACAAGAATTCGGCGAATATTCAGGAGGGCATCGACAACCTGAACCAGGCACTGAAGTTGAGGCCGGATTACGACGACGCCATGGCCTACATGAACCTGATGTATCGCGAGCGCGCCGACGTGCAGTGCGAAGATCCTGCGGCGCGTGCAGCGGATCTTAAGACTGCCGACGAGTGGGTCGACAAGACTCTCGCTGTGAAGAAAGCCAAGGCTGAAAAGCAGCCTGGAGCCACCGGCATCACCATGGATCAGCAGAAATAACGTTCAGCAGAAATAACGTTGGGTTTTAAAAGTTCAAGGCCCCTTCCGAAGGGAAGGGGCTTTTTCTTTGTTCAGGTCTCAGGCTCAAGTGCGAAAACGACCGGATGCGAAAGGTTGCCTGGTTGCGGTGACTGGAATCACAGGGCAGGCAAGTTCAGCAGCTTAGACTCGAGAATTGCCGTCAGACGTCGCGGCCTCAACGAAACTGCCGGCATTTCTGAAGCGGTAGAATGATTTTGCAGATTCGCGCCCGTCGGGCTTTTGGAGCATGTTCAAGAAAATCCTCATTGCCAATCGCGGAGAGATCGCAGTTCGCGTCATTCGCGCGTGCCGTGAGATGGGCATCCAGTCGGTGGCTGTGTACTCCGATGTGGATCGCGCTTCCCTGCACGTTCGCAAGGCGGATGAGGCCTATCCCCTGGGACCGGCGGCAGCCGCCGAATCTTATCTCAATATTCCGAAGATCATTGCGGTTGTAAAAAAAAGCGGAGCCGAAGCGGTTCATCCGGGGTATGGATTCTTGTCGGAGAATCCGCGGTTCGCGCATGCGTGCGCCGAAGCCGGAATCAAGTTCATCGGTCCGACCGCGGCGGCGATGGAGATGATGGGTTCGAAGACGCGCGCGCGCCAAAACATGGACAAGGCCGGTGTGCCGTCTGTACCGGGCACGTCGCGCGGACTCGAGTCAGCGGAAGAAGCAGCGCGAGTCGCGGAGAAGATCGGCTATCCCGTCATGCTGAAGGCGGCTGCCGGAGGCGGCGGCAAGGGGATGCGGCTTGTGCACTCACCGGACCAGTTGAAGTCGGCTCTGGAAAGTGCGCGGAGCGAGGCGCAGCGGGCCTTTGGCGACGGCGAGGTATATCTCGAGAAGGCGATCATCAATCCCCGGCACATCGAGATGCAGGTGCTTGCGGATGAGCATGGAAACACAGTCTACCTGGGCGAACGCGAGTGCTCGATTCAGCGAAGACATCAGAAAGTGCTGGAGGAGTCGCCGTCGCCGGTTGTGGATGAGGAAATGCGCCGGCGGATGGGAGAAGTTGCGGTTCGGGTTGCGCAGGCAGCCGGGTACACGAATGCCGGAACCATCGAATTCCTCGTCGACGAGAACAAGAATTTCTATTTTCTCGAAATGAATACACGGTTGCAGGTGGAACATCCGGTGACCGAGCTGACGACGGGACTCGACCTGGTTCATCTGCAGATTCGAATTGCCGCGGGAGAGAAACTTCCCTTCAAGCAAGAAGATGTTCGGCTGCGCGGACACGCGATCGAATGCCGCATTTATGCAGAGGATCCGGACAACAATTTCTTCCCCAGCCCCGGAAAGATCAGTCTCCTGCTGTTGCCGTCGGGGCCGGGGATCCGGCGCGACAGCGGTATGTACGAGGGTTGGAGGGTGCCCATCGACTACGATCCGCTATTGGCGAAGCTGATCGGCTACGGGACCGACCGGGAGCAGGCGACCTCGCGGCTGCGGCGCGCCTTGAATGAATATTTCGTTGGCGGCATCAAGACGAACCTCTCGCTTTTCCGCCGGATCCTGAATGACGAGGACTTCAAGGCCGGGCGTCTGGACACGGGATTTCTGGATCGACTGCTCGCGCGTCCAGTCGAGACCGCAGCCACCGATGGCGAAGCGGCCAAGGTAGCCGCGATTGCTGCCGGTCTGTTTGCGGTGCTGGAGCCAGTTACGTCGGCGACGAGCAACGGAAATACGAGCATGTCGAGCGTGGAGCACGAGGCGAGCGAGTGGAAGAAAGTCGCGCGGTCGGAGGCGTTGCATTAGGCGGGCTGCGGAGCTTTGCTCGGGCCGGACAGCCGAGGGCGGCTGTCCCCACGTGGTTCGTGGTGGATTCCCAGCCTAGCGCAAAGAGCGCGTTAGGAAGCGACGCCCGTGGTCAGAGACGACCTGATTGACCCAGAGAATCGAGGGTTGGCGGAGAGAACTCCTCGCGAGGTCTCACATCGTGCCAATAGGCAAGGGGTCCTTCGACTGCGATCGGCTGGCCCTCACTGCGCTCAGGATGAAAGGTTGGATTGAGCGACCAGGGATTGTAAGAGCGAAGGGCTAAGAGCTAAGGGCTTTGGTGCATGACCTACGACGTCAATATCGATGGCAAGAACTATCGCCTGGAGTTGAATCACCGGGACGGGCGGTGGGAGTGTCGTCTCGACGGCCATGCTGTTGAAGTAGACGCCGTGCTCGCGCGACGCGACGTGCTCTCGGTGATCATGGGCGGCAAGGCCTACGAGATCAAACGCGAGCGTACCGCGACCGACATGCATTTGTGGGTCGGACCCATCCGCTATGCAGTGCAACTGCGCGACCCACGTTCGTTGCGCAGCCGCGCGAGCGCCGACGACGGAAAGGGACCCAGAAAACTGGTGGCGCCCATGCCCGGGAAAGTCGTCCGCATCCTCGCTGCCGAGAGCGCGGAGGTCGAGGCGGGTCAGGGTATCGTCGTGGTCGAAGCAATGAAGATGCAAAACGAAATCAAATCGCCGAAGAAAGGCGTCGTGCGGAAAGTGGTAGCGGCCGAGGGCGCGGCGGTGAACGCCGGCGATGTGCTGGCGGTTGTCGAGTGAGAGAGCCTCTTGTCAAATCCTACGGAAACTTCACATCCAGGCTGTAAATTTCCTGCGTGCTGCGGTCGCGCATGAGCAGGATGGAATTATCCGGCGCGAGTCCAACCCAGAACTCCCACGGATCGAAGCCGCGAGGAACATCTTTTAAGCTGAAGAGACGCTCGATTTTGCCGTCGGGGACGTGCACCCGCACGATGTCATCAATCTTGTCGGGATAGTCTTCCGCGTAGAGATAACTGCCCTCGCGAGTCCAGTTATCGTAGGCGAACATGGACGTTGCCAGCGTCGACCAAGTTTTCTTCCCGAAGTCATAGAGCAGAAGCTTGGTGGAATCCGACGAAAGCGCCGAGATGTACCGCCCATCCGGGGAGCAGCGCGGACTGAAAAGTCCATCGGATCCGGGTACGTCTTCGACCTGATTCGTGCGCAGGTTCAGGATATGGACGTTCGGTCCGGCTGAGACCGCGTAGTCAAGCCATGGCATTCCGGCGAAGACAATGGAGTTGCCGTCAGGCATCCATGTTGGATCGCCCTGATTGCGATCACCGTCTTTTAATTCCTGGGGCGTGCCTCCATCGGCGGGCAACAGGTAAATCCTCCAGGGATGGCTCGGAGTGGATCCCATGAAGACAATCCGTTTACCGTCGGGCGACCAGCGCGGCATGTGGACCTGCATCGGAGCAAAAGTCAGCTGGGTTCGGCCGCTGCCGTCGACTTTGCTGCGCCACAGGGCCCCTTCCGGATGGGTGACGTAGACCATCATCTGATTGTCGCGGGTGATGTCGGCCTCTCCGGCGGAAATGCCAGGCAGGTAGATGGACGATTGGCCGGACTGTCCCTGAAACCGAACCAGATCAAAACGACGTTGCTGTCCGATGACGAATAGCTTTTTGCCGTCGGTACTGGGCGTGGGATCGGTGAACAGCAAAGGTCCGACCGTCAATTGCGTGGGAAGATGGTCGGTTCGTGCGAAGAGCGAGTTCCGCGCGTGGAGAGCCCAGATGTCCTGGGAATTGGTGCGTGCCGATTCGAAAAGGAAGTAGCGGCCATCAGGTGTCCAAGTTCCTCCGGTTTCCTGTGGAGGACGGTTCCATTCCGGCAGGATCGGATGCAGGTCCTGGCCTTGCGCGCTGATCTCCCAGAGCGCGTTGCTGTGCTGGCTGGTGTCACGAACCGAGAAACGCATGCGGTCGCCATCGGGCGAGAATCGGATATTGAACGGAATTCCCTTCGTCTCGGCAAAAGTGCGGGACCCGGTTCCGTCGAGATTGCAAAGATAGAGGTGATTTCCGTTGGCGTACAGAATGTGTTGACCATCGGGTGTCCAGGCCGCCGCATGGGCCAGGACATCGCCAACGCGACGCGGGGTGCCGGCAGGCATGGGCAGAATCCAGATCGCGGACTCGGTTTCAGAGCCTTCAGCAGAGCCGCGAAGCAGCAGCTGCGAGTTGCGCAGCGAAGAGTCGTAGATGTCGGCGGTGGCCAGCGGGCTTTGGATGGCCGCGGTGTCTCCGCCGGAGGTCGAGACTTCGCGCAGAACGGAGTGCCCTCCCGCATATTCCGAGAAATACAGCAGGTTTCCGTCGGTGGCCATCGAGCGCTTCGGGAAGCCATCGTTCGTGATCTGCACAGAGCCGGCCACGACTGGCGGCGAGGCTACCGGACGGAATAGATAAGCGGCTGCCAACAAGACGCACGCGGCGATTGCGCCAACTGGCAGCCACCGCATCTTGCGCGGAGTTGACGCCGCGGGCTGCATGCCGGATCGATACGTGGAGATCGGGCGAGATTGCGACTCGGCGCCTCCGCCCGTGGCAAACCGCAACTCCTGAAGATCGTCGCGCAACGCAGTCGCCGATTGATAGCGCTGGTCAGGATCTTTTTCCAGAGCTTTGCGGAGGATGCTGGCCAAACGGTCGGAGATTTCGGGCTCAAACTGAAGTGGCAGATCCGGCGTGTTGTGCAGCAACGAATCGAAGGCAGCCGCAGAAGTCTGCCCGCGGAAGGGAAGCTGTCCGGTCACCATCTCGTAGAGCACAATTCCAAACGAAAACAAATCCGTGCGATGGTCGAGTGGCTTGCCGAGAGCCTGTTCCGGGGACATGTATGCCATGGTGCCGACAGAAGAACCGGGGCTGGTCAGGTGTTCGGGAGGCTGCGTGGGAAGGTCCTGCAGATCGTCGCCGGTTTCAAGGCCGTGCTCCACGCCGGTCGCCAGCTTCGCCAGACCGAAGTCGAGAATCTTGGCGTGACCGCGTTTTGTGACGAAAAGATTCGCGGGCTTGATGTCGCGGTGCACGATGCCGTGGTTGTGCGCGGCTTCGAGGGCGTCGGCGATTTCGATCGAAAGCTTGAGGATCGTGTCGAGCGGGAGGGAGCCGGAGGCGATGCGGTCGCGAAGCGTGGAGCCGTCGAGATACTCCATGGCGATGAAGCGACGACCCTGCGCTTCGGCGATTTCGTAGATCGTACAGATATTGGGGTGGTTCAACGCGGAAGCGGCGCGCGCTTCGCGCCGGAAGCGTTCGAGGACCGCAGGATTCCGGGCGATGAGATCGGAGAGGAATTTAAGGGCGACGAACCGGCCTAGTTCGATATCTTCGGCCTTGTAAACGACACCCATTCCCCCACTGCCGATCTTCTCCAGAATGCGGTAGTGCGAGATCGTCGTCCCTATCATGGCCAGATATTCAGGGGCTGTTGCGATGTTAGGCGCGCAGCCACGGCAAGTCAATTTAAGCGCTACGAGGAGGAGGGACGGTTGTTTCCTGGCGTTTCAGTCTATTTTGCGTTGCCCGTATTCTTCAGAATGTCCTCGGCGTAGTAGTTGTTGACCTTTGCGGAATCGCGGAGAACTTCATAGTATGCCGCCTTCAACAGTTGTTCGCGCCGATCGCGCAGTTGTGTGCGGATCGCCTGCTGCACACGAGGATCATTGAATTCGCGTTGTCCGGCGGGCTCCTTTGCGAGCAGCTTCACGATCCGAAAACCTACAATTCGTTTACTCACAGGGTCTTGAACGGTGACAATGGGACTGTACTGCCCCGGTTTGAGCTTCATCACGATCTCTCGAGTGGCAGGATCGGTGCGCTGCAACGACGATTCGGGAGTGAAACCGAGATCGCCGCCGTTGCCGGAGGTTTCCGTGTCTTCGGAGTAATTCATCGCCAGGGTAGCGAAATCGTCGCCGCTGTCGAGCCGGTTGGCGAGCATCTGGATCTTCTTGCGGGCGTCGACTTCGTTTTGCGCTTTGTCGTTCTTCAGGTTGTGCACCTGCGGATTCGGCGCAGGCGTCACGAAGATCTGGCCCAGGTGATACTGCGCTTCGATCAGGTTGAACTCGCCCTTGTGGGCGTTGTAATAATCGCTGACGTCCTGGTCGGAGATATTGATCTTGGATGTGACTTCCTTGTTCAGTACTTTTTCCACGGTGAGTGAGCGCCGCAGGTCACGCTTGAAATCGTCGAGCGTGATTTTCTTTTCCTTCATCTTTTCGTCGAATTGTTCCTGCGTGTATGGCGACTTGATTTCGTTCAGCTTGCGATCGACTTCCTCATCGGTCGCGAGCAGCCCGAGTTTTTCGGCACGCCGGGTGAGGATCTCGTCGTCGATCAGTTCGCGGAGAATACTGAGCCGGAGGCTGATCGCTTGCTCGCCAACCGGTTGCTGATCGCTACCCGAGGTCTGGTTCTGGTAGTACTTTTCAACGTCGGCGCGGAAGATCTTTCGCCCGTCCACGGTGGCCATCACGTCCACGCCTTGCTGCTTGGACTGGCAGGCCGTGAGAAGAGCCAGCAGCGACAAGGCGCATGTAGCCAGCGTCTGACGGCACAAAATGGAATCGAGTTTCAAAGCGAGCATCCCCCTCGGGTGCATCAGCCGAGCGACCAGGCCGATGTCATTTTGACGGCGGATTGATCACGAGCGGCGCCGGAGCAGCGTCGGCATGGGTCGGAGGCTGCGCCCCTGCGTTGGTCAGCGCGCGGTCGAGAACAGCCCGTACTTCACTGAGCGGCAAAGCGCCATCCATTTCTTCGCCATTGACGAAAAGCGTCGGCGTGGCCTGCACGCCCAATGCATCGCCTTCGTGAATGGATGCCTTCACCGCGTCCTCATTTTGCGCCTTGATGCAGGCATGAAGTTTAACGACATCCACGTTGTGCTGCTGTCCGGCGAGCAACGTGGCGCGATCCACGGCATCAAACTGCGCGTCCTGAGCTTTGTTGGAATTGATGACGTGCTGGCTGGCGTGCAGATAGTCGGCCAGATCCCAATACGCGTCGTTGTTCTGCGCCGCAAGACAATTCGCGTCAACCGCAGCGTGGATCGCCCAGGGGTGAATTTCCGAGAGCGGGTAATCCTTGTAGACGAATAGCACTCGATCGCCGTACTCCTTAAAGATTTCGGGAAACAGCGTCTGGTGCATGCGCGAGCAGAACGGGCACTCGAAGTCGTCGTAGTTCACGACCACGACCTTCGCGTCCTTGTTGCCCTTGGTCGGACGGCCCTTCAGGTCGAGCTTCTTCATGATCTCGGCATTGGGGTCTTTCGTCAGATCCATTTTCGTCATCCGGATCAGGGTCTTGCTGTCCCTGGAGAGCAGAAAGTCATACTCGTCTTTTTTGGTTCCGCGATTGAAGGTTAGCTTGAGGGCGTCGTAACCAGGGAACTCGCTGGGCTTAAGAGGGCCAACGATCACCTGCACTTCGGGAGGCAATTTGTAGTAGGCGCGAACCTGTCGTTCGATCGCCTTGGTCGTGTCGGAAGGCGCCGACTGTGCGGAGCATCCCAGGCAAATGAGCAAGAGGAAGACAAAAGACCGTTGCAGCAACGTCACTAGAACCCGCCTTAGCATCAGGACTCGAAAGCACATTATCTCACAGGGGTTTAGCAGGGCTGGTGAGCCGGAAGGAGTTGGCCGCAGGCCAACCCGCGCGGCGAAGGTCCTCGACAGACAACAGGTTGTTCATCGAGCCGGAGCGGAAACCTTCGAGGTCGAGCGTGACGAATTTGAATCCTAAGGCCTTGAAAATACGCGTGAATTCCCCTGCCATCGCGGGGTCGAGCGCACGGGGCAGCTCTTCCCGGTCGACTTCGATGCGAACAATATCCCCGTGATGGCGTACGCGAAACTGACGGAATCCCAGCTCGCGCAAGGCGTCTTCGCCGCGTTCGATCACGCTCAGAGCTTCACGTGTGACCGGTCGGCCATACTCGATGCGCGAAGAAAGACAGGCCGAGGCGGGCTTGTTCCAGACCCGCAATCCGGCGGCGTGCGCGAGGTCCCGGATGTCCTGCTTCGTGAGCCGAGCGTCGAGCAAAGGCGCAGCGACGTGGTGCTGGTGGGCGGCGGCTTGTCCGGGACGAAAATCCCCCTGGTCGTCGACATTCACTCCATAGGCGATTGCATCGAACCCGTGCGCCTCGCGAAACGCTTCCATTACGTCGAAAAGCTCGTCTTTGCAATGGAAGCAGCGCGATGAATCGTTCAGCACGTATTCGGGACGATCGAGTTCCGAGGTCCTGATCACTCGCAGCGGAATTCGCTGCTCTTCGGCGAAGGAAATGGCGTCGACCAAATGAGTGCGCGCCAGGCTCGGGGAATCTGCGATCACGGCGAGCATGTCAGGCCCGAGTTGCTGAAGCGCAGCCCACGCCAAGAATGCCGAGTCAACGCCACCGGAATAGGCGACCAGCAAGCGCCCAAGCGAGGCCAGGCGCTCGCGTAGGGCGCCTTGTCGCAAAGTGAGTTCGGGAGAGACCGACACGTGGTTATGGTAATACGAAGACCGGCTTTAGGCCACGCGGAGAGACCGAAGAAGCCTCTAAACGTGTCGAGGATTGAGCCCAGCTCTTCCGGCAGCCCACGACCTTGAAAGAAAACGGGACAGCGCGAGGCAAGTGGCGCTATGGTTGCGAGGCGCTGAATCAGGAAGCAGACAGAAGCGATTTCACGATCTCGAGCCATTCTTCCTGTGATGGCGCGCGTGAGGGATTCTTGCCCGCCCGACGGTACCAGTATCCGGCATTCGAAGTATCGCCTTCCTTGCGATGCAGATACGCGTGAACCCAGGAGCCAGCCAGACCTTCATCCTGTTGTGCGGATTCGTGCGCTCGTCCCCAATCGCCTTTCGCATCCCACCACAGGCCCGTGAGTGCGAGGTCGAGACCGGCCGACGGCTCGGCGCGCGATAGCGATTCGCGAAATTCTTCCAGCGTCATGAAGAAAGGGTAGCACTGCGGCCCGACGAAGTTGCGAGCGGATGGAAGAGGTGGCCCTCGTTTCGAATCCGCGTCAGTACAACTGTTCCTGCTTGCGGATGTTTCCGAAGGAACCGATGTTGGCGAGGGTGAAGCTGAAGCGGAACTGATTTTCATTACGCACAGCGCCCAACGCGAAGCGGCGATATTCCAGGCTGACGCCGCAGCAATCCCAGTTGTAGCTGGTCTGCACGGTTGCGTATTGCAGAAAGCCGAGGTTGGCGTCGAAACCGAAGGCGGTTGCCCCGCTAAAGCCGCGCTTGTTGGGATGCCCGTAGCCGAGCAGGATGCGGAACTGATTGAAATCCTGCTGGAGGGTGGTTGTGCTGACCACGCCCGTCAGCGCCTGCACGTAAGCATCGCCGCCGCCAATGGTGTAGTCGCCGAAGTGATAGTTGAAGAGCGCCGTGCTCGCATTGATGCGATGTTCCTTGAAGTCGTAATCGACATCCCATTCGGCATCGGTCTGCGAGCTGGTCTGCGCGCGAACGCGTGAAATCAGCGGCGAGAGGTGCCGAGGTTCCGTGAGGAAGGCAATGCCGGAGAAGTCCGCCGTCGTGCTAAGCACGTTGCGTCGGCCATCGACGATCGCTCCTCCGAAGTCGGGATCCAGAAAATATTTCTGCGCAACCTCCCAGGTGACGATTTCGCGAACCTCGGGGCCGCGGCAGTTGCTCTTGTCGGGTTTATACATCCGCTCCCAGGGCTGGAGCGGATCGCCGGGCGCGCCGATGCGCAGGGAGGACATCCCCGTCGCGTTGCAGTTTTCGGGCTCATTCGAAGTCTTCTTCGCGTACAGACGTTGAATGATTCCGTACTCAACTTCATTCGTGTTGCTGAGGATGTCACGCGCATCGAAGCGCAGGATGTTTGCAAAGTTGTCGACGCCAGTGACGTATCGATACGTTGCATGCGGCTCAATCACGTGCTTCCACTTACGGCCCAAAGTTTCCTTCTGAAAGACACGGGATAGCGACGGCGGCCGCAACTCGACTGAGCCTTCGAGAGCCTTGCGATCGACTGCATGGCTCGAGGCCGTGCCCACTGTGACCCCGGGTAACAATTGCTGCGTGTACGCCGTGTTGTGCAGCGAGAGTTGCGGGCGCAGAGACCAGCCGCCCATCGACAACGGCATGGCGATGGACGGAATCAGGTCAAGGCGGCCGACAAGGTCCGCGGTGCGAAATCCGGGCTCACTGCGCGAGAGGCCTTCGGTAGCCGCGTCGAAGGACCAGTAGAACGGAGTACTCGCAAGCTTGCGATCGACGCTGGAAACTTCCACGCTGGGAGCGTGCAGGATCGTGACCACGTCACCGGCGGTCGTCGACTCGAAGTTCTGATACCGCTGCACCAGCGCGTTGTAGGAAAAACCGTTGGTGTTGTTGGTCAGAAATGCCTGCGACTTCACTTCCGAGTTGACCGCCTGGGTGAACGTCTCGCTGAAGGCCAGGCGGAAGACGAACGAACTCAGGTAGTCGATGTCCGACACCGCGCGAAAGTTCGTGAGAAAGCGGCCCTCGCCATTCAGCAGAACTTCCTCTCCGCCCTGTTTCTTGCGGTCGATCACTCCGAAGTAGTTCAGCGACACATACGACGTGTCGCTGGGCCGCGCCCGAAACTGGCCGCGCTGCGACCAGCCGCGTTGCGAGTAGTACTCTCCGCCGACGGTGGCATCCATGCTTCGATTGATGGCCCAGTAGTAGGAATCGCCGACCAGGGTGCCGTTGGTGGAGGAGCGGCCAAAGCTGGGGATTAGAAATCCCGATTGCCGGGCAAGACGCTGCGTTGGAAATTCAGCCCACGGAAAATAAAAAACGGGTACGCCACGAATCTTGAAGTCACTGCGATACACCCGGGCGTTCCCGCCGACATCAACCATGACTTTATGCGAGTCGAACCTCCATTTCGGCTTTGGCAGTTCACAGGTGGTAACCGATCCGTCGTAAACCACAAAGTGATCGGGACCTGTTTTCTCGACCGTCTTGCCTGTGAAAGCAAAGGGACTCGAGGAGGTGAGCACGCTCTTGCCGCCGATCATCTTGACGCCGATCGTGCCAACGACGTCGTAGAACTTTCCACTTTCCGATTGAAAGTTGTAGGAACCGTGGCTCGACTCGATGTGTTCGTCGTTCGGACCGCCGTCGAGCACGAGGTGTCCTTCACCTGTAGCCTTGCCCGTGTCGGAGTCGTAGGTCATCTCGTCGGCATAGAGCGAATAGGTTCCGTAGCGAACCTCAACGTGGCCATGCAGTTTGTAAACCGGCCCATCTTTTTCCTGTTCGATGGCCTGGATCCGCACATCCTCCGCGCGCTGAACGGCAGAAGGATCGGAGGGGAGCACCCTGCTCGAATTTGCGTCTGATTTTGCGGCGACGGCAGACCGCAACTGGCTGGTTACTAATTTCGGCGCGAGAAGCAGATGACAAACCAAGGCCGCCGTGATAAGGAATCGTGTGCGGGAGATCATCGGAAGCGCACGGAGACCCCGGGACTCGCGAAGTTGCAGGGACCTCGTGACCTTAGCACGGCGCTGGCCCGACAGGCAAAGCGCCCAGTCAGGAAGTATTCCGGTAGTTGCTCCGCATTTGGCCGCTCGCTCTGGCCCCTGGCGTTCTCAAGAGATTCATCCATGACATGTTCGCTGTGTGGCGACGTTTGCCGATGTGTGCCCGACCAAAACGTTGGGGCCGCTCACGAGTCCCTTCTCGAGTCAGAGGCGGACGACAGGGCGATGCGTTGCCACGGGCGCGAAAATTTCCCGCGCCCAAAAGATCGTGTCGAGGTCGAGCAGCAGCGATCGGCCGCGCATGGACGAAATCTTGAGACTCCGCGACCCAAGTTCGTAGTCAGCTCCGGTGAGGTTCCCGAAAATTCCACGCGATCTGATTCGCAGCAAGAAGCGATAGCAGATGCGTTCGAGCCGGCGGATGCGTTGGGTGAGACCTCCACCCCGCAGAACAACTTGCTCACCGAGCCTCCAGACCAATCGTGGCGTGCCGAGGTTACGGCGAGGCTGCATCGGTACCAGGCACGCCGGCGTCCGCGCGCTCCTCGATATCCGTCGCTGCGCCTGAAATTCGAATTGCCCGAGTTGACCGCAAGCAATTCAATACGGACCGCGGAAACGTTGTCGTCCCCGGTAGCAGAGAGCGGGTTCTTTCCCGTGAGCGCCAGCCGCGAGTCGGTGGCGATCGACTGCATCGAGGCCAAGCCGGAACCAGCGCCCTCCGACAGGCCCCCGGAGCACATGCAGACGCCTGCCCCACTGCCTGCGACTCGTCGGCCTGAGGCAACGGGGAAGATTATTGAGTTCCCGCGTCCGGCCTACGAACCGCCAGTCACTACGAACGAACTTGCGGAACCCATATTCAATCGCCCACGCATTCTGGAAGCGCCGGACGTCGTTACCCCTCCCCCTGCGCTTGGTGGAATTCTGATCGAGGAGGTAGCAAAGGCGGAACCCGAGCGCCGGCTCGGCATCGACATGCCCTTGCATCCCGCCCCGGTCGAACAGCGCCTGGCGGCCATGGTGATCGATTGCATCCTGGTTTTGGTGGGCGTTGTCGTCTTCGGGGCGATCTATTACCAGTTCGCCCAGTCGAAGCTTCCAATCCTGCAGGTGGTCGCGCTCGCGGGTGGGCTACTGGGAGCGTTCTGGGCGGCTTATCAATACCTTCTGGTCGTCTACTCGGGCACAACCCCGGGCCTGTGCGCGATGAAGTTACAGCTGTTACGCTTTGATGGTGTCCCGGCCAAGCGTTCTGTCCGCCGGTGGCGCGTAATGTGCAGTTGGCTGTCCGCGGTGTCCCTCGGGATGGGCTACCTCTGGCAATTCCTGGACGAAGATGGGCTTTGCTGGCACGAACGGGTCACCAGGACTTATCTCGCCTCCGGCCGGACACCGCCCGATTTGGCATAGCCCCCGATAACTGACCCACAAGGTACGCGTTTCGGTAGTCAGTCAGTTCAGACTGACCCACTACCCGCATTTCTCGTCCGTGGCCGTCGGATGCCCGCTGTGCTATCTTTTAGGTTTTCCTGTGCCCACTGGGCCCAGCCTTCATGTCTTCATCATCTATAGAAAGTACCAAGCGACCCGCGGTCAAGGTCTTCGTCGCCACCACGGTGATGTTGACCTTCATCTCCTTCTGGCGGGCGGCCGCGATTGTTCTTTCGGACCTGGCGTCCTCAGCGTATTACGCGGGCGGCGACGCAGAAAAGGTCATTGGCAAGAGCGCTCCCTGGTTCATTCTCGCGGTCATGCTGTTCAGTTATTGCGTGCGCGCACTCTACATCGAGTCGAGCGCGATGTTCGTGCGCGGCGGCGTGTATCGGGTCGTGAAGGAAGCCATGGGGAGTACGCTAGCCAAGTTTTCGGTCTCGGCGCTGCTCTTCGACTACGTCCTGACGGGCCCGATCAGTGCGGTGTCCGCCGGCCAGTACCTGGCAGGCTTTATCGAGGATATCGGGACGTACCTGCATCACCCGCTCAGCTTTAACGAGAATCACTTCTCGGCTTTCTTTGCCGTGCTCGTGGTTCTTTATTTCTGGTGGAAGAACATCCAGGGCATTCACGAGTCGAGCGAGAAGGCGCTGCAGATCATGATCGTAACCACGGTCATGGTCGTCATCCTGCTGCTGTGGTGCACGATCACCGTGTTCAAGATCGGCGTGCAATGGCCGCCGAATCCCCTGCATCCGGGCGTGGTGCAGGTGACGAAAGAGTCGTTGGGTTGGCTCTACGGGACGTGGTTCAGCCACCTGACGTGGATCATCGTGTTCGTCGGGTTCGGGCACTCCGTCTTGGCGATGAGCGGCGAAGAAACGCTGGCCCAGGTGAACCGCGAGATCGAGCATCCTAAGCTGAAGAACCTGGAAAAGACCGGCCTGGTCATCTTCATTTACAGCCTGCTCTTCACTTCACTGGTGTCGTTCTTCGCCGTGATGATCATCCCCGACAAGGTGCGGCCGGACTTCTTCGCCAACCTGATCGGCGGAATCGCCATGTACCTGGTTGGGCCGATGCCGTTGAAGCTGCTGTTTCACGGCTTCGTAGTGCTGGTGGGCGTCCTGATCCTGGCAGGTGCGCAGAATACGGCGATTGTCGGCGCCAACGGCGTGCTGAACCGGGTGGCCGAAGACGGGGTGCTGACCGAGTGGTTTCAGAAACCGCAGCACAAGTATGGAACCACGTACCGGATCATCAACCTGATCGTCGGCATGCAATTGCTGACTATCATCCTTAGCGGCGGAAACGTCTACAGCTTGGCAGCGCTCTACGCTTTCGGCGTGATCTGGAGCTTCGCCATGAAGTCCCTGGCGGTGCTGGTGCTGCGCTTTACCGAACCCGGCCACCGCGAGTGGAAGGTTCCGGGCAATCTGCACATTGGTAAAGTCGAGATTCCTCTGGGCCTGGCGGCGATCTCGGCGGTCTTGTTCATCACCGCCGTTGTGAACCTGTTCACTAAGTCGGAAGCGACGGTTGCTGGACTGATCTTCAGCGGCGTGTTCTTCGCAATCTTCACGCTCTCAGAACGGCATGTGACCAAGGAGAGGCACGGAAAGCCCGAACAGCTCGATCAGTTCCGGGTCTATGGAAATCAGGAACTCGGCAGTGGTGCGATGGGCGTGCGGCCCGGGAATGTACTCGTTGCCGTGCGCGACCCCAGAAATCTGCATTACCTGCGCTCGGTGTTGAGGAACACCGACACCACTCGGCAGGACGTCGTCGTGATGAGCGCGCGGCTCTACCACCGGGAACACACCTTCGGCGGAAGCAGCGTCTTCGACGCCTCGCAGATCTTCGATCACTACGAGCAGGAGTTGTTCACCGCCGTAGTCGCGGTGGCAGAGAAAGAGGGCAGGCCTGTATCCCTGCTTGTCGTGCCCGGTACGGATGTTTTCGAGGCGATCATGGTCACGGCGCAACGCCTGGCATCGAGCAAGATTGTGTGCGGGCGCTCGAACAAGCTGACCGCGGACGAGCAAGGCAAGTTGACGGGTGACGCTTGGGAACGGTTGCCCGAGCCGCGGCCAAGATTGACGCTGGCCGTCTATGAACCGGATGGGTCTTCGGAAGAATACCTGCTAGGCCCGCATACGCCGCGGATGCGACCGCAGGATATCAACCTGATGCACAAGGTTTGGCTCGACATTACGAAGGACCCAAGGTTCGCCGGTGCGCATCATTACCACATTGTTGCACTGGCGCTCGAAGAACTGCAGCGTGAGCTCAAAAGCGGAGATCGGACCGAGTTGCTGGATAAGCTCGAGCAGGAAATGCGCGCCTCCGAGGACAGCGATACGCCTAATTCGGCTTCGGACTACAACTGACATCTCGAAGGTTGATGGGAAAAAATGCCCCGGCCGCAAGGACCGGGGCTTTTCGTTTATCGAAGCAGGAATGTTAGTTTCCGGATGCCGGAGCTTGACCGTGCATGCACTGGCTGCTGCCGCAGCAATTGTGCGCCGTTTTCTTGTCCTTTCCGGAGCAGCAATCTTTCCCGCAGTCGTCGGAGCATTTGTCTCCGCAGGTAGCCGAGGCGTCTTTCATCTTTGCGCAAGCTTCTCCATCTTTGCCTTTGCAACAGGAGGCTGCGTCTTTTGCAGAGCAGCAGGAAGCGACCTCTTTGCTGTCTTTCGAGCTGGACTTGCTATGCATGCAGGCATGCTTGTGCTCGGTGGAAGCAGATGCCGAATCGGAGGAGGTTTTGTCACAGCACGCGCACTTCGTGTTGCTGGTTTTATCCGAAGGTGAAGACTGCGCGGGTGCGGATGTTTGTGCCCAAGTGGTCATTGCGAGAGTGAGAATAAGAGCGATCAGCTTGTATTTCATGGATGTTTGATCTCCGTATATCAGGTTGAGGAGCGCGCGATCCGCGCCCGGAATATTTGTTAGTTGCAGACCAGTAAATGGTGGCCGCTCAATTGCGATAAAACGCTGGGGTCAGATTCTCAGGACTGTGCTTAGCGAAGAGCAGTCGCGGTAGGTGTATGGAATTACGCTGCCCAACTCAGCCGCGGATCCCGACGGGATCGAGGTCGCCGCTTCGAGAATTCGTGATTCGCCTGAGGGCGGCTCGTGATTAGAAGTGGATGGCAGACCGGGCACGTTTTGCGGCATGGGCCGGATGCAACACGGATGCTCATTGCCACATGGCATGCCAGCGGGCTGAAATGGGAGGGCTTCCCCGGCAGGCTGTGCCTTTTGATGTCCACAGCATTCGTGTTCGTGGTGATCGACGGCGATCGGCTTCGGGCTGGCAACGGCCTGGTTGAGTGCGCCATCCGTAGCTTGCGCGAACGACCCCACCCAGCTCACGAGGGTGAGCGCTATGAGCGCGGCCATGGGTCGTGAGCGCATCGCGGCAGAACCGGACATTGAAACCCGGATTGGTTCAGGAACAGGGTGTCAGAGAATGGGCCGCTAGTATGTGACCGGAATCACACAGAAGGCCGGGGACTATTTCCCGAGGATTGAGCTCAGCGCCCTGCGCAGATCGGAGTATTGGAACGGGTATCCGCTGGTGACCAGCTTATTGGGTTCGACCCGCTGGCTCGCGAGCAGAACTTCTTCGGCCATCTGTCCCAAGGCAAGTTTGGCAGCAAAGGCTGGAACGGGGAATATCGTAGGCCGACATAAAACGGAACCAAGCGTCTTGGTGAATTCGGCATTGGTCACGGGTTTGGTCGCCACCAGGTTGACCGGTCCCTGCAGCAGGTCAGTCTTCAGGATGTGATGCACCGCGCCGATCCAATCCTGAATGTGGATCCAGCTCATCCACTGGCGGCCGCTGCCAAGGTTCCCGCCTACACCCAGCCGAAAAGGCGGCAGCATCTTCCGGAGGGCGCCGCCGTCGCGGGTGAGCACGACACCCGTGCGGATTTGGACGCAACGGATGCCCGCGTCGACCGCCGGCTGCGCCGCACCCTCCCACTGCCGGCAAACATCTGCGAGGAAGCCCGAGCCAGGAGAACTGCTCTCGCGCAGGAGCTCATCCGCCCGGTCGCCGTAGTAACCGATTGCCGAAGCGGTGATCAGTACGGGCGGCTTTTCAGGCGCTTTTGCCAAGGCTTGCGTCAGGTTGTGCGTACTCACAACGCGGCTCTCGCGAATCTTGGATTTCTTTGCATCGCTCCAGCGCCCGACGACCGTCTCGCCCGCTAGATGGATGACTGCGTCGAAACCGGACACCGTTTCCGGTGGGAGCGGCTGCAAAGGATCCCATGCGATCTGATCGTCGGCAGAGGCCTCTCCGCGAACCAACCGAACCACCTGGAAGCCGCGACTCTTTAACGAAAGCAACAACGCGCCTCCCAGCAAACCGGAGGCGCCGCTCAACAGAATGCGCGAGGACAGAGGAGCCATGGCGGCTTTCAATGTAGCAGAGCCGAAGTGTCGGTTCGCGGGTTTTCGCGAATCGGGAAGGCGGTGGCGTGGCGCTTTCTTCAGGAGAAAAATTCAGCCGCCAAATTTCGCCTGACGCAGCCATTTCGACGCAGACGTTATAATCAAGTTAAGGGCTCAGCCTTCGGTAGTACGCTTCAGTCACTACCCCACCCTGTTTCCTCAAAGGCTATAATCCCCCATGGCGACACTGCGCCAACAGATCGCAACCAATGTTCTCACGGTCACGAAGTTCCGCGACCTGATGAAGAGGATGCAGGCCAACCGGCCGAATGACGATCTGGAACTGGTAAAAAAAGCCTACGACTACTCGATGAAGAATCACGCCGGGCAAAGCCGTGCGTCCGGTGAGCCCTACCTCGTGCACCCGTTGGAAGTCGCACTCGTACTGGCGGAAATGAAGATGGATTCGGTGGCGGTAGCGGCCGGCCTTTTGCACGATTCCGTCGAAGACACATCGGTGACGATCGTCGACATTCGAAAAGAGTTCGGCGAGCAGGTGGCGCACATCGTCGAGGGGGTCACCAAGATCAGCAAAATCGACTTTGCCACTCGCGAGGAGCAGCAAGCCGAGAACCTGCGCAAGATGATGCTGGCGATGGTGGACGACATCCGGGTGATCCTGATCAAGCTGGCGGATCGCTTGCACAACATGCGGACGCTCGAGCATCTTCCGCCCGATCGCCAGCAGAAAATCGCCAGCGAAACACTGGAAATCTACGCGCCGATTGCGCACCGGCTGGGCATGGGAAAAATTCGCGGCGAGCTCGAAGACCTGGGCTTCCGCTATCTCGATCCGATTGCCTACGAGCAGGTGAAGCATGCGGTTGAGTCGCACCGCAAGGTGGGCGAGGCGTTCCTGTCGCGCGTGGAAGCCGTGGTCCGCGACAAGCTGAAAGAAGCGGGCATCACCGCGAAGGTCGAGAGCCGCACCAAGCGCTACTACAGCATCCACAAGAAGCTCGTTCGCCAGCACATCAACGTCGACCAGGTGTATGACCTGTACGCGATGCGGGTGATCACGCGTTCGGTGCAGGACTGTTATGCGGTCCTGGGCATCATTCACAACGTGTGGCGGCCGGTGCCGGGGCGCATCAAAGATTTCATCGCGATGCCGCGGCCGAATTTCTACCAGTCGCTGCACACATCGGTGATCACCGAAGACGGCACGCCCTTTGAAGTGCAGATCCGCACGGATGAGATGCACAAAATGGCCGAGGAGGGCATCGCGGCGCATTGGAAATACAAAGACGGCGCGGTCTCGGCGCAGGACGAGCAGCGTTTGGCGTGGCTGCGGCAAGTGGTCGAGTGGCAGCGCGATGTTTCGGATCCGAACGAATTTCTTTCCACTCTGAAAGTCGATCTGTATCCGGAAGAGGTCTACACCTTCACGCCCAAGGGCAAAGTCGTGGTGCTGCCACGCGATTCCACGCCTATCGATTTCGCGTATACCGTGCACACCGAAGTCGGCCATACCTGCGTTGGCGCGAAGGTGAACGGACGCATGGTGCCGCTGCGTCACAAGTTGCACAGCGGCGATATCGTCGAAATTCTGACCCAACCGGGCCACAAGCCGAGCCGCGATTGGCTGGCGGTGGTGAAGTCGTCGCGCGCACGCAACAAGATCAAGCACTGGCTGAATATCCATCAGCGCGAGCGCGCCATAGAAATCGGCAAGAAGCTGATCGAGAAAGAAGCCCGCAAGTATCGCATCGCACTCAAGGAACTCAAGGACGAGGAACTGCAGCGCATCGCATCAGATTATGGCCTAGGCCGCCCTGACGATCTGATGGCCGGGATCGGATACGGCAAGTACTCAGCGCGGCAAGTGTTGGCCAAGCTGGCGCCCGCGGGTACCGAGCCTGTTCCTGACGCAGAAGAGCCAAAAGAGAAAGACGCCGGCTTCACCAGCGTCGTGCGTCGCGTTTTCGGGGGCGACAACAACGCGCTTACGGTGAAGGGCTCGGGCGATCTGTTGGTCTATCGCGCGCGATGTTGTAACCCGATCCGCGGAGAGGCGATCGTTGGCTACGTTACACGCGGCAAAGGCGTGGCCGTGCACGCGATCAGCTGTCCGAACGTCGTCAACCTGATGTATGAGCCCGAACGGCGAATCGACGTCGCGTGGGCCCGCGACGAATCCACTCCCAGTTCTTACCCTGTCAAACTCACCGTCTTCTGCGACGACCGTTACGGGATGTTGAAGCAGATCACCGGCGTGATCGGCGACGCGAAATCGAATATCCGGAACATCGAAGCGCGCACCGCCAACAGCCAGGCGGTTGTGGACATCGTTCTCGACATCAGCGACCTCAAGCACCTGGAGACGATCATTACCGGTTTGAGAAAAATCCCCGGCGTGCGGGATGTACAGAGACTGCAGAAGATTTAAGAACAGTTCTCAGTTGCCAGCTCTCAGTTCTCAGTTACAAGAAACATGTCTCGGAGCGAGATGTACCGGTTCGCTGATCGTAGGTTGGCAGGAAGCGGTCGCAGCTCTCACTGTGATAGAAGTATTAGTTTTTCAACTGACAACTGAGAACCGACAACCGAGAACTGAGGTTTTTCATGCGTGACGTGATCGCGACCAAAGACGGCCCGGCAGCGATCGGGCCGTATTCGCAGGCCATCCGGGCGAACGGATTCGTGTTCGTTTCAGGGCAGATCGCACTCGACCCGGTGACCAATACACTCGTCACGGGCGATGTGGCCTTTCAGACCGACCGGGTTCTGAAGAATCTGGCCGGAATCTTGAGCGCGGCCGGAACTGCCCTGGACAAGGTTGTGCGAACCACGGTGTTCCTGAAAAACATGGGAGATTTTGCCGCGATGAACGAGGTGTACGGCCGCCATTTTCATACGGCACCGCCGGCGCGTTCGACCGTGGAAGTCGCGCGGCTGCCGAAAGACGTGCTGGTGGAGATCGATGTGATCGCGTTGACGTGAGAAACAAAGTTCTTGACCACAAAGGGCACAGAGTGCACGCAGGAACTCCTGAAAACTGGGAGTTGAGGTCAGCAACCGCGTGTATGAGGTTTTTTGAGATTCGATCCCTCTGTGTTCCCTGTGTCCTCTGTGGTGAAGAGTTTTGAAAAGAATGGAGCCAAAAGCATGAAGACCGCAATCGTCACAATCCTGATCTGCGCCATCGCCGGCACAATCGCTTTCGCGCAGACCGCAGCCAAGAAGCCCGCCGTCGCCGGGCCGACGAAAGTGACGGGCGACGGAACCAAGACGTCGTCCGGCCTGCAGTATTGGGACATCACGGTCGGCACGGGCGCAGAGGCGCACAATGGCCAGAAAGTGAAGGTCCACTACACCGGCTGGCTCACGACGGGAAAGAAGTTCGACAGCTCGGTGGGCGGCGCGCCGTTTGCGTTCCGCATTGGCGCGGGAGATGTGATCAAGGGCTGGGATGAAGGCGTGGCCGGAATGAAAGTCGGCGGCAAGCGCCAGCTGCGCATTCCTCCCGATCTCGCCTACGGGCAGAAGGGGTATCCGGGCGTGATCCCGCCGAACGCGACTCTCGTCTTCGATGTCCAGTTGGTCGACGTGCAGTAAGAAGTGCCCTTCAGAAACGTTCGCCGCGGAAGAAGCGGAGGCCGCGACGGAGTCCATCGTACGGCCGCATGAAGACAAGAATCGCCGACCGGCCGGGGTCAGCTCCGGCCTACCTCGATTGTTCTTTCTCCTCGGAGGGTTTCTAGGCCTTAACAACCTTGCCGCTGCGCAGGCAGGACGTGCATACGCGCATGCGCTTGGTGGTCGCGCCGACTTTGGCATGAACCGGGCGCAGGTTGATGTTCCAGCGCCGCTTGCTCACGTTGTGGGCGTGACTGATCGTGTTGCCGCTCATCGGCTTTTTTCCGCAAATTTCACAGACTTGTGCCATCGGACTGCTCTCCAGAATCTTTCAGAACTTGTTGTGCAAACACTAGATTGTACAGGATTTGAGCGGGTTTTCACAAGCTTTAGGGCTCAACCTCAGCCAGCCCTAACATAGATTCCACGCGGACGAGACGCGGTTTACGAAATGCGAATGGCCCCAATCTTTCGGGGCCATTGCGATCTGGGTACGTACAGAACCCTGCGACAGGTCAAGTATAGCTCTGATCGTTCACGATTCAAGTTACTTTTGGCGGGGTTGGTTATCCCTGCTTTCCCTACCCCAGAACCCAGTTCCTTACGGAACTGGACCCGACGGGAGTCGAACCCGCATCTGCTACCGTCGCAGGGTGCTGTGTTCCCGTTACACCACACGGGCCCAAGGCGAGACTAGCTTCTCTTCTTCGTGCTGGCTTGTTCGCCTGTCACTTGACGCAGTGAGTAACCGATCGAAACGGGAAATCGCACGTTCGCCGTATGCGATACTGAATTCATGCAGTCGCCGCTGAAAGCGCCCAGCGCCAGCACGGATCCCAAGTCGGTCAAAGTGAATCTAACCACTGGGACCGGGATGGAGATCGAGTGGCGAGACGGGCACCGGTCCAGTTACTCCTTTCCGTTTCTGCGGGATGCCTGCCCGTGCGCATTGTGTGAGGAAGAACGCGGCAAGGCTGGACGCGCGCCGGGCGACCCGCCGAAGCTGGCTCCCGGAGCGCTGCCGATGTTCAAAGCGGCAGCCAAGGCGCTCTCCGCCGAGGGCGTCGGCAAGTACGCCATCAAGTTCAGTTGGAATGATGGGCACGATCTGGGCATCTACTCTTGGGCGTTTCTGCGTGAAGTGTGCCCCTGCGCCGAGTGTAAGGCGGAACGGGCGAACTCGGGCTAACTTAAGAAATCCGGCCTCCTCCAACCGAATGATGTGTAGCCGAGATTGCTGTAGTGACGAATTGGCTGTGCGCCCATAGTCGCCAATCTGCCATCCGAAATCTACAATCGAAATACGAAGTTTTGACGAGGCATCTGGACCGTTGTCTTTCTTAGACCAACTCAACCCCCAGCAGCGCGAGGCCGTCGAGACCACCGAGGGCCCGGTGCTGATCCTTGCGGGCGCGGGCAGCGGGAAGACGCGCGTCATCACCTACCGGATCGCGTACCTCATCGAGAACCTCGGCGTCATGCCGGAATCGATCCTGGCGGTCACGTTCACGAACAAAGCCGCTGCGGAAATGGTTGAGCGCGTCGAGAAAATCGTCGGCGGCTTGTCGGTCGCAAAGCCGGTGATCTCGACTTTTCACTCGTTCTGCGTGCGCGTGCTGCGTCGCGATATCGAGGCGCTGCGGATTCCGTCCAGCGTACCCGGGCAGCCCCCCATCGGGCACACGAAGAATTTCGTCATCTACGACGAGGCTGATCAGCAGAGCATCGTGAAGTCGGTCATGAAGCGGATGGGCATCGACGACAAGGAACTCACTCCGCGCATCGCGCTCGGTCGCATCTCCTGGGCGAAAAACCACATGCTCGATCCGCAGGAACTTTACCTGCAGTCCGCCGATCCCAAGAATGAGAAGATCTCCCACATTTTCGAGGAGTACCGCAAAGAACTGCGCAAGGCCAATGCGCTCGACTTCGACGATCTGCTGCTCGAGGCCTTGCGCCTCCTGAAATCCGTGGCGGCGGTGCGCGACTATTACAACCGCAAGTTTCAGTACATTCTCGTCGACGAATACCAGGACACGAATCGTCCACAGTACGAGCTAATGCGCCTGCTGGCCGGATCGCGGCATAACCTGTGTGCGGTCGGCGACGAGGATCAGTCGATCTATTCCTGGCGCGGGGCCGACATCCGCAACATTCTCGAGTTCGAAAAAGACTTTCCGGAAGCCAAGATCATCCGGCTGGAACAAAACTACCGCTCGACCCAGAACATTCTGGAAGCCGCGTCGGCGGTGGTGGCGAACAACGTCAAGCGCAAGGGCAAGAACCTCTGGACGTCACGGCAGGGTGGGACCAAAGTGGGCTATTACGAGGCGCCCGATGGCGAAAACGAAGCGCTGTTCGTGGCGGACAGAATCGCGCGGTATTTGAAAGAGGCCATTGAGGGCGGCGAGACCCCCCGGGCGGCGGTCCTCTACCGCACCAACTCGCAGTCGCGACTGTTCGAAGAGGGCATGCGCCGCTACCAGCTGAAATATCACGTGGTGGGCGGCTTCTCGTTCTACGAGCGGGCCGAGATCAAGGACATGATCTCGTATCTGAAGGTCATCCTGAATCCCGACGACTCGGTCTCGCTGTTGCGCGTGATCAACACGCCAGCACGCGGCATCGGGAAGACCACGATCGATACGATCGAGCGACTGGCTCTGGAGACTGGCCGATCTTTGTGGGGCGCCATCGGGGAAGCGATTGAGCGCCAATTGCTGCCCCCGAGAGCCTGCCAGGCGCTGAGGAGTTTTCGCGAACTGATTGAAGACGCGCGGGCAATGGTCGCGGGAGGTTATGTAGACCGCCTGTCGCAGGACGCCGGAGGACAGCCGACAGGCGCTGAGACGATCGCACCGGCTGCGATGGATGAGTCGGAATCGGGTGCCCCGTCCGGCGAACGTGACGATCACACCCGATTCGATCCAATGATGTTTGATTTTGATGGAGTAACTGATGAAACCTCACCCGAAGGCACCCTCGCCGAGACCGTGCCGGGCGACGACTCGGAGTCTGTCGACTTCAATCCCACAGAACTGAGCGCCAGCGCGGACCGAGGATCAGAGGCCAGTTCAGAATCGGACGACGGCGCCTTCCGAACACCCGGCGGTCCGGCTACGACTTCTGAGATCCTCAAGTTCCTGATCGACCGCACCGGGTACATCAAGCTACTCGAAGACGAGGACACCCCCGAGGCGTTTTCCCGCATCGAGAACCTGCGCGAGTTGGTCAACGCCGCCCTCGACTCGAAAGACCGGGGCGAAACGCTGGAGCAATTCCTCGATCACGCGGCCCTGGTCAGCGACGCCGACGGCTACGACGAGTCGGCGCGTATCACGCTGATGACACTGCACGCCGCCAAGGGATTGGAGTTTCCGCTGGTCTTCTTGTGCGGCATGGAGGAAGGGCTATTCCCGCATTCGCGCACGCTGCTCGAAATGGACGACATCGAAGAAGAGCGGCGGCTGTGCTATGTGGGGATGACGCGGGCGATGGATACGTTGATCCTGAGCCGCGCCGTCTACCGCCGCCGGTACGGTACCGATCTGCCCGAAGCCAGCGTGCCTTCGCGTTTTCTGGAAGAAGTCCCGGCGAACCTGGTTGAGGAAATTGGCGGGTCAAAGCGCCGGGCGTGGATGGGTGCGTATCCCTCGCAGGGGGCGCGGTCAGGCCCATCCGGTGCAAACAAGACCTCTCGCCACGGCGACGAGCACACCTCTACCCACTATTCCTACGAAGACGAAGATCAGAGCGCGGCCTGGGTCCGCGAACGCGCCGAACGCGCCAAGCCTACCTACTCAGGCAAGAGCTACAACTCCATCGATAACATCGCCGAGTTCTTCGCTTCCCGCGGCAAGAAATTCAGCCTGCCCAAGACGGTGGTCGAAGAGCCAAAAGGCAAGCGCGGGTTCCGCCCGGGGCAGAAAGTGCGGCATCCGAAATATGGCGAGGGAACCGTCTACCAGCGAGAAGGAGATGGGGAAGACGCCAAGATTACGGTACAATTCCCACGGTTCGGGCTGAAGAAGCTGGTGGAGAAGTATGCCCAGCTGGAGAAAGCCTGAGCACCATTCAGTAATTTGGTAACTTTGTAATTGGGTAATTCGAAGTCTCTCGTGATGCACGCGTCGGATTTCAAATTACCCAATTACCAAATTTCCCAATTACACAATTCTGAGGATGGCGAACTCAAACTATGGCTAATACTGCAACGCTGAGCAGGGAAGAACGCAAAAAAACAAAGCGCGCCTCGCGCAAGAAGCGCAAGGCTGAACATCCGCTGAAGCCCCGCGACTATGCTCGCGGATCGAAGAAGAGCAAAGTGAAAAAGCTGGCGCGCGGACAGTCGAAGCGCGGCTAGCCGTTTCGCATCACGAGGGCGGATTTTCGGATCCGCCCTTCGTCTTAGCACTCAGCAATCGAGCGATCGCAGTTCTGGCCGGCTTGGCCATCCATAATCGGGAGCAACTCTCTGGCAACCACTCAGCTCTTTGCCACGAAGTCCATCGACAAGCTGATTTCCGATTCGCAAGACGCCGACCGGCGGCTGACCAAGACGCTCGGCCCCGTTTCTCTGACGGCTCTGGGCATCGGCGCGGTGATTGGCTCCGGGATTTTCACCGTGGTCGGCACAGCGATCGCCGGCCAAAAGTTCGATACTTCCTCCATCCTGAACGCACCCCTGCTTGACTATCTCATCAAGCACACCGCCTCGCTGGGGCGACCGGGCGCCGGGCCCGCGCTTGCGTTGTCGTTGGTATTGGTCGCGATCGTATGCACCTTCACGGCGTTGTGTTATGCGGAACTGGCCTCGATGATCCCGATCGCGGGCAGCGCCTATACCTACACCTACGCGACGATGGGCGAGTTGATCGCCTGGATCATCGGCTGGGACCTGATCCTCGAATACGCCGTCAGCAATATGGCGGTGAGCGTAGGCTTCTCGGCGCACCTGGTCGACATGTTCGACTGGTTCGGCTGGCATCCCGCGTTGCGCTGGATCACACCCGCCTATCTGCCGGCGGGGCTCAGCGACCTCAAAGGTGACATGCTGTATCCGCCCGGGCTCCATTTTGGCTTCAACTTTCCGGCCTTTTTGGTCGTGATGATTCTGACGGTAATCCTGGTGCGCGGCATCCGCGAGTCGGCGGAGGCCAACAACACCATGGTGGTCCTCAAGATCGCTGCCATCTTCGCCTTCATCATCGCGGGAGCGCACTTCGTGCACCCGGGGTACTGGCATCCGTTCGCTCCCAACGGTCTGTCGGGAATTCTCACCGGGGGCTCGATCATCTTCTTCACCTATATCGGATTCGACTCTGTTTCGACAGCTGCGGAGGAAGCCAAAAACCCGCAGCGCGACCTGCCCATAGGCATCATTGCGACGCTCGTGATCTGCACGTTGCTCTATATCGGCGTAGCGGTTACGCTCACCGGGCTCGTGCCCTGGCAGTCGATGCTCGACGATGCCGCGCCCGTCGTAAACAGCCTGAAAAAGCTGACGCTGGCGACCGGATCGCACAGCCTGCACTGGGTGCGGTTGGGAGTGTTGTTCGGCGCGATGATGGGCATGATCTCGTCGCTGCTGGTATTTCAGCTCGGCCAGGCGCGGGTGTGGTTTGCCATGTCGCGCGACGGGTTGATGCCGAAGCTCTTCGGGAAAGTCCATCCACGGTTCCGTACCCCAGCGACGGCGACGTGGATTGCCGGCTTTGTGGTCGGAGTGCCGGCGGGAATCCTTGACATCGGAACGCTGGCCGATCTGTCGAATATCGGGACGCTCTTCGCCTTCGTTCTGGTCTCGATCGGCGTCATCATTCTGCGCTTCCGTGAACCGAATCGGCGTCGAGGATTCCGAGCGCCTGGGGGGATCGCCGCGCCGGTATTGAGCGTTCTCTTCTGTGGACTGCTGATGTCCGGGCTCCCGATTCTGACCTGGCTGCGCTTCTTCACCTGGCTGATCATCGGGCTGACGGTGTACTGGCTGTATAGCCGCCATCACAGCGAGTTCGCCGGGCGAAAGGCGTAGGCGCGAATTTGCCGTACTGCTACCGATCGGGCGAAGAAATCAGGAAGGGCGATCGAGTTCTCTTTCACGGCGAGCCGGGAGAAATCGAATTCGTTGCTGATCGGCTGACGAGCGATCCCGAACTGGATTGGCATGTCAGTGAATTGGGAGGCGGTGTGATGATCATCGAGCCCAAGATTTTTGGGCGTGCCTTTCTCTCGGAAACTCACGAAGAGGAGGACCTTGTTTTCGTTTCCCGCGTCGAGGACTTCCCTCGAGTCTGAGTCGCTGGCAAAGTTCATTTCCAATTCGTCGGTCAGAAATCTACAATCTCAGAACCGATGGGCCTCTTCGCCAATCCGACGCCCAGCGCCTTCATTCATTCGCTTCCGAAGGCAGAGCTTCACCTGCACCTTGAGGGTGCCATCGAGCCGGCCACGCTGCTCGAAATCCAGCAAAGCCACGGCCTGAAGTCTGCGACGCTGGCGGACGTACAGAAGCTTTACCAGTACACCGACTTCACGGGCTTCCTGATGTCGTTCAAGGACATCACCGAGCATTTGAAGGAGCCCGCTGACTACGAACTCATAACCTATCGCTTGATGGAGCGGCTGAAAACGGAAAACATCCTGCATGCCGAGGTGTACATATCGGTCGGCGTATGCCTCTATCGCAAGCAGAACTTTGCCGCGATTTTTGAAGCCCTGGAGCGGGGGCGCGAGCGCGGCGCGCGCGATTTCGGTATTTCACTGCTCTGGATTTTCGATGCGGTGCGGCAGTTTGGTTCGGCCGAGGCGCAGCGCGTGGCAGAACTGGCGGTGCTCTATCAGGAGCGCAACGTGATTGCCTTCGGCATCGGGGGCGATGAGCGCAAAGCAGGACCGGAAATCTTCCGCGAAGTTTATGCCTATTGCGCCGAGCACGGCCTGCGTTTGACGGCGCATGCCGGCGAGACCACGGGACCTGAGTCGATCTGGGGCGCGCTCAACCTTCACGCCGAGCGCATCGGGCACGCCTTGACTGCGTGCCAGGATCCGGACTTGATCCAGGAACTTGCCGAACGCCAGATCCCGGTGGAAATTTGCGTCACCAGCAATCTGAAGACCGGCGTGTGCGCCGCGCTGACGGACCATCCCGTGAAACGGTACTTCGAAGAGGGCATGATGGTCACGCTCAACTCGGATGATCCGGCCATGTTCGCAACTTCGCTTTCCCGCGAATACCAGATCGTGCAGGACCATTTCGGATTTACTGACGAGCATCTGCGCGAGCTGGCGCGAAATTCGTTTGAATCGGCATTCCTGCCCGCGGAAAAAAAGGTTGAATTCCTGAATCTGTTCGACGCCGCGGCCGCAGCAAAGTGAAGTCATTTTGCAGAGTAAGCGGACCAAACATTGTGGGCAGCTGACGCACTAGAACCGACGCCCCACAACTGATAGCTGGGAACTGAGAACTGCCTTGCCCACTCGGCACATCGGAATCGTCGCCTGTAGCGCGGAAGGAGCCGCGCTCTGCTACCGCACGATCTGCCTGGAAGGCGCCGAATTGCTCGGCCCGCACGGCCACCCGGAAGTGTCGATGCATACGCACTCCCTCGCGGAGTATATGACGTTCATCGGGAAGGGCGACTGGGCGGGCGTGGCCGAACTGATGATGTCTTCGGCCGAAAAACTGGCGCGCGCTGACGCCGACTTCCTGATTTGTCCCGACAACACAATTCACCAGGCTTTTGAGTTCGTCGAGCACCGCTCGCCGCGCCCGTGGCTTCACATCGCGCAGGAAGTTGCCTGCGAGGCAAAGCGCAATCATTTCCGGCGACTCGCGGTACTGGGCACGCGCTGGCTGATGGAAGGCCCGGTTTACCCACAGAAATTAAAGGCATCTGGCATCGACTACAGAATTCCCGACGCCCAACAGCGCGATCGGATCAACCAGATCATCATGGACGAATTGGTGAACGCCCAGTTCCTGCCTCGCTCGCAGGCTTATTTCACAGAGGTCATTCGAGCGATGAAAGACGAGGGCTGCGACGCAGTTGTGCTCGGCTGCACCGAGATCCCTCTGATCGTGAATGCTGAAAACTCCCCACTTCCGCCATTGGATTCGACGCGACTTCTCGCGCGCGCAGCCCTTCGGAAAGCGGTCGATGGATAAAGTCCGGGCTGGTGACGTCCACATCTCCTCGACGATGGAGCCGCGGACCGCCGAAACGGAGACTTGATGGATCGTAGGCGCCGAGTCCTTGCTACAATGCTCCGCTGGTCCCAAGGAAGGTGGTCGATCGCGATTCCGTGCAGCGTCATCGCTTGAAGTTTTCCCGGGTGCCGGGTTCGTTCGCAGTGTCTCGTGTTCCGCCAGGAACGGCCCTCCCAACGTGGGCCTCGACAGGAAATTTCTTTTCCATTGCGCGCACGTCGGATGAGTTGTCGATCGTCTGCCTTGCGGCGCAGGTTCCACCCGAGATTCAGCACGATAACGGATGGGCCTGTCTCAAACTGCATGGCCCGTTTCCATTTTCTGAGACAGGAATCTTATCTTCGTTCGTGCAGCCGCTTGCCGATCGTGCGATTCCGATCTTCGCGATTTCTACCTTTGATACCGACTATGTACTCGTGAAGAACGATTGGCTGGAAAAGGCGGTTGAGGCTCTGATGGAAGCCGGTCATGAGGCGGTAGACTCCCGCTAACGTTGGTGCCCTCCCGTCGCCATTCACCGCCGAAATTGCCCCAAACGCTGATTCGCCGATGAGGATGCCGGTTCCATGTGATCTAATAAAAACACGGATCATGCCGTCCAGCCTTACATCCTTAAAGCGCCGTCTGAAAGCAGTTCATCGCAACCTGCGCGGCGCCAAGATGGTCGCGCGCGCCTTCATGTCGACCGATCACCCGCTTTTGGCGCACATCATTCCAATCCGGCGCTGCAATCTGGCCTGCGAGTATTGCAACGAATTCGACGACTTCTCCAAGCCTGTGCCGCTGGAAACCATGTTCCGCCGAATCGACAAGCTTGGGGAATTGGGAACGTCGGTCGTCACGATCAGCGGCGGCGAGCCGCTTCTGCATCCAGAATTGGACGAGGTCATTCGACGCATTCGCCACAACGGGATGGTCGCGGGCTTGATCACAAATGGCTATCTGCTGGTGGCCGAGCGCATCCAGCGCCTGAACAAGGCGGGCCTGGAGTGGCTTCAAATCTCCATTGACAACGTCAACCCCGATGACGTTTCCAAGAAGAGCCTGAAGGTTCTCGACAAAAAGCTGGAACTCCTCGCCGAGCACGCTGACTTTCACGTGAATATCAATTCGGTTGTCGGGGGCGGCGTGAAGAATCCACAGGACGCGCTCGCGATTGGTCGCCGCGCGATGGCGCTCGGCTTCAGCTCAACGATTGGAATTATTCACGATGGCGACGGGCAGGTGCAGCCACTGACCGAAGACGAGCGTGCTGTGTACCAAGAGATGAAGTCCATGGAGAAACGGAGTTTCACCCGCATCAACGCCTTCCAGGACAATATCTCTCAGGGACGGCCGAACCAGTGGCGCTGCCGCGCGGGCGCACGATATTTGTACATTTGCGAAGACGGACTAGTGCATTACTGCTCGCAACAGCGCGGTTATCCGGCGGTGCCGCTCGAGAAGTACACGGTCGCCGACATCCGGCGCGAATTCCTCACGGAAAAATCCTGTGCCCCGCACTGCACCGTCTCATGCGTGCACCAGGTATCGGTCTTCGACTCCTGGCGGGCCCCGCAACAGCCGGCGACGGCGGCTGTTCCATCGGAATCAGGCGACCTGGTGCAGATCGAATAGATAGGTTCCCATCTTTCGGGCAATTCGCTACTGACCGCCATCACCAAGAAACTATTTCTTCTGCGCCGTCGGAGGCAGTAGTCCATTTAGCCGCAGATACGTCGATGCGGCGGCATAGTGGTCCGCCCAATCATTGGTAAGAGCAATCAACGCCCACGCCCGTGGGACTTTCCGTCCCCCGTATGCTTCGATCTCGTCGCCTAATTTTGAATCATCCACTTTGGCGAGACTGGTGTTGCAGAAATCGAAAGAAGCCTTCAGCGTGGCGAGCAGTGCGTCCTTGTCGGTCTCCTTAGCTTCTTCGACCTTCGGCCTTGGCAGGTCTGCGGCTTTCGCGCACAAGTAGTAGTTCGAATCAATGACGTGCGAGACGAGGTGCCCGAATGTCATCTGCGCCTCGGTGGGTTTGAACGAGAACTTATCGGCGGGCATGGTCTCCACCGCTCCCTCCAGGTTTTTCTGCTGGCGGGGCATGATTTCCTTGATCACCGTGGTGACCGGGTTCTTTTTCTGCGCGTAGCTCGTTGCGGCGAGTGCGCAAAAAACAAGCACGAACGTGAGGGTACGTTTCATGTTGGCGCCTCCAATGAGTTTGCGCAGCAAGGATAACGCCTGAGGGCGGAAACGTGCCACTCGCGGCCGGCACCCAACGAAGATTCTGAAACGATGAGTTTTTCGAGTGAGGGCGAGGATGCCCTCACGACAGCCGGCGGGACGCCGGCGTTACCAAGAACACGGTATCGTGCGCGTGACTACTGCACCTTATGCTGTAATCTCAGGCGTCGCTTCCAGCAGGCTCTTTGTATAAGGATGCTCGGGCCGCTCTGTGACCTGCTCGGTCGATCCGGTCTCCACGATTTTCCCGCGGTGCATCACGGCGATGCGGGTCGCGAGATAACGCACGACCGGCATGGAGTGCGAAATAAACAGATAAGTAAGCCGCAATTCCCGTTGCAGTTCCGCGAGCAGGTTAACGATCTGCGCCCCGACGCTGACGTCAAGCGCCGAAACTGGCTCGTCCGCCACGATGAATTTCGGACGCAGGGCGAGCGCCCGTGCGATCCCGATCCGTTGCCGCTGTCCACCGCTGAATTCGTGTGGAAAGCGCTGGCCCGCCGATTCGTCCATGCCGACAGCACGGAGAAGCTCAGCAACGCGAATCCGCTTGGCATCGCGAGAGATCCGTTCGTGGATCACCAGCGGTTCGGCGATGATGTCGTCCACCCGCAGCCTCGGATCGAGCGAACCAAACGGATCCTGAAAGATGATCTGCATCTCGCGCCGCATTCGGCGCTGTTCACTTCGGCCTGCAGCGAGAAGATCCTGGCCGTCGAACCGGATGCTCCCAGAAGTCGGCTCGACCAGCCGCAGCACCAGGCGGCCCAGTGTGCTCTTGCCCGAGCCCGATTCGCCCACCAGCGCCAGCGTCTCGCCAGTCTCGATCGTCAGCGAGACGTCGTCAACGGCCCGCACCTCGCCCTGCGCGCCTCCTCCAAAGATAGATTCGCCCAGCGGATAAATCTTCGTGAGATTGCGGACCTCAACAAGACCCACTCGCCGATGGTAGCAGAGTGCTTTCCGTCGCCGGTTTCTAACCCGCGATCATAGGCACAGCGACCAAGGCTGCCAGCATTCCCGCTAGCTTCCAGTGGGAGAAATGCTCTTTGAGCACCAGTCGTGCCAGCAGAACCGTGATAGCGGGATATAGGGAGCTGATGACCACGGCAGTGTCGAGACGTCCCGCCTGGCTGGCCCGGATGAAGAACGCGCTTCCACTGATGTCGAGAAACCCGGTCACCACGCCCCAGACAACGCCCTTCAGGTCCATAGGCCGGTACTGACGCATGGTCACGACCATGATCGCCGTGGTCACAAACGATGTCGCGCGCGAAATGGCCGCGATCCAGAACACCGAACTGTTCCCCGCCTGCCGGACGCAGAGAAAGTAGCCGGCAAAACCGATCCCCGCCAGAATCGCCATTCCCAAACCGTGTGGACGACCCTGGGGACCTTCGGAGCGCGAGATCAGCCAGATCCCAACGCCGGCCAGCGCGAAGCCCGCGATGCGCATCGGTCCGGGCCTCCCCTCGATGATCATGTCGACGATCGTGGGAATCCCCGCGCCTAACACAGCCCCAATCGGGGCTGTCAGGCCCATGTTCCCGGCCGCCAAGGCACGATAAAAGACAGCGAGCGCGCCGCCGGCAAGGACTCCCGCCGCCATCGCCCAAAGCAGCGAGCTTCGCCCCGGAAGAGCGGAATGTAATGCGAGCGCAAGCAGCAACATGAATGCCGTGCCACTGATATGCGTGATCGTGGTCAGCAGGAATGCGTTCGCCCGGCGCGACGCGAATCCTCCAAGAAAATCGCTGAAGCCCCACGCACACGTCGCCGCCAGACTCAGGGCAGCGGGCGCGATCTTGGGGTCAGCCGGCACGTGATCGGAAAAAGAGCAAAGAGATTAGCATGCGGCGCTACAGCGACATCGCTCGCCGCCACGGGCAGGCCGTCCCGGATGCCTCGCGCAACTCGTTATGAATCAGAAGCCTGCGCGTGGCATGGCCGCGTGTTAGAATTTCGCGAAGGATTCCTCTGCGCGAGACCCCAGGTTTGATCGAACTCGCACCCTCGATTCTGTCGGCGGACTTCGCCCATCTGGCGGATCAGGTCCGCAGTGCCACTGAGGGGGGCGCGACCGTCGTGCACGTCGACATCATGGACGGGCACTTCGTTCCGAATCTCACGATCGGGCCTCCGGTAGTGAAGTCTCTACGCAGGGCGACCCGGCTGCCGCTCGACTGCCACCTCATGATCGAGAACCCCGACGAGTTCATTCCGGCGTTCGTCGATGCCGGCGCGGATTGGATCTCCGTGCATCAGGAAGCCTGCATTCACCTCGATCGCACGCTGCACCACATCCGGGACCACGGTGCCTTGGCGGGAGTCGTCATCAACCCGAGCACGCCGGTCGAAATGCTGTCCGAAGTCCTCGATATTATTGATTACGTGCTGGTTATGTCGGTGAACCCGGGATTCGGCGCTCAAAAGTTTATTCCCAACTCCCTGCACAAGATGCGTAAGCTGACGGAGATCCGCGCTCAACGAGGACTGAATTACCGCATCGAAGTGGACGGGGGAATCGCCATGGAGACCGTGGCCGAAGTGGTCCGCGCGGGCGCAGAAATTCTTGTCGCAGGCAACGCTGTGTTCGGCAGTGGTGATCCAAAGACTAACGCGCAGAGATTGTTAAAGGCCGCTACCGAGGCCACGCTGCAAAAAGTTTGACTTGTGTTATACGGGTGTTCTTGCCCGCATGCGGTTTTCGTCTGCGCCCAAGCCTGACGGGCTGAAGCCGCAAATCGTTTCTCCGAGGTTCTTATGATCCGTCGTACTCCGGTGATCGCTTTATTGGGCGTGCTATTGGCCTTCACGGTCGCCTGCACGAACAAAAAGGTCAATAATCCTCTCGCCAACGTCGGCTCGAAGCAACCGGACAAGGTTCTGTTCGATCGCGCCATGGACGCGATGAAACACAACCGCTTCGACGTGGCGCGCATGACCCTGCAGACCCTGATTAACACGTATCCCGATTCGGAGTTCGTGGCGCGCGCCAAGCTGGCGGTCGGCGACTCCTGGTATGCCGAAGGTGGTTCGGCCGCGCTGGCCCAAGCGGAAATCGAATACAAGGACTTCGAGACCTTCTTTCCCAACATGCCGGAGGCCGCCGAAGCGCAACTCAAGATCGCCAACATTCACTACCAGCAGATGGAGAAGCCGGATCGCGACTACACCCACGCGATGCGCGCCGAAGAGGAATATCGCAGCCTGATCCTGCAGTATCCCGATTCAAAACTGGTGCCCGAAGCCAAGCAGCGTTTGCTCGAGGTGCAGGAAGTTCTGGGCGAGCGCGAGTACGACATCGGACGGTTTTATTTCTTGCGCCAGTCCTATCCGGCGGCGATCGCGCGCCTGAATTCGCTGGTGGATCGCTACCCGCTCTACAGCCACGCGGATGATGCCCTCTACCTACTTGGCCAATCGTACGAGGCCGAGGTTGCCGTGATTCGTTCCAAGCCGATCAAAGATGAGACTGCGAAAGCGCGCGCCATCGAAGAGTTCACGAAATCAGCCGCGGAAGCTTACACGAAGATTGTGACCCGTTACCCGATGATGGATCGCGTCGACGACGCAAAGAAGCGCCTCGAAGCGTTGCACCGGCCGGTCCCCGAACCGACGCAAGCGCAGATTGCCCAGAACAAAGCGGAGCAGGACAGCCGCCATTCCACCACCATGTTCGGCCACGCGCTCTCGGGATTCAAGAAGCATCCGGACGTCGCGCAAGCCACCCACGTGGGCGACCCTACCCTAGTCGATCCGCACGTGACCAGCGCGAAGGACGTGGTCAATCGCGCGACCAACGCCATGCTCGGCAATGCTGGTGCCGGCGGCGGTTCGATCACGGCTGAAGTTACGCGTGGTGGCACCGGCCCCGAACCCAATCAGCCCGCTCCGCGGTCCGATGCGGTGCAGCCCGACAACTCCGCAACACAGCCTCCGCCGGCTGCGGGGGCCACCGACTCGAACGAGCTGAAGCCCAATGCGCCCACGGATTCCAACGAACTGAAAGTGGATTCGGCGGCGGCAGGCTCGTCGTCCTCGGACAACGCCGGCCAGGCCCTTCCCCCTCCGCCGCAGGTCAACGAGGTCCAGAACCCGGAAAACACGCAGGATTCCAGCAGTTCGTCATCCTCGACAACAGCCAGCAAGAAATCCACTTCGAGCAGTAAGCCTAAAAAGAAGAAGGGCTTAAAGAAGATCATCCCGTTCTAGCTCTGGGTGACTCAAGTTCGTCCGCTGTGGCCGAAGGTCGCGCCCGGACGCTAACCTCGGACTCCGCGGTTTCCAGCGGATTCCCCTGATGAGTCATGTCCCTGAGTAACGTGTAGTAATCGCTTCGGCACATTGACTTGCGGTGGTGGTCAGTTTAATTTCGCGGTATCTCCCCCTTTCACCAAAGGACACCCCTTGGCTCGCAAAATCCTGCTCGCCGATGACAGCGTGACCGCCCAGAACATGGGCCGGAAGATTTTGACGGATGCTGGTTACGAAGTGGTTACCGTCAACAATGGCTCGGCGGCCTTGAAGAAAATCTTCGAAACGAAACCGGACCTGATCGTCCTGGATGTCTACATGCCCGGATACAGCGGGCTGGAGGTTTGTCAGCGGATCAAGGAGAACAAGGATTGTGCCCGCATTCCTATCCTGCTGACCGTGGGTAAGCTCGAGCCCTTTAAGCCAGAAGAAGCGCGGCGCGTACGCGCGGACGCATTCGTGGTCAAGCCCTTCGAGGCGAGTGAACTTCTGGCAGCTCTTGCACGCCTGGAAGACAAGATTGTTCCCCAGCCCGAGCCCTACAAACAGGGACGCTTTGCGAAAGCGGTCGCCGCCGTAGATGAAATGGCAGGCGCAGATAAGGACGAAAGCTGGAAGGCGCGTCTGCGCATCCCAACCCATGGTCCAGAAGAGGCAACGACGCATCCCGATGCCGCGGCCGCTGCTCCGGAGAAGGGTTTTCGAGATTTTAGTGGCGCCGACTCCAGCAAGAAGGTCACCCATCCGCAGCGCGAGGGTGTTTTTGAGCCGCCGCTGCCGTCCGGGCTTCCGACCGACATAACTCCAGAGGAAATCGCAGCAATTGCCGCGGCAGCAGCCCAACTGCGCGGCGCTGCATCGCACCCGCCGCGGCCTGATTTGCCGGCACCACCCGCGCCGCCTGTCGTTGCCGAAGCCGCACCGGTCGGGGCCGAACAGGAGAGTTCGTCGCCCGTAACGTTTGCCTCTGCGCCGGAGGTGCCCGCGCCCTCGGATGGGATCAGCCTTGCACAAGCGGGAGGAAGTCCCGAGAGCGAATCAGGCGACGTGAGCGCCCCAGATGCGATCGAAAGCCCCAGCATGGCTGACGTGGCGTCGAGCGGTGCACATGCGGAAGCGCAGCCCGCCGAAATTCAAGCGGTACGCGAAACGGAATCAGTCGCCTCGGTTGTTCCTTCCGAGGAAGCCCCGAAAATCGACGCGCCAGTTCCTTCTCCCGCGCTGCCGGAGGCCGCCCAACTGGAACCTGCAATTGCGGAAATCAGAGAGACTCGGGGGCCAGATGCAGGCCTCCCCGGGGCTACACCCGCAGTCGCCGAGCCGGTCGCGTCCGTTGCCGACGACGAAGTGATGGCAGCACTGCAGTCGCTCATGCCGGTTGAGAAAAATGAGCAGCCCGCGAACACGACGTCGGCCATTCCGGAAGCTAGTGCGATTTCAGGAATTGCTTCAATTGTTGGCGACATTGACTCAGCGAGGGTGAAAGCGCACGCCGCAGGTCCGCGCTGGATTGCCGAAGAAGTGGCTCTTGCGCAGGAGGAAGTCGGCATTTCGCTGGAACGCGAGATGGAGCAGGCGTACGCCACCACCGTAATCGGCGATGGTCGCGCGACGTCGGCGGCCGCCGGGATGGACGCGCCGCAAGCTTCGACGGAAATGCCTACGGCGGAGTCTGGGCATGCTGCAGTTCTCGAGCCGCCAGCAGAACCTTCCGCCGCTTACGCAATGGCAGCGAGTGCATCGGACACGGGAGCGATTCACGCCGCGCCATCGGCCGCGATGCCGCATGCGGAAGCTCAAGTTTTTCATGAAAACGAAATCGTGGCCGCGGCAAGCAGCGCGTCCGCCAGCCACCTTTCGCAACCGGTCGTGGAGGAGCCGGGCAACACGCCTTCGGTCGAATCCCAGAGTTCGCCGGACATTGAGATCTCAGGAGGAGTTGAAGACATGGCCGCAAGTTGGAAAAACATTCGCGATTCGATTGCTTCGGGGGGCGCAGCCAAGCCCGCTGTGGCCAGGGAAAGGGACGAGGCGCCCGCGATCGACGCCGCGGTCGAAACGCACGAGCCCGCGACCACGGCTCCCGCACCCGCTACTTCTTCTTCCGCCTCGGACCCAAAAGCGATCGCCAGTATCGTGGAAAGCGTCCTGGCCGAACTCCGCCCGAAGATCGTCGAGGAAATTGCCAAGAAGTTGGCCGACTCGAAAAAGGAATAGTCCCTCAACGGCACCGGGACCGAAAAGCCAGGGTCGCCCCAAGCTCCGCAGCTCGCTTGAAATACCGGTTACTCTGCGGCGTAGCTGTCGGCTTCAATTTTTTTCATCGAGACTCCTCTTGTAGACTGAAACGCGCGGCACCGATTCATCAGGGCTTCCGTAACCTCCAATTCTGTGCTTCCCCTCTATCGCGTACTCGCGAGTTGGATCCTCACGCTGATCGAACTGGTGCTCGTAATGGCTGCCGCCGCGATGATCTTCTTGCGGCGCTCGCGGCCGGCTCATGACAGAGGATTCGACAAAATTGAATCCGCCTTCCGCCACTTGGCAGCAAAGCGCGGACTCTCCGTGCTCGCAGTCGGCTTGCTCACGCTAGTCATTCGCGTTGCCCTGATTCCCCTGCTCGGAATTGCGGAGCCGCGCTGGTTCGATGAATTCAGTTACCTTCTGGCCGCCGACACGTTTGCTCACGGGCGGATAACGAACCCGACGCACCCCATGTGGGTGCACTTCGAAAGCTTTCACATCATTCAGCAACCCACATACATGTCGATGTATCCGCCTGGCCAGGGGTTCATTCTCGCTGCGGGACAACTTCTCGGCCATCCCTGGATCGGCCAGTTGCTGGTGACGGCGGCGATGTGCGCCGCAATCTGCTGGATGCTGCAGGGCTGGCTGCCGCCCGGTTGGGCGCTGTTGGGCGGATTGCTGGTCGTGCTGCGCATTGGAATCCTTAGTTACTGGATGAACGAATACTGGAGCGCCTCTGTAGTCGCTCTGGGCGGGGCACTCGTGCTGGGCGCGCTTCCCCGCTTGAAGAGATACGTTCGGGCGCGCGATGCGCTCTGGATGGGCGTCGGTCTCGCGATTCTGGCAAACACACGGCCCTACGAAGGTCTTGTCTTCGGCTTGACGGTTGCCGCCGCAATGATCGCGTGGTTCTTGGGGAAGGATGCTTCGGCTCGAAAGCCGCTGCTGACGCGCGTCGTCGCACCCCTTTTGGCAATCCTTGCACTTAGCGCGCTTGCCACCGGTTACTACTACTCTCGGGTGACTGGAAATCCGTTTCGCTTTGCCTATGAGGTCAATCGCGATACCTACGCCATCACCCCATATTTCCTGTTCCAGTCTCCACATCCCGAGCCTGTCTACCATCATGCGGACATGCGCGCGTTTTATGAGTGGGAACTGGCGACCGATTTCCTTCCCACGCAGTCTGCGACTGGCATAGTCGCCAAGATCTGGGACAAGTTCCTGCGGCTTTGGCGTTTCTATCTTGGCCCCGCGATGACCATTCCACTGTTCGCGCTGGGAGCGCTTTTCCGCGACCGCAGGATGCGCTGGCCCCTCCTTGCCCTGGCAGTGTTTTTGCTCGCACTCTTTCCGGAAACCTGGGACCTGCCGCACTACTTCGCTCCCATGACCGCGCTGCTTTACCTTGTGTTGTTACAGGGCATGCGCTATCTGCGACTGTGGAAGTGGCATGGTCAGCCAGCCGGCGCGGCACTGGTACGCTCCATAGCTGTCGTCTCGTGTGCCATGCTCATCATTCGCGTGGCGGCGGTCGCCGCACATGCGCCCGTCGACGGCGCGTGGCCTCGCGGAAATCTCGGCCGTCGGCAGCTTGTCAGCGAACTGAACAACCTGCCGGGACAGCACCTGGTCATCGTTCGTTACGGCGACAATCCCGAGGTGAATCGGGCACTTGAGCTCGTGTACAACGCAGCAGACATCGACCACGCGCGCATCGTCTGGGCACGCGACATGGGCGCCAATAATCTCGAGCTGATCCGCTACTTTCGCGATCGACACGTGTGGCTGGTGAATGGAAGCGAGTCGCCGCCGCGACTGATGCCGTACGCTGATCTCGCGAGACCATCCGACGACACGAATCCGGGTCCCTGACTTGCTCCGAGCAGACGTTGGTCGAGTTCAATCCTGCTGCGCCATAAACTTATGCCCGCTGTCCGGACTTGCGGACGGTTCGGTCACCGCTTCCGTCGAGTCAACGGAAAACAACTGGAAATCGCTGAATTTGTGAATGCGCTCGTATTGGTGCCCTCGGTACGAAACGTATAACGACGTTTTCTCTGGCAGCCACAACCGCATTCTTGGTTGCCGGAACTCCACCGGCGCATACTTGATCGTCATATGCTCCCGTTGCAGACCGATTTGGGGAATGGGAGTCATCAGATCGGTCTCGAGTTGCACGACAAGATAACTTCCTTTCGCGATCCACGCCCGGCCTTTGAACCGTGGGAAGTAAACCGAACTACCCATGCGTATTGCTTGAAAGGCCTTATTAGGGTCCGCGGTCTCCTCAAAACGGATCTGCCACGTCCGTTGTAACTGCAACTCGGTCTCTCCTTCACAACGAAATTCGAAATCCGCAACATGGGATGGATGGAAAATAAGGGCAAACGCTGCGGTCCCCAGATCCACCAGCGAAGTTTGCCGAACACCGCTGTTTTCGGAACGGTATTCGTTCACTCGCGGATAACCCGAATGGGTCAATTCGATCTGCGCCACGTAGTTTGCTACTTCTGCTGCGGAATTTCGCTTCTTCCCGTTCTTACCGATCTCCAACTGCTCAATCTGCTCTTTTGCGCTGAACCGCTGGAAGCTTTCAATGAAGTCTTCTGTGTGCTTGCTGGTTTCACTCAGGATTTCCGCCAATGGGCAGGTGGCTCCATCCGCGATTACCGCAGACGCCTGCTCGTCGATATCCGCTGGCCCGAAATCGCGGCCGTTTGGCCGTGAAGCGTCGGCGGGCAACTCCGCCGGCGCGACCACCGCCTTGTTTGCGATGCCTGGATTTTCGAGCTTTGCAAGATATCCCCTGACCAAGCGCAATGTCCTCCTGGTTCGTCGCGTACCGCAGGTACTCGCGAAGTTGCGCCACTTCGGATGCGGTGTCTCCTTTCGCTTCGTAAATCTGGGCCAGCAAAAAGTGAATCCGAGGTTCGTGATGATCCTTATCGATCTCGAGTGGCTCGCAATCCACTTTTTTCCGCCCACTGCAAGTTTGGCGGAAAAAAGGTTCAGGTTGGCGGCCGCGTGATACTCGTACGACACAGGATTGTTGCCGGGATCAAGATCGAGCGCGCGAGTACTCAACTTCAGAACCTCGTTCCAGTCGTGCGTTCGTAGGGCAAGATCGGCCAGACAGAGGTAGGCCGACACGTACCCTGGATTCGCAATCGAACCTTGGGAACACGCGCGATGGGCGTCATCGATCCGCTGCTGCGCGCCAAAGACCTGACCCAGTGTTACCCACGCTGCCGAATACTTGGGTGATTCGCTCACCGCGTTCCGTAGATGCTTCTCTGCGTCACCCATCCTGCCTTTCCTCAAGGCAAGGCAGGCCTCCTGGTATTCCTTCCTCGCTCTCGCCGGAATTTGCAATTGATCGACAGAGACAACAGGGTTCGGTGTCCAGTTCAAAGGAGGAAGGAGGCATGTATCGTCCTTCAACGCGTGCGTGGTTGGGTCCTGACGTCCGTTCTGCGCATCTCTCGTATTGATACGGTCCCGGTCGGCATCAGGCAGGGTGCGGATCTCGCCCGTGTCAATTTCCGGAATGTGAGGAGACTGCACCTGCGCGCCTGCCGCACAGGCAACAAACAGAAGAAGCGAAGCAAAAGCTGGAGACGGTCTACCGCCATGCAGACGGCTTTCCCGCTGTTTCCAAGCGCGCCAATCTCTGATCACGAGTAGCATTCCCGGCTTTCCGCGATAGTGCGAGCGAACCAGGGACCCGAGTCAATCGAACTTGAAGGGGAAGTACGACGAGAGTGCGAGTACATTACTCCGATTGTCACGTTGTCAAGGCTCTGGATGTGCGCCGCTGTTATGTTGCGCGCGTCGGGTCGATGAAATGTTCACTACGACGTCCCACGAGAAGTTGCTTACCCGGTGCATCGCGCCCCGTCTATCTTCCCCAAGGGCGGATTCGCGATGAATGCGTCCGCCGACCGGAGGGCGCCCATGTCCCGAACATTTCTGGCAATTTTTCTCGTCGCACAGGGTCTCGTGCTCTACGCACAATCCGACGCTCCCAAGCCCGCCTACGATTTTTCTCTCGCGCGCGAAGAGCGCATCAAGCTGGCGGAAAGCGCCGCTCCCCCGGAGATCTCCAGCAACGCGACAGTGTATCTGCTCGAACGCGGCGGCTACTTAAAAGTGCGAGACGGAAGCAACGGCTTCTCGTGCTTCGTCGACCGGCAGAATCCACTCAACCTCGAGCCCACCTGTTTCGATGCGGAGGGCAGCGCGACCACGCTGCTGAGCCGGTTTTATGCCGAGGAGCAGCGTGCCAAAGGCAAGAGCGAAGAAGAAATCAAAGCCGGAATTGAAGAGGGATACAAGACCGGCAAGTTCCAGGCTCCCCGAAAGCCCGGCATCGTGTACATGATGTCGGACAAAGGATACCTGCTCGTGCCCGGAAATAAGCTGGTCCACCTGCCTCCGCACCTGATGTTCTATGCGCCCTACGCGACCGACAAGGACATCGGCGCGCCTCCGGCGGCGGCCAACATGCCGCACCCTGATTCGCGCGGGGCAACCCGACGCGGTCGTGATCGTGTTTCCGAAAGCAGGGGACCACTGAGGCTTGAGGGCGCACACAATTGCAGATCGTGTGCGCTCAAGCAGCGAGCGGATTCTCGTCGGCGCTGGCGCCGTAAATCGAAGGTACAAGCGCGCCGACCTGGCGAAGGTACACAGTGAGTTGGCCGCGGTGGTGATAGGTGTGATTCAGCATGATCGTCCGGAGTAGAGAACTACGTGGGATCGTCATGATCTCCTGATCGCCGTTACGCAGACTCCAGGGCGTCTTCAATTCTTCATCGTCCATGCCTGTAAGCAACCGTCCAGCTTTGGCAATGCTCTCGTCATGTGTGGACAGTATCTGATCAACACTGGTTGCGTTGGGCAAGGGCACCGGCGTCTTCGCATCAAATGTCGGCCGGGTTGCGAGGTCGGAAATGGCCCCGGGCAAGTTCGCCAGATGCAGTGCCAGCTGGCCGAGAGTCATCGACTTCACATGCGGAGTCCACTCAAGTTTGTCTTTAGGGACGCGCTCGAGCACCCGGCGTGTCGTCTGGGCTTCCTGATTCAGTTCTGCTAACAATTCCTGGCTAGTAGTCATGATCGCCTCCGATATGTCATAAGATTTTTATTGGATTCCGTTTGCCTCAAACCGCTGTTCCTCCACGAGAGAGGAAGTCGTATGGCTGACATTTCTCGCTCGCGTCGACGATGTCGAATATCTGAGAACGAACGATCACTTAGTTCTCGCTCGCGTTCTTTTCCCTGATCACCTTGAGGGTCAAGCAGGTTCCTGCGAACAATATGGAAGCTGCGTTGGCCAAGCTTAAGGCTGTTGCTCTGATCACCAAGCCGTAACAAAGCCAGAGCGTTACTCCGCCGATGTACAGCGACAGCATGGAATAGGAGACATCTCTGCCTCCCGTTCTCCAGATCTTCATGATTTGGGGCACAAAAGCAATGGTGCTCAACGTCGCGGCTACCGTTCCTAAAACCGTTGCGGCTGCTGGTGTATGCATGAGTCATCCTCACCACCCGAATCTTCATGGATGATGATCCATTCCGTCCAATGATTCGTTGAGTGCATTCTGATAACTTGAGGTTATGGACATTGAACTGGGTCAGATGCGCTCTGTCGTTGTTCTCGCCGAGCATCTCCATTTCGGGCGTGCCGCCGCCGCCTTGTACGTTTCCCAGCCGGCTCTCACGAAACAAATCCACAAAATTGAGGAAGCGTTGGGCGGTCCACTCTTTGTCCGAAAACCGCGTCAGCTGACGCTTACTCGCGCGGGCGAGGTGTTCGTCGCCCGGGCTCGCACTTTGCTCCGTGATTCGCAGCTTGCGGTCGACCTTTCCCGAAGCGCTGTGCGGGGCGAAGCCGGGCTCCTGCGCATCGGTTTCGGCTTGCCTTCTCTTGCAACCGGTCTCCCTGACCTGATTCAACGGTTTCGGAGCCGTTTCCCCGGTATACAAATCACCATGCGTGAGATGTCAACGCCTCCGCAGGTGGAGGCTCTCGCCAATCGCACGCTCGACGTCGGATTCGTTCGGCTTCCAATTTCCTCAGGTGAAATTTCCAGCTCTCCACTGTTTTCCGATCGGCTCGTCATCGCGGCCGGCCCACAGTCAGCGAAGAGGTCGCGTGCCGGACTAAAATCATTCGCTCGCGAACCCTTTGTGCTGGTGGCTCGCTCGGCGTCGTCGAGCCTTCACGACCACATTGTCCGCACCTGTCATGCCGCGGGTTTCGAGCCTCGGATCGTCCAGGAAGCCAACGAGCTCTTTACAGTCCTCAGCTTTGTCAGAGCAGGCGCCGGGGTCGCGCTGGTCCCCAATTCATGCAAGTTCATGAATGTTCCCCGCGTTCACTATCAGGAAGCAGGGGTTCCTGGCGCGGCTTGGAAGATCGGTGTGGCGATTCACAATTCCTCCGCTTCCGATCCGACGGTTTGTAATTTTGTGTCGGTGGTCCGGCAGGAGTTTCGCCGTCGGCACTGATTTGAAGGAGGGCATGGCAAGATGCGAGCCACCCTTGTTTGACCATCTTTTCCGCCCGCCTGTAAGATCAACAATTACCCCTGCAATCGCAACATTCGCCGAGTGCGCCTCGGCGCGGAGCGTGAAAGCTCCGTCTGCACGGTAACGGATACACGGACAAGATGCCCCGCGAACTCCCCAAGGCGTACGAGCCGGGCGCGATCGAAGCGCGCTGGGCCGATTACTGGAAAAACGAAAATCTGTTCCACGCCTCAACGCCTTCGGAAGGCGACCCACGCAACGTCTTCAGCTTGTTGCTCCCGCCGCCCAACGTTACCGGCCGCTTGCACATGGGCCACATGCTCAACCAGACGGAGATGGACATCATCATTCGCTGGCATCGCATGCGCGGCGATCTCACGCTCTGGCTCCCTGGAACCGACCATGCCGGCATTGCCACGCAAATGATGGTCGAGCGCCAGTTGCGCAGCGAAGGCAAGTCGCGCCTCCAACTCGGCCGTGATGAGTTTGTCCTCCGCGTGTGGTGCTGGAGGAAGCAGTACGGCGGCGCCATCCTCGAGCAGATGAAGCGTCTCGGCGCTTCCGTCGACTGGCAGCGTGAATACTTCACCATGGACGAGAACCTTTCGCGCGCCGTGCGCGAGGTCTTCGTCCGCCTGTACGAACAGGGGCTCATCTATCGCGGCAAGTACATCGTGAACTGGTGCCCCGACTGCGGCACGGCCATCTCCGATCTCGAGGTGAAGCACGAAGAAGTTGCCGGCAAGCTTTATGAGATCCGCTATCCGGTGGTGGGCTCGAAGGAATTCATCACCGTGGCGACCACGCGTCCCGAGACGATGCTTGGCGACACGGCGATTGCGGTAAATGCGAAAGACGAGCGCTACACGCATCTGCACGGGAAGAAGGTCGTGCTGCCGCTGATGAATCGCGAGATCCCGATCATCCTCGACGAGCTTGCGAATCCGGAATTCGGCACGGGCGCCGTGAAGGTCACGCCCGCCCATGATCCGAACGATTTTCAGGCGGGCCTGCGGCACAATCTGCCGCAGATCGATGTGATGGACGAGCGCGCGCACATGAACGCGAATGCCGGCCCATACGCGGGCCTCGATCGCTTCGAGGCGCGAAAACGCGTGCTTGCTGATCTGGAAGCACAGGGCTTCCTGGTGGCCGTCAAGGATTACACCATCTCGCTTGGCAAATGCGATCGATCGGGCACGGTGGTGGAACCGCGTCTTTCCGAGCAGTGGTTCGTGAAGATCGAGCCACTCGCGAAGCGCGCGATTGAGGTGGTCGAGAAAGATTACATCCGCTTCACGCCCGACAACTACAAAACCATCTACTTGAACTGGATGTACAACATCCACGACTGGTGCATCTCGCGCCAGCTGTGGTGGGGACATCGCATTCCCGCGTGGCGATGCGGCGGTTGCAAAGAAGTGATAGTGGCGCGCGAGACGCCGGCGAAGTGCCCGAAGTGTGGAAGCGCGCAGTTCGAGCAGGACACCGACGTGCTCGACACGTGGTTCTCATCCGCGTTGCTGCCCTTTACCACCCTTGGCTGGCCCGAAGCGACACGCGATCTCGATGTCTTCTACCCGACTTCGCTCTTGCTTACCGGCTTCGACATTCTGTTTTTCTGGGTCGCCCGCATGATCATGATGGGCTGCTGGTTCATGATGCCGCCCGAAAAGCCGATGCGGCCCGGCGAGGAACCCGAGAGCCACGAAGAAGCGTTGCGCAACAGCGTGCCTTTCCGCGAGGTCTACATTCATGCGTTGGTGCGCGATGCCGAAGGCGAGAAGATGTCGAAGGTCAAGGGGAATGTCATCGATCCCATTCAGGTGATCGAAAAATACGGGACCGACGCGACCCGCTTCACGCTGGCCGCGATGGCCTCGCCGGGTACTGACGTAGCCTTCAATCCGAGCCGCACCGAGGGTTATCGCAATTTCGCCAACAAGATCTGGAACGCCGCCCGCTTCATGTTCATGAACATGGACCGGATTGGGGTGGCGCGGGCGCCCTCGCCCGCGAAGCCGGGCTACAAGGGTGTGGACGGCTTCCAGCCCAAAACTCTTGAAGACCGCTGGATTCTCTCGCGCTTCAACGGTGTTGCCGACTACGTGGGTCAGGCGCTCGAAGAATATCGCTTCCATGAGGCTGCCAATCGCATCTACGACTTCTTCTGGGGTGAGTTCTGCGACTGGTACATCGAACTGATCAAGCCGCGGCTCACCTTCGGCAACAGCGGCGAGAAGGCCCATGCCGAACTTGCCTGCAACAACCTGGTCACCCTGTTCGAAGCCGCGCTGCGACTACTGCATCCGGTGATGCCCTTTATCACTGAGGAAATCTGGCACGCGATCTACGACGGCAAGCCGCCGTTCAAGTCGATCGCTCTGGCAGCGTTTCCGCTGGGAAATCCGCAGCAGATCGATCTCGCGGCCGAAACGCACATGGCGATCTTGCAGGATCTGATCGTCAGCGTGCGTAACCTGCGGGCTGAGTTGAAAGTGGAACCCAAGCTAAAGACGCCGATCCAAATTTATACGCGGGAAGCGGAGATCCTCAGCATGATTGGGCAGAATCAAAATGCTGTAGAGCGGTTGGCAACGGTGGAAACCATCTCGTTCGCTAAGGATCCCCTAACTCATTCTCTGGGCGCGCGCCACACAGCACGTTTCGACGTGAACGTGATCTACCAGCAGAAAATAAACCTGAATGCCGAGTGTGACCGACTAAAGAAAGAACTAGAGAGGTTCGAGAAGAATATCGTCAATGCAGATCGCCAGCTTTCCAACGACAGTTTTCTAGCAAAAGCGCCTCCCCACGTGGTCGAAGGACTGCGTAAGCAGAAACAGGAGAATGAGGAGCTTCGTGACAAGAACCAACAGAAAGCGAGACAACTCGGTTGCAAGTGAGGGCTCGCCGTTTCTGCCTTTTTGGAGAGTCAAGAGTCGACACGGAACACGGAATCCTGAGACCCAACACCTAAGACCTGACACCTGATTTCGAATGGACTGGAATAGCCGGCGCATCACCGCCATTCTCGAGAACGCGCTGCTCGAAGACCGCGCCACCCGCGATGCCACGAGCTACGCTTGCGTCGACCCCAATCAGAAGGCTGCGGTAACCATCCTGGTGAAGCAGGATTGCATTCTCGCAGGTCTAGGCGTCATTCCTGCCATCCTTGACGTGTTTGCCGCTCTCGACGGCGCGGTCGTTTCCCATCACGAGGTCACCAGCCACCCTGAAATTTTCGACGGCGTCCGCGTGCATTCCGGTCAGACCATCGCCGTGATCCGCCACAACGCACGCGTCATCCTCTCTTGTGAGCGCGTCATCCTGAATTTTCTCCAGCGCATGAGCGGTATCGCGACCCTGACCCGACAGTTCGTCGACGCTGTCAGCGGCACGAAGGCGCGCATTCTGGATACGCGGAAGACCGTTCCCGGCCTGCGCACCATCGACAAATACGGCGTCCGCTGTGGCGGCGGACAGAATCACCGCCTCGACCTGTCCGATGGGGTGCTGATCAAGCACAACCACATCGCGGTCGCCGGAGGCATTGTCCAGGCACTCGAGCGCGCTCACCACAACCGCCGTGGATCACAGCCCATTGAAATCGAGGTGCACACGCTCGACGAAATGAAACTGGCGGTCGCTCACGGCGCCGAGGCGTTGCTTCTCGACAACATGACGGTGGACGATGTGCGCAAGGCTGTCGAATATTGTTCCAGCCTGGAAAAGCGCCTCCCGGTCGAGTGTTCCGGCGGAATAAGGCTCGAAAACGTGCGCGCTTATGCCGAAACCGGCGTCAACTTCATCTCGGTGGGAGCGCTAACCACCTCTGCGCATGCGGTCGACATGAGTATGCGGGTCGTGGCGGACTAAATTCCCTCCTGAATTGCGGTAACTCTGCGCCGCGATGAACGTCTTTACATGTAGCAGTAACGATCGACATGACCACCGATGCGCCCAGATCAACCCCTGCTCCGCCCGGCTTGCCTGACGCTTTGCCGTTGATTCTCCGCATCGGCTTGATCGCGGGCACACTCGACATTACTGATGCTCTTGTCTTCAGCTACTTCCGTGGTGCCACGCCCGTTATGGTCTTCCAGTACATCGCAAGCGGTCTGATCGGGAGGAGGTCATTTCAACTCGGTTGGACGTCGGTTCTTCTGGGAGTGGCGATCCACTACTTCATCGCGCTCACGTGGACAGCGGTGTTTCACTTTGTAAGCCGCAGATTCTCGATTCTCATTCGTCGGCCTGTACCTAGCGGACTGCTTTACGGTGTCGCCGTCTACCTGTTTATGAATCTGGTCGCCTTGCCTTTGTCGGGTGTTCCTCACCCGCTGAAGCCGATCAGTCTTGTTTCCCGCGTGAACGGAGTTTTGGCCCTTATGTTTTGCATCGGCTTGACGATTGCGCTGTTGGTGCGGCGAGGTTCTGCGCAGTCCGTGTCCACTTAATTTACGGAGATACGTCTTCGCTACAACGAGAAACGTGGTTGCAAGTTAGAGTCGTCTCCTTATTCCGTTCACTGGTTATAATTCCCACATCACGCAACCCTCTCCAACCCGCGCGCGGAAGGCCAAGGTTTCTGCATCGGCGCAGAAGACTGACACACGCCTTGGCCGCATTGTCCGCCTGCTCATGGATAACGCAACCGTTGTGGTCAGCGGTACCAAGGTTGCCGGTGAACTTGGCATCGCGCGCTCCGAAGTCTGGCGACTGATCCAGCAGTTGCGATCCCTTGGAGTCGATGTGGCGGGACATCCTGCAACGGGTTATCAATTGCGCTCAGTTCCTGATCTGCTGCTTGCTGACCTGCTGAGTCCTTTGCTCAAGGGAACGATCTTTCAGCAGATTCATCACTACTACAAGATCGGATCGACCAACACGGCTGCGATGGAAGCGGCTGCGAATGGCGCGCCTGAGGGCAGCGTGTATCTCGCGGAAGAACAGACTGCGGGACGCGGACGCGGCGCGAACGCCTGGCACTCGGCGCGCTCGACTGGGATCTATTGCTCAGTTGTTTTGCGGCCGAATCTCCCGCCGACCGATGCGCTGATACTCTCACTCGCGGCGGGGTTGTCCGTATATTCGGCGGTTCAGCAACTCGATGCGCGCGTGAATCCCGATCTCAAATGGCCGAACGACCTGTTGATCGATGGAAAGAAGTTCGGTGGCATTCTCACCGAGATGAACGCCGAAGCTACGCGCGTGCGCTATCTGGTGATTGGCATTGGGATCAACGTTAACCAGGCAAGATTTCCGGAGGAGTTGCGCGATGTGGCGACATCGCTGAAAGCGATCTCCGGCTCAGAATGGTCTCGCGTGGAACTTACGGCGGCTTTGCTAAAATCGCTGCACCATGAATATCGCGATCTGCTCGAGAAGCCGAGCGCGCACGATTCGATCCTGCGCCGGTTCGCGGAGCATTCGTCGTACGTACGCGGGCGTAAGGTGCGCGTCGAGGAGAACGGCGGATTCGAGGGCGTGACGGAAGGCCTTGATCCGCGCGGTTTCCTGCAGGTTCGCACTGCGCAGGGGTTGCGGACGGTGCTAAGCGGAACAGTGAGAGCAATCTAGCGATCTATGCTCCTCGTCATCGATGTCGGGAACACGAACACGGTCCTGGGCGTCTTCGCGCACGTAGCCAAAGGGCATTCCGGCGAGAGCGCACAGAACGACGCGCGCTACGAGCGTCTGGTTGCGCACTGGCGCGTCGCGACCGTGCTGAATCATACGGTCGATGAATACGGCGTTCTGTTCCGCAGCCTGTTCTCGATGGACAATCTCGACGCGTCGGGAATTAAGGGCATCGTGATCTCGTCGGTCGTCCCTCCGCTTGACTCGACGCTGCGGCAAGTCTGCGAGCGCTACTTTAAGCTTAAACCGCTGTTCATTGAACCGGGCGTGAAGACCGGAATGCCTGTGCAGTACGAGAATCCCGCGGAAGTTGGCGCAGACCGCATCGTGAACGGCGTTGCGGCGTTCGAGAAGTACGGAGGACCTTGCATCATCGTCGACTTTGGAACCGCGACGACGTTCGATTGCATCTCGGCGAAGGGTGAGTATCTTGGGGGCGTCATTTGTCCGGGAATCGGGATCTCGGCGGATGCACTGTTTCAGCGGACCGCTCGATTGCCGCGAGTCGATATCCGTAAGCCGTCGCGCGTGATCGGAAGCACAACTGTGGGCAGTCTGCAGTCCGGCTTGTATTACGGGTATCTCGGACTCGTCGATGGAATCCTCGAGCAACTGTTGCCGGAGATGGGCCAGGACACGAAGGTGCTTGCAACGGGCGGCCTTGCGCCGTTGATCGGAACCGCATCGAAGTACATCAAGACCATCGACGACTTCCTGACGCTCGAAGGCTTGCGCATCATCTGGGAACGCAACGCGAGTGCGCGACGAGAAGGCGCGAATAGTGCTAAGCCTTCCGAAACGGATGGCGCGAAATCTTCGGCGAGCGGGAAATCGCGCTCGTCAGGAAGTTCGAAGTCGTCGGCTTCCTCCTCGTCCAGTGGTTCTGGTTCCTCTGCAGCGACAAGTTCCTCGTCTTCTTCTTCAAACCGCTGAGTGCTCGTGGAAAATTACTTCAACTACTTCACCGAAATTGAGGAGCACTTTCAGCGCCGCCGCGGCGGCATTCTGCTGCTCTCGACACTCGATTGGGCGCTGATCGAAACCTGGAAAGACGCAGGCATTCCACTGGACGCAGCGCTTCGCGGCATCGACGCAGCTTTCGATCGATACGATCAGCGTCCATCGAAATCGAAGAAAGTGAACAGCCTCGCGTACTGCGCGCAAGAAGTGCTTGCGGCTGCCGAGGACATGAAGGAAGCTGCCGTGGGCGCGGAGCGCGAATCTTCGAACGAAGCGGGCGGCGACGCGGCTGCGGCCTCTGCTGCGACGTCGGCTGCAACTGCGCCGGCGAATCGAGGTTTCAATCCGTCGGATATCGCAGCGTACCTCCGAAAAAATGCCGAGCAACTCGAGAACGCGAAGTTGCCAGCGAAAGCATCCGTTGATCCGACGATCATCGCGCGCGAAACAGCTATAACGCTGCGCGAGATGGCCGAGCAACTCCCTGCTCAGAAAAGCTCGCGCCTCGAAGATGTCGAGCGGCGGCTCACGGTGCTCGAAGAAAAATTGCTGGCCGCGCTGGTGGCCGCCACGCCGGACGAAGACCTGGTCGCTGTTCGCGCGCAAGCGGATCGCGAACTGGCTCCCTACCGGAGCAAAATGCCGGCCGCGCAGATCGATCAGCTGCTGAAGCAGTACATCCACAAGCGGCTGCTCGAGAAGTACGGGCTACCGCGCTTGAGCCTGTTCTATATGTGAAAAAGCAGTTCGCGGATTCCCAATTGTTATCCCCAAGGTTTCTAGGGCTGTGCATTACCTTAGTCATATCCCTCGAACTCGTCATGCTGCGTAATATTGGCTAAATTCGTGTGAATTTGCGGGCATCGAATTACCCCCAACCAGGAGCTCATTCGTGATCGAAGAAAAGATCAATGAATTTTTCGGGGATGCGGAGCCAACGGGCTTTGGGACCGGCTGGTGGAGCGGGGTTTTATCCGCCTTCTTTGGATCTCTCTCCTTTGGAGCGGTCCTGTGTTTGCACTTTCCTCAGCTTCTCAGCTCTCCAGAACTGCGGCCTCATTATTCGATGCCCGTTATGCGGATCTTTATCCAATGCCTTATCGTGGGGGCATTCATATTCGGCATCGTTTCTTCGGCGTTGCGAAAGAAAAAGACTTTGGCATTCACCGGGATGTTGCTTGCCATGGCAGCAACGGGTTTGGGGGGATCGAGCGTACAGATCAACGGGAACCTGAGCAATGGGCCGGCCATCGGCCTGGACTGGTTTTTGCTGGACATCTTTCTGATGGCAATCATCTACGTGCCGCTCGAAACGCTCTGGCCCCAGTATCCAGAGCAGGGAGCATTCAGGAAGGAGTGGACTTTGGATGTGGTGTATTTCATGTCCACTCATCTGCCAATTCAGGTTTTATCTTTTCTGGTTTTGTTGCCCGCGACCCAGGCAACGAAATATCTCGGCGTCCCGGGGCTTCAGCATTCCATCGCTCGCCTGCCTTGGCTTCTGCAATTTTTCCTGGCGGTGGTGGTGGCAGATTTCGCGGAATACTTCATTCACCTGGCGTTGCACAAGGTGCCTTTCCTGTGGCGCTTTCATGCCATTCACCACTCTTCGAAGGCGCTGGATTGGATCGCCGGGTCGCGCTCGCATTTCGTCGACGACACACTGGTGCGTGGATTTATCCTGTTTCCTCTCATGTTTGGATTTTCGCAATCGATCATTTTCGCGTATCTGATTTTTGTCACGCTTCATGCGACCTGGACGCATTGCAATTTCGGTCCTAATGCCAAGTGGCTCGAAAAGTATCTGGTTATGCCCAGATATCATCACTGGCACCATACTTCTCAAAAAGAGGGGATCGACAAGAACTTCGCCATCCACTTTCCGTGGATCGATCGACTTTTCGGAACTTATTACTATCCCGAAGAATGGCCGGAGAAGTATGGGTTGGACGGCGAACAAATCGCGCCCGGTTTCTGGGGGCAAACGATTGGGCCATTCACAATCAGAAAAAAGAGCGCCTTAAAAGCCTAGTGCACCTAGTGGAACATCGTGGGGAATCTTCTCTCCGCTTGATGTTGCCTTCACCAATCCAAGGTATTTCATCGTCTTGACGGTCGAAAATCCGAACTCATATTCGGATTCGTCGTGGCTTAGCCGCAAAAGGGTTGGATAGTGGTGATGATTGTTCTGCAGACACGCGCTGAAGGTCGCCGTTACCGGTAGCCATTCGCCAATGTTCATGGCATTGTCGTCGTCATCGTGATAGCGTCGGTATCCAAAGGCTCGCGTGTGGGTCCAGTAGTTTTGAATCATATTGACCCACAGCGCAAAAATGCGCATTCCGAACCACGTTACGAGGGTAAACGTCAGGCTGCCGGTTATCTTCCACAAGAGATAAAAATTTACAGACTGCGCGATGATCGCATACAGCGGACTGGCAACAATCCGGAAAGTGCGGGACTGCAAAATCTTGTCGCTCGTCAAATCCTCATTGCAGCGATATGGCATTACGCAAAGGTACATGGTTCGCCAGAAACCGTCGCGTGCGAGCTTATTGGGATCCCCGTCATGGTCGGAATTTTTATGGTGCAGGCGATGGCGATTCACCCAGGCGATCGGATCGACATAGATGCCGAAGGTATTGTTCACGACAGTGACGGCCTTGATGAACCATTCCTTGTAGTCGAGGGCACGATGAGCGATTCCCAAATGAAGAAGATCGGCCAGATACAATCCGCAAAGAAACCAACAAGAGACGAAATAAACTCCGCCGATCAGCAGCCCATTCCACGGCCCCAGGTGAGTTGGGGCGGAATACATACAAGCCAGCAGGTAGAGAAGAATGATCAGATAGCCATAGAAGTTGTAGATTTTCAAGATGCCCCCGCGTGGGCTGATTCAAGCAAAAATGAAATCGCGTTACAAGTAACCAGTTAAGGAAGTTGGCACGCATAGGTGTGGAAATTCGGGGTGGGGCAGTCAACACTGCGGCGGTGCCCCGTCCTCAAAAATGTTGGAGAGCGAACCGGTGGACCCGAGGCCGTGAGGAGCAGGTGTTAGGTCTTGGGTGGTGTTAGGTGTCAGCGAGCCGGGTATCGTTCGGTGGAGAAAATTCCTTTAGGGTTTTTGGTCAGGTTAAGGAACACGGGGTCCTTCGACTTCGTTCAGGATGACAATTCTAAAGCGCTGCTTCGGCTCGATTCTTAACGCCCGGTCGCGAGTCCTCCATTTTCTAGTCCACGTGCTCGCCTTCCTCCAGGAAGCGGGATTCGGTCGGGGGCAGCGTGTCGCCTGGGCGGGCGATGAAGCAGTAGAGGGTCGGCAGCAGGAACACGCTCACTAATAATTCAAACGTCAGCCCACCGACAATGACGATGGCGAAGGGGCGCTGCGAGTCGGAGCCGATGTCGTGCGACATGGCCGCGGGCAGCAGCCCGAGCGTCGCGACCAGCATCGTCATCATGATCGGCCGGAGACGCATGGAAGCGCCTTCTTTGGCAGCTTCGTGAACAGTGCGTCCGCGGACACGGAGCTGGTTGATGTACTCGACCATAATCACGCCGGTTTGGACCGACACACCGATCAGTGCAAGGAATCCCAGGCCCGATGAGACGCTGAAGTGAGTTGCAGTGATGAGCAGCGAGAGAAACCCGCCGAGGGGCGAGAGCAGGACTACACCGAGGATGAGTCCCGTCCACTTCCAGGAGGAGAAGGCGGAATAAAGGATGAAGGAAATTAGAAGGATCGTGATTGGAACGACGACGGCGAGGCGGCGATTGGCGCGCTGCTGGCTTTCGTATTCGCCGGTCCAGTCGAGGTGATAGCCCTCGGGCAACTGCACTTTCCGGCGAACGTCGTCGATGGCCTGGCGGACGGTACTGCCGAGGTCGCGCCCGCGGACACTGTATTTGATGGCAATGTAGCGCGAATTGCCTTCGCGGTAGATGGTGGAGGCGCCGTCTTCGAGGACGATTTTGCAGACTTGCGCGAGGGAGACGCGCTCTCCAAAGGGATTGAGGATGCGGATCCGGCCGATATCGTCGACGGTGGAGCGATAAGGCTCCTGGTAGCGGACGGTGAGGTCGTACCGCTGCTCGCCGACGAGGATCTGGCTAACGGCTTTTCCGCCGACGGCGGTTTCGATGGCGTCCTGCACGTCGCTGACGTTGACGCCGAAACGGTTGGCGGCGACGCGGTCGACAACCAGGTTGACATTAGGCTGGCCGCGGACTTCGAAGGTGCCGAGATCGGCGATGCCGGGAATCTTGCTCATCACGTCCTGCATCTCGTTGGCTTTCTGCTCGAGTACCTTCAGGTCGCGGCCAAAGAGCTTGACGGCAAGTTCTCCCTTGACGCCGCTGACGGCCTCTTCCACGTTGTCGGAAATGGGCTGGGAGAAATTCCAGATGACGCCGGGGATCTGCTGGAGGGACTTGTCCATGGCGGCGATGAGGTCTTCCTTGGTGCGGAATTGATCGCGCCACTGCGCCCGGGGGCGGAGATCGACGAAGTACTCGGTGTTGTAGAAGCCACTGGCGTCGCTGCCATCGTCGGGGCGACCGACCTGGCTGACAACCTGCGTGACCTCGGGGTATTCGGAGAGAATCAGGCGCGCTCTTTTCATCACGGCGATACCGGTATCCGGTCCTGCGCTAGGTGCGAGCGTGCCGCGCACCCAGATGGCACCTTCGTCGAGGTGGGGCAGGAACTCGGAGCCGATCAGTCCACCGAAACCCAGGTAGAGCATCGCGAGGACTAGAAATCCTGCGGCCGCCACGACCGTCTTCTGGTGGTCGAGGCACCACTCGAGCCCGGTGCGATAGCCGATGAGCACTCGCTCGAGAACCGGGTTCCGCCACTCCTTGATTTTTCCCTGCAAGAGGAAGCTACACAGCACGGGGGCGATTAGTAGCGAGAACAGTAGTGCGCCCAGGAGGGCAAACGCGACGGTCCATGCCATCGGGTGGAAGAGGCGGCCTTCCACGCGTTGCAGCGTAAAGATGGGCAGGTATGCCGTGATAATGACGAAGATGGCGAAGAAAACGGGCCGCTGGACTTCGTGAGCGGCATCGCCGATGACCTGGATCAGGGTGCGGTGCTCGTCGACACGCGAGCCGGTGTGGCGCAGTATGTTTTCGACCATGACGACGGCGCCATCGACGATCATGCCGAAGTCGAGCGCGCCGAGCGAAAGCAGATTGGCCGGAATGTGGCTGAGGTCAAGCAGGATACTCGCGAACAAAAGTGAAAATGGGATCGTCACGGCGACGATGAGCGCGCTGCGCACGTTGCCAAGGAAGAGAAACAGGATCAGCGTGACCAGCAGGACGCCATGCGTCAGGTTGCGCAGAACTGTGTGGCTCGTGTAGCGGACCAGGTCACTGCGATCGAGGTGGGGGATGAATTTCACACCGCGGGGCAGCAGGCCGTTGTTGAGTTCGTCGATTTTCTTGTGCAGAGCTTCGAGCGTGGCGTCCGCTTCCGCGCCTTTGCGCAGCAAGACGATGCCTTCGACCACATCGTCGTCGTTGATCACTGTGCCGTCTTGTTTCCGGATGGTCTTACCAAGTTGGCCGAGGCGCACTTTGGGTGCTTGCACGACTTCGCCGAGGTCACCGACGCGGACGGCGGTCCCATTTACCACTTTGACGAACGTGGATTCGATATCGGCGGTGGTGGACATCAGTCCGACGGCGCGGACATTGAGCGCCTGCTGGCCGCGCTGAATGAAGCCTCCACCAGCATTGGTGTTGTTGTTGGAGAGCGCCTGTTCGACCTGGCTCAGCGACAATCCGTAGGAGACTAGTTTCGCGGGGTCGAGGCGAACCTGGTACTCGCGGGTGGGCCCGCCGAAGATGTTGATATCCACCACGTTGGGGACGGACTTGAGCTGGTTGCGCACGAACCAGTCCTGGAGAGTCTTGAGTTCCATAACGTCGTACTCGGGGTTGGTGCTTTTGAGCGTGTAGAACACGATCTGGCCGGTGGGGCTGTAGTCGGGACCGAGGCCGGGGTTGACGCCGGTCGGCACGGTGGCCTGGGCGAGACGATCAAGCACCTCCTGGCGGGCTGTGAAAGTGGTGATGTCGTCGTCGTAGATCATAGTGATCACCGACAGCCCAGCGAGCGAGAGAGAGCGCAGGTGGGTGAGATGCGGGACGCCGTTGAGTTCAACTTCCAGCGGGACGGTGATCTGCTGCTCGACTTCTTCGGCGGCGTGCCCGGGCCACTGGGAAATGATCTGGACGTAGGTGTCTGCAACGTCGGGATAGGCCTCGATGGGCAGGTTATGAAACGAGACGATTCCCCACATAAACAGCAATAAGGCAAGACTCAAGACGAGAACGCGATTGTTCAGTGCGAAGTCGACGAAGGACCGGATCATCTGCGCTTGCTCCAGCGAGTGCTTCAAGCTCAACCGGTTCTGGCGCGGAGATGAACGGGTGCAGCACTAAAGGAGTCCACGAATGGAGTCCGAGGGCCGCTCTGGCAATATTCGTGAGCGACACCGTGTTCGCGCTAACGAAGCGCTGGACGGAGGCGTTCACAAAAGATCGCCCGTTTCCGCTGAGAGTCGATTGAGGTTGAAAGAAAGGCTGACGCTGCAACCTGGCAGCGTTCCCTAACTAAGCGAGAAGCAAAGCGGGGGGAGCGCGCGAAACGAAGATTCCCGAGCCCGCGGAGGCCGTAGCCGGGGCGGTGAAGGTGAGAACGAATCCGCAAAGCTGGGTCGAAGGCGGAAAAGAGACAGAGCAGGGAACCTGGGCAGGAGGCGCACTGAATTCCTGGGCGGTTGTGCGTTTCGCGACCTGCTTGAGAGCTTTTTTGCTAGGGCTTGACTCCTCCATCTCCTGACGAAAAGCGTGGAGGTCGTCGGTTGCCGAGATTACGGGGAAGAGCAAAAACAGGAGGCAGGCGAGCGCGACCGAAAACTGAAAGATCGGCTTGGCGCGACGCCGTTGCCGCAGCCAGAGGTAGGCCCCCGGGCCAAGCAGCAGGAGCCAGCACAAGTTAAGAAGTAGTTCCAAATGGACCCCGGTGGCTAAAAGAGTAGCACTCCGTTAGCGATTCTCCAATGGGCGCCGAATCAGGGGCGTAATGGACGGGGGATCGGATTGCGGTTTAGACGATCCTAGACGGAGAACGGTCGAGGGGATTCACCGCGGCGATACGACTCCCACATCGTGACGAAAGCCGTTTCCAGATTCCTGGTGAAGCTCTTTACATCGAAGACCGGCGCGGAAGGACGAGCGGCATGAAGCCTTTCGCGGAGGCGGCGCAGGCGTTCGGGACTGCGAGCGAGGGCGAGCGCCAGGCTTTCGTAGTCCGAGAGGCTGCGGCAGATTAGCTCGGGCAGTCCCACCGAATGCAGGAGGCTGGCGGCGACGCGTGACGCGAACGTCCGTCCGGAACAGGTGAGGACCAGACACCCACCCCACAAAGCATCGCTCGAGAGCGTGTGCGCGTTGTAGGGGAACGTGTCCAGGAAGAGGTCGGCGACCGCGAAGCGCGCGAGGTGATCGGAATAAGGCAGATGCGGCGCAAAGACCAGGCGGCCGGGATCGACGCCTCGATCCGCGGCTTCGCGCTTCAGGTTGACCGTCGCGTGAGGGTTGGAGTCGAGCAGCCAGAGGATGCTGCCGGGAATCAGTTTGAGCAGCTTGGTCCAGATGCTGAAGACCTTGGGCGTGATCTTGTAGGACGCGTTGAAGCAGCAGAAGACGAAGGCGTTGTCGGGAAGATCGTATTCTCGGCGAGATCGAGGAAGCGAGATTGCGCGGGTCGAATCGTTGACCTGGTAACAGTTGGGCATGTGCACGAGTCTTTCGGAGAAGAAGGCTTGATCTTCCGGCGGCGCGACAATGCGGTCAACGATGATGTAATCGATCGCTGTGGTTCCCATGGTGGCCGGATATCCCAGATAGCTAACCTGGATGGGCGCGGGCCGGAGAGCCAGTATCATGGGGCGGGCATCGCCGGTATACCCCTTGAGGTCGACCAGAATCTGAACGCCATCTTTGCGGATGCGGTCTGCCGATTGCACGAACGATTCGTCGCGGATGTCGACGAACCTCTCGAACGCTTGGACCAGGCGGGCGCGAGCAGGACTACAGTCGTCGGGTCCATACGAGTAAGCGATGATGCGGAAGCGGTGGCGGTCGTGCAATTCGAGGAGTTGCGAGATCAAGTGAGCGGTGGCGTGCTCGTGAAAATCGGCGGATAAATAGCCGATCGTGATCTGATTGCTCTGCTCGAAGTTGAAGGCAGGCGTTTGCATCGCGTATGGCACGTTCCGGGTTGCCCACCGCTGAGCGCAGTGGAGTTGTTGCTCGGGAGTGCTTCCCAGACAAAGAAAGCCGAAGGGATTCACGCCTCCCGAGCCGCGCTCAACCATCTGGATCAACGACCGCGAGAGCGAATCGAGCCCTCGCCAGTCACAGAAGTGACGCATCTGGTGCTCCAGGAGGGAAGCGGCCTCGGCGAAGGATGGATCGAGCGAGACTGCGGTCCTCAAAGATTCGACCGCCATGGGCAGCTTCCCCTGGCGGTAGAGCAGGCTGCCGAGATTGCGATGCGCCTGCGCATAGTCGGGGCGGAGGCGGATGGCTTTCTCGTATCCGGCGGCAGCTTCTTCAAGCTTGCCGGTCATCTGGTGCAGGTTGGCGAGGTTGTTGTGGGCCTCAGCGTACTCGGGCCAGATTTCGAGCGCTTTCCGGCAGCTGGCGATTGCCTCTTCGAGCTTGCCTTGCTCAGCAAGGAGGTTTCCGAGATCGTTATGCAGGATCGCGTTCTCTGGATCGAGGTTGGTCGCGGCTCGATATGAAGACACCGCTTCTTCGAGCCTGCCCTGGTCGCGGAGGGTACGCGCACGAAGGCCGTATTCTTCGGCGGTTCGAGGCTGTTCGCGATTGTCTGCCACGCTCATGGCGCAGTGGGCCCCGGTGTGCTGAATTGAAGTTGGCCCTCGGGCCGCGCTGGACGGGTCCTCGGGCGAAGCAAGAATAACGCGAGACTCGCCGGAAGGTCAGATTGAATGCCGATCTTGCGAATCTTCGCGATCGTATGCCCTAAAATCACTTCTTGGACCTGACGATCGAAAAACTGATCTACGGCGGCGACGGGCTGGCGCGTCTGCCGGCTGATGAAAACGGCCGCGGCAAGGCTGTGTTCGTGCCCTTTGTGCTTGAGGGGGAGAACGTAGCTGCCACCCTGACGGAAGAAAAGCCTGGATTCGCACGGGCGCGTGCGGACAGAATCCTCGCCGCGTCGACCGCCCGGATCGAGGCCAAGTGCCAGTACTTCCAGCGATGTGGTGGCTGCCACTACCAGCACACCAGCTACGAACATCAGCTGGAGATCAAGAAAACAATCCTGAAAGAAAATCTGCGGCGGCTAGCGAAGCTCGAACTGGCGTCGGAGATCGAGGTGCACGCGTCTCCGCCGTGGAATTATCGCAATCGGACGCGCCTGCAAGTGCGGGCGGAGGGCGAATTTGCGCTGGGATACTTTCAGTTCGGATCGCACATCGTCTTGCCGGTGGAGGAGTGCCCGATCAGTTCGCCGCTGATCAACCGGGCAATCGCTGTTTTGTGGAAGCTTGGGCGAGAGGGGCAGATACCGGAGGAGTTGCGCGAGATTGAGCTGTTCGCCAACGCAGACGATGCGAAGCTGCAGGTGGAACTGTACTGCGGTGCGCAACTGGAGAAAGCGCAGCGCGCGCAAGCAGGGCGTGACTTTGCAGAGCAGTTGCAACGCGAGATGCCGGAAGTGATCAGCATCTACGTCTTTGCGCAGGCGATGGCGGCGGAGCGAGGGGCGCAGGGGCGTGTCAGTGAAGAACCAGATTGGACCCTGGGGCCCGGCCCGTTTCGCTACAAGACAAAGGCGGCCGAATTTCGAGTGAGCGGCGGGTCCTTCTTTCAGGTGAACCGGTTCCTAGTCGACGAATTGGTGAGCCTTGTGACGGCGAATCGTTCCGGCGAGCTGGCAATCGATCTGTATGCCGGAGTGGGCCTGTTTACGGCAGCACTCGGCAAGGCATTTGGTCACATCGTGGCCGTGGAATCGTCACATGGTGCGGCGGCGGATCTTCCCTACAATTCTGGTCCGAACGTGAAAACGGCGCGCGCGACGGTAGACCAGTACCTGGCCGGAAAAGGAAACAAACTTAGGCCGGACCTGATAGTGGTGGATCCGCCGCGCGCGGGCTTGGGAGATCGGGTCGCGCGGTCACTGGGAAAGATGGACGCACGCCGGTTGACGTACATCTCGTGCGATCCTGCGACACTGGCCCGGGATCTCGTGGCGCTGATAGCGGAAGGTTTTCGCGTGGAGCAGGTGCACCTGGTAGATCTGTTCCCGCAGACGTTCCACATTGAGAGCGTGGTGCAGCTGGTGCGATAGAAGATCTTTCTTCGCTCCCGAGTCATGACGCTGACTTCGCCAAAGGCGCGCGGCCGTCCGTGCACACGTCGATTAATTAATAGCGCGGTGTCTTCGGCAAAGTCAGCTACGCCCTTTCCTCCTCCAATAAAACCCCCGCGTCGCCCACTTCTGTGGGCTGCGTTTGCATTTGGGGCGGGGATCGTGATCGGGGTGCACGCTTGGAGGCCAGCGTCGTGGTGGGTCGCCACTGCGCTTGGATTCGTAGCGGCGGGTGCTTATTTTTCGCGGCGTCGCACGTGGTTGGGATTTGTGGTGGCGCTCGGAGCAATGTTCTTTGTGGGCGCGCTGGAAATCCAATTGGCAGTTCGATGCCGCTGAGGGGAGGAGAGATTCTGGCTTTCGCCGACGGACGCGAGACGTTGGTCACCGCGCACGTGACAAAAGAAGGAGAGATCCGCGCGGGAAGTTATGGAGGGTCGCGGCAATCGATCGATATCGAGACGGAAGAGATTCGCGACGGCGGAATTGTGCGGCCGATTCAGGCGGGCCTCCGGCTGGGGGTGTATTCGAAGGAAAGCGATCCGGAGTACGAAGAAAGCGGGGCCAGCTCGCCCATGCGCGTGTTTCGATATGGCGAACGCCTGCGTTTTCCGGTAAAGCTGCGCGCGCCCCGCAATTTCCGAAACCCCGGCGCGTTCGACTATCAAGGATATCTCGCCGACAACGGCATCGTTGTGTTGGGTTCGACGCAGGCGGCGAAGATCGAGGTGGTGCCCGGCTTCGCGGGGACGCGAGTGGCGGCGTGGCGGGACCGCATTCATCACAACATCGTGCGGAAAATTCACCGGCTCTGGACGCCGGACGACGCGGCTTTAATGGATGCAGCCGTGATCGGAGAGGGCGCGTTCCTGACGCCGGAGACGAAGACCGACTTTCAGCGCTCGGGAACGTATCACATCCTGGTTGTGTCGGGGATGAATGTAAGCATCCTCGCATACGTTGTTTTCTGGGTGATGCGGCGATGCCGGCTGGGCGATGGCGTGGCGAGCGTGCTGACCGTGCTTCTATGCGCAGGGTATGCATTTGTAACCGACGTGGGGCCCCCGGTGTGGCGCGCGGTGCTGATGCTAACGGTGTACCTGGGAGTGCGGCTGTTGTATCGCGAGAGGTCGATGTTGAACGCGCTGGGAGCGGCGGCGCTGGCATTGATGGTGGCCGATCCGAAGGTTTTTCTGGGAGCGAGTTTTCAGCTGACGTTTCTTGCGGTGTTTCTGGTGGCGGCGATTGCGGTGCCGCTGCTGGAAAGGACATCGCAGCCTTACGTGCGAGGCTTGCGGCATCTCGAGTCGGTGGAGTTCGATCGGACCGTGCTGCCCCGCGTTACGCAGTTGCGGCTCGATCTGCGCATGATCGCCGGGCGACTGGCGCGGTTCCTGGAGAAGTGGAAGCGGGTGAAACAGGTTCCGGTCCAAGTGCTCGGATTGTCGGCGCGGGCGATCGTAAGCGTGTACGAACTGTTTTGTGTGTCGACCATCATGCAACTCGGGATGGCGTTGCCCATGGCGTATTACTTTCATCGGGCGACGGTGTTGGGGATTCCGGCGAATGCGCTGGCGGTCCCTCTAACCGAGTTGCTTATGCTGGCGGCGGTACTGGCGGTGGCCCTCGGATATGGGTCGGTGGCGCTGGCAAAAATTCCAGCGTGGCTGGGGGCGGTTGCGCTGCATGGAATCACCGGTACGGTGAGAGTATTGGGCGGATTCCGGATCGCGGATCATCGGGTAGCGATGCCTGAGACGACAAGCATCCTGATTGCCGGAGCTGGGGTGGCGATCGCGATGATTCTGATCTGGCGGCGCAAGGTCGTGGCGGCGAGCGGGCTGGCGGCGCTGGCGGTGGCGGGAATCTGGGTCAGCGCCTCAGAGCCCAAGCCAATCATTCATGAGCGCGTGATGGAGGTGACGGCGATTGATGTGGGCCAAGGTGACTCGATCCTCGTTGTTTCTCCGCAAGGCAAGACGCTACTGGTAGACGCAGGGGGCCCGGTCGGCGGGCAGATCAGCGAATTTGATTATGGTGAGAGCGTGGTGTCGCCGTACTTGTGGGCGCGCGGAATTTCACGGCTGGACGTAGTCGCGATCACACACGGGCACTCGGATCACATTGGGGGCATGCACTCGGTGTTGAATAATTTTCGTCCACGTGAGTTGTGGGTGGGAGCGCTGCCGCCGACGACATCAATTAGGGCGCTCTTAGACTACGCGCGCACTCTGGGAGTCAAAGTGGTACGGCGTGAAGACGGGGAAGCTTTTGACTTTGGCGGGATGCAGGCGGAGGTGTTCTCACCACCGGCGTCGTGGGTGACATCGTCACAGCCACGGAACAATGACTCGCTGGTGCTGCGTCTTCGCTATCAAGATTCGTCGGCGCTGCTGGAGGGGGATGCGGAGAAAGCGGTCGAACAGCGAATGGTGGCCACGCATAACTTGCACGCGGACCTGCTGAAAGTCGGGCATCACGGCAGCAACTCAAGTTCGACCGAGGAGCTGATTCGGTCTGTGCGTCCGCGGTGGGCCGTCATCTCGGTGGGCACGCGGAATACGTTCGGGCATCCGCGGATCGAGGTCTTGCACAGACTTGCCGATGCGAAGGCGGCGACGTACCGGACGGATATGAACGGAGCAGTGAGTTTCTATCTCGATGGGCGTTCGGTCAGCCCGCAGTTGGCGTGCCTTCGTTAGGGTCTTCCGCGATATTTACTTCGGCGGTCTCGTCGTCGGTGCCCGGCGAGTTGCGGTATTCCTCGATCACGCGGCGCGCTTGCTCAGCGTCTTCTTCGCGGACCAGGATGACCGTGCCTCCTACGCCCGGAAACATATCTTGGATAGCGTCCACGGAAGTGAGATCGGAATCGATCTCGGCCGAGTCGAGCAGGCCTTTGACGACGAGGGCCTCAGATTCCTGCTCGGAGTCGAAGACCTTCATCAGCTTCTCGTTGGGGCGCCCAGCCGGGGGCACGGAACGTTCTGCCATAACTCCTCCAGTGGCGGGCGTTGGGGAGAGTTCTGCTGGTCCCGAGGGGTAGCCGCCGACCCGATTGTAACTCTCCCTAAGGGATTTGGCGCGGTTCATAGCTGATGAACACCATGTGGAAGCGGATGAGCGAGCTAAGGTTTCCTCCGGATGGCTCGTTCGTGTGCCCTGCCGTGGCACTTCCTAGGGAGTTGCTTTCCGGCGCGGCTGCCGTGACAATGAGGGCAACAGGGGTGAGGCGGTCCGCGAGCTGAGATGTTCTTGGAGCCGCCCGCGAAGCTCTCAGCAGGCTCCTGTCGGGGGCAGTATGGAAAATCCGAACCGGGTGGAGCAGGATGGTAATTCGAATGAAAAACAGGAGGAAGCTAAAAAGATCCGACGCTTGCAGGTGATGATCAGCATGGTGACGTCGGTCCTCGGACAGGATCCCAACCTGACGGTGGAAGAAGCTTCCGAATTAGTCGCTGGTGCCAAACGGGCGGCGCTGGCCATGTTTCCCGACAAAGAACTCGCCTTCGATATTCTCTACAAACCGCGGCTGCAACGGCTGATGAAAGAGCGGTTCCGGATTCAGTAATCCTGCAGTCTGGGCCATCTCTCAGGCTTTTGTCCGGGCATATCTGGCATATAATGGCGCGCATTCATGGCGCTGACGTCCGGCACAACGCTTGGTCCTTACGAAATTCAATCGTCCATCGGTGCGGGCGGGATGGGCGAAGTCTATAAGGCGCGCGATAAGCGGCTGAATCGCGACGTCGCGATCAAAGTTTTGCCAACCTCTTTCTCCGCCGACCCCGATCGTCTGCAGCGCTTCGCGCAGGAAGCGCGTGCGGCCGCGGCCCTTAGCCATCCGAACATTCTTTCGATCTTCGATATTGGAGAGGACGGCGGCGCGCCTTACGTGGTCTCCGAGTTGCTGGAAGGCGAGACCCTTCGAGACCGCCTGCGGAACGGGCCTCTCGCGACACGCAAAGCGATTGATTACGCGGCGCAGGTGGCGCGGGGACTGGCTGCCGCGCACGAGAAAGGAATCGTTCACCGCGACCTGAAGCCGGAGAACATTTTCATTACGAATGATGGCCGCGTGAAGATCCTCGATTTCGGGCTCGCCAAGCTAACGCGGCCCGAAGCGGACGACTCGGGCGAGACGCTTACGCAGCAAGTTGGCACCGACGCCGGCACGGTGATGGGGACTGTTGGGTACATGTCACCAGAGCAGGTACGCGGCAAGCCTGCGGATGCGCGATCGGACATTTTCGCATTCGGCGCAATCTTGTACGAGATGCTCTCTGGCAAGCGCGCGTTTCGCGGAGACTCGTCGGCGGACACGATGAGCGCGATCCTGAAGGAAGATCCTTCGGAGCTTTCCGAGACGAATCGCAATGTATCGCCGGCACTCGAACGCATCGTGCGTCACTGCCTGGAGAAAAATCCGGCGGAGCGGTTTCAGTCGGCGCGCGACGTAGCCTTCAACCTGGATGCGCTCACCGACATCTCAACGCCGAGCCGCAGCGGGGTTCGGGCGATCCCGGAAAAGAAGAGCGCACGCCGCTGGATTTTGCCGTTGGTCGGAGCGGCGTTGTTGGTTGCGTCGTGGGTAGCAGTGTACGCGATTGCGCATCGAAAAAGCGTTTCAACCCCGATCTTTCACGAGATCACTTTTCGCAACGGCACGGTTTGGGATGCGCGTTTCGCTCCCGATGGTCAAACGATTCTTTATGGCGCCGCATGGGACGGTCGTCCGCAGGAAATCTTCTCGACTCGCTTCGACAGCACGGACTCGCGATCAGTCGGACTAACGCCTGCGCAAGTACTGGCGATCTCCTCCAAGGGAGAGATGGCGATCGCGCTGCACCCGAGGGACTTTATTCCTTTTGCCCAGTCTGGCACGCTGGCGCGGGTTCCACTTGCGGGTGGCGCACCGAGAGAAGTACTAGACGGTGTCTTTTGGGCGGATTGGACACCGGACGGCCAGTCCGTAGCCGTGATTCAACAGACGACAGGAATCAGTACTCATCTGCAGTTTCCGGCGGGGAACGTGATCTACGAGCCGCAAGGATGGGTGAGCCACGTTCGCTTCTCCCCGTCGGGAAATTACCTTGGCATCATCGACCACGTACAGAGCGGTGACGACGGGCGCGTGGTCATCATCGATCCTCATGGTAACCACAAGACGCAATCTTCCTTTTATTCGAGCGTGGAGGGGTTGGCATGGGCTCCAAGCGGGAAGGAAGTGTGGTATTCGGCGGTCCCGGCCGGCTCGGCGCGCTCGATCTATGCGCTTGACCTGGACGGCAAGGAGAGGTTGATCTATCGCTCGCCGGGCGGCTTGACGATACACGACATCAGCAAGAATGGCCTTGTCCTGCTTACTGCCGACAAGTCGCGCATCAGTATTTCGGGGCTGGCGCCCGGGGATACGCACGAACGCAGCCTCTCGTGGTTTGACTGGTCGCTGATCACGGACATGTCGCCAGATGGAAGCACGATCATCTTCTCTGAAACCGGGGAGGCGGTTGGGGCGAACTATAGCATTTTCATGCGCAAGACCGATGGCTCGCCCGCGATACGTCTGGGTGACGGCGGATTTGGATTTCTCTCTCCGGACGGGAAATGGGTGCTTTCGGAAGATCGTTCTCCGGCGAGACTGGTGCTTTTACCCACAGGAGTGGGAGAGCCTCGAGATCTCACCGACAACAAGACCGATCACTTCAACGCTGGCTGGCTACCGGACGGGAAGTCTGTGTTCTACTCGACGGCTGAGCCGGGACACGGACCGAGAACGTATGTTTTAGACATTCAGGGCGGCACGCCGCGAGCGATTACTCCAGAAGGCGTGAGCGGGGGAATCGTGACACCCGATGGAAAGTCTCTTCTGGCGATGGATCCGAAGAGGCAGCGCTGGCTCTATCCGATTGCGGGCGGGGAGCCGCAAAAGTTCAGTGTCACTCTAGACTCGGACGAGCGGGTGATGGGATTTTCCGCCGACGGCCAGAACCTACTCGTGCGGACGCGTGCGATTCCGGTCAAGCTGACGCGCGTCAATCTCGAAACCGGGAAACGCGAACTGTGGAGGGAGATTACCCCGGCAGATCCGGCCGGAATCCAGAGCATTGCAAGCATTCGAGTCAGTGCTGACGGAAAAGCTTATGCCTATTCGGCGGGCCGAGTTCTTTCCGACTTGTATGTGGTGGACGGATTGAAGTAGTTCGAGAGTCCTTCATTTGCTTCGCTACGGGCTAAGTTATTGAAAATCGCCCTAGGCTCGTAAGTCCTTGAAAACCACCTCGACCGCACTCGCCAGAATGCCAATTAGACGGCCCTAGGAGCGCCATAGAGCGCACATCGTGCCGGCGGGCATGGTTGAAGGTGATTCCGCCCCTTGCAATCGCCTATAACTTGATTAAACGCTAAGTAATCTTTAAGCTAAATGCACGACGCGCGGAATCCAGAAATTCATAGAGAATCTCCGGGCCGCATCGTCTCGGCCACCGCCGCTGCCGGATCGCGATAGTCAACAGGGCCTGTCTTGCTCGCGCACGAATTGACGGGGTGCACGAATTGACCACCGTTCCCGGCGCGGTCTAGACTCGCAAACATCGGGGTATCCATGAAAATCACCGCGCTTGTTCTTGCTGGATCTCTCTGTTTTGCCTCGTCCGCCCTTGCTGACGATGAAGGCCATCACCATGAAGATCTGAACGAGCAGCAACTGGGGACGGTGCACTTCCCGGTTTCGTGCGCGGCCTCAGTCCAGAAGCCATTTGAGCGAGGGGTCGCGTTGCTGCATTCGTTCTGGTACGAGGAAGCGGAGAAGGAATTCGCTGACATCGCCAAGGACGATCCCAAATGCGCGATGGCACAGTGGGGGCTGGCGATGAGCCAATGGCACCAACTGTGGAACCATCCCGATGCGGCAGTGACCAAGAAGGGCAAGGCGGAGGTGAAGAAAGCGAAGTCGCTGCACGCGCCGACGCCGAGGGAGCGGGGCTACATCAACGCGTTGTGGGCGTTCTATGGCCGCAAGGGCGAGTTCGAACCACGGGCCAAGGCATACTCTGACGGGATGCAGAGAGTATACGAGCAGAATCCGGACGATCACGAGGCGGCGGCCTTTTACGCACTGTCGTTGCTCGCTTCGAACGAAGGGAACGATCCCAATTTCACAACGGACAAGAAAGCGGCGGCGGTTTTAGAGAAGCTGTTCGCGATCGAGCCGGATCATCCGGGCGTGGCGCACTATTTGATCCACGCGTACGACAAGCCGCAACTGGCCGAATTGGGATTGCCGGCGGCCCGGCGATACGCGCAGATTGCGCCGGTAGCGCCTCATGCTTTGCACATGCCATCGCACATTTTTGCTCGCGTCGGGATGTGGCAGGAGGACATCAATTCGAATCTGGCGTCGGTGGCGGCCACGCGGAAGATGGCGGCGATGCACATGGGCGGCGAGGGGCATCAGTTCCACGCGATGGACTTTCTGTTCTATGCATACCTGCAGAGCGGCCGGGATGCGGATGCGCGGGCCCTGATCGAAGAAGTGAAAGCGATGCCGAGTTCGCATGACATGTATGGGTTGGGTTTTGATCCGCACGCGGCGGCGCTGGTGCATTTTACCGCGCTGTACCCGCTGGAGATGCGGCACTGGGCGGATGCAGCAGCGCTGACGCCGACGGCCGTCGCCGGGACGGCGGAGGATTCATTCATTTATTGGGCGCGGGCGATCGGCGCGGCGCATTTGGGAAACGCGGCGCAGGTGAGGGACGATGCCGCCCATATCGACGAGATCCATAAGAAGCTGGTCGCTGAGAAGAAAAAAGACTTCGCCGAGTGGGTGGATCTGGATCATAAGCAGGCAATGGCTTGGCTCAGCGTGGCCGAGGGCAAGTACGACGATGCGCTGGCGATACTGAAGCCGATGGCGGACAAAGAGGACTCGCTGGGTGAAGAGCCGCAGGGGATCCCGACGCGCGAGATGCTGGCAGAGATCCTCCTGATGGCGAAGCGTCCGGACCAGTCGCTGGCCGAATACGAAACGGATCTCAAGTTCAATCCGAACCGTTTCAACGGGCTCTATGGTGCGGCGCAGGCCGCTGAAGCCGCGGGCAAGCAGGAGAAAGCGACCCAGTATTACTCTGCGCTGGTGAAGGTTTGCTCTGGGTCAAATTCCGATCGTCCCGAATTGAGCAAGGCCAAGGGGCTGGTCGCGAAGAAGTAACCGATATCCCGTTCAAAAAGTAATCCCGTTCCGAATGATTGCTGTTTAGTTTTGTGTCGCTGCGCCGCTGCGTAGTCTCGTCAACCAAGGAGTGATCGATGGGGGTGTCCGCAGTGTTTCGGAAGTTAGCCGTCCTCTGGCGGCTGTCGCAGAGGAAGCAGATCCGGCTGGGAGGTTCCGAATATCGCCTTCGCAGCTTCTTTGTAAACGAACTCGCATTGGAGAAGGGCGCTGAAGCGGTTGAACCTGCATTGAATGCTGTATATGCGGCTACCTTGAAATGCAAGCCGGGAGCGTTTCTGGACGTGGGCGCAAATATCGGGCAGACGCTGTTCAAGATTCTGAGTATGGAAAGAAGCAGAGAATATATTGGCTTTGAACCTCAGGTCTCCTGTTGTTTTCTCGTGCAAAGGTTCATTGAAGAAAATGGACTGAAGAATCACACAATCCTGCCTCTCGGACTTTCCAATCGAAACCAGATCATGAAGCTCTACTTCCGGGAAGAGGCTTACGACAGCAGCGCCAGCACGATCGAAAATTTCAGGCCCGAGTCGTTCTATTCGGGGTACCGCTACATTTGTGTGCGGAAGGGCGATGAGGTGGTATCTGAGTTGAAACTGCCGGAAATTTCCACGATCAAGATTGATGTCGAAGGCGGGGAACTCGAAGTTCTGCTGGGACTGTCGGACACGATTCGCGAGCAGCAGCCATTCATCGTCTTCGAGGTTCTAAACTTTTACCTGGTAATGAGCGGAGAAAAGTTGGATGAGCATGTGATTCGATTTCGGCGCGAGCGTATCGACGGCATGGAGAACGCTTTGAGGAGCACGGGCTACGATATCTACCAGGTGCTTCCCGAGCCCGCTCTGAAGAAGGTGGAAACGATACAGCCGGGAACGACCGCGGATCTATCCGCGACCAACTACGTTGCCATCCCGAAAGACCGGGCAAGCGGATTTTTTGCGTCGTTTCAGGGATCGGTGCAGGACGCGAGCCTGCAAGCAGCTTAGGGCGTCACATCTGGTGTTGTCGGCGGCGAGGCGTACGTGCGGCGCCAAGCATCTCAGTGACGATCGATTCGCTGTAAGCGGAATAGCAGCGTTCCCCATGTCAGCTTCGCGCGCATCTGGACCGGCGTTCGATTCGCGTCGTCGGTGAACCAGGCCCAGACCTTTCCCCTTCCCTTGAGCGGACCGGAGTTCGCTTCGGCCGAAACACGAATCGTGGAGAATGAGCCGGCGGGAACCTTCACCTGCTCCTTGCCCTCAACCTGGGCGGTCACCTCCGCCGTCTTGCCACCGTCATTTACCGGAAACGTATAGTAGGTGCCCTGCTTCTGGGGTAGGGACGCGACGTAATAGAAGCCCGTGACGACGTCGGTCACACAGGGAGGAATATCGTTTTCAATTTGCTTGCTCTCACCCGTCTTGAGATTCTTCTCGCGCAAAACGCTTCGCCGGCGCGGATATTCGAAGACGACCTGCGTGTCGCGTTTGTGAGAGCCTTCCTCGGTGTGCTTGGTGACGCCGAGGGAACAAAAGGTGTTGGGATCGAAGCGGGCCTCGAAGTGGTCATGAACGCCATAGACCATGTTCACAACGCCGGCGGAGTCCGCGATTGCAGTCACCTTCTTTTCTGAGCCTGCGGAGTCGAGCCGGACGGTGGCCGTGCCCGCGGTGAACAGATGCCACTCCACTGTGAACACGTAGGCCTGCCCGACCGGAAATCGATAATTCGGGCTGGGGGCGAGGATCTGGGCGGTGGGTCCGATTGTGGCCGTGGGGTTCTGCGCGGAAGCGGCGGCGCAGACTATCGTGAAGAACACGAGGACCGTGGCAACACGTGTGGTCGCCGTTGCGGATTGGAAGAGGAGTCCGATCAAGCACGTACGATGAGTTTTGTCGTAGGAACGCTAGAGTTTTTGAGCTCAGGCTATCTTGAAGTCCATATCAACTTCGCGATCAGAACAGCAAGGATCGCGGCCGCGCCCAATACCGCATTGTACTCGCGGTGTTGCCAATACAGATGGCTGGAAAAACCAGCGTTACCGGCGCCGTAGGCCCGCCAACGGGGAAACAGCCGCGGGACGTTTCGTGCGTAGTCGTCAAAGTTCGGGAAAACCTCGCGCAGGTACGCTTCTTCGTGGCGGATCACGGGAAGATAGATGGCCACAAACATCGCGACCATGGTGAGCAGAATCCAGCAACTGCGGGCGGCCACGGCGAATCCCAGGGCCATGACCAGCGAGCCAAGATATAGCGGATTTCTTACGTATGCATAAGGGCCGGTAGTGGTGAGTTCCTGATTCTTCTTTACGTGGCCCGAAGCGAGTGCGCGCAGTACGATCCCGGGGATCGCAATGATCACGCCGACGATGATGGAAAACCAAGTGGGGCGGGCAAGCCAAACGTAGAGAATCGCGAAAGCGAATCCCAAGGGCACGCGAATGCGCTGTGCAACACGAGCCCAGTCAGCCACGCGGCGTCTCCGCAGGTGTCGTTTCCAAAAGTTGAGTAGCAGCCTCCGCGACCTGGTCCACGGTAATTTCCAGCAGGCCCGGATCGGGTTCGTGACGGTGCTTAAGCGAAGTCGGGCTCTTCGGATTACGCAGGACAATACTGTTGGTGCGAAACGGGCCGTTGCGCGCGGGATCGGTCGGGCCGAAGAGCGCCACAACCGGGATGTGCAAAGCCGCAGCGAGATGCATCGGCCCGGTATCGCCGCCGATGAACAGCCGCGTCTGACGGGTCAGTGCGATCAATTCACCGATTGAGAATGCCATCGCCTGTGCCGTGCCGGCGCTCGCGGCTTCCGCTTCGCGTGCAAGTGTCTCCTCGTTGGGGCCGAAATTGAGGATCGATCGCACGCCTCGGCTGGCGAGCCGTTGCGCGAGTTGTCCGTAGCGCACGACCGGCCACTGCTTGGCGCCCCAACCAGCGCCCGGGTTCAGCATGACGAACTGCGTTATGCCGTGCTTGCGGAGCCGGCTGGTTACGGTTTCCGTCGCGATCGGGTCGCAGGGAAAGGTAGCATCGAGTCTTGGCGTCTTGTAGCCGATGAGGGCGTCCGCCAGTTCGCAGTACTGTTCGATCACGTGCACGCCGTTGGCAACAACTTTCTTCGTGTACCAGAGACTGGCAGGGATTTCGCGCGGGCGGGAGGCTCCGTAGAGAACCGGAGCGCCCGACCACCGGCTCAGAATCGCAGAACGAATCGCACCCTGGAGGTCGATGGCAACGTCGTAGTGTGCGGCGCGAAGATCGCTCAGGCTCGCCGCGATCCGCTCCCAAGTCTGGCTCTCGAGCAACGAACGACGCCAGCGCTTCAGGTTGACGGTGTGCACGATGTCAACGAGCGGACGCTGCGGTGACCGTGTACCGCAACGCGGGGTAGGCAGCGTGCACAACAGCTCGGCCCAGCGCTCTTCGATCAGCCATCCTATTGTTGCCTTCGGGAATGCGTTGCGCAGAGCTGCGGCCGCGGGAAGCGCATGGACGACATCCCCCATCGAACTGAGGCGAACTATCAGAATCCGCAGGTGATCGCGGGATTGCAGTGGGGATTGGGCTGCGTCGGGGGTGGTCATCGAAACCGCCTCACGAGGTCGGCGGCGTGAGCCGGGTGCGGATGATTTCGCTGGCGGAGTGATCCTTGGGGTCGCCAACGATGGCAACCCGGCCGCCGTACTTGCGCACGGCGTCGCCTTCGGGAACGCTGTCGACGGTGTAGTCAGTGCCCTTTGCCTGGACGTCGGGGCGGATTTCAGAGACGAGAGCGCGCACGTCGCGCTCGGGGAAGATGACGACGGCGTCGACGTCGGAGAGAGCGGCGAGGATCTCGGCGCGTTCTTCAGCCGGCATCAGAGGACGGCCTTCGCCTTTCAGAGAGCGGACAGAATCGTCAGAGTTGATGGCGACGATCAGGCGTCCGCCCAGCTCTTTTGCTGCGCGGAGATAGCGAACGTGGCCAACGTGGAGCAGATCGAAACATCCGTTGGCGAGTGTGATGTGTTCACCCGCTTGCCGCCAACGTTGGACCTGCCGGCCCAAGGCTGCGCGGTCAAGAATCTTGGATTTCGCGGTCTGGTTCAAAGTGGTACTCAATGGGGCCGCGTCACCGGTGGTGACTGCTCGAGGGCCCGTTCCAGTTCCTGCCGCGTCACGGTGGAGGTGCCCCGCTTCATGACGACGATGCCGCCCGCGTAGTTCGCCAGTTGGGCTGCTTCCTCGGTGGTGGCGCCTGTCGCGAGGGCGGCTGTGAAGGTCGCGATGACGGTGTCGCCCGCACCGGTGACGTCTGTAACTTCGTCCGAACCAAAAATCGGTATGTCGACGGGCTTGTGCTTCCGGCTGAACGCAACCATGCCATCGCGGCCCCGGGTGATCACTAGCGATTGCAGTTTCATGCGGTACATCAGGATCTCAGCCGAGGAAAGAAGCTTCGACCAGTCTTGTCCGATCCTGACGCCGAGAGACTGTTCCACCTCGGGCTCGTTGGGCGTGGCGGCGGTCACTCCGGAATATTCCATCATACGGAAGCGGGAATCGAGCGTGACTGGAATGCCGTTGAGGCCACCCTTGGCTCGGATGGCGTTCAAGATCGCAGGTGTCGCCGCGCCGTAGCCATAATCCGAGACGAGCAGCGCATCGGAAGCACGAGCATACTCGCGAGCGGCTAGCACCAGTTCGCGCACGAGGTGAGGGCTCGGCGGAGCGTCAGGCTCCCGATCCACGCGCACTACCTGCTGGCGGGAGGAGTGCGTCATGCCGGCGAGAATGCGCGTTTTGGTCACGGTTGTGTGACTCTTGTCCTTCAAAATGCCGCTAACCGCGATGTGCTTGTGGCGGAAGGCCTTCATCAGCAGGCGGCCGGGCTCGTCTTCACCCAGAATGCCCACAGGGAGTACGTTAACACCGAGATCGGCGAGGTTGTTGATGGCATTCGCGCCGCCTCCGGGCAGCACGGTTCGTTCGCAGTGTTTCAGGATGAGCACCGGTGCTTCGCGCGAGACGCGCGAGATTTCACCGTAGACGAATTCGTCGGCCACCAGGTCGCCGAGAACGGTGACCGTTGTCTTGGGGAACGCCTCGAGAATCCTCTTCAGGCGATCGGTGTCTTTGGGATGTTTCGTCATCCGGATGCGATCAGCAGGGTAAAGGAGATTCTCTCACGGGCGCTTCGTTCGCTCGTGAACGATCCGTAGCATAGTATCCAGTGCGTTAGCCGCGTCGGCGAGCTCCATTTTGACGGGGACGACCGTTAACGGCTGGAGTGCGCTGAAATAGCCGCCCAGGTTAATGGCGTCCTTCTCGGTCGTCACGAAGCCGCCGGCTTCGCTTTTGTCGCGGAGAGCCAGCAATTCACGGATATCCGCTTCGGTGTAGGCGTGGTGGTCGCGATAGACCGCCTCCGCGGCGGGTTCGACGCCCGCCTTCCGAAGTTGAAGCATGAAGTTCTGCGGACGGGCGATGCCACAGAATGCTACCGGACGGCTGGGAATGTTTTCGGTCGAGATTCCGCGACGCACACGCCAGATGAGCTTTCCCTCGACCGGGAAGTTGGCAGGATTCGCTCCGCTGGTGAGGACGATGGTGTCGGCGCGGCGCAGAGAGGCCAACGGCTCGCGAAGGCGACCGACGGGAAGAAGTGAATCGCGCGCGTCGTCGGGCGTCACCAGAACGATATCAAAATCGCGCGCCAGGCGGCGATGCTGAAAGCCATCATCGAGGAGGTGCAGCTGCGGGCCAAATTTTCCTTCGGCAACGAGTCCGGCCTGATAGCGATCCTCGCCGAGAACGACGGGAATTTCAAGACGCCGAGCGATCAGCAGGGGCTCATCCCCAAAAGTTGTTGAGGGTCCTGAGGGATCAACCTGCATCACACCGCGCGACTTGCGTCCGTAGCCGCGAGAGAGAACGTCGAACCTGACCCCGCGTTGTTTTAGGAGTTCGCCCAGCAGAATGACGAAGGGCGTCTTGCCGGAGCCGCCGACGGATATGTTGCCCACACTGACGACGGGGCCATGCAACCTTCGTGGCTGGATGGTGCGGCGATCGTAGAGTCGATTCCGCGCACCGACGACGGCGCCGTAGATAGCAGAGGCGGGATTCACGATTTGGAGACGCCACTCGCCGAGGATGTTCGATTCGAGGGTAGCAACTTCTCGAGTGCCGAGAAGGTTTTCTCAGTCGCGCCAGCCTGGGAGCGAAGGACTTCCGCGGCGCGCGCACCGAGCGCCTTGCGCTCGGCTTGGTTCGAGATCAGGTCCATGAGAACCAAAGGGAGTTCCGCTGGGCCGACAATCCGCACTGCGTCCTGCATCTGAAAGAGCCAGATGATATCGCGGAAGTTGTCGTAGTGATTGCCAACGACAATCGCCACTCCGTGCCGCGCAGGCTCGATGATGTTATGTCCGCCTTTCGGGACGAGGCTGCCGCCGACGAAGGCAATGTCGGCGAGGCCGTAGATCGCGGCCAGTTCGCCGATCGTGTCGAGCAAGATGACACCGCCCGAGATCGGTTCACCGTTCCACAGGGAGCGGCGCCAGAAGCGCACGCCGAGGCTTTCCAGCAAGGCGGCAACAACGGAAAAACGCTCAGGGTGCCTCGGCGCGAGGATCATCACTGCGTGCGGGTAACTGGCCTGTATGTTCTGGAACGCCTGCAGCAGCATGCGTTCTTCCTCTTCGTCGACCGTGCTACCGCAGACCAGAATGGGCGTAGCACCCGACTTCTGGAAGTTCTCCCGCAGGCTGGCCAGGACGGCGGGTTCGGGCGACGGACTGATGTCGAACTTCAGATTTCCTGTGACCTCTACACGAGCTTCTGGAGCGCCGATTTCAATGAGGCGCTTGCGATCCTCCCAGGTCTGCGCGAGAAACAAGTCGACATTGCTGATGACCTTCGGAAGACCCCACCGCAGCCGTTTGTACCCAGGCAAGGAGCGGTCGGAGATGCGGGCGTTCACGACCGCGATCCGCGCGCCGCTTCGCTTCGCAAGCTGCAGGAAGTTGGGCCAGAACTCGGTTTCAGCGATGATGATCAACTCCGGCTTCAAAGCTTGCAAGTAAGGCTCAATCGCGAAGCCGAGATCAATTGGAAAATAAAAGACATTCTCCTTGCCGAAGCGCGAACGGGCGAGGTTCTGACCGGTGTCGGTGGTGGTCGAAACAACAACGCGGTGGTCTGGCCACCGAAGTCGAAGGTGCTCAACCAGTCCGCTGATCGCCAACACTTCTCCCACCGAAACGGCGTGGAACCAAATCGTCGGTTGAGTTCGCGTTGTGATCCCCGGGGGCACGGCGCCGAGACGCTGATTAAACCCGGCGCGATACTTCCCGTAGCGCACCATCTGGTAAATCCAATAGGGCAGGCTGAGAATGAGGCCCGTGGCCAGAAGCGCGCTGTAGAGCAGATACATGAAGTAAAGCCATTTTAACTGCGCTACACGCGAAACTTTAAGATCTCACCGTTTGCTTGCCGCAGGCACCTTCTCGCCGACGCGCTTGCTGACCTGAAACGTCAGTTTGCCGGCCTTCTTGTCGGCATCGACAATCACGTGATCGCCGTGCAGCACTTCGCCATCGAGAATCTTGAGAGCCAGCGGATCCTGCACCAGCTTCTGGATCGCGCGCTTCAGCGGACGAGCACCGAAGGCTGGATCGTATCCTTGCGTCAAGATCAGCTCTTTCGCCGCGTCGGTCAGCTCGAGTGAAATCTTTCGGTCGGCCAACTGGCGGCGCAGGTCTTCGAGGCGCAACTCGACGATCTTGACCAGCTGCTCCTTGCCGAGCGGCCGGAAAACAATGATGTCGTCGACCCGGTTTAAGAACTCGGGCTTGAAGTAGCCGTGCAAAGCATTCAATACCTCGCCCGCAGCCTTTTCGAAGTCGGCCTCCGTGCGAACATTTTCGCCGACCAAGAACGATGAGCCGATGTTCGAGGTCATGATGATGATCGTGTTGCGGAAGTCGACCTGGCGGCCCTGTCCATCGGTCAGGCGCCCATCGTCCATGATTTGCAGCATGACGTTGAAGACATCGGGGTGCGCTTTCTCGATTTCGTCAAACAGCACGACGGAGTACGGACGGCGCCGAACTGCTTCGGTCAGCTGACCACCTTCTTCGTAGCCGACGTATCCCGGAGGCGCGCCGATCAGCCGTGAGACGGCATGCTTTTCCATGTATTCGGACATATCGATCCGGATCATGGCGTGCTCGTCGTCGAAGAGGAACTCAGCCAAAGCACGCGCAAGTTCGGTCTTACCGACGCCCGTCGGGCCGAGGAAGATGAAGGAACCGATCGGGCGCTTGGGATCGGACAATCCGGCGCGGGAACGGCGGATGGCATTGGCTACGCGCTGCAACGGCTCGTCCTGCCCAATCACACGCTGGCGCAGACGATCTTCCATCGTGACCAGCTTGCGAACTTCGCTCTCGAGCATCTTCGAAACCGGAATGCCGGTCCAGCGCGAAACGATGCGGGCAACGTCCTCTTCGTCGACTTCTTCCTTGAGCATGCGGCGCGCGCTGGTCTTTTCCAGTTGCGCGGTGAGTTGCTTCAGTTCTTCTTCGACCTGCCGGATGAGCCCGTAGCGAATCTCGGCGACACGTTGCAGGTTGCCTTTGCGCTCTTCGGTCTGTTCTTCGATGCGGAGCTGCTCGAGCTTCTCTTTCAACCCGCGCTGGCGCGTGATGAGATCTTTTTCCTTCTTCCAGTTGGCTTTGAGCGCATTGGACTGCTCGCGAATATGAGCCAGTTCTTTCTCAAGCGTGGCCAGGCGCTCGCGCGAGTTCGGATCGTCTTCTTTTTTCAGCGCCTGCTTCTCGATTTCGAGCTGCATGGCACGGCGTTCGAGCTTGTCGATTTCGGTCGGCATGGAGTCGATCTGGATACGCAGCGATGCTGCGGCTTCGTCGATCAGGTCGATGGCTTTATCGGGGAGAAAGCGGTCCGAGATGTAGCGCTGCGAGAGCGTGGCCGCGGCGACGATCGCCGAATCCTTGATGCGGACGCCATGGTGCACTTCGTAGCGCTCTTTCAGTCCGCGGAGAATGGCGATGGTGTCTTCGACCGTTGGCTCGCCGACGTAGACGGGCTGGAAGCGGCGCTCGAGCGCGGCGTCTTTCTCGACATACTTGCGATATTCGTTCAGCGTAGTGGCACCGATGGCACGTAGTTCGCCCCGGGCCAGGGCCGGCTTCAGCATGTTGGAAGCGTCGATTGCGCCTTCGGCCGCGCCCGCTCCGACCAAGGTGTGGAGCTCATCGATGAACAGAATGATCTGTCCCTGGGAGTCTTCGATTTCCTTCAGAACGGCCTTGAGGCGGTCTTCGAACTCGCCCCGGTATTTCGCACCAGCCAGCATGGCACCCAAATCGAGCGCAACCACACGCTTGTTCTTCAGGATTTCTGGCACGTCCCCCGAGATGATGCGCTGGGCGAGTCCTTCGACTATCGCAGTCTTGCCGACGCCGGGCTCGCCGAGCAGAACAGGGTTATTTTTCGTGCGGCGCGAAAGCACCTGAACGACGCGGCGAATTTCTTCGTCGCGGCCGATCACGGGATCGAGCTTGCCGCGCCGGGCCTGTTCGGTCAGATCGCGGGCATAGCGCTCGAGCGCCTGGTATTTCGCCTCCGGATTCTGGTCGGTGACTTTCTGCGAGCCGCGAACCGAGGTCAACGCTTTCAGGATGGCGTCATAGGTCGCACCATGTTGCGTGAGGATCTGCTGCGCGGAGTCTTTCTTCGACTGTGTCGCCGCCAGCAACAGGTGCTCGGCGGAAACGTACTCGTCCTTGAAATTCGATGCTTCTTTGAATGCGCGCTCGATGAGCTGGTTGAACGCCGGCGACATGCTCGCCTGGTTGGCGCCCTCGCCCGAAACTTTGGGCAAGCGATCGATTTCGCGATAAGCCTCATTCAGCAGAACTTGGGGACCTGCGCCGATTTTTTCGAGGATAGGCGGAACGATGCCCTCCTTGTCTTCGATCAGGGCTGCGAGCAGGTGCACGGGCAGGAGCTCGGGATTGCCGTGCTCCGACGCGATTTCATTGGCGCGCTGCACGGCTTCCTGCGCCTTCACGGTTAATTTGTCCCAGCGGATGGCCATGGGAGACTCCTAATCTTTAGTTTTGGTTAGATCTTGAGATGACTGCCGCGAGCGGTTAGCACTTGGCAATTGGCATTTGGCCAGTACAGGCTTGAGATGATCCCACATCCGAATGCCCGTTGGCTAAGTGTCAAATACTAATTGCTAACGGCTAAAAATAAACGGGAGACGGTCACCTATGCCGCCTCCCGTTGGTGCCGAACTGCGTTCGGCCGGACAGCCGAGGGCGGCTGTCCCTACATGGTCGTTCACAACTTACGCGGCTTTGCTGGGGCCCTTGGCTTCCAGGGTCTTTTCTCCGCCGACGTTCACCTTGATTTGCTTGGGCTTCGCTTCTGCCTTCTTGGGCAGGGCGATCTTCAGGACGCCCTTTTCGTAGTTTGCGGAAACATGCTCTGCGTCCACGGTGCTGGGCAGCGTGAAGGTGCGGGTGAAGCTGCCATACTGCCGCTCCACACGGCGGAAATTCTCTTCTTTCTCTTCCTTCTCGAATTTGCGCTCGCCGTGCACGGTGAGCACGTTGTTTTCAACGCGCACATCGATGTCCTTCTCGTCAACGCCCGGAACTTCAATTTTCAGGGTGACGTTGTGCTCGTCTTCGTAAACGTCGACGGGCGGGGCGAACGTGGTGCTGGTCAGAGACTCCTCGCGGCCCTCGGGCCCATAGGAATCGCGGAACAACCGGTTCATCCGGTCTTGCAATGTCGAAAACTCACGGAAGGGATCCCAACGGGTAATCACTGTCATGACTCTAAATCCTCCTAATGGCTGATCTTTGGGCTGAATGGGTGCTGCGTTCACTCAGTTTAGATGAGCGATTAGCACAAACGAATCATAAAAGTTGAGCGTAATATTGTCAAGTAACTAATATATTGAGATTTCATCAACTTACTAGGAAAATGAGGCACTTTAAATAGGCAGTTTCGGGGACGGAGAGCAAGATGGGATGGTCTTTGGATTGGCCGCGTCGTTCCAGTAGGCGTAGTGTCCGGCGAGCGTCGCCGGCTGCTTCTGCCACGACCTGAAGCAGGTCCGCCTCGCTGACGTGGTAGGAGCAGGAGCAGGTGACCAGGATTCCGTCGGGACGGAGCATTTTCAAGGCGCGGAGGTTGAGTTCTTTGTAGCCGCGGAGAGCTGTGTCCAGGTTTTTGCGGGTTTTGGCGAAGGCAGGGGGATCGAGGACGATGGTGTCGTACTGCTGGCCGGACGCCGAATAGTCCTTGAGCAGGTCGAAGGCGTTGGCCTCGATCCATTCGATCTCGCCTTGGTCCAGAAGGGCATTCTTGTCGGCGACTTCCAGAGCCGGACGAGAACTGTCGACCCCGGTCACCTTGCAGCCGCGAGCCGCCATGTGCAGGGCGAACGCCCCTTGGTAGCAGAAGACATCCAGAGCGTCGCCGTGGGCGTAGTGGGCCGCTGCAGCATAATTTTCCCGCTGGTCGAGAAACGCCCCTGTTTTCTGCCCTTCGCGGATGTCAAAGTGAAAACGCACGCCGTTCATCGAGAAGACAGTATTCGTCTTCTCGCCTGTAAGCAGCCCTGATTCGCGAGGGGGGAGCTGCTCAAGTTCACGAATGTGCGGTTCAACGCGCGCGGCGATGGAGGAAGGCTGCAGGCTCTCCGATAGCTCGTCCAGTATGGCTGCTCGAACCAATTCCCCATCCATTGCCTGAGTCAGAATCTGCAGGGACAGGATGTCGTTGTAGCGGTCGACGATCAGCCCGGGAAGAAAATCACCCTCGCTGAAGACCACCCGAAAGGCATCAGTGTCATGCACAAGCGGCTCGCGGTAGCGAATGGCCTCGCGAATCCGCTCACGCACGAGGGCCGGGAAATCGTCGACGGGTTTCGGCGAAATCATCCGCAAGGCGATTTGCGAACTGCTCGAATACAGCGCCGAACCGAAGTGGCGGCCGCGTTCGTCGGCGACGGCGACGATTGATCCAGGAGCGGTGTTATCTGTCGAGAGAATGTCCGATCGATAGACCCAGACGTGGCCGGATTTCAGGCGGGCCGTGCCACGCTGACTGATCACCACCGTCGGACGATCCATCGATGTCGCGCCCTCCTCGCGGTGAGCCTTCCGATTCACTGGGCGGTCGACGGTCATAAAACACATCTTAAATGGGTAACCAGATTGTGGGCGGGGTTAAGCGACAGAAGTGCGCGGACTAGCTGGCGGCGGGATGTTCCGAGGCGGGTTCGTGTCCGGAGGCGTGGTGTGCATGGCCCTCGGCGCGAGCCGCAGACAGATCAGAGGTAAGCGCATCGAGCACAACCATGGGGAGTTCGGCGCCCCAGCTGTCGATTTCCTCTTCTTCCCAGTTGCCGTTCAGGCGGATGGTGTCGTTCAGGTCTTCGGGAAACGCCAGGCGAAAGCTGCCCTCACGGCCGAGGATGTCGCCGATCTGGCGTCCAGTGTGCATCTCGTAAACGCGCCGAGTGGAAGTAGTTGACTCGTTCTGGAAGGCCAGGAAGACCTCGCCGGTATCGCCGTAGGACGGGTGATAGAACCAAGCCTGCTGCGAATCCATCTTGGGGCGCGCCCGGCGTTTGGTCGTGAAGGTGGTGCGCTCGATCGTTGCTTCGTTTTCGGGATTGAAGTAGAGAATTCGCTGGCAGGATTCGCACTCGATGATCGTCTGCCCCGCGCGCACATCGTTATAGGTCTGAGGGCGCAGCATGACGCGGCACGTCATGCATTTCTGATCGCGTACTTCAGAAAGTCCCGAACCGCGGAACTTCGACACCCGCTCATAATGGCGCAAAACGTCGGGGCTGACGCCGCTGCGCAGCTTATCCCGCTTGGCGTTCCCTTCCGCCAGCAGCTTCTCATCTTCGGCGGTGCGCTGGCGAGCGTCGGCTTTTTCTTTTTCGATCTCGGCAGTCTCGGCTTTCAGCTCGGCTTCCGCAGCTTTGACGTCCTTGTCGCGTGACTCGGCGCTGACCATCAGGTCGAGAATCTTGTCCTCGTTGGCGCGGATCTCCTGCTCGGCGAACTGGATTTCCTGGAGCAACGCCTTGTACTGCTCGTTGGTCTTGACGGCGAGCGACTGGTCTTTGTATTTGGAGATTTTTCCCTGCAGATCGGTGATGGAGGCGTCGTATTTCTTGCGGGCGGATTCGTCGGCCTTCGCGGCGAGCTTGGCCTTCTCGAGCTTGGCCTTGGTGTTAGCCAGCTTTTCTTCGATGACCGCGACGCGCCTGGGCAGGGCGGCCACTTCTTCTTTCAGGCGATGGATTTCCTTGTCAGCCGCTTGCAGCTCAATGAGGTTCTGGATGTCCTGCAACATGGAATACCCTTGATTTTAGCACGCGGGCGGCGGCTCGCCGCGCGGACGGAGGCATCTTTGTTGGCTTGCGCGACTCTCGATGGTCATGGCCAGCGATCCGCCGACCACAAATGTCGGGATGCGATGAAATCCCACCGGCCCGGCTCATTTGTCGATGTCCCCAAAGGAGAACTTGCCCAGCAGAAACGGACGCGATGTGGGAGGAGTGGATGAAGTGGGATTCGATGGATACGGGTCCTGGGTGAAGGTCGGAAATCCCCAGATCTTGCCATTGCGCATGTCGATCGCGACTTTGCCATAGACCTGCTGGCTGCCATCGGGAGCCCGCAACATGAACGTGCCCGGCTCGAAATACAACGGATGGACTTCTCCCGTTTGCGCGCTCACAACAGGCGGCGCGACATAGGGACGCACAGCAATTGCCCCTAGCGAAATTGCGATTGTGGCTAGTAAACCCTTCACAACCCAATCAACTTTCATGACGTCTCCTGTTCCAGCGCGACGATTCTTCCTCAAGACTTCCACAGACACAAGCAAAAGCTTGCGCAACCGCATTCGCGGCGCTCTCTACACGAAAAGCTCCCTCGGTGTACACTTTCGAGCCTGCAATTTTGCACGATCTTCTGCTCTTGGAGCCTGCGCTTGAAGAAAATTCTTTTCGTCTGCACGAACCTTTCGGTCGCGATTTGCTGCATTTTCAACACGCCATCCAGCGCCCAGAACGCACCCAAGAAACCCCTCACGATCGAGGCGATCTTCGCCGAGGGCGGACTCACCGGGCGCGGCCCGGAGACGATCAAGTGGAGTCCCGACGGCTCCAAGGTTTCTTTCGTGCAGCGCGACGACGCCGGCGAGCACGGGGAGTTGTGGTATGTCGACGCGAAGACCGGCGAGAAGAAAGAACTGGTGAGCGAAGCAAAGCTGGCGGGCCTTGCCCCGGATGCAACCAAGATCAAAGACGAGCGCGAGAAGGAGCGGGTCACTCGCTACCACGTGGCTGCCTACCTCTGGTCGCCGGACTCGAAACATCTGCTATTCGATTCGCAGGGCCAGCTCTGGTTCTACAACCTAGACTCGGCAACGGCGGTGCAATTTACATCGGCTTCCGATCCAAGTGGCGATCCCAAATTCTCTCCGGACGGAAATCGCATCGCGTACGTGCGCAAGCACAACCTGTACGTAGAACCGATTTCGGGGCAGGACGGCAAGCAACTAACCAACGACACGGACGAAAATATCCTGAACGGCGAAGTGGACTGGGTGTACGCGGAAGAGTTGAGTGTCCGCAGCAACTACTTCTGGTCGCCTGACAGCAGTGAAATTGTCTTCCTGCAGATGGACGAGAAGCAGGTTCCCACCTACCCGATCACCGACTGGCTGCCCACGCATCCAAAAGTCGATCAGGAAAAATATCCCAAGGCGGGAGATCCGAACCCGGTGGTGCATCTCGGAGTGATTCCGGCGAAAGGCGGGAAGCCGAAATGGATCACGCTCGGCAATGATCCCGACACTTACATCCCGCGCTTCGGATGGCTTCGCCAGGGAGTGATCTGGGCTGAGGTTCTCAACCGCGCCCAGGACACGATGGATTTGTATTTCGTGGAGGCGAAGTCGGGGAAATCGCGCAAGGTGCTGACCGAGAACATTCCCGATGGTTGGGTGAATGTGAATGACGACTTTCACATTCTGAAGTCGGAAGACCGGTTCATCTGGTCGAGCTGGCGCGACGGTCACACGCACCTTTATCTCTACAGCTTCGACAAGCAGAACCCACTCTCGGCTGATGCAAAACTCGAGCGGCAGTTGGAAAAGGGGGACTACGAAGTACTCGGCGTCGAGACCACCGACGACAACGCCGTGTATTTCACAGCCAACGAAGGCGACGTACGCCGGCAGCACACCTATTCCGTGAAGTTCGACGGTTCGGACTTCCATCGGTTGTCGCAGGGAAACGGCGTGCACTATGCGACCTTCTCCGACGACGGCTCCCATTGGCTGGACAATTACTCGAACGCGATGACGCCGCCGCATTTGTCGCTATGCAGCGCGAGCGGGCCGTGCACGAGCGTGTGGGAATCGCGCAGTGTGGAAGACTACGGCTTGATTGCGCCGAAATATCTGGAGTTCAAAGCGGATGACGGAACAACTCTCTATGGCCAGCTGTTTCTTCCGCCGGGTGAGCCGGCTGGAAAAATCCCGTTGATCATCAATGTGTACGGCGGTCCGGCGGCGCAACTCGTGCGTGACAGCTGGGAAGGCACGACCGGATTCTTCCATCAGATCCTGCTGCAGAAGGGGTTCGCGATTTTCAGCGTGGACAACCGCGGCACGCCCAACCGCGACCGAAAATTCCAAACTGCCATCCGGCACCAGTTCGGCGCGATCGAACTAAGCGACCAACTCGCGGCACTGAAGCAGTTGCTTGCGCAATATCCGCAGCTCGACAAGGACCGGGTGGCAATCTGGGGATGGTCGAATGGCGGCTCGATGACGCTCTATTCGATGACGCACTCCGACGCGTTCAAGGCGGGGGTCTCGGTTGCTCCGGTCACCGACTGGCACAACTACGACAGCATTTACACAGAGCGCTACATGGGCCCGCCTAAGGCCAACGGCACTGGCTATGAAGACTCCTCGATGCCAAAAGCGGCTGACAAACTCCGTGGCGCACTGTTCCTCGTGCACGGCACCAGCGACGACAACGTGCACTTTCAGAACAGCATTCAGATGATCGACGCGCTCATCAAGGCCGACAAGAGATTCCGGCTGATGATTTATCCGAACAAGACGCATGGAATCTCGGGAAAGGCAGCGCGCACCCAGTTGTTTCAGCTCATCGAGGACCACTTTGAGCGCGAGTTGAAGTAGTCTGAAATCGCATGCCTCGAATTACGCTCGGCGATTTTGAACTCAGTATTTTTTCCGATGGCCTCTACCCGCTCGATGGCGGCGCTTTCTTCGGCGTAGTCCCTAAAGTGATGTGGTCCAAGAGAGCGGTCGCCGACGAACGAAACTTCGTCACCGCCGGGCTGAACTCTCTGCTGATCCGCACCGGAACGCACAATATCCTGGTCGAGACTGGCATCGGGAACAAGCTTTCCGAGAAGATGATCAAGATCTACGGCCAGCCCGCGAAACTGCTTGACAACCTCTCGGCTGGCGGCGTTGCGCCGGACGATATCGACATCGTCATCAACACGCACCTGCACTTCGATCATTGCGGATGGAACACGGTGCGGCGCGGAGACCGGGTGGTTGCGACCTTTCCGAAGGCGAAATACTACGTGCAGGAAGGTGAAGTACTGCACGGCCACGAGCAACATCTTCGCGATGCGGTCAGCTACATCAGCGAGAACTACGATCCCCTGGTGAAGTCAGGACAGATGGAGTTGCTGCACGGTGATCGCGAGATCGTGCCGGGCGTCTCAGTCAGAGTGTTTCCCGGACATACGTATCACATGCAGGCCGTTATCGTGACGAGCGGCGGGAAGACCGCTTGCTACATTTCGGATCTGATTCCAACGGCCGCCCACATCGATCTCACCTGGGTCATGGCGTTTGATCTATCCCCGATCGACACGATCGACAGCCGCCAGCGGTACTATGGCGAGGCTCTGCCGGGAAAGTGGCTGACCGTTTTCACGCACGGCGCGGATGTACCCTGGGCGTACATCGAGAAAGATGCGGCGGGAAGGTTGATCGCTCGTCCGGTCGAGTGATAACAGGTTGAGAAGATTTGAGGTCCGACGAAGGGCGACACGCCCGTTCCTCCGCGCCGAGAAGCGTACGCTACGTCGTTACTGTATGGTCGCGGCCGCAACGCCAAGCCGGGCTTCGAAGAACTCTTCCACCTTCTTCAGAATTTCGGGCGCTTCCCGCACTTCGTAGATCGTCTTGCGCAGCGCTGCGCCGCCGGGCACGCCATGCGTGAACCAGGACGCGAACTGCTTCATCTTGCCGGAAGCATCTGGGAACTGTTCTTCGATCAGCATGGCGAAGTACGTCCGGATCATCTCGTAACGATCTGACTCCGCGGGTTGATCGTAGCGGCCGGTTGCGGTGTATTGGGCGATCTGGCGAAAGATCCACGGATTCGACGCTGCTGTACGGCCGATCATGACCGCGTCGCAGCCGGTCTGGGTGACCATGGCGCAGGCATCCTCGGGCGTGCGGATGTCGCCGTTGCCGATCACCGGGATTTTCACGGCGTCTTTGCTCGCCGAAATCCACTCCCAGCGCGCGCTGCCGCTGTAGCCCTGTTCGCGAGTGCGGGCGTGAAGCGCAACCGCACCGAGTCCGCAGGCTTCGGCCATCTTCGCCAGTTCCACGCACACGATTTCCTGGTCATTCCATCCGGCGCGAAACTTCACCGTGAAAGGAATTTTTACCGCGGCGCGGACCGCCTCAAAGATCTTGCCGATCGCGGGTAAATCGCGCAGCAGTCCCGAGCCGCCATTGCACTTGACGACTTTCTTCGCTGGACAACCCAGGTTTAGATCGACGAGGTCGAAGCCAAGTCCCTCGACCATCTTGGCCGCCTCGGCCATGACGTCGGGATTGCTGCCAAACAACTGGGCCGAGATTGGGTGCTCGTCTTCGTAGAAGTGGAGGTAGCGCTTGGCTTTCTTGTCCTTGGCGCGCAGCACGCCGTCGGCCGAGGTGAACTCGGTCATGATGAGTCCACATCCGCTAAGATTCCGGATAAAGCGACGGAACACCGTGTCTGTAACGCCGGCCATGGGGGCGAGTACCGTCGCGGGCGCTATCTGAATTCCCCCGAGGGATACACTCGCCGGCACCGGGCGCAGATCGCTGGGCTCCGGCGGCGCATCGCCGGCCGCACTCTTCGAGTTGTCCCAGTACTTGCGCATCGAATTTCTATTCTAGCTGTCGCATGCAACAAAAAGCCCTCGCCGCAGCGAGGGCCTGGTGACCTTGGATCTCTGATCCGCTTACTTCTTCGCTTCTGCCTTGGCCGCGTCGCTCTTGGCATACTTGCGGCGGAACCGCTCCACGCGCCCTGCCGTATCCAGAAGCTTCTGCTTGCCGGTGAAAAAGGGATGGCAATTCGAGCAGATTTCTACGTGCAGATCGCCCTTATGAGTGGAACGCGTCGTGAAACTGCTGCCGCATGCGCACAGGACGCGGATTTCGTTGTATGCCGGATGGATGGCTGCCTTCATGTCAGTTTCAACCTCGATTCGGATCGTTTGATTCTACAGGAATTGCCCGGGATTCAGCAACTCCCAAGTGATTGAGGGCACAGCGCTTGCGTCGGGAAAGGTCCGGATGGTCCGCCTAGGACGGCGGGCGAGTAGCGCACCCGACTTAACGCACGCCAGCGTCGGGCGGGGCAGCCGCTCGCCCGCGGGAAGGTCGCCTTTCATCTTGACATCCAAGAAGATTAGTACAATATTGACACTGTCATGACTGACTTAATACTGCTCGGCATGCTTCTTTCGGAGCCACAGCACGGCTACCGGTTGAAGCAGCAGGCCGGCATGATCTTCGGTCAGGGTGCACTGCATAACAATCTGGTGTATCCGCTGCTCCGCCGGTTTGTGGCGAATAAGTGGGTCACGAAGAAGACAGTTCCGGGCGAGCGAGGACAAAACCGACAACAATATGCAATTACTGCATCAGGCCGGCAGGCGCTGATGGATCGCCTTCGTAGCTTTTCTGAACAGGACGCGCTCTCGGAAGACGCGTTTCGAGTGCGGATAGGATTCTTTGGGATGTTGCCCGGCGACGATCGCGAGAGAATCCTCGAGCTTCGGGAGGGCGCGATTCGATCAAGGAACCAGATTCTGCACAATCTGCAGAAAGCGATGGACCTGGACGTCTATGGCGCCGAGGTCGTCGCCTTTCTGCGAGAACAGACCGAAGGGGAGTTGGCGTGGATCGCGCGCCTGCGCGAGCTCGATGCAAAGACGCAAAAAAACAAAGCAGACTGAAGATGATGCAGTGGAGGGTCGTATGGAAACTCTGATTTCCTGGAACACGGTTACGTCGCTGTGGGTGATCTTTTGTCTGTACTGGGTGGTCAGCGCCCTGCGCGTGAAGCGCACGCAGCAGATGGAGGCGGCGGGAAGACGCTTCGGTACGGTTGCGATCCTGGTCGTGGCGGCCTTCCTGATCTTCGCCCGCCGCGCCAATCTAGGAATTCTCAGTCGCCGTTTCACTCCGCAGAGTGAGACGATCAAGGCCGCGTCCATTGTTCTCGTCGCGGTCGGTGTAGCGATCGCTATCTGGGCGCGGCGGCACATTGGCGAATACTGGAGTTCGCGCGTAGCGCTGAAAAAGGATCACCACCTGATTCAGTCCGGACCATACGCCCGCGTGCGCCACCCAATTTATTCAGGAATGCTGCTCGCGATGATCGGCACCGGGCTGTTCGTGGGGGAATGGCGCGCGATCATCGGAGTGCTTCTGGTGTTCGCTGCGCACTGGCAGAAGGCGCGGCGCGAAGAGAAGCTACTGGCGAGCGAGTTCGGCCCCATTTACCAGGAGTATTGCGGACGAACCGGATCTTTGATTCCGCGCTTGCACTGAAAAAGAAAAACGGCAGGACCGACCTCCTGCCGCCTCAACCAGACCTTGGGTCCCGAATTACTTCTTATTGACCGCCTTCTTCAGTTCAGCTCCCGGGGTGAACTTCGCGACTCGACGGGCAGCGATTTTGATCGTAGCGCCGGTTTGCGGGTTGCGTCCATTGCGCGCCTTTCTCTGCGAAACCGAGAACGTCCCAAAACCGATCAAAGCCACCCGGTCTCCCTTTTTAAGGGCAGCGGTAATGCTGTCCACTGCGGTATCGATCGCCGTCGTGGCCTGTGTTTTACTGATTTCACAGGCACCCGCGATGCGGTCCACGAGATCAGCTTTGTTCATCGTCTCTCCTAGGCAGAATTCCATATCTGCCCCAAAACGAGTCCTGGGGGAATTGGAGCCTATGCTGGGGCGGAATTCTGACGTCAGCTATTCTCCCCCGACTTCTGGGGTTGTCAACTGTGAATAACTCGGCGGGGGGGCATATTTCTTGCACGCGGCGCGCCTGAGAAGCGTTCGGACCGCGAAACATGGGGATCCGACGATTTTCTTCGTACGTGATGAACTTGATTCAGAGAAAAACACGGTAGTGCATCGTGGGAGCGGTAGAGCGCTCGGCACGGACCCGGTGGAGATTGCCGCGAGAGTCGGTCGGTTGCGCCGATTTCGCGTGATGAGGTGTCGATTGATGTGGCTGGCCCGCCGGGCAGAACTCTTCGTCCCGTTTTTTCCTCCGGTCTCCACAGCACCTTCCTCAACTCCACAGGATGTACACAGACCGAGAAGCTTTTGACCTTGCACGAATTCGCTTCCAGGGTGCACAGTCAACACAGTGACTTCCGTATGAAGGCCTCGGTCGAGAGTTGTCCGCTGTGCGAAGGGTCGGGTTGGAAAACAGTCAGCAGCGGTTCTGACCGGCGAGTCACCCGCTGTGACTGCCGTCTGAAGGCGCGTTCGGAAAGACTGCTGGCGGCAGCCCGCATTCCGAAGCGCTACGAACACTGCGAATTTTCGAGCTACACCACGGACTTCCCCGGGGCACATCCTTCCTTATCGCTCGCGCACATTAGCGCATCGCGCTTCGTTCAGGAATTTGATCCACGCGAAGGGACGGGACTCCTTCTGATCGGGAAGATCGGAACGGGCAAAACTCACCTGGCCGTGGCCATCATGAAAGAACTCATCCTCAGCCGCGGAGTGCCATGCCTTTTTTACGATTACCGCGAACTGCTGAAGGAAATTCAGAATTCTTACAATGCGACGGTACAAACCACAGAACTTGACGTCCTGCGGCCCGTGTTCGACACAGATGTACTCGTGCTCGACGAACTAGGTGCAGTGAAGCCCACCGAATGGGTTTGGGACACGGTCAGCCTGATCCTCAACACGCGCTACAACAATAACCGCACCACCATCATCACGACGAACTTTGAGGATCAGGCCGCGGCCGGAGTCAGCAATTCGCTTTCGCCGGTGCGTGCGGCGACGCGGGAAGAAACTTTAGGCGACCGGATCGGCGAGCGGATGCGCTCTCGCCTTCACGAGATGTGCCGCATCATCAAGCTCGAAGGAGTCGATTTCCGCCAGAAATTCCGGAGCGCGAATTTCCGGTAGGAACGAAGCCAACGCCACGTCGGCAAGAGTTCCTGCATCTTTTTGAGCTGGTCAAACGTAGTTCCAGAGAAGAACGCTCAGGAGCGCGTCATGACCCTCCGATACAAATCTACCGTTACATTTCTTGAGTATCCTGTCATTGCTATCTCAGTTGGACCGGACCCGACAAACAACGAAACTCGTGGACACGCCCGCGGAGTGATCGCTGTGGGGGATATCGCGACCGGGGTCCTTGCCTTTGGGGGCGTGGCGCGGGGCCTGATTGCGGTTGGCGGAGTGGCAGTTGGAGGGCTGACAATCGGCGGAGTGGGGTTAGGACTAGTGGCGTTTGGCGGGCTAGCACTCGGGTATTTCGCTCTCGGGGGTCTGGTAATCGGCCACGCAGCGGTTGGCGGGCTGGCGATCGGCCATTTCGTGATCGGACCGATGCGACCCGATCCCAGAAAGCAGTCGAGTTCTTGTCCAGGCTTGCGCGCAGAGGATTGTAAGATTCTTCGTGCCGAGCGGGCCGCCAAGATAGAAGCGCTTGGCCGTGGCGGCGTGCGGCGATTCGACTAGAATCCAAGTGTGCTGGCTAACCAGCTAGAGTTCGCTCCGGAACGCGACTCGGAGATCTTCGCCGCCGCCCCGGCCTCCCCTGCCGTCTTCCTTCTGCGCGGTGAGGCAGGTTCTGAACCCTACGTCAGCAAAACCGCCAATCTCCGTCGACGGTTGCAGCGCCTGCTTTCTGTCCCGGAAGAGCGCACCAAGCGCCTGAACCTGCGAGATCGCGTCCGCGCGATCGAATACACGGCGACCGGTTCGGACTTCGAATCCGGCTTCCTGCTTTACAAGTTGCTGCGCGAAACATTCCCCAAAACATATTCGGCGCGCCTGCGCCTTCGCTTCGCGCCGATGGTGAAGCTGCATCTTGAAAACGAATATCCGCGGGCATCGATCACTACGCGGCTCGGCCGACGCGAAGGAAAATCGCTCTATTATGGTCCCTTTCTCTCGCGTGTCGCCGCCGAAAAATTCGCCAACGACTCGCTCGACTTCTTCAAGATGCGCAGGTGCGTGGACGACTTAAATCCCGACCCGGCCTTCCCCGGCTGCATCTACTCCGAGATGAAGATGTGTCTTGCACCTTGCTTCAAGGGCTGCACGGACGACGAATATCGCGCTGAGGTTGTGCGCGTGCAGTCGTATCTCGACAGCGGCGGTCAGTCGCTGGCACGCGAATTTGAACGTCAGCGCGATGACGCTTCCGCGAGCCTCGACTTCGAGAATGCAGCTGCCCTGCACGCGCGCGTAGAAAAGCTGAAGCCCGTGCTTGCCCAGTTGCCGGAGATTGTGCACCGCATCGATGTTCTGAACGGCATCATCGTGCAGCCGAGCACCGCGAAAGACTCGGTGGCTTTGTTTCGCGTGGACGCCGGTTGCATTGCTGGGCCTGCCACCTTCTCCATCCAGCCACCCGAACACACCAAGTCTCAGTCGATGGAATCGCGCGTTCAGCAGGCGCTTGATGCGCTACCGCCTTTCACGCAGCATTCGTCGCTCGAGGCCATGGAGCACCTGGCCATCCTGAAGCGCTGGTATTATCGCGGTACGCGTGTGGGCGAAGTCTTCTTTGCGGATAACAACGGGGATCTGCCCATGCGACGCATCGTGCGCGGCATCTCGCGCGTCTATCGGGGAGAGAAGCCGGAGGTCGAGATGCGGCCGATGTAGCCTCGTCGCAATTTCTGGCGAAACGTGCATCCTCGATTACTTTTCTAATATCTGAGACCTGACACGTAAGAGCCAACGCCAATAAGAGGCCTCGTGAAGAAAGCAAATCCTGACCAATCTCTCCGCGACCACCTGCTCTACCTGCTCAAGGGCGAAGGCGCGCACGCCAAGTTTGAAGACGCGATTAACGACTTTCCCGCAAACCTGCGCGGCGAAAGAGTAGCTAACTTCCCGCACACGGCGTGGATGCTGCTCGAGCATCTGCGCATTGCGCAATGGGATATCCTCGAGTTCAGCCGGAACGCCAAGCACAAGTCCCCGGATTGGCCTTCCGGATATTGGCCGAAGGAAGAAGCTCCACCGAGTGCGAATAGCTGGGCTAAAAGCGTTCGTGGGTTTCAGCGCGATCTCAAAGCCATGGAGAAGCTGGTGGCGGATCCGAAGTCGGATCTGCACAAGCCCTTTCCGTGGGGTAACGGACAGACCCTGCTGCGCGAAGCGCTACTGGTGGCCGATCACAACTCGTATCATCTGGGCCAGCTGGTGACGTTGCGCCGCCTATTGGGCGCGTGGAAGGACTAGCTGCTTTGCTCGTGGACTCCAGCGCGCGTGTGCAGTGGGCACGCCAGTGGTTGGGCCACGAGTTTTGCAGGTGGAAGCCCGGCTAGCTTGCGTATTCCTCGATAAGCTTCTCCGCGTCTCGATGCTTCAGTGTTAGGTCTTTTGTGTTCGAGCGTTTCCGGAAAATGACGCGCACGCCATCTCTCCAGCGTTCGTCAATCCCCACCAACGTCCAATCAATCTCAGGCGCCAGATATCGCAGCACCGTGTCGGTCGCCGGATGAATGTGCAAGGTAGGCGCCACGAGGAATAACAGTGGCCGCTCGCCGGAGAGTTCGCGGCCGGAGAAGTATCCGAATTCCTTAAATTCTCCCCTCGCGTGGTGCCACTCGACCCGTGACCAGTAGTCCAGGCCTTGCAGTGGAAGATGGATGTCCTCGTCCGCTTTCAGTTCAACGACGGCGAGTTGATGGTCACGCGTCGTAGTAAGAACGTCGAGCATGGCGCGGTCGGATGCTGAGAACGCCGGTACCTGCGAATACAGGCTGCTATGGTCCAGACGCTCGTCGATGAGGCTCCCATCACGCACAACGAGCGACTCCAGCCATCGTTCGGGGTGCAGACGCCAAAGAGGCTGATGGCGCGATCCGTGGGGAGAGCGCGTCGTGCGCAGACGGGCGACCAGGCTCAGAAATGCGGAAGCATTCGGATTATCGAGCACGCGCTCCTCGGCCCCAATTCCATAAACGATTTCTTGTCCGCTCGCAAAACAAGCCGGCTGGTGCGTCACGCGCGCTCGGGCGAACTCAAGGCCCCGCCAACGGAATGCGATTTCGGCGGGTGACAGTACCGCGACTTCGGCCTCCGGGAGCAACCCGAGCACGTGGTGAATCGACTCCTCGAAGCGCTCCAGGGCGGCTGTTTCATTCGGGCACCGGACCAGGTGCGTCGCGACGTTGCCTCGATCCGAAGAATCGATCTCCGCGATGGAATCGTGACGCTCGTCGTATTCATACAAGTGCCACTTGGCGGCCCCGGAGTGAAGGTGGACCAGCCGCTCACGCGTGAGCCCGGAGGTTCCCGCCGGAAGGAACAGCTTTAGGCCTTCGACCACCATGCGCTGATCGAGCTGGTGGCGGCAAGCATCGAGCCAGAGAATTCCAAAGGTCAGGGCTGCGTCGATAGAAGTCTGGGTCTCGTACTGATTCACGCCCAGCACGGCGAAGGCGCTGCGTCCGCGTTGGAGTATGCCGCGCGTGTAGATCGGCCCGAACGATTTCTCGAGGTCCACGGCGTTGCTGAGCTTGGCGACTGCAAATTCCGGGAAGTTGCGGTCTAGCGCCCTGCGCAGATGCGCCTGGTAGGCGGCGCGAGCGGTCCGGCGCGCGATCGGGGTACGCTGGTCGCGGCCGCGGCAAATCTCCAGCTTCGAGGGCCGTGCCTGCCCGAGCTTCTGCACCATCAGCCGGAGATGGCCATTACGCACTTCGGCGTCCACGACCCGGCGAACCGCGTTGCGCTCCGCGGACCAGAGATGCAGCACGCACTTGTTGTACTCACCCGAGATCGAATATTTCGACTCAAGCAGGTCGAAGACAACGGCGCCGTCTTCGAGTACGACGGCATGGCGCGAGCCACCGAGGAACTCTTCGAGCATCCGGCCCAGGGATTCGGGGGTCATGTCCGGATTTTCTCGGGACATCTTGCCTGCGTCTGTGATCCATGAACATCGCGGGCGGCATGGGCGGGTGTGGGATAATATCTCTTATTCCAACCAACCCGGAGTCTGGGGCCGGGCCTGAGGCATCCAATTACTGTGACCCACGAACAATTCTTTTTTCAGCACTACGGGCTGACCCAGCCTGATTTGCAGCACTACCTGGCGGCGGCATTATCGGCCGGCGGGGATTATGCGGACCTTTATTTTGAATATCTTTCCTCGACTTCGTTGATGGTTGACGAGTCGATGGTGAAGTCGGCGTCGCAGGGGATTTCGGCCGGTTGCGGCGTGCGCGTCGTCTCAGGCGAGCGCACCGGATACGCTTACACCGATGACCTCTCGCCTGAGCGGATCCTCCATGCCGCGCGAACGGCGGCGTTGATCGCGAGCGGCCCCGCGAAAACACCAACGGTTGGGTTTCAGCAGAAGCCAGCCCGCAGTCTTTATCCGGTGACCCTTCCTTCGGTCGATGCGGAAGTCACCGCAAAAGTTGAACTTGTCATGCGCGGCGACGCGGCGGCTCGCGCTTACGACCCGCGGATCAAGGAAGTACGCGCCAGTTACGCGGATGAGCTTCGCCACATACTGGTTGTCACCTCGGACGGAACCTTCGCCGAAGACTCGCAACCATTGGCCCGAATGAACGTTTCGTGCATCGCGAAGTCGGAGTCGCAGTCTGGGCGCGGTAGCTCGGGGGGCGGCGGGCGCGTGGCGCTGGATTTCTTCTTCGGTGAAAAGACTCCCGAATACTTCGCGAAAGAAGCGGCGCGGCAAGCCATCCTGCAACTCGATGCGCGAGAGGCTCCGGCGGGCGAGATGGAAGTCGTTCTTGGTCCCGGTTGGCCCGGCGTGCTGTTGCATGAAGCTGTCGGCCATGGGTTAGAGGCTGATTTCAACCGCAAGAAGACCTCAGCCTTCGCAGGACTTGTCGGACGGCGCGTAGCCAGCGACAAGTGCACGGTCGTCGACAACGGCACCATGCCCTGGCGGCGCGGCTCTGTGAATGTCGACGACGAAGGTCAGCCTACGCAGGAGACCGTCCTCATCGAAAACGGCATTCTGAAGGGTTACCTGAGTGACAAGCTATCCTCGAAATTAATGGGCATCGCCGACACCGGCAACGGGCGCCGCGAGAGCTACGAGCACATTCCCATGCCGCGCATGACGAACACCTACATGCTCGCCGGCGAAGACAATCCTGAAGACATCATTCGCTCGGTGAAGCATGGCGTGTACGCTGTGAACTTCGGCGGCGGGCAGGTCGACATCACCAACGGCAAGTTTGTGTTCTCGGCGTCGGAAGCCTACATGATCGAAAACGGCCAGATCACCGCCCCCATCAAAGGCGCGACCCTCATTGGGAATGGGCCGGATGTTCTGACACGAGTGTCGATGGTCGGCAACGATCTCAAACTCGATGAAGGCGTCGGCACCTGCGGCAAGGACGGGCAGGCTGTCCCGGTAGGGGTCGGCATTCCAACGATCAAGATTGATCGCCTCACCGTTGGCGGGACTGCACGCAAGGATAGCGGCGGGTTCATGCAGTAACTCCCATCGGGAGATCCGCCCATCGGGTCACGTGAAGGTCGAGGTTCAGATCACCCAATCGACCGGACTTCCGATCACCCGATTTTTTCTGTGCCTTCTGTGGAAAAAGAATTAACCATGCCTGACATCCAAACCGTAACCACGACCCAACCCGAAACTCGAAGCCCGAAACTCGAAACCGATCTCCGCGAGGTCGCCCAGGATCTCGTTCGCCGCGCCATGGCAGGCGGGGCGACCGCAGCCGAGGCCGTCGTGCGCGAGGGCGACGAATTCTCCACGCTCGTGCGGCTTGGCCAGGTGGAAACCCTGAAAGAATCCGGCTCGCGCGCCGTGGGCGTCCGCGTGTTCTTTGGAAAACGTGCCGCCAGCACCTATTCGAGCGACTTCTCGCGCGAAGGTCTGGATCGCATGCTGAACTCGGCCCTCGCACTGGCGAAGATCACGTCCGAAGATCCGTTCGGAGGAATTCCTGAGCCGGAGCAACTCGGACAGCTGACCGGCGACCTCGATCTTTATCACGAAGACGTCTACTCGCTGCCCGGCGCCGAGCGCATCGACTACGCGCGACGCGCCGAAAAGGCCGCGCTCGATTTCGATCCGCGCATCAAGAACTCCGAAGGCGGCTCCTTTGACGCGGCGACCGGGCACAAGGTTCTCGCCAATTCACATGGATTCGTCGGCGAATACCGCCGCTCCTATTGCTCGGTCGCGGCTATCCCGATCGCGCAGGACGAAAAAGGCGCGATGCAACGTGACTACTGGTTCTCAGTTTCGCGCAACCTGAAGCGCCTGGAACCCGCGGAGCATGTGGGCCGCGTCGCCGCGGAGCGAACCATTCGGCGACTGGGTGCGCGCAAAGCGAAGACCGCACGAGTACCTCTGATCTTCGACCCGATGGTGGCGGCGTCGATCCTCGAGCATATTTTTGAAGGAGTAAACGGCGATTCGGTCTACCGCGGCGCATCGTTCCTCGCCGGCAAATTGGGACAGAAGATTGCGGGCGACAACGTCACCGTTATCGACGACGGCACCATCGCCGGCGGCTTCGGCACAAGTCCGTTCGACGGCGAAGGCATCCCGACCCGGCGCACGTTGGTCATCGAAAACGGGATGCTGAAGTCCTACCTGCTGAATACGTACACCGCTAAGAAGCTGGGACTGGAGACGACGGGCAATGCGTCGCGCGGGCTCGCTGGCACTCCTGGGATCGGGCCAGGAAACTATTTTCTGCAGCCGGGCAGGAGAACGCCGAAGGAAATCATCGGCGACGTGAAAGAGGGTCTCTACGTGACGGAGTTTCTCGGCCACGGCGCGAACCTGGTCACTGGTGACTATTCACGCGGCGCGTCCGGTCTGTGGATCTCGGGCGGTGAACTGACGTATCCGGTGGAAGAGATCACCGTGGCAGGAAATCTGAAAGAGATGTTCTTCCACATTTCCGAGATCGGCAATGATCTCGAGTTCCGCGGCTCGGTCGCATCTCCGACGATCCGCATCGACGGATTGACGGTGGGCGGTGAGTAGATCGAAGCGGAAGCAAAGCTCCGGCGGCGCGGACCCTCAAGCCTTTGACAAGAAACTAAGGCTTTCGCCCGGACGCAAGAACGATCGTAGCGGTAAATTTAATATTCTCTCCGTTCTGGTACTTGCGGATCGAGTTATGAATTTCGGCGTTGAGCGTTGACCACTGGTCCGGCTTCACGCGGCTCAGTAGCGATCTGAACGGAGCAGCCGTGGCCTGTTGCTGCTCCCAGACTTCTTCGGCTGTTCCGGGCCACGTCCACGGCGCGATGCGCGTTTCCTCGTGTACCTCAGCAAAGCCTGCCATGCTCATCGCCCCAGAAAGACTTCCGGCTTCGGCAAATCGAAAGGGATCTGCGCCACCCGGAGCGACGAGCGGACCACCGACGTGGCGGTGAACTACTCCGATGCTCGACGAGAAATATGGTTGCTCCTTCGATCCCCACACAGCGAAACAGGCGCGGGCTCCGGGCTTCAACACACGGAGCAACTCGCGAAATGCACGTTGCATGTCGGGGAAGAACATCACCCCGAAACGTGAAGTCGCCAGATCAAAGCTGTTGCCGGGGAAAGGCAACGATTGCGCATCCGCCTGCTGCGTCGAAAGGTGTTCGAATCCGTGCCGACGCGCGCGTTCGGCGGCAATCTCCAGAAGATCCGCGCTGAGGTCCAAGGCCGTGATGTGCCCGTCAGGACCGATCCGCGAAGCGATCGTGATGGCCGGTTCGCCGGTACCGCTGGCTACATCGAGCACATTCATCCCGGGAAGCGGGTGGGCATAGTCGACGAGAGCTTCGGTAACGTCGCGGCCCATGGCCGCGGATTTGGCCTTCCACTTCTCGGAAGCCGCGATCCGAAAAGCAGAGCTCCAGTTTTCGTCTGGTGTCTTCATAAATGCGCCGCAACTCGCCGAGTGCAAAATCGCCCTCTAGCTAGCGCGCGAGGCCGCGGCTACCCGCCAACGCGGCTCCAGCAGATTATGCTCTTTTTCGACGCGGATCCGTGATCGTGCGTTTCTTCGCTGCTCGTTTGGCTGGCGTCTTAAGGTCGGCAGGTTCCAACCGCTTGGCTGACTTCCACAGGCGTTCGAGTTCATAGTAGCGGCGCGCCTTATCGGCGAACACGTGGACGACGAAGTCCGCGTAATCGAGCAGAACCCACTCAGCCTGGCGGTATCCCTCGACGTGCAGAGGATAGAGTCCGGCCTTCTTGAGCCGAAGTTCCACCTCATCGGCGATCGCCTGGATCTGGCGCGGGTTGGTTCCGCTGCAAATCACGAAATAGTCGGTGAATGCACCCGAACCCTTTTCGAGTTCGAGAATGGTGAGTTCCTCAGCTTTCTTTTCCTGGCAGGCGGCGATTGCTTCCGATACTTGGCGCTTGGTGTCGTTGGTTGGCATGCGGTCGTCGGGTCGGCGGTCCTCGGTTGCCTCCTCGCGATTGTAACCGAGTTGGGTGCGTGAGGACTGAATGTCATTGACTAGTGGCGGATCCCGCAAAGCGCCCGTGAATGGGCTGATTCTTACATCAATTTTGCAAATCTGGTCCCGATTGGGTGAGAGGATCCAATCATCGCCACGCCGCCGAACGGCTTTCTCCGCTGATTGCGTTCGTACTCTTAGCGGCCGTTTCTGTACAGATCCATTTTCTTGATGTAATCCGCGACGGCAGGATCGACAAACCTGCCGAGAGACTTTCCAGCAGCCACAGCTTCGCGGATTCCCGTTGCGGAAATTGCCTGGTGAACGCCGTCGAGCAAATGGACCGTCACACCGTTCAGAACGAGATCACCCTTCGCCGGTTGTTTTTCAAACGGCTTGGTGACGTGCGCGGCGGGACGGAGTTTTTCCGGAAGGGAGTTAGCGACATCGGCGAGCGAGTGGCCGGGCCGGCTAGCGACGATGAACTTGCATTCGCGAAACAGGGCTTCGGATTCGTGCCACTTGGCAATTTCGCGGAAGGCATCAATGCCGATCAGGAAGAAGAGTTCGTCACTTTTCTTCAGCGTTTGCTTCAGGCGCAGAACGGTGTCGATGGTGTAATTGGGCGGCAACGCTGGCGCGGCCTTCTTGCTCGCGGGCGGCTGCGCTGGAGGAAAATCCGCGGGCGCCTCGAGCAAAGAGGGAACAAAGGTTTTTTCAGCCGCGGTCGCCAGCGCGATCATGGCGAAGCGGTGCGCAAAGGCAGTAAGCGGCTGTTTCTGCTTGTGAGGAGGAATGTGGGCCGGGACGAAGAGGATCCGTCCCAGTTGATACCGCTCGCGCGCCGCCTGCGCGAGCGCGATGTGCCCGCGGTGGATCGGGTCGAAGGTCCCGCCGAAGAGGCCGATGTTCATTGTGAGAGTTCCGAAGTTGCGCCGTTAGTGTCACGATTTCGAGGGTGTGTTGCAAGTCTTTGTTCCTTTGTTTGCGGAACTGGGGTGGGTGGCGTATTCTTGCGGTTCTCGTTGTACTACCCGCCACGTCGTCAGCGCGAAATTGGCCCTAACGCAGCCCTGCCCAAAGGGACACGGCCCGTTCGGGCCACTCTCATGTGCACTGCTGTAACTCGCCGCTTTCTCTTTGCGGCTCTATGATTTATTCGTATGCGAAAGAACCTCCCCCTTTTTCGCACGCGCTTTACTCCCTCGACGCAGGATCCCATCCTGCGTTACGGGGTCGCCGTGCTCAGCACGACGCTGGCCCTGATTCCGGCCCTGCTTTTCTCCGATATCGCAGAAAGTCGCCTGGCAGTTTTTGCCGTGGCAGTCATGGTCAGCGCCTGGTACGGGGGATGGAAGCCCGGACTGGTGGCGACGTCGTTCGCAGTGACCGTCAGCGCGTATTACACACTTGCTGGACATCAGACCCCTGCTGAGTTCCGCCGGGCAATGATTCGCCTGGCGCTGTTCGTCACGGTGGCCCTCCTCATCTGCTGGTTCAATGCCGCGCTGCGCGCAGCTCAGGAAGGCCTGCAACGTTCGGAGAGCAATTTCCGTTCGCTCGTAACGAATGCGCCTTATGGCATCTGCCGATGCGATTCGCGCGGACACCTGGTGGATGCTAACCCCGCCCTGGTGACATCGCTCGGTTATCAATCGGCCTCGGAGCTGATTGGCCGTAATCTCAGCACGCTCTACGCCGACGGCCAACAATGGTTTGTGCTCGCCGATCAGCTTCGCACCCAGGAACACTTCGAGGGACTGACGGCCGAGTGGACGCGAAAAGACGGATCGATCACCGCAGTGCGCCTTTCGGGGCGCGTCATTACCGACGAGCACAAGAACGTCACGTTTGAGATCTTCACCGAGGATGTCACCGAGCGCCGCGCACTCGAACAGCAACTACGGCAAGCGCAGAAGATGGAAGCCATCGGCCGGCTGGCGGGCGGTATCGCCCACGACTTCAACAATCTGCTGATGGTGATCTCCGGCTACTCCGAATTTCTGCTCGATCGGCTGGGGCCGGATCAGGCGCTGCGCGGGCCAGCAAAGGAAATTTCGAGTGCCGCCGAGCGCGCCACATCCCTCACGCGCCAGTTGCTCGCATTCAGCCGCAAGCAGATGCTCACGCCCAAGGTCATCGATTTGAACGCTGTCGTCACGGAAAACCTGAAGATGCTGACGCGGCTAATCGGCGAGGACATCGATCTGGTGATGATTCCGGGAACCGAACTGGGCCCGGTAAAAGCGGATCCGGGCCAGATCGAACAGGTGGTTTTGAATCTTGCCGTCAACGCGCGCGACGCCATGCCGCACGGCGGAAGGCTCACCATCGAGACGTCGAACGTGACGCTCGACGAGAGCTACGCGCGCCTGCATGCTCCGGTACAGCCGGGCGACTACACCATGCTGGTGATCACCGACACAGGCGTGGGCATGGACACCGAAACACAGTCGCGCATCTTCGAACCTTTCTTCACGACTAAGGGAACGAAAGGAACGGGACTCGGTCTCTCGACGGTGTATGGAATCGTAAAGCAGAGCGGCGGTTATATCTGGGTGTACAGCGAGCAGGGCAAAGGTACCTCGTTCAAGGTCTACCTGCCTCATGTCACCCCCGAGGAAGTGGCCGTGGAGCAGCCGGCTGCTCCGGCGCCCGCGCCCGCAGAAATCAACCGCGAAACAATCCTGGTGGTGGAAGATGAAGTCAACCTCCGCCGCCTCACCCGCCAATTTCTGGAGAACCAGGGCTACACCGTGCTCGAAGCCGCCGACGGCGCGGCCGCGGTGCAGATCTGCGTGGCTCACCAGGGCATCATTCACCTGCTGCTCACTGACGTGATCATGCCAGGCATGAATGGCCGCGAACTCGCACACCGCGTCTCTGAAATTCGCCCGAACATGAAGGTGCTGTACATGTCGGGCTACACGGAGAACGCAATCGGACACAACGGCACGCTGGACGCGGGCATTACGCTCCTTCAGAAGCCCTTTACCCTGCACGCGCTCAAGGCAAAGGTGCGTGAGGTGCTGGACCAAAAAACGCTCCCCCAGGAGGTCGCAATGTCTGCTCGAGCTGTACCCCACACCGAGGCCCGCGTGGCACGGGAAAAAGTCGCTCCCTTCCGCGCGCAGAGGTTCAATCTTCACTTGCCGCTGCGTTACCGCCAGGTGGGTGAACAAGGATGGCGGCAAGGAACGACGGCGAACATCAGTCGATCCGGGCTTCTCTTCAAAGCGGAGGAAGTCCTGCAGCCCAACGTTCAACTGGAAATCAACCTGGTGTTGCCGGCGGAGATCGCTGGACTCAGCCCGACTGAAGTCGTCTGCCGCGGAGAAGTCGTTCGCTCGGTGGAAGGCGAAGAGGGCGCCTCCACGAGTCCCGAACTGGCAGCCAAAATCCTGCAATACCACTTCCAGCACGGTGCCCGTGTATCGGAAGCGTAGAAGTACCTGGCCGGTGCAACGCTGGCCCAGCCGGACGCAAGGTCCGGCGCAGAGCTCCCAGGTTCTGGGGTTCGTGATGAACCCGCCTTGGTGACACAAAGAGCAGTCTTTGTGCGTCAGCTATGAGGCCTTGGTGTCTTGCGAGCGCACTTGCGAAGGATCTCCCTGCGCAAAGCGGCGCACTCAATTCAATTCTTCCCAGCAACAATGGGTCGGAACACGATACGGAATTGACGGGTTGCCGTCTGTCGAAGGGTGTCTCTGCTATTCGACCAGAATTGTGCAAACCCGTGACACCGCATTGACAACCCGTCTTTCGGTTCCTCCTACATTCGCTTGCATCCGCAGGCCGGAGTAGAAACGGTTCAGGCCAGCCTGGAAGTCCAGAGCCGTGGACCCTCGCCAAACTCCGATGGTAAGGCGGCCTTTTCATTCTCTTCGATAATCCCAGTGGGTTTGGTCAGGCGCCTTCGGCCGCAGTCGATGACGACTGCAGACTCTCTTCCCGCATCGCCTCGACTTTATCCGCCATCGCCCATTTCAGCTTTTCGATGCCTTCACCAGTGACGGCGGAAATCGGAAATAGGTCGAGTTTTTTCTTCTTGCAGTATTGCTTCAGTTTGGCGAGTTTGTCTTTGTTGGCTGCGTCGATTTTCGAGGCGACCATGATCATCGGCTTTTCCGCGAGATGCGCGGCGAAGCTGTCGAGTTCGCCAAGAATGACCTCGACGTCTTTCACGACATCGGGCCGACCGCTTGCATCGGACACGTCGACGAGATGAACGAGAAGTCGCGTGCGCTCGATGTGGCGCAGGAACTGCATGCCGAGGCCCGCACCTTCGTGGGCGCCCTCGATCAGGCCAGGAATATCCGCAACCACGAAGCTGATTTCTTCTTTCTTGTCGCCGACCGCGACGACGCCAAGGTTCGGCTGCAGGGTCGTGAAGGGATAGTCAGCAATTTTGGGTCGAGCCGCGGAGATTCGCGAGATCAGCGTGGATTTGCCCACGTTGGGATAGCCGACGAGACCGACATCCGCGAGAAGCTTGAGTTCAAGACGAAAGACGCGCTCCTCCCCGGGGCGTCCGTCTTCGTGCTCACGAGGAGCCTGATGCGTGGAGGTCGCGAAGCGCGCATTGCCGCGGCCGCCACGCCCGCCATGCGCGATGACGATCCGCTCGTCGGGCTTGGAAAAATCCCAGACTTTGTCGCCGGTCTCTTCGTCGTAGACGATCGTACCGACCGGAACTTTCAGAGTGACGTCGACACCTTCGCGTCCGGTTTTGTTGGAGCCTTCGCCGTGGCGTCCGCGCTCGGCTTTGTATTCCGGATTGAAGCGGAAGTGGACGAGCGTGTTGTGGCGCTCGCTGGACTCCATGATGACGTCGCCACCTTTGCCGCCGTCGCCGCCCGAGGGACCACCGCGCGGAACGAATTTTTCGCGACGAAAGGCAAGGCATCCGTTGCCGCCATCGCCGGCCTTCACTCGAATTGTTGCTTCATCGATGAACATGGGAGAGCAGGTATCAGGGTTTGGGTCTTAGGTGTCAGGAAAAATGTTTCTCGTTTTGACAGGCTTTTGCCAGCAACCAAGGACCGATGATCCAACCACAAAAACAATAGCCCCTTAAACCCAGGGGCTAGTAGATGGAGGGACGGGCGTTCTCGCCCGTCGTTGCCAAGTTAGTTCTTCGCCGCTTCGACCGGCTCGATCATCACGTACTTGCCCATCGAGCCGCGGTCTTTGAAGACGATGCGCCCGCTGATCTTGGCAAAGAGCGTGTCGTCTTTGCCGCGGCCGACGTTGAGCCCGGGCTTCACACGGGTGCCGCGCTGGCGCACGATGATGGTTCCGCCAGGAACGACCTGTCCGCCGAACGCCTTAAATCCGAGCCGCTGCGCATTCGAATCGCGGCCATTTCGTGAGCTGCCTAATCCTTTTTTATGTGCCATATAGAAACACTTCCCAGTTCTCGGTTGTCAGTTGTCGGTCAAAAAACATGCCAGAATATCCGCGCTTCTCGTACCTCACCGCAATTCCGGCGACACGCTACTTTTTCTTCTTGGCGGGCGCCTTTTTGGCAGCGGCTTTCTTCGCAGCCTTTTTCTTGGCAGAGCCCTTGGGCGCAGCGTCTTTCGTTTCTTCGGCCGCGGCCGCTTTCTTTGGCTTTGGCTCTTTCTTGGGGAGTTCGGGCGCCTTGAACGACTGGCCGTCGAAGGCGATCTCGGTGATGCGCACCGCGCTGAACGCCTGCCGATGTCCGCGCAGCTTCTTGTACTGCTTTTTGCGCTTGTAATGAAAGACGAGAATTTTGGCGCCGCGGCCTTCTTCCACTACCTGGCCGACTACGCGCGCTTCCGACTGTGGACGAGCAATCTCGCCTTCCGAACCGGAGACCGCCAACACATCGTTGAACTCAACCTCGCCCTCGGTGCCAGTCCCGAGCTTCTCCACACGGATTACATCGCCGGGCGCCACCCGGTATTGCTTACCGCCGGCGCGGATGACCGCGTACATACCTTCGCCTCCGAAAAATCGCTCTCCGCGCACACGGGCGCTGGAAGCAGACCCAATAATTTCTAGATGCTTGCTGTGTTTTTCCGCGCAGCGTTTTCTCAGCCACGGCGGGCGGCCCAGAACGGGTCCGCGGATACAGGCAAACTCAACTATTTTAGCGTTTTAGGTGGAAATCGGTCAAACCAAAAGCGGCAAGCTTCCGGCTGGGTAGACTTTGATGACGCAACTAAACCTACCACGGAGTCACGGAGGCACCGAGAGCTTCAGGGAAATTGGGTGGACGTTCCCAAGGCCCATGGGGAGATCCTAAAGGCCACCGTGAGCATCCAGAGCTCCGCCAACCTCCGAAAATCCACACTCCCGCTTTCCTCCGTGTCTCCGTGCCTCTGTGGTGGGTTTGGGCCGTGCTTTGTGCGACAATGCGTCGCCAATTCTGGAGGAGATGCACGATGCGATCCAAAACTTACCGTTTCATGTTGTTGACACTCGCCCTTGCGGCCACGTTGAGTTTCGCGGACACAAAGAAACCGATGTCGAAACCTGCGAGCGGCGCGCCTGACAAAGCCCTGTTGCAAAAGATCTGGGATGGTTGGAGCACGCTCGATCCGTCGAATGTGGCCGAGTATTACGCAACCGGGCCACACACGTTCTTTGACATCGCGCCGCTGAAGTACTCGAGTTGGGACGAGTACAAGGCGGGTGTCGTGAAGGAACTGGCCGACTACAAAGCCGCCAAGTTCACGCTGAACGATGACGCTGAGATTCACCCGGCGGGGCAGTACGCATGGGTGACTGCAACAGTGAAGGACGACATGACTCAGAAGTCCGGCAAGCGCGAGATGGGGAACTTCCGCTGGACCGCCGTCTTCGAGAAACAGGACGGAAAGTGGGTCATCGTGCACGAACACGTGTCGGCGCCGATCCAGTAGAGGCTGCTTTCATCGGTGTGCCAGGTTAGCGTCCAAAGAACGGACGCGAACCTGGGGCAGCCAGTACAAAGCTGGCCGGACAGCTGATCGCTACGCGGTTCCTTACACGTACGCCTTCACGAAGAAGTAAACCGTCATCCCACTGCCAGTAAGCAGCACGAACGTCCGCACCCACGCCTGGGGCAGTTTCTGCGAAAAGTGCGCAGCGCTATAGCCGCCGAGCGTCGCGCCCACAGTCATCAGAATCGCTTGCGGCCACACGATCGCGCCCTTGGCAATGAACGTAATCAGCGCCACGCCATTGATGACCGCCCCCAGCAAAATCTTCAGCGCGTTCATCGTGTGAATGTCGGTCATGCCCAAGGCCGCGAGCATGGCGAGATTCATGATCCCCACTCCCCCGCCGAAATAGCCGCCATAAACCGCGACGAACAATTCAAAGATCGACGCCCCCACGAGCGCCGCCGTTGACGTGTCGTGAGCCAGGCCCGACCCTCGTCCGCGGCTGAGCTTTTTTCCGAAAGCGAAGAGCAGCGTGGCACCCAGCATCAGCCAGGGCAGCACCTTCATAAAAGTATTCGCCGGCGTGCCGAGAAGCAGGAATGCGCCAACCAGCCCCCCGATCACGCTGGTCGAGATCAGAGGGATCATCACGCGTCTCGAAAGCTGGTAGCGTCCGCGGTACGCCCCACCGCTGGCGGTGGTCCCGACCCACAGCGCAAAGGTGTTCGTCGCGTTCGCGGGGATCGGAGGAACTCCAGTGAACAGAAGCGCGGGAAATGCCACGAAACTGCCGCCACCGGCGACGGCGTTGAGGGCGCCACCCACCATCCCGGCGACGAAAAGCACGATAGCAGTATGAAACGGCAAGCAGTAGGTGTACCAGAAACACCGAGAGTCTGTCAGCCGAATACCACGAAAGTCACCCGTCGACGGGACATACTAACTGCCTGATAAATAAAGCGTTGCCGGCGTGATTAAAGTCACAGCCACCCTGTGATAAGCCCGTTAGTCTTGCCTCGAAAGGCAAGCTCATGGGAACGCAACTTCATACCGACGTCACCGTGCCTTCTGACTCGATTCTGGCCACGCTGCCCCCAAAGTCCGTTCAGGCGAAAACCAAGAAGAAACTGCTCCGGCGAACCGACCGCGACCACTCGCAGAATTTGCGCCGCGGCTATCAGGCCTTCTTCCTTATCCTCAACGCGTGGCTGGGAGTGCAATTCTACTTCTGGGTACGCCATTTCGAGACCAGCGGGCAATCCGTATTTGTAAGCCGGCCGGCCGGCGTCGAAGGCTGGCTCCCAATCGCCGGCATGATGAACCTGAAGTATTTTCTGGCGACCGGACATGTGCCACCACTGCATCCGGCGGCGATGTTTTTGTTGGTCACGTTTCTGTCGATTGCATTCCTTTTTCGCAAGGCATTTTGCAGCTGGCTATGTCCAGTGGGAACGGTTTCCGAGTATCTCGGAAAACTGGGAAAGAAGTTGTTGGGATGGAACTTTCATCTAGCGCGTTGGGCCGACATCCCTCTGCGCGGGCTGAAATATCTGTTGCTCGGATTCTTCGTGTGGGCCGTGTCGAGTATGTCGGCGAATGCCATTGCCGCGTTCATGCGCAGCCCTTATGGCATCGTGGCCGACGTAAAGATGCTGAATTTCTTCCGCTTCATCGGACAGACGGGCTTGATCGTACTTGGCGTTCTGGTGGTCGCATCGGTGCTGGTGCAGAACTTCTGGTGCCGCTATCTATGCCCATACGGCGCGCTGCTCGGACTTGCTTCGCTCTTCAGTCCGATGCGCATCCGGCGTAACACCGCGACGTGCATCGATTGCGCGAAGTGCGCGAAGGCCTGTCCTTCGTCGTTGCCCGTCGACAAGCTGGTGACCATTAAGTCCGCCGAGTGCACGGGATGCCTGGAATGCGTTGCTGTATGCCCCGCCGAGGGTGCCCTGCAGATGTCGCTTCCGCAGATGATTACGGCGCATGCACCAAAGGCCGGGCGGATGCCGACATGGGCGTTCGCAGCCGGGGTCGCTATGTTGTTCCTCGGGATTGTGGGCTTCGCGAAGACGGAGGGCTACTGGAAGTCGGACATTCCGCAGGCGGTCTATCGGCAGATCGTGCCGCACGCGAACGAAGCGAGTCATCCGATGCCGGGAGATCCGGCGCTGCAAGAGTGACCTGGAGCTGACGCTGACCGGCGGTGTCCTGTCCCTATGGGCTCGGAAATCTCGCCGTGACTGCTACCCCCGAACTCAGCCTGCCTTGCGAAACGTGAGGTTCACGCGGGATGTACCGAAGGCGGGATGGTGACCTGGCTTGAGCGGCATGACCCCGTGATAGCGGAGCCGGGCTGGCCCGCCCCACACGACAACATCACCGTGTACGAGTGGCACACGCTGTGCCTTGTCGGCCCGATTCAGGCCGCCGAAAGCAAACGTTGCAGGGATCCCGAGCGAGACCGAAACGATCGGAGCGGCGAAATCGCGCTCGTCCTTGTCCTGATGGAAGGAGAGTTTGGCGCCTGCATCGTAGCGATTGATGAGGCAAGCGTCGGGAGAGAAATTGGCGAATCCCGCTTCTTCGGCTGCAGTTCGGGCGAGGCGCAGAAAGCTGGCGGGCATTGCGGGCCAAGGCTTGCGGGTTTCGGGATCGGTGGGATCATAACGATAACCGGAACGATCCGTGACCCAGCCGAGTGAGCCGCAGTTCGTCATCGCAACCGACATGCGGAAGCCGCCGGGCGTAATCATGTGGCGGAACGGAGAGATCGCAGTGACTTCCTGCACCGCGTCCAGCACCGCGCTTTCTTCCGGGAGCGCGAAACCAGGCAACACGAACGCTCCGTCAGCCAGTTCTTTCTTTTGACGATCCGGGCTGCCGGCGTCCTCGAACAAATTCATTGTCATTACAGATCCTACTTTGCGTCATGAAAGATGATGCCGAGGGTGTAGCGATGTCCGGAACGCAAGCGGCTGACGCCGTGCCTCATGTTGACGCGATAGAAGCCACGCGAGCCCTTGACGGGGCGATGATGAACCGCGAAGGCCACAGCGTCTCCCTGACGAAGAGAAACGACTTCGGCTCGCGACTGCATGCGCGGACGCTGCTCGGTCAGCACGAATTCTCCGCCAGTGAAGTCTTTGCCTGGCTCTGATAGCAAGATCGCCACCTGGATTGGAAAAACATGCTCGCCGTAGAGATCCTGATGCAGACAATTGTAGTCACCTTCGGAGTACTTGAGCAGCAGAGGCGTCGGCTTCTCCTGGCCATCGTTGTGGCAGCGCTTGAGGAAGTCCGCGTGTTGCTCGGGATATTGGACGTCAATCGCCATTCCGTCGTTCCAGCGATTGGCAACGGGCGCAAGGTTTGGATATAAGGCAGTGCGCAGCGAGGCGATCGGCTCCGGAAGCGGATAGGCGAAGTACTTATATTCGCCGCGTCCGAAACCGTGTCGTGCCATGACGACGCGGCTGCGGAAAAATTCGTCATTCGAATATAACTCCGCCAGAGTACGGCATTCCTGCGGCGACAAAAGGTGTTCAAGAACCGCCGCCCCGTTACCATCGAGGTCGCGCGCGAGCCGATCCCCATCGACTGATTGGACACGCCTGGTTGTGCTTGGAGTCCGGCTTTCGCCTGTCGCAGATAACATCGATTTTACTGGCCCCCTCTCTGTCGCCACTCCTGAAAATCTACCGAATGGCGCAAGGGCACAACACTCCAATTCTTGCGGTCAAACCGCAACGTGGCCGAAGTCGCGTTCGACAGTCTTGCACTATTTGATTTCCGTTTGCTGGCTGGCGACGCATTGCCACGTGCCGCCTGCCATGTGCACCCAGGTGTCAGTCCAGCGTTCGTGGATGTGTACTTTGTGATCGCCAACCTGTCCTTTGCCGGTCCAGAGTCCGGTCGCGATGGCGACCTGGCCGTAGACGATGACTTTCACGTCGCTGATTCCGTAGTCGTCCCAGTTCCCCGGCTTCACGTGCGCAAGAAGTTCGTCTTTGGTCGCAAGCTTTCCATCGGTGCCGATGGTGATGAACCGGTCGGCGAGCATGGGCGCGACAATCTCGGCTTGACCAACTTTCTGTGCAGCAGCCCACTTGGACTCGAGATCAGTGATGGCCTTCTCAACTATCGACGCATCCTGCGCAAAACCTCGAAGCGCGCTCATTGAGGCCAGCAAAAGAACTCCGACAAGCGACAGCACTCGATCCATGACATTCTCCATGCGCGGCAATGTAACAAGGAAGACGTACAGGCGCAAAGGACGCAATAAAAAAGGGCGGCGCGATGCCGCCCCTGGACTAGGTCACAATTTGCTTACTGGCAACCCGTGAATGTCAGGGTACTGGCAGTCACCGGCATACCCGCGACAACCACCAGCGGCGCATTTGAGCTGGTTTGATTGGTCTGCATTTCTGAGGGACTGCAATCCGACTGGCCGGCCGATCCCGGCACAAATGCGAGTGCGTCGACGGTATAAGCAACGGATCCCGGCGCGGGACCCGCCGGCGTCTGATTCGCACTGGCCATGAACGCGCCAACGCTCGGATTCGCGGCGGGAACAGCCAATGTGTAATTCGCGCAATCGGTGTTCATCGGACATCCAGCGCCGGGTGTGGTTGAAACTGTAGCCGTCGCCATGGACTGCACGGGCAGAGGAACAGTGATCATGACGGGCACGTTGTTCACGGTGATCGACTGCAGCGCTGAGACGGAAAGGTCCGCCGCGGTCGCAGCGCTTCCCGTTGACGTGGTGACCATGCCAGTGATCGAGGCGGGTGCCGGTGCGGGTGTCAGGGGTACGGTGCCCAACGTATCGCCGGGCTGAACGCCGGTGATGACCGTGGCCGCATAGATGGCCCCCGCACCGTTCACCGCCGTGACGACGAGGTCATACGTCCCAGCCGGCAACGGACAGAAAGAGAAGCCGCCTGTCGAATCCGCAACGGTCTCCATAAACACACGATCGACTCCATTGGCGTCCTTCTGTTCGATGGCGACGACAGTGGTTCCTCCGATGATCGCCTGCGTCGTGACGCCATCGATCACCGTTCCGCTGATTGAGGTGGAAGACGACTGGAGCATCACCTCACCCGCGTGCATTACCGGCTTGAGTCGATATTTACCGTTGCCTTGAGCGACGATGGATGCACACGCATCAAAGTCGAGATTGAGATCCTTGTTGTCGCCCGAAGCGACCGTGAATTTTCCGCCCGCAATCTGCCCGGAGGGAATCTTGATACCCGTCTGTGACTCCGAAGAAAGTTGCAGGGTTTGTGGAGTGTTGCTGGGATCGCTGGTCAGCGTCACGCAGTTTGCGCTCCCGGCACATCTGTCATTAGCCACCGCGGACCCATTCGACGCCAGCAAAATGCGGATCTGTTGATACGATCCGGGCTTGATTCCAGTGGAGCCGAGTTGTGCCAGAAAGCATTGGTTCGCGACGCCGAGCAGATCCACCTGCACAGGATTCTTTGACAAGCTAGGTGTCAGATCTACCCAACCCGGATCATTGTCGGGCGCCGTCGCGCTTTGATGAATGAGAACGTCGGTGACCGTGACGTAGATATGACTGAATGGGCCCTGCGGCGAAGCGCAGGTAGCGGGGTCACTTAAGCTCACCTGCACCATGGCCGAAGCTGTAGAGTTGCTATTGCTCGAGCATCCCGCCAGCGTAAAGGCGATGGCTGCCACCAGCGCGAGCGAACAGACCAAACATGCGTAAGCACGCATTGGATTCCCCCTCCGGACTCGGTCGTCGGTGTGAAAATCTGTGCTCTTCAGCATGTGAAATCGGGCCGGAAGATAGGAAGACGCCCCGGCCCGGATGCACAAAGAGCACTCCGGATGCCGTTTTGGCCGGCCTGAGATCCCCAAGGCGACCAGTCGCTTAGCAACATGCTTTGAGGCCCGTCGATTCGGAAGCGAGTCCTAGCTTGGTAGTTCTTACCTGCTGCGCGAGCGTGTCGGATGCGTTCAAAAATCCTGACGCCGTGATCTGGCCTGACGCAAGAGCGCAGCCAGAGCCGAGTTTGGTACGCAGCAGCAAGGCAAGGAGAGGTTGTGCGAAGCGTGCAAGGGCGGACTCCACGGTCCGCCCTCAGCACGGATTACTGAATCAGCGTACCGCCATTGGTCGGCTCATCTGGTGGGATCACCACCGCCGCTGCAACGCGATCCCCTGGCTCGAGACTCAGTAGGCGAACCCCCTGCGCCGAGCGGCCCGACTCGCGAATCGTCTTCGAGTCCATGCGGATGATTTTCCCATACTGGCTGATAAGCATCACCTGCGAGTCTTCGGAGACTTGAGCAATGGTGGCTACTTTGCCATTGCGTTCGGTCGTCTTGACGTTGATCACACCCTTGCCGCCGCGGTTGGTGAGACGGTATTCGTCGGCAGGCGTGCGCTTGCCATAGCCGTTCTCGGTCACGGAGAGGATCAGGGAGCCTTTCACGGGCACGAGATCGGCAACCTCTTCGACAGGGACGCCTTCGGAGGTGGCAGCGGTACCCGCAACAGGCGCCGCACCTTTTGCTTGATCCACGGCCGCGGGCGTACCGGGCTTCGGCGTGGTTGCCATGCCGACGATGTAGTCCTTCTCGGCCAGGTTCATGCCGCGCACGCCGGTAGCGTTGCGGCCCATGGAGCGGACATCGTCTTCCTCGAATCGGACGGCTTGCCCTTCATGCGAAGCCAGGAAGATGATCTGCTGGCCGTCGGTCAGAGTTGCGGCGACCAGTTCATCTCCAGCCTCGATGTTGATGGCGATGATGCCGATGGAGCGTACATTGGAGAAGTCCTTGAGCTCGGTCTTCTTCACTGTGCCGTTGCGCGTGGCGAAGAAAACATACTTCCCCGCTTCCTCCAGGTTACGGACGGCGAGCATGGTGCGTATCGTTTCGCCGGCCTGCAACGAAACGAGGTTTCCGATGTGCTTGCCCTTGCCGGCAGGACCCACGTCGGGTATTTCGTAAACCTTCAGCCAGTACACGCGGCCTGCACTGGTGAAGAAGAGGATGTAGGCATGGGTAGACGCGATGAAAAGCTGCTCGACGAAATCCTCGTCGCGCGTCTTCATGCCGGTGCGTCCGGTGCCTCCGCGACGCTGCATGCGGTACGTCGAGATCGGCGTCCGCTTCAGGTAACCGGAGTGGCTGACCGTCACGGCCACCTGCTCATCGGCGATAAGGTCCTCGAGATGAATCTCTGCGGCCTCGTCTTCGATGATGGTCTTGCGCGCATCGCCGTATTGCTTCTTCACCTCTTCGAGTTCTTTCACGATCACACTGCGCAGCTTCTTCTCCGAAGCCAGAATTGACTGGTATTCCGCGATGCGTTCGCGCGTCTCTTTCAACTCGTTCGAGATTTCGTCGATCGAGAGCCTAGTCAAGCGGTGCAGTTGGAGTTCGAGGATCGCGTCCGCTTGCTTCGCGGTGAACGGCTTCTCGGGATCCAGCTTGGGTGCGCGTCCCGTGGTATTGATATCGATCTTCTTGCCGCCGAAGTAGGCGACAAGGTTCTCGCGGGCATCGGCGCGGTTCGCGCTGCCGCGAATGATGACGATCACATTGTCGAGATGATCGAGCGCCGTCAGGTAGCCTTCGAGGATGTGCTCGCGGTCCTGCGCCTTGGCGAGCAGATACGCGGTGCGGCGCCGCACGACATCGACGCGATGCTCGATGAAGTACTGAATCGCCGGGATCAGGCCCATTTCGCGGGGCTGCCCGTGCGCAATCGCCAGCAGGATCATGCTGAAGCTCTGCTGCATTTCGGTGTGTTTGAAGAGCTGGTTCAGGATGATCTGCGGTTCGGCACCGCGCTTGAGCTCGATCACGATGCGCATGCCTTCGCGGTCGCTTTCGTCGCGAACGTCGGAAATGTCGTCAATGACTTTGTCGTTGACCAGGTCGGCGATGCGCGCCACCAGCCGCGACTTGTTCACCTGGAAGGGAATTTCGGTGACGACAATGGCTTGCTTGTCTTTGGTGAGAGTCTCGATCGCGGCCTTGGAGCGCATCATGAAGCGGCCGCGGCCCGTCTTGTAGGCCTCGAGAATTCCCGCGCGGCCATGGATGATGCCGGCAGTCGGGAAGTCCGGACCCTGTACGAACTTCAGAATCTCGGGCAGGGTTGCGCTGGGATTGTTTACTAGCGTGATGGTGGCGTCGACAATCTCGGTGAGATTGTGCGGTGGAATCTTCGTGGCCATGCCGACGGCGATTCCGTCGGAGCCATTCACCAGCAAGTTCGGAATGCGCGTAGGCAGAACGTCGGGTTCGCGTTCGCTGCCGTCGTAGTTTGGACGGAAGTCGACGGTTTCTTTCTCGAGATCCTCCAATAGCGCAGTCGCGACCTGCGCCAGTTTGGCTTCGGTATAACGATCGGCAGCCGGCGGATCGCCATCTACGGAACCGAAGTTCCCTTGCCCGAAGACCAGCGGATAGCGCATGCTCCAGGTCTGCGCGAGGCGGACGAGAGCGTCATACACGGCGAGATTGCCGTGCGGATGGTATTTGCCCATCACGTCGCCGACGATGCGGGCGCACTTACGCGTGGCACGGTTGGGCTGCAGGCCCATCTGCTGCATCGTGTAGAGAATGCGGCGATGCACGGGCTTCAATCCGTCACGCACGTCAGGCAGCGCGCGGCCGATGATCACCGACATCGAATAGTCGAGGTACGACCGGCGCATCTCATCTTCGATGTTGACGGGTTGAATGTTCAGGGCACCGGGCCCACCGCCGCCTTCGCCGCCTGGTGGTGGAGTCAATGGGAGTTCTGGGTTCTTATCGTCTGCCATAAAGCAGCTTTTGGCTCCTAGCTGTTAGCTCTCCGCTTGCGCAACGCAGGCACAGATCTCCCGTTCGATGACAGGATCGTCCGCTTCCTTTTCGAGCCCGGCTGTGAAGATCGCAGAACAGAGCTAAATGATTGCATTTACAGGAAGTTAGTAGGCCTTAACGTACCCATGATTATATCATGAGAGGGGCGTTTTCTGGGGGCAAGTATCGAGCCCAAAGATGATCAAAGCGGTACGCTACCAAACGCGAATTCTGGAGTGTTTGCATGGACGATTTGACTGGAAAAGTGGCGCTCGTGACCGGCGCGAGTCGAGGCATCGGAGCGGCTTCGGCGATTGCGCTGGCGGAGGCCGGATGTGATGTTGCCGTGAACTATAGAACGCGCGGCGATGAGGCAGAGGCGGTCTGTGAACAGATACGCGCGGCGGGGCGACGTGCATTTGCCGTTTGCGCCGATGTGTCTCGGACCAAAGAGGCTCAGAAGATGGCAGCCTTGGTGGCAGGTGAACTTGGCGTGGTTAGCGTCCTTGTGAATAACGCCGGCGTCGCGCGTTCGCAGAAGATCGAAGACATCACCGAGGACGACTGGAACGAGATCATCGACGTGAATCTGAAATCGACCTTCATGGTGACCCAGGCTGTGCTGCCGGGAATGCGCTCGCAGAAATGGGGACGCGTCATCAATCTCTCTTCCGTCGCGGCACAGACTGGAGGCGTGGTCGGGCCGCACTACGCTGCGTCGAAAGCAGGCATGATTGGGCTGACGCACTCGCTCGCGAATCTGATGGTGAAGGAAGGAATTACAGTCAACGCGATTGCGCCTGCTTTGATCGCGACCGAGATGGTGACGTCGAACCCAAAGGCCAATCCCGAGATCATTCCCGTCGGCTACTTTGGCGCGGTCGACGACGTGAGTTCAGTGGTCGCTCTCCTGGCGCAGAACGGCTACATCACTGGTCAGACCATCAACGTCAACGGAGGGTGGTACTTCAGCTAAGGGCTCTTAAGGTCGCGCAGAGCGGTTGGTCCGGTCTACGGTTGCGTCTCAGTCAGCTGCCGCGGTCAGTCGATTCGATGCCTTTCCCCTGGCTGCCGACTTCCCCTCGATCAACATGCCCGCGAACAGCGCGCTCGCAAGGGAAAGCAGTGCGCACGAGCAGGCGACCACGCGAAACGCAAAGATAAAGGCGGCCGACACGTCGGCTTTCACTTCCTGCGCTTGAACGGCATCGAGGCGGCGCGGAATATCAATCCCAGCCAGCTTGGTCCGATTCGCCTGCATCTCGTTGCGCACCTCGGCTGAGACTTCCAGACTGGCAAGCTTGTGGTCGAGGCGAGACGCGAAAGCCTGCACCATCACGATTCCGAACACGGCAATCGCCAGCAGACTTGCAACGCGGGCAACCGCATTGTTAATCCCCGAAGCCGCACCGGCGTGGTTCTGGTCAACCGCTCCCATCACGACAGTTGTGAGAGGAGCGACGCTTACGGCCATCCCAAAACCGAGGATCAGAAACGCCGGAAAGAACGTAGCCCAGTACGATCCACCGATAGAGGGCACAGCAAAAAGCACGAAGCCGGTGGCGGCGATCACCGGCCCCACGATTAGGGGCAGCTTCGAACCGTACCGGGTCACGAGTCCTCCCGACCAGCGCGACAGGAAAAACATGAGCAGTATCAGCGGAAGAGCTGCTGCGCCGGCAGCGGTCGCGGAATATCCCTGCACCTGAATCAGATTCATCGGGAAGATGAAAAAGAAAATGCCGAGCGCGGAGTAAAGAAACAGCGTGAGAAGATTTGCGCCCGAAAACGTGCGTGAGCGAAACAGCTTAAGCGGGACCATTGGCGACTCGGCGCGCCGCTCCACGAGCGGGAACGACAATAGGCACAGAACCGCCACAAGCAAGCTGGCTACAACTCTCGGGTGTCCCCAGCCAAGCTGCGGCGATTCGATGAGCCCGTAGATGAGCGTGCCGAGGCCAACGGTGACAACAAACGCTCCGAGATAGTCGAGGCGTTTCGCCTCCGAACCGCGGCTTTCAGGAACGTGCCACAGCGAAATCGCGACAACTGCCGCGGCGAGGGGCACATTGATCAAGAAGATCCAGCGCCAGGACGCATGCTGGATCAGCCATCCGCCAAGGACGGGACCAAGCGCGGTGGTAATTGCTGAGAAGCCGGACCATGTACCGATCGCACGACCGCGCTCTTCTTGCGGAAACGACGCGCTGATGATCGCAAGGCTGCCTGGGGTGAGAAACGCTGCGCCCAAACCTTGCATAGCCCGAGCCGCGATCAACTGCTGGATGGTTTGCGCCAGCCCGCATGCGATCGACGCTAATGCAAAAAGAACGATACCTGAAAGAAAGACCTTGCGCCGGCCGAACAAGTCTCCAGCGGCGCCGCCGGCCAGAATCAACGCTCCCAGCAGAAGGCCGTACGACTCGACGACCCATTGCACGTCGATGACTGTGGCATTGAACGTCGCCTGCAGGGCGGGCAGCGCAACGTTCACGACAGTGCTATCGATGAACGCCATGCTGGTACCGAGAATGGCAGCGGCGAGGATCCACGGCCCGGATTGCGGCGCACACGGCGCGCCACCTGCACCGGAACGCATTGCCGCTTCGTCGCAGGGAGGCTTCATGCAGGAGTTAAGGATGCAGTCAGAGCGGGCGAGGGTTCGGCGGAAAAACAATTTCTGGGAAGTGGGTCCGTCGCGAGGTTCGGCTGCGCCTTAGTTTGCTCAGGATGCCAAAGAAAAACGGGTGTGACAGACGGCGGAATGCCTGGCGCCACAAGGAATCTACGGCCTTGTGATCACTTCGTTCGGCGCGTTCGGCAGACGAAAATGCACACCGCGCTCCCGATTGGCCTGCAGGGTCGCGGGTACGTCGAGATCGGCGAGCAAGATCTTTTTCGACCACGAGCCGCTCGTCCAGTAATCGCCGCGTGAATAAATCACGCCAGAAATGATCGAATAATCGCTCGACTCCTCGCGATGACCGTCGCGAAAGACAAACACCGCCGGAGCCTCTTCGACGGCCGTGGGAGAGGCGAACGATGTGGCATTCGCCTTCGAGGAAACGGCGCTATCGGCGGACGAAGCCACGTTCGCGGAGTTCGACTGAGGATTGGAGACCTCGCCCGTCGCGTGGCGGATGTAGCGGTCCCCTTGCAACTCGATCATCACAGGCACGATCGGTTTGGGTTCCTCAAAGGCCGCTCTCTGTTGCGGAGCCGACGGCCCCTGGATCACGTAGACCTGCGGCGCCTGTTCTCCATTCGAATAGTAGTCGTCGGCCCAAAACGGCGTTCCCAAATACAGGCTTGCGGGAAACGATCGATGATGTCCGTTCCCAGGGAATCCGTTATGTGGTGAGGAAGGCGCGAGAACGGGAAATCCGTTATGACCGCCGCGTTGCGCAACGCCGGGCGTCGCCAAGATTGAAACGGCAAAGGCGACGCTCCAGAGATATCGCGGCATAAAGGAATTTAGTTCGCGCCCGGTAGCGCAGGAAGTTTGAAATCTACACCTTGGTCGTCGTTGGCCTTCTCCGTTGCGGGAACGTCCAGATCAGCCAGCGCAACTTTCTGGCGATGTCCCGGCGTCAGATCGAACAGGTTCGACCCAACGATCGCGTAATTGCCAACCTCGAGTTTGTGCCCATCTTTGAAAACGAGAATGGTGTCGGGCTCGCGCGCGATCGGCGCTGCCGGCGGATCGGGAGCAGGGTCCTTTTGCGCTTCCATCGGTGGATCCGGCGGGCGGGGCACAAACGCTTTGGGCCGCTCTGTGACGAAGTCATCCGAATACGTCCCTGAGCCACGCCGGTCGAAGATCGTGGGCCCGCCTTGGTACTCTTCGGGATCCTCCGCGTCCGCCGAATCGGCTGGCGCGTCATCGTACCCATTCATCGCCGGGTAGTACGGGATGAAGTACGGGTACAGGTAAACCTGGCCGTGACGATGGTCCGGTGGACGATGATTCTCGGGATGGTGCACGCCGGGCTGATGAATTCCCCCCGGGTGCCGCGCAGTCCAGCCATTCGGACCCAGCGACGTCACACCAGGCGCGACGCCATGAAAGCCGGGCTTCCCCCCAAAGCCATACGACGTCACGGACGGAGGAACACCATTGAATCCCTGATGATTTCCGAAGTTGAAACAGGTCACGCAGGGGGCAGTGCCGTTGACCTGTGCACTTGCCGAAAGTGCGGCGAGCAGGACTACAGAGATTCCAACTACCAGGGCCCAACGCATGGGCAGATGATACGCCTGTTTGACGCGCATACGACGTCTCCAATTTGTTAGATGGCGCGAACGAAGGTTTCGTTCTCTCAACTTCAGAACGGTGCCGGCGCATGGTAATGCAGGTAACCCTTTGCAATCGGGAGATGTCTGGTTCAGACGAAAAATTGTCGGCCTAAGTGCTTCGTCCGGCTGGATTTATAAAATTAGCAGCTATCCCGTTGCCGGCCTGGCCACGGGGCCTGGCATAGAAGCGACGGGTGGGTCAGCCGACCCTCAGCAGTTCGCTGAGGCTCCAAAGACCATACGCCATGAGGAGTCCGAAGACGGACGCCACCACCAGAGCGCGGTTCTTCGACTCGAGCATATCGGCGCAGATTCCCGCCACGAATACAAAGAGAAACGGCAGCGCCACCAACTGGAATCCCAATCCCTGGTAATGCGGGGTCGCGACGCCAAGTACCAGGAAGATCACCGACACCAACAGAGGCGCCGTGTTGCCGAAATAGCGCGCCCTTGGCCACGCGGCGTAGATGGTTACGGCTACCGGTAGCGCGAGCGTGAGCGCAGGGCTGCCTTGTCCCAGTTGGACGAGAAGTTCGCGATACGCACCTGGCATCGAAAAAGCCTCCCAGGTGAAGCCGAGCCAGCTCGCGTGGGTCATGCCACGCCAGAATTCCGAGGGGTGAAAGAAATATGCCGCAAACAAAATCACGAGTGCGATCACGCAGGCCGCGGCCCAAATCGCAATCGCCGCGCCCCGACGTGTCGGCGCCAGATAGAGCATGCACGCCAGCCCGATCGGCACCACCACGATCAAGGAAAATTGGGAACCGATCGCGAGCGCGAGCGAGACGGCCAGCAATGCAATTCGCCGCCAGTTCCATAGCACGACTTCGCGCGGCGCATACAAAGTGTGGGCCACCGCGATGCTGGTGAAGACCGCGCCGAATGCTCCCCAGGCCGCTCCGGTCTCCGGTTCCGCGAACCACACCGACGCCGCGCGGATGATCCCCGGCGAAAAGCAGTAGAGCGTCAGCGCGATGTATCCGCCCTCGTTGCCGTACAGGCGGCGTGCCACGTACCATACCGAAGCTCCCAGCATCACGCCAAATAACAAAAATGGCGCGCGCGCCAGCCATCCCCAATACCACAGCGACTCCGACTGAAAGTTTCCTGGCCAGATCAGCAGCGGCGCCGACGAAATCAGATACCAAAGCGCGGAGTGATCGGGATCAACGCCGTCGTTGTCGCGAATGCGCGGCGGAGGACCGGGGGCGAACGTCGAGTGCGGATCGGGCAGTTCGCTGGTCTCCGGCGTCGAATGCCAGCGTTGCACGCCGGCGTTGATGCGATACCATTCGCGCAGGTCCATCTCTCCGACCCGCAGGCTGCGGCTTACCAGCCAAACGCACTGAGCGAGAAAGACGAGCAACAGCGTTCCTGCGATGTATTGTGGCTTTCCAGCCCGTTCACGCATGGAAAAATCGATCTCTGAGGCGAGCGAGTGTTTTACCATGACGAGGACCAGTCCTGCTGAAAGTTCCTGATGAACAATCCGGTTCCTCCGCCGTCGTTATCGCCTGAAGAGAAAACACCGGACCCTTTGGCCCCGGCGGCCGCAACTCTCCCCAATCCCCCAAAAAGCTTGCCGGAACAGATCTTTCAAGGGCCGGACGGCCTGCGTGTCGTATGGCGGATTCTGCTGTATCTCGGTGTGTTTGCCGCAGTGGCTTACGCCCTGTTTTGGCTTGGCAGGTCGTTCTTCCCGGACATCACCTCAGGCGTGGGTCGCTTCTGGCAGGAAATGTATGGAGAAGCCGCGTGGTTGATCGGTGCGCTGGCGCCCGCGTTTCTCATGGCGAGTATCGAAGGCCGGTCGTTTGATGACTACGGCCTTCCCCGCAAGCAGGCGTTCGGGCAACTGTTTTGGACCGGCGCTGGGTGGGGAATTCTTTCCATGGTGGTTTTATTGCTGCTGCTGCGTGGAGCGCACGTTTTCTCCTTCGGACATCTCGCACTCCACGGCGCGCGCATCTGGAGATTCGCATTCTTCTGGGGCATGTTCTTCCTACTGGTCGGACTATTTGAGGAGTTCCTGTTTCGCGGCTACCTTGTGTCCACGATTGGACGCAGTCTGGGATTTTGGCCAAGTGCGGTGATCATGTCATTCGCTTTTGGTGCGATTCACCTGATGAATTCCGGCGAGGGCCTTGTTGGGGCGCTCAGTGCTGCGTTTATCGGACTGTTCTTCTGCCTCACGCTGCGGCGCACGGGAACACTCTGGTTCGCTGTCGGCTTTCACGCCGCCTGGGACTGGGGCCAGAGTTACCTGTGTGGTGTCGCCGACAGCGGAACCACGGAACCCGGGCACCTGCTCAGCCCCTCGTTCCATGGTCCAAGTTGGCTGACCGGAGGAAGCGTCGGCCCCGAAGGCAGCGTACTTTGCTTCCTCCTTGTCCTGGCGCTGTGGGCCGTGTTCGCCAGACGGTATCCGCAAGCGAAGTACGGAACTTAGTTCGGCGCCACGCGGCCAACGAACAACAGCACCACTCACCACGAATAGTGCACTGTGTACGTCACCACGGTCTCTCCATCCGGCTTCACCGTGACAGGAAACTCAACGGTCTGCGCGTCTTTTTTGTTCCATTCATTCGACTGCTCCACGATCTTCCAGTTATGCCAGCGGTACAGGTGCTCAACAACGCGCACCTCGACGGGTTCCTTCTTGTGATTGCGCACGCGGATCTCGAACGACTCGTCCATCCAGTGCTGGCTGTTCTCGGAGTGATAGTTCGTTCGCTTGCGCTCACCCACGATGTCGAACGAGTTTCCCGTGTATACGCGTAGCGTTTCGTCTTTCGGAGTGTGGTCGATCGTGTTCTCGCCCACGAACTCGAGATGCCCGTCAGTGTCGCGCCGGTAAAAGCGCAGCCGACCCTTCGGCAACGGAATCCCCAGATGATTCGCATCGGAGTTCTTGAATTCCTGCATCACCCAAACTTTGGAATTCGATTGTGTCCCATAGCTCGTGTCCCCACGGATCTGATCGGCGTTGTAATACGCGTACTGCGCGACTTGCGCGCCGTCGTAGATATAGAGCCGCTGCGAGCGCAATCCGGTGGAACGCACGAACTCCACCTGTTTGGTCTCCTCGTCGTGCAGCGTGGTCGGGCGCTGCAGCGTGTAGAGATGGAATTCGTCAAACGATTTTTCCTGCACGACTGGCGCCATGGCGTCTTCGGCCGCAGCGCGCGTCGCGTAGTTCACGGCCTTTGCCATCGGCACCCCCGCCGCGACCAGCTTGTTCACGTCCCCAGCCATGAGCTTGATCTGCGCGTTTTCGAAAGTCTTGCCGCTCTGGTTCTGCATAGTGATCCAGCCAACAAGGTCCACAAGGTTTGTCTGGCTCGTAGCGCCGTCAGCGACTACCAGGTTGTAGTCCGCGTGCCAGTTCATCCCTCCGCTCACATACGAAAGCTCGGCGTCGAATGCGCCCGGCTTGTCGGTCTGGAGCAGCCACCCCAAAGTCGGTTTAAGAATCGAATCCTGGCTGAGCGCAGGAAACAGCGGCTGGCCCGGAAGTCCGAAGCGCAACACGCCATCGACTTCGATGATCGGTTGGCTGTACGCCGGCTGCTGCTGGTATCCCTGCGCGTAATTGGAGCTCGGCACGTAACCGCTGCGAATAATCTTACCTTTGATGATTTGCCCGGGCTGCACGAGAAAGTCGATCGTCTTGCCATCGTAAAACGAAAGCAGCAGTTCCTGCGACACGGGATCGTTGCGGTAGTTCTGTTCCAGGATCTGCAGCGCGCGACCCGCGGGATCGCGCAGGATTACCGAGTCAGGCTCGATGTGCGCGGCCACGCCGTTGTAGTCGATCCGGTTCGCGCCGGGTTTCAGATCAAGGGGCAAGCGCTCGCGCGCCACGAAAAAATTCTGGTTGTAGATAGTCAGTGCAGATTGCGACTGGGCGGCAACTTCCTCCGACTTGCCTTTTGATTTTTCTTCAGCGCACGCGACGGCGAACAATGCCGTACACAACGCCAGCGTCAGTAGAGTGCGTTTCAAGTGTGTTTCCTCGTTTCTTTTGGGGACGATGTTCCGTCCTGGTGAGAGAACGAGGCAGGTTCCTGAACTTGCGCTGGACGCGCTGAGCTGATGGGCGCGTAACTGCACGAGAGTAATCAGGAGTAACGATCGGCGGGAGCAACACGAAAAAGCATGTCCTTTGCTGCGCTCAGGATGACAACGAGGCATTGGAAAAGGGCTGAGGGCCAAGCGTTTTGGCGAGGGGGATGCCCAGCACCACTCGGCCCCAGGTTGTTAACGGCGTTGGAGTGAGACGAACTTGACGAACGGCAGTTTCGCCAACTCGTCGAGTTTGTCGACAGGCAAAATCCCCGCGACCATGTACTGCGCCACAGGTCCCTGGGTGAATGCAAAGCCAAGTGCTTGCAGCTGCGCGTGTGTGTTTGCCGGCGCGTTCTCAGCGAACAAGATCATGATCGCAACCTTGCCCGAGTGCACGTCCCGGCACGAGGCTCCGCCATTCGTCGACTTTTGGAAGCAATCCAGCGCAGCCAGCAGTGCGGGCTGCAGTTTGCTTTCAAGCGCGCGGCGCTCGGCGTCTTTCGGCGCATCTGCCAACGGTTCGCCGCTGACCTGATTCTTGCTCTTCGGCATTGCCATCGGCGCGGGGACCACCATCTGTGACGAGGGCGGCGGGCCCGGCGCAACTCTTGTCGGCTGTGGAATTGCCTCCCTCGCCATTACCGTCAAGGAACTGCTGGCGACGCCCGCGCCCATACCTCCGCCAACTCCACCGATCACTCCGTTGGCCTGGTACATGTCGTATTCCTTCTGCACTCCAAACACGCCTTCGTGGCTCACGCCCTCCGGCATCTCCACCGGGACTTCGACACGCTCCGGCTGACCATTCTTCGTGACCACTTTGTCTTCGACCGCCACGAACGACGTGAACTGCGTCATCAGCCTGTAGTCGAGGCCGAGTTGCGTGATCTGCGCCTGCACTTCCGGCTTCATCGCGCCGCGCTGCATTCCGAGCCAGTCCTGCGACATTAAATCGTCGATGCGACGCCGCGCCCAGTAACCGGCGAGCGCGTCGAACGGCGGCGTGCTGGACGAAAACGTCACCGGAATATCGCGGCTGAACGGGCCTCCGGCGCGCGTTCCCTTCAGGCGCACCGTCCCACTCGCCGGCTGGGTGTAGCGCCCGGAAATGATCACCGGCTGTCCGCTGAACAGATCAGGCAGTCGCTGCGGATACACATCCGTCACTGGCAAACCGCCCCAATCGACGTACAGATCCGTCAGCAGGGGCGAGCGCACGCGCTCGTAGAAGCGGTCCGCCGCTTCGTCAGCCTTATCAGCGAGGTTGACGTACTCAACTGCTCCGCGCCCGGCCTCCGCCATTTTGTCGAGCAGGAATCGGTTCACCGCCGTGCCGATGCCGAACGCAAACACACGCGCGTTCGGATGCTTCTGCACTTCGCCGACGATCTCCATGTCGTTGCCGACGTAGCCGTCGGTGAGGAAGCAGACCACGCGCACGTGATCCTGCTTGTCCGAAGGCACCAGCGCGGCGCGGATGGCCTTCATCATCTCGGTGCCACCGCCGCCGGTGCGGGTGGCCAGCACTTCTTGCGCTTTGCGAATGTTCTCCGCCGTCGGATATACCGGCTGCGGGAAAACGATGTGCGTGTCTCCCGAGAACGTAATCAGGTTGAACGTGTCACCCGGATAGAGTTCATCGAGCGCTCGGCTGATCACCTGCTTCGCTTTTTCGAGCGGAAAACCCCACATCGACCCCGACGTGTCGAGCACGAACACCAGTTCCTTCGGCTGGATGTCCGACTCGGGCAAGCGTGCCGGCGGCTGCAGGATCATCGTGAAGTATCCGCCCGTGGGCTTCGAGCGCCCGGGCGCAGGTGTGCTCAGAATCGCGTCGGCGACCTGTGCACCCGCCACGTCGTACTTCAGGATGAAATCCTTGTTCGGGATCGCCGCCTCGTCGCGGAGATGAACCGTCGCGCGGCTCGGTCCCTTGCGGTCGATATCGATCTCGTGCGTCTTTGAGCGCAGCTCCTGGATCGGCACTCCGGCATCGAGCGCGATCTCCAGCGAAATGTCGTGCCCCGCACGGGTTCCTTTCGCCGCAACCCATGGCGTGACGCGCGACGCATCCGGCACGCGATTCGTGTCGGGTGCCCAGCCGCTGCCCTGGTATCCCGTCGGCTGGCCGGGGATGTATCGCGGCCCCACCACCATCGGAAAGACGAATTCGTACGACCCGGCTTCATAGCGCAGCGTTTCGACGTAACTGATCGTCACCGTCACCTGCTCGCCGGGAACAATGTTCGCCACCGATTGCGTGAAGATGTTCGGCCGCTCCTGGTCGAGCAACGCCGCCACGTGGCCCGTACTCTTCGCCTTCTCGTAGATGGCGCGCGCTTCCTCGCGCCGCTTGATCAGCCCGCGCACTGTGCGATCGCCGATCTGGATCGTCATGTCATCGACCGCCGCATCCTGCGGCAGCGGGAAGGTGTAGACCGCCTCGATGTTCTGCGTTGCCGTGTTGGCAAAAGTTTGTGTGACTGTGACCCGCGCCAGGAATCCGCTGATGCCGGCACGCACCTCGGTATGCTTGAGCGGGCACGTGCCCTGGATCTTGCCGTCCTTGCCGACAATACCCAGCGAGCCGGGAGTCTGGCCGGACGTTTCTCCAGCCGGAGGCGCGGCTAGAAGTGACGGTTGAAAGTTGACAGCTGTGAGGAGCAACAGGGTAAGAGCAAACGGTAAAGCGAACATCCTGGGGCCCCGTACGTGACGCTTCATGGGAACCTCCGCGAATTGGGAAGTTGGAATCTGCGGGTGCCGATCCGCGTTGCCTGGCGTCAGACCGATTTTTGTCGCAGTGTTTCACGACTACTGACACCTCGCAGGCGCTTTTGGCTCCCGTTGCAGAGAACGACAAAGCGGCTGGGGCTTGCATGGGATTTGTTTCCGTGAGAGCGGAGTTCGCTCCACCGGGCAGGCGAAGGCGGCCGCTCCTAGGCGGTTCGCCGTGGCAACTTCTTCGCGATGGCCTCCGCAAAGCGCGCCGGCGCGGCGGGATGGGACGAGAGAAACAGCGCCGGCTCGATCAATTCCAGTTCCATGAGACAAAACTGGTTGCTTTTCACGACACCGTCAACGCGCGCATATAGAGTGGGTTCAACGGCCTGAAGAACGTTCGTTGCCGATTGCAAAACATGCGCGGGCGGATCCATGAGATGATCACTGCCGCCAAAATCACTCTGCACGCGGAAATCGCCGGATGCTGGCGTCTTGAGGATCGCATGACTGAACGTGCGATCGAAAAAAATCAGCGACCACTCGCCTTCATCTACGATCGAATCCATAAACTTCTGTACCATCACTCCGGGACCAGCGAGTAGTTCGTCGACCAGTGGCTGCGCTGAATTTGCGTCCTCAACGGCCACCAGCTGTGTGCGGTATGCCGTCGCTGAGATGCGCGGCTTGACCACGGCCTTCTTCCAGCCCAACGCCCGCAACTTCTCTCGCAATGACATCTGCTCGCCGGCCTCAGGCCAGATTGTGGGAACGATCGCGACGCCACTGGCGTCTAAAACTCGCAGGTACGCTTTGTTCGCATTCCAGCGGACCAATGTGGGCGGATTCCACAGTGGCGCCTTCGCACCCGCGAGTGAATCAAGCCAGCGCAGGAATTTTTCCGGCTTGAGATGGTAGTCCCAGGTTGAGCGCAGAACGATCGCGTCGTAGGACAACCAATCTACGGTGGCATCGTCCCAGATCGCGGGCTCAGCCTGAATCTCGCACTCGGCTAGCGGCGCCAGAAGTAAATGATCGTCGGCGGTCAAGTCAGGAAACTTCGACGATGTGACGAGGGCGACGCGTGGCATGATTTAAGAGAAGAAAAATGGGCGGCTCAACTGCCGCCCACACAAGTCTAGATCGAAATCAAGAGCACGCGGGCGAGGGCGCCCGCGCCACAATCAGATATCCAGGTTCTTCACGTCGAGGGCGTTCTCTTCGATGAACTTGCGGCGTGCCTCGACGTCTTCGCCCATCAGCGTGGTGAAGATCGTCTCGGTTTCGGCGATATCTTCCAGCTTCACGGAGAGCAGGGTGCGCCGCTCGGGATCCATCGTCGTCTCCCAGAGCTGCTCGGCGGTCATCTCGCCCAGGCCTTTGTAGCGCTGCACGTCGTAGCCGCGGCTGCCTTCTTTCTTCACGAACTCGAACAGGTCGCGCGCCGACTGCAGCTCGATCACGTCGGTCTCTTTCGCCTTGGACTTGCCTGCGGGCTTCGCGGCTTTCTTCTCCCCCTTCTCGCCTTCTTCGGCCTCAGCCTCGGCAGACTCGTCGCCGTTGGCGCTAGCAGACACGGAGCCACGGGCTACCGTTTCGACTACAAATGGCGGCTCCATGTAAGGCTCGACCTGCTTGAACTTCGAGGTCATCTGCCGGTACTCGGGGCTGGAGGCCAGCTCCCAGTTGATGAGATGCTCCGCGCCCTGCGAGTTGACGAACACAATCTCCCACAGGTTGTGCTCCTCGTCGAAGCGCATCTCGACGCTCTTCAGGCCGAGTTCCTTCTGCAGCTTCTTCAGTTCCTTGTCGAGTTTCTCGATCTTTTTGGGCTGAGTCTTCTTATCACCCTCGAAGTCCGTACGCTTGGAAAGATCGATCTTCGGCAACAACTCGGTGATGCGCTCATCACGCACGCGCTTGTCTACCTTGTCGAAGAAGCCAAGATACTCCTTCAGCACCGACATGAAGCGCGACAAGTTCGCAGTCTCGAGCTTGGCCGCGCCTTCACCGTAGCGGACGACCACGCCCTCGGCAGCGCGCTTTAGCATCACCTTGTCGTACTCGTCTTCGTTCTTGATGTACTGATGCGAGCGGCCCTTCTTCACACCGAAAAGTGGCGGCTGCGCGATGAAGACGTTACCGCGCTTGATCAGCTCCTGCATGTGCCGGAAGAAGAACGTGAGCAGCAGCGTGCGGATGTGCGAGCCGTCCACGTCGGCGTCGGTCATCAGGATGATCTTCGCGTAGCGGAGCTTCGCCGGATCGAAGTCGTCTTTGGCGATGCCGGTGCCGAGGGCGGTGATCATGGCGCGGATTTCTTCGTGCGCCAGCATCTTGTCGTAACGCGCTTTCTCGACGTTGAGAATTTTTCCCTTTAGCGGCAGGATCGCCTGGAAGCGCCGATCGCGTCCCTGCTTGGCGGTTCCGCCGGCGGATTCGCCCTCAACCAGGAACAGTTCGCAGCGGTTCGGATCGCGTTCAGAGCAGTCGGCGAGCTTGCCCGGCAGACCGCCGCCGTCGAGTGCGCCCTTGCGGCGAGTCAGATCGCGGGCTTTACGCGCAGCCTCACGCGCGCGGGCTGCGTCAATCGCCTTGTTGATAATCTTGCGAGCGACTGTGGTGTTCTGCTCGAAGAACGCGCCCAGTTTGTCGTTCACGACTTTCTGAACCAGCCCGGAAATGTCAGAATTCAGCTTTCCTTTGGTCTGACCTTCGAACTGAGGCTGTGGCAGCTTCACGCTGATCACGGCCACCAGGCCTTCGCGCACGTCGTCGCCGGAGAGGTTTTCCTTCACGTCTTTGAACAGGCCCATCTGCTGGCCTGCATAGTTGATGGTGCGGGTCAGCGCGGTGCGAAAGCCGGAGAGATGCGTGCCGCCGTCGACTGTGTTGATGTTGTTGGCAAAGCTGAAGACGCTCTCGGAGTAGGCGTCGTTGTACTGCAAGCCGATTTCGATCTTGATGTCTTTTACGCTGCTCTGTGCCATCTTGGCAGCATCGGCGACGTCCTGCACATCGACGTCCGCTTTGTCGGAGTCAGGGAATTCGAAATAGATCGGCTTATCGTGCAGTACTTGCTTACCGCGATTGAGGTGCTTGATAAATTCGCCAATGCCGCCGTTGTACTTGAACGTCGTCTGCTTGGGCTCGCCGGTCTTCGCATCGGTGGTGCGCTCATCGGTCAGCGTAATCACCAGGCCCTTGTTGAGAAAGGCCAGCTCGCGCAACCGCTGGGCCAGCGTGTCGTAGTTGTACTCCGTCGCGGTGAAGATCGTCTTGTCGGGCAGGAAGTGCACCTTGGTGCCCGTCTTCACCTTGGCAGCGCCAGCTTTCTTCAGCTTGCTGGTGGGCTCGCCCTTCGAATACGTCTGCTCCCAGGTAAACCCGTCGCGCCAGATCTCGAGTTCAAGTTCCTCGCTGAGCGCGTTCACGACCGACACGCCCACACCGTGCAAGCCGCCGGACACCTTGTACGACGATGAATCGAACTTCCCGCCGGCGTGCAGTTTGGTCATCACCACCTGCGCGGCGGGAACCTTCTCGCCGTCAATGTCCATGTTGTCGACGGGAATGCCGCGGCCGTTGTCCACGACGGTGATGGAATTGTCGATGTGAATCGTCACGTCGATCTTGTCGGCGTGACCTGCGAGCGCCTCGTCGACCGAATTGTCGACGACTTCATAGACCAGGTGATGCAATCCCATCTCACCGGTCGAGCCGATGTACATCGCCGGCCGTTTGCGAACCGCTTCCATGCCGCCGAGTACCTTGATCGAATCGGCGGTGTAATCTCCATTGGCTCCCTCGGGAGCCTTTCCATTTTTTGCCTTGCTATCGGCGAGCGCAGTGTTGTCGAGAGTCTCTTTGGTGGCCATTCAGCTCCGTGGAAAAACGCTTGGTCTCTTGGCCCTGGATGGTGTACTTTTCCGGCGCCCCTGAATCGACTTCAAATTATTGATATTTATTGGACTTAGGGGCTTCCCAAGCTGATTAAATTCTACCATAAAACGACCCCTTTTTCGACCCCGGAACCGGGTCGGTAACTCTCGTTTTTCGAGGGGTTTAGGGGCCTTTCCGAGGGGTGAGTCCGGCCTTTTGTACTGCTTTGTGTCAATGGCGCTTGCTGGAGCCTGAAAAAGCGAGCTTTTCGATCAGCTCTTCGACCTCATCCTGGCTTCCGCCAATGAAGGTGAACGAGACGATCGAACCTTTATGCAGCATTACCAGTGATGACTGAACCATGGTGAGCTGACCCAGATTCTTCGTAAAATCGCCGCGCACGAGCGTCTGGGAGCCGACGGGGAATTCGTACGGCTCCTGCGTGGCCTTGAAACCTTTGGCCGTCGTCAGCTCGGTCAGCGGGCCCATGTAGTCGGCAGCCGTTTTCAATCCAGGATAGGTGGCAGCGCTTTCGACCGTAATGATCACCGCCGAGTTGACACCTTCTCCCGTGACCTCGGGCGGACGCTCGAACGCCGCGAGCAACAGCCGAGATTTGGAGGGATCGTTCTCTTCAGGCTGCATGGCTTCCGTGCGATCCACCCAGCCGTAACGAACGTGATAGGTGAATCCGAATTCGGCGTTGCGGTAAAGACCCTCGTCGGTAGCAGCCGGCGCGGCCGGTTTCACGCGCTGCTCGGCTTTTTGCTTGGACTTGGAGGAGGACGAAGCGGAAGTCGACTCCTGCGCGATGGCCGACAGCGAGATTACAGCAAGACAAAGAGCCGCAACTATCAACGTATGACGCATCTCGCTCGATGTTACAGGATGGGAGCACGGACCACGTGGGGACAGCCGCCCCCGGCTGTCCGGCGGAGCGAAGCTCCGCAGTTCGGTTGCGCAACCAAGGAGAAGAAAGTCGGGCTACGCCCGACCGCCCAGACGAGGGCGTCTAGGCCCACGCGTATTTGGTGGCTCTTACGCTGCCCTACCCACCACTGGCTGGGCGCAGTGCGCACAACGCCTCGCCTCGATCGGAATGTCGCTCAGGCACTCGGGGCACTTCTTGGTGGTCGGCGCCGCGGCGGGTTCGCTCTTGTGCATCCGCGCAAGCAAGGCGTTGACCGGGAGGACGACAAAGAAATACACGGCAGCTGCGATCAGCAGGAAAGAGATCGCCTGATTGATCAGATCTCCAATGTTGAAGTCGCTGCCACGGATGCTGAATTTGAAGGTTGCGAAGTCCCCTGTTTTGCCCACGACCGCGCCAATCAACGGCGTCAGCAGGTCTTTGGTAAAAGCTCCGACCACGGTAGCGAACGCGGCGCCGATCACGACACCGACAGCCATGTCGACTACGTTGCCACGAAGGATGAATTTCTTGAAACCATCGAGCATAAGTCGCCACCTCAAATTTAAAGTGGCCGACACTCTAATGCGCAGGAGACGCGGAGGTCAAGAACTAGCGAATGTCGGTGCAGGGTGGAGCAGTTCAGGTTGGCAGGTTTCGAGTTTCTGGTTTCAAGTTTCGGAGCCGGAAGACTATCCCACCTATGAACAAGAGCACCTTCCGCGAAGGTGCTCTCTTGAATCCGCTTTAAAACTTTGAAACTCGAGACCCCGAACCTTGCCGTTTTCAGATCCGCATCGGCATGACAATGTAGCGGTACTTGTAATCCTCGCTCCCTAACGGACGCAACTGCCCGGCGGACTGGGGGTCCTTGAGTTCCAGACTTACATCGCCCGATCCAACAGCCTTCAGGAAGTCGAGAATGTAAGTCGCGTTGAAGCCAATCGTCAGGCCATCGCCCTGGTATGGCGTCTCAATGGAGTCTTCGGATTCACCGGTCTCCGTCGAGGAAGCTGAAAGCTTCAGTTCGCCTTTCTCCAGCTTCAGGCGCACCGCGCGCGACCGCTCGTCGGAAAACTGCGCCACGCGCTGGATAGCCGCGTTGAAATCGTCGCCGTTGAGGCTGACCAGTTTGTTGTTGTCCTTCGGCAGCACGGCCTCGAAGTTCGGGAACTGTCCGGTCAGTTGGCGCGACGTCAAAAGCCGTGGCCCGATCCTGAAGAATAGAGTGGACTCGTCCTTGGCGAACTCGATCGTTTCGACGTCGGTGGAATCGACCAGCGACTTCAACTCGTCCATCGCCTTCTTCGGGATGAGCGTCTTCATCTCGCCCGACACGCCTTCAAACTTCTCGCCGCTGCGCTCGATGTGCGCCAGCCGATGCCCGTCGGTCGCGACCATCGTGATCGACTCCGGCTTCAGCACCATCAAGGCGCCATTCAACGTGTAGCGCGACTCTTCATTCGCTATGGCGAATCCTGTCTTAGCGATCATCGCGCGCAGCACCGGCGCCGAAATCTTCACGACACCTGCCGTCGGGAATACTGGTAGGCTCGGGAAATTCGACTTCGCCATCCCAACCATCTTCGTGTTCGAGCGCCCGCAGCGGATGCTCACCCAATGGTTCTCGAGCAGCTTGATCGTGATCTCGGCGTCCGGCAGCAGCTTTACGTAGTCATAGAGCTTGCGCGCCGGAATCGTGCACGACCCTTCCTTCTTCACCTTGGCATTGCATGAAGTGCGCAGGCTGAGGTCGAGATCGGTCGCGGTGAGAGAGAGCTTGTCGGCGGATGCTTCGAAGAGATAGTTGGAGAGGATGGGGATCGTTGTCTTGCGTTCTACGACTCCCTGGGTTGCCGTCAGTTCGCGCAACAGTTCGAACTTGCTGACCGTAATCTCCATGGTTCCAGTCGCAGTGGCCACTTCAACCGGCATAACAGAATCTCCCGTGTGGCGGCGCTACTTCTTGTACTTGGTTATATCAAATCAAAAACCCATAAAACCAGCAGTAACCGTAGGCAGGTCGGAAAAGTGGAAATCTGGGTTAAGTCCCACCTTCCCCATCTCTTCCCGTCTCACCCCTCATGTCCAAAATAGGACCGGCAGACAGCGGAGTCCATACTAGTTTTGGGTCCAATTGCGAACCAGCGCCCGTCCCTTACACAGCTTCCACATCTGCTCCACAGAGAGTCGCAAGGAAGAGACTCCCGTTTGGTGGAAAACTGCGCGCGCCCGCGATTAACCGCCCAACTGCTCGGTCAGTTTGTTAATCAGCCTGTTCAAATCCTTATCGTTTTTGCGAACTTCTTCGATTTTTTCGACCGAATGCAGCACCGTAGTATGGTGCTTGCCGCCGAACTGGCGGCCGATCTCGGGCAGGGACGCTTCGGTCAGGTGCTTGGCCAGATACATCGCAATCTGCCGCGGATAAACGATCGCGCGCGAATTGTTCTTCTGCTTGATCTCCGCCAGGCGCAGGCCGAACTGCTCGGCCGTCGCTTTCTGGATGGACTCGATCGTGACCTTGCGTGCCTGGGAATCGATGAAGTTCTTCAGTACCTGTTGGGCGTAGGGGAGGGTAATTTCTGCGCCGATGAGGGAGGAGTGCGCAACCAGGCGGATCAGCGCGCCTTCCAGTTCGCGCACGTTGGAACGGATGTTGGACGCCACGTAAAGAGCCACGTCCGTCGGCAGTGTAACTTTTTCCTGCTCTGCTTTTTTCTGCAGGATGGCAACCTTGGTCTCAAGATCGGGTGGTTGGATGTCGGCGATCAGGCCCCACTCGAAACGGCTGCGCAGCCTGTCTTCAACTTCGGCCAGTTCCTTCGGCGGCCGGTCGCTTGCGATGACGATCTGCTTCATCGACTCGTGCAGAGCGTTGAAGGTGTGGAAGAACTCTTCCTGCGTGCGTTCCTTCTGCGCGAGGAACTGGATGTCGTCGACCAGAAGCACGTCCACGTTGCGGAACTTGTCCCGAAAACTGGTCATCTTGTCGTAGCGCAGCGAGTTGATCATCTCGTTGGTGAACTTCTCGCTGGAGACGTAGCAGATGGCTGCCTGCGGTTGACGCTTCTTGATCTCGTGCCCGATGGCCTGCATCAAGTGCGTCTTGCCCATGCCGACGCCGCCGTAGAGGAACAGCGGGTTGTAGGCCTTGGAGGGCCGTTCGGCAACCGCCTGGCATGCGGCATGAGCGAACTGGTTTCCGCTGCCGATCACGAACGCGTCGAAGGTGTACCGCGGATTGAGTTGAGCGGCGCCATCCCAATCGAAGCGCGCCTGCGAACCGGCGCTCGGAGCTGTCGCTGGAGCCGCAGAAGCGAACCCCGAGAGTCCTCCATCATGGCGCAGCGGAGTTGATGCCGGATCGTCGTCTGGTGTTACGAACTTTACGTCTTGATATTCGAGGCCCAGGTTGTCGATGGCTTCCTGGATGAGGTCGGCATACTTGTCGCCCACGTGGCGAAACTCGACGGTCGGAACACGAACGAAGAGGATTCCACCATTCGCGTGACTATAGCGGGTAGGCTTCAGCCATGTATCGTACGAGTGCCGATTTACTTTCTTCTCGAGCGCGTCGAGGATGCGAATCCAAGGATTCGCCGGAAGAGTTGTACTTGGAACAGACATAAACGCTCATCTCGGGGCCGGCGGCTGGTACGGGCCCGACTGTTAAAGACTTCTTGCGATGAATTTCTGTCTAGCGCAGAACGCCACCTGATTTATCGGAAGCGGTTACACGGACAAAAGAAAATTTCAGTAAAGATCAGGCGGCATACTAGCACAAAATATTTTGTCGTGTGGAAAAGTTCGCGAAAGATTTTTTCGCGTCACACAAATTCAAAGCGCGAAGAAATTGTCCTGTCAAGTAGCGAATGTATAACTGCAGCGCCAGTAGTGCAAAAATTGTTCCACGCGGGGATGCGCCGAAATGCCTTGTGGGACGTGGCATTTCGCGGGACCGCTTGGGCGCACGCTCTACGAGAATTTTTTTGCTGTTCTGCGTTCAAAATCCAGGTAAGCAGAAAGTTCATTTGCGCTCGCGCAGCGATCGTCACGACGATTCGTCGGTGCTGCTCACACGAGCGACAAATTTTCAAGCGCTAAAATTTAGGAATAGAGTTCGCGGCAACAAACCTCTTCGCCTTCCCGAAATGTCAATTCGCTCTCCGACACACTTCACTTATGTGCACGGAAGCTCATCGGTTTGCCCCTCTGAAGGTCGGTCATTTATACTCAACGTTCGCCTCGACGCCATTGATCGAATCAGGAGCAGCTATTTTTCATGCCTAAGCGCACTTTCCAACCGAACCGGCGTAAGCGCTCGAAGAAGCACGGATTCCGGACACGTATGAAGACCAAGAGCGGAGCCCAGGTACTGTCACGCCGGCGCGCTAAGGGTCGCAAGCGGGTTTCAGTGAAGCCCGGTTTCCGCGAGTAGACTTCCCCTTTTTCCTTGGGCCGGCTTCTGCCGGCATCCAGATGGTCGTGAACTGAGGCGGCTGCCGCGAGGCAGTGTCAGGCGAGTTTGTGAGCAGGCGGTTCATCCATGGCTCCCGAAAGAGCGGCCAACTCATCCGCGAGCCGAAAGAAAAATCCGCGCAGCGGGCGGTTGCTGCGGCACACTGACTTTGAGCGGGTATACAAACAGGGGCGCCGCCATTTCTCCGCGCACATGACCGTGTTTTACCTGCGGCGGGCGGAGGGCGAAGGATTGAGGGTTGGATTCACTGTTGGCCGCGCCTTGGGAGGCGCGGTCGATCGCAACCGCTTGAAACGCCGGTTGCGGGAGTCGGTGCGGTTGACGCGTCCGGCGATTACGCCGGCGGCGGATGTGGTCATCAATCCGAAGAAGAGTTTGCAGACGGCGGAGTTCTCGGCATTGCTGGCGGAAGTCAGCCGGGCATTCGAAGTGATCGCGCAGAAGCTGTCGGAAAAGCCGCGCCAGTGAACCCGCGGACCTCCGGCCGCGTACATCATAGTAGGCAAGCGGGTCGGACAGAGAGTTAGCAGCTCCCAGGTTGATTCAAATATGCAGATCGCACGAAACATTGCGCTGTGGTTGCTGCGGGGATACAAGCTGGTGATTTCGCCCTGGCTGCCCGCGTCGTGCCGGTACGTGCCGACCTGTTCCGAGTACGCGATGGAAGCCATCGAACACTTCGGAGTGTTGCGAGGAAGCATGATGGGCCTGGGACGAATCCTTCGTTGTCATCCGTTTGCGCAAAGCGGTTACGACCCGGTGGTTCGCGACGGAGTCTCGGCTTCCGAACCCAGATGTAAAGGATGGACGGCCGACCAGATTCACGACCACGGTTGTCGCGCGAATTAAGGTCGCGCGCATTGAAGATCAGTTTCAAACGGTAACGCATTGGCAGAATTTCAAAATCCCCAGCAAGAGCCCGGAACCGAGCGCAGACTTCTTCTCGTCTTTGCGATCACTTTTCTTATCATTCTTGCATCGCAGCCGCTGCTGAAGAAGTATGGCCCGAAACCCCAGGAAGGCCCGCGGCCCCCGGAACAGAGCGCACCGGTCAATTCGCAGCCGGCACCCGTGTCCGCAGCGGCGAGTGCTTCCGCTCCGCCGCCTGCCGGATCCAAGCAGGCGTCCTCCGAATCGACCACCGTCGTCGAGAACGATCTCTACCGGATCAGCTTCAGCAACCGCGGCGGCCAAGTGAAATCCTGGGTTCTGAAGAAATTTAACGATGACAGCGGAAAGCCCCTCGACTTGGTCAACAACGCTGCTGCCGTGAAATATGGCTATCCGCTGTCTTTGTGGACGTATGACGAGAGCCTGCGCAACAAGCTGAATTCCGTTTTGTATGTTCCCTCAGCGACGGGAACCGCCACCGCACCCGCCGATCTCACATTCGAGTATTCAGATTCCGATATCGCGGTCCGCAAGACGTTTCACTTCGATTCCACGTACGTGGTCCACGTCGATACGTCGGCGTCGGTGAAGGGTGCGATCGTTACCGCGTTCCCGACATGGCCGGCGGGATTCGGCGACGAGACTAGCCCGACCCTCTACGCGGCCAGTCGGGTCGAGTATGAAAACGGCGGCGACATCGAGCGACTGGCAATTAAAAAAGTGGTTGGCGGCAGCACGATCCGCGGCCCGTTCAACTGGGCGGGGGTGAGCGATCAGTATTTCGCGGCAGTTTTCCTCCCCGATGACCGCGCGAACGCGGCGCTGGTGACGCTGCGAAATCCGCTCGACAATCCGCAGGATGCCAAGCATCCGCTTGAAGTGCTGGGCGCGGCGGTTGGCCAGGTCGGCGCGCCGACGTTGCAGCGGTTGTACGTCGGGCCAAAGGCCTTGGATGTTCTCGAGAAGGTGCCGGTGGCTGGCTTGTCGGGTTCGAGTGAGCCCGATCTTCGCAAGTTGGTCGACTTCGGCTGGCTCGGCTACATCGCACGCCCGCTGTTCTTGTGGTTGAAATGGACCCACGATCACATGGTCGCCAATTGGGGATGGGCGATCGTGATTCAAACGCTCATCATCAGTCTGTTGCTATCGCCGCTGCGCTTCATGCAGCAGAAGTCGGCGCTTGAAATGCAACGTGTCGCGCCGCACATCAAATCGATCCAGGAGAAATACAAGAAGTACGGCATGCGCGACCCGCGCAAGCAGGCAATGAATGAAGAGATCGCCGCGGTCTACAAGGAACATGGGGTGAATCCCGCGGCTGGATGTCTGCCGCTGCTCATCCAGATGCCCTTCCTGTTTGCCTACTACCGCATGCTGGGCGTGGCGCTGGACCTGAGGTTCGCGCACTGGCTCTGGATCAAGGATCTGTCCGCGTTTGATCCGTATTACATTCTGCCGATCTTTCTCGTGATCAGCATGTTCATCATGCAGCGCATGACCCCGATGACGGGAATGGATCCATCCCAGCAGAAGATGATGATGGTCTTCATGCCCATTATGATGGGATTCATCTTCCGCTACCTTGCCGCCGGGCTGAACCTTTACTATGCCGAGAGCAATTTGATCTCGATGATTCAGCAGGCTGTGATGAATCGCACCGCGACCGGACAGGAAATCCGGAGACTCGCCGAAAAACGGGCGCGGAAGAAGGATAAATAGCTGTCAGCCATCAGCAATCGGCTCTCAGTCTCCGCTGATTTTGGCCTTGGATTTCTTGAGTCGCAAGTTTCGACCCGCAGAGATTGAAGAAGTTGGCTAAGTGCTGAAGGCTAATCGCTAAGAGCTGCTTTCCTATGCCCATACCTGACAAAATCGCCGCCGCCAACCGGATCAACGAACTTCTGCGAGGAGTCATTGCAAACTCCGGCCTCCGCCTGAAATACCGTATCACCGTGGACCCGCCGCTGGCGGAAGCGCGCGATTGGGAGAAACCGGAAATCCTGGTGGAGTTCGCAGGGCCGGATTCTCCACTGATGCTGGAGCGCGGCGCCGAGCTCCTGCGCTCGATCGAATTGCTTGCGCTCGAAATGCTGCGCCTGCCCGGCAACGAGCACGAGAAAGTTTCTTTTGACTGCATGAATCACCGCGCCATGCGTCTGGAAGAACTGCGCATGGCTGCTGGCGTGGCGGCCGATAAAGTCCGTAAGACCGGCGCGCCTTACAAGTTCGCGCCGATGTCCTCGCGCGAGCGGCGAATCGTTCACCTGGCGTTGCGGGATGAAGTCGACCTGCACACCGAGAGCGAAGGCGAAGGTCTGCGGCGGTGTGTCGTGGTCTACAGCAACGACGCCCGCGGGGGCGGGAAACCTGCGCGCAAGACGGTGCCGTAACACCCTTCGTCCTCCCGCTACAATTCTCGAGTGAACCTCGACGACACCATCGTCGCCATCGCGACGCCGCCCGGCCGTGGCGGTATTGGCATCGTCCGCCTGGCGGGACCGGACGCGCGCTCGATCGCGACGCCCATGCTCCGCCTTAAGCACGATTTTGAGCCCGGCCGCGCCATGTTTTGCGAGCTGGTCGAGCCATTCCACGAACCACGTGGGGACAGCCGCTCTCGGCTGTCCATGCCGAGCGAAAGCTCGGCTCCGATCTCGAACGTCCACGGCCCCATCACCCGCATCGACGAAGTCGTCGTCACCTACTTCGCGAAGCCGCACTCTTACACCACGGACGACATTGTGGAGATCGCCGCCCACGGCTCGCCCGTCGTTCTCCGCCATATCGTCGAGATCGCTCTCGCTCGCGGCGCCCGCCTCGCTGAGCCGGGCGAGTTCACCATGCGAGCCTTCCTCAACGGACGCATCGACCTCACCCAGGCCGAAGCGGTCCGCGACCTCATCGACGCGCAGACCATCTTTCAAGCGAAAGTTGCCGCGCAACAGCTCGAGGGCGCCCTCTCAAAGCGCCTCAAGCCGATCAAGCAAGACCTGGTTACTCTCATCGCGCAACTCGAAGCCGGAATCGATTTCGCTGAGGACGACATTTCGATCCTCCCCGACACCACCATCCTTGATCTCGTCGACACGGTGCACCGGCCACTGACCGATCTGGCTGCCAGCTTCGCCTACGGCAAGATCGTGCATGAAGGCCTCACCCTTGCCATCGTGGGGCGCCCCAACGTTGGGAAGTCGAGCCTCTTCAACCGGATGGTCGAGCGCGAGCGCGCCATCGTGACGGCGACACCAGGCACCACGCGAGATCTGGTCAGCGAGACGGTGGCGATCGGCGGAATTCCGGTCAAGCTCGTCGACACTGCCGGTATCCGACGCGCGCTCGACGAAGCCGAAAGCATCGGCATCCGCAAGTCCATGGAGGCTCTCGCCGAGGCTGACCTCGTCCTCGTCGTGCTTGATGCGTCGCAGCCCGTCGCTACCGAAGATCGCGAACTGTTGGAGCAAGTCGGGCAACGTCCCGCCGTGTTGGTCGAAAACAAGGCCGACATTAAGAGTTCTCAGTTCCCAGTTCTCAGTTCTCAGTTAGCGTCCGTGCGCACATCGGCGGTGACGGGCGAGGGAATCAACGCGTTGCGCTCGGAAATCCTGCGCCACATCGGAGGAGATGGCGGTCTGCAGCTGGAAAGCGGTTTCCTCACCAACGCACGTCACCAGCAACTGGTACGCGATTCGCTGACCGCGCTTGCCGCGGCGAGAGCCGCCGTCGCAAACAAGGTCCCGCACGAGATGCTGCTCCTCGATCTCTACAACGCTCTGCACGCTCTCGACGAAATTACCGGCGCCACAACTACCGATGACATTCTCAACCTGATCTTCACCACCTTCTGCATCGGCAAATAGCACTTCCGTGGGGCGTTCCCCCTCTGGAGAATTGGCGGGTGCCCTGATACATTCTCAGCAGCTTTCTGGCCGGAGGCTGCATGTCGCTGGTGGTGAAACTCGAAGATGACCTGGGAGAACGCGGCGAGTGGGTCATGTTGCATGGGGTCATTCCCGGCAATGACGAGCGAGATTTTCCGCTACTGCGTGGCATCGATCCCTTTGGCAAGACGGTCTTCAACCACCTGCAGGCGGAGGAGTTTCTCGTGGAGTGGGAGCGCGTGCATGATCGCGCCAAAGACGAGTCCCAGCGCGAGGCCTGGCAGAAGGTGAAGGAGATGGCCGAGATTTGCAAGTTGGACCGGGATCTGTACCTAAGGTTTGTAGGACACTAACCGGAGAATTTGCTCCACTCCGATTCGCCGACGCTATTTCGCCAGCCCGCTCATCGCCTCGCGGAACAGACCGTCGAACGATTGCGTCTTGCCCGACCTCATCGCGCTCGCCAGCGCCTTTTCTGCGGCAGGCCTTTGGTATCCCAGGTTGAGCAGCGCCGAGAGTACATCTTCTTCCACTGGACTGATCGTGGGAGCCATCGGCTCGGGTCCGGCAGCTTGCGGCGCCAACTTGTCACGCAGTTCCAGCACCATGCGTTCAGCCGTCTTCCTCCCGATGCCGGGAATCCGAGTAAGCCGGGCAACGTCGTTGCCGCGGATCGCCCCCGTCATCTCATCGGCGGGCATGCCGCTCAGGATTGTAATCGCCAGCTTCGGCCCGATCCCGCTCACCGTAATAAGTTTTTCAAAGAGCTTTTTTTCCGCCGGACGCAAAAATCCATACAACGCGATCAGGTCTTCGCGTACGTGCGTGTGAATGTGCAGGGAGACTTCACTGCCTACCACGGGCAGATCCGAGAAAGTCGGCACGCTGATGGTGACGTCGTAGCCAACGCCGGAGGTCTCAACAATCGCCTGATTGGGATGTTTGACGAGCAGCTTTCCGCGGAGATGCGCAATCATGTTGCCGACATTGTAGCCGGGTTACGACTCAGACAGATCCAGCTTCGACCCCGCACGTGACATACCCACATTTTTGGACGGCGGGGTGACCCGCGTCCCGCCTGTCAAACATAGTCCTCTTTCCTGCATCGCGTTCCTGATTATGCGATCACGCGTTAGAACCGGAACAAGTACGAGACCTTCACGAAAAACAGCCGCCCGTCGTTAATCAACCGATCCCGCGTTCGCAGGAGGTTTCCCGTGGGATCCAGCTGCAGTTCCGGATCGATATTCTGAAAGTCGCCGTTGTAGCCCACGTAAATCGCTGTGCCCGGATGAATCAGGTACGTGAACAGGAAATCGCCGTTGAGCTGCTTCGTCGTCTGTAGCGACGTGAACTGCTGGTTCGCCAGCGTCGACGTGTACTGCAGAATCATCCGGAACGACAGCTCCCGATTGAACTGCCAGTTCCACTTGCTTCGGATGATGTGGTTGTTAAAGATCGCCATCCCGGTCTGGCGGTCGCGTAGCCGCGTAAACAGGTACGTATTGTCGATGCGCAACGCCGAGAGTGGCCGGAATGATACCAGCGCCGAAGCCCCGTCGCTTCTCGCCAGGTACGGCGTGCATGCGGTCGAAATCACGGCGGGCAGGCCCGGGCACTGAATCGGCGTTGCCGCAAACGGCGCCACGAAATTCACACTATCGCCAGACTCGTAATATCCCTGCAAGGACATCCACTTTACGTAGCTCGTGCCCCACAATGCCGTGCTCACGTGCTCGTGATAGTCGCGGTCCGCGGAAAGCGCGGCGAAATCACTGGGCCGCAGGCGCTCGTGATAGTCGGTATACGGAAAAATTTTCACGTAACTTTGGCCCTTGAAGCTGAAGGTCATGCTCGGATCGATCGTCTTGTCGAGCCGCGTACCGTCGTGTGCCCAAACCCAATCGGTGTGCATGGACGGACCCCAGGAAACGAGCGGGCCGCCGCTCGGACGAAATCGGTAATCGAGTTCGTTGAACCAGTCGCGGATATCCACGCGATTCACAAAGCCCGGAACCGTCGTGAATCCAGGACTGATGTCCTTATACGTCGATTCGTAGGTCGTATGGATGCCAGCGTACGTTGTATCCACATACGACGCCGGCCCCGCCTCATACACTCCGCCCGGCAGCTGCGTGGAACTCACCACCGATTGCATGGTGGCTGTCCAGTTGGGGGTGAACTTCAACCGGCTGTCGAGTCCGCCGATCCGGTTGAATCCGCCTGCGGCCGGATATTCCTCGTCCGTGTAGATCGCCCCGATACTCGACTGCTTGAACAGGTCACGGCTCACGCGGGCGATAGTGAAGTATTGGCGGGATCCAGCCAGGGGATCGGAAGGTGCCACTGTCAATCCAGGCGAGCGGTCGTCGGCCGTCAGGATACCGATCGAGTATGGTCCGGCCTTGCCCGTTAACCGAGCGCCGTAACTCGGATCGACGATCGATCGCGTGAAAAACAGATCGATGGGTGTTCGAAAGTAATCCGCATTCTCGATGAAGAACGGCCGCTTCTCCGGGAAGTACACGGCGAAACGCTGGTTTACCGTAACCTGTGGGTCTTCCGATTCCACCTGGCTGAAGTCCGGATTCGCCGTCAGGTCGAGCACAAACCTGTCGTTCAAAATAAGCTTCGAGTCCAGTCCAAACGTCCCACCAATCGCGCGATTCTCGAAGTGCAGGTTGTTTGGGTCACGCGCGTCAATATCGCGAAAAGAATTCAGCAGGCCGTACGGAATGAATTGAAGATTCCGTCCTGGCGAGATGCCCTCCAGCCCCGTGAGGGTTGCGGCCTGGTCGAGGCGTCCTTCAAAGCGCTGGGAAATTTGCGGCCAGAACGAATCTTCGTTTTCGCGCACAATGCCGCGGTACAAGATGATGCCCCACGACTGCTCCTTGTTCGGCGGGAAACGCAGACTCCGGAAGGGGATTGTAATCGACGCGATGTAGCCCTCCGGTGTCAGCCGCCCCTGGGAATACCAGACCGTGTCCCACGAGGTGTCAAAGTTGCCGCCCACTTCTTCGTGTGGCGCTTCCGACCAGATCGCATCCCACTGGACGCCAATCGGGTTGATCTGGAAGGTGTAGGCGCGGCGCCGGTCGTGAAAAGTGTCGAGCATCACTTCGACCGTGTCGTCGTCGGTCACGTCTTCACGGCGGGCCTTGTGGCTTCGCACCTTCGCGGGATCGTCAAAGCAGATGAAGACCACATACAGGTTCTTCTGGTCGTAGCCCAGGTACGCCTCGGTCCGCTGCGAGACAGGAGCGCCATCGTGCGGGAGTCTTTGTACGAATCCGGTCACCTTGGTCATCTGCGGCGCCACTTCTCCAGCTGGCTTCATGGTGACGAAGTCATCCAGGGACGGCCCTCGCGAAAGGCGCGGAATCAGAATGGCCGGCGGCCCCAACTGTGATGATTCGGGGCCCTGCGGCTGAACGGATTGCGGAACAGGTGCGGTCGGCGGCAAGGGGGTGGCGCTTTGCGGATTGGGTTCATCCTTCTGCTGCAGGGATTGTGTGTTCAGGGTGCGTATAAATGGCGTGGGTTGTGCTGCGAGCGCAGGCCCAATCGCGCTGCTGAGTGGGCACAAGACACCAGCGATGATGAAGTGTTTGACCGGAAACCCGAACACCCAACACTCGTCCCGACAGCAAGAATTGCCTTGCGGATACCCTGCCCCCTCAGGGTAGTGGAGCAACATACACCATTCATTGGTTGTTCCCAAGAAGATGTTATGTGGAATTCGACACGGCGGGCCATGGTTGGAGTCCAGTAACTAGGCAGGGCGCTCGGAATCCGGCCCGGCTGTCGATTTTGGAAGAATGATTCGGAGCTAGAAGAGAGAACTCTGCCGGCGATTCGGCGTGATGCCGAAGTGTTCGTAGGCGAGCATCGTCGCGATCCTTCCCCGCGGCGTGCGATTCAGAAATCCGATCTGGATCAGGAACGGCTCATAGATCTCCTCAATCGCATCGGGTTCCTCCGCGAGGGCGGCCGCGAGCGTGCTTACGCCCACCGGTCCACCCTGGTACTTTTCAATGATCGTCAGCAGCAGCTTGCGGTCGACTTCATCGAATCCGTGCTGATCGACCTCCAGCATCTGCAGCGCGGCCTGCGCGGTCGCCTTGTCGATCTTCCCGCCTCCGCGCACCTGCGCGTAATCTCGCACCCGCCGCAATAAACGATTGGCAATTCTCGGCGTGCCCCGTGAACGGCTGGCGATTTCGACGGCGCCTTCGTCGTCGATCGCCACGCCCAGGATCTCCGCCGACCTCTCCACGATGATCTGCAGGTCCTTATGCGTGTAGAACTCCAGCCGCAGCATGATGCCGAAGCGCGAGCGGAGTGGCGCCGAAAGCAGCCCGGCGCGGGTGGTTGCGCCTACGAACGTAAAGGGCTTCACGTCCATGGTGTGCGTGCGCGCGGAAGGCCCCTGGCCGATGATGATGTCGAGTTTGTAATCCTCGAGGGCCGAATAGAGAATCTCTTCCAGCGCCGGCTGCAGCCGATGGACTTCGTCGATGAATAAGACTTGTTTGTCCTGAAGGTTCGTCAGGATCGCGGTCAGGTCGCCTTTGATCTGGAGGGTCGGGCCGGAGGTCTGCTGGAACGCCACGCCCAACTCGTTCGCGATGATGTTCGCGAGAGTCGTCTTGCCCAGGCCGGGAGGCCCGTAGAGCAGCACGTGATCCATGGCCTCGCCGCGCGAGCGCGCTGCCTCGATCGCCACCGCCAGGTTTTCCTTCACCTTGGCTTGGCCGATAAATTCTGCAAGCCGTTGCGGGCGCAGCTTGAGTTCGAATGACGAATCGTCTTCGACCGGCGCCGCTGACACCAGCCGCTCTTTCAGCTGTGGAGTGTTCCTGAGAGTGGCCACGTAAGGCGATAGTAAAGCGAAAGGAGCAGCGAAGCAATGGAACAAGTTCAGCGCGCGATGACCCCTAAGTTAACCCGCAGCTCCTTCTCTGCGAACCAGGCTACTCGCCCGCCTAACCAGGGTTCTTCCAATCCCAATGAGAAACGGTCCTTCGCCAACTGCAGGTCGCGGACCTCTAAAAGAAATGCCGCCGGACACTCGCCGAAACGGGCAATGCGATCCGCGAGCCAGAACTTCACATGGGGCGGTGCGGCCAGCACGACCGGCGTCCCGGAGAAAAAAGCGATTCTGCCAAAGCCTGGATGCTCTTCGAACAACGGCGCGTCCGATTGATAGGCCCTTCGAAAGAGTTCAGCCGATGCCGCGAGGTCGCGCACGCCGATCACGATCGTGGCGACTCCGCGAATCACGCTACGACTGGCCGGTGCCGGCACGCGCAAACTGCGTGCGGTCTTGTCCTGAATGATGAAGGGCAGCACCGACCCCGCTGGTCCGGGACCGGCGATGGCTGTCTCCCATTCGAGCCTCGCGCCGTCCGGACGCTGTCGGCTGCCGGCTTCCGGACCGCGCACCTCAATCCCCGCCGCCCGAACGCGAGCGGCATCGGCATGAATGTTGTTGCTCCGGACCGCCCACGCCCCCGCGCCCGCATCGCCTTCCATGCGAGGCAGCCAGGCCGACATCATCCCCGGTGCGCCCTGCACTTGCCCGATCGGAGCGATCAACTCAACATAGGACCCATCCTCGAACGTTAGGATGTCCATGTGAGTGACTCCATTCGAGTGCCGTCCGCCGTATGTTGTGCTTAGTCCAATGCGATGAAACGCGCGTCGCATCTCCTCGAGGTTTGAGCCGCATACCGTCACGTGATCGATGCTCAGATCCATGCTGCGGAACCTTGCTCCAGAGTTCGGGGAGTCTGCGGTCGGTGATTCCACATACAGACGCCGGACAAGCCCGTAGTCTACAATCCTGCCGTGCCCAGACTCCTCCCTCGCCACGCGCTGTTGCTTTCTCTACTCTTCGTCGGGCCCTCTTGCCTCGCGCAAACCAAAACCCCGGCTCCTGAAAACACTCCCAAGGCCACCGACTCCGGCCTGATCACCTGCGGTGACCATCCTCCCTACACGTCCCGCACCGTCAAGAGCGACACCCTGGTCACTCCCGATGGCAAACGCAAAGCATATGCCGAAGTAGAGGCCACTGCTCTCTCCCCGCAACGTGCCGCCGGATACTCGGGTCCGCTGTGCGTCAACAACTCGCGACTGTTCGTGACCAGCGACAACGGCGAGTTCAAGCTGCGCTTTATGCAGGAACCCGCCGACGTCGAGAACGGCAACTCGCTACGTTTGATCGATTGGTCCGCCGACGGCCGCCGTCTTCTTGCCGAGCTGGCCGAATGGCACTACGAACAGCCAGGAGTGGTGCACAGCATTCTTCTCTTCGACTCGCGCTACGGAACCTTCCAACAGCCCGAGGTTGCACACCTCCTGGCGAAGACCTACGACCACGACTGCTCGCTCGACTTCCGCATTTTGGGATTTGGTTTGCAGGGAAAGATCGTGCTGGAGGGCAGCCCGCTCTCGCCCGAAGAAGAAGAAATTCAGGGTGTCTCCAGCTGCGTCAAGAAGAAAACTTACTTCGAACTCGACCGCGCGACGGAAACTCTAGTCTCCGTGCCCGAGATGCCGAAGATCCAGCACAACGCGAAATCCGAAGCCTCTAAATAGCGCGCCAAACGATGGCGTAGAAGCCTTGTTCGAGGAGCGGCACCCTACACACCCGGCCAAGCCCTGACACCTGAGACCCCAAGACCTGAGACCTGGTTTTCTACTGCTTTTTCGGCGGGAAGCTCTTGAACATCTTGTCCATGGCTTTGTTGAAGTTCTTGAGGTTCTTATCGGAGCTGTCCGCCAGCGTATCCCGTGCCACGCCACGCCAGACCATCTGCTTGTTCGAATTGTCCACAAGATCGACGATTAGCGTCGCCTGCTTCTCCACATAACTCGTGGAATATCGCGGCACGGGTGGCCCGTACCACGACCACCATGGTCGGTAGCCATAGTCGTAGTCCTCAACCACCGTGTGCTCCTTTATCCCCGCGTTGTACACGACTTCCAGATCCGGGTGAGCACTCGCGTCCACTTTTGTAAGACTGGCAGCGGTCAACTTCGCATTCACGCTGTCCATCACGCGCTGCGCCCACAATCCCTGCGCCGGATGCTTGCTGTCGGTCCATGCATAGGTCTTGAACTTGGAGAAGTCGGCGTCGCGATCCCAGTCCACGTCGACCTTCTGCGCCAAGGCAGCGCTCGCGGCCAGCAACACAATGATTCCCAATGAGACACGTACGGCTTTCATCAGAGGACCTCGCAGGTTGGAGTGGTCTCGGCCCGAGGGGAACTTAGTCGAAACTTATAACAAGAAATGACGGAATCTGCACCGCACGATTCGCCGTCCTCGAGCCCAGCTGTGAGGCGGAAATTTGGTCTGGCGCTTGCGCCCTCGCCCGCGAATCGCTGGATCCTGGGCGCGTGCCAAACACCACACAGAAAAGAATCACAGCCCAGTACAGGCTCTTTACTCTTCTTCTTCCTTCACTTCACCGCGCTCGGCTTTCGATTTCTCGATGATCTTCTCCTGCAGCTGCGTCGGCACGATGTCGTAGTGATGCATCTCCATGTTGAAGCTGCCCCGGCCCTGCGTCATCGACGTGAGATCCGCCCCATAGGTGAGCATCTCCGCCATCGGCACCTCGGCCTTCACGATGGTGTTCCCACCCTTGTTATCCATGCCCTGGATGCGCCCACGTCGGCTGTTCAGATCGCCCATGATCGATCCAGCGAACTCATCGGGCACCGTGATCTCCACCGACATCACCGGCTCCAGCAGCGTCGGCTTGGCGATCTCCATCGCCTTCTTGAACGCGATGCGTCCCGCCATCTGGAACGACAAGTCGTTCGAATCCACATCGTGATACGACCCGTCGTACAGCACCACCTTGAAATCCACCACCGGAAACCCCGCCAGGTATCCGCGCCCCGCCGCATCCCGAATGCCCTTCTCCACGGCCGGAATAAAGTTCCTCGGAATCGAGCCCCCGAAAATGTCGTTCACGAACTCGAATTCCCCGCCGCGCGCCAGCGGTTCCATCTTGATCTTGCAATCGCCGTACTGCCCGTGGCCGCCGGTCTGCTTCTTGTGCCGGCCCTGCACATCGGCCTTCCCGCGAATCGTCTCGCGATACGGCACCTTGGGCGCCTTCAGGTTCACCTCGGTGTGATACCGCTTCTTCAGCTTCGAGACAATCACTTCGATGTGCTGCTGCCCCGTGCCCGCAATCAAAAATTCTTTCGTCTGCGGGTCGCGGAAGAACCTCAGCATCGCGTCCTCTTCCATCAGCTTGTGGATGCCCGGCCCCAGCTTGTCTTCATCCGCACGGCTCTTGGGTTCGATCGCGAACGTGATCGCCGGCTCCGGCAGGGTGATCCTCGGATACTGGATCGGCGCCCCCTTGTCGCCCAGCGTATCGCCCGTCAGCGTGTCTCTCAGCTTAGCCACCGCGCCGATGTCCCCCGCGTGCAGTTCGTTCACGGCGACCGCATTTTTTCCCTGCATCACCGAGATATGCGACAGCTTCTCCGCCGCATTCCGCGTAAAGTTCTGCGCCGGCGCGTCGTTCTTCAACACTCCGCTGAACACCTTGAAATACGAAATGCGCCCCGCGAACGGATCCGACACAGTCTTGAACACAAATAGCGACAGCGCGTCCGAGTCCGCCACGTGCCGCTCCGGCGACTGCCCGTTGCTGCCGGCAATCCCGTGCAGTGCCGTGTGCTCCGTTCCCGCCGGCGTGTAATCGACGACGAAATCCATCAGCTTGTCCACGCCGATATTGCCCAGCCCCGACGTGAACAGCACCGGAAAAATCTTGTCGTCGCGGATCGCGTCGTGCAGCGCGGGAATCAAGTGCTCTTCCGGAATCGTCCCCTTCTCGAAGAACTCCTCCATCAACTTGTCATCGCCTTCGGCGACGAGTTCCACCAGCTTTTCATGCGCGTCCTGCGCAGCACTCGCTAGGTCCGCCGGGATCTCCCCTTCTTTTCCCTTTCCGTTTCCGCCCAGTTCGTACGTGTACGCCTTCATCTTCACCAGGTCGACGACGCCCGTGAAGCTCTTCTCTTTACCGATCGGCATCTGCAGCGGCACAACCGCCCGCCCGAATGCTTTATTCAACGACTCCAGCACCCGTTCCGCATCCGCGCGATCCCGATCCATGCGGCTGACCACGATCATGCGCGGCAGGTTGATCTCTTCCGCGTACCCCCACACGCGCTCCGTTACGACTTCCACGCCGGCAACGCCGTCCACCACCACCAGCGCCGCTTCCACCACTGGGAGCACTGTCTTGGCTTCGTGCACAAACATGTTGAAGCCGGGTGTGTCGAGGAAGTTGATCTTGGTCTTGCCCCACTCGGCCAACGCGATGCCCGTTCCAATCGACATCTTTCGGGCGATTTCTTCTTCGTCGTAATCGGTGGTCGTCGAGCCGTCGTCCACTCGGCCCAGTCGTTGCGTGCCTCCTGAGGTATACAGCGCGGCGGAAACGATCGAGGTTTTTCCTGCATGCCCGTGGCCCACGAGGGCCACGTTACGGACATTTTCACCTTCGTACACTTTCACGGGTTCGCTCCTTCGACAGGCTTGGGGAGAGAGAAAACTCGGCCCGAAAAGAGGAATTAGGACGCGAATACAGGCCAGCCCAAACGCACCTGCCAAAACTCAGGATGCTACCACGCCGGAACTTCGCCTCTCAACCCAGCGTTCGATGTTGTGGGCTGGGCGCCCTCGCCCGTGATCCAAGCCAACGTTCATGGGCATCTTTTTCGCCTCAGGGGCCAAATAAACCATTCCATTCAAGAGACTTGGCCCCGCCGCCTCTGGGCAAATGTCAAATTTCTGTATGACCCGACGGGGGGATTGTCCGGCCCCCAAAACTGCCCTATGCTTACAGCACGCAGACTCTGCGCCGGCTCCTGATTGGGTGAGATCGGAAGCTTCTTCGGCGCCGGAACCCTTTCTTCTTCTGCGCTGGGGCCAATGCATCGAGTGATCGCCAGGACGCTGCTGTTGGCTTTGCTCGCGGGACTGTTCTCCCCGCTTGCAACCGCGTCCTCGATGCCCATGTCGCGCCCCCACTGCATGCGCAAGCCGATTCCCGCGCCTGCCGCGGAGATGCCCGGCTGCCATCATCACGGGGCCGTTGCTGTTCACAGCGCCTCAACGCCAGAAAACGCCGAGCCCGCATCGTCAGACCAACTCCAGGCTCCGAACGACTGCTGCCAGGACCACGAGTGCTGCCGCTCGATGGCGCGCTCACAGTTTGCGCACACCTCGCTGCGATCGACGCACAGTGAGCTGAATGAAGCCGCGCAACTCTCGGCTGTCCCCGATTCGCAAGCTCGTTCCATGGAGGCGGCCCTCACTCCTCCCGGCCGCGCTCCTCCTCTCCTCTGAAAACCGCATCATCCTGAGCGAGTCCCCCAAACGAGAAGGATGACAAGGGATTGATCCACGCCCGCCCATGCGGAGTGTGACTTTTCCTCGATCCGTTTCGAACCTCGCCACTCCCGGGGCCGCCGTTCAAGCGTTTGAAGAGGATTTATGAATAGGAAACGAGCCAACATCGCGCTCTTTGCAGCCATGCTGACCTTCGCGCTGGCCGCAAGCGCCGCCATCTTCGGATCAGTCCATGGCCTAATCCACGATCCGCAACACCGTCCTGTAGACGAAGCCAAGGTCATACTGCGCAGCACGACTTCCGATTGGACGCAGCGAATCATCAGTGATCAAGCCGGCGAATTCCACTTTGAGAACGTTCCGCTCGGTGAGTACCGCGTCACCGTCGAAGCGCCTGGCTTTGCCACGGCCGAGCAGACATTCGTTCTCACCTCTGAGCGCGATGCCAAGCCGCACTTTTCCCTCACCGTTGCCCACGCGGCCGAGACCGTCGAAGTGCAGGACGTCGCGCCTGCGGTCAATCCCGAGTCCTCCACCAGTACCAACATCGTCAGCCGCACCGCCATCAACGAAACCCCCGGCGCCGACAGCACCAACAGCCTCGCCATGATCACCAACTTCACGCCCGGCGCTTACATGGTGCACGACCAGCTTCATATCCGTGGCGGGCACCAGGTCTCGTGGCTGCTCGATGGCGTACCCGTGCCGAACACCAACATCGCCTCCAATGTCGGCCCGCAGTTCGATCCCAAGGACATCGACTATCTCGAAGTGCAGCGTGGCGGCTACAACGCCGAATACGGCGACCGCACCTACGGCGTCTTCAACGTGGTTACGCGCTCCGGCTTCGAGCGCAATCGCCAGGGCGAGATGGTCCTCGACTATGGCAGCTACAACGCCACCAACCCGCAGATCAGCCTCGGCGACCACAGCGACCGATTTGCCTGGTACGGCAGCCTCTCCGGATATCGCACCGACCTCGGTCTGGAAACGCCGAGCGCCGAGAATCTGCACAATCAGGCCGCCGGGCTGAGCGGCTTCGGCTCGCTCATTTTTAACCAGTCGCCAAACGACCAGCTACGCCTGATCACCTCGGTCCGCGGCGATCACTACCAGGTACCGAACGATCCCGACGCCCAGGCAGCCGGCAACCGCGACGTCGAAAACGAACGCGACGCCTTCGTCAATTTCTCCTGGCTGCATACCGTCGGCAGCGGCCTCGTGGTCACTGTCTCGCCCTTCTTTCACTTCAATCGCGCGCACTACATCGGCGACTACACTGGTACTCCCGATCCGACGATTTCCGTCCCGCAGGATGATCGCGGCTCCAACTACGTCGGTGGCGTCGTCTCGGCCGCCTACACTCGCGGACATCACACCGCGCGCATGGGCGCACAGGTCTTCGCGCAGCGTGACAACCAATTATTTGCCGTGAACGCCGGCGACGGCAACGTCATCGTCCCGCCGGATCGCGAAATTCTCTGGGGCAATACTGAAGTAGTCTTTCTCGAGGATCAGTACAAGGCGACGCGCTGGCTCACCCTGAACGGTGGCGTTCGCCTCACCCACTTTGGCGGAACCGGCACCAACACGCTGCTGGGCGGCAATCACCCCATCAGCGAAAATGCCGCTGACCCGCGCCTGGGCGCTGCGCTGCAGATTCCCAAGCTGCATTGGGTTGCGCGCGCTTTCTGGGGACGCTACTATCAGGCGCCGCCGCTGCTCACCGTCTCCGGCCCGCTGCTCTCGCAATGCAACCTGTCCGACTGCGGCTTTCTCCCGCTGCATGGCGAGCGCGACCAGCAGCGCGAGTTCGGGCTCACGATTCCCTTCGCCGGATGGGCTCTCGACGTTGCCAACTTCCGCACCGCAGCCCGGAATTTCTTCGACCACGACGTTCTCGGTAATTCCAACATCTTCTTCCCGCTGACCATCGACCGCGCGCGCATTCGAGGTTGGGAAACCACCGCCAGCTCTCCGCGCATCGCCGGACGCGCCCAATTTCATCTCGCTTATTCCCATCAATACGCCGAGGGCGCCGGTGCTGTAACCGGGGGTCTCACGAACTTCACGCCGCCGGACGAGGGTTACTTCTTCCTCGATCACGATCAGCGCGATACGATCAGTACCGGCGTGAGCCTGACACTTCCGCGCCGCGCCTGGACCTCGGTGAACGTGAACTACGGTTCCGGATTTCTCGATGGCGACGGCCCCGGTCACCTGCCCTCGCATACAACCGTTGATCTGTCGTTGGGGAAATCGTTCGGAGAGAACTGGAGCCTGCGGTTCAGCGCTTTGAATGTCGGCAATAACCACTACATGCTCGACAACAGCAATACGTTCGGCGGGTCGCACTTCACCAACCCGCGCGAGGTGGCAATCCAGGTGAAATACCGATTTCACTTCTAGCGAACCACGGTGCATGGGAACGACGCGCCCTGCCTGCGAACAGCACGACGGTTAGCTGGTCGCTGCGGTCTTCTTTCCCAGTTTCGCGCTTAGAGCGCGTAGCGTCTTTTGCGTCTCGTCTGCCCACCAACTGGCGGTGACCGCCTGCAACTCAGCCTCGAGATTCTGCTCGAAATACGCGACCAGATCAGCGCGGGCTTCTCGGCGGGTTGCGGCCATCGCCTGTGGAGGCAACGCGAGCAGCGCTTGGCACCAGATCAGTGCGCGCTCGATAACATCACCGGGAGGCGCCAGTTCGTCGATCAGGCCGGCGGCCAGTGCTTCAGGGGGTGAAATCAACGCGCCGGTTACCGCCAACCGCTCGGCTTGCCGCGAACCAACCAGCCTCCGCAAGGCCCGTACAATCACGGGCGGCAAGGGAATCCCGACCTGTACTTCATTCAATCCAATCTTGAAATCCCCGTCGGCCATAAACCGCACATCGCAAAACAGTGGAAGCACCGTTCCGCCGGCGGGAGCATGACCAGTGATGGCAGCAGCGATGGGAATCGGCGACACCGCCAGAGCTTTCAACAGAGCATAAAATTCACGCCACAAGTTGGCAATTGCGGCTTGATCGAGACCCAGCAGGAGAGGCACGTCCAGTCCCCCTGAAAATCTGCCTGGCGAACCCGACAGAATCAGCGCACGACTCCCTTTCTGCGGCGCAACCTCAATCGCCTCCCGAAGCGCGAGGATCAGTTCCGGCGAGAGGGCGTTGGCTGGAGGACGATTGAGCCGCAACTCGCGAACCGGTCCATGATCGAAGGACGGCAGCAATGGATGAACCTTGAATGTCGCGGAAATTATAGGCGAACCGGAGCGTCGCCGGATTCCTCGAAAATACGTGCCCGGTATCTGCCCGCTTCACGGTGGTGACAATGACACCGACTCAGATGATCCTCATTTCACGCTAGCCGTGCAGGATCTTCTCAATCGCCCCGCGCAGTTCCTCATAAGGCAGCGCCCCCGGATGATAAAACGCGATCTTCCCTGTTCGATCCACCAGCACCAGCGTCGGCGTCGTGCTCGCGCCGTAGACGTTGAAGTTCTCCTGGTTTACCGGCACCGAAATTCCCTGCAATCCCTGGTAATACTGCTGCCAGACAGAGTTGATATAGGCAAGCTCGGCCTGCGGCGTGGCATCCTCGCCGCGCGCCGCGTAGCCGTACCGCTGCGTAGGTGCGACAAACATCAGTGCGGGAAACTCGGAACGCAGCCGTGCCAGGATCGGCGCCTCACCCTTACAGTCCACACACCAGTGCGCCCAGAAAAACAGCAGCACCGGCGTCCCTTTCATCTGGGCCAGCGACGCAGGCGGCATCCCGATGTACTCGGGGCTCTTGATCGCAGGAGCCTGCCGCCCAACGAAACTCAGTAGGTTCAGATTCTTGTGCAGCCGCGCCGCGATGGATGTGTTGCCGTAGGTTGTGAGGGCATTTCGGAGCAGTAGCGTCGCCTGCGTTTTTTTCCCTTCGGCCGCCAGGGCCTGCGCCTGAACCTCGAACGCGGCGCCCAGAGCTGTGGGCAGGTGCGGCTCAGCGTCGAGCTTCCGGGTTTTGAGTTGCTGGACCGCCAGCGTTCTCGTCTGCTGCGCGTAGTCGTTCGCCTGTGCGTACTTTTGATTGCTCAGCGCTCCGCGCGCCAGCCACGAAAGTGCTTCCAGATATTCCGGGTCGGGCCCGCGCTGTGCTTTGTAGGAGTTGAGTTCCGATTCCGCCGTGCTGAAATTTCCGTTCGCCAGCTGGATGCGTACGTCCTCGACGATTCCGCCGAACGCGACGGCGCTCAGCGCCGAAACAGTCAGCGCGGCCAATAAGAGACCCCGAAAAAATGCCATGTATTGATGATGAATGGAATCTTAGGAAGTGACAAGGCGTGCCGGGGACGCCAAGAACGACGTGGGGACAGCCGCCCTCGCCTGTCCGGCGGAGCGAAGCTCCGCGAGCTCTTTACCTGGACTGAAAACTCGGGCGGATCATCGAAGACGGAAGCCTGATGACTGAACAATCGCAACTGACCACTGGCAACTGCCTCCAAATACAAAGGGCGGCCAATTTTGGCCGCCCCTCGATTCAGTTTTCGTGACCGAAAGTGGTTTAGACCGCCTTCACGTTCTCGGCCTGCCAGCCCTTAGGACCTTTGACCACATCGAACTGGACCTGCTGCCCTTCTTGCAGGCTGCGGAATCCGTTCGATTGAATAGCGGAGAAGTGAACGAACACATCCTCCCCATTCTGGCGGCTGATGAATCCATAACCCTTGGCGTCGTTAAACCACTTTACTGTTCCTGTTTCCATGGTGTTGCTTTGTTTCCTTTAGCTTTAGATGTTGCGCTGAATTCGCAGGACTGGTGCAGGCAGGTCACGCTGGTAGGCGGAGAAACTGCAGAGTGCATAGAACCGCAAGTCAAACGCACTACCATTCTACTTTATATCCACAAGAAATAGCTACGAGTTCGATAAACCATTGCTATTCAATTGATTAAAGGCAATGCGGATAGTGCAAAACGGAACCTCGGGAAGCTACTCTAGAAAATGCGCATTTGACCCCAACAAATCTCTGAAGGATTCAAGGTTCGACAAGGACCGATTTTTCGGGTTGTAAGGGCTTTACGCGCACCCCGATCTGGGTTCCTACAACAAAGCGGCCTACGTAATCTTCCGCCGAGCTCTTCAGAAGAAATCCCTTGTTGTGTTGCCCGGAATAATAGTGACCGCTATGGATGTAGGTGTAGCCAAATGCGGCGATTGGTCCGCCGTAAGGTGCTGGTGGGCAGGTTACGCTCGAAATAGCGCCGACAACCACCGGCCATTTTTCACTCCGGCGTACGTTAACAAACCTCAGTAGGCTGCGGATGAGGTAACCAACGAGAATGTCGAGATACCAGCCGGCTATCATCGGGCGCAGTCTGAACTTGCTGCGCCGCGATCACGCTGCGCATGCGCAAGGCAAGTCCAAAACTCAGTTCCCTACTCTTTCTTCATCGAATCGATCAATTGGAATAACTGGCTTCGATCGACCACTTCCACAAACGGCGTCCCCGAGCGCTTGTTGCTCACAACGTAAAGCGTCGGCGTGTGTTGCAGGTCCAACTGCTTGCCTAGCGCCCGGTCGGCCTCGACCAGCTTGGCCAGCTTCCCGTCTGGATCCACCACAAACGGCAGGTCGATCTTGTGCGCGGCGGCGAACTTCTCGGCAAACGGACGCAGCGTCTCCTTGGTGATCTCCAACTGATGGCGGAACACGGTGTCGCGGAACTCGTTGCCGATCGCCTTCGAGTGCGTGTCGAAGTAGCGCGCCAGAATTGCCGCGTCATACGCCCAAGGATGCATCGGCAGCGGATAATCGTGGCGCACCAGCGGGATCTTGTACGTGCGCGAAGCCTCGGCCACCAGCGGCGCCGCGCGGGCGCAGTCCGGACACTCCAGGTCCTCGAAAATCACGATCGCGACCGAAGCCCCCTTGGGCGGCTTCAGGATGGACGCCTTGTCCTGCGCGACAGCCAGCGACGCCAGCGCAAGGACTACAAGAAGAGCAAACTTCTTTGTCATATTTTGAGTTAGATGCGGGGAGCACGAGCCAAAATTACCAACGCTTTTCTTATGTTAACCGATGGCGCGCGGAGTGTCAGGTGGCGAAAAGTAACCGGTCACGCAAACAAAAAAGGGCGGCCCGCAAGCCGCCCTTGCCAAACCAAAATTTCGATCTACCGCGCGACGACCGACTTCTGCTGCGCCATCATCGACGCGATCGTCTCCAGGATCGACTCGATGCTCCGCCCGGTATCCGTCGCGGTGTCGACGTATGGATGACGCCCACCGTCGGAGTGCATCACCAGGACGCGCGTCCCCTCATGCCCCTTCTTCACCATATACGGCAGATGGTGGCGGTCATTGCGGGTGAGCGTCGGACCCAGCACCACCAGGTCGAATGCGTCCTTGTTGAGCGCCTCTTCGACGCCCTTCCGCCCGATCACCGTGGTCACGTGGTGGCCGGCCTTCTGCATTGCATCCGCTTGAGACGCCAGAACTTCCGTGTCGCCCTCGCCGTACAGGATCTTCAGACTAAATGAGGATTTCGCCATAAAACGCCGGAGCCGTCCTTTCTGTCATGCCCACTGAAACGGTAGCAACGGCACCCCGCAACGAGTAGGTCACTGAAGACCAAGGACGAACGAGAGAGGCACGAATGGCTAGGTTTGTCGCCCCATAAACGACGGCTGCCCCGGCGACCCGGAACTGCGCTCCGCCGCATCGGCGCCATATGCCGAGTTTAGGCAGATCACAGTACGAGCTCACATTACGAACGTACCCACACGAAACTGAGGCTCCGCACTAACGTCCTAATCAACCGCCAGCGCTCGCACCTATCCCGCCACTAATCCCAACTTATTAAGGTTTTGACAGTTCCCGCCCACATGGGTACTCTTGCAGGCCAAATTCTTCGAGCCTTAGCAGCGAATCGAAGTTCATGGCGTACCTGCACGTACTCTGCACAGGAGGTCCCATGCGGAGGCTCCACCTCGTCCTTGCGCTCGTTCTCCTCGCTTTGCTCCCGGCCTGCAGCAGTGGCACAAGACCTCAATCCCGATTGCTGCAATCCGTCATGGTCTCCCCGGCGCAACAATCCCTTGCGCTCGGACTCCAGCAGCAGTACAAAGCGACCGCGATCTACAGCGACGGCACCTCCCAGGACATAAGCAGCACGGCGATGTGGACTTCGTCCCAGACATCTGTCGCCGCCATCACCTCAAGCGGCCTCGCCACAACCAAAGGGACGGGCACCTCCACCATCACGGCCACCTCCGGCACCATTTTCGGGACGGCGACTCTCAGCGTGACCTCAGCCGCACTCGTCTCGATCGCCGTGACGCCGCCCAACCCTTCGGTCCCAATCGGCGTCACCGAGCAGTTCACCGCGACCGGTACTTTCACTGACAGTTCCACGCAGAATCTCACTGCATCGGTCACCTGGAGCGCTGTTGCCAACACCACTGCCAGCATCACGACGGCTGGCCTCGCCAAGGGCCTCGCGGTCGGCACCGCCACGGTCACGGCAACGTCCGGATCGATCTCCGGATCGACGAATCTCACCGTGACGAATGCCGTGCTCGCTTCGATCGCGATCACTCCCGACACTCCCACCGTTCCGCTTGGGCTGCTCCAGCCGTTCACCGCAACCGGCACGTATTCCGACGGCTCGACCCACGACCTCACTCCGACCGTCACCTGGGCGTCGTCGAATTCCTCCATCGCCTCGATCGACGTGACCGGTCAAGCGACCGCGCGCAACCTGGGAAGCACCAGCATCTCGGCCAAGCTGGGTTCGATTCAGGACTCGACCACGATGACCGTCAGCGCCGCCAGCCTGCGCTCTATCACACTCGGCGGCGACGTTACCATCGCGACCAATACCAGTCACTCCTTCACCGCGATTGGTACTTTCAACGACGGGAGCACGCGCAACATCAGCGCCAACGTCGACTGGAGTTCCTCCGACACGACGGTGGCGACGATTCCTCCGAGTTACCCGGTCGCCAAGGGCGTGCATAACGGTACGGCACAGATCACGGCCACACTAAACTCGGTCACCGGCATCGCAAACCTTACGGTCACTGGAGCGACGGTGCAGTCGATCTCCGTTACGCCGGCGAATTCGACGACCGCTCCCAACATCAAGCTTCGTTACTTCGCGACCGGGTCCTTCAGTGATGGTTCCACCCAGGATCTGAGTCTCGACGTTGTCTGGAGCACCAATCCGACGACGGTCGCCTCGATTTCCTCTCCGGGGAATGCCGTGGCGCTCACCGCTGGCACCACGACAATCGGTGCTGCTTTCGGTGCCGTGTCGGGCTCCACTTCGCTCACGGTAAGCTCCGCCACGTTGACGTCAATCACTGTGAAACCTGCCAGCGCCGTGATTGCTCCGGGAAGCGTGCAGGGATTCTCGGCCACGGGAAATTACTCCGACGGCTCTACGCAGCCGCTCCTCTTCAACGTCGCCACCTGGAGTTCCACGGACACGACGGTGGCCACCGTCGACTCGATCGGCGACGTCACCGGCCAGTCCGCCGGCACCGCGACCATCACCGCGGCTCTCAGCGGCATCAGCGGAACGGCGAGCCTGGTTGTGCAATCGTCTCCGCTGCAGTCCATTGTGATTACGCCGGCAGGCGCGCATGTCCCCGAGGGTATCGGAGTTCCGCTCACCGCCACTGGTCAATTCGGCGACGGCTCGACTCAGAACCTGACGAACACCGTGACCTGGACCTGCACCCCGTCAACAATCGCCACGATCAGCACTGTTCCAGGATTTCAGGGAACAGTGACCGGCGTCGCCCCGGGCTCAGCGACGGTAACCGCGGTCTTCGCCGGAGTTGTGGGTACCACCACCGTGAACACGACCAACGCGACGCTGATCACGATCACAATCACTCCCGCTAACCCAAGTATTGCTCTGGGAGCAAGCCAGCAATTCACGGCCACAGGCCAGTTCAGCGACGGTTCATCGCTCAATCTCACGCGCCAGGTAACGTGGTCTTCGTCCGACGTTGGCATTGCCGTGATCAGTACGAGCGGCCTCGCGAATTCGGTGGCCACCGGCTCATCCACGATCACGGCGACATTGAACGGCGTGACCGGGAGCACGCAACTGACGGTTCATTAGTGGACGCAGGCGCGTTGGATCAGGTTTCTCGGCCCACGAATCAGGTTGGATGTGCTGAGGATGGCCGTTCTTTATTGCGAACGACCCTGCAATCTTTACGACATCTTTCAAGGAAGGAGATCAACCATGTCCGATAATTCTCGCGTTCAAGCCGATTCCGGCAGACGCCGATTTCTTCAGACTGTTGTTTCCAGCGCTTTCGTCGGGGTTGCCGCGCAGGCGGGGCTCGAGTTCGCTGTCCCGACAACCCTCAACGCACAGAGCAATCTGACTCCCGATGCTGCGTTGCAGGAACTAATCGCGGGCAACCAGCGCTTCGCCGCAAATCAGCTGAAGTCCATTGAACACGACTTGACCGTCTTGAAAGAGCGGACGGTGGACAAACAGGAGCCCTTTGCTGCCGTGCTCTCCTGCGCCGATTCGCGCGTGCCGGTCGAGCTGATTTTCGACCAGACGATCGGTCACATTTTTGTCACCCGCGTCGCCGGCAATATGGTCACACCGGAGATTATCGCCAGCCTCGAATACGGCGTTGCCGTCCTCGGAGTTGAAGTGCTTCTGGTACTTGGCCACAGCGCATGCGGAGCCGTGAAAGCCGCCATGAAAGCCGACGCCGTCCCCGGGCAGATCAGCTCTTTGTACCCCCACCTCCGGCAGGCGGTTGAGCAGTCTGGCGGCGATGTGGACAAAGCCATCGTGGCAAACGCGAAAATTCAGGCCGACTTGCTGCGCACTTCTTCGCCCGTGATCCGCGAAGCTATAAAAGCGGGAAAACTGAAGGTTGAGTCGGGAGTCTATGACCTCGCAACGGGCAAGGTCACAATGAGCTAAGAACTCCTAAATCTGACCGGCAAACCCGTTGGAGCGGAATGGGGATTTTCCTATCGAGTCAGCTCACCGCGCAGTTGCTTGGACAGCTTTTCCACTCGCTTGAGTTTGTCGATGAGGTCTTTCGACAGCAAGCCACGATTCGCACGGTCTACGTCGGCATGAATGGAAGCGGAAAGATCGGCGAGTTCCTGAGCTTCGCGCTGGAGCCGGACTACATCCACGGTCTGTGTCTTCTGAGTCTGCAATGAGGCTTGATCGGCGGGCATCTGATTCTTAGGCCAATTGGGGTCGTGGGGCTGCGGTCCGCAACGGCTTAGCGGCGTACCAAGCTGAGGATGAGCGGGCAGGGCGAAAAGCAACAAGAGCAGCAAAAAGCGCACATAGGATGTCCACGGCATAAGCACCTCCCGTGTCCACGACAACCAGCGTATTGTAACGCTCGGAGAACACGAGTGAGACCGACAACGAGTTCAATCCGAATCCGATAGCTCTTGAATATGGCGATGCCGTCGCCCAGCGGGAATCTGCTAAAGGAAACCAAACTTGCTATCCCCTTCCAACGTTTGACCCTCCCTCCCCGCTCCCTTAGACTCAAAGGTTTAAGACCCATCAAAGGCAGCCACCGATGTCCGACAGCATTCATATCAAGCTTCCAGACGGAAGCGATAAGGAATTTCCCAAAGGCACCACCGCGCTCGATGTTGCGAAGTCGATCAGCCCGCGCCTGGCCGACGCGGCGATCGTCGCCCAGGTCTCTTCCAATGGCGATCAGGCGGGCGAGGGCGCCCGCCCCACACTCATTGACCTGACTCGGCCGCTCGAAAAAGACACCGACCTGCGCATCCTCACTGAGAAAGATCCCGAAGCGCTGCAGGTGTACCGGCATTCGTCCGCGCACCTGTTGGCGGCTGCCGTGCTTGAACTGTTCCCCGAGACCAAGCTCGGCCATGGCCCTGCCACCGAGACCGGATTCTTCTACGACTTTTATCGGCCCACGCCGTTCACGCCGGAAGATCTGGAAAAGATCGAAAAGAAAATGCAGGAGCTGGCCCAGCAGAACATTCCCTACGCGCGCGAATTTCTGCCACGGGATGAGGGCCTCGAGAAGTTCAAGGGGGAAGGCGACTTCATGAAGTGCCATTTCATCGAGCAGTTCACCAAGCCCGATGAAAGGATTTCGATTTACAAGACTGGCAAGTTTCTGGATTTCTGCCGCGGCCCCCACATCCCTTCGACCGGCAAGATCAAGGCGTTCAAGCTGCTCAACATCGCCGGCGCATACTGGCTCGGCGACGAGAAGAACCCGCAGTTGCAGCGCATCTACGGGACTTCTTTTTACTCGAAGAAAGATCTCGACGCCTACCTGAACAGCCTCGAAGAAGCGAAGAAGCGCGATCACCGCGTGCTGGGCAAGCAACTCGACCTGTTTTCGATCCAGGACCTCGCCGGCCCCGGCCTCATCTTCTGGCATCCCAAGGGCGGCATCATCCGCAAGGAAATGGAAGACTGGATGCGCGACCAGTACGTGAAGCGCGGCTACTCGCTCGTCTATACGCCGCACGTCATGCGCCGCCAGCTCTTCTTCACCTCGGGCCACGAAGGCTACTACGCGCAAAACTTCTTCGATTTCATGGAGCTCGACGACGCCGAGTACCGCGTGAAGCCCATGAACTGCCCCGGGCACATCCTGATCTATAAAGACTCGCTGCGCTCCTATCGCGATCTGCCGATCCGGCTCGGCGAACTCGGCACGGTGTATCGCTACGAGCGCTCGGGCGTGATGCACGGCCTGCTGCGCGTGCGCGGCTTCACCCAGGACGACGCTCACATCTTCTGCACGCCCGAGCAGATCGAAAAAGAAATTGCCGACTGCGTTGAGTTCGCCAAAGACGTGCTCAAGGATTTCGGCTTCGACCAGTTCCAGACCGAGCTCTCCGTGTGGGATCCGAATGACCGCAAGAGCTACGTGGGCAGCGAAGACCAGTGGAACATGGCGACCAGTTCGCTGGAAAAAGTCCTGAAAAAGCTCGGCATCGAATATAAGACGATCCCCGGCGAAGCCGCGTTCTACGGCCCGAAGATCGACATCAAGCTGGTCGACGCGATCGGCCGCCTCTGGCAACTCTCGACCGTGCAGTTCGACTTCAATCTGCCGCAGCGCTTCGAACTCGAATACGTCGCCGAAGACGGCTCGCGCAAACAGCCGCTCATGGTCCATCGCGCGCTGTTCGGATCGGTCGAGCGCTTCTTCGGCGTGCTGATCGAGCACTACGCCGGCGCGTTCCCGGTGTGGCTGTCACCGGTGCAGGCGGCGATGATCCCGATCTCGGAACGCCACGCCGATTACGCGAACAAAGTTGCGGATCAGTTGAAGGCAGTCGGTGTGCGGGTGGACGTCGATGCACGCAACGAAAAGATGAACGCCAAGATCCGTGAGCACGCCATGCAGAAAGTCCCGTTCTTGCTGGTGGTAGGGGATAAAGAAGCTGAGACTGGCAAGGTCAACGTCCGCACCCGCGGCAAAGAGAAGACCGAAGACATGCTGGCAACGGAGTTTGTGGAGAAGATCAGGAAGCTGATCGCGGACAAGAGCCCGGGGCTGTAGCGCCTACGTAGGGACAGCCGTCGGCGGCCAAAGCCCAGCATAATCGCATTCAATCAGATCACGATCTGTTGTCGCGGTCGTCACCCAGAGATCACACCCGGGCACGATAAGATCACCTCGAATCACGTAGGGACAGCCGCCCTCGGCCGTCCGGCCGGGCGCAGCCCGGCTTTGGTTTACAATGCCCAAATCCTCCTATCGCCGCATCCTTCCCCACCTCCAGCGCGACTACAAACCACACTTCCTCACCTTCTGTACTTATCTCCGCTGGACTCTGCCAGACATGGAGTGAAAGTCGATGTTCACGTCGCTGTCGTCATGCCAGACCATGTGCACATGATCTTCACGCCACTCATTAATGAAACGGCTGGCGCGGTCTATAGTCTTGGCGAGGTTACCGACGCGATCAAAGGAGCGTCTGCCCATCTCGTGAATCGAGCGCTCGATCGAAAAGGAAAGGTGTGGCAGACGGAATCCTTCGACAGGGTTCTGCGCTCATCGGAGAAGCTCGACGAAAAGATTGATTCCATTCTTCAGAATCCAGTTCGTGCTGGGCTAGTCGCGTCGCCCGAATATTATCCGTGGTTATGGGCGCCGTCGAGAATTGTGGCCGCGCAATAGCCGAGCTTCGCTCGGCCGGACAGCCGAGGGCGGCTGTCCCACGCGAGTCCCGCCCGCGCAGACGAGGCGTCTGCCCCTCGTGATTCTGGACGTAACCGAGGGCGGCTGTCCCTACCACTCGTGCCCAGTTGTAACATGTCTTCTGTGCATCCCCTCGCACAGAAGGTGCTTGGTCACACACGCCACCACGACCTGCTCAAGCCCGGCGATCGCATCGGAGTCGCTGTTTCGGGCGGGGCCGACTCCGTCGGCCTCTTACGCCTGCTTCTTGAGTTGCGCCACGAACTCGGCATCGTTCTCTCGGTCGTTCACTTCAACCACAAGCTCCGCGGCCCAGAATCCGACGAGGACGAAAAATTCGTCGCTGATCTTGCAAGCGCGCACAAGCTTGAATTTCATCTTTCGAGCGGCGATGTGGCCCTTGAAGCCGAAGCCAATCATCTGAGTATCGAAACGGCGGCCCGCGAGATGCGGTATGCGTTTTTTCGGGAGCTTCAAGAAGAGGACACTGCCGGCTCCCGCCCTGTCGACGCCGTCGCCACCGGCCACACGCTCGACGATCAGGCCGAGACCGTACTCATGCGCGTTCTTCGCGGCACCGGCACGCACGGCCTCGGAGGAATCTACCCAGTCGTCGCCCTCGAAGAAGAATCACAAGAGGAAGCCGAACAAACCTCCGCCAAGGTCATCCGCCCGCTACTCACCATCCGCCATCGCGAGCTCGAGGACTATCTCAAAGAGATCCACCAGACATGGCGCGAAGACTCCTCCAATCAGAATCTCCATCACACGCGCAACCGGGTCCGGCACGTGCTGCTGTCGCTTCTCGAGCGCGAGTTCAATCCGGCTGTGACCGTCACTCTCTCTGAACTCGCCGAAATCGCCCGCGCCGAGGAGGACTACTGGGAGAACGAAGTCTCCGGCTGGATGGGAACTGCGATCCACTGGAGCGAACCCGACTGGGCGCGCTCCCACGCACCCGCCGGATCCCTGATTCAACTCCAGCCTCACAATGCCGAGCTGCAAAAGCGCCTACAGGAACCCGGCCCGCTCGTCATGAACGTCTCCGTCGATCTTCTCTGGCTCCTCTCCGAGCCCCTCGCGATCCAACGGCGTGCGATCAAAGCCGTCGGAGACACGGCCGGATTTCCTCTTGAATTCAAACACATCGAAGAAATCGTGCGCTTCACTGTCGATGAGAACAATTCCGGCAAGCAGCTTTCGCTCCCCTTGGGCTGGAAGGTGGTTCGCGAACCCGAGGCACTCATCTTCCTCACCCCTGATCTCCGTACCCAGGAACGCATCCCCGCCGGCTACGAATATTCTTTCGCCCTCCCCGGCCGTGCCATAGTTCCCGAGGCGGGCCTTGTGATAGAAGCGGTGCAAGTGCTCCCAGGTCAGCAACGAGACTTGAACGACGATGGTTTTGATCGCCTGCTCGACGCTTCGCTGGTGTCGAATCCATTAAGGGTGCGAAACTGGCGGGCGGGCGACCGGTTCTGGCCCGTGCACACCAAGGCCCCGAAGAAAATCAAAGAGTTGCTGCAGGAAAAGCAGATTACTGGATCGGAGCGTCGCGCATGGCCCGTGGTGGTCAGCGGCGACGAGATCATCTGGGTGCGCGGCTTGCCAGCTGCCACGAAGTTTCGCGCGAAGAACGAAAACGCCGACGCCATTCTGATTCGCGCCGTGCCGCTGCAGGACGAATTTTGAGGGCAACCGGCGCGCCGCCTTCAGAGCGTCATAACGAAAGCCTTCCGGAGGGACGTATCCCAGCATGAATACGACCTCAAAAGCAGAGGCCCTACGGCCAGTGATTTCCGCCGAGCAGATTCACAAACGCGTGCGCGAACTCGCCCACCAGATCTCCGACGACTACAAGGGCAAGACCGTCCTCGCCCTCGCCGTCCTCGAAAACAGTTTCATGTTCATCGCGGATCTCTCGCGGGCGATTGATGTTCCGGTCATCTGCACCTTCGTCAAGCCGCGCTATCGACAACAAACCTCGGGCGGAGCCTCGGATGTTCTCGAGATTCTTTTCAGCCACGAACTCGACATCCGCGGCAAGGATGTTTTACTGGTGGAGGGCCTGGTTCACTCCGGCGTGACTAGCGAGTTCCTGATGAACGACTTACGCGGACGGGGAGCAGCTTCGGTCAAGCTCGCCACCCTGCTTGACCGCCAGGCCGCCCGGCGTGTGCAGTTGCAGCCCGACTATTTTGGTTTCTTGGTGGATGAGACGTTCCTGGTCGGTTACGGCCTGGGAACTCCCGAACAAACCAACCGGAATCTCCCGTTTTTGGCAGCGGCAAATTGAACGGTAGGTGTGACTTAAGTCATAAGAAGATGCGCAGGTTTTTTCTGGCGGAAACGAGTAGAATGGCGTTCTCGGGAATTTGCTTCAATCCAAGGTCCCGCAGCTGGCATCTAACTGGTGTGCAACAGCTTGTCCGGGCGTGGTGTCCTTCCGCAAGCCCGCAAGTTGTTTTACGAGGAGTCTCCGAGTGAATTCGACAGTGAAAACGGTAATTTTCTGGCTGGTGATTGTGCTGTCGGCCTTCCTGCTGTGGCAGGTGGTCAAGACGGGCAGCTCCGGTCAGAAGGAACAAGCGATCAACTTCTCCCAGTTCTTGTCCGATGTCGACCAGGGGAACGTTGGCGAAGTGACGATCACCGCGCAAGAAGTGCGCGGCAAGTTCAAGGATGGCCGTCTGTTCAATACGACCGCCCCCGTCAACTATCCGGATATGATCAAGACCCTTCGTGACAAGGGAGTTAACATCAACATCCACGACGTCACGAATGGCAGCTGGCCGCTGCAGCTTCTGGGAACCTGGGCGCCCCTTATCTTATTGGCAGCCTTGTGGTTCTTCATGATTCGCCAGATGCAGACCGGCGGCAACAAGGCACTCTCGTTCGGCAAGAGCCGGGCGCGCCTGCTCTCCATGCAGCAGAAAAAGGTCACGTTCAAGGACGTGGCCGGCGTGGATGAAGCCAAAGAGGAACTCCGGGAAATCATCGAGTTCCTGCGCGAAGCGCAAAAATTCCAGAAGCTCGGTGGACGCATTCCCAAGGGCGTGCTGCTTGTCGGGCCTCCCGGAACCGGTAAGACCTTGCTGGCGCGGGCAGTTGCCGGCGAAGCGAACGTTCCTTTCTTCTCGATCTCCGGCTCCGACTTCGTCGAGATGTTCGTCGGAGTGGGCGCGAGCCGCGTGCGCGATCTGTTCGAGCAAGGCAAGAAGAACGCTCCCTGCATTATCTTCATCGATGAAATCGACGCGGTCGGCCGTCACCGCGGTGCCGGATTGGGCGGCGGTCACGATGAACGCGAGCAGACGCTGAACCAGTTGCTGGTGGAAATGGACGGCTTCGAGTCGAATGAAGGCGTCATCCTGATGGCGGCAACGAACCGCCCGGATGTTCTCGATCCGGCGCTTCTCCGCCCCGGCCGTTTCGATCGGCGCGTGGTGGTCAGCCGTCCCGATGTCCGTGGCCGCGAAGAGATTCTGCGCGTGCACACCCGCAAGATTCCTTTGGCCGAAGATGTCGATCTCTCCGTTCTGGCTCGCGGCACACCGGGCTTCTCCGGCGCCGACCTGGCCAACATGGTCAATGAAGCGGCTCTGAGCGCAGCTCGGCAGAACCGTAAGGCGGTTCTTCACTACGACTTCGAGCTGGCCAAAGACAAAGTGCTGATGGGCGTGGAACGCAAGTCGATGATCCTCTCCGACGAGGAGAAGAAAGTCACGGCCTACCACGAGGCCGGGCACGCGATGATTGCGGTCACGCTGCCGAACTCTGATCCGGTGCACAAGGTCACGATCATTCCCCGTGGCATGGCGCTGGGCGTGACGATGCAGCTACCCATCGACGACAAGCACAACTACACCAAGGATTATCTCGAGACCGAGATTGCCATCCTCATGGGTGGGCGTCTGGCCGAGGAGATCTTCTTGAACCAGATGAGCACCGGCGCCGGCAACGACATCGAGCGTGCCACTGAACTCGCCCGCAAAATGGTCTGCGAGTGGGGCATGAGCACGCTCGGGCCGCTGACCTTCGGCAAGAAGGAAGAGCAGATCTTCCTGGGCCGCGAGATCGCCCAGCATCGCGACTACAGCGAAGACACCGCAATCAAGATCGACCTCGAGGTTCGCCGCCTGGTTGACGAGGGCTACACCCGGGCCAAAGGAATCCTCTGCGAGAATAAAGAGACCTTGACCAGGATCGCGATGGCGCTGCTGGAGCGCGAAGTTCTCGATGCCAACGAGATCAGGATGCTGGTCGAAGGCAAGGAACTGCCGCCCATCAAGATGCCTTCCAAGGACGACGGCGTTCAGCAGGTGCTGAAGCCGGAACCGGGACGTCCGGGAATCGCCAAGGGCGGCGAAAGCCCGGCACGGGCGTAAGCGACGGCAAATCCAGAGCAGTTTTCGATCAACTAAGAAGGGCGGCCCAAGAGCCGCCCTTAATTTTTGAATTCCAGTAATGCCCAAGTGGGGACAGCTGCCCTCGGCTGTCCGGCCGAGCGAAGCTCGGCTCGCTCTTAAGCGCTCTTGCCTATGCGGTGGCCTACGCCGCCTTCTTGCTCAGCGCCTGCGTGAACAACTCCGCAATCCCTCGATTGAACGCCGGAATGTCCGACGGCTGACGGCTGCTCACCCAGTTGCGGTCGCTCACCATCTGCTCGTCCGTCCATTCCGCGCCCGAATTGCGAACGTCATCCTGAATCGTGTGATAGCTGGTCATCTTGCGGCCTTTGGTCAGCTTCGCTGATATAAGCAACCAGGGAGCGTGGCATATGACCGCAATCGGCTTCTGCGCCCGATCGACTTCCCGCACGAAGCGCTGCGCGTCCCTGTTCACGCGCAGATTGTCGGCGTTGAGCGCGCCGCCCGGCAGCAGCACCGCATCGAACTCCGCAGGGTTTGCGCCCTCGAGCACGCGATCCACCTTCAGCTTCTCGGATTTCTCGTCGTGCTGCATCGCCTGAATCTGGCCGGCCTTCGGCGAAAGCAGTGTGGTCTCGGCACCTAGCTGGTCGAGAAATTTTCGTGGTTCGGTCAACTCCGATTGTTCCACTCCGTCGGTCGCTAAGATGGCAACGCGGATTCCCTTTAAATCAGACATCGTTCCCGCTCCTTAAGGTTCGTGATTTCTTTCAGTTTCAAGCGCGAGAGGCGAGTAGCGGCATCGGGTCAAGACTCCAACCCTCAGGAGAAATGGTGGTAGGGCAGATGTTGGAACTGCCACGGCACACGTGGGGGCGGACGCCCTCGTCCGCCCGGCGGAGCGAAGCTCCGCACTCCGAACCTACTTATTCACCAGCTGCATCACGTGCTCGGGGTAGCGCTCGCCGGCGGCCGCGCCGGTCGGAAATGCATCCTCGATGTGCTGCAGATCGGCTTTGGTCAGGCGCACGTTCACGGCGCCGGCGTTGTCCTCCAGGTACTTGCGCCGTTTGGTCCCGGGGATGGGGACGATGTCTTTGCCTTGCGCCAGCACCCATGCCAGAGCAAGTTGCGAGGGCGTGCAGTGCTTCTCACCGGCAATTTCCTCGACCCGATGCAGCAAGTCGAGATTCTTCTGGAAGTTCTCGCCTTGAAAGCGCGGCGAGTGGCGGCGGTAGTCGTCTTCGGGCAGATCCTCGAAGCGCTTGAACTGGCCAGTGAGGAATCCGCGGCCCAGCGGACTATACGCAACAAACCCGATGCCCAGTTCGCGGCAGGTCGCGAGGATTCCATCCTCGGGATCGCGCGTCCAGAGCGAATACTCAGTCTGCAACGCGGCGATGGGATGGACTTTCGCGGCACGCCGCAACGTCTGCGCGCTCGCTTCGGAAAGACCGATGTAGCGGATCTTGCCCTCTTTCACCAGTTGCGCCATCGCGCCCACGGTGTCTTCAATGGGCGTGTCGGGATCAACGCGGTGCTGGTAGTAGAGATCGATGTGATCCACGCCTAGCCGGCGCAAGCTGGCCTCGCAGGAAGAGCGCACATACTCGGGCTTTCCGTTCACGCCACGAGCCTGCGGATTGGCGGGATCGCGCACGATCCCGAACTTCGTAGCCAACACGACCTGGTCGCGCTTCCCCTTGATTGCCTTCCCGACCAGCACTTCGTTTTTGTGCGGACCGTAGACATCGGCGGTGTCGAGAAAGTTGATTCCCAATTCCAGCGCGCGATGAATGGTGGCGATCGATTCGGTGTCGTCGAATCCGCTGTAGAACTCCGACATGCCCATGCAGCCGAGGCCCAGCGCCGACACTTTCAGGCCGCTGCGGCCAAGTTCACGTGTTTCCATGAAAACCTCCCGGGAGGAAGATGAAAATAAAGGACAGTTTCAAGAAAGGCCGCAGTAACCCGAATCACGACCTCGCGAATGAATAGCAGGACGAGGCGACCCTTCAAAAGATGCAGCGAAGCTCCAGATGGGTTCGAGCAAAATCGGACAAACTGAAAGAAGCCCCTGGAATACGTGGGGGCGGACGCCGGGGTCCCCAGCACGCCCGGTTTTGGCGTGATGGGGTGGAGATGCCCTCGTCTGCCCGGCGGAGCGTAGCTCCGCGAAGTAAGCCAACTACGGGACAACCCGGATCACCGGTTTGGCAGAGGCTTCGACCTCGCCGATCCGGGCCGCCGGGAGTCCGACATTGCTCAACTCCGACACAAGACGATCCGCTTCTTGTGAGGGAAGTGCGATCAGCAAACCGCCGGCGGTTTGTGGGTCGAAGAGCAATGTCTTGCGGTCGTCCGCGATGTCACCGCTGTATTCCACTATGCATTCGGCGAAGTCACGATTCGCCTTGAGGCCTCCGGGGATGTAGCCCGCGCGCACGCACTCGACGGCGCCCTCAAGCAGCGGAACACGATCGGCGTGAAGCGTTAAAGCAACATTCGACGAAAGCGCCATCTCACGCGCATGGCCGATCAGGCCGAAGCCGGTGATGTCGGTCAGGGAGTGTACATTCCACGTCTGCACGACTTGCGTGGGGACAGCCGCCCCCGGCTGTCCGGCCGAGCGAAGCTCGGCAGAGTGTTCGGCTGAGGAGCTTCGCTCCTCCGGGCGCACGTGGGTGCCCGCCCCCACGTGGTTCGTGGTCACTCCCCCAAACCCAAGCACCTCTGCCGCTTTCTTATTCAGCGTCGTCATCGACCGCACGGCCGCGTCGATCCAGGCCTCTTCGGCTTTGCCTTTCTTGATCGCGGTGGAGATCACACCCGTACCGATCGCTTTCGTCAGCACAAGCGCATCGCCCGGCTTAGCCCCGCCGTTTGTCAGCACTCTTTTGGGGTTGATCAGCCCCGTAACGGAATAGCCGAACTTGGTCTCGTCGTCGCGAATGCTGTGCCCGCCGACGATCGTGCATCCGGCTTCCATCATTTTCGAGAGTCCGCCGGCGAGAATGCGCTCCAGGATCTCGAGATCACCCTTCTCCGGAAAACACACCATGGCAAGCGCTGTCAGGGGACGCCCGCCCATCGCGTAGACATCGCTCAGCGAATTCGTGGCCGCGATCTGGCCAAAGGTGTACGGGTCATCGACGATCGGTGTGAAGAAGTCGACGGTCTGCACCAATGCGAGGTCGGGCGCGATCTGATACACGCCGGCGTCGTCGGCATGATCGAAGCCGACCAGTACATTTGGGTCGTGTTGCCGGGCTAATTTCCCAAGCACCGAGTCCAGCGCCGCCGGACTAAGCTTGGACGCTCAACCCGCCGCTTTCACCGACTCCGTCAGCCGGAATGGCTTCGTTTCTGGCACGAGGTAATTTTATCGGAGTACCGAGTACCGAGCACCGAGTTGCGAGCTACAAGTCAAAATCCACCACGGGAGACACCGAGGCACGGAGGAGAACAAATACGCTGGAGCGTTTTTGAGGAGGCACCTGCGGCAAGACCCAAAAAAGGGCTTTGCAAGATCAGTCAAAAGATCAGGCAAGACGTCGATCGACCCTCAGGGTGCCGAAAGAGAGAATCCAACAAGCGCCCAACTCAGATTCCATTGATCCGGTTTTCTCCGTGCCTCAGTGTCTCTGTGGTGGAATTTCTTGGCTCGAAACTCGGTACCCGGAACTCGCAACTACTTCACCGTCACGTCGACGACCTTCAGTTCCGGGTATTCGTGATTCCACTGGGTGGAGATGCTCTCGAAGGTCAGGCGGAAGGGTTTGCTTTGCCCGGCCGCAAGGGGCGAGACGGTGAGATCGACCGCGTCCGGGTACGGGCCGTTCGTCTGCAGTACGCGCAGCGGAACGGTTTCGCGCTGGGCGAGCTGCCCCATGGAATCTCTGAAAGTAACTTCCGCCACCACGTGGGTCACAGTCTGCGACCCGGTGTTGGCCACAGTTCCGTCGATGTAAGAGACGGTCGCGCCCACGAAATTCTCGGCCGCGCTCATCTTGAGGTCGGAGAACTTGATGTTCGCCGAGTAGGGCGGGGGTCCGGTGGGAGCTTTCTGTTCGGTGCGCGAGATCAGAAACAGAACAAGCACGATCACGACCACCACGCCCACGCCGACACCGATGGCGCGCCAGTTGGTTTCGCGCTCTTCCGCCCCGAGCGTCGGCTGTGTGAGTCCCCCCATGGGGGGATTGTACTTGATTACCGGTTGGACCCGGACCTCGTGCTGACTCGAAACTCCATCTTCGCTGGCCCATTGACGACAGATCGGCAGAAGCGGGATTAATAATAGCTTATAGATTATTTTGCGTTATAATGCGATATGGCGCATCGCTGGATGCCTGGGTGAGCTCAACCATCCCCTCGGCACCAGAACGCGCTCTACGGGCTCCGTAACGCTCATAATGGGCATCCCAGAGAATTTCGTCGGCGACATTTCCAATCACTTACGAGCCTTCACGAACTTTCAATAACTTAGCCCAGAGTGAATCATTTTGAGACGATAGCAATTGGTTTGACCGGGACTCGCCAGCTTCTTGAGTCAGACTAGAGTGTGCCTCGTCCATTTCCCTCACGAGTCTTCGCGGCTGCGAATGCTCGCAAGCGACTTGGAACGTGTTACGCAAGACTCTGTGATTAAATCCGAGGAGTGAAACTGAAAATTGCCTGGATCGGCAAGACCAAGGATCCGTCCATCCAGGCACTCACCAACGAATACCTGAAGCGGATTTCCCGCTACGTCGAAGTCGAAGGCCTCGCCCTGCCCGACGAGGGGGCGCTTTTGAAACTGGGCGAAAAAGCAGGCGCGCGTCCCGCGCATGCGCTGGTACTGTTCGATTCGCGCGGCAAGCAGCTGTCTTCAGAAGAGTTTGCGCAGTTTCTGCAGAATCATCTCGACCGCAATCCCCAGCCCTTGGCCCTTGCGATCGGTCCGGCCGACGGCTTCCAGGAAAACTCCCGCAAGTCTGCCACCGCAATCCTGTCTTTAGGAAAAATGACCCTGCCCCATGAACTGGCGCGGGTGGTTCTGCTGGAGCAGGTGTACCGGGCATTTACCATCCTTAAAGGGCACCCCTACCACTCCGGCCACTGACCCCGATTCGCGGGATGTACCTTCGTGATGTACCTCTGAGGGAGCCTCGGATTTAGAGTCCACAGGTTGGCGTCCAGCCGCCACCTTAAGTCCGAGGAACGTTCAATGAAAAACCCTCTTGAAGTACTCCGCATGAAGGAAGAAGAAATTCAGCGCGTGAAAAAAGAAATCGAAGCGCTACAGATTACCGCGCGTCTTTTAGGCGAAAGCGAAGAATCCCGCGACAAGAAGTCCGAATACCGGCAACTGCTGAAGATGCCGTAAGCGGATCTCCCTGCAGAAATCAGCTCAGTTCTGATTAACGAGTTACGGTTGCCTGGTAGCTCACGGTCACCCAGTGTCCGTTGCGGCGGACCCAGATGCGCGTGAAGCGATAGGGTCCGCTGAACTCTTCTCCCAGTTCGCGTCCCTTCACGTCGGCACGAGCGGTCACGACCGCCGTGTTGCCGTAAAGGCGGACCACCATCTCCGAGATATCGATCGATTCGTAGCGCAGTTGCGCGGTCTTGCGGGCGGCGATCGTGTCGGCTTTGTTGATCACCTGGCCGAGCGGGCTGATCGCGACGTAGTCCTCCGCGAGTGTCTTTTCCGAGAACGCGGCGTCCCGGTTCAGAGCGGCCTCTTTCGCCTGGCGTTCGAGATCGAGAATCTCGCGAACCAGTTCTTCATCGCGTGCTCCCGTGGTGTTGCCTTGGGGGCGAGAAGCATAGGCGGGCGCGAACAACGCGAACACGAGGGTCACGACTAACAGTTGGCGGCTGTTATGTTGCATGCGGAGACCTCCGGAACAGAACCCGAAAGCGAGAGACCCGTTCTTTGGATGCATACGGAATTGTGGAGATGGTGGTTCCAGAAAAAATTTTGCCGTGCAAAATCGGATTGTTGCCGATTCGTTATGTCCCCCTCTCCTGCCATCGTTTAACGCACAAAACAGGTACAATCAAAGGTTTGACTGGTATGCCGGACATCCGCCGTGGGCTCATCATCGTAAACACCGGGCCGGGGAAGGGCAAGACGACCGCCGCCATGGGCACCGCGCTCCGCGCCGTGGGGCAAGGGATGCGGGTGCTCATGCTGCAATTCCTCAAGGGATCGTGGCATTACGGCGAGCTCGATGCTGTGCAGGCGTTTGGCGACAAGTTCGTGATGAAGCAGATGGGACGCGGCTTTGTGAAGGTTGGCGCGGAAAAGCCCGATCCTGAAGACGTTCGCATGGTGGAAGAGGCCTGGAACGAGGCAGAGCAGGCGATTCAGTCCGGGCAATGGGACCTAGTGATTCTCGACGAGATCAACTACGCGATCAGCTACGGGATGCTCGATCCGGCCAAGGTCGTCGCGAGCCTACAAAGGAAACCGGAAATGGTGCATGTTATCTTGACGGGCCGGAATGCCCATCCGACAATTGTCGAGCTTGCCGACACCGTCACCGAAATGCGCCAGGTAAAGCATGCCTACGAGAAGGGCGTCCTGGCGCAGAGAGGAATCGAATATTGAGATCGGGTGATCGGCTGATCTCATAATCGGGTGATCGCAGATCAGACTCTTCGCTGTACCGATTCTGTGGCGCGATTGGTAGCTAAGGGCTAGCAGCTAAAAGCTACTAGCTGTTCTTTCATGGCCTGGTTCAAACGACAATCCGGCGAGCTCGACGCCTCGGGAGAGAAGAAGATCCGCACTGAGGGCTTGTGGGTGAAGTGCGACAACTGCCGCCAAATCATTTGGAAGAAAGATCTGGAGGAGAATCTGAACGTTTGCCCCAAGTGCGACAAGCACTTCCGCATCGACGCGCGCAGCCGCCTTGCCCAGCTCCTCGACGACAACCAGTACGAAGTCTTTGACAGCAACCTGAGCTCAACGGATCCGCTCAAGTTCGTCGACCTGAAGCCGTACTCGTCCCGGCTCAAGCAGGCGCAAAAGGACACCGAACTGACCGACGCTGTCATCAACGCCCAGGGCAAACTCAACGGCCGCCCGGTGATCATGAGCGCCATGGAGTACTCTTTCATTGGCGGAAGCATGGGCGCGGTGGTCGGCGAGGTCATCACCCGAGCTATCGAAAAAGCGGGCGACGCCAAGCAACCGCTGATCATCATCTCGGCCTCGGGTGGCGCGCGCATGATGGAAGGCGTGGTCAGCCTGATGCAGCTTGCGAAGATTTCGGCCGCACTGGCCCGGCTCGACGAACTCAAAGTTCCGTACATCTCGATTCTGACCGACCCGACAACCGGCGGGGTCACCGCTTCATTCGCGATGCTCGGCGACCTGAACATCGCCGAACCGGGAGCGCTGATTGGGTTTGCCGGACCACGCGTCATCGAGCAGACGATCCGTCAGAAACTTCCGCCCGGATTCCAACGCAGCGAATTTCTCCTCGAGCACGGAATGCTTGACGCGGTCGTCCACCGGCGTGACCTGAAGCCGTATATCTCTCGCGCTCTCGATTTCATGGCGAAAGCCGCGTAACGTTCCTGACCGATTTCACTTCATCGTCACTCTGTGAGATTCTTGCGCATACCGCTGCACCTCGATTACGGCATCTGGGAGGTTGCATGAACCGGATGGCAATGCTTGCGCCGCTGGTTGTGGGTTTGGCCGTGGCGGCCACGCTTCTCGCTCAACAAAAGCCGCCGAAGCAAAAGGCAGATGCGTCAAAGAGCGACGCCAGGGAGGCGAAGATTGCCCGCGCTCTTTCGGCGGCGCCCGCGAACATCGCGGAAGGAGCGCGCGTCGTCGACCGCGATGAGAACGGCGCGGAAACCGTGCTGCGCGAAGGCACCAACGGCTTTACGTGTTTTCCCGGCCACCCCGGTGTAGTGGGCGATGGGACGTACTGCGCGAACAAGGCCGCACTCCGCTGGGAAAGCGACTTTCTTGCTTTGCAGCCCAAGCCCACCAACACCGAGCCGGGCATCGAATACATGTTGCAAGGCGGCTCGGACTGGAGTGCAACGGATCCGAACGCCATCTCGGGCACACCCATCAACGAACCTCCGCACTGGAAGATCCTGTGGCCCTTTGATCCGAAAACGACCGGCCTTCCCGCCGAGCCCAAACAGACCGGCGCGTGGATCATGTGGGCGAACACACCCTGGTCGCACTTGATGATCAACCAGAAGCCGTAAGGACCGCGACAACTTGCCAAGCCGTGGGAGCGTTTGAAAATCGAGACTGGGGAGAAGTGCGAGGCACAACTTGTGCAGTGATATTCTTCGGGCGATGACATCGGAGATTAGTCTCGCGGGAGAGGCCAAGCCGCTCGATCCCGGCCCTGCTCTCTATCTTGTCGCGACACCCATTGGAAATCTTGATGACATCACGCTGCGCGCGCTGCGCGTATTGAAGGGCGTCGATCTGATCGCATGCGAGGACACGCGCCAGACACAGAAGCTCCTCAACCACTATGGGATCACCACGCGCTGCGTCAGCTATCACGAGCACAACGAGATGACCAAGGCCGCCGAGCTGGTCGTGGATCTGGAAGGCGGCGCGAAGATCGCGATGGTAACCGACGCGGGCATGCCGGGCATCTCCGATCCGGGGTTTCGGTTGATTACCCTGGCAATCCGGCACCATGTGCCGGTGGTGCCGATCCCGGGTGCGTCGGCGTTTTTAGCGGCGTTGGTGGCGAGCGGCCTGCCCACGGATTCGTTCCGGTTCAGCGGGTTTCTACCGGCCAAGCGTGGCGAGCGGCGAACGGCGCTGGAGAGCATTCGGACGTCGCCCCGGACGCAGGTTTTCTATGACGCGCCGCATAGGATTATCGAGACGCTCGAGGACGTTGTGGAGGTCCTGGGTGGCGCGCGGCACGTCGTGGTGGCGCGCGAGGTGACCAAGCTGCATGAAGAATTCTTGCGCGGGAGGGCGGAGGAGATTCTGGGCACGTTGAAATCTCGCGGCGAGGTGAAGGGCGAGATCACGTTGCTGATCGCCAAGGCCGAAGAGGGCGTTCAGGAGGTGGCTCCGGCGCGGCTTTCGGTCCGGCAGCGGGTGGAGCAGATCATGTCGGAGGACAGCGTGGACGAGAAGGCCGCGCTGAAGAAGGTCGCCAAAGAGATGGGCGTATCGAAGAGCGAGGCGTACCGGGAGCTGCAGAGGAGTAAGTAAATCGCTGTCGAGCTTCGCTCGACCGGACATTTGAGGGCGGCTGTCCGTACGTGGTTCGTACACACGTCGACAGAGCCGAAGTCCGATAGCGGAAGCCGGGAGCTAGAGCTTGACGCCCAGAGCCGAAAGCCCAAAGCCTAGAGCCCGAATTTTCATTTTCCCGCCAATTCCTTCTTAACCGCGTCACTGACTACCTTCCCGTCCACGCGCATGCCGGCACCGGCGAAGCGCGCCATGACGTTCTTCATGACGGTTCCCATGTCTTTCATGCCGGGTGAGCCCATCTCGGCGATGACGGCTCTGACGCCGGCGACGATCTCCTCTTCTCCAGCGGCCTTCGGCAGGTAGGACTCGATGACCTTGATCTCGGCGGCTTCCTTGTCGGCCATCTCCTGGCGTCCGCCTTTCGTGAACTGCTCGACGGAGTCTTTGCGCTGCTTGATGAGCGTGGTCAGCACCTGCTGCGATTCCTTGTCGTCGAGCGGGCCCATTTTTTCGGTTTCGCGCAGCTTGAGGGCGGTCTTCACCATGCGCAGGCAGGAGAGGCGCGCCTCTTCTTTGGCCTTCATCGCGGCGACGAGGTCTTTCTGAATCTGATCGATCATGCTCATGGAAGGAGATTATAGCGGCAGACAGAAACGACTACGCTCTAGAGTCGCTAAGCGACGGCCCCTAAAGGGGCTGTCTCATGTATTGCGTTACGGCATCGCTAAAGCGATGCCCTGATACGAGGCTCTCATAAAGCGTCGATCCGGACAGGCGATCTGCCGGATTCGTGCTTTTTTGTCATACACTACTAGTCAATCCTGAATTTCCAAGGACTCATTGATGTTGCGCAAAAATCGGCTCTTTACTCCCGGCCCTACCCCGCTTCTTCCGGCTGCCCAGTTTGCCGAGGCGGCGTTTACGGCCCACCATCGTACGGCAGATTTCCGCAACCTTTTCACCCGCGTGCTCGCCGACATGAAGGAATTCATCGGCACGCGCAACGACGTTCTGGTACTGGCGTGCTCGGGTACCGGCGTGATGGAAGCGAGTGTTTCGAACCTGACGTCGCCGGGCGACAAAGTTCTGGTTCTAACCGCCGGCAAATTCGGCGAGCGCTGGACCGCGCTAACCAAGGCGTACGGCTGCAACGTCGAGGTGCTGAGCAAGCCTTATGGCGAGACTTTCACGTTGGAGGAGGTTCGCGCCAAGCTGGCGCCCGATGTTCGCGTCGTCTATATGCAGGCGACCGAAACGTCGACCGGCGCGCGGCACGACGTGGAGGGAATCGCGAAATTGGTTCGCACCGCAGGCAACGATGTATTGCTCGTGGTCGATGCGATCACGGGGCTGGGCACGACGCATCTCGACGTGGACGGCTGGGGGATCGACCTCATCGTCGGCGGATCGCAGAAGGCGCTGATGATCCCGCCCGGCCTTGCGTACTGCGCCGTGAGCGATGGGGCGTGGCAGCGCATGGAAACGACGAAATCCCCTCGCTACTACTTCGATCTGCGCAAGGAGCGGAAGTCAGCGGCCAAGGGGGAATCGGCATACACTCCCGCGACGACCCTGTTTGCGGCCATGGGAGCAGCGCTCGATTATGTGCGGCACATGGGCAATGGCAATCTTGCTGCCGGACGCGAAGACCTGGTCAACAACGCGGAACTCGCCGCGGAGATGACGCGTGCCGGCGTGCAGGCGCTGGGCTTGCGGTTATTTGCGCCGTCCTGTCCCGCTTCTGCCGTCACTGCCATCGAGTCCCCGAAGGGTGTAGACTCCGGCGCGATCGTGAAAGAGTTCCGCGAATCGTTCAATGCTGTCGTTGCCAACGGACAGGGCGAGATGAAGGGCAAGCTTTTCCGCATGGCGCACATCGGTTATTACGACTATCTTGATACGATTGGCGCTCTGGCCGCACTAGAGCATGTGCTGGCCCAGGTGACCGGAATGTCGGTGGAGTTCGGAACCGGCGTCCGGGCGGCGCAGACCGTCTTTGCCCGGCAGACAGAAACAGCCGGCGTGACCCGTTAAACCCGCCTGACTCGAATTGGCGGCTGTTGCTACTGTTCCATTCCCCCAACGGAGCGACTCGCAAGGACCGCTCCGATGCTCTACCTCCCCAATCTCGGACCATTGGAGTGCGTATGCGAATTGAGAGAACGACGGCGACCGTGTTCAGCGCGCTTGCCCTGCTGTGCGGCACCTGCCGCGCAGACTTCAAGTACTCGGAGACCACCAAAGTGACTGGCGGAGCCATGATGGGCGCGGTGAAGTTCGCCTCCGTGTTCAGCAAGAACGCCAAGCAAGCGATGGCTCCGACCACCAGGACGGTCTCGGTGAAAGCCAACAAGATGCGTGAGGACCAGGCGGACGGGAAAGTTCAGATCATCGACCTCGAAGGGAAGCGCTTCATTGAAGTCGACCCGCAAAACAAGACTTATTCCATTATGACGTTTGCGGAAATGAAGGCTGCCATGGAGCGCCAGCAACAGCAGATGCAGGAAAAAATGAAAGAGGAGCAAGCCAAGGAGCAAGCCAAGCATCCGAGCCAGAACGCGAACGTCAAGATCACGCCCAAGTTCGAGAGCGTTGAGACCGGAGCAACGAAAGTCGTGCTTGGCGTCCCGACCAAGGAATTGAAGGCGAAGATGGAAATGCTGATGGAGTCCGACGATCCGAAGGCCCAGGGGCAGCAGGTTTCGACCGTCGTCAACTCAGATCAGTGGATCGCGCCGGATGTGCCCGGCTACAGCGAAATCCGCAACTTCTACCTGAAAATGGCGAAGGAGCTGGACTGGGTGCCCGGGCAGATGAAACAAACCATGGCCAACAGCAACGTGCAATTCAGCCTTGCCGAATTGCGCAAGAACAACCTGGCGCACATCACGGGCATGCCGATGATCACGTATGTGAGCATGAGCATGGGCGGCAACGCCGCGCAGGGTGGGGCAACCCAACCAGCTGCTCAACAGCCTCCTCCGCAGCAGACAGAAGATAACTCGGTCCCAACTTCCGCGAGCGCGGCTGTGATGAAGGGGCTGGGCGGAATGTTCAAGAAGAAGCAGCAGCAACAACAGCAGGACGCGCAGGCGTCGGGCAACACGGCCAACCCCGCCAGCACGCCGGGATCGCTCATGGACATGGAGACCGAAATTACCAGCTATTCGAGCGACTCGCTGGATGCAAGCCTGTTTGAGCCTCCGGCCGGGTACGTGCAGGTACAGAAGCCAGCCGAAGAAACGACGCCGGCCCCTCATCAGTAGGATGAAGCGGCGAAGCGGGTTCACGGGCCGAAAGCAGGATCGACGGTCCGTGAACCGGTTTCTCGCGATCCGCCAAGTTTTACGACTCTGCTAGCATTTCAACTCTCCGGAGAATCCGAGCGCTCATGAAGATTGTTGTCGCCGAGAAAATTTCTGCCTCCGCTATCGCACTGCTCCAGGAGCCGCGCTGGACGATCATTTCTCCTGATCAGATCGAGGGCAAGCTCACCACGCATCTGGAAGATGCGGATGCGCTGATTGTACGGTCGGCCGTGCAGGTGAATGCGTCGCTGCTGGAGCATGCGCAGAAGCTGCGCGTGATCGGCCGGGCGGGTGTGGGTGTGGACAACGTCGATCTGGATGCCGCAACCCGCAAGGGCATCGCCGTGATGAATACGCCCGGTGCGAACGCGGTGGCGGTGGCGGAACTCACTCTGGGTCTCATGTTGAGCATGGCTCGATTTGTCCCGCGCGCCGATGCGTTGATGCACGCAGGCAAGTGGGAGAAGAAATCGCTGCAGGGGACAGAGTTGCGCGGCAAGACGCTGGGCGTGGTCGGCCTCGGCAAGATCGGGATGGAAGTGGCCCGCCGCGCGAAGGCCTTCGGCATGGCGATCATCGGGCACGATCCGTTTGTCTCTGCGAACGTCGCGAAAGAGCAGGGCATCCGCATGGGCAAGCTGGAGGAAGTCTATGGGGAGGCGGACTATTTGACCCTGCATGTCGGCCTCACGCCGCAGACCACGGGCATGATCAATGCCGAATCCATCAAGAAGATGAAGCAGGGCATCCGCATTGTGAACTGCGCGCGCGGCGAACTGGTGGATGAGGCGGCGTTGGCGCATGCTTTGAAGCAGGGGCTCGTCGCCGGTGCGGCTCTCGACGTGTTCCAGGAAGAGCCGTTAGAGAATTCTCCGTTGACCTCGCTCGACAACGTGATCCTGACACCGCACATTGGTGGCGCGACGCACGAGGCGCAGGAGGCGGTGGGTTATCAGATTGCGCTGCAGGTGAAGGAGTACCTGAAGAGCGGCGTCATCCAGAACGCAGTGAACGTACCGTCGGTTTCGCATGAAGAATACGCCGAGATGCAGCCATACGTGGTGCTGGCCGAGCGATTGGGATCGTTCCTTGCGCAGGTGAGTGACGGAACGCTGGAGGCGATCTCGGTGCGCTACAGCGGACACATCGCGGAATGGAAGACGGAGCTGATTCGCAATGCGGCGATCAAAGGTGTGCTGAACCAGATGCTCGACGAAAAGGCGAATCTAGTGAATGCTGCGTCGATTGCGTCATCGCGTGGGCTGCAGGTGCACGAGATTCACAAACCGAAGAGTTCGACCGGCGGCTCGGGCAGCGTGCTCTCGGTTCTGTTGAAGACCGGCGGGCAGGAGCACCGTGTAAAAGGCGCGGTGCTGCACGGGCACGCGCCACGACTGCTCTCGGTCGATGACATCGATGTGGAAGCGCCACTCGAGCGCAACCTGATTTATTTGCGCAATCGCGATGTGCCGGGCGTGATCGGAAAAGTTGGAACGATCCTCGGCGAGCACAAGATCAACATCGCGGACTTCTCGCTCGGGCGTCAGTCGATGAATGGCGCGATGGAGAAAAAAGGCGAGCCGCGGAAAGCGATCGCTGTCGTGCACGTGGATGGCAAGGTACCCGACGATGTTCTGAAAGTGCTCAGGAAAGTTCCAGCGATCGAACAGGCGAAGGCGATCCGGTTGTTCTGACGGCTTCTGTCTCTGAGCGGTTCGGCGAGAAAATCTTAAATCGCAGAGGACGCTGAGAAAAGCCGCGGAGAGCGCAGAGACTATCTCCACGCTTAACGACCAGTTCTCACGACCGAAAGAGGGCGCTACGACTCCAGCGCTTCCCGGCGCAACTTGCGGCTTTCCGCGAGCAGGGCCATCGAGTGCATCAGGTTCTGCAGGGTGACGATCCCCACTAGCTGTTGATCTTCCACCACGGGAATAATGCTCAGGTTGCGCGAGTTTAACTTGCGGAAAGCCGTCGCCAGTGTTTCGCTGCGGGTTGAGACCTCGAAGATCCGGTTCATCACCGACTGCACGTAGCCGTTGCCTTCGGCACGTAGCGCTTGCAGGATACTCGCCTTCGAGATCACGCCGACCATGTCACTTCCACGAACGACCGGGAAATCGTCCTGCAGCGTATGGACGGCCTTATCCAGCGCGTCTTCGAGCGTGTCGGCCGGCGAGAGCGTGGCAAAATCGGTGAGCATCACATCTTCCAGGTGCACGGTCTCGAGAACTTTCTGGAAAAGCGCGGAGCGTTCCTCAACCTGCGCGCCGATCAGGAGGAAACATCCTAGCGTCACGAGCCAGTAGCTGTCGGGATTTCCTCCCTGAAAGAAGAGGAGCATGCCAAGCACAACCATCAGCGTTGCCAGGGCATGGGCAACGGAGACCGCACGCTGGGTCGCTTGCGCCATGTCCATGGTTCGTGCAAACAGGGCGCGCAGCACGCGGCCGCCGTCCATCGGATACGCAGGCAACAAGTTGAATAGACCGAGGAAAAGATTCGACCAGACCAAGCTGCGGAGCAAATGGTTCGAGTGGATGTACGGCTTCATCCACAATTGCGCTTCGGGGAACTTGGTCCAGACCACCGCAGCCGCTACGAGGGCGATGACGATGTTCACGATTGGGCCGGCGGCGGCGATGCGAATGTCGCGCTTCCAGGGCGCGGGGTCAGGCGTGGTTCCTGGCGCAGGATTCTCGTCAAGCAGAGTAATTCCGCCGATCGGAAGCAGTATGATCGCTTTCGCCTGCAAGCCTTCACGCCGTGCGATCAGCGCGTGACCCAGTTCGTGCAAGATCACCGAGCCGAAAATGATGCCTACGAGGCCCAACTCGCGGCCGGGAGTGCTCGTGCCGCCTTTCATGGCTGATTCCGCCATCCAAACCAGGGCCAGCAGAAAAACAAACGTCAGGTGAACCCGGATTTCGACTCCGAACAGCCGACCGATCGGGATGGACCAGTTGCGCATCAACTACCCCTCATTGCTGCCACCCACATTCTATATATTTAGATTCATTTCGTAAGAGCCCGGGCAGATTTTTGGCGAACCGAAGGGACGTCTCTGAGAGTCATCGCAGGTCAATACCGGAGCCGGTCGCTGCGCTCGTTGCGCGGCATGGACATCCGCCCCACCTCCGACCGGCTGCGCGAAACTCTGTTCAACGTGCTTACCGCCGGCAATCCTAGTGCGCTCGAGGGATCGATCTGGCTGGATCTATATGCCGGTACCGGGGCGGTCGGAATCGAAGCGCTCAGCCGCGGAGCCGCTAAGGTGTACTTCGTAGAGCAATCGGCAGCAGCGGTCAAAGTCATTCACGAAAACTTGAAGTCGCTGGGGATCACCTCCGGCGTTGAAGTGGTTCACAAAGACGTTGGTAAAGCGCTGGCCGGGTTTCAAAACGAGGGGAACAGCATCGACTTCATATTTCTGGATCCGCCTTACCGGCTGGTGTCCGCCTATCCTGCCGCACTGGCTGCAATCGGAGAATGGACTTCGCTCAGAACTACTGCACTCGTAATTGCCGAGCACGAAAAGAAGTTTGATCCTGGCGAGGAGTTCGACGAGTTGAGGCGATTTCGGATGCTACGGCAGGGCGATGCAGCTTTGAGTTTCTACCGGCGAGAAGGGACGCAGGCGGGCTGAGGCGATTCGGGTTTTGAACGACGCGCTGCGCGCAACCTCGCGGAGCCTACATCAGCAATTCGTTGCTGCTGCGCACGATCGGGTGCTGCATTTCTTCCAGTTCGTTCTTTACCCGGTTTAGCCCGTAAACGCACTCTTCGAAATTGCGCGAGAGGTTGGCGAACAGCGGAGCGACCTTGGCGTATTCGAAGTGCTCGAACTTCGAAACGATGTAGTAGCTCTCCTTCCCGGCTTTCACCCACTCGACCAGGCTTTCGAGCCGCTGGCGGCGCAGGCGATATTGGTTCACGCTCTCCGGGAACATTCCGGCGAAGAACAGGGTGAAATCGCCGATGTGCTTGCGCACCTGGCGCTCGCGATCGAAGGAAGGCGCAGGCCCGTAGACCGGGTCGGATTCGAGCAGCATCTCGCCGACATCGTCGAGAGGACGATTGGCAGCATTGCGAATTTTGAAGAGTTGATCGGCATCGCAGAATTCCGTGAGCAAATGCGCGACGTAGCTGATCAATTGCGGATCACGAATTCCGATTTCTTCCGCGTAATGCCTTCCCACGAGTTCCACAAACAACTGCTGCAATGGATGCGATTCCGGGATCATACTCTTTGGGCCCCCACAAATCCGCGCCTGTCGCGGATTTTCAATCTCCTGCACGACTAATTAGCCCACCTCAACCACAAACGCAAGTGACTTTCGTAAGCCACTCAAAAAACCGATCTACCTTATTTGGTGCGTAAATACTGGCGTTCGTTGCACGCCAAGATTTGTTGGCACTCGCACAACTCGGCTGCCAGCGTCAACTCGGTTATGCGCGATGAGTTGCAATTAAAATGATCGTCAGCAGGAGGATTTTCCTTCGCGTATGCAGCGCACGAATATCTCGAGTGGTACTCCGTGGGAGCCTGTAGTTGGTTACTCCAGAGCCGTTAGAGTCGGGCCTTACGTCCACGTAGCCGGCACGACCGCGACCGGCCCTGACGGAAAAATCATCGGCATCGGCGATCCTTACGCGCAGGCGGTGCAGATCTTGCGGAATATCGAGTCTGCGCTCCACAAGGCGGGAGCCAGCATGAAAGACGTCGTGCGTACGCGGGCGTTCGTCATCAACATCAAGGACTGGGAAAAGATCGGGCGCGCCCACGGGGAGTTCTTCCGCGACATCCGTCCGGCTTCGACCCTGGTGGAAGTCAGTGGGCTGGTCGATCCTGACATGCTGCTCGAGATCGAAGCCGACGCGTATGTCGGCGAATGAAGATCCCAGGTTAGCGCCAAAGAACGGCGCGAACCCTTCGGCTTCGCTCAGGGCAGGCTCTGGGGCACCGTCCGACAAATTTTGAAGCGATTCTCTCCGGCGTTACAATTCGCGTTCCCAGGAGGATTGCGAACTCATGAGACTCGCGTCGTGGTCTGTCCTCGCTTTGCTTGCTGTTGATCTTTGGTTTGCCCCGCAGAAAACATTCGCTCAAGAGAAAGCTGCTCCGCAACTCAGAACCTACACTGTGATTCGGGCGGGCACGCTTATCGACGGCAAGTCGGACACGCCGCGTCACAACCAGGTCATCGTGATTCGCGGGGACGTGATCGACAGCATCTCCGACGCCAGTGCAAACGTTCCAGCCGGCGCGACGGTCATCGATCTCTCCAGGGCGACGGTTCTTCCCGGACTCATCGACTCGCACACGCACATTTTTCTGCAGGGCGAGAGTCCGGCCGAGGGTGGATACGACGTCAATATCCTGAAATATCCTTTGTCGCTTCGCGCGGCTCGCGCCACCGTCGCAGCTCGCCGTGCGCTGGAACAGGGATTCACGGTTCTGCGGGACGTGGAGACTGAAGGTGCCGGCTACGGTGACGTCGGAATCAAAGAGGCGATTGAAGGCGGCTACATTCCCGGGCCACGGATGTTCGTGGCGACGCGCGCCATTTCGACGACGGGCGGGTACTCGCTTGACGGCTACGCGCCCGAACTGACCATGCCCAAGGGGGCACAGATCGTCGATGGACCGGTGGAGGCGCGGAAAGCAGCGCGCGAGCAACTCGATCATGGCGCGGACTGGATCAAGGTGTACATGACGCACCGATCGTGGGTGGGGAAGAACGGGGAGCTGGTCGCCCAGCCGACGCTCACGGTTGAGGAGCTGAAGGCAATCGTCGACGAGGCGCACGGCTGGGGAAAGAAGGTCGCATGCCACGCCTACACCGGAATTGGGCTACAGCGCGCTCTCGATGGCGGTTGCGACTCCATCGAGCACGGCTTGCAGATCAGCGACGCGCAGATCGCGCAGATGCTCAAACAGGGCACGTGGTACTGCCCGACCATCGCCGTCTATTACACCGACTGGGCTCCCGCCGATACACCCGACGGCCAGCGTGACCGACTGCGGGCCTCCGTCCACGAAGAGTCGTTCAAGAAGGCGTTGAAAGCGGGAGTGAAGATCGTTTTCGGCACTGATATGGGCGGGATTCCGTGGACCGAGCCGATCGCGCAGGAATTCCCCAAAATGACCGATCTTGGAATGTCACCGATGGAGGCCGTCAAGAGTGCGACGTCACGGCCGGCCGAGATGCTCGACATGACCGGAAAGATTGGCGTGCTCGCTCCAGGCGCGTACGCGGACGTCATCGCGGTTCCGGGCGATCCGCTGAAGGACATCAAGGAACTCGGGAACGTCGAGTTCGTGATGAAGGGCGGGAAAGTGTTCCGGAGCGAGGTGAAGTAGGGCGAGTGGTTCTCCTATGGAGTGATGGGCGTCCTCGGCGTCGACTTTGTGGCGCCGAGGTGGTGGTGGGACCGGCTCATCACTTGTCGATTTCTCGTGGAAGTTGTGATCCGACTCCAGTATCGATAATTCAGAAAGCTCCGAGCGAATTATTTCCGCTCGAACCGCGCGGATTCTCTTGACAGCCGCTGGGCGAGGTTCATAATGCCCGAATCCTTCAGACCCCAGCCTTCCTGCAGGAGGGTTTATGAACCTGTTGCAACTGTGCGATCCGGAAGCCGCCGCCGTTCCCGTCGAGGCGAGCGCCGCCGACGCCGTGCGCAAGATGCTCGATTATCACGTCGGTGCCGTTGGCGTCGTGGACCGTGAGGGACGTGTCGCCGGAATCTTCACCGAGCGCGACGTTCTCCGCAAGCTCACCCTGAGTGGATTGAATCCGGAAACGACCCCGGTCCGCGACCTGATGACGCCGAATGTCGAGATGGCGACGGAGGAAACCGGGCCCGGCGAGGCTATGGCCACAATGGTAGAGCGTCACTTTCGCCATCTGCCGGTAATCAACGACGCCGGAAAACTGCTAGGGATTCTCTCGATCCGTAACCTGCTCGAGTGGCGCATTGACGGCCTTCGGCAGGAACTGGATTCGCTCGAGCAATACGTGAGCAACGACGGCCCTGGAGGATAGGACCGTTACGCCTGATGGTCTTCATTGTCAATGGAGCCGTCGGGCCAATGGATCATCGGGCGTCCCCGCCCAGCTGGACGGGCGAGACGCTCGTCCCTCCACGGTTTGTGTTAGCCCCGGCGGCTAGTATCATTCCGTCCAAGAAAAATGCCTGGTCCCTCCTCGGCTCTATCGCGGGTCATCGCTGTTGTGCGCATTCTCACGGGCGTTTTATTTTTTCTGTTCGGGGAGTACAAGGTCGCGGGCCCGGCTTTTGCGCATGCCGGATTTCCACAATACCTTCAGGGCTACGTGAATGGCTCCGCGGTTGCGTTCTACCGTCCGATTCTTGCGCTGCTCATCCCTCATGCGGTGTTTTTCGGATACCTAGTAGGCATCGCGGAACTCGCAATTGCGGCGTCTCTGATCCTCGGTCTGTGGGTGCGGCCGATGTCGATCGTGGGCACGCTCTTCATGCTGAATCTCTTCCTCGCCACCTGGTGGGAGCCGGGCCATGGCGTTGCGGTGTGGAGATACTTCGGCGCTGAGCTCGACAAGATTCCTCTGATCTTCCTTTTCCTGATTTTCTACGCGGGTGATGCGGGAACCACCTGGGGTCTCGATCGGCCGGGTGTTCGTCGCAACTGAAACTCGCTTGCGACGGCAGTTTTCGGTATCCTTTGCTGCCCCAATAATCCGACACGAGGAATTGCATGACGCACCGAACGAAGCGGGTCCCTCCGTGCTGTCTGGCTGCTTTGTTGTTGCTGGTTCTTGGATCGGCGGTGGCGCAGTCGACGGCGCCTGTACGGCACGTTGTGATTCATGCCGGTCATCTACTCGACGTGAAGACCGGAAACACTCTCACCGGACAGGCGATCGTGATCGAAGGAGACAAGATCGTCAGCGTAGGGCCGGCCTCCGGGGCAAAGCCGCCTGCCGACGCCCAGATTATCGACCTCCCCAATGCCACAGTTCTTCCCGGCCTGATCGACGCGCACACGCACCTGACTTTCGACGTCAATTCGGTGGGATATGCCTCCCTGGGCATTTCAGTTCCCCGTGAGGCGCTGATCGGCGCCAAGAACGCCCGCGTCACGCTGCTGGCCGGCTTCACGACGGTGCGCAACGTCGGTGCCTCCGGCTATAGCGACGTGGCGCTGCGCGATGCCATCAACGACGGCGATGTGCCCGGACCGCGCATGCTGGTGAGCGGCCCGGCGCTGGGCATCACCGGCGGCCACTGCGACGAAAACCTGCTTCCGTTTGAATTTCATTACCAGGCGGAGGGAGTCGCGGACGGCATCGAGGCGGTCCAGCACAAGGTTCGCGAGGTCATCAAGTATGGCGCCGATGTCATCAAGATCTGCGCGACCGGCGGCGTGATGTCGAAGGGCGATGATCCGAACGCATCGCAATACACGCTCGAAGAGATGAAGGCGATCGTGGCTGAAGCCCATAGGCTCGGCAGGAAGGTGGCTGCTCATGCTCACGGCGCCGAGGGTGTTCGCTGGGCATCGATCGCCGGCGTGGATTCCATCGAACACGGGCACCTCATGGACTCGGAGTCGATCGCCACAATCAAGAAGAACGGCACTTACCTCGTGCCCACCCTTTACCTGATGGACTGGAACCGCGAGAACCTTGCGAAACGCAATGCACCCGACTACGTCGTTAAGAAGATGCAACTTGTGATGGGCCACGGGGAGTCCATCATGAAGGAAGCATTTGCGGCGGGGCTGAAAGTGGGGCTTGGAACCGACGCCGCGGTCTATCCGCACGGCCTGAACGCACATGAACTCGGCGTTTACGTCAGGCTGGGGATGACGCCGCTGCAGGCGATCCAGACGGCGACTGTTAACGACGCCGATCTGCTCGGCTGGTCGAGCAAGATTGGAACGGTCGAAGCCGGGAAGTGGGCGGACATCATCGCGGTCGATGGCGATCCGCTGAAAGACGTGACCACCCTCGAGCACGTGAAGTTCGTGATGAAGGGCGGAGAGGTCTTCAAGAATGAGTACGGAAAGTGAGGGGAACGAAACAATAAAGGCCGGCTGCAAAGCCGGCCCATTTCTTTGAAGAACTCAGAATACGAAGCTTACTTCTTGGGGGCGATCGCGTCCTTGGCGGCCTTGGCGACGCGGAACTTCACGACCGTCTTCGCCTTGATCTGGATCGGCTCGCCCGTCTGCGGGTTGCGGCCTACACGGGCCTTCCGGTGCGCCTTCACGAGGCGGCCGAGGCCGGGAACGACGAACACGCCATTCTTCTTGGTCTCTTTGATGGCGGTGTCAGCAAGGTGCTCCAAAAATGCCGCCGCTGTCTTGTTGGGGGTTTCGAGCTTCTCAGCCAAATGACGCACCAGTTGGGTCTTGGTCAAACCTGCAGCCATGAATCCTCCTCAATGGAACAACATGTTTGTTGCGATGAGCGCCATCTTATACCACGGGTCCTGTGGAAAAACAGCGTTTTAACCGCATTTTACGCGGTTTTTTTGAACTAGAGACCTCAAAAAGGCACTAACCATGCCCGTTTCCCTGCTGGACCCCCTGCGGAGCCGCCAGCCAAGCGGTTCCGAAACGGCGCGAATCCTGTTCCAAAGCCGGTCTTGGCACTCTGCTGCAACCCTTTGTGCGGTGGGAGCGGCGAGCGTCCCGCACGTCAGAAACGATGACATAATGAAAGTGGAGAGTGTATTCCGTGAGTTGCGCCATTTGTGAGGTCCGGAAAGAGAAGCGATTCTGCCCCGCTGTTCACGGGCGAATCTGTCCACAATGTTGTGGGGAGCAACGAGAAGTTACGCTCGACTGTCCGAGCGACTGTCCCTACCTGCAACAGGCCCGCGAACATGAAAAGCCGCGTGCGTCGGGAGATCTGGATCCGGCAGCGCTCTTCGTGCAGATCGAACTGGGCGACCAGTTCCTCTACGAACACGAGCACCTGATCATGGGCCTGAGCTACGCCCTGTTCAAGGCCACCCGCGCCGATCGCAGCATGAACGACCGCGACCTGATCGCCGGGCTCACCTCGCTGGCCCGGAGCCACGAACGCCTGGTGAATTCCGGCTTGCACTATGACGAGCCGGTGCAGGGTGCGGCACAGCAGATCGTCGCCGGTGAGATCCAAGCCATGGTCAAGGAGTATCGCGAAGCCGAGGTCAAGCACACTGGCTACTCGCGCCTGCGCGACTCCGACGTCCTGAAGACGCTGGTTTTCCTGGTCCGCATGGCACATGGGCGCACTTCCGGGCGGCCGAAGTCGCGGGCGTTCGTCGATTTCCTGTCTTCCCAGTTCCCAGAAAAGCAATCAGTGATCGCCGGCCCGCAGGACGCGGGCAGCCGCATTATCGTTCCATAGTCTTACGCGCGAGCTTACGAACGATCTGCCCCGGCGGCAGCGCCTCAAGCAGTTCCCGCGCCGTTTTCTTCAGCACCGGATGGCGAGCATCCGAGGCGATCTCCGCTAGCGGCTGGAGCACGAACCGCCGCTCAGGCATTCCTGGATGCGGGATGGTCAGGCCGTTCGTGCGCACCACCGAGTCGCCATACAGCAAAATATCGATGTCGATGTTGCGCGGCCCTTTGGGCTGAAGACGTCGTCGCCCCGTGGCCTGCTCGAGTTTGAGGAGCGACTTCAGCAACTGCGCCGGCGTTTTGGGCGTTTCCAGCAAAACTGCGCAGTTCAGGAACCAGTCCTGAGCAGTAAATTCTACGGGCTCAGTTTCGTAGAATGACGACACCGCCGCGACGTGTCCGATCTCTTCGAGTCTTGCGATCGCATGGCGAAGATTTGCCTCCCGGTCGCCAACATTCGATCCCAGCGAGAGATAGGCGCGTTTGAGCATCTTTTTCCAGTTTGGGACCTCCGGACAGAAACAACCAGCGCAAAACTCTTGCATGGTTCCGGCGCGGCGGCATCCACGGCTCAGCTACCCGGAAGTACGATGCAAGCACGCGACCGCGCGAGCCTCAGCCTATTACCTTTGTGTCTTTGGGAGCGCGTCGGGTCGGGCTAAAGTTAGGCTATGAATTTGGAGTCCCTGCTGGTCAGTCGTGATGCCGAAGTGGTCCGCGTGTTGCGGCCCACGCTCGAAAAGCTTCAGATCGAGGTGGAAGTCTCGAACGCCGCCAAGACTGGCGCCGATGTCCTGAACTCCTCTAAATTCGATGCAGTGATCGTCGATTGCGACGACATGCAGGGCGGCATCGATATTCTGCGCAGCCTGCGCAACACACCCAGCAACAAGACCTCGGTTACTTTCGCGATCCTGAACGGAAAGACGACTACACAACAAGCTTTTGAGATGGGGGCGAACTTCGTTCTCCAGAAGCCGGTGACAACCGCGGGGACGCTGCGCTGCCTGAATACCGCTCTGAGTTTCATGGTTCGCGAGAAGCGGCGCTATTTCCGCTGCCCAGTACAGATTCCGGTGACCCTCGTTCTGAGCCAGGGAGAAGAGATGAAAGCGACGGCCACAAATCTGAGTGAGGGCGGCATGGCCGTTCACTACGAAGGAAAGCTGGCTAAAACCGGTTTCTCGAAGGTGCATTTTGTCTTGCCAGGAACGCGCACTACGATGGAGCCAAAGGGCGAGGTCGCGTGGGCCGATAACCTCGGCAGAGCAGGTATCAAGTTCATCGAAGTTCCCGACAGCGGCAAACAGGAACTCGAGCGCTGGATCATGCGCCGGTTGGAATCCGAAGCCCGCTCCGCCCGTTAACTCTCACAGCAGAAACCTCTCCGCGATCCGTGTGGGCGCGATCAACGCATCCGCTTGATTTTATTGCGGTACATCTGCGGAATCCGCCTAGGAACTTCACACCGCTTCCATGCGCATGTCACGCTTGTCGTCAGCATTCCAAACCAGGGGTCGAACGTGGCTACTTTCATACATGACAAGAAGATCGCGCGCATACGACGCACGCTCAGCTGGCTGGAGCAGGACGCCTCGCTTCTCGCCATGCGCGTGAAGGATCTTTCGCCCGAAAGACAGCGTGTTGCCAAAAGCTTCGCCGCCAGCATGATTGACCAGACGCGGGCGGAGCTGGAGCGCCTGATGGAAGCCCGTCTTGAGGAAGTGCGGGATCTCGAGTACCCTTGCGAACCCGCCGACTAGGTCCACAGAACGGCTGCGTGCCGCAATCCACTTCAGGGAAATTGTGCTGGAAGCTCAGGCCGTTTGTCCGGCCATAGCTTGCGCTGAGAGCTGCGGGGCTGCCATCTCTTCGACCGATGTTTCTTCCCACAAACTTCGGTCCCGCAACAACCGGGACACGAGCGCGGTGTGCATGGCGTGGCCGGCGCGGTCGGCCACGATGTTGCCGAGGATCTGCTTTCCTACCAGAGCCAGGTCCCCGATGAGATCGAGAACTTTGTGGCGGACGAATTCGTCTGGATAGCGCAGAGGCGGGTTCATGAGCCGGTCGGGAGTCAAAACGATGGCGTTTTCGATGGAAGCGCCCCGAATCAGCCCCTGCTGGCGCATGGCGTCGGCTTCGTGCAGGAAGCCGAATGTGCGGGCCGAAGCAATTTCCCGCAGGTAGTTGCCATCAGATAGGTCTACGCGAAAGGTCTCTTTTCCGATGAGCAGATGCGGGAAGTCGATGGTGTACGACACCGAATAGCTGTCCGCCGGGTAAACCGCAATGAACTTTTTGCCTTCGCGCAGCTCGATTTCGCGCCGGATGCGCAGATAGCTTCGCGCCCGGCGCTGCTTCCGGATACCCGCCCGCTGGATCATCTCCACGAACGGACGCGCGCTGCCATCGAGGATCGGCAACTCCAGGTTGTCCAGCTCCACAATCGCGTTGTCGATGCCGGTTCCGATGAAGGCCGATAGCAGGTGCTCGGTGGTGGAGATCAGCACGCCCTTCTTCATCAGGCTCGTGGCGTAGCTTACGCGCGCTACGTTGCGCCCGGTGGCTTCTACCTCGAAGTCATCCAAGTCAGTGCGGCGGAAGACAATGCCAGAACCCGACGCTGCGGGCAGGATTCGAAGCTGGACGGGAGCGCCGCTGTGAAGACCAATACCCTTGCACTCTGCGGCCGCGCGGACTGTTTGTTCCTGCTTCAAGGGAAGGCTTATATGTTCAACGTGAATACCAGATTACAGGCATGGCCAAATATTTGTCTGTGGTAAATTTGCCACACTCAGTGGCTGGAAGGAAACGGCAGCCGGGAGTAGGGCGGGCGTATGTGTATGAGAGTATGGCACATAAATCGCATGGCCTGCTGATTGCCACTCCAGGTACAAGGCCTCTGGTTTTTGTTACCTCCCGGGTACCCAATTACTTTTTTGGCGGCGGGAGGGTGCTGGGATCATAGGTCGTTCTGGCCTCAAACATGGAGTCGTTCAGGTTATTGTTGTAGGTGACAGTATTCAGGAAACGTTGATTCGACATCTCGCCGTTGTAAAAGCGGGTGAGGCTGTAGGGGGTCATGATTCCCTGCGTGAGCCGATACGCGTCGTAGATCTCTTCTTCCTTGTTGGGCAGGTTGTCGGTGGGATCGCGCCAAGTGTAGGCCTTCTTGACGGGCAGGTGCGTGGTGGTATCGATATAGAGAGTGACGCTGTCGTTCTTTGAGTTCAGGATGCTGACCTGCTCGGCCGGCTTGTCAGCGGCGACCGCCGCGCCTTCGTAGAAAAGAGCGACTCCGGGCTCGTTGATCCACTTGCGTAGCACCATCTCGAGGGAGTGGTCACGCCGGCGCAGATAATCGGCAAGAATCTTCGGATCCAGCTGCGCGGTTCCTTTGTAGGTGATTTCGTAACCCTTCACGCCGTTGAAAACGTCGGCCACGTCTCGTTGCTTGGTCAGCTCGACGCGTTCTTTCTCTGGAAACTTAATGAACCGCCAAAACAACAACCCGGCACTGGTAGCCTCCCCGCGATGGAAGCTGTAGGTCCGGCCCTGCTGCGTCATGTCCTGCATGTTCAGGTAAGCGTCGCCGCCCAAGGCCTGAATCGCCTGGTTGAGCAACGCCTTGGCCTTGGTGGAATTCTCGTCGGCACTAGGGGCCGCCTGGGACGCCTGCGGAGATGTCGGGTAGGAACTTCCGCCGAGAGCTGCCACGGAGAGAATCAGAATTGTGAAAAGTCGCATGATCTATTTGGTTTGATGCGGAAAATCCGCGACATCGCCCGATCCGGCAAGTATGGATTCGGCCCCTGGAAATCAGCCCGCCAGCACGGCCCCACCGTTTACATTGAACACCTCGCCCGTCACGAAGCCCGCATAACGGGTGCATAGGAAAAGAATCGGCATGGCGATTTCTTCCGGCGTTCCCACGCGGCCCAGGGGGATGGTGCCAAAGATCGCGTCCCGAGTCCTCGGATCATTCAAAGCGGGCTCCGACATGTCGGTGGCGACCCATCCGGGCGCGACGCAGTTCACATGAATGCCGTCGCGAGCGAGTTCGGTCGAAAGGCCTTTCACCATGCTAATCAGCGCGCCCTTGGTAGCGGCGTAATCCACGTGGAACGCCTCTCCGCGCTGGCCTGCCGTCGAGCTTACGAGCACGATGTGCCCACCCTCGCCGGTCGACAGCCTCTTTTGCTTTTTCATCTGCGCGACGGAATGACGAACCAGGGAGAACACGCTGTCGAGATTGACGGCGACGGTACCTTGCCACTGGGCGTCGGTCATCTTGTCGACGCTGGCGTCTATCGGAGGCCAGATCCCGTGATTCGCCACAAGGATGTCGAGCCGCCCGAACCGCTTAACGGTTTCGTCGACCAAGTCTTTGGCGCTCGCCAAACCGGTCAGGTCGCATGCCATGGCCGCGCAGTGTTCCTCGCCGCACTCGGCAACTAGCGCGTCCGCCCGGGCTTTCGACCTTTGGTAGTTGAACAGGACCTTTGCACCCGCGGCGACAAACGCCCGTACCGCGGCCGCGCCAATCCCACGGGCTCCTCCTGTGATCAGAGCGACTTCACCTTCTAATGAGAGGGAAACCGGCATGCTTCTAGTTTCAGCGCTCGGGTTGAAAGTTGGCAAGTGCGGGGAGGCAGGTGTTAGGTCTTGGGTCTTAGGTCTTAGGGAAAAACTTCGAGCCATCATTCGCTGAAAAATTGAACCACGCGAGGACACCGAAACCAACACCGAGGTCCGAGTCCGCCGACAACCGAATACGGAACACCGGTCTTCACCTAAGACCTAAGACCCAAGGCCTGAGACCTGCTTTTTTCAGTCCCCCAGACTCTGCGCCTTCCCGCTCTTTAACTGGCGGATGAGAACCCGCACGAGCATTCCGTCATAGCGGGTGCCGCTCAATTTCTCCAGCTCCACCAACGCCTGTTCGGTGGTTTTAGCGGGTGCGAACGACCGGTCCGTCGTCATATTCACGTAAGCATCGGCGAGGCACAGGATCCGGGCCCACAGCGGAATCTGCTCGCCGCGCAGACCGTTCGGATAGCCGCTGCCGTCGAATGCTTCGTGGTGATGTTCGATGGCCTTCTGCAGCATGATGCTTCCCGGGATCGTGCCAACCATTTCCGCGCCGACGCGAGTATGCGCCTTGATCTGGCGGAACTCTTCATCGGTCAACGGCCCTGGCTTGGTCAATACCCGCTCCGGCACAAACAATTTCCCGACATCGTGCACGCGTGCGGCGTAGACCAGTTCGACGATCTCATCCGGGGGTAGAGCCATTGCCCGGGCGATCAACTCCGAATAGCGCCCGACCATGTCTCCGTGGCCGGCGGCGTGGGTCTCGCGCGACTCGGCCGCCCGCGTGAGCGCCTCGATCGACTCCTTCAGGACCTGCACGTTGCAGTCCTCGTCTTCCCCGCAAAACTTGCGGAGCGTGTTGACCAGGTCTTCGAGGTCGTCGGGACCGCTCTGTTCCCGCTGCAGGAAACCTTCGATGTAATTCGAAATCTGCTGGCGCTGCGAGGCAAACTGCTCGCCATCGCCGAACTCCTCAGCCATCGAGACGCGGTTGCCGCCGGCGTGCTTCGCGTCGTACATGCCCGCGTCGGCGACGCGGATGATGTCTTCCGCGGAGAAGCCGTGCCCCGGGAAGCTCGCGACCCCGAAGCTTCCGGTGATGTGGTGTTCGGCGAGCGTGGCGTCCTGGGCGAGCCACTGCCGCAGACGTTCGGCGAGGGCCTGCGCCTGTTCCACGCCGGTTTCCGGCATCAGGATCACGAACTCGTCGCCACCGTAGCGCGCGACCACATTCGACTGCCGGCATTTCTGTTCGAGCAGGCGGCCGACGCGCGCAAGAACCAGATCGCCTTCCAGGTGGCCTAGCGAGTCGTTCACTTCCTTGAACTTGTCGAGGTCGATCAGGACCACCGAGAACGGCCGTCCCGAGCGCGAAGCGCGCTTCCACTCCGATGTCAGCGCTTCCCAGAAGAAGCGTCGCGTCTTGATTCCGGTGAGCCCGTCAGTAATGGACTGCTGTTGCAGTTTCTGGAAGACGAACGCATTATGCAACGCTGTCGCCAGCAGGTCGGCGAGAGTGTTGAGAATCAGAACATCCTGCGGGGAGAAGGCATTCTCCTCAAGACTCTCGATGTTCAGCACGCCCAGGAGGGATTCCCCGTAAGTGATCGGGATGCACAGGACCGCGCGCGACTGCGGCAGCACGCCCTGCAAGTGGCCGTCGTTCGCGTTCTGGACCAGCGCCCGCTCGCCGGTTCGGGCCACGCGGCCCACTATTCCGGAACCTAATGGAATTCGCTTGCCCTTGGCCTGGGCGGTAGTTCCCGCCTCGGCGCGGATCTCGATATCTTTCGTGACGTAATCCAAAATGCCGATGCCGATGTGATCGAAGCGGAAGGTCTTCTGAATCTCGGCGACGATGTCGCCCAGCATCTGCTCGGCGTCTTCGGTGGAAATCGCAGTGCGCGAGATGTTGTTCAGGAAACTCAGCTGCCGCGACCGGCGCTGCTCCTCCGCGAACAGCCGCGCATTCTCGACAGCGACCGACACCTGGCCCGCAGCCGTCTGCATGACCTCCAGGTCGCGCTGCTGGAAGACGAACTCGTGCTCGGTGCTCATCGCAACCATGGCACCCGCGGGCTTTCCACCCAGCAGAATCGGAGCTCCGCAGAAGCATTTGGCGGGCTTGCCGCCAACCTGCACCGCGCCCAGGCGTTCGCGCGTCTTTTCGAGGTCGGAGCGGATCAATAGTGCCTGGCCGGTGCGAATAATGAGCTCGGTCAATCCGTTGGCGGCCTTTCGCGTGCGCTTGGGAAGGACCTTGTTGCCCTCGGTTTCCAACTCAAACCGGATGTCATCGCCTTCCTGAAACGCGATGTAAAACTCGCTGGTCGAGAAAATCTGTCCTAACTCTTTCTGAATAGTCAGCAGCACCTCGTCCTGGTCGAGGCGAGAGCTGATCGCCTGGCCGATTTGCGTCAGCAGTTCGTATTCCTTGGTGCGGCGCTGCGCGTCGTGCATGACGGCGTAGTTTTCCAGCGTGAGTCCGATCTGCAGCGCAAGGCCAATCAGCAGCCGCAGGTTCGACGCGCCGAACACACGCAACTCCGCGTGCGGAAACAGAATTACGCCGAAATTGTGCTCGCGGGTTTGCAGGCTGACCGCTGTCAGATGGCGGATATTCTCGTCGCCAAGCACGCGCTTGAATTCCTCGAAGCGGGCTCCGGGCAGAGCCGGCAAAGGCTCGGTCAACTCTGGAAGATTGCGGAAGGTGAAGAAGCCACCGCGCCGGTACGCCAGTTCGCAGATATACTCTCCCGCGCCCTTGCTCTCGAGCTTCTCCATGAACTCCGGCGAGAATCCGCGTTGCACCGACGGCAGAACGCTGCGCCATTGCTCCGCGATCACGATCACCGCGCGCCGCGTGGGCAGCGGCTGCACCAGGCGCTCGAGCACCGCGGTCATGCTCGGAACCAGTTCGTTCGCGCCGAGCAATCGGCGCGGGTCCACGCCCAGCGTCGAGAAGGCCAGCGCATTTTCCTGGACCGCGTTGCGCTCGTTCTCGAACAGCACCATCACCATCGCGATGCCCATCAGCATCTGCGGCAATGGGCCCAGCATGCGTCCCAGATTTCCCAGCACCTCCCAGTAAGGGCTAAGCAATTGTCCCTGCGCCATCAACGCCGCCCAGAGGCCCAGTGACAGCGCCAGCATGCGGAACGCGAGCGAACTCCTTTGGTGCGCGTAGTAGTAGAACGTGAATGAGCAATACAGAAGCAGAGCCGCAGTCCCTAACTCAAGGCTGATGTGGTGCCAGGGCGGGGAGGCGGGGTCACGGACAAAGACTCCGCCGACCATGTGGTTTCGGAGATTCCACACGGCGAGTCCGATGCCAGCCAGCGCCAACGCGACATCGATCCAGCGCAGACGGAAGCGTTCGCGCATTAATCGCGTCGAAACGAAAAGGCACAGCCCCATCACCACGACCAGAAGTGTGGCAGCCAGGTAAATCCAGGGCGAAGGTGGATGATAAAAATTCCAGGCATCGAGAGCGAAGTGAAGGGAGTATGCGCCCCAACCCAGTTGCCATGCGCGGAAGTATCCTTGCCGGCTCTGTTCGTACAGGTAGGTAAAAACCAGGAAAAGCAGCAGGGCCACGATGCCCGGCATGACCGCGATATTCGTGGCAAGACTATTCATGGCGCGCAAGACCGCATATACGGCTCTCTTTCACCGCACCTACCAGGCGACAAGGGGAAATTCGTTGCATTCATCGTTTCATAGCCCGCGCCAGAAACTCAACACGTTTTAAGTACAGGGGTTGTGGAAACAAGGTCCTTCCGATGAAAACGATTACCTTCGTCTTCGCGAGGACGCCAACTGCACTGCTTGACGCTTCTTTTCGCCAACCCGTACCATGAGATTTCTCATGCCTGATTCGTCTACTCCCATCAAAAAAGACGACTTATCAGCGTCGGGACCACGGGTGAGATTCGCCCCCTCCCCCACCGGGTTCCTCCACGTCGGCAGCGCGCGCACATTCATCTTCAATTGGCTATACGCTCGCCGGAACGGGGGCACCATGGTCCTGCGTTTGGACGACACGGATGTCGAACGCAATACCGAAGCCTCGGTGAACTCAATTTTCGAGGGGCTGAAGTGGCTCAATCTGGGGTGGGACGAAGAGTACAAGCAATCCGAGCGGCTGGCGCTGCACCAGAAAACGGCGTGGTCGATTTTTGAGAAGGGAATGGCGTATCGCGATTTCACTCCCGCGCACACAGGGGATGCGGAGAAATCAGGCGCGCAGGGGACGTGGCTGTTCAATCCAGGGATGCGCGAGCTTTCGTCTGAGGAGAGCGATCGCCGCGCCGCCGCGGGAGAGCCTTTCGCGCTTCGTTTTCGGGTGCCGCGCGGGATCGGCGAGCAGGTTCATTTTCATGACGCGGTGTATGGTGAGCAGGCGAAGGCCGCTGACGATATCGAAGACTTTGCACTTTTGCGCTCCGACGGCATGCCGACCTATCACCTGGCTTCCTGTGCCGATGACGCGGACCTGCGCATTACGCACATCATTCGCGGGCAGGATCACCTCACCAACACCTTCAAGCACGTTTTGATCTTCGAAGCCGCAGGAGCGGAGCCGCCGCAGTTCGCGCATCTTCCGCTGCTGGTTGCCCCGGACGGAACCAAGCTTTCGAAGCGACGTCATGGCCCCGTGGTCAGCGTGACAACATACCGGGACGCCGGATTCTTGCCGGAAGCGTTCATCAACTTTCTGTGCCTGCTGGGATGGTCTCCGAAGAACGATCGGGAGATGTTATCGCTGGGCGATCTGCAGGAACTGTTTACGCTCGAGGGGATCAATCGCGCCAATGCGGTTGTCAACTTCAAGGAGCCCGCCGCGACTCCAGAGGAAACTTTCGATGCGAAGGCGGTCTGGCTGAACGCGGAGCATATACGCGGCCTGGCGATCGAGGATTTGAGTGCGCGGCTGCTGCCGATCGTTCGCGGTGCCGGCTACAAGGTCGAGGCAGCGCAAATGCTGCGGATTACGCCGCTCCTTCGCGAGCGCATCAAACTCTTGCGTGATGGGCTCACCGCTGCCGATTTCTTTTTTGTGGACCAGCTTCCTCCGTATGATCCTGCCGAGTTGATTCCGCAAAAGGGAGATGCGGCTATGGCGAAGAAGGTCCTGGAGAAGGCGCAGGGAGTTTTGGCGGGTGTGGAGTTCAAGCACGACCTGCTGGACCAGGCACTCCGCGCCGCGGCGCAGGAACTGGGAATCAAGGCCGGACAGATGTTTCAACCCATCCGCGTGGCCGTGTGCGGCCGCAAGAACGCGCCACCGCTGTTTGAGACGTTGGAAGTACTGGGCCGCGAGAAGACGCTCGCGCGAATCGGCGAAGCGGTTCGGGCTCTAGGGTCTCGGCTCTAGGCTCTCGGCTCTAGGCTCTGGACATTCAACTCCGGGGGTATCGCGCACGGTCTCGCTGCGCATCCGTTTCTATAACTAGCCCACTGTGATGGCTATGGGCCAGGTTCTTGATCCAAGAGCCTTGGCCTGGGAACAAAAGCCAATCTATAGATTTGCAGATTTGCATTTCTGTCGGCGCAGAGTACTTTGTGATATAAAGTCAATCATGTGCGACGATCCCTTCCGCCAGCCGCTCAAGAAGCCCTGGATTCCTCGCGAAATGCTCGTTGCTCCCGCGCTCCCCGCACACGCGCCGCTCACGCCGATTGAGCCACGCTACGCTCTGCTGATCAATCCGTTCTATGCCAAGGACGCGAATGCCAGCTTCGGCAAGCATGTGCTGACGCCCACGCTCGCGCTGACCAGCTTCGCGGCCACCACACCCGTGCACTGGCGACTCAAGTACTGGGATGAGAATCTTCTCGCTGGTCCTCCACCATGTAACCCGACACCAGAAGTGGTCGGCATCACCGTGCACCTGACCTTTGCCCGGCGCGCCTATGAACTTGCCGACTGGTACCGCGCGCGCGGATCAAAGATCGTATTCGGCGGCCTGCACGTGCTGTCTTGTCCGGACGAATGTGCTGTGTATGCCGACGCGCTGGCCCTCGGCGATGGCGTCCAACTCTGGCCGCGAATTCTGCGCGATCTCGAGGCAGGATGTCTTCAGTCCCGCTACGTGGCGACCTATGAGAACGACTATTGCGAAGACCCCTCGCCGCGCCGCTCGATTCTTCCGCGAAAGAGCTTTCTCACTACGACCAGCCTGATCGCCACACGCGGTTGCCACAATCGCTGCGGATTCTGCTACCTCGCCACTGACGGGCTGCGCATGCCGTATCGAATGCGCCCTCCGGAGCAAGTCGCGCAGGAATTCGCCCAAAACGGTGAGCCCTATGCCGTGTTCATCGACAACAATCTTGGTTCGCGGCGAGACTACCTGCATGCGTTATGCGCGGCCTTGCGTCCACTGAATAAAATCTGGAGCGCCGCCGTGACCATCGACGTCACCGACGATCCGGCGCTCGTGCGAAATATGGCGCTCGCTGGCTGTACCGGAGTCTTTATCGGCTTCGAATCGCTCACCGACGACAACTTAGCCGACGCCCACAAAAAGACGCCGCGTACTGCCGATTACGCTCGCCGTGTCCGCATGCTGCACGAAGTCGGCATCCAGGTAAACGGCTCGTTCGTTCTCGGCTTCGACCATGACCGGAGAGATGTCTTCGCGCGCACGACGCAATGGATCGAAGAGAATCGCCTGGAGTGTGCGACCTTCCACATCCTCACGCCGTACCCAGCGACTCCGCTGTTCCGCCAGATGGAAGCCGAGGGACGCCTGCTGCACCGGGATTGGTCGCTCTACGACACTTCGCACGCCGTTTTCCGGCCAAAGCATATGACGCCGGAAGAACTCGAATACGGTTATGCCTGGATCTACCAGCGATTGTTCTCGCATGCCTCCATCTGGCATCGAAGGCCGGAAGACTGGCGAGCCGTCCCGCTGTATCTGGCGATGTCCTATCTCTACAAGCGCTCGAATCGCTTCTGGCATCAGCTCATCAAGCACAACCTCGTGCATGCGGTGTGGAGCCCGCTGGTGGAGTTGACGCGCCTGCGGCACGTGCATTATCGGAGGCAGCTTGAAAGAGAAGCGATAGTCGGACGTCCGGGACAGATCGTTTCGGCGGGGGTCTGAAGCAGGCGCATCGGGATCATTTCGACTTACAAACTCGCTAGCCGGGATCTGCGCCACTGATGCAGGTATCAGCCGTGTGAAGTACGCATGTTTCCGACGCCTCGTGTGCATCGGTGCGGACCGATTTCATCCTCATCAGCCCGCCCGTCGCGAACGCTTTTCCCAATGCCGGCTCGAACTGGGGGTCACGCCCACTCGAACAGTGGTAGATCGCCACGAACGTCAGCACCCGGGCCGAGAACCTGCGAGAGCCGTTTTGTCCGTCAGACTCGCGCACAATCCTCACCATCACGCCTTTCCCCAGCCCGGTGTTCCCAATGGGAACGGTAATAGGCAAAACAATCCGGCCGCCTTCCCGCAAGCGATCCAGCCATAGCCGTTGCGGATGGGTCACACCTGCATTGATGAGCATGGCATCGCACGTCCCAACATCGAGAGCGGTTCCGTCCCCGGGGTGAACTTGCACGTTCGCGTAGGAGGCAAGATTTCTGCAAGCGCACTTCGCAAACTCCGTGTCCACTTCGCTCGTGATCACGCTGCCCGTCGGTCCCACAGTTTCGGCCAGGATCGCTGTGAAGTAACCTACGCCACATCCCAAGTGGAACAGGCGATCGCCCGCTTTCAAGGCCAGCGCTTCAATCCAATGCGCAAGCGAGCCGGGTTGTCCGTTATTAAGGTTGCGGGCGGGATCAAGTCCGATCGCTACGTTGTGGTATACACGTCGCGGGTCGTCGTCTTCGGTCGGGATGTAGATGGTACCGCCGCCCGTCAGATCGGCTCCAGCGATCTTCCACGGACCGGGACCGAGAAACTTTTCCCGGGGCACGCGGGCGAACGCTTCGATCAATGCCGGGGTGCTCAGATTGGCCGCATAACGGATCTCTTCGGCATAGAAGCGGCGGCACTCTTCGAGGGTCATTCCTCTTGAGTATTCCACCGCGAACAAGAACGGGGCAACGTGTAGTTGCCCCGCCCATCGTGTGTTCTCCCGTATTCGGCCGATGAATCTGCTTCGCGGATTACTGCGGCGGATTCTGTGGGGTGTTCAGGTTCCCAGCAGATCTGTCGAGCGGTTGTTCCGGCTTGCGATAGCGCTGAGGCTGATCGGAAGGCCGATAAGCCGCGCCCTCAGCATTGTCGCCGCTGTGCAGCGGATTGATTGCCACAACCTGGTACTCCCGCTTCTTCTTGTCGCCGTCAACGACCCTCAGGTACATGACATTCTTCTTGATCTTGAATTCGCCTTCATGACCGATGGGGAGTATGACCGCCTTCTTCATTTTGGCGGGACGGATGTGATACTCCATGTCATCGGTGCGTAGCAGGTACTGCGGGCAGAGCTTTTCTTCCGAATTCACCGCCTGAATCCCCACCGAAGCGAAGATGCTGCCCAGACCCGTGAGACCCCGTTCTTTCGCGCCGCAAGGAACAGCTTCCATTTTCTCGAGCATGCCGCGGTTCTCCTTCTTCTTACTGCTGGCCGAGGAGGGATTGACTGCTACCGCGGCGAGCGCAATCGCGACCATCATCTTGATTCTCATATTTTCTCCAATCACCCTGGATTCATAACCAAAACGGCGAAGGGCCGGAATGCCGGCCCTTCTCGGCGCTCCACATCAATACTGTTTCTGTGGCGGGCGCTGCATGGTTGTACCCTTCGGCGCAGGCTTGCTCATCTGCTGCGCCGATTGCATGAAGGCTTGCGGGTTTTCCTTCAGTTCCTGCTGCACGCCAGGATGCGCCTGCAGGTACGCCTTCAATTCGGGGTGATTCTCCATGTACTCTGCGTTGTTCACGAGAGACGGATTCTTCGAGAGCTGTTGGGCCACGCTGTCATGACCGCTCAGGAATTGACCGAAACTGGTCAGTTCGCCGCGGGTGACATCGCTGTCAAACCGGCCCTTGCTCTGCCCGTAGTTGTTTTCCTGCCGATCGAAGCGTTGCTCCTGCTGCATGAAGTTGTTGGGGTTTTCGGCAACTTCCTGGCGCACCTGCGGATGCTGTTGGAGGTACGTCTGCAGGGCAGGATGCTGGTCAACGAACTTCTTGTTCGTCAGCAGGGACGGGTCTTTCCGGACCTGTTCCGCGATTTCGGGATGGCCGTCTAGGAAACGATCCATGCTGGCCATCTCGCCGCGATTGCGGTCCCGATCCATTCCGTTCCGATCCATGCCGTCTTCACGTTGGTCGAAATGCTGCTCACGCTGCATAAAGTTGTTTGGATTTTGAGCGATTTCGTCTCGCACCTGCGGATGCTGCTGCAGATAAGTCTGCAATGCCGGGTGCTGCTTAACGAATTGCTCGTTCGTCAGCAACGACGGATCTTTCCGGACCTGTTCCGCGATCTCGGGGTGGCCGTCCAGGAAACGATCCATGCTGGCCATCTCGCCGCGATTGCGGTCCCGATCCATTCCGTTCCGATCCATGCCGTCTTCACGCTGGTCTAAACGCTGCTCCCGCTGCATGAAGTTGTTCGGATTTTGCGCGATTTGCTCACGCACCTGCGGATGCTGCTGCAGGTAGGTCTGCAACTCGGGATGCTGCTTCACGAACTGCTCGTTCGTCAGCAACGACGGATCTTTCCGCACCTGCTCGGCGATTTCGGGATGGCCGTCCAGGAAGCTGTCCATGCTAGCCATCTCGCCACGATTGCGATCTCGATCCATTCCGCCCTGGTTCATGCCGTCTTCGCGGCGGTCAAGACGATCTTCCTGCTGCATGAAACCGTTTGGGTTCTGCTGCAGATCCTGCGCGAGGCCGCTATACCCCTGGAGAAACTGCTTCAAGTCAGGATGGTCGTCGACGAATTTCTTGTTGTTGACCAGCGACGGATCTTTCCGCAACTGCTCTGCGATTTCTGGATGTTTATCCATGAAATGGTCGAGATTGGTTAGCTCCTGTCGCGTCTCCCGCGCGTCCAGTCGTTGCTCCTGGTGCATGAACGCGTTTGGATTCTCTTGAATCTCCTCGCGTACGCCCGGATTCTCTCGAAAGTACTGTTGCAAGGCCGGGTGATTTGCTTCGAAGTCTTTGTCTTGCACCAGCGAGGGATTCTTGCGCAACTGCTCGGCGATCTCCGGATGTCCATCCATGAAACGATCAAAGCTGCCTAGTTCGCGTGCGGTTGTGTCCTGATCCTGCGTCGTCGTTTGAGCGCTCGCGGGAACAATTATCCAGAAGCATGCCGCCAAGCTCAGCAGTGCAAGAAAATGCTTCACGTACGGGCTTCTCCTTTGTCGCATAGATTTCAGAACCTCCTGTTCTCGGAATCTGCGTTTGAAGGTGCACTCGCCCTGCCAATGCGTCGCGCAGACGGGAAGCTTGTGCCGCATCAACGGCTTGAGTGGGACTACAGGGTTCCGCCGACTGGAAATTCGACATAGCGGAGGACAAATTCGCTATACGAACTCGACCTTAGGAAAGGAGTTGCCACTGAGTCGCAAGCAAGTGAACCCAAGTTATAGAATAAAAAGCGCATGTCCCCAACTGATTCCCCCGCCGAAGCTATGGCCGAAAATCCCGCTGAGTCTCGTCCGTCGAATTTTCTGCGCGACCGGATTCTCGAAGACCTCAAGACCAACAAGTATCAGGGCCGCGTGCAGACGCGTTTTCCTCCCGAGCCTAACGGCTACCTGCATATCGGCCATGCGAAGGCCATTTGCATCGACTTCGGGCTGGCGGACGAATTCAAGGGCCACACCAATCTGCGCTTCGACGACACCAACCCCGAGAAGGAAGACGTCGAGTATGTCGACTCCATCAAAGCCGACATCGAGTGGCTCGGCTTTCACTGGGACGGCCTGTACTATGCCTCCGACTACTTCGATCAGCTCTACGAATGGGCGATCAAGCTGATCAAGGAAGGCAAGGCGTACGTCGACGACTTGACGGCCGATCAGATCCGCGAGTATCGCGGCACGCTGACGCAGCCGGGCAAGGACAGTCCGTATCGCAACCGATCGGTAGAAGAGAACCTTGACCTGTTTGAGCGCATGAAGGCAGGCGAGTTTCCCGACGGATCGCGCGTGCTGCGCGCCAAGATCGACATGGCGTCGCCGAACCTCAACATGCGTGACCCGGTGATGTACCGCATCCTGCATGCCGAGCATCACCGCACCGGCAACAAGTGGTGCATTTACCCGATGTACGATTACGCGCACGGCCAGTCGGACTCGATCGAGAAGATCACTTACTCGATGTGCTCGCTCGAGTTCGCCGACCATCAGCCGCTCTACAACTGGTTTATCCAGCAGTTGGGAATTTTCCCGTCGCAACAGATCGAGTTCGACCGACTCAGCCTCACCTACACCATCATGAGCAAGCGCAAGCTGCGCCGCCTGGTGGAGGAGAAACACGTTTCCGGGTGGGACGATCCGCGCATGCCCACGCTGGGAGGGATGCGGCGCCGCGGCTATCCGCCAGAAGCGATCCGCAACTTCGTAGGTGCTGTGGGCGTATCGCGCACCAATGGCATCGTCGATCTAGCGATGCTGGAGCACTTCGTACGCGAAGACCTCAACAAGCGCGCGCCGCGCGTAATGGGGGTGCTGCGGCCGTTGAAGGTCGTGATCGACAACTACCCGGAAAACCAGGTCGAGGAGATGGAGGCGGTCAACAATCCGGAAGACGAAAGCGCGGGTAGGCGCAAAGTGCCCTTCTCGAAGGTGTTGTACATCGAAGAGGAAGACTTCCGCGAGGTTCCACCGCCGAAGTATTTCCGCCTGTCTCCGGGAAAAGAGGTCCGCCTGCGCTACGGCTATTTCATTACCGCCAAGAGTGTGGTGAAGAACGAAAAAGGCGAAGTCGTCGAAGTTCACTGCACGTACGATCCAGCGACCCGCGGCGGAAACGCTCCGGATGGCCGCAAGGTTAAAGCCACCATTCACTGGGTGTCAGCGGCGCACACGGTGGATGCCGAAGTTCGGCTCTACGACACGTTGTTCACGAAGGAGAATCCAGACGACGCGGAAGAGGGAAAGGACTTCATCTCGAACCTGAATCCGAAGTCGCTGGAAGTGATTCCCGATGCAAAGCTCGAACCGTCGCTGGCGAATGCGCCGGCAGGAAACCGCTACCAGTTCGAGCGGCTCGGATACTTCAGCGTTGACTCAGATTCCAAGCCGGGAAAGGTCGTCTTCAACCGCACGGTCGCGCTGAAAGATACGTGGGCCAAGGTCGAGAAGAAACAGGGCGGGAAGTAGGAACCGTCTTTGGAGGAGGGATGCATGCGCTGGCGAAGTCATTCGGTCGTTTGTGCGCTCTTCCTTGGCGTTTCATCCATGATTTCTGCGCAGGATCAGACGTCCCCTTGCGAGGGATGGAAGGCTTGGGTCACGCGTCCGGCCTCTGTCCCGCCAATTCTGCACGTGACCGCCGAGTGCCAACTTCCAACGCCGGGCCACAAGGTTGAACTCGTTCCGGATACGAACCAAGGCAGCGATCCAACCGTCTTCGTCTTAAACGAAGTCGTGCATCCTCCAGAGGGCATGGTGGCCCAGGTGATAACGCCTTACAAACTTCATTACAAGAAAAAGACCCAGAAGACTTACAAGCAAGTGCTAATCCAGCCGTCGGGCACGCACGTTAAGATCGCAGAGCGATCGAAGGGATCGACGGAAGCGCCACCCGCAAAATAGTTATCGCTGTGCATGCCGGCTGTTGCCCTTGGCGGAGCGTGGCCTGCTCGCGTAAACTCCTCAAGATTTTCGGGCCCGGACTCGACTTGGGGGAGTTTTATGGCACGACGAGCCTTTCTCTCGCAACTCGCGCGAGTTGCGGCGTTTCCATTCCTGGCCACAGCGAGCGCTCTGCAGGCGCAGACCTCGCGAAAAGCGCTCAAAATTCTGATGAAAAGCGCGTGGGGTTCCGATGATCCCACCAAGGCCGCGTTTCCTTTCTCGCACGGACTGGCACTCGCCGAGGCCGGTCACGAAGTCCAGATTTATCTGCTCGGAGAAGCGGTCGTTCTGATGAGGAAGGTGGTCGCGGACGCAGTTACGCCGGTCGGATGGCCGAGTGTTGGTGAGTTCCTGAGCAAGCTCTCCGGCAAGCATGTGCAGATCTACGCTTGTGGCGCGTGTTCGCGGGCCCGCGGTGTGACAGAAGCGGATCTCGCGAATTATAGCGCGAAGTTCGGAAGCCCGCCCATCTTCGTCTCACTGATTGAGTGGGCCGATCACATCATTACTGAATGACGTTTGGCAGATAGATGTGGGCTGACAGCTGAAAGCTACCGGTGCGCGTGGGGGCTCTGTGCTGGGTTCTTGCCGCCGGTCGTAGCATTCTTGAGAACCTTGACGTCGAAATCGATGGGCAGCTTCTTCGGGGGGTAGCACGCCGCGTTGTCGCACGCTTGGTACTTCAATTCCCCGTGGATCGCGTACTTTCCCGGTTGCACGGTGTGCAATGGGTGCACCGACATGGTCACGGTGAAGTCGCCGCTGTAAACGTTGAGCTTCTCGTCGGGTGCGAACGGGAAACTCATGTCGGTTCCTTCCGGATACGTCAGCTTTGTGAGCGCGATGTCAGTAGGCGCGTCCATCTTGAGCGTGGTCGGAATGAGGAACTCGGATTTCGGCGTGTTGGAGTTGACATGGAAGCCACGAGCGACTCGGAAATGCAGGCTGACGGATCCCGACTGGCCGCGCGTAACCGTGATCGGATCGATAGGCGCGACCGAAACCGAGGGTGCCCTACTGCCTGGCGATTGAGCAAGCGCCAGGCTTAGGGGCAGTAGAATCGAAGTGAAGGCTGCAATGTGCCAGAGTTTCATGTCGGCAAATGGTAGACCGGAAACAGGGCGGTCGATACGTTACTTTTGAACTTGTACCGAGTGCTTACTCCCCTAGCGACTTTTTGATGTTATCGACGAACAGACTGCGGCTTTGCAGGCCGAATTCACGGGCGACGATCTTGCCATCGCGGTCGATAAAGAATGTCGTCGGCAGAACATCGACGCCGCCGTAAGCCTGCCCCACGGCCTCTTTACCGAGCAGTACCGGGTAGTTGACGCCCATCTCCTTCACGAAGGTCTGGATGTCCTGCGGGCTGGAATCGTCCATCGCGACACCCACGATCTGCAGGCCTTGCGGACCGTACTCTTTTTGGAGTTCAACGAACCATGGCATTTCGATCTTGCAGGGACCGCACCAGGTCGCCCAGAAGTTCAGCAAGACTCCTTTCCCGCGCAAAGAACTCAGCGTGACGTTCTTGCCGTCAAGTGTCTGCAAGGTGAAGTCGGGCGCCGCCTTGCCGGTGGGATCCAGAGGATCCGAACCGTTACTGCTGCGACGAGCCGCATGGAATCCGACAAAGAGCAGAGCTGCGACGATCGCAGCCACAAAGAACAATGCCGCAGGGTTACGTTTCGGAGATGTCAGCGGAACGTCCGCAGAAGGCGGCACCGGTTCCTGCGGCGGAGCGTTCAACTCTTCTTGCGCTGCCATGGCTGGTTCTTGAGGTTCATTTCCTACGAGGCTCGATTCAGGCTTATCCATTTACCAACTCCATCTTCATTTCCGCGGGCGAGACGCCCTCGGGACAGCCGGCGAGAGGCCGGCGCTACAACCACGGTTCCCACCCCTACTACGCCATGCGAAACTTTCTCCCCGAACAGCCGGCGCGTTGCCGGGCTACAGCGCAAAACGGTTCAGGAACGAGAAATAGCTCGAAATCAGGGTAAAGCGTCCGGCCACGAGCAGGCCGCCGAGCACGATCAGCAGGCCTCCGCTGGCGACTTCGAGAGCGTGCATGTGCGAGCGGAAGCGGCTATAGAACTTCAGAAAGCGCTCAATGCCGAGCGAAGTCAGCAGAAACGGGACTGCCAGGCCCAGCGAGTAGAGCGCAAGAAGCAGGATGCCCTTCAGGACCGAGTTCTGGGCGGCGGCAAAGCCGAGAATCACTGCGAGAATCGGGCCTACGCACGGCGTCCAGCCAAACGCAAAAGCGAAGCCGATGACGAATGCGCCCCACGGCGTGCTGCCGCCTTTCACGCTGTGCAGGCGGGCGTCGGTGTAGAGCCACTTGATCTTGAAAATGCCGGTCAGATGGAGGCCGAAGATGATGATGACGACGCCGGCGATCCGCGCAAGTGTCGACTTGTAGAAGCGGAGCATCTGCCCGACTTCAGTCGAGATCGCTCCCAGGAGAATAAAAACGATGCTGAAGCCGATGATGAACGCGGCGGAGTTCAGCATCACCTTGCGCAGCAGCTGAGAGTCTGTGGTCTTCAACTCTTCCACGCCGGCGCCGGAAATGAGGGAGACGTAGCCGGGCACCAGCGGCAACACGCAGGGCGAGAGAAAGGAAACCAATCCCGCGAGAAAAGCTGCGATGGGGAGGGGGAGACTCGACATTGACTTTATTTTACCTGTCCTTGGCTGGAATTACGCCACGCTTCGATGACGAGCAGTTTCGCCGAAGTGAACTGCGGGGCCTCTGAAACGGATGCGCCGACCAGCCCTGATGTTACAGAAAAAGGTGCCTTCTGAGCGATTTTTGACCGCAACGACACGCACATGTTCCATCGAGTTCGTCTCCAAAACGGTGCCTTTCTTCAAAACCGAAACAGATACGACGCCTTCACAAAAAACTGCCGGCTGTCGTTGATGTAGCTGTCGGCGGTCGTCAGCAGACCGGTCGGCGTCGGAATCAGGCGGCGGTCCAGGTTCTGCAGGTTGCTGTTATAGCCGACGTAAATCGCAGTTCCGGGGCGCACGAAGTACGTCAGCAGGAAGTCGGCGTTGAAGTTCTTGGTCGGCGACAACGAGCTGATCAGCGGATTCGAGAGGACGGCATCGTACTGAACAATCACGCGCGCCGAAAATTCCTTGGTGAACTGCCAGTTCCACTTGCTGCGGAGGATGTGGTTGGTGACGGCGGTCAGGTTCGACTCGCGCTCCCGAATATGTTCGAGAAGATATGCGTTGTCGATCCGCAGGCGGCTGGAAACATGGAAAGTTAGCGTCGTGTTGAGCTGATCTTCGTGTCCGATAACGGGAACGCGACCCGCAGAGGGGTTGTAGTTCACGCCAGCTCCCGATACGAAGAACCATGTGAGGTCGAACTGCTTGTACCAGCTGGTGCTGCCTTCGACACCCCAGAAGGGCTGCGGGTAAGCGGTAACTCGGGTCAGGCCGCTGTAGTCGATGGGGCGGAGGCGCACGTCGTCGTAGGCAAAGGGGTGGAAGTTCACCCAGGTGCCGCGCGTGAAGTCAGCACGTAGGCCGGGGAAGGCGAAGTATTCCTCCGCGGTTCCGCTGTGATCCCAGACATTGAATTGCTGCAGCGTAGGCCCCCAGGAGATCAGGAACTTTCCTTCCGGCCGGAAATAGTAGCTGGCATTCAGCATCTGCTCGCGGATGTCGACGCGATTCACGAATCCGGTTTCGGTGGTGAATCCCGGGCTGAAATCGAGGTATTGCGCCTGCACATTCAGCTTGCGCCCTAACCGTTCAAGATCCAACTTGGAGCCGGGACCAGCCTGGTAGGTGCCGTCCGTATTCAGTGTCGAACTGGCGACAGCCTGCCCCTGCAACCGCCAATTTTGATTGATCTTGATATTGGCATCGACGCCACCGATGCGGTTGAAGCCGCCTCCGAATTCACGGTCGGTAAAGATCGCGCCCACGGTCGATTGGTCGAGAATGTCGCGGCTCACGCGTGCAATCGCAAACGTAGCTCGATCACCACTGTGAGGGTTTGATGGTGGCAGCGCTTCTCCTGGAGCCCGATCATCAGTGGCCAGCACACCAACGGCCCACGGCCCGTCTTTTCCAGTCAGCCGCAGGCCGAATTCGGGGTGACCGATATTTCGCGTGAATACGAGATTGATGGGAGACGTGAAGAAGTTGCTGTTCTCGAGAAAGAAGGGCCGTTTCTCCGGGAAGAAGACCGCGAACCGCTGGTTCACTGTGATCTGTGGCTGATCCGACTCAACTTGGCTGAAATCAGGATTCACAGTGGCATCAAGCACGAAGCTATCGTGCAGGATGAACTTGCCATCGAGTCCGACGTCGGGCTTGAACGAGCGGCCCTCGAAGAATGGATTGTTCAGGTCACGATCGTCGATGTCGCGGTAGCTGCGCACGAGCCCGTAGGGAATCAGTTGCACGTTGCGTCCGGGCGAAACGTCGCGCAGGCCGATCATGGTTGCGGCCTGGTTGAATCGCCCTTGAATGCGGTTTGAGATACGAGGCCAGAACAGGTTCTCGTTCGTGCGCGGGATGCTGCGGTTCAGAATGATGCCCCAGACCTGTGATTCGGTGTTCGGGAAACGCAGGCTCTTGAATGGAATGGAAATGAGCAGGATGTAGCCACGCCCAGTGAGGCGGCCTTCGGAACGCCAAACCGTGTCAAACGAAGAATCGAACCCGTTGTAGTCGCCCGCGGTTCCGGTGCCGATGGAGCCTTCGGTCCATAAAGCATCCCACTGGATGCCGAAGGGATTGGCGGCGAAGGCGTAGGCACGGCGCGCATCGTGGAATGTGTCGATCATGATCTCGGCGGAGTCGTCGGAAAAGATATCCTCGCGGCGCGTCATGCGAGCGCGAATCTTGTCAGGCTCCGAGTCCCAGCAAACAAACGCGGCGTACAGATTGTGCTGGTCGTAGGCGAGATAAACATCTGTGCCTTGCGTGGGGTCAACGCCATCCGCGGGTTCGCGCGCGATGAATCCGGTCACCTTCAACATGCTCTCAGCGACGCGCGGGCTGGCCTGCATCTCGTCAAAATCCGAGAGCAGGGGAGGCGTGTCGATGCGCGGGATTTGAATGGTGGGTGATTCCGCGAAGGCGCCTGCGAGCAAGACGGGCAGCGTCGCAAGGACGCCCATCCCCAACCGGCCGACTGTCTTTCTCATGAATGCAGGGAGCATAGTGTACGGCGACGTGGCCTCGACTATTCCTGCCGCTAATGACTCACACTTTACCCGAGGCTGCCCCGAAGCCGTTAGACGTACGAGTTGCCCTCCGGGAATCGGAACGGCCGCTTCGGATTCTAGTGGGCTCTCCTGGACGACGAAGCCGCAGGCGAGGCCTGCGTGGCCGCTCTGGTTTCCTGACGGCTGGTCGTGTCGGCCTGCGGCACCAGCTCCTGCTGCGGCGCGGCGATCATCTTCTTCAGGAAGCCGGGACGCATAGAAGCGGTGAGAACCGCCCGATCGTCATGCCGTTCGACACTCAGGCTGTCGAAAAATGCTTTGACGTCGGGGTCGGTCCCTTTAGTCGCGACGGAGAGTTCGGCCGCATGAAAGAGACTGAGAAACGTCGCGACTTTGTCGGTCAGCCCCTGTGCTTCCTCAACGCCGCCGGCGAAGGCCTCGGCGCGCACGTGCAAACTGGGCGAGTAGAGCGGGTAGTAGGCCGAAACTACAAGGGGCGTAGACCGCTGGAACAGGATGGACCATCCGCCCAGATCGGGAGTGGATGACGGATCGATGCGCCCGATAAACCATGCCAGCTTCACTACCGGAAGCGTCTTGCTGACGACAGGCAACGCTTTGTAGTACTGGCGCAGCAGCGCGGGTCCGGCGAATGGTGATGCCAGCTTGTGGGCCCGATCGATCATTCCGCGAATCACTGCCGGATCGTCGTGGTTCGAGACAGCCACGCTGTCTACACTGAGAATGGCGACGCGCAACGTGCGGTCTTCAAGAGGGATGTTGTAGATCTCGGACGACCGATATTGGTCGACGCCTGCAGCAATCTTGTGAAGATACGCAGTGAGCCGCTGGGTTTCGATTTTTCCGACGAAGACTTCGGAAAAGTGCGGCTGGGGCGGCGGCCCAGCTTTCGGTGTTTTGGAGGGCTCGGGATAGTGAACGGCGAATGCGGCTTCATCCAGGTCCCGTTCAAACTGGAAGCCTGTCGCCTGGATGAATTGTTCGTATTCGGGATCGTGCGGAACGGCGGGCAGCTCACCGATGGCCTTCAGCGCCCGCAGCCACTTAAGATTGACGTAGAGGAAGCCATCGGCTCCGGGCAGGAGCCGAGCTGCTTCGGGAGGCGCGCGCCGCCGGAGTTGGACAGCCGCCACCAGGGCGGCGGCGACCAAAAGAACAGCCAGGAAGATCGGTAGCCTGCGTTTTAGGCGCACTGGAAGCTACTATCATAGCATCGGCGGTGTGGGATCGCGCGTTGGCCGCCTCGCCTAAGACGCGTTCAAGGAGCGTTTGGCGGGGGCGAAAATCGAGGGTAACGCTTTGCTTGCACGTCATTTGCCGCTTGTGGTACCTTTAAAAATTGTCCCGGTCATCTGAAAGGGATCCGTAGGGAGATTTGCGCCCGAGAGGGTGCATCCCTCAGTCTGCTGGCGTAGCTCAGTTGGTAGAGCATCTGATTTGTAATCAGAGGGTCAGGGGTTCAAATCCCTTCGCCAGCTCCAGGAACGATTATCCGGCAGGGCGGCGGAAGCAGTTTAGCAGCGCGAGTTTTCTCAACGCACTCCATTTAGGAACTTTTCCGAAGTGTAGTGATTTTTCGTGCGCGAGTGTGTGCGCGCCACTCCTGATTTTCTGAGTAGCGCAGCCTGCAAGGCCGTTCCGCGTTTGTGCAACCCCGTAGAGGGCTGTCGGGACAGAGCGCTCCCAAATGGGAGCGGAAGCTTGGGCCGTTTCTGCACAGGTGGGTGAGTGGTTAAAGCCAACAGACTGTAAATCTGTCCCTCCTAGCGAGGTACGAAGGTTCGAATCCTTCCCTGTGCACCAGCTTTTTGCGGCGTGAGTTTTCCCGCCGAAATCCCGAGCGGAGTATGCGAGGGAAGTGTGAATCGTCTGCTGATCGCGTTTGCGGCGTTCGCCGTTCTCGGATTGTTGACGTACATGACAATTTCTGACGAGCGGGTTCGCATGGTGACGTTTGCGATCCTCGGGCTGTTTGCCGTGAAGACGTGGCTGCACCGGCATGACGAGCGACCGGATCGATCGGACGATCGCGCCGAGTAAGGCGTTCGGTTTTACTGATAGCTGTGGGCCTGATGCTGACAGCGGGAGTTTTTGAGCCGATGTAGCTCAGTTGGTAGAGCACTCCCTTGGTAAGGGAGAGGTCACCAGTTCAATCCTGGTCATCGGCTCCAGGGATTACAAAAAGCGCGAGTGGCTGTCTTGAGCGGGAGTAACTCAGTGGTAGAGTCACAGCCTTCCAAGCTGTTGGTCGCGGGTTCGATTCCCGTCTCCCGCTCCATTTTGTGACGCAGGTGTAGGAACGTGGGCTTCGAGCAGGCGACGATCAAAATTGAGAAGGAAGCTCCGTTCGGAGAACTGAGGGCGTCAGTCGAGCGTGCGCTAGGTCCAAGTAACGTAGCGAAGTTCTTGAAGCGGCTCGACAGCCGAGGGATTCGGATTCGCGATTTCGATTCACTTTTGGGCAAGCAGGTGCTCGAGGCCGTGGACGCAGAGCTGAAGAAAGCCGGCAAGACAGCCAAAAGCCTGTACGGCGAGTTGACGGTTTCGGATCAGGCGCAGATGCGCGAGTTGTATTTGTCGAAGTTGGAAACGATCGACACCGAACTGCGACATAAGTTTAAGAAGTTATTTCAGTACTACTGACATTCGCGGGCGAGCGCGCCCGCGCCACACGGAGCTAGGAGCTAAGAGCTGAGTTATGGCAAAAGAGAAATTTGAACGTAACAAGCCGCACTGCAACGTAGGGACGATTGGTCACATTGACCATGGCAAGACGACCTTGACGGCGGCAATCACGAAGGTGTTGCAGAAGCACAACCCGAAGATCGTGTTCCGGTCGTTCGATTCGATCGACAACGCGCCGGAAGAGAAGGCGCGCGGGATCACGATTGCCACGGCGCACGTGGAGTACGAGACCGCGAACCGGCACTATGCGCACGTCGACTGCCCCGGCCACGCCGACTACATCAAGAACATGATCACGGGCGCGGCGCAGATGGATGGCGCGATCCTGGTGGTGGCGGCGACCGACGGTCCGATGCCGCAGACGCGCGAGCACGTGCTGTTGGCTCGCCAGGTGGGTGTGCCGTACATCGTGGTGGCGCTGAACAAGTGCGATGCGGTGGACGATCCCGAGCTGCTCGACCTGGTCGAGCTCGAAGTGCGCGAGCTGCTGAAGTCGTATCAGTTCCCCGGAGATGATGTGCCGGTGATCCGGCTCTCGGCGCTGGGTGCATTGAACGGCGAAGCGAAGTGGGAGAAGCAGATTGACGCGTTGATGGAGGCGGTGGACAAGAGCGTGCCGCAGCCGCAGCGCGAGCTGGACAAGCCCTTCCTGATGCCGATTGAAGACATCTTCTCGATCTCGGGCCGCGGCACGGTGGTGACGGGCCGCATTGAGCGCGGCAAGGTGAAGGTCGGCGAGGAAGTGGAGATTGTCGGCTTCCGTGACACGCGCAAGACGGTGGTGACGGGCGTGGAAATGTTCAAGAAGCAGCTGGACGAAGGCATGGCGGGCGACAACGCCGGGTTGCTTCTCAGAGGCATCGGCAAGGACGACGTGGAGCGCGGGATGGTGCTGGCGAAGCCGGGATCGATCACGCCGCACACGAAGTTCAAGGCCGAGGTGTACATCCTGACGAAGGAAGAGGGCGGGCGGCATACGCCGTTCTTCAAGGGATACCGGCCGCAGTTCTACCTGCGCACGACGGACGTGACCGGAGTTGCCGAGTTGCCGGCGGGCACGGAGATGGTGATGCCGGGAGACAACGTGGGCCTGGTGATCGAGCTGATCACGCCGGTGGCGATGGAGAAGGGCTTACGGTTCGCGATTCGCGAAGGCGGCCACACGGTGGGCGCCGGCACGATTGCGGAGATTATTCAGTAGTCGTTGGTCGTCGGTCGTTGGCGAAAGCTCAAGACTTCGGCGGCCGGAGCGACTGGTAAGGAACGAAAGAGTCGGCAGAGATGCCGGCGCGATTGGTAGCTAAGAGCTAGCAGGTAGGAGCTGGGTTTTATGCCCCGAGAAATCATTACGATGCAGTGCGGTGATTGCAAAGAACGCAATTACTCGACAACCAAGAACCGGAAGACGACACCAGATCGGATCGAGATGAAGAAGTTTTGCAAGCGTTGCCGGAAGCATACGCCGCACAAAGAAGTGAAATAGAGCAGTGGCCGGTGGGCAGTGGTCAGTGGCCAGCAAAGAGGGCAACTGGGAACTGAGAACTGGCAACTGAGAACTGAATTTAGGGGCGTAAGCTCAACGGTTAAACTGCCGGTCTCCAAAACCGGACTTGGGGGTTCGAATCCCTCCGCCCCTGCCAGTTTTTGGAAGCGAGGCCAGGAAGCGAAGCGTGGTGCATGGCAATTGAGACGAAAAAAATGACGAAGGCGATTACAGCAGGAAGCCCGGACGACAGTCTCGGCGCACGGGTAGCCTCGTGGCCGGAGAAAATCAAGAGCTTCTACAACGATGTGCGCATGGAGATGAAGAAGGTCACCACGCCATCGTTGAAGGAAGTGCAGGCCACCACCGTTGTCGTAATCATCACGGTCTTCATCTTCGGCCTTTATTTCTGGCTGGTGGACTTCGTGATCGGGCGCGGCATCGACTTCGTCTTCCGCACCCTTGGACACAGCTAACGCATTGGCACAGAAAGTTTGAGAAATGAATTCCCTTATGCAGGACGAAGACAAGAACGCGAGCGCAGGCGGTTCGGGGGAGCCGGAAGGTTCCCAGGGAGCGAATCCCGCGACGGAAGCTCCGCGCAATCCGAACATGAAGTGGTACATCATCCACTCGTATTCGGGATTTGAGCGCAAGGTGCGGGAGTCGCTGGAGTCGCGTGTGCAGGCCTTCGGCTTGCAGGACAAGATCGGCCGCGTGCTGATTCCGACCGAGTCGGTCACGGAAGTGCGCGGCGGCAAAAAGTACACCAGCGAGCGCATGTTCTATCCCGGCTACGTGCTGGTCGAAATGGACATGGACGATCACGTGTGGCACGTCGTGAAGTCGACGCCGCGCGTGACGGGGTTCGTCGGCACCGGCCAGCAGCCGACGCCGCTCTCCGAAGAAGAAGTGCAGAACATCGTCTATCGCGTGGGCGAGTCGAAGGACAAGCCGAAGCTCAAGGTCAAGTTCGAGAAGAACGAGACAGTGCGCATCACCGAGGGTCCGTTCGCCAGCTTTACAGGCGTGGTGGACGAGGTCAACGAGGACCGCGAGACCCTGAAGGTGATGGTCACAATTTTCGGACGGTCGACGCCGGTGGAACTGGAATTTGGGCAAGTCGAAAAAGTTGTTACGTAGAAAGGTGAGTTCCAGCTTGCCGGGCCGAAAATCCTAGACCCGGAGTTGGGACGGAAAAGAGACTTATGGCAAAGAAGGTCACAGGTTCGGTCAAGCTGCAGATCGCGGCGGGCAAGGCGACTCCGGCGCCGCCGGTTGGCCCGGCTCTCGGCCAGGCGCAGATCAACATCATGGAGTTCTGCAAGCAGTTCAATGCCCGCACCAGCGCGAAAGAACTGGAAGGCCTGATTATCCCGGTGGTGATCACGGTCTACAACGACCGATCGTTCACGTTCATCACCAAGACGCCGCCGGCATCGATTCTGTTGAAACGCGCGGCCGGCATCGCGAAGGGTTCGGGAGCGCCTAACAAAGATAAGGTCGGCAAAGTCACGCTGAAGCAGGTTGAGGATATCGCCAAGCAGAAGATGCCCGATCTGAATGCCGCCTCGCTGCAGGCGGCCATCAACAGTGTGAAGGGCACGGCGCGCTCGATGGGAATTGATGTTATTGGGTAATTGAGTAATTTTGTAAATGGGTAATTGGAAACCCGGGACGCCGAAGAGGCTTTGAAATTAGCCGATTCCTCAATTACCAAATTACGCAAGCAGGTTTGTCGAAAACACTACGGCTCTTCAAATCAGCGTTGAGCGGTGGGAGACGGAGAAACGATGAGAAAAGCAGGAAAGAACATCACCAAAGCTAGGGCTGCGGTTGGAGAAAAACCGTACCCGCTGCAGGAAGCCGTTCCGCTTCTGCAGAAAGTCAAATACGCCAAGTTCGATGAGACCGTGGAAGTCACGATGCGTCTCGGTGTCGATCCCAAGCATGCCGACCAGATGGTGCGCGGAACCGTAGTTCTGCCGCACGGACTGGGCAAATCGAAGAAGGTTCTGGTCATCGCGACCGGCGACAAAGTGAAAGAAGCCGAAGCGGCGGGCGCAGACTTCGTGGGCGGCGAAGAGATGGTCGAGAAGATCCAGAAGGAAAACTGGACCGACTTCGACGCGCTGATTGCCACGCCCGACGTCATGAAGTCCGTGGGACGTCTCGGCAAGGTGCTTGGTCCGAAGGGCCTGATGCCGAACCCGAAGACAGGAACCGTGACCTTCGATGTCGCGAAAGCCGTGCAGGAAGTGAAGGCCGGCAAGGTTGAATTCCGCACCGACAAGACGGCCCTGGTTCACTGCCCGGTTGGCAAGATTTCGTTTACGCCCGACAAGCTGATTGAGAACGCGACTGTGCTGATTACCAGCGTGATCAAGGCGAAGCCGTCCGTGGCCAAGGGCAAGTACATCAAGGGATGCTACCTAAGCTCCACGATGGGGCCGGGAATCTCGCTCGACACGACGCCGATCGAGACGGCGGCAAAGGCGTAAGGCGCACACCTGGAAAACGCGGGCGAGGGCGCCCGCGCCACACGAGACTTCTGAAGGGATACGAACATGGCAGTCAGCAAAGCGAAAAAGATGGAGCAGGTCGAAGAGCTGAGTGGCGAGCTGAAGAAGGTTTCCAGCGTCATCGTTGCCACCTACAGCAAACTCACAGTTGAGAAAGACTACGAGCTGCGCAAGGCGTTGCGGACGACGGGTGCGAAGTACCGCGTCGTGAAGAACACGCTGGCGGCGCGGGCGTCGAAGGGCACCAAGGTCGAGGAGGCACTGCAGGGTCTGAAAGGCGTGACCTCGATTGCTTACACCGAGGGCGACCCGGTCGCGCTGGCGAAGGCACTTGCGAAGTACGCGAAGGATAATCCGGAGTTCACCTTCAAGGCCGGCGTGGTCGAAGGCCGCGTGATCTCGATCAAGGAGATCGAAGCGCTGGCTACGATGCCGTCGAAGGAAGAAATCTACTCGAAGCTTCTTTATCTCTTGAACGCGCCCGCGCAGCGCCTGGTTACCGCGATGAATGCGGTTGGCCGCAACCTGGCCGTGGTCATCGATCAGGGCGTGAAAGAGAAGAAATTCAAGGAAGCGTAGCGCTCAAAGTTCTCGGCGGTTTTGCCGTCGGAAAGATTTTAGTTATCAGCAGGCGAGGGGTTGCGCGGTTCGAAGCTTGGCGTTGTCTGGCGCGGAGCGGAGGGCCTGGTCGCACTGGAAACCTGGCCGAGGGATAACGAAATCGCAACAACTGATAACACCAAGAATTGGAGAAAACCCACATGGCGGATCTGCAACAACTCGAAGAACAAATCGTAGGCTTGTCGCTGCTCGACGCGGCGGCGTTGGTGAAAAAGCTCGAAGAGCGTCTCGGCGTATCGGCAGCGGCGGCAGCCCCGGTGATGGTCGCCGGTGGTGGCGCGGCGGCTGGCGCGGGCGCGGCCCCGGCCGAAGAGAAGACGGAATTCACCGTCGTTCTCAAGGACGTCGGCGCCAACAAGATTAACGTGATCAAGGCTGTCCGCGAAGTCACCAGCCTCGGCTTGAAGGAAGCCAAGGACCTGGTCGACGGCGCACCGAAGAACGTGAAGGAAGGCGTCTCGAAGGAAGAAGCCGAGACGATTAAGAAGAAGTTTACCGACGCAGGCGCAACGGTCGAAGTAAAGTAACCGCACTTGTTGGCGGGGTTCGACCGCTGCGGTTATCCGAGCGCTTAATGTGAAGGATCTTGTTGAGGCTCAACAACTTACAGTTAGTTTGCAAGTTTTGGGCCAGTCGCACGATCTACTAGCTGAATCCGGGGGCGCGGTGTTATCATCTATATCAACACCGCTTCCTCCGCTTCACGCAAGGTGAATGCGGTTTCGCTCAGAACCCAGGGCAAGCGCGAGCGAAGCTGCTAAAGCAGGAGTTGGCAGGCTGTTCCGCTGCAGGCGGAACGGAAACAGGCCTTAAGAACTGGCGCGGAAAGACACAATTCAAGATTGGCGACGCGCGGTGGTTGGCGCCTTCGGGGAGCCCTGTCCCTGTAGGTGCCCTATTGTTATTTCAGGTTCATCGAAACGGTAACACTCGCGGCGCAGAGGTGAGCGCCCAACATTCCGCTGTTCTGGTACGCAGCCCTCGGCTGTGCTGACATTGGGAGTTTCTGAATGAAGAAGAATGCCCTCCGTAAACGATTTGATTTTTCAAAAATTCCAGCCACCATCCAGATCCCGAACCTGATCGAGGTGCAGAAACGCTCTTACGAACGGTTCCTGCAGATGGACCGGCTGCCCAGCGAGCGCGATGACGCCGGACTCCAGGCCGTCTTCCAGTCGGTGTTTCCGATCACCGATTTCCGCAACGTATCACAACTGGAGTTTGTGGATTACGCCATTGGTAACTGGGAGTGCAAGTGTGGTCACCTCAAAGGTCTCCATCACCTGCGCACGACTTGTAAGAATTGCGGCTCGACGGTTATTACCGATCCGTTTCATCCCGGCGACGTTCTTTGTCAGAAGTGCGGCACCTATAACGCAAACACGCCTGATTTTTGCAACAAGTGCGGTGACCCGGTTGGTCTGCAACTGAAGTATGACGTGAATGAGTGCGAAGAGCGCGGCATGACGTACTCCGCTCCGCTCAAGGTCACGATGCGTCTGACGATTTACGAAAAGGACGCCGAGACCGGCAACCGCTCGATTCGCGACATCAAAGAGCAGGAAGTTTTCTTCGGCGACGTCCCGCTGATGACGCAGAACGGCACGTTCATCATTAACGGTACCGAGCGCGTGATCGTAAGCCAGTTGCACCGCTCGCCTGGCGTTTTCTTCGAAACGGCGAACAACCGTACGTATTTCCTCGGCAAGATCATTCCTTACCGCGGTTCGTGGGTAGAGTTCGAGTACGACCAGAAGAACGTGCTCTACGTGCGCATCGACCGCAAGCGCAAGTTCCTGGGGACGATCTTCCTGCGCGCGCTCGGACTGCGCGGCAGCGAAGATATCCTGCGGACGTTCTACACGGTTGACCGGCTCGCGACTAAGGACAAGAAGCTTTTCTGGACGCTAGATCCGGCCAGCGAGAAGGCGACCAACCTGCTCGGCATGAAGCTTGCGCACAGCATCAAGAACAAGTCCGGTGACGAGATCGCGCACTCGGGCCGCAAGATCAACGCGCAGATCCTGAAGGATATCCAGAAGGCGAAGATCAGCGAGATCGAAGTCGACATCACCGATCTCGAGGGCGCATGGGTGGCCAGTGACGTGGTCGATACGACCACGGGCGAGGTACTGCTCGAAGCGAACTCCGAGCTTACAGCTGACAAGGTCTCGAAGATCCTTGACTCCGGCGTAGTGGAAATCAACGTGTTCTTCCCGGAGCGCGACGACGTAGGCACGGTGATCTGCCAGACCCTGAAGCGCGACTCGGTGAAGACGCCGCAGGAAGCGCTGATCGAAATCTACCGCAAGCTGCGTCCGGGCGATCCGCCGACCTTGGACACGGCGACTGCGCTGTTCCACGGGATGTTCTTCGACCCGCGCAAGTACGATTTCTCGCGCGTGGGCCGGCTGAAGTTCAACATCAAGCTGTTTGAAAACCAGGATGCGACCAGCCTCGAGCAGCGCACACTGGATCCCGACGACTTCTACGCCACGATCCGGTACCTGCTGAAGCTGCGCAAGAACATCGGCGCTGTGGACGACATCGATCACCTCGGCAACCGGCGTGTGCGCGCGGTCGGCGAGTTGATGGAGAACCAGTTCCGCATTGGCCTGGTCCGCATGGAGCGCGCCATCAAGGAAAAGATGAGCGTGTACCAGGAAATGTCGACGGCGATGCCGCACGACCTGGTCAACGCCAAGCCGGTGATGGCGGCGATCCGCGAGTTCTTCGGATCCTCGCAGCTGTCGCAGTTCATGGATCAGACGAACCCGCTGTCGGAGATCACGCACAAGCGCCGTCTGTCGGCCCTTGGGCCGGGCGGTCTGTCGCGCGAGCGCGCCGGATTCGAAGTCCGCGACGTTCACCCGACGCACTACGGCCGTATCTGCCCGATTGAGACGCCGGAAGGTCCGAACATCGGACTGATTTCGTCGTTGAGCTGCTACGCGCGGATTAACGACTACGGGTTCATCGAGTCTCCGTACCGCAAGGTCAAGGGCTCTCGCGTCATCGACTACGTCACTGTGGTGAACGCCGGCGACAGCGACCACAAGGTCGGTGACCACATCGAGAAGAGCGAGGCCGAAAAGGTGAATGCCGATCTCAAGGAGCGCCGTAAGCGGCCTATGGAGATCGAGCCGTTCTCGTTCTATCTCTCGGCGTGGGAGGAAGACCGGCACGTCATCGCGCAGGCCAACATCGAGCTGGATGACAAGGGACGCATCGAGGCCGAGCTGGTGAACGCCCGCAAGGCCGGCAACTTCGTGCTCGTAAACCGGGACGAAGTGGATTACGTCGACGTCAGCCCGAAGCAGCTGGTGTCGGTGGCCGCGTCGCTGGTTCCGTTCCTCGAGCACGACGACGCGAACCGAGCATTGATGGGCGCGAACATGCAACGGCAGTCGGTGCCGCTACTCCGTGCGCAGGCTCCCATAGTTGGAACCGGCATGGAAGGCGTTACGGCGCGCGATTCAGGAGCCGTTGTCCTGGCTCGCCGAAACGGCTTCATCGATTCGGTCGATTCCGAGCGCATCATCGTGCGCGTTGAGGGCGAACACCATCCCGGCCAGCTCTCGCGCGAAGTGGGCAGCGATATCTACCAGCTGACCAAGTTCAAGCGCTCGAACCAGAACACCTGCATCAACCAGAAGCCGATCGTGACGAAAGGTCAGCGTGTGGTGAAGGGGCAGGTCATTGCCGACGGTCCGTGCACCGACTTCGGCGAGTTGGCGCTGGGACGCAACGTTCTGGTGGCCTTCATGCCGTGGCGCGGCTACAACTTCGAAGACGCGATCCTGGTCTCGGAAAAGATGGTGAAGGAGGACTACTACACCTCCGTCCACATCGAGGAATTCGAGCTGGAAGCGCGCGACACGAAGCTGGGGCCCGAAGAAGTCACGCGTGACATTCCCAACGTCAGCGAGTCGATGCTCCGCAATCTCGACGAAGCGGGCGTCATTCGCATTGGCGCGACCATCAAGCAGGGCGACATCATCGTGGGCAAGGTCACGCCCAAAGGTGAAACCCAGCTGACCCCGGAAGAGAAACTGCTGCGCGCGATCTTCGGCGAGAAGGCCGGTGACGTGCGTGACGCTTCGCTCTACTGCCCGCCCGGAATCGAGGGCGTGGTGGTCGATGTGAAGATCTTCTCGCGCAAGGGCCAGGAAAAGGACGAGCGGGCGAAGGCGATCGAAGAGCAGCAGATTGCGAAGCTCGAGAAGAACCTTTCGGACGAAATCCGAATTCTGACCGACGAACGCCTGAAGCGTCTGGAAGGCCTGTTGGGCGGCAAGGAAGTGCAGGCCGACCTGCATGACGAGCGCACCAACAAACGTCTTCTGACCAAGGGCGCATTTCTCGATCGCGACACGATCGAGCGCATTTCGACCCGGAACCTGAAGCGCATCAAGTTCAACGACAAGGATCCACGGGTGAATGAGCAGATCGACGAGATCGAAGAGATGACGTCGCGCCAGATCGACGTGCTCAAGAAGATCGTCAATGAGAAGAAAGAGAAGCTCACCAAGGGCGACGAACTGCCGCCGGGTGTGATCAAGCTGGTCAAGGTCTACATCGCGATGAAGCGCAAGCTGAGCGTTGGTGACAAGATGGCCGGCCGTCACGGGAACAAGGGCGTCATTGCGCGCATTCTGCCGGAAGAGGATATGCCGTACCTCGAAGACGGAACGCCGGTGGAGATCGTCCTGAATCCCCTCGGCGTGCCAAGCCGTATGAACGTCGGCCAGATTCTGGAGACGCATCTGGGCTGGGCCGGGTTCGAGCTGGGCAAGAACATCAAGAAGATCCTCGCGGAGAATACCCGCGCGGAAGCCATCCGGCGTGAGCTGAAAGCCCTGTTCAAAGACACGGCCTTGGCCGAAACGGTCGCGAACTTCAGCGACGAAGAGATCGAGACCGTGGCGCCTACGTTGGCCGAGGGTGTCTTCTCGGGATCGCCGGTGTTCGATGGCGCTCGCGAGCACGAGATCAAGACGCTGCTCGAGCGGGCAGGCCTGCCGACTTCCGGCAAGACCTACCTGCACGACGGCATGACCGGCGACAAGTTCGAACAGCCGGTAACGGTCGGCTACATCTACATGCTGAAGCTGTCGCACCTGGTGGACGACAAGATTCACGCTCGCTCCATCGGACCGTACTCGCTGATCACGCAGCAACCGCTGGGTGGCAAGGCGCAGTTCGGCGGCCAGCGCTTCGGAGAAATGGAAGTCTGGGCGCTCGAGGCGTACGGCGCGGCGTTCATCCTGCAGGAACTGCTCACCGCGAAGTCAGACGACGTGTATGGCCGCACCAAGATTTACGAGGCCATCGTGAAGGGTGAGGCCGCCATGGAACCGGGCGTCCCCGAATCCTTCAACGTGCTGATCCGCGAATTGCAGTCGCTTTGCCTGGATGTTGAGCTGATTAAGGCGGCAATGGGCGAGAAGAAGCCTGTGGCGCCGGCACCGTTGGCAGCGGCGGATTAAAAGAACAGTTCCCGGTTCTCAGTTCCCCGTTCTCAGTTGATCTGAGGCGGGGCTGAGAGCCGGGCCTCACAACGATATTTTTGAAATACGAGCCGCTGCGGCATCTGCTCTCGGTGCCGCAGACGTGGCCAAAGTTCTGACCCGGTTTTCAAGAACTGACGACCGGGAATTGAGAACTGAAGTTCGAGGGCCGTCAGCGGGCGCGTGAGACCTGCAGGAAGCGGAGGATCACCTTGTATCGTTCGAGCCCCTTTGACATGGCGAACCCGATTGCCGATTTCGATGCGATCCGCATCAGCCTGGCATCTCCGGAAAAAATCCGGAGTTGGTCGCATGGTGAAGTCACAAAGCCCGAAACCATCAATTACCGTACGTTTAAGCCCGAGCGCGACGGCCTGTTCTGCGCGCGTATTTTTGGTCCGGTTACCGATTGGGAGTGCTTGTGCGGCAAGTACAAGCGCATGAAGCATCGCGGCGTGATCTGCGACAAGTGTGGCGTGGAAGTCACACTGTCGAAGGTTCGGCGTGAGCGTCTCGGTCATATCGAACTGGCATCTCCTTGCTCGCACGTCTGGTTCTTCAAGGGTCTGCCCAGCCGCATCGGGCACCTGCTCGATATTTCTCTGCGCGACCTCGAGTCGGTTCTCTACTTCGAGGCTTACGTAGTTGTCGAGCCGGGCGACGCTCCGGTAAAAGAGCGCGAGATTATCAAGGACGAAGCGAAGTTCCGTGAACTCGATCAGCAGTATCGAGCGGCCGGCTTTAAGGCGATGATGGGCGCGGAAGCGATTAAAGAGCTTCTGAAGCACGTCGATATCGAAGGCCTTTCCGGCGAACTGCGCGAGAAGATGAAGAACGAGGCGTCGCTGCAGAAGCGCCTCAAGTACGCGAAGCGTCTGAAAGTGGTCGAGGCGTTCCGCAAAAGCGGCAACAAGCCGAACTGGATGATTCTGGACGTGATCCCGGTGATTCCGCCGGAGTTGCGCCCGCTCGTTCCACTCGATGGCGGCCGTTTCGCAACGTCTGATCTGAACGATCTCTATCGCCGTGTCATCAACCGCAACAACCGGCTGAAGAAGCTGATGGATCTGCACGCTCCCGAAGTCATCGTGCGCAACGAAAAGCGCATGCTGCAGGAAGCGGTGGACGCGCTGTTCGACAACGGACGCCGCGGCCGCGTACTGCGCGGAGCGAACAACCGTCCGCTGAAGTCGCTGTCCGACACACTGAAGGGCAAGCAGGGCCGCTTCCGCCAGAACCTGCTCGGCAAGCGCGTCGACTACTCCGGACGTTCGGTGATCGTGGTAGGTCCCGAGTTGAAGCTGCACCAGTGCGGTCTTCCCAAGAAGATGGCGCTCGAGCTCTTCAAGCCGTTCATCTATCACCGGCTCGAGCAGACGGGCCACTGCACCACCATCAAGCAAGCCAAGGAAATGGTGGAGCAACAGGAACCGATTGTTTGGGACATCCTGGAAGAGGTCATTAAGGACCACCCGGTGCTCTTGAACCGCGCCCCAACCCTTCATCGCCTCGGCATTCAGGCTTTCGAGCCGGTGCTGGTGGAAGGCAAGGCGATCAAGATCCACCCGCTGGTCTGCACGGCGTTCAACGCCGACTTCGACGGCGACCAGATGGCAGTGCATATTCCGCTGTCTCCGGAAGCCCAGGTCGAAGCCAGCGTGTTGATGCTGGCCTCGCACAACATCCTGTCGCCCGCGTCGGGACAGCCCATCACCGTGCCCACGCAGGACATGGTTCTGGGGCTGTACTACCTGACCAAGGCAAAGCCGGGCGCGAAGGGCGAAGGCCGCTCGTTCGCGAATATCGACGAAGTGCTGCTCGCGCTGGAAGCCGGCGAAGTGGAGACGTTGTCTCCGATTCGGCTGCGTTTCACCGGTGAAGCGATCGACCTGACCACCGCGTACGACGATCAGGACATCACGCACACCGACGAAGTGCACTACGAGCGCAGCTTCCTGAACACGACCGTGGGCCGCGCCATCTTGAACGATCACCTGCCCGAGGGCATGCCGTACATCAACGGCTTGCTCAAGAAGAAGGGGATCGGCCAGCTGGTGAACTACTGCTACCTGCGGTTTGGACTGGAAGTCACGGTAAAGATGCTGGACGAGATCAAGTCGCTCGGATTCAATTTCGCGACCCGAGCCGGCCTCTCGATCGGTATCGACGACATGGTCGTGCCGGACAACAAGAAGACGCTGGTGCGCGACGCCGAGAAGCAGGGTGTCAACGTTCAGCAGCAGTATCTGGACGGCGCCATCACCAACGGCGAGCGCTACAACAAGGTCATCGAAATCTGGTCGGCGATTACCGAAAAGGTCGCGGACGAGATGTTCGGTCAGATGCAACAGCGCGACAAGGAAGGCGCGATCAATCCGATTTACGTCATGGCCGACTCCGGCGCTCGCGGATCGAAACAGCAGATCCGCCAGCTGTCGGGTATGCGCGGATTGATGGCAAAGCCGTCGGGCGAAATCATCGAGACGCCGATTACTGCCAACTTCCGTGAAGGGTTGACGGTGTTGGAGTACTTCATCTCGACGCACGGCGCTCGTAAGGGACTGGCCGATACCGCTTTGAAGACGGCGGACTCCGGCTACCTGACCCGCCGGCTGGTCGACGTCGCTCAGGACGTGATCATCAGCGAGTACGACTGCGGCACCGTGGACGGCATCTACGTCTCCGGTATCGTGGAAGCCGGCGAGATCATCGAGCCGCTGCGTGACCGAATTGTCGGCCGCGTGTCGCTCGAGAAGATCAAAGACTACGACGGCAACGTGGTGGTCGACATCAACCAGGAAATCACCGAAGACCTGGCTGGTGCGATCCAGGCTGCCGGTATCGAGCGGGTGAAGATCCGTTCGGTGCTGACCTGCGAATCGAAGCGCGGCGTCTGCGTCATGTGCTACGGGCGCAACCTGGCTTCGGGACGTTTGGTCGAGCTCGGCGAAGCGACGGGTGTCATTGCGGCGCAGTCGATCGGCGAGCCCGGAACGCAGCTCACGATGCGTACCTTCCACATCGGCGGTACGGCGTCGCGAGTCTCCGAGCAGTCGCGCCTCGATGCCAAGAACAACGGCACGGTCCGCTTCATCAACCTGCAGACGGTCAAGGCGAAGTCGGGCGATCTGGTGGTCATGAACCGCCAGGGTTCGATCGCCGTGGTCGACGACAAGGGCCGTGAACGCGAGCGCTATGCGGTCGTGTACGGCGCCAAGGTGAAGGTCAACGAAGGCGATCCGGTCACGCTGGGCCAGGTGATGGTCGAGTGGGATCCGTACACCTTCGCGATCCTTACCGAAATCGGCGGCACGGTCCAGTTCAAGGACCTGCAGGAAGGCATCACCCTGCACGAAGAAGTGGACGAAGTCACCGGCTTGTCGCGGCACGTGGTGGCCGATTCTCCCGATGAGAAGCGCCAGCCAGCAATCGTGATCAAGGGCAAGACCAACAAGCGCTACCTGATGCCGTCACGCGCCCACCTGATGGTGCAGGACGGCGACACGGTCTCGCCGGGCGACATCCTGGCGAAGATCCCGCGCGAAACCACCAAGACGAAGGACATCACCGGTGGTCTGCCGCGCGTGGTCGAGCTGTTCGAAGCCCGCAAGCCGCACGAGACCGCGGTCATCAGCGAAATCGATGGCACGGTGAAGTTCGGCGAGGTCTCGAAGGGCCAGCGCAAAATCTACGTGGTGGCCGACAACGGCACGGAGAAGGAATACTCGGTGCCGCGCGGCGTCCACATCAACGTGCAGGAAGGCGAGCGCGTCAAGGCGGGCGAACCGCTCATGGACGGGCCGCTGAACCCGCACGACATCCTGGCCGTGCTCGGCGAAAAAGAGCTGCAGGCTTACCTGGTGAACGAAATCCAGGAAGTCTACCGGCTGCAGGGCGTCAACATCAGCGACAAGCACATCGAGGTGATCGTCCGCCAGATGATGCGTTGGCGCAAGGTGGAAGACGTCGGCGACACGTCGTTCCTGCTCGAACAGCAGGTCGACAAATTCCGCTTCGCCGAAGAGAACGAACGCGTGATCAAGGAAGGTGGACGTCCGGCGACCGGCCGCCCGCTGCTCCTCGGCATCACGAAGGCTTCGCTCTCGACGGACTCGTTCATCTCCGCCGCTTCGTTCCAGGAGACTACGCGTGTGCTGACGGAAGCTTCCATCCAGGGAGCGGTCGATCACCTGCGCGGTCTCAAGGAGAACGTCATCGTCGGCCGCCTCATCCCTGCCGGAACCGGCATGGAGTACTACCGCAACGTCCGCCTCTCGCCCGAGATGGAAGAGGCCGCTGCGAAGGTGCAGGAGGAGGTCTCCGCTGCCTATGAGGAAGCGGAACGTGCCCTCGAAATGATGAGGCACGAAGGCGAGACGGAAGAGCTGGCGGCCGAATAGGCTACGGAACAATTCGGAGGGGCGGCGGTCGCCGCCCCTTCATCCTATCTTTCTATGAATGCCAGCCCCCAACAGTTTGGACCGCACGAGGTCCGCAAGCGCATTTCGGAGTTGCGTGCGCCCACGCCACACCCTACTCTAGGGCAAACGATGCTGCGCTTCTTTCGGCTGGTGCGCCAGGCCACCTGGCGCGCTTTCGAGCATGATCAGTTCGCTGTCGCCAAAGCTTCGGCGTACTCGTCGATCCTCACGTTCTTTCCGGCATTGCTGGTAGTGGGATCAGTGCTCGCCACCCTCAAGCGAGGAGACGTCTATCTTCGCGAAGTCTCCTATGCCTTGGGGCGCATTCTCCCGGCCGGTTCGGCAACGGCAATTGCCTACTTGCGTGGCAACTCCAACAAGCCAGTCGGATTGCTGATCAGCACCTCGCTGCTGACCCTCTGGACCGCTTCCGGAACCATGATTTCCTGGATGGAGGGCTTCCGCAACGCTTACCAGCTGCCAAAGACCTGGGGCCTCGTGAAGGAACGCCTGATCGCATTTTCGCTCGTGATCATGGCCGGAATCCCGCTGACATTTGCTACGGTGATGGTGGCTTTCGGCTCCAATATCGAGAGCCGCATTTTGTTTAATCTGAATCACGAACTGAGCCCGTACGTTGTGTACCTTTGGAACATCATTCGCTGGATCATCGCTACGTTGACGAGCATTGCTGTGATCGCGTTGATCTATCACAATGCCGTTCCCCGCACGCAGCCCTGGCATAGCGTTCTGCCCGGGGCGACCCTCGCGACCGCGATGTGGTTCGTGGCGACGACGCTTTTCAGCTGGTATCTGCACGGCTACGCCGACTACAGCGCGATTTACGGGTCACTGGGGGTAGGCATCGCCCTCCTGGTGTGGATGTACATGATCTCGCTGGTCGTGCTGATAGGGGCCGAATTCAACGCCATGTTGTTCCCGCGTGCATTCCTGGGGAAAGAACTGCTGGAATCGAGCACAAACCTGCGGGTTGCTGCCCGCTGATGGCCCGAGCCGGGCGTTGACGAGATTGGTTGTTACAGTGGAAGTCCTTGCGGCCGGGTCGCCGCCAACGATCAAAATCTATCCTGGATGTTCACTCCTCATTCGGAGCAATGATTGAAACAGGGCAAGTTTGACCTCGTGGCCGGCGATATCTCCACCCTTCGCAGGGATGCAGAGGACGCGGTCACGCTCGCGCTCCGGGCCGACACCGGACACAACAATACCCGGCGCGCCAAGATCATCTGCACGGTCGGACCAGCCTCCAATTCAGAGGCGGGTCTGCGCGATCTTCTGCAGCTCGGCATGGATGTAGCCCGCCTGAATTTTTCTCATGGTACCCACGACGAGCATTCCCGGAACATCCAGCGAATCCGAAAAGCCGCGCGCCAGGAGGGCAGAACAGTTTGCATTCTGCAGGATTTGCAGGGACCGAAGATCCGTACGGGCCGGCTGAAATCACACGAGCCAGTCACACTGAAAACTGGTTCGGTCGTTACCATTACGACGCGCGATGTGCCCGGAACCTCTTCACTGATCTCTACAACCTTCAAGGGTCTCGCGCGTGAAGTCACGGCTGGGGCACGCGTCCTTTTATCGGACGGCTTGATTGAGTTGCGCGTGCGCGGGGTGCGTGGTGAAGACGTCGAGTGCGAAGTGGTGAATGGCGGCCTGCTCGGAGAACATCAGGGAATCAACCTGCCGGGCGTGGCGCTGACGATTCCCGCGCTCACCGAAAAAGATCGGAAAGACCTGGAGTTTGGGCTGAAGCACGACGTCGATCTGATTGCGATTTCGTTCGTGCGGTCCGCGGCCGACGTGCGCGAAGTCAAGCAGCTGATCGCCAGTCATGGCGGCGACGTTCCCGTGATCGCCAAGCTGGAAAAGCCGCAGGCGCTGGAACAATTGGAAGAAATCTTCGAAGCTGCCGACGGTGTGATGGTCGCTCGCGGAGATCTTGGCGTCGAGATGCTTCCCGAACAGGTCCCCGTCATTCAGAAGCATGTCATCAAGCGGGCCGCCGAGTGGCGGAAGCCGGTGATCATCGCGACCCAAATGCTCGAGTCGATGATCGAGAATCCGCGGCCCACGCGCGCGGAAGCCAGCGACGTGGCGAATGCCATCTTCGACGGTACTGACGCGGTCATGCTCTCGGCCGAAACCGCCAGCGGGCAGTATCCGCGCGAGGCGGTGGCGATGATGAGCCGCATCGTCGTCGAGGCCGAGCACAACATGGCCTCGTACAGCGAGCCGCGTCGTCGGCGGCATCGCCAGACCCTTTCCGTGGCCGAAGCGATCTGCGAATCGATTGCGCATGCCGCGGAGGACCTGCCGATGGGTGCGATCGCGATCTTTACCGAGACCGGCAACACCGCGCGTATGATTTCGAAATACCGCCCGCGGGTGGGGATCTTTGCATTCGCTCAAGTGGCTCCGGTCTGCAACCGCATGAATCTGCTCTGGGGAGTGCACCCCGTGCAACGCCGCGACCCATCGCGGTCGATTGAAGGAATGGTGGCCACGGCCGAGCGCGAACTGATCCGTATGGGGCAACTGAAAGAAACCGAGGTTCTGGGAGTGGTGGCGGGCACGCAGATGTCGTCGGGCTCCACGAATTTCATGCGTCTCCACACTGTCCGGCCGGGCGCTGTCAAGCTACTGCGTAATACGAAACGTGTGGCAAGGAGTCGGAAGAAATAACGACTGCATCCATGGCTCACGAGATTCTTTCCGTCGCGGTCTTCGTTCCCCTTGCAGGCAAGGAAGAGGAAGCCCTTGCCACCGTGCGAGACTTATCTTCGGTCTTGGCCAAGGGCGGATACAGTCGTGACGTCCTCTATCGAGAGCCGGAAGGCGAATATGTTCTGGTGCGTTTCTGGAAGTCCGACGAATCACGCCGAGCGGCGCTCGAGGACCCGGAAGCGCAGCGCCGCTGGGCGAAACTCGCGCACGAGATCCGCATCGTGAAGGTCCATGAGAGCCTCGAGGAAGTAGAGCTCTAGAATCACCGCCGAACGCGTGACCCGCGCGGTTCGCGTATCATCCACTGGTCATGGCCGTACCTCAGGGCAACAATCTCTCTCCAGAATCGTTTCAGGACGATTCCGTCACCCCGCCGGTCCGAGGCTTCCTGCATCGTCCGGCTAACGCGGCTGGAGACGGGCTGGTACTGACGCATGGTGCGGGATCGAATGCGAATGCGCCGTTATTGACCGCGCTCGCCGAAACCTTCAGCGCGCAAGCGTTTGTCGTGCTGCGTTGCGATCTGCCATACCGGCAGGCTCGTTCTTACGGGCCGCCAGGGCCCGGCGATGCCGCACGGGATCGTCAGGGATTGAAGAATGCAGTAGGCGCGTTGCGCGGGATCGCGAGCGGGCGCATTTTTCTTGGCGGGCATTCCTATGGAGGACGGCAGTCCAGCATGCTGTGCGCGGAGGAACCCGAGCTTGCGCAAGGACTACTGCTCATGTCCTATCCATTGCATCCTCCGCGGAAGCTGGAACAAAAGCGCGTGCAGCACCTGCCTCGATTGCGGACGCCCAGCCTGTTTGTCAGCGGAACACGCGACCCGTTTGGGTCCATCGCCGAAATGGAAGATGCGCTGCGCTTGATTCGTGCGAAGACGAGACTGCTCGTGGTGGAGGGAGCGGGGCACGACCTGGGGTTCACGAAGAAAGCTTCGCAGAAGGAGCTGCCGAATGAGGTCTGGGCAACATTCCACGAGTTCTTCGGAACCTGAGACCGCAGCGCTGGCATCTTGCCGCGGTCGAGAACTCAGTGAAGCCGAGATGCCCACCAGGTCAGCCGCCGGGAGGGCATCAGGCGACTAGTTCACCCAGCCCGATTTCGAGCCGCCATTTTTCTTGTCGTGCTCGTCCGGGGGAATGTAGTTGCCGAGGTCGTCGAACTTGACTTCGCGGTCGTGGTCCTTCATATAGACTTCGAACTTGCGCGCAGCGCGGCGACGCTTCCAGCGATAGAAAGAATTGCGCAGACCGTAATACCACTCGGAGAATGAAAAGCGCCCCATCATTCCGGCGCGCGGCGAGAACTTCACGTAGAGGTAGCCGAACAACAACCCCCCCAGATGCGCCAAGTATGAAGTATTGCCCGCCCCCTTAAATGCAAAGAGTATGGTCAAGAGGATCAAGCCCATCACGAAATACTTGGCTTTAATCACAAACGGAAATGGAATCAGCATGATTTCGTTTTCCCCGAAAACCATGCCGTAGGCCATCAGAATGGCAAAAATTCCACCCGACGCGCCCACCGTAGGAATGGTGGGGTTCCCCAGTACACCTGCCAACGATAAGATGACCGTCGTTATTCCGGCGCCGACTACGCCAGTAAGGAAAAGCTCCAGAAAGCGGCGTGTTCCCCAGGAAGTTTCGAACGTGGCACCGAACATCCAGAGAGCGAGCATGTTCCAGAACCAGTGTCCCAACTCGAAATGGATAAATCCGTAGGTGAAGAGCTGCCAGATTGCAAAAGGGGGATGAATCAGGCTAACCGGCAAAAGCCCAAAGGTCGATGCTACGAAATAGACCAGTCCACGCGAGCTAAACAGATAAAGCGGAATAAAGATTGCCGTGTTGATTCCGAGCAACCAGATGATCGCCTTGGTGAATGGCGGGAAGCTCAAGGTCATTTCTCGCCCAGTGTTCCGTATCAAAGAATCTCCTTTTGCTGCCTTGGCGTGCTGTCCGTTCGCTGCTTAGCGTTCCGGTACCGGCACCACCGGCAAACTGCGGTGCCCTTCATTATCAATGGCGCGGACGCCAAAAATCACGTTATCTTTCGAGACCTTCAGAGTTGCGGTCGTAGCGTTTCTTATGTCTTGCGAATGCTCCCAGTCAGGGCTTGCCGTCGCGCGCCACAGAACTTCGTAGCCGCTGGCGCCCGGTGATGCGCTCCACTTCAGCGTCGAATCGTTGTCGAGCTTGGCAGTCACGAGCTTTACGTTCGAAGGTGCCGGCGGGGCCGAGGCAAGCGACGCCAAAGTCGCGGCATTCAAACGCGCGACGCTGGCGACGTAGTCGAAATTCACGTGCTTCAACACGTCTCCATATTCGATGCCGTTTTCTGTGCGAATGGTCTGATGCTGGCGCGTGAAGTCTTCGCGATATTCGGTCAGGCGGACCGCGGCGAACCCCTGCTCGTTAAAAGAATAATGGTCGCCTCCGCGCAAGTAACGGTCGACCCGAAAGATCAAAAGAGGCTTCAGGCCCACGTCGTAAACTCCGCCCACTTCGGAGATGTACCGCGCCAGTTCGCGGGAAGTCGAATCGCTTTCACCACCGAGATTGCGGATCTGCTTCACTTGCTTGTCGTCGGATGCGATCGGCACGCCTTCGGAGAAAACCCGCACCACCGTCGAATCCTGACCCGGGCCCTTGTTTCCGCCCACGATGTCGTTGTTGAGCACAGCCTCAAGATTCCAGCCCTGCTGCTTTGCCATCTGCGCGAAATGCTGGCTTCCATAGAGTCCTTGTTCTTCCCCCGCAACCGTCAGAAAAATGATCGTGCCGGGGAATTTCAGTTTGCTGAGCACCCGCGCGCATTCCATGCTGACTGCGGTGCCGCTGGCGTCGTCATCGGCGCCCGGAGCATCGTCGGTAATGTTGTCGTTCTGGCTGTTGCGCGAATCGTAGTGCCCGGTTACCAGCACGATGTGCTTGGCAGCTTCGGGATCGGACCCCTTCAGCACCGCGTAAACATTGGCGATTTGCGTCGCTTTGGGAACGCGGTCCGCCGTATCCTTGGTGAAAGAATCCGTCTTTACCTCGAGACAGCCACCACAATCTTTCGAATAGCGCTCGAACTCCGCCTTGATCCATTCCCGCGCAGCACCGATCCCTCGGCCCGCCGCAATCGAGGCCGGATCCTGCGCTGACAACGTAGAGCGAGTCCCGAATTTCACCAGGCGAGCGATGTTGGCTTGAATTCTGTCTGCGGAAACGTCCGTGAGCGCGCCGGCAATTTTCGGATCAACGGCGACCTTGGCGAGTTCCTGGCTGCGCAAAAGCGGAGCGAGAATGATAATGATCCCGAGAACTGCACCCAGCATCACAGGTGTGGTAAAAGGTGTCGATCCAAATCGTCGGTCTGACATGATGTTCGTTCGAGATCGGGACACATGCCGGCTGCGCGAATTTCGTAAAGCTCGTGTAAAGGCGTTTCGGCGCAGAGTGACGGCACTTGACCGCGGGCCCGCGAGAATTAAATATTATCAGGGTATCCCTGCGATGGAGGCATTCATGGTTTATTGTCCGGAATGTGAGAGCGATCTCGACATTGAAGAAGACGAGGTCGATGAAGGCGAAGTCGTCTCGTGTCCCGAGTGTGGAACAGACTTCGAGATTGTCACCGTCAACCCGATTGAGTTGAAACCCGTCGACGAAGAGGAAGACGAGGAAGACGAAGAGGAAGACGAGGAAAGCGAAGACGGTGATCTCTAGCCACGGCCCAGTGAATTCGCGTTCGTTCCGCCGTGCCGTTCCCTGCTATTTTTTTGCGATACTCGGACTTGTCGGCGTGCTCCTTCCTCGCCGGGCGCATGCGGGCCAGGATCCGCGAAAGCCCTACGCCTTGATTTTTGGGACGGTCTGGGGACCGGACGACCGCCCGATTTATGGCGTCCACGTGAAGATCCGGCTCGCAGATCAGAAAAAAGCCAAATGGGAGCTTTATTCCGACCATCAGGGGGAGTTCGCACAGCGGGTGCCGACCGGCAAGGCCGACTACATCGTCTGGGCTGATCTGAAGGGATTCAAGTTGTTGAATGGAAACAAGTTGCAACCTGGCGAAGAAGTTACTGTCCACATCGAAGGAGACGAACGTCAGGATATTGGCCTGCATCTAAAACACTAGTGGTAAGGTGTCTGCGGGAGACTTATGAAGAGGGCCTTGGTCGTCGCGGTGATGCTGCTGCTGGTCGGGCTTGCTTCCGCCGCCAGTCCGCCGTTCGACAAGAAAAACGATAGTACCCGGCTTCTGACGGGTCGAGTCATCGATCATCAGGATTCCGTGCTTCCGAACGCGGTCGTTTATCTGACCAATACCAGGACTCGCGCCGTAAAGACCTATATTGTCGGCCAAGACGGCGCGTATCGGTTTCCGTCGCTCTCTCCCAACATCGACTACGAGGTCTATGCCCAATACAACGGGCGTAAGAGCGATACCAAGACGGTGAGTCAGTTCGACAATCGCCAGACCGTCAACATCAATCTCAAAATCGACAATCGATAGATTCGCCCGTGCTTGCCACGGGGAAATGAACCTCAATCCTTATCGAGATATTCTTCGCGAACGTCGTCCTCGCGGCGCTCGTGGACTCGAACTTCTTTGACGTCGGCGTCGGGGGCGTCCTCGACGCCTTCGATGGCCTCGGCCTCGAGCGCCTGACCGTCTTCGATCAGTTCCTCCACGCTTTCGGAATCGGCGTCTGCGACGTCCGACAATCCTTGCAGATCACCGGATTGCCCGGCGGAATCGGGCCCCAGGCCCCGTTCCTCCCGGTCGTTTTCATCAGGTAAAGGGACGATGGGTTGGTTCTTTTTCGTATGTGCCATGGGAGATCTCCTTCCCATTGGAGGTGGTCACCGGCAAATCGGTTGCGAGAAAAGAGCTCGAGTAGCACTTTCGGGGGAGAGAAATGTGCACGAATCACCGGTCAACGTTACCCTCGTTACGTTCTAGTACCTCCGGGATCACAGACCTTGACCTGCGCGATGCTACAAAGTAAGAGTCGGAGGATTTCTTACCTCGTGCTACGGCTTGATTATTTATCCTGTGTCTTAACCATCACTTCGACGATTCTGATCGGCAGGCGGTGTTGGGAAGGTTGGGCGCTTGCCGCAATGAACAGCGTCGTGGTCTGCATCATTGGGCTCCAAACGGCGCAATGGGGATTCATTCCCGCCAATCTTTTTTGTCTGGTGCTGTACGGAGTCAACGTGCGCACCTGGCGCAAAGCCGAACCATAGGTTCAGGCTAGTAGCACGTTCGCGCTCGCCACCAGATTCTTCCCCACTGGTTCGAACTTCCCCTCATACGATCGAGCGCACGACGCCGCCATCCACCCGAAGCGCAGCACCATTGGTCGCTGACGACAGCGGGCTGCAGACGAACGTGACCATGGCAGCAACTTCCTGAGTCGTCGCGAACCGTCGGAGCAGGGAGGTCGGCCGCACCTTCTGGAAGAATTCCTCTTCAATCTCGCGGTGGGTTTTGTGCTGCGATTGCGCGAGGTTGTTCATAAACAATTCTGCGCCTTCCGAAGCCGTTGGTCCCGGCAAAACCGAATTTACCGTGACGCCTGTACCTGCTGTGGTTTCCGCCAGGCCCCTCGACACGGCGAGCTGGGCGGTCTTGGTCATGCCGTACTGAATCATCTCAGCGGGAATCTGAATACCCGATTCGCTTGAAATGAACACGATCCGGCCCCAATTGCGCTTCTTCATGCCGGGCAGATAGTGCCGGCTGAGGCGCACGCCGCTCAGGACGTTCACCTCAAAGAATTTCCTCCAGTCCTCGTCTGGAATCTCTTCGAACGGCTTCGGCTCGAAAATCCCCAAGTTGTTAACCAGGATGTCGACATCGGGGAATTTCTGAAAGGCGAGACTGGCCCCTTGTGCGCTCCCGAGATCGGCGGGCAGACCTTCTAGCTTGCCCGAGACACCGGAGTTCTTCAGTGACGCGATTGCCTGCTCCACGCGTTGCGCAGTGCGGCCGTTGACGATGACCGTTGCGCCTTCCTTGGCGAGCCCCTCAGCGATTGCGTACCCAATTCCTGCTGTCGATCCGGAAACAAGTGCGCGTTTGTCTTTCAGTTGGAAGTCCATAGGCCTTGGATGCGAGGCCGCCACTTCCAGATTCGCGCGCGGATCATTTTGCCGAAGTACGAGCGAAAAAAAAGGCCGCCAGAATTGGTGGCCTCATTCTTGGGCTAGCGGACGGAAGGTCCGCTCTATACCTAATTATTTTCGCTTCCCGCCCGTTTCCAGGAAATCAGTTCCCCGATCGTCGAACTGGTGCTCGAACTCGAGACCGGGTGCTTGTAGGCTTCAACCTCCGAGCGCGACGCTTCTTCGCCCACCGCGCGGATGCTGAGTCCTACTTTCTTCTCCTCGGGGTTCATCTTGATGATCTTGAAGTCGTGCTCGACTCCAGGCTCGAGATGCAGGGGTTGACCGTTGCCATCGACCGCCTCGGAATTGTGGCAGAGACCCTCGATGCCTTCGGCGATTTCGACGAACGCACCGAACGTCGCCACGCGCAGTACCTTGCCGTGCACGACGTCGCCGATGTGATGCTGCTGGAAGAACGTCTCCCATACATCGGGCTGCAGTTGCTTCACGCCGAGCGATAGACGCCGCTTGTCGGGCTCGATCGCCAGAACCACGGCTTTCACGCGGTCGCCCTTCTTCAGGACCTCCGAAGGATGCTTTACGCGCTTGGTCCAGCTTAGATTGCTGACATGAACCAACCCGTCGATTCCGTCTTCGATTTCAATAAACGCCCCGAAGTCGGTGAGGTTGCGAACGCGCCCTTCTACTTGCGTGCCCACCGGGAACTTTTCATGCAAGCTGTCCCAGGGGTTGGCGGCAAGCTGACGCATGCCAAGCGAAATGCGGCGCTCCGTCGGATTCACGTTCAGCACCACGCACTCCACCTGATCGCCTACGTTGACCAGCTTCGACGGATGCTTCATCCGCTTCGACCACGTCATTTCGCTGACGTGCACCAGGCCTTCGATGCCTTGCTCGAGTTCAACGAAGGCTCCGTAGTCGGTCACGCTGATCACGCGGCCGCTGACGTGCGCGCCCACCGGGTAACGCTGCTCGGCATCGAGCCACGGATCCGGCGTCAATTGCTTGAAGCCGAGCGAGACCCGCTGCTTATCCTTATCGAACTTCAGCACCTTCACCTGGATCTGGTCGCCGACGTTCACCAGATCGCGGGGATGCGTGAGCCGTCCCCACGACATGTCGGTGATGTGCAGCAGGCCATCAATCCCGCCCATATCCACGAACGCACCATACTCGGTGAGATTCTTAACGACGCCCGTGAGCACCGCGCCTTCTTCAAGGTGCTCCAGTGTCTTAGACTTCTTTTCGTTCTGCTCTTCCTCGAGCAGCTGCTTGCGCGAAACCACGATGTTGCCGCGCTTCTTGTTCAGCTTGATGATCGCGACGTCGATCGTGGTGCCCTTCATACCGTCCAGGTTGCGTACCGGACGGAGATCTACTTGCGATCCGGGCAGGAACGCGCGCGCGCCTGCGATGTCGACGGTCAGGCCGCCCTTGATGCGGTCGATGACCAGGGCCTTGATCGGTTTCTTCTCGTTGTAGGCAGCTTCAATGTCGTCCCAGGCGCGCAGCCGTTGCGCTTTCTGATGCGAGAGGTTGATGTAGCCCTCTTCCGTCTCCCCCTTGTCGCGCATCACGTCGATTTCGTCGCCCGGCTGGAAGCGCGGTTTACCCTCGTGGTCAAGAACCTCTGCAAGAGGCAACATGCCCTCGGACTTTGCGCCGATATCAACGACCACGTGCGTGGGCGTGAGCTTCAGCACGGTGCCCTTGATAACGCGATCTTCGCCGACAGATTCTTCGGCTTCGGTGGTGAAGGTTTCGAGCGCGGCGGCAAAGTCCTCAGTTGCCCCCGCGGTCGCGGCTGGTTTTTCCTCTACGGCAGTGGACACGGGTAGTTTCTCTTCCTGGACGGGGTTTTGGGTGGAAGCTGCTTCGGTTTGTGATTCGGGACTGCTATGCACCGAGCCATCCTGTGATTCCGTGGCTTGCTCGCTCACAGCGGAAACGGAAGTCGCGGAATCAACATCGTGGGCGGCACGATCATCGAACAAGGTCATAGCCTCTTTGACACCTCGCACTGCTTCGCGTGCGGGACGGATGCGGGCTGCTTGGCGGACTGCCGGAACGGGTCTAAGGTTGTGGTGGGCTCAACCTGGCGGTTGAGCTTAAACAATCCCAGCGTTCGGACGACAAAATGAACCCGCGTCCAATAGGGAACCCTTCGAGTGTAGCAACCGCTTCCGAACAGTGTCAAACGCCAAACACCGCCGACTGACACACTACATCCCGCGTATCGCGTATTGGATTTCAACGTTGCGAGATTGGTTACAACTTTCTTCACGGATTTTCTTGCATGCAAGGAAGCACGTCACACAAGGCCGTGAGAATTCCAAAAAATCATATCTATCTGCTACTCTGCCCAGCCATGGACTATCTCTGGACCCCCTGGCGTTACGCTTACGTTACAGGCGGCGAAAAAACCTCAGGATGTATCTTCTGCGACGCTCCAAAAGCGGGGAATGACGAGAAAGTGGGCATCATTCACCGCGGAAGTTACTGCTTCGTGATTCTGAATACCTATCCGTATACGCCGGGTCACGTCATGATCGTGCCCTATGCCCACCTGGACGAACTGCAGAAGCTGCCCCCGGAGGCAGCACAGGAAATGATGGGTCTTTCTCAGAAGATGGAGGGGGTTTTACGACTTCTTTACAAACCAGACGGGGTGAATCTTGGGATGAACATCGGCAAAGCGGCGGGAGCCGGGGTTGCAGGGCACATCCACATGCATGTTTTGCCGCGCTGGGTCGCCGATGCCAATTTCGTCAGCGTGATCGGAGAGACCCGCATGCTCCCCGAAACGCTGGATGTGACCTTCAAGCGCATGAAGGGGGTGCTGGGAGGGTAGGGGTCCGACGAGCTTTGTTTCGGTCGTGAAGCGGCCGAAGAGACGTTACCCTACCAACCGCTCCATCTCGTCCTCTTCAATCACCGGGACCCCCAACTCCTTGGCCTTGTCTAACTTTAACCCGGCATCGCTGCCGGCGACGACGTAATCGGTCTTCTTGCTGACCGAGCCCGAAACCTTGCCACCGGCATCCTCGATCAACTTCTTCGCTTCGTCGCGCGAGTACTTCGCAAGAGTGCCGGTCAAGACGAATGTCTTGCCGGCAAGCTTGGTCCCACGCTCCCGCTTTTTGCCCGCAAAGGTGAGTCCGGCATCCCGCAGGCGTCTGACGAGTTCCCGGTTCCGCGGTTCATGAAAAAACTCTGCGATGCTTTCGGCGATCTTTGGACCAACTTCGTTCACGGCCTCGAGTTCTTCCTGGCTCGCATTCATCAGGTCATCCATCGAGCCGAAGTGTTCGCCGAGGAACTGCGCCGTGCGCTCCCCAACCATGCGAATGCCAAGGCCATAGATGACGCGCTCCAGCGGGAGCTTCTTCGATTTCTCGATTTCATCGAGGATGTTTTGCGCGGACTTGTCTGCGAACCGCTCCAGGCCGAGCAGATCTTTCTTTGCGAGGCCATAGATATCTGCAACATTCTTTACCAGGCCACGCTCAATCAGTTGATTGACGAGCGATTCGCCCATCCCGTCGATATTCATAACGCCGCGCGAGGCGAAATGCAAAATTGTCCCGAGAAGTTTGGCGGGACAGTTCGCGTTGACACACCGGTAATCCACCTCGCCTTCGGTCTTCACGACCTTGGTGCCGCAAACCGGGCACTTGTCCGGCATGTGGAAGATCTTGTGGCCGCGCGGGTGGTCCTTGTCTTCGATCACTTTGGCTACCTTGGGGATCACGTCTCCGCCACGCTCCACCTGCACCCAATCGCCGATCTTGACCCCCAGGCGCTCGATTTCGTCCATATTGTGCAAAGTGGCGTTGCGCACAGTCGTACCGCCGATGGCAACCGGGGCAAGCTCCGCGACGGGCGTGAGCTTTCCTGTGCGCCCGACCTGCACTCGAATGTCCTGAATCTGCGTTATGCCCGCCCGCGCCGCGTACTTGTAGGCGATCGCCCAACGCGGTGCTTTCCCAGTAAAGCCCAACTCCTGCTGAAGCGATGTGCGATCGACCTTCACGACGACGCCGTCGATCTCATACGGAAGGGTTTCGCGCTTCGCCTCCCAGCCATTGATAAACTTCCACACCTCCTCCATGTTCTTTGCCAGGGCGCGATTCTGATTCACTTTGAATCCGGCTGCTTGGAGCGCTTCAAGCGTCTGCCAATGGCGCTCGAGGTAAGTGCGGCCGTTGTGAAGAAGGATGTAAGGGAAGTAGTCGAGTCGCCGCTGCGCGGTGATGCTCGCATCGAGTTGGCGCACCGTCCCAGCAGTCGCATTACGCGGATTCGCGAACAGGGACAGCCCCCTGGCCTCGCGGTCTTCGTTCATCTTCTTGAAGCTTGCCGCCGGCATGAGCAGCTCGCCTCGAACTTCAAAATCTGGCAGAATTCCTGCTTTCTTCAGCTTCTCTTTAGGGATGTTCAGCGGGATCGAGCGCACGGTGCGGATGTTGAGCGTGACGTCTTCGCCAATCGTGCCGTCCCCGCGGGTTACCCCACGGACGAGCCTTCCGCCTTCATACACCAGTGCGAGAGACATACCGTCGAGCTTCAGTTCACAGACATAGTCGACGTCTTTGCGGCCGCTAAGCTCGTGAACCCGCCGCTCCCACCCGCGCAACTCCTCTTCGTTGTAGGTATTGTCGAGCGAGAGCATCGGTGAGGAGTGCGCCACTTTCACCACGCCTTCACGCGGCTTGCCGCCAACCCGCTGCGTCGGAGAGTCGGGCGTGATCAGATCCGGGTGTTCGGCCTCAAGCTTCTTCAGTTGCTCGACCAGTTTGTCGAAGTCGAAGTCGCTGATTTCCGGATCATCCAGAACGAAATAGCGGTATTCGTGATGACGAATTTCGTCACGTAACCCTTCGATCTTCTTTTCGATGTCTTTACTCGCGGTGGGCATGGCTAAAGAATTATATTCGTGGGCCAAGACTGGTTGCGGCTCCCTGCAGGGCTAAGTGCGGCGCTTCCCATGGCGACAATCCTCGAAACATCCCGCCTGATTCTGCGCGAATTCTTGCCAGAAGACGCAGATGCCCTGGCACGGGTGATCTGCGATCGCGAAACGATGCGGTTCTATCCGATGGCGTTCGATCGCTCCGGTGCCGACGAGTGGATTGTTCGCAATCGCCGCCGCTACGAAGAATTCGGCCATGGTCTATGGGCGATGGACCTGAAGGCCATCGGCGAGATGATCGGCGATTGTGGCATCACGGTGCAGGACGTGGATGGCGAAGGTCTGCAGGAAATCGGCTATCACGTGCGCCGCGATCTCTGGGGGCAGGGACTTGCGACGGAAGCGGCGCGGGCATGCCGGGACTACGGGTTCCAGACCCTCGACGCGCCATTTCTTATTTCCTTGATCCGCGCGGAAAATGTAGCGTCCTGCCGCGTAGCCGAGCACAACGGGATGACGATCTGGAAACAAACCACACATGCGAATCTACAACATCGCGTTTACCGCATCACACGCGCTGAATGGCAAGGGCTACGCGATCGCTCGTGAATCCCGCCGCCTCCCCATCTATCCCTCGCCTACACAAGATCCTCAATCTTCAGGGAATTCGCTCCGCCCTTCCACGACGTATTGAACTGTTTCTCGATAAATCCCGCGTCGTAGTCGCGTCCCTGTTTTTTCAGGGTCTGCTGCAGCCCATAGAGTGATCTGGGATTGCGAGGGTTGCGTGCGAGATCCTCACGGAATGTCTTCTCCGCAGTCTCGGTATCGCCCTTCATCAGAAAGGCTGCGCCCAGCGATTCGCGGACCGGGAAAAACCAATCCGAAGGCTCGTCGTACTTGAGTGTGTCCTGAACGGCGACAGCGTCTCGGAGCATCGCAATACTTCCATCCGTGTCGTTCTTCGCCTGGGCGATCTTCGCGCCGAGGACGTTTTCGGCAATCTTTAGCACGTCTTTCGCCTTGTTGTTCACCGGCATCGCAAAGGGCACATCTTCTGGAGTGGCCTTCTCGGCCTCCGCCACCACTTTGTACTCCGCCTCCGCCGCATCCACTTTCCCCGTTCCCGCATAAGCCATGCCGCGCGCGAAGTGCCAGAACACGGTCGTGATCTTCATCTCGGGAGCTGGTTGCTTCATCGCCAGGATCGAATCCCACTTGTGAAAGCGAACATCAACGGCCATCGGGATCGTCATGAACCCTTCGAGCGGCGGCATCTCTTTCACGCCCGGAGCCACGTGGGCCGCGAGCAAATCTGCATTCTTCTTGGCTTCAAGATAGTTCCCATTCATCGCGGCACACATCGCGATGAAATGGAGGTTGTGACTGTAATACATCATCGGATAGATGCCCTGCACGCCGCTCGCCTTGATGTAGGCGCGATCCACAGCTGCCGCCTGCTGATTGGTCTTGACGGCTGCTTCGTAATCGCCGGTGCGGATGTAGACGTGCGCCGGCATATGCACGAGATGCCCGGCTCCGGGCGCCATCGCAGCCAGCTTGTTGGCGCCAGCCAGCGCACGCTCGGGATTGCGCGACGCTTCCACGGAATGGATGTAGTAGTGAACGGCACCCATGTGATCGGGATCGCGCTTCAGCACAGACTCCAGCGTCGCCACCACTTCTTCAGTCCCTTCTTCCGGCGTGCCGTCGACATGCCACAATCCCCAGGGGTGCAGGTTCATTCCTGACTCGGCAAAGAGCGTGGCTGCGTCGAGATCATCGGGAAAATTCTTGACCACTTCGCGCATTGCATCGCGATAGTCTTCCGCGGCTTTTCTGCGGTCAGCCTTAGGATTAGCCGGGAACCGCTTGGCCATCGCTTGAATGTAGGCCTGCTCGTTGGGAGGCGCGCTGGCCGAAAGCTCGACAGCCTTCTGAATCGCATCGTGCGCGGCCTGGAAACGGTCGTCGCTGGCCGGATCGTTGTAATTGGGACCGACTGCCTCCGCGATTCCCCAGTAAGCCATGCCCAGCTTCGGGTCTAGGTCTGCGGCGCGGCGGAAAGAGCGGGCAGCCTCGTCATGATTGAAGGCGAAAATCAGGCGCAGTCCCTGATCAAAGAACTGCTGGGCCTGCGGATTCTTCGTCGAGACCGGATGGTGCAACGTGCCTATGCCGGTCATCAAAGTTGCCGGTTTTGGAGTCGCCGGCGCAGCAGGGTGATGCGATTGCGCCAATCCGAGGCTGCTGACACAGACGGCGAGCAGGACGTATCCCAACTTCTTCATTGATGCGATCCTCCGCAAAATTTTGTCTTGATGGGCCGAGCATCGTTCCGGAAAAACGGAACGGTCGATCTTGAAGTACACCCCAGAGTTGCCAACAGCTTAGTACCCTCGAAACCCCAGCGCAATAGGGTTGCGGCAATCCTGATAAGCTGTGGTCGCGATTCGCGGGAGAAGTTTATGCCGAAGGCGACTGCTACTACTCCGTTCGTAGCCTCCGATGCGCTACTCAATGCGTTCGACATCAACGATCGCATCAATCAATATGTGATTGACAATCTACCCGCCGAGGCCTGGCGCGCCGAACCGCCTGAAGGCAAAGGGCGCGAAGTCGCTTCGATCGTGGCGCACATCCACAACGTGCGCGTCATGTGGTTGAAGGCTTCGGCAAAGGGTAGCAAGATTCCCGATCAGCTTGACCGGCACACCGTCACGCCGGCCCAGGCCAAAAAGGGCCTGGAGCAGAGTCGTGAAGCTCTCAGCGCACTCATCAAAGGTGCTCTAGAAGCAGATGGGCAGGTGAAGGGATTCAAACCCGATGTCGCCGCTTTCTTCGGATACCTGATCGCGCACGACGCGCACCATCGCGGGCAGATCGCGATGCTCGCCCGCCAGGTTGGGCATCCGCTGCCGCAGAAGGCGATGTTCGGGATGTGGGAGTGGGGGACCCGCTAAATCTCACCAGCATGCGGAAGGTGGCTCTTCTCTACAACGCACGTTCGGGCGGGCGGCGCACTCAGCGGAAATCCGATCTGCGTGAGGCCCTGTCTGTTCTCGGCGACGCGGGAGTCGAAGCCGCAATCACCGTCACAGAATCGAGCTCTGACGCCGCGGAGCAGGCTCGCAAAGCAATTGCCGAGGGTTGCGACACCGTCTTCGCTTGTGGCGGCGATGGCACGATCCACGACGTTCTTCAGGGAATGGCGGGAACGCGCGTTGCGCTCGGCGTCGTGCCCATGGGAACGGCAAATGCACTCGCCCACGATCTCGGACTGCCGCTCGAACCCGCAAAGGCTGTGCGGGCGGTCATCGACGGCGAACATCGCCGGGTCGCCCTCGGACGATTGCAGGCAATCGGACTCGATGGAAAACCCACCACCCTGTACTTCACCGTTGCCGTGGGAGTCGGAGTGGATGCGCACCTTTTCTACAAGCTTCATTCGGGCGTGAAGCAGCGTATGGGAATCGCTGCCTACTATACGAAGGCCTGGCATCTTTGGTTTACGCACCGCATGGAGCGCTTCTCGGTGACGTATAACAACGGTGTCACCGATCAGGTCTCACACGGCGATGTCACGGAAATGCTGGCTGTCCGCATTCGCAACTTCGGAGGCGTACTGCGCGAGTTCGCTCCCGGAGCGTCGCTCGATCGCAACGATTTACGTGTGGTGGTGGCCCGGACCTCAAACAGAATTTCGTACTTGCTGTATGTCACACGGTGCCTGCTGGGAGCCAGCTTCGGCGTCCCTGGTGTCGAGTTAGCTCACAGCGATCGCGTCAATTGTGAATACGTCTTGCCACCGGCTCAAGGGGTGAAGGAGGCCGAAGGCACGGCTCCGTCACCGCGCATTTACGTAGAAGCTGACGGAGAGCTGGTAGGGACCTTACCAGTGGAGATCACTGTCGTGCCGGATGCACTTACGTTGCTCGCTCCAAAGCGACATCGGCCTTAACTATATCCACCAAAAAAGGCCTGCTAACCCCCAAACTGGCGCAGGTGATGGTCCATGTGGAGATAGCCCCAGCGCATCCAGTCCGCGTCGCTCATCGCGCCGAACATCGGATGAGGCTGCCAGTTGAAGTCTCGTGGCTGACGTGTGAAGTGCTCCAGCAACGCGAAAAGCTCTGCCTTGTCCTGATCGAATTGTGCTGGTGGCGTGCCGCTTTGTTCAGCGTCCACTTCCGGGCGCGTCTGGAGCCCGCGCGGCCATGGTACTGAGGTTTCAAGCGCCACCCATTTCACAAACCACGCGGGAAGAGGAATCGGCGTCACCGAGATCCGAGCTGTCTTCCAGGGTTTCAAGCCCATCGTCACCCGGAAAGAATCACTCAGGTGGCAGATCATCTGGCTGACCGTCATCCGGCCCCACTGACGAGGACTGGACAGCTGAATCTTTCCGAGCCGCTCCACGATCTGGTGCTTGCTCGTCGGATTCGACAAGGTCGCCTTGGCCATTGAACCACCGAGAAAATTCCTCCGCAGTTTACCGGGAAAGCGAATGGCCTGTATCCTCGTTCTTCATCTTTCGGGAAACAACGAGGGATCTTGGAACCACTTACGCACTTTCTCACGGGCGCCTGCATGGGCCGCGCCGGGTTCAACCGCAAAACTGCCCTCGCGACTGCGACCATGACGCTCGCGGCCGAAGCCCCGGACCTCGACGTCTTCGGAGCTGTGCGCGGGCGAGTCTTCGCCTTCGCCCACCATCGCGGGTTTACGCACTCCTTCCTCGGTCTGATTCTGATTTCGCTGGTAGTCGTGGGTTTCATGTACCTGGTGTGGCGACTGCGCGGACGCAAGACGAACGATCCGAATCTTCCGCCGCGCTGGGGATTGCTATTTGTCTTCGCCTATATCGCGGGCCTGAGTCACATTCTTCTCGACTTCACCAATAATTACGGCGTGCGTCCCTTCTGGCCCTTCTCGGAGCGATGGTATTCCTGGGACATCGTCTACATCGTCGAACCGGTGCTGCTGATCGCGCTCGTTCTCGGCCTGATCGTGCCTGGATTCGTTGCACTCATCAACGAAGAGATTGGAGCGAAGCAGAAAGGGCCGAGAGGCCGATGGGCTGCAATCGCGGCCTTGGTGGTTGTCGTCCTTACCTGGCTGGTGCGGGACTATGAGCATCGGCGCGCGCTCAGCGCTCTGGAAGCGCGCACATACGAGCAGGCAGCCTCGATTCGCGTGGGAGCGTATCCGAATATGCTGACCCCTTTCTCGTGGCGGGGAGTGATCGAGACGAAAGCGTTCTTCGCGCTTGCCGACGTGGACTCCCTGAAGCCGGAGGTCGATCCCGCCGGAGACATGGATATCCGCTACAAGCCCGAAGAAACTCCAATTACGATCGCCGCCAAAAATACTTTTCTCGGACGCGTCTACCTTGACTGGGCCAAGTTCCCGGTCATGGAGACGGAAGCTCTTGCCGAGGGCGGGTATATCGTGCGCTTGGAAGACTTGCGCTTCGAGCAAGCTGGAATGCACAGCGGTCGCAAGCCGCTGGGCTGCGGAATCGTGTTCGACCGCGACCTCAAGGTGATCAAGGAATTCTCTGGCGCGAACCCCCCGCCGGACTAAAGCATCAAAGCTTCGCCGCAACTTGACGCGGCTCCCTTGCCGCGCCACAATCATGGTCTGATCTCTGAGGTGCTCATGCTGGCTTATTTGTTTGTCATCCTGGCAATAGCGGTTCGCTTCATGCCGCATCCCTTCGCGTTCACACCCGTCGGCGCGTCGCTCCTGTTCTTCGGTGCGCGCGGCCCCCGCCGCCAGTGGTGGATTCCGCTGGTTCTTCTGGCCGCCTCTGACGTGATTCTGACGAAGCTGTTTTACGTGTTTCCCTTCACTTGGGATCACTTTGTAACCTGGGCGTGGTACGCTGCGATGCTGTGGCTGGGGACGCGGCTGCGCGAAACGAATAAGCCGCTGCCGATTCTCGGTGCTACGCTTGCTGGATCGGTCTCATTCTTCGTAATCAGCAACTTTGCCGTCTGGGGCGCATGGGGCGACATGTATCCGCGCACGTTGAGCGGGCTCATGGCTTGCTACGCGGCGGGCGTGCCGTTCTTCCGGCGCGCGATCGAGGGGGACATTCTCTTTACCAGCGTGATGTTCCTGACGCCTGTCGTTCTGCACGCGATTTCGCACTCGGCGGCCAAATCGGGCGACCACATCGCCGCGGCATAGCTCCGTCGGCTTAGCATTGGGTTGGAAGGGTCAGTCGAGAGATCGACTGGCTTTTGCTTTTGCTGGAAGTCTTGCCTTTCGTGTCGCGGAGACTACTTAGCCAGAGGGGACGCCGGAGGATCCGAGACGCTCGCCTCGATCCTGCGACGTTTTTTCATCCAGATCATGAACGCAATCACCAGCGCCGCGCCCAGTCCGATCCATACCCAGCGAGAGTGCTGGTGAAGAATACCTCCGGCGAACTCGACGAACTGCGGGCCGAACTTGATCGTCAACAGGGCCAACACGAGGAAACGGACGCAGCGTCCGGCAAAGATGGCCGCCAGGAAATGGCTCAGCCGCATTTCAAACGCCGACGCCGCCAGCACAAACAGCTTGAAGGGTGTGGGCGGCGGCAGCATCGCCGGGAACATCAGCGCCCAGAACTCGTGCCGCTCGAAGGAAGCATGAATCTTGTTGAAGCGTGCTTCCGGGATGCGCTTTCGCAGTACGGCTTCTCCGCCAAAATACCCGATGGCATAAACCACCAGGCTACCTAGCGCCGATCCCGCCGCCGCCATCACGACGTAAAAGAGAAAACTGGCCCGGTGATAGTAAACGTAGCCCGCGACCACGGCGTCGACCGGCATGCCGAGCAAGGAGCCATCGACTGCAGCAATCGCGAATACACCCCAGGGACCGAGCGGTGCAAGCACACGAAAAACCCAGGCCGTGTACTTCGTCAGAATGTTTTTGAGGGCATGCAAGCGAAATACGAGTGTACGCGAAGCCGATCGACCGTGGTCATAGGCTGAGTAGAAGAGAGGGTAAATTCGGTCGGCCTAAGACCTGTTGCACCACACATCCGAGACAACTAATCGTGCCTGGTATTTCCGGCAAGAATTTGCAACGCGTGGGGGATGAGATCAATCACCGCGTCCAGCGACTCGACCGCGCCGGATGGCTTGCCGGGAAGATTCAGAATCAGAGTCTCTCCGCGCACTCCGCACACAGCGCGGCTCAAGGCCGCGAACTTCGTGGACTTCGAGCCCTCCGCGCGCATTCGCTCCGCGATCCCTTCCAGCAGTCGGTCGCAAACCGACCGCGTAGCTTCCGGGGTGACGTCGCGCGTCGCGATCCCGGTCCCTCCAGTCGTTACCACAAAGCGAACTTGAGCGCTCAACCGCACGAGAATATCCCGAATTGAGGCTTCCTCGTCGGGAACGATCTCGCGTGCGACCACCCTAAAATTTTTCTTTTCGAGTGCGGCTGCGACCGCCGGGCCTCCCAGATCCGCTCTTTCGCCGCGAGAAGAAGAATCGCTGACTGTGACAACCGCCGCAGTCAGATCAGGTGTCGAGGAGGACATCTTCTTCCTCGGTTTTTTCTCCGGTGTCGCGGTTGGATTCATCGAGCAGGCGCAGGCCTTCCATCAGCAGGCCTTGCGTGTTCAGTTGGGTGCTGGTTTCTGTCGTTTTGCCTTCGAAGTCCAGCTGGAAGTTTCCGCCGGTCCAGCGCAGGACCTTGAACACTGCCTGGTCACCCTTCAGGCTCCCATACGCCGCGTGCACGACCTGGCCTTCGGTAAAGTACACGTCACACTTTTCGTCGTCCCGGCTTAACGACAGAAGACAGCTCTTGCGGCCCATCTCCAGCGACTGCATCAGGTCGATGACGTTCATTTGTGCCAGGCTTCCGCGCAGCACGCCGTCGGAGGGCGCGGACTTCGTCATCTTTTCCAGCGCAATCTTGTCGATCACACGCTTGATACGGCGGGTCGCCTCTTTCAGGAAGAACGGCTTCTCTACGAAGTCGTCCACGGGATCCTGTTGCGAGAGGCGCTCAGTGATATCGGCCTTGGAAGCCAGAATGATCGCCGAGAAGTTCGCGGTGGCCGGCCGGCTGCGCAGCTTTTCGATGAGCTGGCGCCCATCCATGCCCGGCATGCGATAGTCGGTGACGAGTAGGTCCGGAGGATCGTCGACCGCTTTGAGCAACGCATCGGCCGCGTCTCCCGCGGTGTTGACCTGCCCAAGCGTCGCGAGTGACTGCTTCAACATCCCGAGCACCATGGGATTGTCATCCACCAGCAGCACTTTGACGTTGCTCGACATGCCTGATTACGGCTTTCGGCCCTTGCGCGCGTAATCGCCGCTTTTGCCGCCCGATTTACGCTCCAGCACAACCTCGCGAATCTCGATGCCCTTGTCCAAAGCCTTGCACATGTCGTATACGGTCAGGGCTGCCACGCTGGCCGCAACCAGCGCTTCCATCTCGACGCCCGTCGTGGCCGTGGTGGTAACTTTTGAAGCAATAGCGACGCCATTCTCGCACAGCCGCATATCCACAGCAACGTGCGCCAGCGGCAACGGATGGCACATGGGGATCAAGTTGGAAGTCTGCTTGGCCGCCATGATGCCCGCGACTCGCGCCACTTCCAGCGGATCGCCCTTCGGATTTTTGGGAAGAGCCTTGAGCACAGCGGGCTTCATGGCCACGAAGGCGCTGGCTTCGGCTGCGCGCTTGGTGGCCACCTTGTTGCTCACGTCCACCATACGCGCTTTGCCGGTGCGGTCGTAGTGGGAGAGTTTTCGGGGCATCAAGGCTTCTATCTTAACAAGCACGGTGTTCTTGAGTTTCGAGTTTCATGTTTCCAGTTTCGAGAGAACCCATTTCCGGTGCCCTTTCTGGCTCACCCGAAACTTGAAACTCGAAACCTGAAACTCGATTCACTCACCTTTCCATTACTGCCACCCACTCGCCCGCCGCGATTCGCTCGCGGTCCGGCGGAATCACGATGTAGCAGTTGGCGCGCGCGGAGCCGGCGACGTCGCCTGACCCGTGCCAACCGGCTAGTTCCACCTCGCAGTTCTCAAATTCTCCCGACAGTTTGCCCGGCAGAAATCGTTTTAAGCCGGTCTTGGTCTTGATTTCCGATTTGAGACGCGCGTGCAGGAAGACCAGAGGCCTCGGCCGCATTCCCGAGAGCCCTTCGATCATCGGTCTGGCAAAGAGTTCGAACGTCACCATCGTCGAAACGGGATTGCCCGGCAAGCCGAAAAAGTACTTGCCCTTTGCGCGGCCGAACACCACGGGTCGACCGGGCTGAATCTGCGCTCCTGTAAAGAAGAATTCAGCACCGAACTTTACCAGTACTTGCTCCACCAGGTCGTACTTGCCCATCGAAACGCCGCCCGTCATCAGCAGCAGGTCCAACTCCAAGCCCTTTGCGATGAGTGTACGCAGGCTCCCCGCATCGTCACGGGCGATTCCCAGAAGACGTGGGTCCCCACCGGCATCCTGCACCTGCGCCGCAAGTGAATAACTGTTGGAATTGCGGATTTGGGTCGGTCCCGGGACCTCACCCACGTCCACGACTTCATCGCCCGTCGATAGAATCGCGACCCTCGGCCGGCAGTAGACGGGGACGCTTTGCTGCTTCCCCACGGAAGCCATCACCGCAATCCCGCTATAGTCCAGGCGCGTTCCTTGCTCCAATAAAATCTGCCCCTGCCACGCTTCCGATCCCACCGGAACGATGTTGTCACCCACGGCGATCGCCCGAGTGATAGTGACCCGATCTCCCGAGAGCTTTGTGTATTCGACCATCACCACTGCATCGGCCCCAGAAGGCGTCGGAGCCCCAGTCATGATTGCGACCGCCTGCCCTGGGTTTACTTCCCTTGGGATCTCCGAGGCCGCGGCCCCCGCCTTGATTTCGCCGATGACTTCGAGGGTCACCGGAAGCTGTGCGAGGTCAGCGGCGCGCACCGCGTAGCCATCCCGCATGGCTCGCCGGAAAGGTGGGAAGTCGCGATCAGCGGGGATTGGCAAGGCCAGCACTCGTCCCAACGCGGAGAGCAGATCTACGCCCTCGACGCCCCACGGACGCGCCTGCACCACATGCTGCTCCACGACGTGACGAGCTTCTTCAAAGCTCAAAACCGCGGGTTGCTGCGGGAGGGCGGCCATGCCGCCATGATATACGGCTTACCGGGGAAACGTTTTGACCGCGGGGTTGACGCGCCGGCGGAGAAATGAGTGAACTCAGCGGTTTTCGTAGGATGCGCTGCCGACCGACACCGAGACCGGCGACGAACGATCGCCTACTTCGCCAATTCCTGACCCAGAACGGCCGCATTGCTCGAAAACGATACGCCGGTTTCCAGGTCAATCAATCCGGCGCGCACCAGCTTGGCAATCTCGCCGTCAAAGTACTGCATGCCGTCGGCTTCGCCGCTCTTGATCGCGTCAAGCAGCGTCTTTCCGTCATGCTCGCCCTTTTCTACGAACTCACGGGTGCGGGCGTTGGATTTCAGGATCTCAAATACGGGCAACCGCCCGCTGCCGTCGGAGCTCGGAATCAGCCGCTGCGAAATGATGAACCGGAACGACTTGGCAAATCGCTCGCGGATCGCCTTCTGCTCCTCCGGCACGAAGCTGGTGACAATCTTTTCCACTGTCTTGGACGTATCAATCGTGTTCATCGTCGAGAGCACGATGAGCCCCATTTCCGCCGCTTCCAGAACCATTTCGATCGTCTCGCGGTCCCGCATTTCGCCGACGAATATTACTTTGGGCGCTTGCCGGAGCGAGGCGCGCAGAGCCATTGCAAAATTCGGCGTATCGCTGTGCAGTTCGCGCTGATGGATCGTCGACCGCTTGTGATTGTGCAGGAATTCGATCGGATCCTCGATCGTGATGATGTGATAGTCCCGCTCGCGATTGATACGGTCGAGCAGCGCCGCCAGCGTCGAGCTTTTTCCCGAGGACGTCGGCCCCGTCACCAAAACGATCCCATTTCGCAGGTTCACGACATCACCGAGGTGCGCGGGCAGGTGGAGCGCTTCGAACTCAGGAATCGATGTTGGAATCACCCGCATCACCACAGCGCAGCTGCCGCGCTGGATAAAGGCATTGACGCGGAAGCGTGCCAATCCAGGCAGTCCATAGGAGATGTCGCACGACCCCTGCTCGCGCAAGGTGTTGATGGCCTGCTTGTTGTTGCCGATCAGATCCGCGGCGATACGGCGCGTGTCATCCGCCGAGAGGGTCGAAAGTCCCTCCATCTGCACGGGAACAAGCTGGCCGTAGACCTCCACTTGGGGCGGACGCCCGGGCGAAAAGATCAGATCGCTGACCTTCTCCGAGGCCCGTAACATGGCGGCCAGAAGCGCCTGCGTCGGAACCGCGCCGGCGCTGTGAACTCCTTCTAAGGCAACAGAAATCGGGGCAATGCCCGGGGATGCCATTGCACTCCCTCACACTCGCAGGAATTCCTGGCCACAGACAGGAGAAAGAAACCACAAACAACCGGGGGAGATCTGTCTTTAATGTAGCGCGATGGGTGGCGTGCGCGAAGGACGGAAGGTAGGTGCCCCTTAGTAACCACCCCGAGGGTTACTTTTCGTGAGAAGGGCTGTGGAATCCCTGCCGCCTCCTCGCTCGAAAAAGAAAGGCGGCCCGAAGGCCGCCCGATCTCTTCTACAAAACACTATTTCTTGGTGGCAGCCTTCTGCTTCTTGAACCCCGTCTCCACCGCTGCCCCGATGCTGGCCAGCATGTCCTTGGCCGGCTGGGCATAGGGCCCCGTAGGCGCAAGTTCGAGGTATTTGTTGAAGGCATCGGCGGTGCCGTCGGGAGCTACCATCTTGTCCCCCTTCAGCGTTGCCTTGCCGATCATGTTGACGCCTTTCCAATAGTAGGCGTCGGCTTTGGTCGGATCGGCGGCGATCACCTTATCGAAGGCTGTGATCGCGTCATCGACCTTGCCGGCGTTCGTCAAGACCGCGCCAATGTTGAAGTTGTATTGCCCTGCGCGTGCGGGATCGAGTTCTGACGCCTTGTTATAGTTCTTCACGGCATCATCGATCTTGCCGGACTTGGCGTAAGCCTCCGCGAGGTTGTTGTAATACGCCGCCATCGTCTCATTCGACTTGGTGTCCTTCGGATCGGGATTAGCCGCCCTCATATCAATGGCCTTCTGATAATTCGTGGCGGCGGCTTCGTAGCGCTTTTGCTTCTCCGCGGGGTCGGTCTGCTTCGGCGCCGACATGCGATAGTAGTCACCCAGCTTGAAGAAAAGCAGATCGCGCGTTGGATCCATCTGCGTCGCTTCGGTCATGGTGCTGATCGCGGTCTCGAAATCACCGGCGTCGGCCGCGGTCTTCGCTGCGGAAAGCTTCTCGTTCAGAGCTTTCACTGTCGTGTTCTCTTTTTGGGCCTTAGCCTGAGCTTCCTGTTGAGCTTTGAGTTGTTCCGGAGTCAATCCTTGCCCCGAGGCTGCGGCCTGCTGTTCTTTCTTGAGGTCGAAGTCCTGCGTCAGTTCGTCCAATCCGACCTGGATACCGCCGTAGTGAAAGAGTTCTTTGCCATCCGGCCCAAACAGCGTGGCCTTGTACTTCCCCGGGGCGATGCCCAGCGAAAAGTACTCGCCCTTCTTATTGAGCTTCAGCGCGTATTTCCGGCCCGTGTCAAGACTGAGCCATTCGACCGTACCCTGCGTAATCGGTTGCCCATTTGAGTCACGGCACACACCCTTGACCGAGCCCGTGGCTTGCGCGAAGACTGGAGGAACACACAGCCCCAGCAGCAGCGCCACCAGTGCTACCCACGCCAAACGTTGTTTCATAACGAGCCTCCCGGCTGATTCATCTACGATTGCAGATTTCAGATCGCGCATTTTGCCGCCAGGCCAATGCCGACCTCGCGCTCAAAATTCGCTATCTTAAACCTGAATGCGCATTCCGAAAACCCTATCCCGCGGACGAAGCTGGGGCGGCAGTCGTTTCCAGATACAGAATTGGATCTTTCGCTCCGGCCTGTTCGAAGGCGCGTAGCCGCAGCACGCAGCTGTCGCAGACCCCGCAGGCCCGGTCTTCGCGGCTATAGCACGACCACGTTAAATCGAAGGGAGCGCCCAGTTCAAGGCCAAGCCTCACAATCTCATGTTTGCGCAAAGCGATCAGGGGCGTGACAATTTCGATCTTTCCCTCTTTGGTGCCTGCCTGAATGACCCGGTTGAAGGCCTCGTAGTACGCGGGACGGCAGTCCGGATACCCGGAACTGTCCTGCTCCACCGCTCCGATGTAGATCTTCTCCGCACCCAGCACCTCGGCCCAGCTCACCGCGACCGAAAGAAAATGCGCGTTGCGGAAGGGAACGTAGGTGACCGGAATGTCGTGGCCGATCGCGTGCGACTGGGGAACTGCGATGCTTTCATCCGTGAGCGCCGATCCGCCAATGGCGCGAAGGGCCTCGTTGCGAACCAGCAACCGCTCTTTGATCCCCAGCCGGTCGCAGATTCCTACGAACGATTTCCGCTCACGCTCTTCGGTTCTCTGGCCGTAGCTGACGTGAACGGCGGCCGTGTCGCCATCCCGCGTCGCCAGTGCCGCGCAAACACACGAATCCATCCCGCCACTCAGCAGCACTACGGCGCGTTTGGATGTATTCACCATTGAAATGAGATGCAAAGATGCGGGCGAACCGCCTCAAGTCCGCGACGCGGGCCTTGATGCGAACCTAAAAACCTGAATCACCCGATGGCCGATCTTCCGATGACCCGATTCCTATACGCCTTTCAGCGCCGGGTTCCAAATGAACTTGTGGATCTGCAAACCCAGCCTGGCTGGAACGGCGTCCGCGAGTATCCACTCAGCGAGTTGCTGCGGATCCATCAGGCAATGCGAAGCGTCCCGGGCGCCAATAGCGTCTTTCCGGAATGCCGGCGAGAACAATACCGCATTTACCCGAGATGCCAGGCCGTGGCGTGCGGTGAAGTCACGGGCGAATTCGTAGTCCTCGCGATCGCTGATCACAAATTTAACTTCGTCATGAGGCTCGAGCGCGTCCAGGTTCGCCATGTCAAAAGTGTCGGGTTCCCCGGAGTGCGGACATTTCACATCCACGATCTTGATCACTTCTCTCGGGACCCGCGCGAGCGGCCGCTCACCGCTGGTCTCGATCAATACCGTGTAACCGGCCACGATCAGGTGCCGCATGAACGGTACCAGTTCGCGATCCTGCAGCATCGGCTCGCCGCCCGTAATTTCGACCAATCCGCCGTTCGGGCTCAGCTGACGAACGTGCTCGAACACTTCCTCGGACGATTTCCGCTGTCCGCCTGTAAAGGCATACTCGCTGTCGCACCACGAGCAGCGCAGGTTGCACCCCGTCAGGCGCACAAAGACACACGGCAACCCGGCGTACGTGGATTCTCCCTGCAGCGACTTGTAGATCTCGGTGATAAGCATCAGTTGCCAGTTGCCAGTTGCCGGTTGCCAGTTCCCACGTCTAACTATTGAGGTCATCCGGCTTGCAAATGGCGGCAATCAGTCCATTTAAAATGCGCCCGACCTCTGCGCATCTGTGCAGAAGGTCGGGCAGATCATCATCGTTCAGATAACCCAGATTCTGAGCGATCTGGAGTTGCGTCTCGACTTCCATTAACGAGCCTCTCGATTGTCCGAGAAAATAACGGAATTCCTTCTCCGACAACCTCCCCTGACCTTCAGCGATATTGCTCGGAATAGAAACGGCCGCTCTGCGTAGTTGCGACGTGAGTCCGAATAACTCGTCTTTTGGGAAGTTTGCCGATGCTCGATACGTCGCAGTTACAAGCTCCATTGCCTTCTGCCAGGCGACGAGATCTTTGTAAGACCGTCCCATACTGGAACCTCGATTTCAACTGGCAACTGGCCGCTGGCAACCGGCTACTGCTACTCGCTGTATTTCGCGGTGGTCGTATCCGTCTCGAAGATCGTCACATCCCGCACGAAGACGCGCCCATTGGTTGAATTCTTCAAGCGCCCGTTCGTCTCGTCAAAAAAGTATTTGGCCAGATTTTCGGCTGATGGGTTCAACTCCGTAAAGGGCGCAACTTCGTTAATCATCTGATGGTCAAGCCGCTCAATCACATGTTTCATCACATCGCGCAGATCCTTGAAATCCAGCAGCAGTCCTGCCTTGTCCAACTCCTTACCAGCCAGCGTGACGCGCACCTTGTAGTTGTGCCCGTGCGGGTTCTCGCACTTGCCCTTATAGTTGCGCAGGTAGTGCCCTGCCGCGAATGTATCCTCGACCGTAACCTCGTACATGGATCCCCCGGGCGACCGCATGAACACAGCGGCTCCCGCCCACATAAGCCCAACGGGATATTTTACGCGAGGAGTGCCATTTACTGCTGATGTGGAAGCGTTCCTCGCCTAGGTTCGCAGGTAAACAGGGGCTCTCCTTATAGCGTTCAGCGAATGATGTACGAAAATCCCCAGCCCACGCTGACAGCGGAGACGAACGACCACCTATCGCTCATTCCGCTCCGAAGAACCGTTCTACCTCGCGGATATCGGTCGTGCGCTTGTAGTTAGGCAGGCTTTCGACAAACGTGCGGCCATAGGCCTTCTTCAGGATGCGATTGTCGAGCAGCGTTAGCAGGCCGCGGTCATGCAGCGAGCGGATCAGCCGTCCAAACCCCTGCTTCAGCGTGATCACCGCGGCCGGTACCTGGTACTGGAAGAAGGCATTGCCGCCTTCCGTGTCGATCGACTTCACCCGCGCCGCTACCACTGGATCACTCGGCACCGCAAACGGCAGCCTGTCGATGATCACACAACTCAATTGCTCGCCCTGCACGTCCACTCCTTGCCAGAACGACGACGTCGCAAACAACACGGCATGCGGCGTTAGCCGAAACTCCTCGAGCAGTGCACTCTTCGGCGCATCGCCCTGCAGCAACATGGGAAATTCCAGCTCTCCAAGTAGCCTGTAATGGACCTCGTTCATCTGCGCGTAACTGGTGAACAGTACGAACGCTCGACCGCGCGTGATTTCGAGCAGTCGTCGAATCCGATCCGATGCCTTGGCGGCAAACTGCGGCGTGCGCGGATCCGGCAAATCTGGCGGAACATAGAACAGCGCCTGGTTCGCGTAATCGTAATGCGGGGGCAGCACTACCTCGCGGGCCCGCTCTACGCCCAGCCGCCGCTTCATATATTCGAAGCCACCGCCGACCGCCAGCGTCGCCGACGTCAGTACCGCAGTTTCCAGTTGCTCGAACAGCGTGTTCTTCAGGATCGGTGCGACGTCGATGGGCGTGGCCTGCAGGTAGACGCTCTGGCGCCCACCGCCTGCGACGGCCCGAGACGTTTCCGGCCCATCTTTTGTCGTCTCCGTGTCTCGGTGCCTCCGGGGTGAGAAATTCCTCCCTCGCCGCTCGATCCAAAACACCGTATTGTGGTCGTCTGACTCCATCAGGAACCCAAGTTGTACCTGCAACTCCCGCGCCCGCCGCGAGAACGTAAAGACTTCCTCTGCCTTGCTGGGCAGATTCTGCAACTCGGCCCCTAGCCGCTCGAGTGATTGATTGAGCGCGATGAACTCGTCGCCGTTTTCTTCCATGAACTCGCGCCGGTTCTCGAAAGCGAATCGCCCTTCCCCGGGCGGCAACACGGAGAAGAAAAGCTGCGACCGATCCCGCAGGCTCTTCAATGCGCCCATGACCTGCGCGGAAAGCAGCTTGTTCCGCGTGAGCGAGGCCTCCACGTCGCGCGCCAGCTCCTCCGCCCGCTGGTTGCTGACCGAAATGCCGAAATAACTCCCCGCGACATCTTCCAACTCGTGCGCCTCGTCAAAGATGACCGCGCCCACCTCCGGCAGGATGCCCGCATCCGGCACATACTCGGACGCCTGTTTGATCGCCAGGTCCGCAAAGAACAGGTGATGGTTCACGATGATGATGTCGCTCTCCATCGCCCGCCGGTGCATCTCGGTGATGAAGCAGGTCTCAAACGCGCTGCATTTCTGGCCCAGGCACGTGTCCGAACGCGCGTCCAGCTTGTGCCACAGCGCGCTCGCTTCGGGCAGCGAAGCCAACTCCGCCCGATCTCCTGTTTGCGTGGTTTTCTCCCACGCTGCAATCGCCCGATAGTGCTCGATCTCTTCCAACCCCGATAGCACGGGCTGATCGGTCAGGTCATAGAGCTTCTTCTTGCAGAGATAGTTGTTCCGGCCCTTCATGTAGCAGACGTTCAGCTTCCCGTTGCCATCGGGAAACAGCGCCTGCTCCAGAAATGGAATGTCCTTGTAGAAAAGCTGTTCCTGCAGATTCTTGGTCCCGGTCGAGATGATTACGCGCTTGCCCGAGCGAATTACCGGCAGCAGATACGCCAGTGTTTTGCCCGTTCCTGTTCCCGCCTCGACGATCAGATGTCGTTTCTCTTCGAGCGCCTGCTCCACCGCCTGCGCCATCTGCAGCTGCCCGCGCCGGAATTCGTACGCGGGATGCGTCTTCGAAAGCACGCCTCCAGGCGCAAAGAAGTTGTAAAGGGAAAGCTCCTGTCCGCGCGGATTCGAGCTTCCGGAGGTTGCGGGCTGGGAGGGAGGAGTCACAGAGTCTCTATAATAGCTGCACGGACCACGTGGGCACAGACGCCTTCGTCTGTGCGGCCGCGGCGGTTTTGCCGCGGCTAGGATTGACTCCCCGACAGCAGCCGAGCTAGCGTTCGGCCGGGTAGACGAGGGCGTCTGCCACTATATGGATCGTGCCGCGTCTAAGGTTCAGATTTTCCGGGAAGCGTTGCGCACCTAGCAGAAGAAAAACTTGTCGAAGCGAAAAACACAATACGCTGCAGCCACGGGCGCTCTTACCCACTCGGGCCAGGCTCTCGCAGAGCGGGAAGCGCAGCCCCCGCTCGTGGCCATCGTCGGTCGCCCCAACGTGGGCAAATCCACACTTTTCAATCGCCTGGTGGGATCTCGCCGCGCGATTGTCGGCGACGAGCCCGGTATCACGCGCGACCGGCTCTACGGCGATTCGGAGTGGCGCGGACGAACCTTTCGCGTGGTCGACACCGGGGGCATTATCCCCGAAGATAAAGAGGTTATTCCATCGGAAATCTTCCGCCAGGCGCGGGTCGCGCTCGACGAGGCCTCCGCCATCGTCATGGTCGTTGACGGCCGCAGCGAACTCGCCGGTCCCGACCTCGAACTCGTACGTCTTCTGCGCAAGACGGGCAAGCCGCTTCTCCTCGCCGTCAATAAGATCGACACTGCCAAGCAGGAAGCGCTGCTCGCCGACTTTCACCGGCTTGGCGTGACCGACGTCATCCCCATCTCCGCTGAAAACGGCACCGGAATCGATGATCTGCTCGACGCGGCGCTCGCGACTTTCCCACGATCGCAAGGAAACCCGCAAACCACAGAGGGCACGGAGGTCACAGAAGGTCAATCCAAGCGTCGCCAGAGAGCCGCACGGCCGACGGCTTCGCTGACGGCCGACCTGCCGAACACCGACCAGCGAAAATCGAAAACCGATCTTCCAACGACCGTTCTTAGCCTGCCCCGTGCCGAGCGAGGGGACCAAGGACCAACGACCGACACGGTTGCGGACGATGCAACCGCGGATTCGCCGACGACCGACGACCGACGACCGACGACCGAAGTTAAAGTCGCCATCATTGGCCATCCCAACGTCGGCAAATCAACGCTGCTGAACCAACTTACGGGCACCTCGCGCGCCATCGTTTCTCCGATCCCCGGAACGACGCGCGATGCCGTCGACGAAGTCGTCGAACGCGACGGCAAGAAGATCCGCTTCATCGACACGGCCGGTATCCGCCGCAAAGGCAAAACGCACCTGATGGCCGAAAAGCTCTCAGTCGTGATGTCGCGCAAGCATCTCGAAGAAGCCGACATCGCACTACTGCTCATCGACGCGACCGAAGGCGTCAGTTCGCTCGACGCCACCATCGCCGGCTATGCGCACGAAAGCGGTCGTTCGGTGATCATCCTCGTCAATAAGTGGGATCTGGTCACGACCGGCAAGAAGCGCGCCATCAGCCAGGCGCGTGCCTCGCGCATCCAGGACTCCAAAAGCCCGAACGATCAGAACATCTACCTGCAGCGCCTCCGTGGCGCGCTTAAGTTCCTGAACTACGCTCCGGCGCTGTTCATCTCCGCCGAGACCGGCAAGAACGTCGACAAGATTTTCCCGCTCATCGAGGAGGTTGCTGCCGAACGCTACAAGCGCATCGGTACCGGCGAGATGAATCGCTTCCTCAAGACCATCGACTTCGACCGCGCCTCCGTTCCCGTGAGCAAGCGCGTGCGGATTCTCTACATGACCCAGGCCAACGTGGCGCCGCCGACGTTCATCCTCTTCACTGACCGCGCCGTGAAGCTGCATTTCTCCTACCAGCGCTTCCTCGAAAACCAGATTCGTCAGGCCTTCGGCTTCGTGGGTACGCCGATCTGGATCAAGACCCGCGCCAGGGACTGACACGCCCGTCGTGCTCCTTCAAGACGCAACGCGCCAAGTTGTGCCATACGCGTCCTCACCCTCCTTTACCCCAACCCCTCCGCCGCACTATCCTTCCCATCCATGATTTCCCAACGTGCGCTCATCCTCCTCCGCCCGCTGCTGACGCTGTCGATCGTCCTCACGCTGCTCGTCCTCCGCGCGACGGCGCAGTCCGATCAGCTTACCGCTGCCAACCTCTCTGCCCGCCGCTGGTTCCAGGACGCCAAGTTCGGCATGTTCATCCACTGGGGTGTTTACAGCACTCTCCAGGATGGTGAGTGGGTTATGCAGAATCGCAAGATTTCCATCGCCGACTACGAGAAGCTGCCGTCGCAATTCAATCCTGAAAAATTCGACGCCACCGAGTGGGTCGCGCTCGCCAAGTCTGCCGGGATGAAGTACATCACCATCACCAGCAAGCACCATGACGGCTTCGCCATGTTCGACTCGCAAGTTTCTGATTGGACGATCGTCAAGCGCACGCCCTGGAAGAAAGACCCCCTCAAGATGCTCGCTGACGAATGCCATAAGCAGGGCATCCATTTGTCGTTCTACTATTCGCAACTCGACTGGCACAATCCCGACTACTATCCGCGCGGCCACACCGGCGAGTCTGCTGGCCGGACCGATGTCGGCGACTGGGACAAGTACCTCGACTACCAGGACGCGCAGCTGCGCGAGTTGCTGTCCAACTATGGCGAGATTAACGGCATCTGGTTCGACGGCTGGTGGGACAAGCCCAAGGCCAACTGGCGCCTCGACCGCACCTACCAGCTGATTCACAGCCTGCAACCGCAAGCTCTGATCGGCAACAATCATCATCAGACGCCCAATCCCGGCGAGGACATTCAGATGTTCGAGAAGGATCTCCCCGGGCACAACACCACTGGTTTCAACTCCGGGGAACAAATCGGCGACCTGCCGCTCGAAACCGCCGAGACTATCAACACGGCGTGGGGCTACAACTTCACCGACGACCACTTCAAGAGCACGCGCGATCTCGTCCAGTATCTGGTCAAAGCCGCGGGCAATAACGCGAATTTCCTGCTCAACATCGGCCCGCGTCCGGACGGCACCATACAGCCCGAGTTTGTTGAACGCCTGCACCAAATGGGCGAATGGCTCGCACAATATGGCGACTCAATCTACGGCACTCGCGGTGGCCCGATCGGTCCTCATCCGTGGGGAGTGACCACCCAGAAGGGAAACAAAGTCTACGTACACGTTCTCGAATGGCCGGATTCGGTTCTATTCTTGCCGCCGCTAGCCGATCAAGTCACCGCTGCATACGCGTTGAAGGACCGTGCGAAGGTTGAGTTTTCAAAGGCCGGGAACGGTCTGCTGGTGAAGCTTCCCGCTCATCAATCTACAGACTTCGACACCGTCATCGTTCTCGAAACCGCGGCGCGATAGCAACGCATCGCATCAGCCCCACTATCTACCAGCGGGAACTCGCTTTTCGGGCCGCAAATGAAAGCGGACATCAAAATAGAATTGTCATCCTGAGCGAAGCGAAGGACCTGCTTTACTCGGGGCTGCGCGCGAAACAGGTCTCGAAGGTTTCCTTAACGCGTCAACTTTCGCATTACAAAGGGACGGAATATGTCAGACGATCAAATCCTGCTTGATGCCCTGCTCGATTCCTGGGATCGCAACAATGCAATCCTCACCAACCTGCTTCGCGCGCTGCCGGAGACCATGCTCGAGGCGCGGGCAATGGAAGATAGTCCGTCCATCGGAGAACTCTTCGGGCACATCCACTACGTGCGGCTTGTGTTCGTTTCAGAGGACGCGCCCGAGATCGCCCCGACCGTGCCTGAGGAAGAGTGGTTCGCGGAGCGCGACACCGCGCGCATGGCGCAAATGCTGAACGACAGCGCCCAGGCGGTGCGCGATGCGGTAAAGGGCAGGCTGGAGGCAGGCCGGGAAATGAACCTTCACTACGACTACCCGATTCTTTTTCTCCAGCACATGATCTGGCACGAGGGATATCACCACGGTCAGATCAAGCTCGTCCTGAAGTTGGCCGGACACCCAATGCCCGACGAGCAGGCCGGACCACTCACGTGGGATGTCTGGATGCAGAGGTCGTAATTCGGTGATGCCGGGCGCCTCTTTGCAGAAGCGAGACCTGTATCAGGGCTCAGTGAGCAACGCTGGGATTTTGCACCAGTTCACACCGCGAACGATTCTTCCCGCGACTTGTCGGGGGATGCCAAGTGCTAACATCGGTAGCCGTCATGAAGAAACTGGTCCAAGCTACTGCTTTGATGTTGCTCTGCAGTTGCTTCCCGCTCTTATCCGCTACAGACCCGGCCGCACAACAATTACTTATCGCCGCGAAGCAGCAGGCAAGTCTCTTGCACAATCAAGCCAGCCCCTTTCAGCTCGATGTCGATTTCGTAATGCAAATAAACGTGCCTACGCCGGGGCGCTTGACCCTGAAATGGAAAGCGAAAGACCAGTGGTGGCGCAAGATCGCGCTTCAAGGGTTCGAAGAAATCGAGATTCGGAACGGCGATCGGCTTTACACCAGCCGCAACATGGATTTCACTCCGATACGCGTTCGAGAACTTGTCAGTCTGCTTCAGTTCGCTGAGAGTTCTGAATCACTTCTAGTACGAAAACAGAAACAAAGTCCTGAGAATGGAATCCAGGTTACCTGCTTACAAGTCGCACAAGAGAGCGTCAAGGCTAAACCGCACGAGCTCTGCGTGAATTCCGCCTCGCACGAAATTTTGAGGGATACATGGCAGGAACCCCCAGACGAGCGACGAAGGGAGGAGTACTCCAATTACGCCGACTTTCAAGGTCATCACTATCCACGCAAGCTTCAACTCCTAGTAAATGGCAGCGCGGTTATCACGGCCAACGTTCAGGACATAACTGCCACCACTTTCGATGATGCGATACTCGCCCCTCCTAAAGGGGCGATCGAGCGCCGACAGTGCAGCGGACTGAAACACGCTGTTCCTTTAAAGACGCCAGATCCTGTGTATCACTGCGAGCCAAAACAACTTAATGGGCGACAGCACCGTCGCGATGACTATCCTGACAGATGGTTCTGTGAGTGACGTCCGGCTGATCGGCGCCGCGACGCGCTCGATGGACGATGCTACGTTGCAAACACTGAAGGCCTGGAGGGTCAAGCCCGCCATGTGCGGATCGGAACCCGTTGTCTCCGATATTGAGGTTGTCGTGAGCTTTCGATTGCAGTGAAGACGGGGCAAAATTCTTGGCACGATCGGCATACCCGGCCAGGGCCTTCACTTCCTCGCCAACTCCTTCGGCAGCAATCCCACCCGATCCACGCCCGCCGCCCGCGCGCTGTCGATCACAAAAGCGACGTATTCAAAATCCACCTCGTCGTCGCCCTGCACGAACGCGACCTTCTCCGCACGCTGCTTGAAGATACCCGCCAGTTCCGACTCAAGGTCGGACCATGTCACGGGCGGCTCGTTGATCTTGAGATCCGGCGGCCGATCACTCTTTGTCTCCGCCAACTGAATCACGATCGTTCGCACCAAGGATGGCGCCGAATCTGGATGCGTCGGCGGCTGCGGAATCTGCGCCTCCAGTCCCTTCCGGTCCGGCTTCTCCTGCGCCACGATCACCATGAAGATGATGATCAGCACCAGCAACACATCAATCAGCGGCGTCACATTCATCTGCGGCGCAGACGCACCACCGCCTCCCATCGACATTGCCATTGTTTTCTCCTCGGGGACGCGCGGCGTGTCTTGTGGAATTGGACACCTGCTTCGGGCCATCAGTTCCCGGATCCTCAAAGCAGATTTCCTTCGCGTCGTCCGTTCAAAAATCCAGCCTCTACATTTCGCAGGCGAATCTCATAGAATCGGAAGTTGACCTCGATCTGCCGGACGCGGGGAGTTGGGGCGCTCCTGGCAAAGGAGCGATTCTGCATGCGCAGTGTGCGCTTGTTTCTATCTCTGGTCTGGCTCCTGTTGGCGGCAGTCGCCGCTTCTCTCGCCCAGGACAATTACGAAATCCAGGTCTACGGCTCCGAGCTGGTCGAGCCCAGAGCGACCATGTTCGAACTCCATTCGAATTTCACGGTGAACGGGAGCAAAACGGTCGTCGACGGTGTCCAGCCCACCAACCACGCCATGCACGAGACGCTCGAGATCACGCATGGATTCAACGAATGGTTCGAAACCGGCTTCTACGTTTTCAGCACCATCCAGCCCAACGGCGGATGGCAATGGGTTGGTGATCACATCCGTCCGCGCATCGCGATCCCTGAAAAATGGCATTGGCCGGTCGGCCTCAGCCTGTCGCAAGAGATCGGCTACACGCAGGCGCGTTTTACCGGCGACACCTGGACCTACGAACTGCGTCCCATCATCGACAAGAAAGCAGGTCCCTGGTACCTCGCCTTTAACCCCACCTTCGACCGCACGCTTCACGGTCCCACCGTGACGCAGGGCTGGACCTTCTCACCGAACGTCAAGATCAGCTACGACTTCACGAAGAAAGTTTCAGGCGGCATCGAATATTACGGGGCTACAGGGCCAGCCACCGAATTCCTTCCGACCGACCAGCAGCAGCACCAGATATTCCCGACCATCGATCTGAACGTCTCGCCAGTATGGGAATTCAACTTTGGCGTGGGCTGGGGACTCACTCCCGCCACGGATCACCTGATCGTGAAATGCATCATCGGTCGCCGCTTCTCCTGGGGACACGACAAGGGTGCGAAACTAAAAATGCCGAACACCGCCACCGTAGGCCAGTGATTGTTCAGCGCGGAAGCTATTCGATTTGCGTAGGGACAGCCGCCCTCGGCTGTCCGGCGGAGCGAAACTCCGCGATTGCGAACGGACACCCTCACCAGCGCAGCGCCGCACCTACCCAGCCGGAACCGGCGCCAGAGGAGGAGGTGTCAGAGGAGGCGAGGGCGGCGCACGGTGCAACTGCAGCTGTAGCGCCGGGTATCGCTCGGCAAAGAAGTAAATCGCGTATGCCGGGAAAAACACTGCGATCGGCACGCAAACGACTCCAACCAGGTACAACAACGCCACAAGCAAAAGCACGCCCGCCACGATCAGCGCCGTCACCGTGAAAACATTCCAGCCGATGGCCGCTGCCTTCACCAGGATCACTGCCACGAAGGCCACAATGGCGACGGGAATCAGCGTAAGAACAACCACGATACTGCTCAGAATCCCGAACATCACTGCCGCCCCAATCGCCAGAATCACTTTCATTCCGAGATATCCGGTGTAGGCCCACGGATCGCCCTTCATCATCGCGAAAAAGCGCCTCCATCCTTCCATGACTCCAACGTCGTCCAGCGCCATTAACGGAATCACGAAATCCTTGGCCAGCACTTGAATCACCAGCATGACCAGGGCGAAAAGCAGAAACGCCGAAATCATCGGCACAAACGACAAAAGCAGCGCCGCATCGGGTTCTCGATGGCTTCGCAGCACGGCTAGCACAGGGATCAGCAACGGCAAAAACAGCATTGCTGCCACTGCGAGGCTGATGGCGGACAACGCCAGCTGCCATCCGAAGAAGCGCAGACCCTGCCCCTGCCACCGCTCCCAACTCGGCCCTAACTCGCAATGCCGGCGCAACACGGACTCGAACAGCATGAAGCGGCTGACACTCGAGATGTAGAGGAACACCAGCCCTGCAATCAGAAATCCAATGATCGCCACGATAATCAGCGTCGCGATCGTCGCGGGGTCGAGCCCTAGCCCGGAAAGTCCGCTCCCCGCTTCGAGGAAGTTGTCGGAACGGTGCGGCAGGTGAGCAGGAAGCTGACCTAGGCCGCGAAAATTCGAGCAGCCGCCCCCGGAGCTGATTTCGCCGGTGGCCAGGCCTAACACCGCCAGCCGCAACCACTGCCGAAACTGGAACGGTTCGCTCAGTTGCTTGCGAGTGTGTTCGAATGCGCTTCCGACGACGTCGACTGCAGATTTGGCCAAGGGATTCTCCGTGCGCGCGTGTAAAACTCTCAGTGGCAACTTACTGCGACGGCAAAAGCGGGTCAAATCAAATTCTGAATCACCACAGAGTCACGGAGATCAAAAAGGCTCATTGCGGCACGCTACCGGTCTTGACGAGGCATCGGGACTTCCTCATAGGGGAATGCTCTTGCAGGCAGGCTCGCAGTTCTCTGTGTCTCTGTGTCTCTGTGGTGGGTTTTGATTTTTACTCGTACCGCAGTGCTTCCACCGGGTCCAGATTCGAAGCACGCAGCGCCGGGACCATCCCGCTCGCCACGCCCACCAGCAGCAGGACACCAGTCGAAAGCAGCACGGTGATCAGCGAGATCTTCAAGTGAATGTCGCCCTTGCCCGACTCGTCCTCAAACAGCGGGCCCATCATTGGCAAGGTGCCCACCGCGGCCGCGATCGCGTAGGAAATCACAATCCCGATGGCGCCTCCGAGCAGCATGATCAGCAGCGTCTCGGCCAGGAACTGCAGCTTGATATGGCGCTTGCGTGCGCCCAGCGCCCGCCGCAATCCGATCTCGCGGATGCGCTCGTCGACCGACACCAGCATGATGTTCATCACGCCGACGCCGCCGATTCCGAGCGTCAGCGTGCCCACGAACGTCAGCAGCACCTGCAACCCGATCGTCAGGCCGTCGATGATCGGGCGAAATTCGTCGCGCCCGAACATCTGGAAAGCTTTCTTGTCGGTGGGAGAGAACTGTTGACGTGTGGCAATCGCCGCCAGCACCTGCGCCATCGCTTTCTTTTCGAACTGCGGCGCGATCGGCGCGAACACCAACACGGCCGCATAACGCGTGTTCCAAAGATCGCCGGCCGCCGAATACGGAATCCACGCGGATTCGTCGTCGCTCGAGAAGTAGTTGCTGAGCTGGATCTTGCGCTCCATCACGCCAACCACGGTGAAGCGCTGTCCGCTGATCATCACCGTTTCGCCGACGGCTGGGCGGCCGCCAAACAATTGCTCGCGGAGCCTGCCGCCCAGAAACACCACGTGCCGACGCTCTAGTTCGTCGCTGGCGTTGAGCCACCGGCCTTCGGAAGGCACCTCGTTGCGCATCTCGCCGTACTCCGGACAAACGCCGCGAATCGCCGCCGTTCCCACCATGCGATCTCCGTAGCTGATCCCTGGCCGCTTCACCGTTTCCAGGCACGCGTACTTCACCAGCGGAGCATCTGCCTTCACCATCTCGACGTCGACTTTTTCCAGCAGAACCTTCTTCCCGGCACGCTGACCCCCCGGCTGCTCGCTCGTCTGCTGCGGCCAGCAGATGACCACGCTCTTGCCGAACGCGTCGAAACCATTCACCAGGATCGAGCGGAAGCTGTTTCCATACGCAATCAGCAACGTCACCGTCGCGATGCCCCACACAATGCCAAGCATCGTCAGGGCACTACGCGTCCGATTCCGCTTCAGCGCGATCCAGGCTTCGTAAATGATTTCCGTCAACATGAAAGCAGCTCTTAGCTGTTAGCTCTTAGCCCTTAGCAAACCCGTCTGGCAGCGCCACCGCCCACGTGGGGACAGACGCCCTCGCCGGTCCGGCGGTCCAGAACTACCGGGCCGCATCATCTTTGCGCAACTCGCAGCTTGGGACTCGGTACTCCAAACTCTGTGTCCTCTGTGCTTTCCGCTCTTCTGGGAACTGAGAACTGACAACTGAGAACTGGTTTTCATCCTCCCGCCTCATATCGCAACGCTTCGATCGGATCGATCGACGCCGCCCGTCTCGCCGGATACAGCGCCGACAGCACCGCGATCATTCCCAGCATCAGGCACGCCAGCACTCCTGTCTTCCAGGTTGGCAATAGTCCCGCAAAGAAGTCTGGCATGGGCAGCGTGTCCACCAGTGCACACAGACCATACGCGATCCCAAGCCCGATCGCCCCGCTTAGAAACGCGATGAACAACGCTTCGAAGAAGAACTGCCGCAGGATCTCGGAGGCGCGCGCTCCTAGAGCCTTGCGCACACCAATTTCGCGGGTGCGCTCGCGCACCGCCACCAGCATGACGTTCATCACGCCAAGTCCCCCGAGCACCAGCGTCACCAGGCCCACGGCTCCGAGGAAATATTTCATGCCGTTGGTCATCGTCTCGAAGGCCTTGGCTTCCTGCACCGTGTCCCAGATCGGACACGCTTCCTTGTCATGCGGATCGAAGCCGTGCTGCCGCCCCAGCACGCGCCGCACTTCAAACTTGCATTCCTCGTGTTGCGATACAGATTTCGGTGTGACCAGCAATTGGTCAAACGTGGACGGCGTTCCCGGAGGCTTGTCGGGAAAATCGCGGCGCATCGCGCTGAACGGAACGAAAATCTTGTTCACATCCCAGCCGTCATAGCTGGAATCCTGCTTCTTCTTCTCCATCACCCCGATGACCTGGTACGGAATGTCATTCAGGTACAGGGTTTCCCCGACCGCGGTCGCGCCATGCGGAAACAGTTGCTTCGCAGCGTCCGTCCCCAGGAATGCCACGCGGCGGGACTCGCGCTGATCGTCCCAGTTGTAGAAGCGGCCTTCGCCCACATCCAGCGTTCGGATATATCCGAATGGCGGCATCGAGCCCGTGACCAGCAGAGCGGCCGAATTGAAATTGCTGTGCGTCTGGACTGTGTCCTGTTCCAGTTCGGGGATCGCGTATTGGCAGTCGGGAGTTTCCGCGGCCAGCGGCACCAGATCGGCATCTTCCCAGTGCACCTGGCGTCCCGCATGCTGTCCGCCGGCCTGCAGGCTGGTGCGCCCGTGGAACACAATCATCACGTCTTTGCCGAGATTGCGCGCCTGGACCTCTTGCCCTTTGCGCAGGCCCTCACCCGCCGCCACCATCAGCACAATCGACACGATTCCCCAGGCAATTCCAAACATCGTGAGGAAGGTGCGCAGCTTGTGGGCCCAGAGAGTGCGAAGAACATCGCCAATGAGATCGCGCAGAATCATTCGCTTGGTTGGACGCGGGCGGAGATCGAAAGTCACCGCTACAGCTCCGCCCAAATCCCTTACTTTCCGCCCTTTAGTAGAGAATACGAAGATCGGCGGCAATTTGTTCAGGGAACCGACCGAGAAGCAGCCAGAAAAGCCGGTTCGGACCAAACCGGGAAAAGATCCTAAACAGCGGCGCCCACACCTACCCGCTCTACCCACCCGTCAAACTCGCGCAACGCCGCCTCGCACTGCAGTCGATGCCGCTCCTGCCGGTCGCGTACACGCTTCTGGAGCGCGGGCAACAGATCAAACGTGATGTTCGCGGGCTGAAAATTCCTGGGATCTGCGTGTGTCACGTAGTGCATCAGCGATCCGAACGCCGACGCCCGCGGTGGTGCCACCGTCTCTCCTCCGCCAGCCAGCACAGCCGCGTGCACCCCAGCCATCAATCCTGTCGCAATCGACTCTACGTACCCTTCCACGCCGCATATCTGCCCTGCAAACAATACTCGCGGATGCGCCTTCATCTGCAGCGTCTCGTGCAGGAGCGCCGGCCCATTGATGTATGTATTGCGATGAATCTGCCCGTACCGCAGAAAGCGAGCGTTCTCGAGTCCCGGAATCAGCCGCATCACCCGCGCCTGGTCGCCGAACTTCAAATGATTCTGGAATCCCACCAGGTTGTAGGAATCCGCGCGCAAATTCTCTTGCCGCAACTGCACCACCGCATACGGAGGCTTCCCCGTCCGCGGATCGCGCAGACCCACCGGCTTCATCGGACCGAAGCGCAACGTATCGCACCCGCGCCGCGCAATCTCTTCGATCGGCAGGCAGGCTTCGAAGTAGTTCAGTTTCTCCCAGTCGCGCTCCTCCACCGACTCCGCCGCGAGCAACGCATCCAGAAAGCGGTCGTACTCCACCTTCGACATCGGACAATTGATGTAATCCGCCGTGCCCTTGTCATAGCGCGCCGCCAGATACACCTTCGCCATGTCGATCGAATCCGCCTCGACGATCGGACTGATCGAATCGTAGAAATAAAGCTGGTGTGGTGCGTGTGGCGCGGGCGCCCCCGCCCGCGAACTGCCGGCAGTGTCGTTATCCTCGATCACGCCACCACTTTCACTCAATCTCCCAATCTCCTCCGCCAGCGCATCCGACGTCAGCGGCCCCGTTGCAATCACAGTGATCTCACTCTCGTCGATCCGCGTGACTTCCTCGCGGCGCACGGTGATGAAACGCTCCCGTGACACCGCTTCGGTCACCTTCGCGGCAAACGCAACGCGATCCACCGCCAGCGCGTGGCCCGCAGGAACCGCGCATACTCGCGCGATCTCCAGCAATAGCGAACCGGCCCGCCGCATTTCTTCCTTCAACAGCCACGGCGCGGTATTTACACTATCGGACTTCAGCGAGTTCGAGCACACCAGCTCCGCGAAATCCCCAGTCTGATGCGCGGGCGTCGATCGCACGGGGCGCATCTCACACAACTCCACCTCAACCCCTCGCCGCGCGCATTGCCACGCGGCCTCGGACCCCGCCAGACCCGCGCCGATGATTCGAACCTTGCTCATTTCCCCGAACTCTCCGCCAGCTTCCGCAACGCGTCACCTTCCAGCCGTACCTCCTTCCAATCGTCCAGAAACCTCGCGTTCAGCTTCTTATAGAAATCGATCGCCGGCTGGTTCCAGTCAAGCACCTCCCAGCGCATTGCCCAGTAACCTTCCCGCAACGCGATCGCCGCGGCTTCCGCCATCAGCGCTTTCCCGATTCCCTTGCCGCGAAACTTTTCGCGCACATAGATGTCCTCCACAAACAGTCCAGGCCCCTCGAAGCTGCTGTAGAAGTCGTACAGGAACTCGTAACCGGCGACCTCTCCATCCCACTCTGGGATAAGCGCGCGGAACATCGGCTTTTCTCCGAAGCCATCGCGCGCCAACATCTCCTCCGTCACGTTCACTAGGTGCGCAAGCCGCTCAAACGTAGCGAACTCCACGATCATCGTCTTGAGCAAAGGGACGTCGTTCACCGTGGCGGCGCGGATACGAAGCATGGGTGAAAAATTCCAGTCAGATCGCGGGACAGGATCGGCTCTACGTTTAATTATATCGAGCCACCAGCGAGCGTTTCGCATGCGCCGTGTGGCGCAACTCGGCTTATTCTCTCGTTTTCCAGCCGCTCCGTGCCCTCTGTGTCCTCTGTGGTGAACGCTTTGCCTTCTTCAAATGGAATTCAGTATGCCTTCTCTGCCGCGATCTCCTCGCCCACAGCCAGCACCTCTCGCACGACCGCCTCGATATCCGTATCCGTCGTTCGATGGTTCACGATGCACGCGCGCAGACAGAACTTTCCCTTCAGCTCCGCATTCGACAGATACACGCGCCCGCGTGCGATCAGCCGCTTCAGCAGCGCAAGATTGAAACGGTTGCGTTCCTCTTCCGAACTTCCTTTCGACACCAGATGTCGGAAGCACACGGCGCTCAGCTCCACCGGCGCAAGTCGCTCCAGCCGAGGCTCTCCGTCTATCGCCCGCGCCAACTGCTGCGCATGTTCGAGATCGCCCCGAATCGCGGCCCGAAATCCCTCCAGTCCGTGATAACGCAGCGAAAGCCACAGCTTCAGCGCGCGGAATCGCCGCGACAGCTCGATCGACTCCTCGAAGAACGCAAAGCCCTCCACCGGATCACTGCTTAATTGCTTCGCGTACGAGCCGGTGTACAGAAACGTCCTACGCGCCTGCTCCACATCGCGATAGAGCAGGCACCCGCAATCCAGCGGCTGATACATCCACTTATGCGGATCGAGGGACAGCGAATCCACCACCGCCAGCCCATCGAATTTCTCGGGCGCCGCAATCGCGGCGAGCGCGCCATACGCTCCATCCACGTGCAGCCAGATCCCATGCGCCCGCGCGATCCCGGCAATTTCGCGCAGCGGATCAACCGCTCCCGTGTTGACCGTTCCCGCGGAAGCCACGATCGCGATCCCGGGCCGGCCTCGCTTTTCGTCTTCGCCGATCGCCCGCTCCAGTTCCGTTGGAATCATCCGGTACGACTCATCGCACGGGATATAACGCAAATTCTCACGCCCGATCCCGAGCACGGCCACCGCCTTCGGCACGGCCATGTGAATCTGCTCCGACGCGTACAACACGCCCGGGCTCACACCCCAGAGGCCGCGCTCGTTGCCCGGCGTCTTTTGCTCGCGTGCCATGGTCAGGCCCATCAGGTTCGCAGCTGACCCGCCGCCCGTCAGCGTGCCGGTAAATCCACGGCAACCGACTGCCTCCGCCAGCCAACTCACCACCGTGCGCTCGATCGTGACCCCGGCCGGCGACGATCGCCACGCCGTCATGTTCTGATTCAGCACCGACGCGAACAGGTCACCCAGCGCCGACACCGCCTCGCCCGGCCCTTGCACATAGCCGAAGAACCGGCCGTTCTGCGAGCGCGAGTGCGACATTACCTCGCGCAGCGCGCCCAGCGCCTGCTCTCCCATGCCGTGCTCCGGCAGTTGCAGCGCGAAAAGCTCTTCCGTCTTGGCGCCGCTCGTCTGCGGGAAGATGGCGCGTTGATCAAGCGAGCCGAGATACTCCGCCGAGAGCGCAGCGACCTCAGCCGCCAGACGGCGAAATTGTTCGTCAGAAATTTCGAGTGGTCTCATGCGCGGAGAATTTAAACACAGGACCTAGGAAATTTCCGTGGACGTACTGTTCTCCGCGGACCCGCGGGTAGGACGGGTCGCTCTCCTTGGTGTCCTGTGTGCTTCAATGCTCTTCTTTGCGAACTTTGCGAAACCTTTGCGGCCTTTGCGGTTAAAAGCTTTTTGGGTGGGCGCGGTAGAACCTTTTCGGTCACCACACCCGGGCTGCCCGATCTGCGGTCGCAAATCTGCCATCGCTGAATCGCAGGCGGCAGGTCCAGGCGGGCGAGTCCTCTTCTCCATGTTCCTCTGTACCCCCTGTGGTTAATGCCCTTGACTCGCCGCCACCGGCAATGCGCAGTACGCGCCCTCGCTGAAGCCTTCCGCTTCGATGCCGAACGCATGATCGAATCTCGCGCGATAGTTTTCCCACGCGATTGTCGCCGTCAGCTCAACCATCTGGGCCTCGCTGAACTGCCCGCGTAATCGTTGAAACAACGCATCCGGTACCTCCACCGGTGTGCGCGTCATCGCATCGGCGTATGCAAGCACGGCTTTCTCGAGGTCGGAAAAGAGCGCGCTCCTCGCATACTCCGCCAGCCCTTCAATCTTTTCCCGCGACATCCCGTTCTGTCTGCTGACCGCAGACCCGATGTCGATTCAAAACGGACACCCCACCAGCGTCGCCACGCGCAGTGTCGCCAGATCCTTCAGCGCAGTATCCACACGCTTGCTCGAGAGCAGTGACTGCTCCATCTGCCCATATCCCCACAGAATCTGCGGATGATGCGCCGTGACCGCCACTGGCGTGACGACTTTGCCAAGTTTGCGCTTCGTGAGCGCGTATACAATGCGCGTAAACAGAGCGCTAACTAAACTCTGCCGCGAAGGATCGGCCCCAGAGATTCGCGCCATACTCCCTCCTTACATTCTTGGATGACGAACGATTCGCGGAAGGATCACGGGAATGCGGCGGACGTCGTTGCAGCCGGGAAGGAGATCGCTTGCACCGTGCGAATGAGTATGACAAAAGTAAAATCGGCCACCGCTAATGCTTCTGGCCCACGGTGGCCGATCCTTCTTTTCACACTGAGTCAGTTCTATTTGTCGTGCTCGTGCACTACGACGACCATCCGCATCCATGGATGGACGCAACATTGCCAGCGGGACGTTCCCTCGGGCAGTGCGGCACTCCCGGCGGTCGGTCCAGCTTCTGTCAGGCCCGCTTCCACAACCTGATTGGAAGGGCTCTCCGGTTGCGGGGCCAGTGAGCCATCGGGAAGCACTTGCGCGCACTCAGGGGCAGGATCGGGATTTCCCGTCAGCCCGTTGAGCACGGCGACGTATCCTCCCGCGAATTTCTCGACGCGCGTGAAGGTGTGCGTTTCACCTCCTAAGTTCTCAATTGAAGTTTGATCTCCCGACCGCAGATTGAGCCGGACCAACTTAAAGTTTCCCTCCGTCGCGTTCAACATTGGGTTAAACCGCCACGCTCCTGCGTTCTGGTCGCTTTGCAGCTCTGCAATGAAGTCAGGAAACAGCGTAGTCCCGTGGTGTCCGGCCTGACAGGTCCCGGCCCCCACGGCGGCATTGAAGCTTGTCGGATCGCATGCATCCCGCATGATGATGGTTTTGGTTGTTTGCGCGTTGGCAACGACGAGGGACCCCAACAGCATCCCCACACAGATTCCCATAGCGTGCCATCTCATAGAAGTCTCCTTTTCGGTTTTTCTTTAAGGGGCCGACTAGCGAGGGAAGTAGGGAAGACCCGAGACTTGTTGCGCAGGATTTTGATCGGATCGCAGCAAGATGTCAACAGATCAGGCTCGATCGTTCGAACGATGGGAGCCGATTCCCTGGATTTGGCAGACTATTTCTCCAACCGCATCGTAGTCCCGCTCAGAGCCGACCGGCGTGCCGCATCCAGAATCTCCACCACGATCATGTTGGTATCAAGCGACGTCAGCCCGTCCGGCTTGGCTCCGTCAAAAACGACCACGCGCAGCTCGGAAATCGAATCGTCGTACGGAGCCGCAATCGGCTTGCCGGGCACGACTTTCTCTTCTCCGGTGAGCCGCACGCGCACATCGTCGTGCTTGATCGTGAAGACCTGCCCGTGCGGCCCGTAGACTTCCATGTCCTTGCGGTCGAACGGCCAGTTCCACGACGCCTGGAGGATCGCCACTGCCTTCGGATACGTGAGCACGACGGTGGCTTCATCGTCGACATGCGGATAGATCTCAGGCTTGATTTGCTGCAAGACTGCCGTGACGCTGTCGGGCCGCCGCCCGTCCATGAGCCAGGTCGCCAGATCGGCGCCATAGCAGCCGAAATCGAACAGCGCCCCCGCGCCATCAAGCTTTGGGTCTGTAAGCCACGCAAAAAACTCCGGTTGTACGCCGATTTCCGTCGGTCCCTGGTGCCCGTCGTGCACCACGATCCTGCGCACGTCGCCCATCGATCCGTCGTGCACCAGGTCATATGCCGCATGATTGCTCCGATACCAGGTCGTCTCGTAATTCACCAGCACCGGAATCTTCGCCGACCGCGCCGCCTGCTCGATCGCGCGGGCGTCCTCGACGCTAACAGCGAGCGGCTTTTCCACCATCACTGCAACGTGATGCCGCGCCGCGACCTCCACCACCTGGCGATGATCATAGGTGCTGGTATATCCGAGCACTGCGTCGGGATGAGTTTTCTGGATGGCGTCGTCGAGATCGGCGTAATAGAGCTTGCTATCCAGATTGAACTTCTTCGCGTACTGATTGAACAGCTCACGCCTCGGCTCAGCGATCCCAACGATTTCCAGATCCGGCCGGTGCTGATAGCGCTCCAGAAATCCCGAGGCATGCCCGTGGACCAGGCCGGCGATGACGACCTTCAGCGGCCGCAGATTTGTCCCTTGTGCTGAAGGCCTGATCGCACAAACTAAGCAAAGGACACTGAGAAGGATCGCAACACGAATACGCATTCGAGACTCCTTTGACAGTGGCGCGAAGACGCAAGACACAAGACCTCAGACCTAACAGCTGAGACCTAAGACCAGCTTTATAGAATCACCCGCTCATCCCCGACCCGCCGCGTGACCCGCTCGCGATCCAGATACTCGAGCAGCGGGATCGCGTACTTGCGGCTCACTCCGGTCATCTCCTTGAATTTGCCGACGTCGATCTTCGCCACGCCGTTCACCGTGGATTTCGCTTTGTAGGCCGCGAGTTGCGCCCGCAAGTTCGCGAGCGCGGAGTGATGAAATACCAGTTCCTCAGAAATCTTGATCAGTGTCTTGTCGCGCAGCAACAACGTGACGATCTTCTGCGCCCGAGCCTTGTCGATTTTCAGCCCCGCCAGCACGTTGTAAAGTGCCGGAACCTGCAGCCCGGCCGACGCGAATGCCTGCTCGATGATCTTCTTCGATTCAGCCTCTTCGTCTTTCATGATGACGCCGCGGCCGGGCAGCCGCACGAGGTCACCTATGAGTTCGAGCTTTTCTCCCTTCGCCAAAACCTCGAGTGTCGCTGCCAGCACATCCGGCGGAGCGCCCACGTTTTCGCGCAGTTGTTCTTTGCTGATCCCGGCGGCTAATGGATCGGATTTCTGAAACGATTCCAGCGAACTGACGACGAAGTGCTCGAGTTCGGATGAGACCGCAGCATGCAGATAGCGCCCCCCCAATTCCACGATCCGGCCCTTCGCGATTGCGGTGGCCACATGTTGTCGGACGATCGCAGCAGGCCACCCCGTTTCCGTGACGATTTGAGCGAGGGACAGGCCCGCATAATTCTGCCTGGCAGCACGTGTCTCGAGGATGGTTGCTGGTTCTCGCTCAAGCAGACTGAGAAATGGAGCAGCCTTGCTTTTCAGGCTCTTTTTCCCCCGAGCGGGGGGCATCGCGTCCAACACAACCCCGCCCCCGATCGTGATCACCGGCGAGAACTGGCGCACGATAAACCGGTCTCCCGGCAGCAACAGCAGCGCGGGCTCCGCCAAACGCAACTGCGCATAAGCAGTCTCGCCGGGCTTGATCGCCTTCATCCCGTAGAGGAAAACCTCGGCGACGGTTTCTGACGTGTACGCATGCAGATGCACGCGCGCTCGATCCTTTAACGCCTTCGCGGACGGCAGCAGCGACAACGAAACATCGACCCGCTTTGTCGCCCGAAAAGTCTCCGGGGGCGCGAGCGTCATTCCGCGAGACAAATCCTCGACCGTGACCCCGGCCAGATTCAGCGCAGTCCGCTGGCCGGCAACGGCTTTCTCCGCCGATTCGCCGTGCACCTGCGCGCCGCGCACACGCACGCGTTTGCCGGTCGGAAAAACTTCGAGTTCGTCCTCTTTGCGAATCGTGCCCGAAACCAGTGTGCCGGTCACCACCGTGCCGAAGCCCTTCATGGTGAACACGCGGTCGATGGGCAGACGCGCAAGCGCGCTCGAATCTTTCGGGGGAACTTCCCCGGCGATGCGTGCCAGCGCCGCCTTCAGCTCCGGCAACCCCACTCCCGTGAGAGAACTGACGGCGATGATCGGGGAATACGGCTCATTCGTTGACTCGCCTGATTCCGCCATTAGCTCATCGCTCATAGCTGATGGCTGGCTGAGTGCTGACTGCTGAGTACTGAGTGCTGAAGGTCGAGCTGTCGCGTGATTGTCGGATGTTGTCATCCTCGAGCGGTTCGGATCGAGGAACGACCCGCGCAGGAATTCTTCGACCTCCAGCTTGACCACGTCGAGCGTCTCCGCGTCAACCGCATCGGACTTGGTCAGCACCGTGATCCCGCGCCGCACCGACAGCAACCGGCAGATGTCGAAGTGCTCGCGCGTTTGCGGCATGATCGACTCGTCGGCGGCGATCACCAGCAGCACCACGTCAATGCCGCCGATTCCCGCCAGCATGTTGCGCACGAAGCGCTCGTGCCCCGGCACATCGACGAATCCCAACCGCAGTTTTTCTCCGCCCGGCGCGGCCAGCTCCAGATGCGCGAATCCGATATCGATCGTGATCCCGCGCCGCTTCTCCTCTTCCAGGCGATCGGCGTCGATCCCGGTGAGTGCCTTCACCAGTGCCGTCTTCCCATGATCGATGTGCCCGGCCGTGCCGATGATGACCGATTTCATGCTATTTGGATGGCTGAGGTTTCGGTTCCTTCTGCGAGGCCCGCTCTTTCAGACCCTGATACTTCATCCAGATGTTGTCCTCGTCCCCGTTGACAATGCGCCGATAGCACCACGCCATGGGATAGGATTGCCACCCAGCCCAGATGAGAGTTGGTGATTTCTCACCATTCGCAGAATCGCTCCGTTCCCATCTTACGTTCGGTTCCGTTTTCCGGATCACTTCGCCGACATACGCCCCATAAGCCATCGCGAGCGCGTCGACGGCAACCGAAGAGTGATCTTTCGCATACAGGCCGTGGAGATCACGCAAAATATCTTCCACCTTCTTGATGGACTCCACCGTGTAGTCAAGGTGGACATGACTCTCCATATCTGCGTCTTTAACGGCCTCGGCGGAGAGAAAGTCGATGAAACCCTGGGTGGTCTTAGCGGGCTTCTGTAGCGGAGAGTTCGCGGCGAGGTAGGACCATGCGATTCCGACGAGCACGCAGACAGCGGGAAGGAGCGGTCTCATGCTGAAAAATATTACCAGCCTGGGGCGTTGACCGAATCGAAATCGACTTTCATTTTCTAAAAGCTAACTTTTGCGATACGGGACTCCAGGATCGACGATCGGGCACCGGAATGACCCCGAACCATCACCTTGACCTCGGAATGCGCTTGTAGGCCCTGCGATCGCGATTAACGGGCATCCTGCGCGCGGGCGGCGGGCGGTTTTTCGATCGACAGCTTGCCCAAGCCCTTTATTTTGTTTCATAGCTAAAAGTAAATAATATGTAGTTCACTCATTTTATGCCCCTTATCGAATGCCCATGGTCGGACGTCTCGCCGACGTCGCCGACGTCGCCGACGACCAAAGACCGACGACCGAGGACCCGCCTTTCATGCGACAATAGAGCTTCCTGCCATGACCCTGTCTCAAGCCCCTGCCATGACTCCGGAGCTGATCCGGGAGCACGGCCTCACGCCCGAAGAGTATGCCAAGATCCAGCAACTCCTCGGCGGACGCACGCCCACCCTGACCGAACTCGGCATCTTCAGCGTGATGTGGAGCGAGCACTGCTCCTATAAGTCGTCACGCGTGCACTTGAAGCGCCTTCCGACGCGCTCGAAGCTCGTGGTGCAAGGCCCGGGAGAGAACGCGGGCATCATCGACATCGGCGACGGCTGGGCCTGCGCCTTCAAGATCGAGTCGCACAATCATCCGTCGTTCATCGAGCCATTCCAGGGTGCGACCACCGGAGTGGGCGGTATCCTGCGCGACATCTTCACGATGGGGGCGCGGCCGGTCGCGGTGATGGATTCGCTGCGCTTCGGGCCGATCGCAGAATCAAAAGCCGCGGGCGCTACAAGAACTGCCGAGCTTCGCTCGGCTGTCCCCACGCAAGCCGAGATTCACAAGAACCACTCCATCATGGAAGGCGTGGTCAGCGGTGTGGCGTCATACGGGAACTGCTTCGGCGTGCCGAATCTTGGCGGCGAAACGAAGTTCGAGCCTTGCTATTCCGGCAATCCTCTGGTGAATGCATTCGCGCTTGGCCTTGTGCGGCGCGACCAGATTTTTTATGCGAAGGCCGCTGGCGAAGGCAATCCGGTGATCTACGTCGGCGCCAAGACCGGGCGCGATGGAATTCATGGGGCGACCATGGCCTCGGAAGAATTCAGCGAAGAATCCGAAGCGAAGCGTCCGAATGTGCAGGTTGGCGATCCGTTCCTCGAGAAGCTTTTGCTGGAAGCGTGCCTGGAAGCCATGCAGTCCGGCGCAATCGTGGGCATCCAGGACATGGGCGCGGCCGGACTTACCTGTTCCACCTGCGAAATGGGCGCGCGCGGAAAAGTTGGCCTCGAGATCGAACTCGACCGCGTGCCCCAGCGCGAGACCGGCATGTCGGCATACGAGATCATGCTGAGCGAGTCGCAGGAGCGCATGCTGCTGGTTGCTGAAAAGGGCCGCGAGCAGGAAGTTTTTCGGGTTTTCGAGAAGTGGGGACTCGACGCGGTTGAGGTCGGACACGTCACAAAAGACAACGTGATGCGTGTGCGCCAGCACGGCGAACTCGTGGCCGAGATTCCGAATGAAGCACTTACGGACGATTCGCCGCTGTACAAACGCCCTCTCGAACGTTGGGAGCCTCCCGTCGACCGCGAGATGCCGGAGCATATTCAGCTCTCGTTCGCTGGCGATGGAGCGACGGGCGTCTCGACCGTCCAGGCGGGCGGGGACACCCGCCTCTCCACGAATTTGACCGAAAACTTCAAGCAGCTCCTTGCCAGTCCGAACATCTGCGGCAAGCGCTGGGTGTGGCAACAGTACGATCACATGGTGCAGACCAACACGGTCGAAGCGCCGGGCGCGGGCGACGCCGGGGTGATTCGCATTAAGGGGTCGCAGCGCGGCCTGGCGATGGCGCTCGATGGCAACGGGCGCTGGTGTTATCTCGACCCGCGGCTGGGCGCGATGCATGCGGTCGCCGAGGCGTGCCGCAACGTCGCCTGTGCAGGTGCAACTCCGATTGGCGCAACCAATTGTTTGAATTTTGGAAATCCCGAGAAACCGCACATCATGTGGCAGTTCTCGCAGGTGATCGACGGCATCACCAAGGCTTGCGAGGAACTCGAGGTACCGGTGACCGGCGGCAACGTCAGCTTCTACAACGAGAGGCTGGGCGAAGGCATCTATCCCACCCCCGTGCTTGGGATTGTGGGCATTCTCGAAGACGTGCACAAGACCGCGAAGATGGAGTTCCGCGAGTCGGGACGCACGATTGTGCTATTGCGCGCAACCAATCCGGGCGATATCACGGACGCACAAATCGAATTTGGCTCGTCCGAGTACGCGAAAGAAGTTCTGGGCGCGGTATGGGGCTATCCCCCGGAACTGGATCTTGAGCGCGAAGCTGCTCTGCAGCGGGGACTTATCGAGATGATCGGCGGCGGGCTGGTCCAGTCGGCGCACGATTGCTCCTCGGGCGGATTGGCAGTCGCGCTGGCGGAGCAGGCGTTCCCGAAGGGAATCGGGCTTCGGGTCGAATTGAAATCAAGTGGGCTACCGTCCGAATTTGCATTGTTCGGAGAAGACGCAAGCAGGGTGGTAATCGCGTGCGACCCGGCGCAGTTGGCGAGAATCAAAGAAGTGGCGGGAAAGCATGCGCTTAGCGCGGATGTGCTGGGGGAAACGGGATCGGATCGGATAGAAATCAAGCTGGATGGGCGCATGGTGATCTCGGGTTCCGTTTCTGAATTGCGGGATGCGTATGAGTCGGCTCTGGAGTCGGCCCTGCGTGCCGATCCTGAGCTGGTGGCGGCGGACTGAGTGCGAGTCGCGAGTTCCGAGTCGCGAGAGAAAACCAGGAACAGTCGAGCGTTGCTCGACCGGACAGCCGAGGGCGGATGTCCCCGTGCGGTTCGTGGCGGAAGTATCTGTTGCCGGTTCGATGTGCTGACTGAAATTAGATGTCCTGACTGAGAACCACACCTGAACGCTCGGGGCTAAGGGCTAATTGCTAAATGCTGCATTTGGATAAATTTCGCGAAGAGTGCGGGGTGGTGGCGATCTACGCGCACCCTGAGGCGGAGAAGCTCACGTACCTGGGGCTGCACGCGTTGCAGCATCGCGGGCAGGAGTCAGCGGGAATCGTCAGCTCCGACGGCATGAACCTGCGCGCCCACAAGGCCATGGGCCTGGTCGCGGATATTTTTGTCGAAGACGTGCTGGCCAAGTTGCGGGGAACACTGGCCATCGGGCACACGCGCTATTCGACCACGGGTGACTCGGCGCTGCTGAACGCGCAGCCGATTCTTGTGCAGTCGAACAAAGGACCTATTGCCGTTGCGCATAATGGCAATCTGGTAAACGCGCAGGAAATCCGAACGCGCCTGGAAGCGCAGGGATCGATTTTTCAGACCACCAGCGACACCGAAGTGATTGTGCATCTGATCGCTTTGTCGCGGGAGCACACGTTGCCAGAGGCGATGGCCGATGCGCTGCGCCGCGTGGAAGGTGCGTTTTCACTGGTGATGGTTTCGACCGATCGTGTTTTCGCGGCGCGCGATCCGCGCGGGTTTCGTCCGCTGGCGATGGGAAGGATTCCGGCGCGCGATGGCCTCAAGCAGGACACGATCGTCTTCGCCTCAGAAACCTGTGCATTCGATTTGATTGGCGCCACTTACGAGCGTGAGGTAAAGCCCGGCGAACTGGTCATTGTCGGACAGGAAGGCATCGCGTCGCGTTTCTATTCGCCTGCGGCGACGCAGTCGAGCTGTATTTTCGAGCACGTGTATTTTTCGCGTCCTGATAGCCAGGTATTTGGGCGGTCGGTGCAGGTGAGCCGCGAAAATCTGGGACACCAGCTTGCGCGCGAAACGGGGATAGAGGCCGATATCGTCGTGCCCGTGCCCGACTCGGGTGTGACAGCGGCGTTAGGGTACGCTGCCCAGAGCGGAATCCCATTCCGCTTCGCTTTGATCCGCAACCACTATGTTGGGCGGACGTTTATCGAGCCCAAGCAGAGCGTGCGCGATTTTGGCGTCCGCCTGAAGCTGAACCCGGTCCGGTCGCTGCTGGAAGGCAAACGCGTGGTGCTGATCGACGACTCGATCGTGCGCGGCACGACCAGCAAGAAGATCGTACGCATGGTGCGCAACGCGGGCGCGAAGGAAGTCCATATGCGGATTTCGTGTCCTCCGACGATTTCGCCTTGCTTTTACGGGGTAGACACGCCGTCGAAAAGCCAGCTGATCGCCGCGAACAAGTCCATCGAAGAAATTCGCGAGTATATCGGCGCGGATTCATTGGCCTATCTTTCGCTCGAAGGATTGAAGAAAGCCTGCGGCGAGGGCGAACTGACCACGTATTGCTCGGCCTGCTACACCGGAAACTATCCGACGAACTGGGTCGATATTGAAGAGATACAGCCTGCGAGCCAGGTCAGGTCTTAAAGTCTTGGGTCTCAGGAAATCGGTCTTCGGTTATCGGTGGCGGCAAAGCCGCCCTCCCACATTTCAGGCGCACGACGGACTTCAGGTCTCTGGTTATCTGCTCTGTTGCTTCCGTTCTCATTTCGCATAGCGCAGATTCCTTCGCATGTCGTGACGAGAAACGATTGTGATCGTCCTTCGGCATCGATCGATACTCCGGAAACTTGCGAGCCAGTGTCCCCGGGGCCTGCTACGACGGATGGTAGTAGCGAGTTGGGCGGACTACTCTCAACACTGCCGCTCTGATTGACGTTCGACATCAAATTAGAGAAAGCTTCATAGCGTCAATTCTCTCGCACGTCGATGAAACAACCTTCTTTGTCTGACGAATTTCCTGCGCGCAGGCGGTTCTGGCTGCGTTGCTGCAGCTACGTTCTTGCGGGAGGCATGTCGGTGTTGTTGGGGCTGCCGGGTGCGCAGGCGCAGAACCCTCGCGGGAGTTTGCGCGGTGAAGTCCAGGATGTGACCGGGGGAAGAATCGCCGGGGCCAAGGTTCTGGCGAAATCCGCTGGCTCCGGAATCGAAAGCGAGGCTGTCACCAACAATCGGGGCGAGTTCCGCATGGATGGCTTGCTGCCGGGCGCCTATCAGGTAACGGTGACTGCGAGCGGGTTCAGCGACGCGACGGCCAGTGTCGACGTTGTTGTGAGCACGGTGAAAGATGTGACGGTCGTGCTCAAGCCGGGCGGCGCACGAGAAAGCGTGGATGTACAGGCGGGCGCGTCTTCGATCACCACACAATCGATCGACACAGCGAGCACGATTCACCAGGGCATCGTGACTTCGCACGATCTGGAGACGATTCCGCTCGCCCATCGAAGTTTCGCCAACATCGCCTATCTGGCGCCGGGAACCGAGCCGGTAGAGCCGTCGGATCCCACGAAGGCCCGGATTACTGCGGTTTCGTTTGGAGGAAGCTCGGGACTCAATGTCGATCTGTCGGTGGATGGCGGGGATAATTCCGACGACTACATTGGCGGCTTCCTGCAGAACTTCTCGCCAGACGCGATCCAGGAATTTGCGGTGAGGACTTCGCAGGAGGATGCGGACACGGGCCGAACGGTGGGCGGATCGGTGATCATCACAACCAAGCACGGCACCAATGATTGGCACGGTAGCGCGGCGTTTTATGACCGGACTGCGGGAATGAATGCGCGCTTTCCGATCGACAATCCGGCCCCCGAGCGGAAGCAGCCCTTTTCCCGGCAGAATCTGGTAGCGACGTTCGGCGGTCCGCTGGAGCGTAACAAGCTGTGGTTCTTCGCCTCGTTTGAGGCGGTCGACGAAGATGCGAGCATCAGCTACAGTCCCGCGAGCTTGACGCAATTCAATGCTTTGGCTGCGCTGGCGGCGCAAGGACTGATCCAGGGAGTCAACCAGCAGGGGCAGCCAGTCGGCGTAAGTTCGATTGTGGTGCCTGATCATGTGACGGTCCCGTTCACCGACTATTTGGGAAGCGCGCGTCTGGACTGGCTCCAGTCATCGCAATCGCAGTGGTTCGTAAGGGTGTCAGGCGACAACTACACGACGCACAACGACCTGGTGCAGCAAGCGACCCTGCCTACGACCGGAGCGACCTCGGGCTCGCACTACTTGAACCTGGTGATCGGGAATCAGTTCACCTTCTCGCCACAGTGGCTGGGAGCGTTCACGTTCGGAGCGAGCGGATTTCGCCACACCGAATCCCGGAATCAGACCTATGGTTTCGCGCTGGCGTTTCCATTCAGCGCAACATTCCACACGATCTCCGGATTCGAGACCTTCGGCGACAACCAGTTCGTGACGCCGATTACGGCATTTCCAGTTATCCGGAATCAGCAAAAATATCAGTTTCGTTACGACGTAAATCATGTGACCGGAAAACACTCGTCGAAGTTCGGCATCAACTTGATTCACGAGCCGGTGTTGAGCGGAGCGCTTTCTGGCAACGAAGAAACGCTGATTATGTATCCGAATAATCCGGACTTCTATATCAGCAATCCTTCGCAATTTTATTTCGATCCGACATGTTCGAGTCCGATTCCCGATCCGAACATTACGTGCACGAACACACCCGCAGCGAACGGGAACTTCTCGCAAAGCGTTCGGCGCCTGGGCCTGTACGCGCAGGATTCCTGGCGCGTGAATGCGCATCTGACGGTGAATTACGGACTACGCTGGGATACGACGTTCGGATTGTTGGAGGCGAATGGCCGAAGTCAATTGCAGAACCCGGCCTATCTCACGCTGAAGGCGCTGGGCATTCCCATGATTCGGGGCGCTGCGCACGACAATCGCGGGCAATTCGGCCCCCGGCTCGGCGTCGCCTATAGTCCTGGGCATAGCGAAAACACGGTCCTCCGCGCGGGCGTCGGGCTTTATTACAACGACCTGGCACAAAACGGATGGGTGAGCGCATTTCAGGCCGTGAATAGGGCGCCAGGGCCGTGCACCGACCCGATGACGAATCCGGGAGGTCCGGAGAATTCGGGATGTCTGCCGGGCGCGAATGAAGGCGGGCAGGGCGCGATCATCGATCCTCACTACCGTACGCCGTATGCATTGCACGCGAGCGCCGGAGTGCAACACGCGTTCAGCGAGCACTGGATGCTGGGCACCGACTGGACGCACCAGACCGGCATGCATGCATACCGCGCTTATCCATTCGCGGGCGGCACGAACTTGTTTACTCCCCAGTTGCCCGTGACTGACCCCGCACAGGGCGATTTCGTTCCCAACGTGGATGTTTACAAGACCGACAATCGCTCGAGCTACGACGCGTTGTCGATTCATCTGCAGGGGAATGCGCGGCGCGGAAATCTTATTGCGAACTATACGCTGGCCACGGCGAAGACGTGGGGCTGCACCGTGGGCGAGCTTTTCGATTATGTGAATGGAGTTTGCGATCCGTTAAATGCGTTCGCGCGGGGCGACTACGGGCCATCGGGTGAGGATGTTCGCCATCGCTTTGTGCTGGCCGGAACGTTACACGCGCCGTGGGGATTTGAGTTGACGACGCTGGCGCAGGTGGAGAGCGCGCGGCCATTCACGCTGGCCAACGGCAGCCAGCGCGCAGTCATCAACGGCGTGAAGACGTCACTCGACCAATTCCGCGGGTCCCCGTACACGCAAGTCGATCTGCGGGTTGCACGGCCGTTCCACATTGGCGACCGTGTGAGCGTAAATCCGTTCGTGGAGTTCTTCAACCTGTTCAACCGGAACAATCCCGCGAACAATTACGTCGCGGATGTGGGCGGATTGAACATTCCGCCAAGCCAGATTGCGAATGGGAACATTACGGAGCTGTGCGGAGATGCGGCGTGCAGTCCACAGAACCTGATTCCGATTACGAACCTGAACCAGCTGCGCAAACCCGCCGGCGCGCTGGGAGACTTCTTCGGTCCGGGAACGACGGTGGGGATTCCGTTCGCGGCGCAGGTGGGTGTGAGGGTGACGTTCTAGATATTTGTTGGATTAAGAATCATGGTTGGGAATTCTTTCGAACGCCAGAGAAGCTCTTAACCGCCAAAGATCGCTAAAAGAGCCGCCGCAAAGAACGCAAAGAAAATCGCCGTGAAGCAAGAGCCTTTGAGAAGGCCCCAAAAAACAACGACACCAATCTAGTCGAAGAACGACAAGCGCACACTTTGCGACTGTGCTCCGACCAGATGGCCTAGCGAGCAGACATAAACTAGTCGGCCGCGACAGTTCTGGGCGACCACGTCTTCACGAACTCTCCGAAGCGGTTGAGCGCGCGCGGGAAGTCATTGCCTGAGGCGGCAAAGCCAATGCGGAAGTGCGAGGGCACGTCGAAACAATCGCCCGGAGCCAGCAGGATTCCACGTTCGGCGGCCGCTTCGCAGAACGGACGAGTCGCTTCTTCGCTCTGCAACCACGGGAAGGCGGTCATACCACCTTGCGGGCGGATCCAGCCGAAGACGTCGGCATGATCGCGCATGAATCGATCGAGCTGCGCGAGATTCTGGCTCGCGATCTGTTGCGACCTTCCTAAAACCGTCTTGTGATGCCGCACGGCGATCTCCGCGAGGATTTCGCCGGGGGTGTTATTGCAGACGGAGAAGTACGCGCGCGCGGTCCAGTACTGCTGGCGGCGCTTGGCGTCGTGTTCGATCATCCATCCGGTGCGCGTTCCCGCGAGTGGGAAGGCTTTCGAGAAATCGCTAATCACGGTGGCATGCGGAAGACGGGCCGCGGATTGAGTTGTTCGCCCGTGATAAATCGGGTGGTAGACCTCATCGCTGACAAGCTGAATGCCGCGTTCGGAGGCGAAGGCGTGCAGGTCGTCGAACTCCGAGTCGCTGACGGTTGCCCCGGTCGGGTTGTGCGGCGTGTTCACGAGGATGAGCTTGGTGCGCGAGTCGGCGAGGCGTTTGATCTCGTCGAGGTCGATCTGAAAGTTGTTTTCGCGGCGGACACGGTAGAAGCGCATTTCGAAGCCAAGCGACTCGGGCAGCGCGGAAAAAGTCGTGAAACCGGGGAGAGGCAGGATCACGTTGGCCCCAGGCTCGGCGGCGAGCCACATGAGAACTGTGAGCGCTTCGGACGCTCCGGTAACGACCTGGACGGAGTCGATGGGAACGCCTTGCATCTCAGCGATGGCCTCGCGCAGGCCGTCGGCGCCCGCGGGATGACCGTAGATGAGCTTGTGATTCAGATAGTCTTCGCGCGCACGCTCGCCGCCGAGTTCAAGTAGCTGATCGACAGTCCAGGTGGGACCGGTGCTGGCGGCGAGATTGAATTCGATTCCGTGTTCGTAGCGGTCGAGCCACATGTCGAGAAGGAAGGGCTTGAGTTTCATGGGTGCCTCGGAGGATGAGAATCCGATGGGTTTGATTCTAGCCGACGAGCGTAGGTGGCAATTAATCGTGGCTCTGAGGGAAGCAATTAGCACTCAGCACTTGGCATTCAGCCAGCATAGGTTTGTGCTGACCCTACCAGACGCGCTGAATGCTGAGTGCTGATTGCTAAACCCGACATTTTGTCTGCCTTGCCGCGCGCTGCAAGGCGTGCGCGCCGATCCAAATGGTGGGGTTGGTCTTCGCGGACAGGCGAGGGCAGGATGCCCTCACGACAGCCGGCGGGACGCCGGCGCTACTCGCGGCTTGCGGGCTAATGCCACGCGCGGAATTCCCTGCAAGTCATTTGTCAATGTTATGTCCTCCCAGCCTTGCAGGAGCGAGCGCACACTCTCGGCGATCGTGCCGCTGATTTCCATCACCAGATAACCTTCGGGCTTGAGCGCGGCATGCGCGGCGGGAATCAGTTTCTCGATCACTTCGAGACCCGTTGGCCCGGCGAAGACCGCGGTGCGGGGCTCAAATTTGCGGACTTCGAGCTGCACCGTGTCTTCCTCCGATTCGCCAACGTAGGGAGGATTGGAGACGACGAAGTCGAAGGCGTTGGTGGGGATCCCGCGCAGCAGGTCGGTGTCGTGAAAATGAATGCGGCGCTCGGGCTCGTGTCCATTGATCGTGCGGAATTCGAGTTGAAGGCGGGCGGCATTGGCTTCGGCGATTTCGAGTGCGGCGGGAGAGATGTCGGTCGCGTGGATCTCGGCGTTCGGGAGTTCCTTGGCGAGGGCGAGCGCGATGGCGCCGGAACCGGTGCCGACGTCGACGATGATGGGACGCTTCATCGGGCGAGCGAGCGGAAGGAGGGTTTCGATGAGGTGCTCGGTTTCCGGACGGGGGATCAGCACGGCGGGCGAGACGATGAGATCGAGTCCCCAGAATTCCTGGTGTCCGGTGATGTATTGCGCAGGGACGCCTTTGGCGCGCTGGGTGAGCGCTTCGTCATAACGGGATTGTTCTTCCTGCGTAAGTTCGCGCTCGGGATGCGCGAACAGATATGCACGATCGCAGTTGAGCGTGAACATCAGCAGCGTTTCGGCATTGAGTCGGGGCGAGGGGACGCTCTCGGCGGTGAGGTGGGCGATCGCGGATTGGAGGGCGTCGCGGAGTGGCACGAGACTATTTCACCACGGAGACACGGAGGCACGGAGATAATTGGGCAACGAGGCTCATAGTTTCCGAAAGCCCGAGCTCAAGCAATGGGAAAGCCTGCCGAGCTTCGCTCGGCCGGACAGCCGAGGGCGGCTGTCCCCACGTGAGCAGTGGCAGTCCCGAGGATCAGGTCAGCTGACTCCACAGCCAGTCATCAGCGGTTCGCAATCCCGAACCTTGTATCTACGCCACCGGGGCGGTTTCCTGCTTCAGCTTTTCAGCCTGGTAGTGGGTGATGAGCGCGTCGACGATGGGCTGTAGCTTGCCGTCCATGACGTCGGTGAGTTGGTGGATCGTGAGACCGATACGGTGGTCGGTGACACGATTCTGCGGGAAGTTGTAGGTGCGTATCTTCTCGCTGCGGTCGCCCGACCCGACCATAGCTTTGCGTTCTTTGGCCAAAGCTTCCTGCTGTTTCTGCATCTCGATTTCATAGAGGCGCGAGCGCAGGACACGCATGCCTTTCTCGCGGTTCTTGATCTGAGATTTCTCGTCCTGACAACTGACCACGGTGTTAGTTGGAATGTGCGTGATGCGAACGGCGGAATAGGTCGTGTTCACGGACTGTCCGCCCGGGCCCGAAGAGCAGAACGTATCGATGCGCAGGTCTTTGGCCTCGATCTTGATGTCGACGTCTTCGGCCTCAGGGAGCACGGCGACAGTAACAGCCGAGGTATGCACGCGGCCTTGCTGTTCGGTGGCGGGCACGCGCTGCACGCGATGGACGCCGCTTTCGTACTTGAGTTGCGAATAGACGCGCTTGCCTTCGATGATCGCGATGACTTCCTTCAGGCCGCCGACGGACGACTCGGAGGTGGAGAGCACTTCCACTTTCCAGCCCTGGGTTTCCGCGTAGCGCGAGTACATGCGGAACATCTCGTCGGCGAAGAGCGTGGCCTCGTCGCCGCCGGTGCCGGCGCGGATTTCGAGGATGACGTCTTTCTCGTCGTTGGGATCTTTGGGCAGCAGCAGAACCTTCAGATCAGCCTCGACCTGGCCGACGCGCGATTCGAGTTGGGTAAGTTCCTCCTGCGCGTAGGCGCGCATGTCGGGATCTTTCTCGTCGGCGAGCACGGCTTTGCTTTCGGCGATACCGCGGGTCAGGTCCTTGTACTCGCGGTATTTCTCGACGATGTCGGTCAGTTCGCTGTGCGCCTTGGCAGTCTTTTGGTATTTCGTCGAGTCGCCGATGACTTGCGGCGAGGCGAGGGCCTGGGTGAGTTCCTCGTAGCGGGCTTCGATTTGGTCAAGTCTCTCAAACATAGCGTTCAGCTCTCAGCAGTCAGTCATTAAGGCGGAATGGCACTTTCCAGTTGATTATCGTACGAATAATAGCGAGGAAGGATCAGATTCGCGGGGGAACCCGCTACGCAATTACCAGTTCGCCGCCGTGCTGCTTCTCGAGGTCCATGGCTTGGTCGAGAGCGACGATGGCGCAGTGTACCTGGTCGTCCGACGGAGGCTGCGTGGTAATGCGCTGCAGCCACAAGCCGGGAGCGGTCATCAGCGCAAAGAGTGAGCCGCGATGCTTGGCGGCGAAACGAATAATTTCGTACGACAAGCCAGCAATCACGGGCAACAAAATGATGCGCGTGGCGAAGCGGGCCCAGAACGTGGTGACCGGGAAGATCGCGTTGGCTACGATGTACACCAGAATCGAGAAAATCATTACGGTCATCAGGAAGCTGGTGCCGCAACGCGGATGGAAGGTCGAGTACTTCTGGACCGTGCCTTCGTTCAGCGGGTCGCCGTTCTCAAAGGCGAAAACGGTCTTGTGCTCGGCGCCGTGATACTCGTAGACGCGTCGAATGTCTTTCATCAAGGACACGCCCCAGATGAACAGCAGGAACAGGGCGATGCGGATGACGCCATCGACGAGGTTGAAAACGATCGCGTTGCCGAAGACTGGGTTGACGTGCTTCAATTCCGTGGCTGCCGCCAGCGGAAGGAACTTGTACATGAAGATGAAGAAGGCCAGCGAGATGATGATATTGACCGCCGCCACCCATCCGCTGATTTCGATTTTCTTGCCCTTGTCATCGGCGGGAATCTGGTCGAGAGCGACGTTCGCGGAAAATCGCAGAGCGCGGAAGCCGAGAGTCATCGCGTAGCCGAGAGTCATGACGCCGCGGATGACGGGCCAGCCCATCCATTTATGCTTCTCCGAGGGGCGCTCCAGAGGCTCGCTATGCGTGGCGACTTCGCCGGAGGGTTTACGTACCGCGATCGCCCAGGCATGGGGCGACCGCATCATGACGCCTTCTAGGACAGCCTGGCCGCCGACCAGCGTCTCTTCACCGCTCTCGAGCGCCGGCAGAAGCTGCAGGGCCACCAGAAAACGCCACATTTTGCGCAGATAATTCATGTCAGCTATCAGTTAGATGATACTTCGGAGGGCGAAGTAGCAAACCTAAGGGTATCACAGGAGGATGTGATCCGGGGAGCCCGAGGCGTGGTAAGTGGTTAGGTTTGTGTGGGTTAGCTATTGTTTCCGGGCCGATAATAGGGGCTCCGGGCGGGTGACGGACGCCCTACGCTCCAAAGATTGAGCATTATGAGGACGCTTGCTGAAACCTGCGAGGCCATCGCAGCGACCACCAAGAAGCTCGAAAAGATCCGGATCGTCGCCGAGTACCTCAAGTCGCGGCCGGTCGAGGAGGCGTCCGTCTCGGCGGTGTTTCTGTCGGGCAAGCCGTTTCCCGCGTGGGAGGAGGCGACTCTGCAGGTCGGCGGGCGATCGCTGTGGAAAGTGGTCGGCGAGTTGTCCGGGAAAAGCGATGTTGCCATGACCGAGGCGTACCGGAAGTTCGGAGACCTGGGAGCAGCAGCCGGGGAGGTGTTGGGAGATGGAGACAATCGGGGAGGAGACGAGTCGAGCTTCGCTCGACCGGACAGCCGAGGGCGGCTGTCCCCACGTGACCCCATCCAGTCGCCTACGGGTCTTTCCACGCAAGCAGTGCATGATCTTAGCGTGGCGGAGGTAGAAAGCTACTTCCGGAAGATCGCTTCAGCACGTGGGTCTGCGGCGAAGACGGCGCTCGTCCGCGAGTTGCTGAGTCGCGCGACCGCTCTTGAGGCCAAGTATCTGGTCAAGATCATGACGGGCGATTTGCGGATTGGGCTCAAGGAGAGCTTGGTCGAGGAGGCGATAGGCCGTGCTTATGGAGCGACTCTGGCCGAAGTGCAGCGCGCCAACATGCTGGTGGGTGACATCGGCGAGACGTTGCGCCTGGCGGCGCGTGGCGAACTGGGCAAGGCGCACATGCGCATGTTCCATCCGCTGGGATTTATGCTGGCCAGCCCAGCGGAGTCGGCGGAGGAGGCGCTCAGCTACTTCGAGAATGCGTCGGTCGAGGACAAGTACGACGGCATCCGCGCACAGGCGCATGTTTCCGGTGGAGAAGTGCGGTTTTTCTCCCGCACGCGGGATGAAATCACCGAGTCATTTCCAGAGTTGCCCGATGAGCTCACAGGCCTTCCGAGGGATGCGATCCTCGACGGCGAGATTCTGGCGTTGAGCTACAGCGAGGAAGGCGTCGGCCGGGCGTTACCGTTCAGCGCGCTGCAGCAGCGGTTGGGAAGAAAAAGGTCAGCGCGGAGCTGATGCGGCGCGTCCCAGTTGTGTACATGGTGTTCGACGTGATTTATGCGGGTGAAGAACTTCTGCTCGAACGACCGCTGCGGGAGCGGATGGAGATCCTCGACGGGCTGCTGACAATGGAAAAGAAAATCCACAACGGAGACACCCTTCTACTTCGCTCAGGGCAGGCTCCGGCACTGAGGAAGACCGGGATCCAGGGGAAGTTGCTGTTCGAGGAGCCGGTGAGGGATGAGCTTCCACGCCTCATTCGTGCAGCGTTTTCGACGGCCTCGAAGCCTGAAGAACTCGAAGAACTGTTTACCGCGGCACAGGCTCGGGGCAACGAGGGGCTGATGATCAAGGATCTCGAATCGCCCTACACGCCAGGCCGGCGCGGAAAATCGTGGCTGAAGATGAAGCGGGAACTGGCCACTCTCGATGTGGTAGTGACGGCTGTGGAATGGGGGCATGGCAAGCGCATCAACGTACTGAGCGACTACACGTTTGCTGTGCGCGATGGCGAGCGGCTCGTAAACGTCGGGAAAGCCTATTCGGGACTCACCGACGCCGAAATCGCCGAGATGACGAAGTGGTTCCTCGAGCACACTGTCGACGATCAGGGTTTCCGGCGCGAGGTCGAGCCGAAGATCGTCCTTGAAGTCGCTTTCAACAACGTTATGAAATCGGATCGACACGAGAGCGGATACGCTCTGCGCTTTCCGCGAATCGTAAGATTGCGTCCGGACAAGCTGTCCGAGGAGGCTGACACGGTGGAAAGGGTGCAGGAGATATACGCTTCCCAGGAGAGAGGCAAGTGAAGATGAATTCGAAGACTGCAACATCTGGTCTGAAACGCGGAAGAATTTTGATGGTCACCGCGCTGTTGCTGTTTGCCGCCTTGTGGACGCTGCGCGCCGACTCGTCGCCCGCATGGAAGCTGACCAAAGAATCGGAGCGGCTGGTCACCGACACGAAATTGCGGGACCAGATTTTTCGCGCACTCGACGCTGCGGAGAAGGCGGGGACAGATCCCCACATCTCGAAGTTCAAGGTGCGGGCCGCAACGGTGTTCGAGAAGGACGGACAGGAACGCATCGTTCTTGGCGGCCACACAGAGTACGACGTGCCCGAGGCGATTCACGGCGAGTCGTCGCTTCTGAACCACGTGACCGCAGTGCACGGCGCGGACGCGACCCGGCACGATGTGAGGTTTGTGGCGTTCTACGGTGAGCGCTGCGGGGGCAGCGGGAGCTGCGGCGATTGCCGCGACTATCAGCTGGCGACGACGGATTGGGAGCATCTGCTGGTGGCCTGCGGGCAAGCGTCAGACCACACCGTCCGGATGACGCGCTTTGCGGATCAGATTGTCTGCGAGCGCAACTTTCCCGAAGTTGATCGCGCGAAGATTCCGCTCGCGAGTGAGGAACTCGATCGGCTGGTGAAGTCCGCGGAGGAAGCGCGTCGCGGAGGCGTGACCCTGTTTACCTCCGACCGGCACACTGGGGCTGCGGGCGTGTCGTTTGCTGCCAAAACTTATCGCGCCGCAGGCGGTGACGACGCAGCGTTCCATTACCGGTATCCAATTGGCGGACTGCTGCAACAGGCCGCCACTGAGCGCGACTACTTTCTGCGAGCCATTGTCGTGAGCGGAGAAGCGGGTCAATGGCCTGTGATCAACTACCGCGACCGCCAGTACGGGTACGAGGCCAGCAGCTTCAATCAGGCCGTCGGAAAGCCGCCGATTGTGCTGATTCTTTCCAACGGGCGCGGCCAATTCCGGATGACGACATTCGAGGCCGCCCTGCCGAACGCGTTCAGTACGGCGGCGTTCATGCCCGAGGCGGTCAAGAAGTTCCTCGACAGTCATCGGGCGGATCGGTAAAGCGAAAGCGCAGGTGTCAGGAAACGGATGGGCGCCGTTCTTAGGACCTGATGTCTCGCTTCTCCAGCGCCGTGATCGTCCGAGCGCAGATCTCGTCTGGCGTTCCAGTGGCCGGAATCGTCACGAGGAGTCGCAGCTCCGCGTAGAAATTGATCAGGGGAGCTGTGCTGCGCTCGTAGGCTTCCATCCGAACCGTAATTGCTTCAGGACGATCGTCTTCACGCTGGAAGAGTCGTCCGCTGCATCGGTCGCAAGCACCCTCGACTCGGGATGGCTGCCGCGTTATATGGTAGACGGCCTTGCACTGCGAGCAGGTGCGGCGTCCGCTGAGGCGTTCGACGATCTCCGGAAGAGGAAGGTCGTAGTTGACCACAGCTCCCAGCGACCAGCCTTCGGACTGGATCAGCCCTTGCAGCGACTCCGCCTGAGCCAGTGTGCGCGGGAAGCCGTCGAGAATGAACCCGCCCCGGCAAGAGAGACAGGCACTCCGCTCCTGCACCATCTCCCAGACAGTGGAATCCGGAACAAGCGCGCCTTTTCGCATGAAATCGAGCGCCGTGACCATAGCGGGCGTCACGGTGCAGGCGCTGCGAGCGGCGGCCCGAAACACATCGCCGGTCGAAAGGTGGCATGCACCCAGGCGCTGATGAAGCAGGTCCGCCTGCGTGCCTTTGCCGACTCCGGGGGCTCCGAGAAGAATAAGCCGCCACGGGCAACCAACTTCGGGCTGAGAGTAACAAGGCGCTGACGGTCCTTCGAACCAGGCAGTGCGGGAATCGCGGTTCGGGGCATTCATGGGGATCACCTTTGCGGTGGAATCGACGGGCCCGTGCGGGCGTCCGGCTGCCGCGAGGAATATTCAGCCAGGGAACACATCTGGCGGCGCAGACGCCTCAGGAGCAGAGGCTAGCGCGCATAGCACAGAAAGTTGGTGACCTTGGTCACCTGTCGTTGTGAGGATTGGAAAAAAAAAGAAATCAGGCGGGTCTGTGAGAATGCGGCTAAAAAACGAAACGTCCCGGACTCAAAGAGTCAAGGACGCTCGCCCGAACAGCCCTCCCCCAAGTGCTGCTCAAGAAGGAGAGTACTGATAAGGCGAAAAGTTGTGAATGGCACCGACGTGCTATGTCGGTAACCATTCGACGACCGTCGATAGTAGGGGCGAAAGCGAACGCCGTCAGCGCCTGGAACAAGCGGCCCAGGCCGCTTTACACGGCAAAGCCGCTGATGTCCTGGCAAATTCTAGTGGTTATGGTGGTGGTGAGCGTCGCCCTCGTCGACGGGAATAATGCATCCGTGGGCGACTTCGCATTCCACGTGTTCGAACTGGATGGTCGTGTGGACCACGTGGAAGTCATGGTGGAGGATTTCTTTTACGTCGCGCAGAATGCGCTCGCTGACCGAGGGTGGAATGTCGGCTATCGCGATATGGCAGGACAGCGCCCGGCTCTCGGAGCCGATGCTCCAAATGTGCAGGTCGTGGACATCATTTACCCCCTCCACGGTGCGGATTGCGGCTTCCACCCGCTCCAGCTTCAGGCCACTCGGCGTGCCTTCGAGCAGGATATTCATGGTTTCGCGCAGTATGCCGAACGACGACCACAGGATCAAAGCGCCGATTCCGAACGACAGCGCGGAGTCGATCCAGTACTTGCCCGTAAGCAGGATGGCCCAGCCGCCAATGATGACAGCGGCCGTGGAGAGCGTGTCGCCGACTTCGTGGATCAGGGCGCTGCGGATGTTGACGTCGCCCCCGGCCCGGTAAAGCAGGAGAGCGATCACTCCGTTCATCGCCACGCCGGCCGCGGCCACCCACATCATGGTGCCGGCATGGACCTGCTCCGGATTCTGCAGGCGCCGGAAGGCCTCGTAGAAGATGAAGAACGAGATCACCACTAACGACGCGGCGTTGATCAGCGCTGCCAGCACCCCCGCGCGATGGTACCCATAGGTCTTGGTGGCGCTGGGCGGCCTCGACTGCAGATAAACCGCGACCAGCGAAAGCAGCAGGGCTACGAAGTCCGAAAGATTGTGGCCGGCTTCTGACAGTAGTGCCAGCGAATGTGCGCGCAATCCCGCAATGACCAGCAGAACAATGTAGGCCAGCGTAACGAACAAGGAGATGCGCAAGACGCGCGAAGTCTTCTCTCCCCCACCGTGGCTGGCATGTACGTGCACCTGGCTTAAGTTTACGGGCTCGGGAAAGCCCATTCAAGGTGGCTTCCGAAACCGCGAGTTACGGGAGGGAGCGGCCCCCAACGTCTGTCGTGACAAAGAGAAAGAGTATGATGCTGACCTCCTTAATTTGCAGACATTTTCCAGGCAATCACAAAAGCGAAATCTCTTTGACCTGTTGTGGAGACGATGGATGAAGAAGACTTTTCTTGCGACTGTGACGATCCTCTGGCTCACGGCTGCGTGTTTTGCTGACACTGTCATCACCAAGTCGGGATCGAGTTATTCGGGACAATATCTCGGCGCGCCGGGCGGCACTCTCGGTTTCACCGATACCAGTGGCATCCAGTACACCTTCCCCATCCACGACGTGCAGTCACTCGTATTCACGTCCACGAATGACACGGTTACCCTGCGCGATGGCAAAGTCTATTCCGGGACCTTTAACGCCACCGATCCTCTCGCGTTCAAGGACAATCTCGGCATCCTGTACCAGTTTCCAAAGAAGGACGTCGAATCGCTGGTCTTCAGCAGTGCGGAAGTGGCCAAGGCGATGATGGCGCCGGCGAACGCCAAGGTCATTCCCACCGGAACCGAAGTCCACATTCGGACGAATGAGAATATCGATTCGGACAGTGCGACTCCGGGCCAGCGTTTCTCGGCGGAAGTGACCGAGGCGGTCGACGATCTCTCCGGTGGCGTTGCGATTCCGACGCACTCTCCAGCGAAGCTGCTGATCATCTCCGAGTCGGGCGGTGGCGCGGGGTCGCCGTATCTTTACCTTGATCTCGACACAGTCACGATCAACGGCCATGTGCACCGCGTGTTCAGCTCGGAGCTGAAAGAATCGAACGATAAGGGATTCGGTAAGAACAAGCGCACTGCGGAGATGCTGGGTGGTGGCGCCGCGATCGGAGGATTGCTGGGTGCGATCTTCGGCGGAGGACGGGGGGCCGCGATTGGCGCGGGAGCGGGTGCAGGCGGTGGCTTCGTGACCCAGTTGTTCACACGCGGGAAACAGGTGAAGGTGCCGGCAGAGACGCTTCTGCACTTCGGGTTAGAGAAGCCGCTGGTTTTGCAGCCGCAGTAAGGCGATGTGGGTGACGCCGAAGCGCAGCGTTAGAAGCTGCCCACCCCGTTGGCGTTGCGCACCTTGAACCACGAATATCGCAGCTGATTGCGCTGGAGCCCGGCACGAATCCGCAGGAACGCCTGCTGGATGCGGCCGACGCGCTGACCGTCCTGCTGAATGCGCTGGGCGTCCAGGCGCGCGCCGCGCATTTCGGCTTGGCGGCGCTTTGCGCACTGCTCGTAGTCGCCACCCGACTGGCACATTTCGTAGCTGTTGCTCAGGTTCGACTGCCGCAGGTTGCGAGACTCGATGCTGTCGTGGATGGCGTTCGCCAGGAACCCGTCCGTCTCGTCATACCAGTCGTGGACGGCTTTCTCGGTTTCCTCCGGCTTGTGCGATGCCTGATATTTCAGAATCGCGTCGAGGATCTCGTCACTGTTGTCATCGCCGTCGAGGTTCAGCTGAGGCAAAGGGCTTTTCCGGAAGGCCGTCTCATCGTCGTCGGTGAAGACCTTGGTGGCCTTGGCGGTTTTACCTGCCTTTGTCTCACGCACGGTGTCGGCGAGAGACTTCTGCTGGCCGGTGGCGGATGAAGCCGTGTTTTGAGAGAAGATCGGCGTTGCGACGGTGATGAGAAGAAGTCCCGCGAACGAAAGCACGCAACCAGTAAGGCGGATTCCGTTCATACGAAGCCCACAGCTCACTCTAGTCGCGGCTTCCTCGGATGAACAAGTAACCGAAGTATTCGCTTAGCCAGCGTAGTTTTCCGGATTTGGGAATTCGCGGTTCCATGCATGCGACGTATTTGCCTTGTACAATGCTCCGTTTCGTGGGCAAGGAATGCTCGTCCTCAGCTCCGCAGAACAAATCACTCTTCGCGACAGAATCTGTAACGGAAGGGAATGGAAATCCAACAACAGAACTATTGGTCGACCACGGTCGAGATGCCCAAGACCGACGCCTCGCGGGCCCTCTCGCAAAGCGTCGATGTTGCGGTGATTGGCGCGGGTTTCACCGGACTATCGGCCGCACGGACCCTGGCAAAAAAAGGCGCGTCAGTCGCGGTGCTGGAAGCGGAGACCATTGGCTGGGGCGCCAGTTCCCGCAATGGGGGAATGGTTCTCACCGGGATGAAGTTGGGCGTCAACAAGCTCATCTCGATGTATGGCCGCGAGCGCACGCAACGGATGTATGCGGCGTCGCTGGCGTCGATTGATTGCGTCGAACAGATCGTCTGCGAAGAAAACATCGCCTGCGATTTCTCGCGCTGCGGCCATCTCGAGGTTGCCTGCAAGCAAGCGCACTTCGATGACTATGCGCGACAGGTCGATGTCATTCGCCGCGAGTTCAATCACGAATTGAAGACTGTGCCGCGGGGCGAACTCCGCTCCGAGATCGGATCGGACATTTACTTCGGCGGCATGGTCGATGAGACCAGCGTTGGAGTGAATCCGGCGCGCTACGTCGCAGGACTGGGAGCGGCCGCGATCCGCGCAGGGGCGTTCGTCTTCGAGCACGCCCGCGTACGAAAGATCGAGCGCGTATCTAAAAACGCGACCGCGGGATGGAACGTGACGACCCCACAAGGGACGCTCTGGGCGAAGAATGTTTTTGTTGGAACCAGCGGTTACACCGGCTCGGCAACTCCCGCGTTGCAGAAAAAGATCATCCCGATAGGCTCGTACATCATTGCGACGGAAGTTCTCCATGAGGCACTGGCGCGCGAATTGAGCCCGCGCAACCGCATGATCTACGACTCCAAGAACTACATCTACTACTATCGCCTCACGCCCGACAATCGCATGCTCTTCGGCGGGCGCGCGGCTTTCTTCCCCGAGACCGGGGACTCCATCCGCAAAAGCGCGGAGATTCTGCGGCGCGGCATGATCGAAGTCTATCCCCAGTTGCGCGATACGAAAGTGGAGTTCGTATGGGGCGGCACGCTCGACTTCGCGTTCGACATCATGCCCCACGCCGGGCAAATTGATGGCATCCACTACGCGCTGGGATACGCGGGCCACGGCGTGGCCATGGCCACCTATCAGGGACAGCTGATGGCGCTCGAGATGGCTGGCGAGTCACCCGAGAATCCCTTCGTCGGCATTCCCTTTCCCGGCGCTCCGCTTGGCCTCTACAACGGCAAGCCGTGGTTCCTGCCCTTTGCGGGCGCGTATTACAAGTTTCTCGATTGGGTGAGCTGAGGTTACCTTCAAGAGACTTCGGGTCGTTTGCTGCAGCAGGCGCCGGTGCTATAATCCCGCGCTGGTTGGGGTTAATTCCGATGGGGGATCAAACCAATGTTTGACTCGGTCACCGAGAGCTCCGAGGCCCGCGTGGCGCTGTGCTTTGTTGCCGTCGCGATGCTCGGATCGATCGTCATGGGATTGGTTTCGAACTTCGTACACTGAGCGCGGATCTGCGCGAGGTCTGATTTAGGCAAAATCACCCCGGGAACGCCGATCGTCTACGCGACTCACGACGGCGCAAATTCCGGGGTTTCGTGTTTATGGTTGCGCGATGATCCCGCGGCGGCGCAACGGCTTCAGCGCAAGATAAATCACCACTCCGGCCACCAGCGCCCACGGCCCCCATCGTGCTCCGTAGCGATCGCTGAAGGTCAGCGCGACCACGGTCATCACCACTACAGCGCCGACGGCGCCAATCAAGCCGAGCATCCCTCCCGGAACCACGAACGATCGTGGCAGATCTGGCAGCTTGCGACGAAGTTGCCACGCGGCAGCTACCGTGATGACCGTCGTGGCCGCCCGCAGCCAGTTGTAGACCGCAATCAACTCCGGCAGCGAATGCAGAGAGAGCAGGCCGTACACGATCGCGGAAATCACGATGCCGACCCACGGCGTGCCGAAGCGGAGTGACTTGCCCGTCAGGAATTTCGGCAGGTAGCCATCTTCCGCCATGGCGAACGGCATGCGCGTTGACGTTAGGACTGTGGCGTTGAGCAACGAAAGATTGGTGATCATCGCGGCGAACGTCATCCACAAGCCAAGCCATCGCCCGCCGACTAGCTGGGCGGCATCCGAGAAATATCCCGTGTGCCAGGCCTGCCAGTTCCCGAGGGCGGCTAGCGATGCGAAGGTCGGCAGGAAGTAAACGGCGATGGAAAGCGGCACTACAATCGCGAGAGCCAGCGGATAGGTCCGCTGGGGGTTCTCGACTTCCTCGGCGACTGTGGACGATTGCTCGTACCCTGAGTAGAGCCAAAGCCCGATCGCCAGCCCAACGCCAAAGACGCTAGAAACCGGCTGGTGCGGCGGCACGACGGGGGAGAACGGATTGTGGTGCCACTTCGCCAGTCCGATCACCACCATTACGAGGACGGGCAGCAGGATGAAAATCTCCAGCGCCGTGGCGAATTTGCCGACCGCTTCGATCCCACGAATGTTGATCCACGTGATCACCGCAATGACTACGAGCGACACCGCGTAGTGTCCGTACGGTGTGAGTTGAGGCGCGTAAAATCTCAGGTAGTCGGAAAACTGCACCGCATACACCGCACCCAGCAGGAACGAAGCGCACCAGTTCCACCAGCCCGCCAGAAATCCCCAGAAGTCTCCAAAACCCGCGCGTGCCCAGCGATAAAATCCACCTTCCACCGGCATGGCGGTCGTCATCTCGGCGGATACGAGCGAGACGGGAATCGACCAGAACAGGGGAATGATCAGCAGGTAGATCAGGGTCATGCCCGGGCCGGATTTGGTGATCATGTCCTCCAGGCCGAATGGCCCACCGGTACAGTAGGAGAACATCACCCAGACGAAGTAGAAGAGGCCAGCTTTACGAATGATGGATTTGGCGGATTTGACTACTGCGGTTGTGGCCACGGATGACGGGTCCGGATTTGCGCGGGTCGATTATACGTGCGAGTCCCAAATCACCCGCTCCTGGGTGGACCCGAACCCAACGACCAGAGGATCAAAAAAATGTCGTTCGGGGCCGAAAGATTCCCTGTCCAATTCGAAGGCCGCGAACCGTCTAGCTTATGAAGGGGCGAAGCGCCTCGAGGAGAACTTCATGAAATACCTGTGTTTTGTGTTTTATGACGAGAACAAACGGAATGCCCTGTCGGTGCAGGAGTCCCAGGCCCTGATGGAAGAAGCCCTCGACTACGACGATGTCTTGCGCAAGGGCGGGCATTTTATCGTCGCCCACCCCCTGGAGTCGGTGCAGGCCGCCAGCACCATCCGTGTACGGAACGGCAAGGTGACTATCACCGACGGCCCGTTCGCCGAAACCAACGAGCAGATCGGCGGATTTGTCATGATCGAAGCCCGGGACCTGAACGAAGCGATTCAGCTCGCGTCGAAGATCCCGCCTGCCCGCCTGGGTGGCATCGAGGTGCGGCCAATCATCGAGATCACGCGCGACGACGTCAAGCGCCCGTGGTCGTCGTATGCGATGAAGTCGGTATCGCCGAAGCCCGAGGCCTGACGACGGAAGGCATACGCGGCTCCTTCACCTTGAAAACAAGGTTGACGAGAACGAATCCTCTGGGGGAATCATGAAGTATTTGTGTCTGATTTACGTAAATGAAAAGAAGCTGGAAGCCTTGTCGCCCAAGGACGCTCAGACCCTCAATAACGACAGCCTCGCGTACGACCGGCATCTGCGCGAGAAGGGCCACTTTATCGCAGGCTCTTGAGTTTGTGAAAGCCGGGGCTGTGGTGCGACGGCAAGGCGATAAGATGTCGGTGACCGACGGCCCCTTTGCGGAAACGAGCGAACAAGTCGGCGGCTTCATCCTAGTGGAGGCGAAGGATCGGGACGAAGCTATCCGGCTCGCCTCGAAGATTCCAGTCATTGAGTTTGGACGGGTTTGAAGTTCGTCCGGTCCGAGAGTTGGTCTAGCGACGACAGCGGCAGAGGCGGCGAATGACGGAAAAGACTCCAGATCAGGTGCGCGCGATTCTTGACCAGGTGTACGCGACCGAATCGCGCCGCATCCTCGCCACGCTGATTCGCCTGCTCGGCGGCGACTTCGATCTCGCCGAGGAAGCTCTTCACGAGGCCGTCATCGCGGCGATGGAGCACTGGCCGAAGGACGGAGTTCCCGACAATCCCAGAGCGTGGCTCGTGACCACCGGCCGATTTAAAGCCATCGATCGGATTCGCCGCCGCGCCCGCTTCGACACAGACCTCGACGAATTGGCTGAGAACCTCCAGGCCGAACCGTTCGACCCTACGCAATTGGACGATAAGCACCTCGAAGACGACCGGCTGCGATTGATTTTCACCTGTTGCCATCCCGCGCTGCCGGCGGAAGCACGGGTGGCGTTGACCCTGCGCGAGGTGTGCGGTCTGACGACGGAAGAGATCGCACGATCGTTCCTGACCAGCGCACCCACCATCGCCAAGCGGATCGTCCGCGCGAAATCGAAAATCCGCGATGCCGGAATTCCCTACGAAGTGCCACCTCGCAAGTATCTGCCAGAACGGCTGGATTCGGTTCTTCAGGTGGTCTACTTGATCTTTACCGAAGGCTACTCCGCGTCGTCGGGTCCGTCGCTGACGCGCGCGGATATCTCGGGCGAAGCAATCCGCCTGGGCCGTCTGCTGGTCGAGTTGCTGCCTGAGCCCGAGGTCCTTGGGTTGCTCGCACTCATGCTGCTCCAGGAATCGCGCCGCACGGCGCGCACATCCCTCGTCGGCGAGGTGATCTTGCTGGAAGAACAAGATCGAAGTCTCTGGGACCGCAATCTCATTCATGAAGGCAAGGGTCTCGTCGAGCGCTCGCTTGCGTCCCGAAATTTCGGGTCGTATACGATGCAAGCGGCGATCGCCGCCGTGCACTCGGATGCGCAGGCTGCCGCCGAGACAGATTGGGCGGAGATCGTGGGGCTCTATGATGTCCTTCTGCGGGCGAACGCTTCACCCGTGATCGAACTGAATCGCGCCGTGGCTGTGGCGATGCGAGAAGGTCCCGCCGCGGGCCTCGCGTTAATCGACTCGATCCTCAAACGCGGCGATCTGGAGGACTACTATCTCGCCCACTCTGCGCGCGCTGATCTACTCCGGCGACTGGGCCGCAAGGACGAGGCAATCGAATCCTACCGGCAGGCCCTGAACCTGGCCCGGCAGGATCCTGCGCGGAGATTTCTTGAGCGGCGGCTGCGGGAATTGGGCGGATAGCCCTACTCGTCGCCTGTAGAAGGCCACCTTTCTGGTACCTGGTCGAATAACCACAGGCAATGGAGAGACAGGGGCTCACCTGTCCGGCGCCTCAGGCCTGCATTTTCTCGCGCCAGCGTGCGAGCATGGAATCCAACGCGTCCCGGGTAAGGAAGTGAATTGCATCGATTACGCCTTGCGGAGCGAGTTCCTTCGACTCGCCGACAAACTCGATGGACATCGTGACGCGCGTCGTGCCCGAAGGGAAACTGCTGAAGGTGACAATCTGGTCGGCGGTGATTCCCAGCGAGTGATTGATGATCGATACCCTGCGCGGCGGCTCCAGCGATGTAATCACCGACTGAATGACCGCGGGGATCGGCTTTTCCAGCGTGTAACGCATGCGGCTGCCGACTTGCCACGGCTTGCCCTCAATCCACGTCGCATCGATGTACGTCCCGCGATTCAAGAGCCGGCTCAAGTCACAAAAGGCCTCCCACAACTGGTCGGCGGGCGCGTGGGCGCTCACGGAATACTCGATGCGAGGAAGCATCGCCCGAAACCCCAAAAGGACACGCCGGGGGCGTGTCCGAGACAAGTACGCACTGCTATGAAAAGCCGTGCTCGCGCCGCGAATCAGGCGGCCAGGGTGCCCGTCAGCGCGCCTTCGAGTTCGAGGAGTTTTCGTTTTACGTCGAGACCGCCGCCGTACCCGCACAGCGTGCCGTCAGAGGCGATCACGCGGTGGCAAGGCACAACGATGGCGATCGGGTTTCGGTTGTTGGCCATGCCCACCGCACGAAAAGCCTGCGGTTGGCCAACCGACCGTGCGATATCCGCATACGTGCGTGTCTCGCCGTAAGGGATTTTGAGCAGGGCGCGCCAGCAACTCAGCTGAAAAGGGGTTCCGCGCAGATCGAGCGGAAAGCTGAAGTCACGGCGTTTGCCGGCGAAATACTCGGTGAGTTCCCGCGTGTATGGCCTGGTTTTCTTGTCGGAAAGTTCCCACGTGAGATTTTTGTCGCGCGAGGACGGAAATTTTCCCCGATCAAATTCGAGAGCGACTAACCCTTTCTCCGACACCGCCACCATCAACGGTCCCGCGAGAGAGTCGTACCTGGAATAGTAGATCGTTTCCACCGAGTGCCCCTTGGGGAGGGATGCGGGCACGATTGTACTCCTCAATCGCCGGGTAGAGTTCTGCGATTGCGACAATTTCGAAAGCAGAGCTGCTGACCGTTACCCCGACTGGTGCCAACTGGTCTCATGGTTAGACCGCAAATCGCCCCCAAGGTTTTGACGTCAGCGAAACCAACCACCGATTGCCAGCCTGTATAATTGCCGACCCCGAGCCCTACGGTTGGTTGACTTAGATTGTTGAAGGCATTTTGTGAAAGGGCCTGTGCTGGCAGTTTCTTCCGTTGTTTCTCGTGATCGCTCCGCTGCTCCCCGCGCAGACGTCTGAAACGCGTGCTTCCGCAAACACTCCCGCCACGGAAGCCGTGCCCAGCGGCACGACGCTGCACATCCGCCTTCGCCAGACAATTTCCTCGTTCGGAAGCAAGCAGGACACTCCAATCTCCGCGATCGTGATCCAGCCGGTCGAGCTAGACGGACAGATTGTTCTGCCCATGAACACGGAGTTGCACGGCGTTGTTGCGCACGTGCGCCGCGTGGGCGTCGGATTGTCGCACGAAACTGCGCAGCTCGATCTCCAGTTCGATACGCTCATCCTTCCCGAAAGTCAGCCGCAGCCGCTGGCCGGGCAGATCACGGCGGTGGATAACTCCCGCGAGACGGTCGATCCCCAGGGCACCATCCATGGAATTCGCGCCACGGCGAGAGCAAAACGCCACCACGCTTGGTTTCGGCATTTCGTTTTGACAAATCTCCACAAGCTGGCCGAAACCTCCCGCAAGCAAAAAGCCTCTCGCAGTAGCGAGAGGCTTTCCGGGGGAGAGGACGGGAACAAGTCCCGTCGTTGTGGAACCGTTATTTCGGCTGTGCCTGCTGTTGATCGGTCGATCCCGTCGGGGTGGTGGCCGCCAGCTTGTCGAGATCGTTCTTCAGAAGGCTGATCTCAACGCGTCCGCCAGTGGTGCGCTTCGGCTTCGCGTCGCCAGTGTTCGCCGCCTGTGTCGGAGCATTGCCCATCCCGACCAGATAAATCCGGTAAACCGGGATGTCATGGTTCAGCACCAGGTAGCGAACGACGGATTCGGCCATCTTCTGCGAGTTCTGGATCGCGATCTGGCCGTGGCCCGAGGAGAAGCCCTGGACTTCTACGATGTAGCCACGCTGGCTCTTCAGCGGGGTCGCCATCTCGTCGAGGGCGTCCTTGGCTGCCTTGCTCAGCACGGTCTGGCCGGCCTTGAAGCGGATTTCGGTCTGGGTTGAAGGCGTGTACTGGTCGATGTTGCCTACGACCTGCTCGACATTCGTGATCCGCGTGGTCGCGGTCTGAGCCGTCTGCTGCGCCGTATTCGCGCGATTACCAGCGTCAATGGCATGCTGATCGGCTTCATTCGCCTTGTTCGAGGCCAGCTGGATGCCCTGCTGGGCGCGCGAGTCGACGTCCTTGATCATCTTCGTGTTCGAAGAGGTCAGCTCGTCGAGCTCATTTACGCGGTCGCGGATGGGCGATGTCTGCCGCTGCACATATTTCTTGCGGGCGAAGGGATTCAGCTTGCCCCAGAAGCCTTCGTGGGTGTCGGGCTGCAAGGGATCTTTGCCAGTGGCGGCATCGGCTTTGGTCGGCGCCGGAGCGGCCTGGGTCGTACCCTGTGACGGTGTGGACGAGGTAGTCTGCTGCGCGAACGCCGGAATCGTCAGTGCGCCCGCGACGAGCAGTGCAATCAAGCTGTTTTTCATATTGAACTTCCTCCGATTGGGGGAGCTTCGGGCTCCACTCCAGCACGCCTGAGAGCGTGTTGCGTGATTTTTAAGTGCGTCCCCTAACGGGTGTTTACTAGAGCAAGATGTTGCTTTGCCGGCATACGCTGACGCAACGTATGCACTCAAAACCTACCAGCTCGGCCCTGCCTGGTTCGGCCGGACCTGCCTTAGCTATTTACAGGTTTCGTGCCAAATCTCCACGACCCAGCGAGACGCTAAATCCTTGTGTACCAATTACATTGTAGCGCCCTTGCAAGTGTTCGTGCGGGTTCGCAACGGTTTGCAGGGTAAATTTGGCAGCACTTGCTATAAAAACTACCGTAGATTTCAACTCCCCAAAGTAACCGACCTGATCCAGGCACAGCGCCCCCGGAATTCCGGCGGATAACGTGGAAGGAATTTGCACTTTCGCGAGGTGTCCGGAAATCTGATGGCCTATGACAGGTAAACCGGAATCCCCGCATCCCACGGCAAAACCCGCCAACCTGCGCGAAAGCTATGATGCAGTCGCGCGCGCCTACGCTGACGAAATATATGACGAGCTGGAGGGGAAACCTTTTGATCGCGAACTCCTCGACCGCTTCGCCGACCGTGTTCGGGGTCGTGGCCGAACCTGCGACATAGGCTGCGGTCCGGCGCAGATCGCCCGCTATTTGAAGGACCGCGGCGTTGATGCCTTCGGCCTGGATCTCTCCGCCGGGATGCTGCGAGAGGCGCGCCGTCTGAATCCTGACATCGGCTTTGTCCAGAGTTCGATACTTGCCCTCGGACTGGCGTCCGGGTCCGTGTACGCGATGGCGGCTTTCTACTCCATCATCCACATACCGCGCCGGCAGGTCGTGAGCGCGCTGGAAGAGATGCGGAGAGTACTGCAGCCCCGAGGGTATTTGCTGCTGACCTTTCATCTCGGCAGCGAAGACAGCCATCACGAGGAGATGCTGGGCCACGCCGTTAGCCTCGACATAGCCCTCTTTACTACTAACGAAATGTCCGGTTATCTACGGGACGCAGGCTTTCGGATTGAGGAAGCGCGCGAGCGGGATCCGTATGCGCCGGAGGTCGAATACCAGAGCCGGCGCGGGTATCTTCTGGCGTCGAAGCCGACGACATAGACTGTTCGGTCGAATCTGACGATTGAGAGACGGGCGAGTCGCCCGTTTCAGTTATCGCCAGGCTCACTTGGCCGCCTGAGGTGTTCCATGGGGCAGAACGAATTCATCCATGTACTGATACAGCTTGTCGGCGTGCTCTACATGGTATGCGGGATAGTCCTTCGCGATTTGCGGATCTGCGCGATTCAGCAGAACGAACGGGTCCAACAGGCCCTTCTGGTCGATTTCGATCAACTGGAGCAGCGTCGGGTCCAGCTTTCGTGCCTTTTTTTCGCTGGTCGCCTCCGGCTCCAGAACTTTTACCAGGCTGTTCAGTGCATCCGCTTCTTCTTTCATGGATCGGCGATAGGCGGTTTCGTTCGGGAATTCCTTTTTGAACTTGCTTTCCTTCCAGTCGGCGCGGGTCGCGTCGTAAGCGTTCCACCCGGCTGTTTCCGGGCTGCTTTGATCCAGCGTGTGGTCGTCCAGGGGGCCGGATGGGTTGCCGCCGGTCTTCGCTGACGACTTATTCTGCAGCAGGATGCCGTTAAACGGCTGTTTGACATTGTTCGCCCACTGCCGCAGTGCCGTCCAGGAGGAGCGGGTGTAGGGCTCGGCGAGCACTGCCTTGATGTACTTGTCGCGGGCCTCGTCGTTCTTGCCTGCCATGGCCAGCGAATCTCCCCAGTAGCGATAGGCCGACTCACGGTTCGGATTGATCTGCGCCGCCTTGGCGAACCACTCGTTCGCCGCGTTGAAGGCTTTCTCCTTGAAGTAGGCGTCTCCAATGAAGAGAGTCGCTTCGTAGTTCTTGGGATCGAGTTCGAGAACGTGCTTATAGCCTTCGCGCGCCTTTTCGACGTCGCCGCGCGCAAAATCGCCCTCGGCGGCCTTCATGCCTTCGTTGACATCGTCGCGCTCGGAAAACTTTGTCTCTGATCCATCCTCGGGGATGGCGACCAGAGTTTGCAGGAGGTCGCTCTGATCTCCTCCCTTTTGCGCTTCCATGGCGAGGCTGCGGGCCTGAATTCGGGCTTTCTTGCGAGCCTCGGGATCCTTCAGCGTCGCCGAGTATTCCAGGATGCAGTAGGCCCAGTGCTCTTTCAGGACATAGTCACTCGGATGGGTTACGGACAGCCTCTCCAGCAGTGGCATGGCATCGACGAACTTTCCCTGCCGGTAAAGATCGAGGGCCTTGCGGCGCATCGCCAAAGTGTCGGGATCGTCCTGCTGCTGTTGTTGTTGCTCAAGCTGAGCAAGGGCGGCCGGTGGGCGCATCACCAGTCCCGCGACCAACAATGCGCCGCAGAGCAACGCCCTGCCGTTGAGTTTTGAATGCGTCATGGAAAGCCCTCCGTCAGCCCAAATCCCCAGATTTCGCAAACTACCAAACTAATACGAATCGCGGCCTGTGCAAATGGCACGACTGGGGCCGGGTACAGAGTGGCTTTTTATCGGACGCCGGCGAATCTTTCGTACTGCTCATAGATAAAGTGATCTGTCATGCCTGCGATGTAGTCGCACACCACGCGCGCCAGGGGCTCTTCGCGTGCCTTCTCCTGATAGTTATTCGGCAGCTTGGACGGCTTCTCCATCCACTGCTCGAAAAGTGTACTTATGACGATGTCGGCGTCATCTTTTTCTTCGGCCAGGGACGGGCTGAAATACAGGTTGTCATAGAGGAACTGCTTTGTCGTCCTGCGCTCCTCTTCAACCTCAGCGGTGAGAGCCGAGAGCCGCTCCGGATGTCGACGCACATCTTCGAGGGTTCTGACTTTCGCTCCTTCCACCCGGGCCTGCGTGTTCTGGATCAGGTCACCCACCAGCCGATCGAGCACCCGCTTGATCGTCTCGTTGAACTTCAATTTGTCAGCTGCCTCGGGATAGAGTTCCTCGACCTCATCAAAGAACTGAGCGAACACCGGCACGCCTTCGCGGATTTCGTCGAGCGTGAGCAAGTGTGCCTCATATCCATCATCCAGGTCCGCCGTGTTGTAGGCGATTTCGTCGGCCAGATCGATCAGCTGGGCCTCCAGCGGCGGCCGCTGCTCCAGCAGGTATTCGGCCAGCTCCGGGAACTTTTGCGGATCGTAGTCCCGCGAATGCTTGATGATCCCTTCCCGCACCTCAAACGTAAGGTTGAGCCCGCGAAACGCCGCATAACGAATCTCGAAGTCTTCCACGATCCGCAGTGCATGCAGATTGTGATCGAAGGACAGCCCGTGCACCTGCATCGCGCCGTTCAACGCCTTTTCGCCAGCATGCCCGAAGGGGGGATGCCCAATGTCGTGCACCAGCGCCAGCGCCTCGACCAGGTCGACGTTCAGTTTCAATGCCTGAGCTACCGTGCGCGCGATCTGCGAGACTTCAAGGGTGTGGGTGAGCCGGTTGCGGAAGTGATCGGAATAACGCCGAGTGAAGACCTGGGTTTTCGCTTCGAGCCGCCGGAAGGCACGCGCATGGATCACCCGGTCCCGGTCGCGCTGAAAGTCGTTGCGGTAGGGATGCTGAGGCTGAGGATACCGTCGCCCGCGGGATTCCTCCACGTGCACGGCGTATTCAGCAAGCATGAAATGAGTCTAGGCGTGCAGGTTGCAGAGTTTCAAGGTTGGCACATCCACCTTACAAAGTTCGGGGGTCCAGAGTGCTCAAAGAGGAAAGCCTCCTTGAAACCCTGAAACCCCGATCTGCGAAACGTAAGGATGAAACGCGAAACTTTGAAACTCGAAACCCTGAAACTTTGTTCTTACGGCTTCTCGCTGCCCTGCTCTCTCGCGAGCTTCATCTTGGCGGATTCCAGCTTCTTCTGCACGCTGGCCAGACTATCCGTATCCACTTCGGCTGTGACCGTCTTGTTCCACTCCGCCAAGGCCCGCTCCCAGTGAACGGCCGCCAGTTTTAGCCGTCCTGTTCTCTGGTACAGATCGCCCAAGTGATCCTGCACAGTCGGATCGGTCGCGATTTTCTGCGATGCCTTCAGCAGCTGTTCTTCCGCCTGATCGAACTTGCCCAGCCGGAAATATGCCCAGCCCAGCGAATCCAGATACGCACCGTTCGCCGGCTCAAGGTCCACGGCCTTCTTGATCAGCGTCAGCGCCTCTTCCAGCTTCATGTTGCGATCCGCCAGCATGTAGCCCAAGTAATTCAGCGTCATCGAGTTCTGCGGATCGATGGCCAGTACCTTGCGGAAATTCTCCTCGGCCTGCTCGTACTTCTTCTCGCGTTCGAAACTCGAGCCACGCAGGAAGTAGACGTACTCCTTGTCCTCCGGCTTGGTCGAGAGGCTGTCCGCCTTATCGAGAGCCGCCTGGGCATCGTCCCAGCGTTTCAGGCGCGTGTTCATCTGCGCCAGCGTGATGTAGACCTCCCGATCGTCCGGGGTGCCTTTCAGCATGGCACGAACCTCGGCCAGTGCCTTGTCGGGCTGACCGCTGTCGGCCAGCTGACCGGCATACACCATCTGCAGGCCGCGGTCATTCGGCATCTTCTGAACCGCTTCCTTTGCAGCCGCCGTGGCCTGCTGCCATTGCTTCGCCTCGCGATAGGTGTCGATGATTTGCTGATATCCGCGGACGGTATTGTCGTCGCCCAGCGCGACCATCTTGCGGAACACATCCACCGCTTCCGGATACTTGCCCTGTTCGCGATACACCGTTCCCAGCCGCTCCAGGAACACCGCACGGTTATTCCGCTCGCCCTGGCTGTAGCTGTTGTCGGGTTTCTCGGTCTTCTTCAGGAGATCCTGCAGCGTTTGCACGGCCTCGTCGTAGCGTCCCTGCGCCTGGTACACCGCCGCCATGTTGTACGGGACCTCGATCGAGTCCTGCACCATGGTTTCGGCCTTCTTCAGATTTTCCAGCGCGAGATCGAACTTGCCGCTCTTCCGGTAGATCTCGGCCATGTGCAGATAGGTCTGCGCATCTTCCGGATTCGCGTCCGCGATGACCTTGTATTGCTCGAGCGCAGCTTCAGTCTGGCCGTCGTTCATCAGGTTCTCGGCCAGGCCACGGATCGCATCCAGATTGTCGCGATCCAGTTCGATCGCGTGCCGGTACGCCTCGATGGCTTCCTTGTACTGCTTCTGCTGCTCATAGGTGTAACCGAGCGCGGAATACATCTTTGCCGAGCGGCCATCGTCTGGCACCGAACTCAGAACCTGCACGGCGTGGTTCGCATCGCCTTCCTCGTTATAGAGATAGGCAAGCGTGGTGACAGCTTCCTCGGAATTCGGCTGCAGCTTCACCGCGGTCTTAAATTCAGCTTCCGCCTTGCCGAGATCGTTGTTCAGCCGATACAAGCGCCCGAGCAGAAGGTGGTCGTCCATGTTGTCGGGCTCGATCTTGATGATCTGCTCGTACTGCTCGATGGCCAGCTTCAGAACGCTGCTCGAGCCATTTCCCGACTGCATGTCGCCCAGCGACCGCAGATAGATCCGTCCCAGCAGCTTGTGGGCTTCGAGGTTGTTAGGATCGCGCTTCAGGATGTCCTGCGCCTCGCTGACCGCCTCGCGGATCCGCCCGGTTTTGGCGTACAGTTCGGCCAGACCCGAGGTCAGATACTCCGACGAAGGGTCCGCTTCGATCGCGAGTCGATACTCATCGATCGCCTTGCTCGCCATCTCGCTGCGCCCGTAGACCGCGACCTGCTCTTCGTACATGTGCGCGACAGAGTAGTGATAGTACGCGGCCGCCTTATCCACTTTATGCGCGGGTGGTTGGCTGGCCGACTGTCCCGATGGTTGGGTGTCTGCAGGAGTGTTACCGGCCTGAGCGAAAACCGCCCCTGCCGCTAGCAGAAGCACCGAAAACGAAACGAAAAGTCTCTTCATGCAATACCTTTAAGCGCAAACTATTAGCGATTTAGATGCTCAACCGCCGCGCGCGGGTGTATCAAGATTGTACTCCGCGCCCTTCCTGCGGCGAAAGGAATCAGCCCACAAAAACGGGCTCCAAAGTAACCTCAGAAGGACAGGTACGACCGGTTTTCTTTGACCAAACTTTACATCGCAGGCGTCCCCGCCACAAAAACGCAAGGAGAAACGTTTTGGTTCGCACTGCAGACCGTTTTTTCGTCTTGACCGGCGGTCCCGGCTCCGGAAAAAGCTCCCTCATCGATGCCCTCGAGCGCCTCGGCTATCCGCGCAGCGTCGAAGCCGGACGCGGCATCATCCAGGATCAGGTAGATATCGGAGGCTCGGCCCTCCCTTCGGCCGACCGCGCCCTCTTTGCCGAACTCATGCTGTCCTGGGAGATGCGCTCTTACGGTCTCGCACAAGAACACCCGGGCGCTGTCTTCTTCGATCGCGGAGTTCTGGACGTCGCCGGATACCTCCGGCTGTCGGGCCTGCCCGTTCCCCAACACGTCGTCAAGGCAGCGGAGGAGTTTCGCTACAACCGCCGCGTCTTCGTCGCACCGCCGTGGAAGGAAATCTTTCACCCCGACCGCGAGCGCAAGCAGGATTTCGACGAGGCCGTGCGCACCTACGATGCCCTGACCGCTACTTATAAGGAATTCGGCTACGAACTTGTTGAACTTCCGCGTGTCTCGGTCGAAGATCGCGTGCGCTTCGTATTGAGCAACATCCAAGTTTGAGAAACGCGAGAGCAGCGGTCCCGGTTTCCGACAGTAGCGCCGGCATCCTGCCGGCTGTCGCGAGAGCCTGACCTGAGCTTGTCGAAGCGGCGTCTCGCCCTCGACTGAGCGAACGCGCAGTCATCCACACGAAACTCAGTGCCGGAAATGCCGGACTCCGGTAAAGATCATCGCCATCCCGTGCCGGTCTGCCGCTTCGATCACCTCCTGATCGCGCACCGATCCACCCGGCTGGATGATCGCCGTCGCTCCCGCCTTCGCGATCTCCTCCACGCCGTCGGGAAACGGGAAGAATGCGTCGGAAGCCGCAACCGTCCCCTTCAGCGGCAGCTGCGCCTTCATCGCGCCGATCTTGCACGAATCGACGCGGCTCATCTGGCCGGCGCCGACCCCGACCGTCTGCCCATCGCGCACATATAGGATCGCGTTCGACTTCACGTGCTTGCACACTTTCCATCCAAAAAGCAGCGCACGCTTCTCTTCCGGCGTCGGGGGGCGCTTGGTGACGACTTTCAAGTCTGCTTCGGTGAGCGGACGGATGTCGGCATCCTGTGCCAGCATGCCGCCTGAAACGTTCTTCAGCGCCCACTTCTGATCCGACGCCGCCACTTCCACCAGCCTCAGATTTTTCTTCGCCGCGAACTTCGCCTTCGCGGCGTCATCGAAACCTGGCGCGGCGATCACCTCCAAGAACAGCTTTGCCATCTCCTCGGCAGTATCGCCATCGATCACGCGATTCACCCCGATCACCCCGCCAAACGCCGACACCGGATCGCACTCGAGCGCCTTCTTGTACGCCTCGAGCAGCGTTTTGCCGACCGCTGTCCCGCACGGATTCGTGTGCTTGATAATCGCCACTACAGGCCCGTCAAATTCCTGCACCAGGTCCCAAGCGGCCTGCATGTCGACGATGTTGTTGAACGAGAGTTCTTTTCCCTGCAGCTGTTTTCCGTTCGCGACACCTTTCCCCGAGCCATCTGAATACATCGCCGCTTTCTGGTGGGGGTTTTCTCCGTAGCGCAGGTCCGTCACTTTCTGAAACGACATGCGCAGGATCTGCGGGAAGCCTTCACCCGTCTTTAACTCGAAGTTTCCATTCGCATGCACACGCTCGAGTGTCGACGCAATCGCCGAATCGTAGGCCGCCGTGGTCGCGAATGCTTTCTGCGCGAGGCGCCACTTGGTTGCATCCGAAAGCGAGCCGCCGGACTTCGACATCTCCTCGGCCAGCGCCGCGTAGTCCGCAGGCGAGGTCACCACCGCCACATCCTGAAAATTCTTTGCCGCTGAGCGGATCATGGAAGGCCCGCCGATGTCGATGTTCTCGATCAGTTCGTCAAAATGCACACCAGACTTTGCTGCCGTCTTCTCAAATGCGTACAGGTTCACGACTACCATGTCGATTGGCTGAATGCCGTGCTCGGCGACGGCCGTGCGGTGCGCGGCATTCTCCCGCCGGTGCAAAATTCCGCCGTGTACCTTGGGATGCAGCGTCTTCACGCGGCCATCGAGCATCTCAGGAAAGCCGGTGAGTTCGGAAATGTCTTTGACCGCGATACCGGAATCGCGCAGCAGCTTGGCCGTGCCGCCGGTAGAGATGAGTTCCACGCCCATCTTCGAAAGTTGTTTTGCGAAATCGACCAGGCCGGTCTTGTCGGTCACACTCAGGATGGCACGCTGGATTTTTGCCATGAAACGCCTCGCTGGGAGAAGGGATGAATGCCGTAGGTAGGAGCGACTAAAAATTGTACAGCAGCCTTGAGGCAGCCGTCAGGCGTTCGGTCGTCAGCAAACAGTTGCCAGATGGGTCGATGGCTGTCGTCCCTGAAGGGACTCGCGCCGTGGTGGATGGTTTCCCGCACTTACGTGCCGGCTAGTGACTGACGTCGCCGGCGCGACTGTCAGGAACTTTACACGCTACAAGGTTTCGCGACTAACGATGAGAAGTCTGAACGCTGGCGAAGCTGTGCCAAAGCCGAACATCGATTGCCGAATCCCGAGCACCGAAGACCGAATACCGCTCTTACAGCCCGACACTGAGACCTGCCTCTAGCTCTTCGCCTTTGCCTTCAACTTCACCTGTCCATCCTGCAACTCGACGGAGTATTCCACCGCTTCGCATGCGTATTGCTTGCGGATCTGGCTGGTCTTGTTGCGCACGAAGCTGCTGAAGGAAGAAAGATTTCCCGTGACCGCTTCCCCCGACTTCTTTTTGGCAGCCACTAGGGCGTTGTAGAGTCGCTCCACTTGCTCCGTCTGCGAATCGGCATCGGAACACTCGATGGTGAAGCCGCTGGAATTCTTCGCGACCCCGTAAACCGTCGGGTGCTGCGGTACGTGTTCCTCGGCGGAACGCACGCCCTGCACCGACAACAACGCGTCCTGTGGGCGCCGGTAGCCTTCCTCGCGGATGCGGCTCTTTTTCCGCCACAGGTCGCTATAGATCGCGTAGCGTTGCGCCATTTCGTTGTAACGGAAACGTTGCGAGAAGTTCATGCGGCCGCCGTCGGAATGTTTGCGTAACAAGGCCACGGCCTTCCATTCCAGGTCCGCCGGTGGGCGTTTGGCGGGATTATTGAAGTAGACTTCGTACTCGATTTTTAAGCGGCGCAGCAACGTATCGAGTTGATTCAACTCCTCATCAATGGTCACAGGGCACGCCTCACCTGCGATCAGTTTAGGGACGCTACGACCTTTCGGGGAGATATCGCCCGCCCACGGAAGGTCTGGTACGAAGGTAATCGGCACTCAGCATTCAGCATTCAGCCGAACGTTCGGGCGACAACTGCGCCTCGAATCCCAGACAAGCCTCGTGAATACAGCCAATTACGCGGTGAGTAAGAAGAGCTGTTGTCAGGGCGTGATTGGACGTCGAATGGCTGAATGCTAAGTGCTGAGTGCTAAGTACTGGGGGCCCGCCTTACCTCGTCGCGCTCGCCGCCATCTTCTTCACCATGGCGAGCACGAGCTTGCGGTCGCTGTCATTCAGGCTGGTGGAGTACCGGCGGATCTGGCTCAGGAAGCGTACTTCGTCTTCAGAGAGCTGCGGCAGGCCCTTCGATCCGTTGGTGTGTCCGGAGTCGGAGAAAAATTGCGAGAGGGGTAATTCCATCGCGCCGGCGATTTTCGCCAACGTGTCGAGCGAGGGAATCGTGTGGCCGTTTTCCACGCGCGAGAGATAGCAGCGCAGAAGTCCGGTGCGTTTTTCGATGTCGCCCTGGGACATGCCTTTCTGAAGGCGGTAGTTTCGGATGGTTTCGCCGATGTTCATAAAGAGCTGCGCTTGCCGTCCAGGTCCGACAGAAGTTGGACTGCATAGTAACCAGAGGAATACGGTCTGGCAAGTGGAAATTCGTCGTACGAGAAAACCGTTTTGCGCTCGTTGGTTGTGGCGTTTCCGCTGAAGTGACGCGGTAATTTTCCACTGCCACCGTGGTCGTTCTGCTCATCGAAACGCTGACCGAACGGTAACTCCCCCGCCATTTCTCGCTCATGGCAACTTTTGCTGCCATCTGGTCTATGATGTGGCGTGCGGGTTTAGCGAGTCGCCGCTCTCGACCCCTGGAATCGCCGGCTCCACTTCGTATCCTTGCGCCGATGGCGCACACTGAGAGGAGTTTCTCTATGCCCAGTACCACGAAGGTAGCGTTGTGGGTTCGCCTCGAAGCGAAGCCAGGTAAAGAAAAAGCGGTCGCCGACTTTCTGCGCAGCGGGTTAGCCCTTGTGCAGCAGGAGCCGAAAACCGTGGCATGGTTCGGAGTTCAGCTCGGGCCTTCGAGCTTCGGCATCTTCGACGCCTTTCCCGATGATGCCGGACGCCAGGCTCATCTCGCCGGGGGAGTTGCCAGTGCGCTTATGGCAAATGCGTCCGAGTTGCTTTCCAAGCCCCCTGAGATTCACTCGATTGATGTTCTCGCTGATAAGCTTCCGCAGAGAACCGCCGAAAAAGCCGCATAATTTTTCAAAAACTCAAACGCCATCACAAAGGCCAGCCGCGCAGGCTGGCCCTTTTACTTTTATGCGGAATGGCCGTGCTATTTTTTCAGCGTGTCATTCAGGAATTTCACCGTCCGCTGCCATGCGTCGGCGGCATCGGCCGCGCGGTATCCGCCCTTGTTGCTCGGATTCTCAAAAGCGTGTCCGGCATTGGGATAAATCTTGATGTCCGCTCGCTTGCCCGCCTGCTTGAGCGCAGCTTCAAACTTGCCGACATCCTCGGGCGTGATGCCTTTGTCCTTGCCTCCGAAATTTCCCAGGATCGCCGCATGAATTTTCTGGATCGACTCCGGGTCCGTCACCAGGCTTCCGTAGTTGATTACCGTGGCTGCCAGCGTCGGCTCCTGCAGCGCGACATCCAGCGCATATTCCCCTCCCCAACACCAGCCGATGGACGCGATCCGGTTCTTCGTCACATTGGGTTGCGATTGTAAGAACTCGAAGGCCGCATGCAGATCGCGCAGGGCCCGGTCTTGCGGAACGCCGCGCGACAATTCATGCGCCACGTCGGATTTTTCCGCGACCTGCCCGCGGTACAAATCGATTGCCAGCGCGGCGTAACCCTGATCAGCCAGCTTCGATGCCTGCTCCTTTACCCAATCATTCAGCCCCCACCATTCGTGAATCACGATGATCGCCGGAAAGGGCCCCCGCCCCACTGGCGTATAGAGAACGGCCTTCACCGTCTCGTCGCCGCTCTTGTAGGAAACATCGCTGACGGTTGCCGCAAACGCGCCCATCGCAAGCAGCAACAAAAATGCCGTCAGCCACACGACTCGCTTCATCGTCCGTTGCATTGTTTTCCTCATTCATGGGAAGACTTCCGTTTTGCGAAGACTACTGCGCGCCACTGAATGTGTAATCGAACTCGTACGAGTGCTTCCCCTCATCGATCTTGATCGTCATCATCCCCGTGAGTCCGGCGAGTTGGTCCGTCCCCGAATCTGGCACGACGCTGATGTTGAGTTGCGGTGTTCCGCGATTCATGACGCCGTTGTGCTGCAGCACGAAGCTGCCCTTCCGTCCTTGCAGCGTTCCGCTCACCCGCTCGATCGCCACGTATCCCGCCGAGCCCTTCACGTTGCCGCTTGCGCTGAGCATCTCGCCTTTGCTGATCGCCTCGAGGTCCCCGTGAAACTGCTTGTCAATCGACATCCGCCCGATGCCCGCGTCTTTGTCCTCGACCGGTTGTGGCATCAGCTTCACTTCGAACGTTCCGCTCGCGTGACCTGTCACCGCGGTCTCCTTTTGCCCTCTGCCCGACTCGCTCGTGATGCCCTGCGTGTGCCCCGGAAGCCTCGCACCCGCGCACAAGAGGATGATTGCCAGCACGCCGACCGTTATTCCCAATCGATTTCTCATCTCTGCCCCAATCCCTCACCGAGGTCCAGCTCCATGTACAGTGTGCCTGCCATCGGATTCTCGCGATATGGCGCGATCTCCCGGAACCCCATCCGCCGGTACATCGCAACCGCATCCTTCATGACCGGCTCGACCGTATCCAGCCGCAGCTTGGCATATCCGATGCCGCGTGCCTCCCGCAAGATTCGCTCCGCGAGCGCCCGCCCCAGCCCCTTCCCACGAAACGCCGGCCGCAGGTAGAGTCGTTTCATTTCGCCGATCCGTTCGTCGGCTTGCGTGTTGTCTGTGACTTTAATTCCGGGCTCGCCACTCGCAACTCGGGACTCGTGTCCCTCTACTTTGTGCAACGCGCCGCACCCCGCCACCTTCCCGTCGTATTCCGCCAGCAACAACCGTCCTTCGGGAGGCGCATAATCCCCAGGCAAGCCTGCAAGTTCCTGATCGAATCCCTGAAAGCACAGACTGAATCCCAGCGACTTCGCATACTCCAAAAACAGCCCGCGGATCTGCTCAATCTGCGCGGCGGACTTGGCCTGGAAGATATGAACGCCCTCCACCTTTCCTCCGTGCTCCTCTTGGACCTCCGGGGTTGTCATTCGATCTCACAATTTCGGACTAGCGTCGACTCCCACGCAACTCGAACGCGGACTCGAAACTCGCAACTCAGGACTCGTTACTCGCTCCTCATCTACCCCATCAGCATCCCGCCGTTCACATTCAGCACATGCCCGGTGATGTACGACGCCTCCTCCGACGCCAGAAACCGCACCGCACCCGCCACATCCTCCGGCGTCCCGATCCGCCCCAGCGGCACCGCCTTCAACCCAGCTTCCTTCAATTCCGGCGGCAGACCATCCGTCATCGCCGTTGCGATGAACCCCGGCGCCACCGCGTTGCATGTAATGTTGCGCGATCCCACCTCACGCGCGATGGCCATCGTGAGCCCGATCAGCCCCGCCTTCGAAGCCGCATAATTCGCCTGCCCCGCCTGGCCCATCTGCCCGAATATGCTGGTCACATTGATGATCCGCCCCCAACGCTGCTTCAGCATCGATCCGATCGCCGCCTGCGTGCACAAGTACGCCGACGTCAGGTTCGTCTGGATCACCGCATCCCAGTCCGCGCGCTTCATGCGCATCACCAATTGATCGCGCGTGATGCCGGCATTGTTCACCAGGATGTCGATCTTCCCAAACTGCGCGATCACCGCCTTGAATACCGACTTGATCTGCTCCTCGTCGCTCACGTCGAGCGCGAACGCCGCCGCAGTCCCGCCCGCGCCTGCAATCTTGCCGACGACTTCATTCAACTTTTCCTGATTCCGTGCCGCCGCCGCTACCGCCGCTCCCGACTCTGCAAGCTTGAGCGCGGTCGCATGTCCAATCCCTTGCGAGGCGCCCGTCACCAGCGCCACGCGTCCTGAAAGATTCATCACAAGGCTCCCATCAGTGGTCGTTCCCAGTCGATCCAGGTGCAGTTCAACTGAGAACTGACAACCGGGAACTGAGAACTGCTTTAAGAAAAAACGGTCGTTAAGAAGTGGAAATTATACGCGTCGCGCATCATTCTCGAGTTGCACCGGACCGGAGCCCTGCAAGCCATTTCATAATCACCTTGGGAAGGACACGGCTTGAGCTGTGCGGTTCAGATCCGCAAAAACGCCGGCTTTAGTCGCTGAGGAAACTGGAACTTTAGTCCTCGGTTTACCATGGAGAGCTTGGCTTCGATGCCGTCAGCCCTCTCGGAACATTTCCGGCGAAACGTCGGTAATATGCCTATAATCGCGTCACACCCGTGTCTTGGGATCAAGCAGGAGGTCACGGTGAATCGGGAAAAAACCCTGAAGGTTTTATTGGTAGTGGTCGGCGTGCTGTTCATCGCCACGGTGATTCCGCTCGCCCAGTCTCTCTGGCAATCGCGCCAGGCCGATGCCGAGCCGATGCTGTTCAGCCTCTACGTTACGCTTGGAATTCTCCTGTTGTTCGCCGCGCGCAATCCGGCGGAGCACCGCAGCCTGATCGCCTTCGCCGCCTGGTCGAGCCTCGCCCATGCCTCGGTCATGTTTATCCAATCTTTCCGCGATGCCGACGAACGCATGCACCTCGGAATCGGCTCGGCCGCATTTGCCATCATCGGGATTGCTCTGCTGGCTTTGGCGCCCGGGAAACCCTCGCATGAATTGAAATCGGCTGCCGCACTCTAACCGGCACCCACGCCGATGTATCAGGCGAAGTGCGCGGTCGCGCCCGCCTTTCTTGGAGGCCAAATCGCGCCTTGCACTTTTGCCGAAGCAGAGCGTCCCGTCACTTCTCTTTCCCATTTGGCACGGTCGCAGCCTTATCCGCTTCCACGGTCACGTCCACGTCGGCCCCTTCTTTCAGGCGGACTCTCTCGCCCTTTTCATCCGTCAGCTCGTTCTCGATCCGGATTTCCTTATAGAGTGTGTCCGCGCCTTCCACGGAAATTTGCGCCTTCTCGGGTTCGTCCAGATCTGGTGATTCGATAATCTTCTCTACTTTCCCGGGCAATGTGACCGCCGGTTTCTCCGCTGGTAGTTTCTCTGCCATCGCCGTCTCCTTTGAGGGCGGTTTCTCCAACTGTCTCTTCATTGCACCCAGATAGTCAGCCGACAGTTCCCGGATGCGCTTGAGCCTTTCTTCTAGTTCGTGCAACTCTTGCGGCTGCAGTCCTCCGAAGGTTTGCTTTTTCAAACCCTCGACCTGCTCTCGCATCAAACGGTCGAGCTCGCGCCGCAGTTCCCCGACGCTGCGTTGGGGCATACAAATACTCTCGTTCGCGAACCGAAGAGCATACTTTCCCTCGCCGGTCCATGACTTCAGGTCGATTCTGTACGAAAGGTCTCCGCGACGCCTGATTCCAGAAGGGCATACCTACGTACAAGTTGCACATTTTCGGTTCGCGAGAGCCCAGAGCCTAGAGCCCAGCCCCTTCCTTCCTGAACAGATACCGCAGCAGCGGCGGCGCCAACAGCGTCGTCACCGCGGTCATGAACACAACCACCGCATAGGTCGACTGCGACACAATTTGCGAGTTGAGTCCTACTAACGCCACGATCAGCGCGACTTCGCCGCGTGGCATCATCCCCACACCCACGCTGAGCACCGTATTCCAGCCCTCGCCGATCACGGGCAGTCCGCATCCGACCACTTTCGACACGATGGCCAGCAGCGTGACAATGACCGCCACCATCAGCACGTCGCCGCTAAACAGCTTCACGTCGAGTTGCGCACCAATCGAGAAGAAGAAGAACGGCCCGAGGAACTCGGTGATCGCATGCACCCGCGGCCGCAGGTCCCACTCTGGCGAGCACTCCGCAAAAATCATTCCCGCAAAAAACGCGCCGATGATCGCTGCCATCCCGATCCGCGACGCGGCATATGACAGACCCAGGCAGACGATCAGCGCCACCAGCAGCGGAGCATTGTGTGTCGAGAGCCGCTCCATCCCCGGCCTTATCCGCTGAATGATCCGCGGCCCGATAAAGATCATCACCAGCGCGAACACCACAGCCTCAGCAGCCAGGACCCCCAGCTTTACCCACTGCACCCCCGCGCTGTGCGCCAGCCCATCCACCACTGCCAGCAACAGCATGCCCAGGATGTCGTCAAACACCGCTGCGCCAAGGATGATCTTCGCCGTTCGCGACGCCAGCATGCCCATGTCCCCCAGCACCCGCGCCGTGATCCCGACGCTGGTTGCCACCATCGCCGCGCCCACGAACACCGATTCGGTCGCTGCATCCCCGCGCCAGTGCATGTAGGCAAAGCCGAGAACAAAGGGCAACACAATCCCGGCGATGGCGACCAGCAGCGCCGTTCGGCCAACTTTGATCAGATCTCCTGGGCTGATTTCCAGGCCCGCGTGAAACAGCACGAAGATCGCGCCAATCTCAGCGATCGAGCCCAGCGTGTCACTCGGATGAATCCAGCCCAGCGCGTACGGACCGATTACGACCCCGGCGAGAATTTCTCCCAGCACCGCGGGAAGCTTCAGCCGCTCGAAAATTTCGCCAATTACTTTCGACGCCAGGAAGATGGCGAACAGCTCAAATAACAGCGCGTCGTGACTGTGCATGGTCCTCGCTGTCCTCCGTGACGGAAGCCCGAAACCTGAGAGCCTGAAACCTTAACTAGAAACCTGAAACCTCTTCCTTTGCGCCCTTCGCGCCGTTCTTTGCGTCCATTGCGGTTAAAAGCTTTTCTCTACGCCCTCCCTGGATTCTCTCTCTCTCTCTCTGCATTCTCCGCGGTTAAAAGCTTTCCCGCGCTACTCGAAACTCGAAACCTGAAACTCGAAACTAACCTCACGCTTCCCGCAGCGGCCAGATCAGCACATCCAGCCTGCGCCCGAAATTCAAAAGCGGTTCCGTCTCCGGCAACATGAGTCCAGCGGCCGTCGCCATGCTGTTGACCGCGATCTTGGCGCGCGCGTCCTGCAAAGGCCATGGCTCGTGATGAACCTCCCCGCGATACACGCGGCCCGCATGCACGGCGTACAGGCAATAACGTTCCGTGAGCCAATGTTCGAGGGTGCCGCTTGCTCGCCGCTGCACCGGAGCAGCCGGGCCATACGTCCCGCGAAATTCGCCCCCGGACTCGAGTCGCAGCGAGTGGTAGGCGACGTCGTTGCCCTCTCTCGTTGTCTCCATCCTCGCGTGGTAGTAAGGCAAATGATAAAACCGTCGCGCCGCCCACACGGCTGCGCGGCTCGCTGCGTCCAGGCTGAAGAAATACACTCCCGGCTTTCCGCCATAGGTCACGTAGGTCCGGACATTCAGCTCAGGAAAGCGCGACGCTCCCGGAATCGGTGGGCATCCGCGTATCCGCACCCCACTCATCCAGAACGGAACGACTCCGACCCAGCAGGAACCTTCCCATTGGTCCAGCGTCAGTTCACTGGGCAGGAGAGGCCGCATCAATTCCGGGCGTATGGGCCAGTGCGCGAAGAGCAGATCGTGCCACGTCTGCATCATCACCCACGGTCCCTCAGGCAAGGGCCATGGACGATGGTCAAGCGATCCGAGAGCCGGATGCATGCGCTGATTGTAGAAGGATGGGTAAGAATCGAAATATCATTGAGGCGTTAGCAAGAGTTGAACCCCCTGCCAACAGCCAGGGCCGAAAACCCAGGGCCGAAAGCCCAGAGCCGAGAGCCTGCTTACATCGCTGGCACTTGCCGTGCCGTTTGCGTCGAGGTCACGGGGACCGGCTGGTAATCACGATGAACGATGTCGACGATCGTCCGCCCAACGATGCGCGCCTTTGCTTCCGAATGTACGTGCACGGGCAGCGTGAAGGACTGCACTTCGGCGTAGTCCTGCTCGAACTCAATGTGCTTCACGAAAAACGACGGCGACTTCACCACGTTGCCTTCAATCCGCACCAGCTCCCCCGTCTGCGCGTCGAGATACACGCGGCCCTTGAACAGGCCCGGATGCTTCTTGTGCGGCTTCACCTGGTACACGTGCACCAGGCGGTCCCCCACGCGGCTCGCGCCCTTGTACGTGAACTTATAGTTAGCCGGGGTGATTGCCGTCTCCGCGGGATCGTCTTTCTGCACGTGCTCGACCTCCGACTGCAACAGACGGGTGATCACGTTGCTCTTTACGAATCCGTCGCCAGTGAAATGCAGCGGAGTAAACAGGAGCGTGTGCGGAGCCTCGAACTTGCGCTGCAACTCGTACTCTCCGCTCTGCGAGGTATCGGGCAACTCAGCGTGAATGACGGTGATCGCGGAATACGAAGCGAGTCCGCTCGCCTGTTGTTCGGTGTGATGAAGGAATGCCGCGAGTGCCAGCTCAGGAGACATCGTCGGCAAGACATCATTCGAGCCGAGTGTTACCGCAGAGCCGCTATCGACGGGCACGAGGGAATCCCGCACTGGCGCCTCATCGACGGACACACTTGCTCCGCCTCCCGAAAACTTCGCCTGTGCAAAACCCTCTCCCGGTAGAGCAAATCCTAAGAGAAGAAATAAAAGAGCCCAACGTTTCATTAATTTAGCAGCCGAATCAGTAAAATTTGCCTCACCGGTCAAACCCAGGGCAGTTTCGTTTCTTGCGATCGATCAATTCCCCAATCGCCAAGAGACTGGATCCCCACAGTTTCCTGCGACGCCAAAACCCCAGACTTACCAATTTATATGATTCAGCCCGGCCAGCAGAAGTAACAAAATGTAATCAAGGGCCCAATTTTAAGCGATCCATTCGATCTGTCCGTTCGATAGCCTGCAAATGTGGCGCGGGTGCGCTATCCCCCGAGTTCGTTTTCTTTGCAGGTTTCGCGTTGCTAATGCGGTCCGCACACTTTGTGCGAGAGTTTATTAAGAGCACTGCAAGCCCATCAGCACAGAATTAAGCACTCTTCACCCATCGCCACGTACCCACAACAAAAGAAACTCCGTGTCCGCTGTGGTAAGAGGCCTTAGCCTTTCTTTGCGTCCTTCGCGCGCAGTTCTTTTCGTTCTTTGCGGTTAAAGGCTTTACAGTGGAAATCCATCCATTGCGCATCGTTACCCGGCCAGATACCATTCCAGCACTCCCATGTCTGAAGTCATGACGAAGCCAGAGCCCATCTTCAAAAAGCCTTCCTCTCACGACGCGCCTGCGGTCGAGGTGTTCGCTGTCTACGGCGTCGAGCCTGAAGTCCAGGCCTACGCCATGGCCAAATACTCGCGCTCGGCGCTCTCCATGAAGGAATCGCTCAAGGAAATCACGGCGCAGAAGGCCGAGAAGTTCCTCAACACCTTCTACTTCCAGTACGGCCACCGCTCCATCGCGGACCTCGCCCATATCGCGCTCGCCATCGAGAAGCTCTCCATGCTGGCCGCGATCGCAGTCGCCGACGAGCAGCGCTGGGACGGCCAGGAGCGCTCCACCCGCTACCAGGACTTCCGCAAGAGCGGCTACTACACGCCCGAGTTCGGCGGCGATGAGCAGGCGCGGACAATATATCGTAATACGATAGATGGTGTCTTCGATATCTATGACGTCCTCTCCGAGCGCATGTTCCATTACCTCGCCGAGATGACCCCGCGCCCCGACGACATGAAGCAGGAAGCCTACGAGCGCACCCTCAAGGCGCGCGCCTTCGACATCTCGCGCTACATCCTCCCGCTCGCTACCAACACGTCGCTGGGCGAGATCGTCAACGCACGCACGCTCGAGTCGCAGGTTTCGCACCTGCTCGCGCACACGCACCACGAAGTGCGCCACCTTGGCGAGCTGCTCAAGAAAGCCGCCAGCGAGCCCGCCTACAACGTCAACCAGGAGCCGCTTGAAGAGTTGGTCGCCGAGATCCGCGCCGTCTCGCCCGAACTCGGCGCGCGCGCCGAACGAGAGCTGCTCCACGAGGTGCGCGTCGCTCCGACGCTCGTGAAGTACGCCGACGCGAGCACGTACGAAATCGAAAGCCGCCGCGCGCTTCGCCAGGCTGCTGCCGAGCTCATGGGACGCACGCAGGTCGCGCCATCGAAAGTCGTCGACCTGCTCGACGAAGAGCCGATGGAGGTCGAGCTCGCCGCCACTTTGCTCTACGAGCACTGCCACTACCCTTACCGGCAGATTCGTCAGGCGGTGCAGGCCGCGGGGGAAAAAATGCGCCGCGAGATCGTCGACCTCGGCCTCGCGCATCGCGGCAAGCATGACGAGATGCTGCGCGCCTACTGCGCCGGACAGCAGTTCCGTTTCGACATCCTCATGGACATCGGCGGCTTCCGCGATATGCATCGCCATCGCCGCTGCGTGCAGATCGGGCAGGGCTTCACCACGAAGCACGGCTACGAGGTTCCGCCCGAGCTCGAGGCCGCGGGCGCGCGCCAGGGCTACGAAGCCGCGATGAAGCAGGCCGCAGCTGCCGTCGACCAGCTCACACGCCGTCCCGGCGACGAGACCGCCGAGAACGCGCAGTACGCAATCCCGCTCGGCTTCCGCAAGCGCACGCTGTTTAAGATGGATTTCGCCGAGGTCGTCTACATCGCCGAGTTGCGCACTGGAACCGCGGGCCACATCTCCTATCGCAGCGTCGCCTACGCGATGTACGAAGCGGTCGCGCGCAAGTACCCCGCGCTCGGGAAATATTTCCGCGTGCACGACGTGAAGGAACCAGTCGACCTGCTGAAGCGGTGACGGGAGAAATAACTCTACCAGCGGTGTTCCCGACCGGTGCTCACCTTAGGTCCAAAAGAACTTGTTGACGAGAGGTCCAACACAATTTCTTTTCCAGTCGCGGTAGCGGCGAAATTCATTAGCCCAGCGCGTCAGCGCTGGGTGAGGAGCGATGTTCCAACAGCCCCGGAGGGGCGACACGTTTTACCCCAAGACGTATTTAGGATCGAAGGCGATACCAGATTTCCGCAGCAAATCGATGAATTCTTCCTCGAAGTTGCGTCTCTTGTGATGCTCTGATTGGTTACGGATGTATGGTTGGACATCGGCGACGCGCGATGGGCTCACGCTGAAAGCACCGTATCCTTCTTGCCAAGCGAACTGCAGCCCCGGTTCCTTGAGCCATCTGGACGAATTGGCTTTGAAATCGCACATCACCTTGGCGAGATTCCGGGTCGGTGGAAGGGAAATCAGAACGTGGATATGGTCCGACACCCCGCCGATTGCCATCACGGCAACGTTCGTGTTGCGAGCAATGCCAAGAATATAAGCCCAGAGCTTTTGCTGACGTTCGGCGGGAATACTGGGGCGACGTGCTTTTGTGCTGAACACGCAATGGACGAGGTTTGCAGCGTATGTATGACTCATTATGCTTTCACCCCTCTGGGACTAGGCTTCTGGATCTCTCGCTCCCCAGCGCTGACGCGCTGGGCTAATGAATTTCGCCCTACGGGCTGGATTCATCGCGATCCGATTTGCGGAGGCGCAATCAACATTGGCCTTCGCGGCGCCGAATGTCAGGTGTAGCAGTCACACCTCACAGATGACTGCCATCACGTGATAACCGTAACGGTTCGCCCCGCAAGATTCGCTTTTTATTCGCCACAATCCTTCGCCTCGTGGTATATTGACCGAAATCGCTGTGACAACCGGCACTTACGACCCGCCAGCCCGTAGCTACCCTACGAGGGTCTCCATAATTCAAAATATTTCGAGGAGCCAGCATGGCCGACGAACGTACCAAAGCAATTGATCTCGCGCTCTCCCAGATTGAAAAGCAGTTTGGCAAGGGCTCGATTATGCGGCTGGGGTCGAAGGAAGCGATCGTTCCGATCTCGGTGATTCCCACGGGCGCGATTTCGTTTGACGCGGCACTGGGCGTGGGCGGCTTCCCGCGCGGGCGCGTGGTGGAAATCTTCGGTCCGGAGTCCTCGGGCAAGACGACGATCGCGCTGCAGGTGATCGCGGAAGCGCAGAAGACGGGCGGCATGGCCGCCTTCGTCGACGCGGAGCACGCACTCGATCCGCAGTACGCGAAGAAGCTGGGAGTGGATGTCGACAACCTGCTGGTTTCGCAGCCGGATTACGGCGAGCAGGCGCTCGAGATCGCGGAGGCGCTGGTACGGTCGAATGCGATTGACGTGCTGGTGATCGACTCGGTGGCGGCGCTGGTGCCGAAGGCAGAACTCGACGGCGAGATGGGCGACAGTCACGTAGGCCTGCAGGCGCGGTTGATGTCACAGGCGCTACGCAAGCTGACGGGAATCGTTTCGAAGTCGCGCACCTGCATGATCTTCATCAACCAGATCCGCGAGAAGATCGGCGTAATGTTCGGCAATCCCGAGACGACCACGGGCGGGCGCGCGTTGAAATTCTATTCGTCGGTGCGCATCGACATTCGCCGCATTGCGGCCATCAAAGAAGGCGACATCGTGACCGGCTCGCGCACGCGCGTGAAGGTCGTGAAGAACAAAGTCGCGGCGCCATTCCGCGAGGCGGAGTTCGACATTCTTTATGGCGAAGGAATTTCGCGCGAAGGCGACCTGCTCGATCTCGCGGTGAACAACAACATTGTGGAGAAATCGGGCTCGTGGTTCAGCTACAAGGGTGAACGCATCGGCCAGGGACGCGAGAATGCCCGCCAGTTCATGAAAGAGAACAAGGACACGCTGGCGAAACTGGAGATCGAAGTCCGAAAGGCGCTGGGACTGGTTCCCGCCACGCCCACTCCGACCGCCGCGACTCCAACCAACGGCGCCGCTCCGCCGACAAGCAAGGTCGCGACCATGCCTACCGGGACGGACGCCAAGGTGCCGGCCGCGAGAAGGTAGTCTTCTTTTGACCGAAGCCCTGCTCGAGAGCGGGGCTTTTTTGTTTGTGAGCCCTCTCGGGGAAAAGCTTTTAACCGCAAAGGTCGCTAAGAAATGCCGCGAAGGCCGCAAAGAAGTGCAAAAACCTTTCACCACAGAGGGCACGGAGGAAGAGTGAGGAGTGCATAGGTCCTGCACGGCGTTCCGCTGCGCCTGGCTTCGGCAAGGGGGACGGTGGTTAGGGTTGGAGGTTCAACTTGCGGGCGTCAGCGGGCTCCAAGATTCCGCAGAGCCTCTAACCCCACAGAGCACGGAGAAACGGTAAGGACGGTAAAAGTCCGATCCAGCAAAAAGGTCATCATTTCGAGGACGACGCCGTTCTCTCAAGACGCTTCTTCGCGTCAGATAGCTGTTCCGGCGTCATCCGCGATTCCAATTCACTGATCTTGGGTTCGCTCTCCGACAGCCCGCCACGTCGCGCAAGCTCGTACCAGACATAGGCTGATACATAATTTTCGTCCTTGTGCCCGTCCCCGTAGGCGCGTTCCGCCATCTGAAATTGCGCTTGTGGCCATCCGTCCTGGGCAGCCCGCTGCAGTAGCGCTAGACCCTGGCTTTCGTCTCTGGGAATGTCCCGCCCTGTGAAGAATGCGTTGGCTAACTCGAATTCAGCTGCTGGGTCGCCATTCTTGGCCTTTTCAGATAGCTGGACATACTTGTCGGTCAACACCCCGAAGACCTTGAAGGTAATGTTCAGGCTCAATCGCGACAGGATGGGTGTCCCGTTCCTGCGCGCGGGCTCAAATCTCCATTTCTTCACTGCCTCCACGGCGTTCTCATCCAGACCCAGGCCGAGTCTCTTAGCGACGACAATGTTGTATGGCTTTCCATCCGTTCCGACGATGAGATTCAGGACGCAAACTCCCTCGCGTTTCGCTACCCGCGCCTTCTCGGTGTACTCCGCCTGAGGTTCGTATGTGGGGCGAGCAGGCGTAATGCCAACTGGAGCGGAGCTGGCGGACTTGCGGCTCAGCTCAATGTTCCGCGCTTGCAGCTTGGACCTTTCAGTCTCGTAGCTGCGAATGGTCTGAAGCACGTTTTCAACGGCCGCCACCTCTTCGGGAGTGTGGGAAAGCTTCAATGCAAGCTCGAGTACGCCGATCGCGTCCTTGCTCCTGTTCATGTTCATCAGCATATTCGACTCATCAATCCGAACCTCCACGCTGCCCGGATCGAGCTCTGTGGATTTCTGCATGTATCGCTGAGCTTCTGCTGCGCTTTTGCTGTGCATGCTCAGCAAGACAGCCAGTCCATCGTAGGCTGGCACGAACGACGGGTTGAGACGAATCGCGGTTCTAAAATTGCTCTCGATGCGGGTTCCTGTAACGGTGTCGGGTACACCTTTTTTCAGCAGGCTGGCCGCGAGGCAATGATGCGCAGTAAAGTCCTGATCGTCCACGGCGACGGCATCCTCACACCACTTGCGCGCCTCGTCGTAGTTCTGCGCACGATATGCCAAATGGCCCAACATGACGCGTGCGGGGACATTTTTTGGATCATCTTGCAAAACCGCGTTCAACAAGGTCCGGGCCTCACCGAATCTGCCGACGCGCGCCAGAAATTCGCCTCGCAGCGTATCCACCTGGACTTTTGTCAGGGGGCGCAGCGCGAAGGAAGTGTCATCTACCTGTGCCGGCGCAGGCATTCGTTGGAAGCCGGCATCCGCAGTCGAAAGATACTTCTGAAGGTCCGACTGAAGTTGTTCCAGGTTACCGAAAGCCTTTGTGCCAGCCGTGACTGGATCTGCGCCACCGTGGACCAGGTCGAGGTACTCCTTCACGTGATCCGTGTGGTCGCGATCGTCCTTCGTCTTCAGATAGTGCGTCAACGCCCAGGATTCTGCGTAGAACGTGGAGCCTAAGTCCTCTTCGTGATAGTGCGGAGAGTGGACATCGACGGCAAAGAGAGTTGTAAGCGGGAGCAGCGGGTTGGACTCCAGCTTCTCTAAGGCGTAAGTATCTGCCCTGCCTATTCGTACTTCGTCGCTGTAAATCTCGGTGGTCTGGTAATACTCTGCCGTCCCTTCTGCGAGCCACAGAGGCATCCACACCCCCATTCGACTCTGAATGAAGTGCGTGTACTCGTGGTAAATCGCGCCATATGGCCGCAGCGCAAGAGAGTTCATCCAAACGAGGATGTAATTTCGTTCCGGCGCCCGCACGAACATGCCACCGACGGGGAGTTTGCCCGGCCCCAAGTAGGGGGGTGGCTCAATTGCCTCGACGTTGGCTTTGTCTTCGACTGCGAGCACGAGGATGGAAACAGCCGTGTCGAGCTGTGCTTCGGGGAAAATCTGGTGGAAGGCCGAACGCATCCACTCAAACTGCCGCGCAATCCTCCGCGCGTCCTTTTCGGCCGAATTACTCACTACGACGAAGTGCGGAGTAGTGATTTCGACCCACGAGTCAGTTTGGCCGGCGTCAGATTTGGCCAGAGGGACAACAAGAGCAAGCAGAACGAGAGCTCTGAGGGACATCGTGGCGCTCAAAGTGATATACCGAGTCCCCTCTCGCGTCAACCCCACTTACGATTCTCTGTGGACTGTGCGGGCAGGGCTCACGCTTAGCAGTGTCTCCCATTCTCATTCTTGCCCCGGTAGCATCGTTCTGCCGTTCGTGAGCACAGTTAAGCCGCTAGGTTAGTCATTCCTTCATTCCGATTGGCGAACGTCAAAAGGTGGCGCTGAAATACTGTAGGTATACTAGCCGAGCATCTGTCCAGCGATTTCCCTCGACGCATCTGGAACTCCTAGTGGTTCTCGATACGGAGCAGGGTTTGTACGTAAGCACTTAAGAATCTCGGCTGTAAGTACGGGACGATGACGAAGTCATGCCGATCAAGAAATATCGATCCAGCACGATCACGCCGCTAAGCGCTCTGCTTCCGGAAATTGTCTATGTAATGTGCGGGGCCCGCGGGGAGACGACCAACCGGCTGATGCGGGCCCTGCCGCAGATGAAATTCTTCGGCTTTGAGCCGGACGCGGAAGAGTATCAGCGGCTGAGCACGGCGTCGGCAAAGGGTTTTAGCTACTTCCATACCGCCGTCGGAGGACGAGACGAACGGCGTACTTTGTATGTGACGAGAAATCCGGCGTGCTCGTCGCTTCTGCGGCCCAATCTGGCGTTGTACGGGCGCTTCAAGGACTGCGCACCCGAGTTCGAAGTCGTTGAGGAAAAACCGATCGATGTCGTCTCGCTGGATTCGTTCCTGGCAGGCGCCGGGGTACACGTCGTCGACTTTCTCGATCTGGACACGCAGGGCAGTGAACTAGAGATCCTCGATGGCGCGCAGAGTTTTCTGGAGAAGAGCGTGGTGGCGCTGAAGTGTGAAGTGGAGTTCGCGCCGCTGTATGAAGGCCAGCCGTTGTTCGGCGACGTGGACAGATGCCTGCGGAAATTTGGATTCATGCTGTTTGATCTCTCCCGCAGCCGGTATCGTCGGGCGAATTTTCCGGCTTATGCGTTGACGAGGGGACAGCTGCTTTGGGGAGATGCTCTTTACCTGCGCGATCATGCCTGGTTCACGGCTCGAGGCGAGAGGATGCCGCTGTTCAAGCTCGCGCTGCTCGCCGCTCACCTGGGCTTTCACGATTACGCACTGGAGACCATCGATCTGCTACGGGAAGGTGGGGCGGGGCAATTGAGCGGGCATGAGTCGGAGAGTCTGGCGAAGGCGCGGGAACAGTACCTGCGAGAACTGAAGAGTGGGGCGGCGTGGGTCGGCCTGTTGTACGGGCTTGAGGCGATGGGCCTGCGTCGTCCGGTGAAGCTGGTCGGTCGATTGGCGGGCCAACTTTCGGATCGCCTTCGACGTGATCGGGTTATGACTGAGTACAACTGGGTGGATTGAGAATAGTTTCGAGTTTCGGGGAAAATCTGAAACGCGGAGGTCGCTGAGAAAGCCGCGGAGGGCACTGAGAAAGGCTGGCAGGACCGACTACCGAGTTGAGAGTCCCGAGCACTCGGAGGAAAGCTGTTACCCCGAAGACCACAAAGAAATTACCGGCAAGCCGCGCCGAAGGAAACGATAGGGATGGCGACGCTTTCGGAATTCTGGCTTTGATACGTTTGTGGAATTGGATTCACCTGTCCGCATGCGCGGCGCCCGGACGCCACATTTGCCATCCGGATTCCCGGACCACTAGAATCGTTCTGCCCCCGCAAACACGGGTACTTCGCGAGGCATCTTGCACAAGGTTACCGCTATCTATCCGGGATCGTTCGATCCGCCTACGAATGGGCACCTCGACTTGATCGAGCGGGGGAGCAAGATTTTTGACGAGCTGGTGGTAGCGATCCTGAGGAACGCGGAGAAGGCGCCGCTTTTCAGTGTGGCGGAGCGGGTAGGGATGCTCGAAGCGCTGACCTCGCACTACGAGAACGTGCGTGTGGATACGTTCGATGGACTCACCGTCGAATACGCGGCCAGGGTGGGAGCGAGCAGCCTACTGCGCGGGATTCGCGCGCTGACGGACTATGAATACGAGCTGCAGATGGCATTGATGAATCGCAAGCTTCGGCCGGAGCTGGAGACGGTGTTCATGATGCCCGCGGAAAAATATTCGTATCTGAGTTCGCGCCTGGTTCGAGAAGTGGCGCAGCTGGGCGGCTCTGTCAAAGGATTAGTTCCGGAGCTGGTTGAACAGAACCTGCGCGGCAAATTGGATCCCGCGTACCGGCTGGGCGAGTTCGCCAATATCGAGGAAAGCGGCAAGAAGAAAACAAGGACAAGGAAGAAGGCATGACGACCACCGAAGCCGCACAGGCGATCAAGCTGACCGAACGCATTAACCGCATCGAGCCCTCTGCCACCATGGCGGTTGTGGCAGAAGCCGACAAGCTGCGTTCGCAGGGCGCCGACGTAGTCGATTTCGGCGCGGGCGAACCGCATTTTGCCACGCCGCAGCACATCAAGGATGCAGCCATCGCGGCGATTCAGGCGAACTTTACCAAGTACACGGCAGTGGCGGGGACGGCGGAGTTGCGCGACGCGATCGTACAACGGCATGCGGAGGATTTTGCATCGGAGTATCGCCGCGACGAAGTGATCGCTTCGACGGGCGGCAAAAACGCGCTGTTCAATGCGATCCAGGTGCTCGTGGATCACGGCGACGAAGTGATTCTGCCGGTGCCCTACTGGGTGTCGTTCAAGGACATCATCCGGTATGCCGGCGGAACTCCGGTGCTGGTGGAGACGGACGAGTCGCGGGGTTTTGCGCTGACGGCGGAGATGGTGCTGCGCAAGGTGACGCCGCGCACGAAGGCGATCATCCTGAACTCACCCTCGAATCCGTCGGGTGCGGTTATGAAGCCAGAGGAGCTGGCCGAGATCATCCGCATGGCGCAGGAGCGGGGGATCTGGATCGTCTCGGACGAATGCTACGTCTATCTGAATTACACCGGCAGGAATTTTTCGATCGGGGCGTTGCGCGAGTATCGCGACCGGATGGTGATTCTGGGGTCTCTTTCGAAGACGTATGCGATGACGGGATGGAGGCTGGGCTACGCATTCGCGCCCACGGCGGTGGTGAGCGCGATGGCGAAACTGCAGAGCCAGTCGACGTCGAATCCGACGTCGATCGCGCAGAAGGCAGCGGTGGCGGCGCTGAAGGGGCCGCAGCAATGCGTGGAGGACATGCGGCGAGAGTACGTCAAGCTGCGCGATCACGTGGTGAATGGGCTGCGCGCGATTCCAGGGATCCGGTGCACACTGCCGCAAGGCGCATTTTATGCGTATCCGAACGTATCGGCATTTTTCGGGCGCAGTGGGGTGAGGTCGGCGGCGGAGGTCGCGGGCAAACTGCTGCGCGAGACGTTCGTGGCGGCGGTGCCGGGCGAAGGATTCGGCACGAAGGAACACATCCGGATCTCGTATGCGACGACGATGGGAGAACTCGACCGCGGGCTGGAACGGATGAAAAACTTCTTCGCGGCGTTGTGAACGCCGTGTCCCGAATTCATCTGCGACAAACGGAACGCGAGCAGGTTTGCAATCCTTCTCAAGTAGAGAGGCTACCTCCTCATGCTCACCCGATCCTGGTGTCTGCTATTCGCAATTGTACTCGCAGGACTTCCTTCGACGTCAGCGCCCTCACCCGGCGAAGCAAAGATGCCGCAGGAGAAATTTGTCGGGGCTTGGCGATTAGTCAGTGTCGAGACGGTGAGGCCTAGTGGCGAGATCATTTACCCTTACTACGGAAAACATCCAGAAGGACTGATCGTGTACGACGCGAGCGGGTGGATGAGTGTGCAGATCGTGTCGGACCCGCCACCGACACACCCCAGCGCGAGTTCGCGCGAGGAGATGCTGCAGGCGCCGTCCGCCGAAAAGTCGGCTGCCTTCGATGGATACTACGCATACTTCGGCACGTGGACGGTAGACGAGACGAAGGCAACGGTGACGCATCACATCAAGCAGTCCTTATTCCCTGCGGAGCGTGGAGAAGAGGGCGTGCGACATTTTGAACTCGACGGAGATCGCCTGACGTTGACCGCCAAAACACACGAGATGGGCGAAGACCACAAGCGGACAGTGGTGTGGGAACGTCTTCGGCGGCAGCCTTAAAAGAAGGCGTTTGCAGCGGACGGGTGCTGCATCTCATCAATATTGACGATGGTCGATCTTTATCCATTGCGAATGCAGCCGGTGTTTGATCCGCGGCCATGGGGCACGACGGATCTGTCGCCGATTTATCCCGATCACAAGTTCGACGAGAAGATCGGCGAGGCGTGGCTGACTGGAGACCATTGCAAGGTTGCGAACGGTCCGCTGGCGGGAAAGACACTCGCGGAGTTGAGCAGCGAGCGCGGGCGCGAGTTGGTCGGAGAGGCGGCGCGCGATGAGCGACGCTTTCCGCTTCTGCTGAAATTTTTGTTTCCGCACGAAAAGCTTTCGGTGCAGGTGCATCCCGATGATGGGGAGGCGCAACGCACGGGTCAGCCTTGGGGCAAGACGGAGTGCTGGTATGTGGCGGCAGCAAAACCCGGATCGCAGGTGGCGATGGGATTGAAGCCGGGTGTGACGCGGGCGGAATTTCAGAAGGCGATCGAGGAAAAGCGGGCGGAGGAGTTGCTGCGCTGGATCCAGATTTATCCGGGAGAGATGATTTACGTGGCCGGCGGAACGGTGCACACGCTGGGGCCGGGGTCGGTGATCGTGGAGACGCAGCAGCAGTCAGATACGACGTATCGTCTGTATGATTACGGGCGACCGCGCGAGCTGCATTTGCAAGCGGGTCTGGCCGCGGTAAAGGAGCAGGTGAAGTCGGGGAAGGTGGTGCGTCCGGCGCCGACGGTGATGGCGGGATCGCGCAATACGCGGGCGGCGATGATCCGCGCGCCGTACTTTGTCGTGGATCGGTATCAATTGAAAGAGCCGCAGGCGTTTCAGACGGCCGACGAGACCGGAAAACGCTCGGCGCACATCTTGGTTGCTGTGGAAGGTTGCGGTGTGGTCGAAGCGGCGGGAATGGAGCCGGTGACGCTGGCGAAGGGTGATGCGGCGGTGATCCCAGCGAGCGTGGAATTGTTCGGCGTGCGGCCCCAGTGGTCGGTGGAGTTTTTGAAGGCGTACGTGCCGGGGGGGAGTTTGGAAGAGCCGGAGACGCGGCTGTAGGAAGGGCTTCGGCGGGATTCGGTGGTAGAGCGATTCGCGTGGAAGCGCGATGAGCGTAATTTGCGCGCTGCGGCGCGATGGAGTTTGGCGAGAACTCGTGGCGAAGAAGATTGATTTGTATCCAGTGATCCTGGCGGGGGGAAGAGGCACGCGGTTCTGGCCACTGAGCCGGAAGCGGCGCGCCAAGCAGTTGCTGCCGCTGGATGGCAAGCAGTCGATGATCCAGCAGACGGTGAAGCGGCTACTGCCGCTGGCGCCGGCGTCACAATTCTGGATCATTACAAATGAGGATCTGCGGCCTGCGATCGTGAAGCAGCTGCCGAAGGTCGACAAGCGGCAAGTGCTGGCGGAGCCGGTGGGACGGAACACTGCACCCGCGATTGGATTGGCGGCGTTTCTGCTGTTGAGGAAGAATCCCGATTCTGTGATCGGCTTGTTTCCGTCGGATCACGTGATAGGTGACGAGGATCGCTATCGCGAGACAGTGCGGCGTAGTGTGGAGTTGGCCGCAGCGGGACGGAATGTTGTGGTGATGGGCATCCGGCCGAGTCGCCCGGAGACCGGTTACGGATACGTGGAAGCTGGCGCGACTTTCGACGCAAATGCATTGCGCGTGCGGCGGTTTACCGAAAAGCCGGATGCGGAGCGAGCGGCAGGATTTCTGGCAGCGGGCAATTATTTCTGGAACAGCGGCATGTTTTTGTGGAGTGCGGCGACTCTGGCGAATGCGCTGCGCGAGCATCTGCCGAAGACGGCGGCGATCCTCGAGGAAATTGCGGGGGCGTTTGGCACGCGGAAGTTTGGGGCAACGTTTCGCAAGCTGTATCCGAAGTGCGAAAACATCAGCGTTGACTATGCGGTGCTGGAACCGCTGTCGGCGAAGGGCGAGGAGCGGTCGAATCTTTTCTGTCTTCCGGCAGACTTTGGATGGAACGACCTGGGGTCGTGGACGGCGCTGCATGAGCATCACTCGGCGAAGCGAGTCACGGAAGATCGCAATGTGATTTCGAGTGTGGGGAGCTTTGTTCTGAACGCGCGGGGGAACTATATTCATGCGCCGGGAAAGTTTGTGGCTGCAGTTGGAGTGGATGACGTCGTGGTGGTCGAGACCGAAGATGCTCTGCTGGTCACGACCCGCGGGCGCGCACAGGATGTTGGCAAAGTTGTGAAGTATCTGGATGACAAGAAGCTGGCGAAGTTGACGTAGGTCTGATCGAGACATCGTTCCTCCTATGACGGACATCAAATTTGGTACAGACGGCTGGCGGGGAGTCATTGCGGACGATTACACGTTCGAGAACGTACGGCGTGTGGCGAATGCCATCGCGAAGTATGTGTTGAAGTACGAAGAGCCCCAACGCGGAGTGATGATCGGGTACGACACGCGTTTCGGTTCGCCCATGTTCGCTCGCCTTGCGGCCGAAGTCATTGCCGGGGCTGGCGTTCCAGTGAAGCTAGCGAACGACTACACACCGACACCGGCGGTTTCGTATGCGGTGAAGCAGCAGCGAGCGGCGGGTGGCGTGATGGTGACGTCGAGCCACAATCCGTGGAACTGGAATGGAGTGAAGTTCAAGGGGAAGTTCGGCGGATCGGCGACACCGGCCATCATGAAGAAGGTGGAAGCGGAGCTGGATGGGCTTCCGGCAGCGTCGGCGGGGAAGCGAGCGGCGATCGAGGAGGTGGACTTCAAGCCGGCGCACATCGAGGCTATGTGCAAGTTCGCGGATCTCGATCTGATCGCGAAGTCGAAGTTCAAGTTTGCCGTGGATTCGATGTATGGGTCGGGGCGCGGTGTGCTGGTAGACATTTTTAAAAAGCACGGCATTGCGCATGTGGCGATCCGGCAGGATGTGAATCCGCTGTTTCCGGGGATCAACCCTGAACCGATCGAGCCGCATATCGACGCGCTGCGAAAGACGGTTTTAAAAGAAAAGTGCCATGCGGGCCTCGCAACCGATGGCGATGCCGATCGGATTGGGGCGATGGCGGAGGATGGGACGTTCGTGGACTCGCACAAATGTTTTTCGGTCCTGACGCGATGGCTGCTGGAGAGAAAGAAGTGGCCGGGGGATGTGGTGCGGGCATTCAACACGACAGGCATGGTGGACCGGATCGCGAAGAAGAACGGGCGCACGCTGCACGAGTGTCCGATCGGGTTCAAGTACATCGCGGATCTGATGATGGAACACGAGATCGTGATCGGCGGAGAGGAATCGGGCGGCATCGGCTATTCACGGTACTTGCCGGAGCGGGATGGGATCCTGAATGCGCTCTTGCTGGCGAACGTGATGGCGGAGGAGAAAAAGCCGCTGGGGCAGCTTGTGGCGGACCTGCAGAAGGAGTTCGGCCCTCATTATTATGGGCGCCGCGATCTGCACGTTCCAGACAACGTGAAACAGGCGGCCATCACGCGTGCGAGCGCGGAGGCGACCCGGAAGCTCGGGCGCTACAACATCATCAAAAAAGAGGATATGGATGGGGTGAAGTTGTTCCTGGATGCTCCCGCGCCGCAGAATGGCGCCGAGCCGTGGGTGCTGTTGCGGGCGTCGGGGACGGAGCCGCTGTTACGGGTGTACTCAGAAGCGGCGAGTCCTGAGCTGGTGACGGAAGTTCTGGGACAGGCGGAAAGTTTTGTAAACGCAGGCTCTTAGCCGGAGAGCCTCGGAAATACAGGGCGTTTCGGCCCAGCGGCCATTGCACTTTCGATCCAAACAGATTGCAGCGCGATACCTTATTATTTTAGAGGCGAAGTTTTACGGGTCATCACACAGTAAGCATGAGATTTGCAGAGGAGACGGCGGCGCTCTCGGCCGACACACCGGAGGCGCGTCGCTATAACCGGGTCCGCAGATGGCTGGAAGTCGGGGATTTCGGCTTGGGATTAGTGTTCCTGGTCGTAATCTTGTTCACAGGCTGGAGCGGTGTTCTGCGGGACTGGTCGTATTGGGCCGCGTTCCAGAACTATCAGCTGTCTGTGTTTTTCTATGTGTTCCTGTTGCTCCTGGCCGGGAAGCTGCTTGGCCTGGGACTGGACTATTACGGACTTCGGCTTGAGCGCCGGTATCAGCTTTCCACGCAAAAGACGCGTTCGTGGCTGTGGGATGAGACGAAGGGATTTCTGGTCGCGCTGATTTTCGGGGGCTTGGTCGCGGAGCTTCTGTACTTCACGATCCGCCAGTCGCCGGAGCACTGGTGGCTGATCGCGTGGGGAATGTTTTTAGTTCTGTTCGTGGTCGTGGCGCAGGTTGCGCCGCTAGTATTGTTCCCGATTTTCTACAAGTTCGAACCGCTCGAGAACGATGACCTGAAGCAAAGGCTGGTGCGGTTGAGCGAGGGCGCAGGCACCCAGGTGCGTGGTATCTACAAGTGGCATCTTTCCGAGAAGACCAAGAAAGCTAACGCCGCGCTTACCGGATTGGGAGCGACGCGGCGGATCATCCTGGCCGACACTCTCCTCGATCATTACTCGCCGGAAGAAATTGAAGCGGTGCTGGCACACGAACTCGGCCATCACGTTCACAAGCACATTCTGAAAAGCATCTTCGTGCAAGCGGGAATTACACTGTTTGGTTTCTGGGCGGCGAACCTGGTGCTGCACATGGCGATTGAGCAGTGGAACATGTTCGACACGCTTTCGGATTTTGCCAATCTGCCGCTTCTGATACTGGTCTCGACCATACTGTCGTTCCTGCTGATGCCCGCGATGAATGCCTACTCGCGGTTCAACGAGAGGCAGGCCGACCGCTATGCATTCCGAACGATCAAGAGCGTGCAACCGTTTATCAGTTCAATGAACAAGCTGGCCTCGCAGAATCTTGCCGAGCGCACTCCGTCGCGGTGGGTCGAATGGTTCTTCCATTCGCATCCGGCGATCTCGCGCCGAGTGGCGGCAGCCGAAGCGTGGAAGCTGCAACTGGCGATGGACGGCCGCCGGTAGTCGATCGAGATTCCGTACGCCTTCTTAGCGCTGCTCTTTCCTCAGAATTTCCTCTACTCGCAGCAAGTCTTCTTCCGTATCCACCCCGACGCTGTCGAAAGGCGTTTCTCCAACATAGATCGGGATTCCGCTTTCGAGGAAACGCAATTGTTCGAGGCGCTCGCTTTTTTCGAGCGACGATTCCGGCAGAGAGACGAAGCGATCGAGGGCCGGCTTGCGATACGCGTAGAAGCCAAGGTGTTTAAAGTAGGCGGGGTTGCCGGAGTCACGGTCGAACGGAATGGTTGCGCGCGAGAAGTAGAGCGCTTTGCCAAATTTGTCGGTGACGACCTTTACGGCATTGGGGTTTGGAATGTCGATCGCCGCAGCCGGCGTCATAAGCGTACCCACATCGACCTCGGGGTTGGCCATCACTTCAAGAAGCGACGAGATGTGCTCGGAGCGGGTAAGAGGTTCATCGCCTTGCACATTGATGTAGACATCGGCGCGGATCAGGTTCGAGAGTTCGTGCACGCGCTCGGTGCCGCTGCGATGGCCGGCGGACGTCATGCGAGCCTGCCAGCCGTGCTGCTGACAGACTTCAAGAATTTCGTCGGAGTCGGTCGCGATGATCACACCCGAGAGCAGGGCGGATTTTGCGACCGCTTCATACACGCGGCCAACCAAGGGAACGCCGTGCACAGGGCGCAGCGCTTTGCGGGCGAGACGGGTCGAGGCGAGTCGCGCAGGGATGACGGCAATTGCTTGCATAGGCGTGCAACAGTTTCAGGCTTGGGATCGGAAATTTGCAACTCGTCGAGCATGTGGTTCCGGTGCTGTGGCGTTGGAGCAGCGAGATTTGCGTCGCGCTTTGTAGGGGCTCTGCTAGAGTCTGGGTCGCGTCGGCTGGGCCTGAAAGGACAGACGCGAGCATGCGATCCACCAACGATTGTCGATGATTGACACTCAGGAATTGTGCCTCTTACAATCGATAAGATCGACGCAGCGGCACGACCGCCGCGGCAAACAGCGGGATTTGCCAGCCCGTCTCTCCTCGATTCGATTTCCTGAAATGGCGGTGTAGCTCAGGTGGCTAGAGCGAGGGTCTCATAATCCCTAGGTCGTTGGTTCGAGTCCAACCGCCGCCACCAATCCCCAAGAACTCCGATCTCCGATCGTGCAAAGAGCCGTGCATGATCGGCCACGATCCTGCGTCCAACTGGTAGCGAGCCATTGCGTGTACACTCGGGGCGAAGGTTGGGGTCCGCCTAACATTTCCCGGAAACACAAAACGAACCTTACTCCGGAAGTTCATTCCGGTGATCATGCTCTTGGGATGGATGAGCGAATCACGCGGCGGGATTTCCTCGGCTCTGCCCTGTTGGCGTCCGGATCGGCGTTGCTCGGGGGCGCGACTCCTTGCGAACTGCTGGCTGAGAACGACGACTTCACCGGCTACGGCGGCGTCGGCGAATACAGCAACTCCAATGGCAATACGTGGGAGGTTCTTGAGGCCGGACATGCGATCCGCGATGGCCTATACGATCCGCTTCCGAAAGATGTCGTCGACACGGCGGAAGTCTACGACTGCGTCGTCATTGGCGGTGGGATCAGCGGGCTGGCGGCAGCGCTGTTCTTTCAGCGCGAATCCAGGGCGGGAACGAAGTGCCTGGTCGTCGAGAATCATCCGATCTTCGGCGGTGAGGCCAAACAAAACGAGTTTTTGGTGGACGGCCGACGGCTTATCGCCCATCAGGGGTCGGCCATTTATCAGATTCAGTATCCCCACAGCTTCCTGGCAAGTTTCTACGATTCCATCGGAATGAATGCGCCGACGCTGACTTACCAACGCTGGAGCGGATCGGATCGTGAGATGCCGCTTTCGCGGACTCCGTACGAAGCGACGGGCCTGCACCAAGGACAGTATGGATTCTGGTTTGGCGCGCGCTTCGGTCGCAAGCCGGGCATGTGGCTGGTCGATCCGGTGGGGAAAAATCTCGAGGGCGCTCCGGTTCCCGATGCGATGCGGATGGAATGGCTGCGCTGGCTGAAGGATGAGCCGACGGAAAAGACAAAATTCGAGCGTCCGAAAGTGGAAGGCGACGCGATCTCCCGATATCTCGATTCGATCACTCTGGAGCAGCATTACATCGAGCGGTTCGGGCTCAGCCGCGAGACGATCCGGACATTCCTTTCGCCGGTCGAAGGCGGCGGATCGGGGCTCGGTCCGGACGCGTTGTCAGCGTATTCCGATTACGCCTTTGAGATGCTGCATCCGTTGCCGGAAGTGCAGGGCGGCTCCGACCAGATGTTTCCGGGTGGCAACGCGACGATTGCAAGACTGATGTTGAAGAGCCTGATTCCCAGCGCTATCGAGGGCACCCGCAGCGTCGAAGGAGTATGCCAAGGAAAGGTGAATTTCTCTCAGTTCGATGTGCCCGGAGCGGCAATGCGAGTTCGGCTTTCCTCTACAGCGATTCATGTGATGCACGACGGGGCTCCGGACAAGGCCGGCTCGGTGACCGTCGCGTATCAAAGGGCCGGCAAGCTCTACAAGGTGAAGGCGCGCTCCGTGGTCATGGCGGGCGGATGCTGGACGACGAAGCACATTGTCAAGGATCTTCCAGAGACGCACCGCAAGGCGTATTCGGAGTTCTATCGGTCGCCTTGCATGATGGCGAACGTCGCAGTGAGGAACTGGCGGTTCCTTTACAAAATGGGGATGAGCGGTTGCCAATGGTTTGAGGGAATTGGCAATTACGTGGAAGTCTGCAAGCTGGCGTTAACCGGCGTGGAGGAATCTACGATCGGTCCAGACTCGCCGATCGTACTCAACGTAAAAGTTCTGTACTCCTACCCCGGATATCCCACCGAAGAACAGGGGCATCGTGGACGCGCCGAGTTGATCGGGACCTCTTTCAAGGACTATGAGCGGCGACTCCGCGAACAGTTCAGCCAGATGTTTGACGGCGCAGGCTTTGACGCGCGGCGGGACATCGCGGGGATCGTCCTGAATCGCTGGGGGCACGCCTATCTCAGTCCGCAGCCTGGGTTCTTCTTTGGCCGCGATGGCCGGCCCGCACCTCGCGAGGTTCTGCGGAACGCTCCGTTTGGACGGATTGCCTTTGCAAATACCGACCTTGCAGGAGCGATGGATCATCGTTATTCGATTCTGGAAGCGCAGCGGGCTGTGCGGCAGCTGCTCGATCAGGTGCTGACGTAAGGCAGTGTGGTTAGAGGAAAAGGGAGCTGCTTTCTGAGCCGACGAGGAAGTCGGCCGAAGCATCCAGTTGCCAAGTTAGTAAGTGGTCTGCCGACTCCCTTACTTGGAAGCCCTTTGAATCTTTGGTTGAGAGTTGCTCCACGCGGAGGAAGCGACGAGAAGCTTCCCCTCGTCGCTGTTCACCGGTTCCAAGTCGATCGAAGCGGAGCGGTCACTGTCTTTGAGGTAAGACGACGGTCCACCGGTGGGGCGCACGCAGAAGTAGTAAATGCCGTCGGCCTCGGCAGTGAAATTGGCCAGCGACACCAGGCGGCCGGCGGGCAGTAGCGACGACATCCAGTCGGTGCACAGATGATGTTCGCCTGGCTCCGTCTGAAAAAACAAATAGGAGCTACCGTGGTTTGCGCCGATCCACGCACCGTCGATTGCTACTCTCGCCGTTACCGCCCTGACAGCCTGAAATTTCTGATCCAGGATGACATACACCGTCGCTTTACCAGGAGTAGGTTTGGCAACGGGGTGCTGGCTGCTATCGATTTTGTCCGGAACTCAGTGGCAACGGGTCCGCAGGCAGATTGTGCGGCTGATACGGCGGATTGATCCTGAGCTATCGCGGACACTACAAAGAGAACGGCGACAAGGACGACTCTCATGGGCGGCCTCCGGCGCATGATCGGTCCATGCAAACTCAGGGACAGAATCGCTGTTTCTAGTGTACGCGAAAGAGCGTCGCTCGAGCCTCTGAGTTTGCCGAGTTTCGTAGGTTTGTCAGGCCATCGTAATCCGGCTGAGCCGCCACTAACACGCGTCTATTCTTCGTAAGCGCCGATGTCGATGCTGCTTCCCTTTGTCCGTGGATTACCCTCGAAGTCCACCGTCCCCACGACCGCTCCCAGGTCGGTCCCGGTGTTGACTGCGGGGGATGTTGCCCCAATGTGAAGGTCGGGCGTCGTAAGGTTGAGGAAAAGAGGATCGGCATACGACGAATGGCTGCCAAGTTTTGTGGCCGCCTGGTACGCACTGAATCCGCTGTAGTTGGTGCCGTTCCATATGAACGTGGTAACCGAGGAATTTACCGAAGGGAAATAGAGGTTATAGTCGACATCTGCTGGAGTGGTTGTTCTTGAAGACATTGTTTGTCGCGTAATACTGGATCTGGAATTCACCTCTCCCTGTGTTCTTCGTGTCGTTGTGGAACAGGGTGTTGTTTACGATCGTGCACTCGTTGGTAGGACATCGGCGAAAACAGGCTTGGCGAGAATTTGGAGAGCGGCTTGCGAGGAATCGTGTAAAAATTTGAAAAGAATTGAAAACATTTGAAAAGATTGTTCGGGATCGAACCCACCACTCGTAAAAAGTGATTAAACTTCGGCAGTACTGCTAGACGATGACAGCCATGAGCGGTAGGCTCGCCAAAGATTGTAGTTTCGCGTGCCCAGTCCCCCGAACGGCACCATTGCAAGAAGGCCTACCCCTTAACGATTTTTGTCGAGGATCGTAAACAGAAAAATTGCGGAGGATGTCATGCCGGCCTCTGGGTCTCCCAAGAGCCCCATTGCTTATTCTCATTGCCGGTTATACACGTGTTTATGCGGAGCTTCTTGCAGAGGTACTGAAACGCGATCGTTCTTTGCACGTCGTTGGCGTGGCCTCGAGCGCTCAGGAAGCATTAGAAATTGCTGCGCAATCGTCGATTGACGCCGCAGCCATCAGCTTGAATCTGGACGAGCAACCGGAACGCGGATGCGATGTTGTCCGCCAATTGAGAGTATTGCATCCCGACATCCGCGTGATCATGCTCCTCGATTCGGCCAAGAAGGAAAAAGTCATCAACGCATTCCGCGCGGGGGCAAAAGGAGTTTTTTCGAAGAATTCGCCCTTGGCGCGCCTGTCGAAATGCGTTCGCTGTGTCTACGAAGGCCAGGTGTGGATCAATCAAGAGGAACTAGGGCTCGTGCTTGACAGTCTGACCAGCAGCCCGGCGATCTGTGCGATCGATGCAAAAGGCCTCAACTTGCTCACGGAACGCGAACGCGCGATTGTGGAGGGTGTCGCTGAGGGACTCCCCAACCACGAGATCGCGGAGCGACTCAGCCTTAGCCGGCATACGGTAAAGAATTATCTCTTTCGAATTTTCGACAAATTGGGAGTGTCGAACCGCGTCGAGCTGATTTTTCTGACGTTCAGCCGCAACTCCGAAATCCAGCAAGGCAAAGTATTGGCGCGGCCCGTCCAGCTGAGTGCTCGATCTGCGGCAAGCCAGGACGGAGCAACCGCCTATCTACAGTGCTTGATTGACGAGCGCGACATCCTCGACCAGGAAGCCCAGATCGGCGAACGGAAGAAAAAACTGGCAGCGTCGCTGACCCGCGAACAAATCTCACGAGCCGAG
>CAVQZP010000058.1:0-113242 GCA_963718505.1 uncultured Acidobacteriota bacterium | reverse complement strand
TCACGGTCCAGGGAAATCCCATCAAGCTGCAGAAGGAACTGGAGAAGGCCGGGGCCGTAACGGCCGGCGTCGACGACGACCTGAAGACCCTATATCTCCAGTTGCCGGGGAACGTGCGCGCAGAAATCAGCATGGCGCGTACGGAGCGCTACGACAAGATCGGCAAACCTCCGATTGTGACGCCGGCGACGATCATCGAAGACCTGCGGCGGCGCGATTTCACGATCAATGCGATGGCGCTGTCATTGAATCCGGGCTCGCGCGGACTTTTGATGGACCCGTTCAACGGGGCTGCGGACATCGAGGCCAAGCTGATCCGCGTTCTGCACAACTACGCGTTTGTTGAAGATCCGTCGCGGCTGATTCGCGCCACGCGGTTTGCGGCGCGTTTCCACTGGCCCCTGGAAGAAAAGACGCAGGCGCGCTTCGATTCGGCGCGCGAGAACAATTACATCGAGCACATTACCGACAAAGGCATCGGCCATGAGATCGAGCAATTGGCCTATGAGGACGATCCGCTGCACATCGTGCGTGTACTCGAGAAAGAAGGCTGGCTGAAGGTTCTGAGCACACATTGGACAACCGCCAAGGTCGACACCAATGGCCTCAGCCAATTGATGAAAACCCGGCAGCAGATGAATGAGCTGGGGTATCAGCCCGATCCGGCGCCGGCGGTGATGTACTTCCTGACCTCGCGGCTGAGCGAGAAAGAAATCTCCGACATGCGCCGGCTAATTCCGCGCAAGACGCTCGTGGAAGCGTGGAAGGATCTGGAAGACAACGCGAAGGACCTGGCAAAGAAGCTAACCGGCAAGGAATCAGCGACGCCGTCGCGGACGTGGCAGGTGCTTTCGAACGCGCGTCCAGAGATGACGCTCTTTCTGGCCGTGACCGCGAAACACCAGGCGGTGGTGCAGAAAATCAAGAATTTCTTCACCAAGTGGCGCCAGGTGCAACAGAAGATTCCATTGCCGGAGATGACCGAGCTGCACATCACGCCGCAGCTGCCAGAGTATCCGAAGATCGCCAATGATGTGTTCCTGCTGTTGCTGGATGGCAAGCTGCGCTCGCGGACTGAGACGTTGAAGTTCCTGAAGCCGCTGGCGCCACCGCCTCCGCCACCACCGCCACCGCCGCCAGCCAAGCGAGGCCGGGCGGCAAAGGCCGCTGCTGCAGCGGCTGCGGAAACCAGCACGCCGGCAGCCGTAGCTGGGAAAAAGAAGGGCAAGGCATCAGCAGCCACGGCTGCGCCAGCTGCGCCCGTACCCGCGCCCAAGCCTGAGCCCAAGGGGAAGACTTCCGCGCCGCCGAAGGCCGTGCCAGTGAAGACGACTCCACCCAAGCCGGCTAAAAAGCCGTCGACGCCGCCCGCGCCGGCCAAGAAGGCAAAGTCCGACAACAAGAAGAAGCGCTGATTACCCATTGGCCGGTAGGGTTGTCCGAGCGTGTACTAAGGTGGGCTGGCTCTCGAGGCCCGAAACGGGGCTATAATAGGGCATATGCGGCGGCTTGTGTTGACGGCGGCAGTGGTCTCGTTCGCGCTTGTTCCGCTTACCCTCCTCGCCCAACGCGGTGGTGGAATGCACGGCGGCGGATTCGCAGGACACGCAGGCTTCTCCTCGCACGCGGGAATGAGAGCCGGCGGTTTTGGCGGGACGCATGGCGGTCCACATGGAATGATGTCGGGCGCGCGCTTTTCCAGCGGGGCCCGTCATTCGGGAACCTGGCACGGCACTTTTCATCGCGGGCATTCCGGACCGAATCTCGTCATAGGCTTCCACTCTCGTTTCCGCAACCCCTATTACGCATACGCGCCCTTCGGCTACTACAGCCCGTTTGGGTGGGATTGGTATAACTCCTCGTACGATCGTTCGGACAACGACGACAACTATGTAGCGCAGCGGCAGACGCAGCAGCAGATTGACGATCTGAGCCAGCAGGTTCAGGATCTGCAACAGGAGCGGGAAGAGAGAGCCTACAGTCAGCCTCCTGTTCCGAGGCCACCCGCTCCGTCAAACACTGAAGCGAAGATCCAGCCCGACATGTCGGTGGTGCTGGTTTATCTCGACAAGCGAATCGAGGAAATTAAGAACTACGCAGTTGCGAATGAGAAAGTTGTGGTGTTCGACAACCACCACATCAAGAAAATCCCTCTGGCGGATATCGATCTTGCCGCCACGATGAAGTTGAATGACGAGCGGGGTGTGGACTTCCAGATTCCGAATCCCGCGGGAACGGAATGAGCGAGCGACCCAGCCGGGTCGTGATAGTCTGGTGTTACTTCAGTATCCGCAGTTTTCATCCAGCCGGCGGTAAATCGAAGACTTGAGAGTGGTGTAGCCGAAATCCATGTCCCAATTCGTCCATCTGCACCTGCACACCGACTACTCGATGCTCGACGGCGCCTGCGACGTTGAGAAGCTCGTAAACCGGGTCAAGGAACTTGGAATGCCGGCGGTCGCTATGACCGATCACGGCAACATCTTTGGCGCCGTGCACTTCGTGAATGCCGCGAAGGCCGCCGGGGTCAAGCCGATCGTCGGCTGCGAGCTGTATGTCTGCAAGAAGGAAGATCACCACACCGGCAGGCTGGCGCCCGAGGGCGACACCTACAACCATCTCCTGGTGCTTGCGGAGAACGAAGAAGGCTATCGCAATCTGACCAAGATCACGTCGGAAGCCTCGCTTCACGGTTTTTACTATAAGCCGCGCATCTCGAAGCGATTTCTGGCGGAACACTCGAAGGGATTGATAGGGCTGTCGGGCTGCTTGAAGGGCGAAGTGGCCGAGCGCCTGACGGAAGGGAACTATGCCGCGGCTCGCGAGGCCGCGGCGACCTTCCGCGACATCTTCGGCGAGAAAAACTTTTTCCTCGAGATTCAGGACCAGGGACTGGAGATGGAGCATCGCATCCACGGCGGCCTGTTCCAGTTGGAAAAAGATCTGGGGCTTCCGCTGGTCGCAACCAACGACAGCCACTATCTCTGCGAAGACGACGCCCACGCGCAAGACGTGATGGTTTGTATCCAGACCGGCAAGTCGATCCAGGATACAAACCGGATGAAGTTCGACGGCAACCAGTTTTTCGTGAAGAGCCACGACGAGATGTATCGCGTCTTTAAAGATGCGCCGTCGGTGCTCTCGCGCACGCTGGATATCGCCGAACGCTGCAACCTGAAGCTGGAAAAGGTCAGCAGCCCGTTCCCGCACTTTGACGTGCCGCTTGGCTTCACACTCGACAGCTATTTCGAGCACATCACGCGCGAGGGGTTCGCCCGGCGCTTCCCTCCATTGCTCGATCTTCAGCAGCAAGGCCGGTTGAAGCACAGCCTCGCGGATTACGAGCAGCGGCTGTCGCGGGAGATCGCGATCATCCAGCAGATGAAGTTCTCCGGCTATTTCCTGATTGTCTGGGATTTCATCCGCTACGCGAAAGAGCACAACATTCCTGTAGGGCCGGGGCGCGGATCGGCCGCGGGTGCGCTGGTGGCTTACTCGCTCGAAATCACGGACATCGATCCGTTGCAGCACGAGTTGCTCTTCGAGCGCTTCCTAAACCCCGAGCGCATCTCGATGCCCGACATCGACATCGACTTCTGCATGAATCGGCGTGGCGAAGTCATTGAGTACGTAACGCGCAAATACGGGCGGGAGAACGTCGCACAGATCATCACTTTCGGTACGATGGCCGCCAAGGCAGCGATCAAGGACGTCGGGCGGGCGATGGACGTTCCGTATAGCGACGTCGACCGCATCGCAAAAATGGTCCCGAACCAGCTCAACATCAAGCTGGAAGACGCGATCCAGGAGTCGCCCCAACTCAAGGAAGCCTACGAAAAAGACAGCCAGGTGCGGGAGTTGCTGGAGACTGCAAAGAAGCTCGAGGGGCTGGTGCGCAACTCGGGCGTGCATGCCGCCGGTGTCGTGATCTCACCGAGGCCGTTGACCGAACTGGTTCCCCTGCACAAGACCAAGAACGACGAAATCGTTACCGCCTTCGACATGGTGGCGATCGAGAAGCTGGGCCTGCTGAAGATGGACTTCCTCGGGCTGACGACGCTCACCATTCTCGACGACACCATCAAGCTGATCGCGCAGACGCGGAACGTGAAGCTCGACCTGGCAAGCCTGCCGCTGAGTGATGACGAAACGTACCAGAAGGTCTTCTACAAGGGCCTGACGTCGGGCGTGTTCCAGTTTGAATCGCACGGCATGCGTGACGTGCTGCGGCGCTACCAGCCGAATTCGATCGAAGATCTGACTGCTCTGAACGCGCTGTATCGGCCCGGGCCGATCCAGGGCGGCATGATCGACGACTTCATCGACCGCAAGCACGGGCGCAAGAAGATCGAGTACGAGCTGCCCGAGTTGAAGGAAATCCTGGAAGAGACGCTGGGTGTGATCGTCTACCAGGAACAGGTCATGCAGATCGCCAACAAGCTGGCCGGCTACTCGCTCGGAGAGGCCGACCTGCTCCGCCGCGCCATGGGCAAAAAGAAGCCCGAGGAGATGGCACAGCAGCGTGAGCGCTTTGTGGAGGGCGCGACCCAGCGCAACTATCCGCCCAAGAAGATCGAAAAGATTTTCGACCTGATGGCACAGTTCGCCGGATATGGTTTCAACAAGTCGCACTCAGCCGCGTACGCGTTGCTTGCCTATCAGACGGCTTATCTGAAGACGCATTATCCAGTGGAGTTCATGGCGGCGTTGCTGACATCGGTGACCGGAAACACCGACGATGTCGTGAAGTACATCAACGAATGCCGCGAGATGGGAATCGCGGTCGAACCGCCGGATATCAACGTCTCCGATGCGAATTTCACGCCGCACGATCAGGCGATCCGCTTCGGGCTGGCGGCGGTGAAAAACGTCGGCCACAATGCGATCGACTCGATCGTGGCGGGACGGAAGAAGCTGGGCAAGTATCGCGACATCTTCGAATTCGCCGAGAACGTCGATCTGCGCCTGCTCAACAAGCGCGTGCTGGAATCGCTGATCAAGAGCGGCGCCATGGATTCACTCGGCCGCCGCGCGCAGCTGATGGCCGTCATCGATCGTGCGATCGAACGCGCGCAAAAAGCGCAGCGCGACGCCGAGTCCGGACAGCATGGCCTGTTCGGCGTGTTTGAGCAGGAGGAAGCTTCGGCGCCGCACGAACAACTCCCCAACGTACCGGACTGGGACGAACACCAGCGGCTCGCTGCGGAAAAAGAAATCCTTGGCTTCTTCATCACTGGGCATCCGCTGGAAAAGTACCGCGACAAATTGATGGGTCTGAACGCGCTGAGTGTCGCCGACATTTCCGGGATGAAGGCTTCGACCGGCAAGGATGAGACCATCACCACCGCCGGCATAATCTGTAATGTGCGCGTTCTGAAGTCGAAGAAAGGAGACTTCTACGCGCAGGGAGCGCTCGAAGATATGTCCGGATCCGTCGACATAATTGTGTTCCCCGAGGCCTATCGCCGGTTGCAGGAGAAGGTGAAGCTTGAGGTCCCCGTGCTTGTGAAAGCTGGCGTCCGCGTGGAGGAAGGCTCGAACCCAAAGATCACCGTCGCCGAGATCATCCCACTGGAAGACGCCAAGGTGCCCCTTCCACGATCGCTGAGGATTCGCATCCCGACCGAAGGGTCTACCGAGAATACGGTAGACGCCCTGCACAATCTGTTCACCGAGCGCAAAGGGGAAGCCCGGGTGTTATTTGACGTGGAACGCCGGGGGGATTTCATGGTCGTGATGGAGGCGGAAGGCTATAATGTGCATCCGGATCGCAATTTCATCGCGCGTGTGGAAGAGCTCTGCGGCCGCGGAAGTGTGCGAATCATCAATTGAAATCGGCTGAAATCGGCGGCGGATGAAAGTTTCGAAACCCAGGAAAGCGACGACCGGAAACGTAGAGCCTCCCCCGAGCCTTGACGGCGGTCAAGTCGTCTCTGGGACGGAGTTCCTGCTCTCCATGGTGGAGAGCCACTGGTCTGAGCGCAATGGCGATGCCCGCAAACTGGAAGTGCGTGTGAAAGCTGAACACGAACTAGCGAAGATCGAGCAGCAGATTGAGCAGCTGCAGGCCGTGCCAGGCCAGAATGACGAGACGCGCCGGCAGATCGATCAACTGCACGATCGCGTGGAAGCTTTGCGCCGTCAGGTGCACGCCGGCCTGGGAGCGTGGGAGCGAACTGAACTTGCCCGCCATCCCCAGCGCCCCTACACACTCGATTACATCGACCGCATCTTTACCGACTGGAGCGAGATCCACGGCGACCGTGCGTTTGCCGACGATCCGGCGATCGTCTGCGGGATGGCACGCTTTCACGGGGATGAAGTTGTCGTCATCGGGCAGCAGAAGGCCCGTGACGCAAAGCAACGCGTCTACCGGAATTTCGGAATGCCGCATCCGGAAGGCTATCGCAAGGCGTTGCGCGTGATGCACATCGCCGAGAAGTTTGGCCGTCCGATCTTTACCTTCGTGGACACCGACGGCGCCCACCCCGGCCTGGGAGCCGAAGAGCGCGGGCAGGGCGAAGCGATTGCGCACAACCTGCGCGAGATGGCGCGGTTGCATGCGCCGATCATCGCGACTGTCATCGGAGTGGGCGGAAGCGGCGGAGCGCTGGCCATCGCAGTCGCGGACCGCGTCCTGATGATGGAAAACTCGGTGTACTCAGTGATCTCGCCCGAAGGCTGCGCTTCAATCATGTGGCGCGATGCCAGCAAGAAAGATCTGGCCGCCGAAGCGATGAAGATCACCGCCAGCGACCTCAGCGAACTGGGCTGCATCGATGGCGTGGTGCCGGAACCGGAAGGCGGCGCCCACACCGATCACGAGGCGGCAGCAGCCATGCTTGACGCAGTCCTGCAGTCGCAGTACAAGGAACTGCGGGCGAAACCGATTGAGGAATTGGTCGCATTACGATACAATAAATTCCGCAACATGGCCCAGTTCTACCGCGTCGAGGGCTAGTTTCGAGGCTGGTACATCGTTCTTCTGAGTCTTCCTCGCGGCTGTGAATCTCCCGGCCGTTCCCGTATACTAAGGAGTTTTCCCCCACCCCATTTCACGCGCTCGGGCGCGCCAGCGCTTGTCCGCGGCAAAACAATAAGAAAGGACCAGGGATGGCTACCACGGATGTAACGCTTCAGGATGCAGCGGGTCGCCTGGAGCGCAAACCGGTTGTCAACGACATGAGCATTCAGGTTGCGACCGTGAACGGTTCCGGCTCGCAAAGTTCCAATACCGTGCTGCTGCGCAGCATCTTCCAGATGGGCGTGCCGGTCTCGGGCAAGAACCTGTTCCCCTCGAACATCGCCGGACTGCCCACTTGGTACACGATCCGGGCCAACAAAGACGGTTACATCGCGCGCAAAAAGGAAATCGACTTCCTGGTGGCGATGAATTCCGAGACTGCCCAGGAAGACGTGATGTCTCTAGCTCCCGGCGCAGCCGCACTCTATGACGAGCCGCTGAATCTGAAGAGTCTGCGCAATGACTTGATCTTCTACGCCGTTCCGTACGACAAACTGGTAGCGACGGTTTGTCCGGAAGCCAAGCTGCGCAAGCTGGTCAAGAACATGATTTACGTCGGTGTCGTGGCTCAGTTGCTCGACATCGACATGGCCGAGGTCGAGAAGGCGATCCGCAAGCAGTTCGCGAAGAAAGCAAAAGCAGCGAACCTGAACATGGCGGCCGCGCAGGCCGGCTTCGACTACGCGAAGGCGAATCTCACGAAGCAGGATCCCTTCCACATCGCCCGCATGGACAAGACGGCGGGCAAGATCATCATCGACGGTAATTCGGCTGCTGCGTTGGGTTGCATGTTCGCCGGGGTCACGGTGGTGACGTGGTATCCGATTACTCCCTCATCGTCGCTGGTCGAGACGCTGATCGATTACATGAAAGAGCACCGCATCGGACCCGATGGCAAGGCGACGTTTGCGATTGTGCAGGCGGAAGATGAATTGGCGGCGATCGGCATGGTGATCGGTGGTGGTTGGGCCGGCGCGCGTTCGATGACGGCGACAGCCGGACCGGGAATTTCGCTGATGTCGGAGTTTGCCGGACTCGCGTACTACGCCGAGATTCCCGGCGTTATCTGGGATATCCAGCGCGTTGGGCCATCAACGGGACTTCCGACACGGACCTCGCAAGGCGACATTCTTTCCACGGCCTTCCTCAGCCACGGCGACACGAAGAACATCCTGTTGATTCCGAATTCCGTCTTGGAGTGCTTCGACATGGCGCAGGACGCGTTCAACCTGGCCGAGCAGTTCCAGACCTTGGTGTTCGTGATGTCGGATCTCGATCTCGGCATGAACAACTGGATGTCAGATCCTTTCAAGTATCCGGAAACGCCGATCAATCGCGGCAAAATCCTGAGCAAGGAAGATCTCGACAAGTTAGGTCACTTTGCCCGTTACAAGGATGTGGACGGCGACGGCATCGGATACCGCACGCTGCCCGGGACAGATCATCCCGCGGCGGCGTATTTCGCTCGTGGCAGCGGTCACAACGAGAAGTCGCAGTACAGTGAGCGTCCCGACGACTTCGAAAGCAATATGGAGCGGATCAACCGCAAGTTCGAAACGGCGCGCTCGTTCGTTCCGCGTCCGGAGGTCTCCACGGGAAAATCGAAGATCGGGATCATCGCCTACGGCACATCGCATTGGGCGATCATCGAAAGCCGTGACCAGCTCCGCAAGGAATACAACTTTGAGACCGATTACTTGCGGCTGAAGGCGTATCCATTTACGCGCGAGGTGCACGAGTTCATTGAAAAACACGATCGCGTGTACGTGGTCGAGCAGAATCGCGATGCGCAGATGCTGAGCCTGTTGAAGCTCGATATGCGCACAGAACTCACGCCGCGGCTGCGCAGCATCAGCCACATTCACGGGCTCCCGCTCGACGCGCGCTCGGTCACCGACGAAATCATGACGATGGAGGGCAAGTAAGATGGCCACCACTCCCAGTACTCCGGCCCCCAAGACGAACCGCATCAATCTCTCGGTTCTCGACTACAAGGGCGGGAAGACCACACTCTGCGCCGGATGCGGTCACAACGCGATCTCCGAGCGCATCATCGACGCGATGTTCGAGATGGGCGTCAAGCCCGAGAGCGTTGCCAAGCTGAGCGGCATCGGCTGCTCGTCGAAGAGCCCGGCGTATTTCATGAGCCGCTCGCACAGCTTTAACTCGGTGCACGGGCGCATGCCGTCGCTCGCGACCGGCGCGATGCTGGCCAACCGCAACCTGCTGGCGCTCGGCGTGAGTGGCGACGGCGATACCGCTTCGATCGGCATCGGTCAGTTCGTTCACCTGATGCGGCGCAATCTGCCGATCATCTACATCATCGAAGACAACGGCGTTTACGGCCTTACCAAGGGCCAGTTCTCGGCGACCGCAGATATCGGCTCGAAGCTGAAGACCGGCGTTATCAACGACCTCCCGGCGATCGACACCTGTGCACTGGCCATTGAATTGGGCGCAACGTTCGTGGGGCGTTCATTCTCCGGTGACAAGAGGCAGTTGCTCAGCATGCTGAAGGCGGCGATCGCGCATCGCGGCACCGTCATGCTCGACGTTGTTTCTCCTTGCGTGACCTTCAACGATCACGACGGATCGACCAAATCGTACAAATACATGAAGGATCACGAAGAGCCCCTCCAGGACATCAACTTCGTCCCGCATTTCGAAGACATCGCAGTGGACTACGATCCAGGCAGTACGCTCGAGGTGACGATGCACGACGGGTCGCGACTCCGCCTGCGCAAGCTGGAAGAGAGTTACGATCCGACCAACCGCATCGACGCTATTCATCGGTTGCTCAAAGCGCACGAGAAGCAGGAGGTGCTGACAGGAGTGTTCTACGTTAACCCGAAGGCGCCGTCGTTCGTCGAAATGCTCAATATGACCGATCAGCCTTTGGCGACATTGCCGGAGTCGGCGACCCGCCCCAGCCGCGAAGTACTGGAGCAGTGCATGGAAGAACTGCGCTAGTCGAACCCGATGCAGGTTCGAATTTAGAACTGGAAAGGCCCTCCGAACGGGAGGGCCTTTTTGCTTGTGTGCCGAACATGTTCGACAGCTTGGGGGTGGAAGTCCCCTGCTCAACCTGATGGAGGTGAAGAGCTAGAGAAGCGCAAGGGCGTCGTCGTGAGGCGGGGTCTGAAAGAAGCGTGGATCAAAGGCGCGAGCCGATGAACAAGAACCGGATGATGAGGCCTACGGTGTGGGGCGAGCTGGCAAGCGACAGCGAAGCGCATGTCCATCAAGAGCACCGGAGGTAAATCCGGCGGTTGCGCGTCGAAGGCGGTCGAGCTTACTTCGGGAGACCCGCGGCATGTCACGGAATCGTGACTGAGGATGGAGCGATCCATTCTGACCATGCAGCGGGAGTCAGCAGCGGGCATAGTAGGCCGCAAGGTCGAAGGCCCAAACAGTAAGGAGCGGCGAGTAGGACGCAGGACTCGATGAACGACAAGCGGCAGAAGAACCAGCTACAGAGGGTGCTGGCCTTTACCGAGGAGGGGAGGAGTGAAGCTCCAAGGACTCCACGGGAAGGGACCGAATCGCTCACGGCGAACTGCGAAACCGAAAGCCCGGCTGGAACAAAGCAACTGATGGAAGAGGTCTGCGGGCGGGAAAACTGCCAGCAGGCTTTACGACGAGTGAAGGCCAACAAGGGAAGTCCGGGAATCGACGGCATGAAAGTCGCTGAGTTACCCGGCTACCTGAAGCAGCACTGGCCAGTCCTGCGAGAACAACTGTTAAGCGGAACCTACGAACCGCAACCGGTGAGAAGAGTAGAGATCAAGAAGCCGGACGGAGGGATGCGCAAGCTGGGCATCCCGACGGTGTTGGATCGGTTTGTCCAGCAAGCGGTGATGCAGGTTCTGCAGCGCAGATGGGATCCGACGTTCTCCGAACACAGTCATGGATTTCGTCCGCAACGCTCGCCGCATCAGGCAGTGGCCCAGGCGCAGCAGTATATCGCCGCAGGCAACCGCTGGGTGGTGGATCTTGACCTGGAAAAGATCTTCGATCGAGTGAACCACGACAAGCTGATGGCGGCGATCGCGCGGCGGGTGAGCGACAAGAGGATACTCAAGCTGATTCGAGCTTTCCTGGAGTCGGGCGTGATGGAGAACGGGCTGGTGAGTCCGGTGGAGGAAGGCACTCCGCAAGGAGGGCCGTTGTCTCCGCTGCTGTCGAACCTGGTGCTTGACGAACTCGACCGGGAACTGGAGCGACGCCAGCACCGCTTCGTGCGCTACGCGGATGATTGCAATATCTACGTGGCGAGCGAACGGGCGGGGAAGCGAGTCATGCAAAACGTGACGAGTTTCATCCGGCGACGACTCCGGCTCAAGGTGAACGAGGCGAAGAGTGCGGTGGCGCGGCCGCAGGAGCGCAAGTTTCTGGGCTTTAGTTTTACCTACGGAGCGGAAGCGAAACGGCGCATTGCGCCCAAGGCTCTGCTCCGGTGTAAGCAAAGAGTACGGGAACTCACGCGACGGACACGAGGCATCAGTGTGGAACAGATGACGAAGGAACTCGCCAGCTATTTACGTGGGTGGAAGAGCTACTTCGGCTTCAGCCAGACGCCCTCGGTACTGCGCAGGCTAGAGGAATGGATTCGCCGTAGATTGCGATCCCTGATCTGGAAGCAATGGAAGCGACAACCGGTGCGGTATGTGAAGCTGCGCCAGCGGAACATCGGCGCTGCTCTCGCGGCTCAAACCGTCGGCAGTCCCCATGGACCATGGCGAATCGCCAACAGTCCGGCCCTGTCGTCTGCGTTTCCGATTGCTTACTTCGACGCGCTCGGTCTTCCGCGATTGCTGGAAGGCGTCTAGCTCAACCGAACTGAACCGCCGTATGCGGACCCGCATGTACGGTGGTGTGGCAGGGGAGAGTGGGCGACCACTTCCCCTATGCCGATTTATGCTGAATTCTGGCGTCAGGCGACTTCGTCGATATCGTGCTCGTTGATCATCCCGACCTCTCCGGTGTGCTCGGGGTTCTCGCCCGGCTCCGGAAAGTCGGTGTCGGCGGCCTTCAGCATGGGATCCTGATCCCGATGGCCGAGTTGTCCCTGCATGGAAGTGTTGCCCTTTTGCGTACGTTCGTCCTGCTCAACCGCCCCTTTTTCCAGGTCCTGGTCTTTGATTTCGGCCATTGAATCCTCGCTCCTGTTCATCGGATCAGTAGGAACTTCCCGGTTGCAGCCCAAGAGTAACCCGGAAGGAGAAATCCGGCAAAGGTTTGTTACCAGGGAAAGAAATTCAGGTGCCCATTTAGGGAGAAGCGCTCAAGGGAGGATGGAGCCCTGGGCAAATTCCGGATTTACCCAGGACTAAAAAGCACTAATCCCCAGGTCGGGCTGCGGTCGTAACGCCCAGCTTCTTCAGCCGCTCGCGCGCTTGCAGGGCCTCATTGGTCTTCGGATATCGTTGGATCAGGTGGCGTAGTTCGGTGACGCCGTCGTCCTTCTGACCCATTTCGATCAGCGCAAAGCCCTTCTTAAGCTGGGCCGAGGCGGCCTTGTTGCCGCTGGGGAAATTCTGCAGAACCTGGTCGTACGAGGTAACGGCCTGCTGGTAGTTGCCGCCACGGAACTGCAATTCGCCAAGGTAGAAATAGGCATTTCCGGCAAGGTCGGTGTTGGGATAATACTTCACGTAGTCAGCGAATTCTTTCAACGCCAGGTCGTTGTTTCCGCCGTTGTAGTCACGCAGACCGTTGGCATAAAGGACGTCAGGCGGAGGAGCCTGCGCCTGCGCTTGCGCCTGTGCCTGCGCGGCCTGCTGTGATGCTGCCAAACTCTGCTGGGTCGACTGCATGTCTTCCAGTTGCTTGCTGACCTTGGCCAGGCGGACTTTCAACTCGTCCATCGTGTCGTTCAGAGCCTGGATTTGGCCCGAAAGCTGATCGACGTGCCCGGCGGCATCGCCCTGCTGCTTCTGAAGTGTGTTCTGCAGAGCATTGATGGCGGCCGTGGTCTTGTTGGAGGCGTCTGTATTCTGCTCGACGAGATTCTTCATCACGCCCATTCGCTCGTCGAAGCTTTGCTTCATCGCGGTCATCTGCTCCTGGAGTTGCTGGACCTGCGTCTGAAGCTGGACCATCTCCTTGCTGGCGCCGTACGCCGGGCTCACTGCCAGCCACAGGGCGGCGAGCAGTGCGAACGATTTCGATAGTCGGGAAGTAATCATCATGGTGTTGGCCCTTCGTTGGTGTATGTACTCAGTATCCCACAGCGCGGCTTAGCCTTGCGGCGGAGGCCGCCGGGGGTACCGGCACAGAAAATGCGACCGGGACGAGCTTTAGGATGGTTTCGTCCCGGCCGTAGGTTGCGTTATTTCTGGTACACGAAATGACCGCGGCGGTTCTGCTGCCAGCAGCTTTCGTTGGACTCGGTACAGAACGGCTTCTCCTTACCGTAGCTGATTGTCTTGACGCGGCTGGCGTTCACGCCAGCAGCCACCAAGGCACCCTTTACCGCGTTGGCGCGGCGATCGCCCAGAGCCAGGTTATACTCGGTCGATCCACGCTCGTCGCAGTGGCCCTCCACCGTGAAGTTGATATCGGAATGCTGCCCCAGGAACTGGGCATCGCCCTGAACGGCCGTTTGCTGATCAGGACGAATCGCATCCGTATCGTAGTCGAAGTAGATGTCCTTCATGCGCTGCGCGAAGAGCTCTTCTTCGGTAGCCGACGCCTGTGGCGGCGGAGGTGGTGGCGCCGCGTTCACGGTCACGCGCGCGGTGGCTTCCTGCGATCCACCCGCACCCTTCGCGACTAGATGGTATGTGGTCGAGTCGCTGGGGGTTACTTGCTGTGAGCCGTTGGGCTGCACCGCGCCGATGCCGTCGATGCTGACATCCGTCGCGTTCGTGGTCTGCCACGTCAGGGTTGTGGACATACCTGTATCGATGGAATTCGGATTCGCCGACAGTGAAGCAGTCGGAGACGGTGGCGGCGGAGGTGGCGGGGGCGGCGGGAGTTTCTTCTTCCCGTGACAGGCACCCAACATCATGATGGTGCCGAGGACCAAAACGAGAGTGGACCACTTCACGATCGAGTGTTTCACAATCTCCTCCCTAGGAATTTGTACGCATGGGCAATTTGTGCAGAGATTAAACCGCCGGTTCGGGCCAACACATCCGAAGCCGACGGGGATGATGACATCTGGGATTGCACATCCATCGTTACATTTTTGCAGCTTATTTCCAACTCCAATTTGGTTGTGAATTTCTTCCGCTGAAAGTGAGCTGTTGCACTTTGGTACCGTCAGCCAGCATGCTCCAAATCTGTTCGCTGCCGGAGCGGCTCGACTGAAAGACGACATGACGTCCATCCGGTGACCAGGATGGGAAATCATTGCGCCCACCATCGTGCGTGAGCTGCACCCACTGCTTGCTGGCGATATCCATCAAGTAAATGTCATTTGCGCCGGGTGCTCCAGGACCATATTTGCGAAACCATGCGAGCGCCAGCAGCATGCCGTTCGGCGACCACGACGGCGAGACCGCGTAACCCTGGTCGGTTACCCGCTGGACGTTGGTGCCGTCGGCCTCCATCGTGTACACCTGCGGCAGTCCGGTACGTCCGCTCACGAAAGCCATTTGCGCGCCGGTTTTGCGGTTGAAGGTTGGCCCGACATCAGGCCCACGGTCGTTGGTCAGCCGACGCACATTGCCCCCGGCGGCATCCGCGATGTAGATGTTAGATTCGCCCCCGCGAGACGCAGCGAACGCCAGCTTCGATCCGTCAGGCGCCCAGGTTGGAGAAAGATTCGTTCCTCCCATTCTCGGGAACGACACCAGCCGATTCAGATCGATGGAGTACACCATGATCTCCCAACTCGACTTAGTGAGCGAACTGAACGCGAGCCGGGAGCCATCGGGCGAGATGCGCGGCGAAAGTGAAATCGAACCCAGATGCGTGACCTGGTGCTGGTTCGAGCCGTCGTAGTCCATAGCCCAGATTTCCTTGTGGCCACTGCGGTCGCTAACGAAATAGATCTTGCTCTCGGCGATGCCGGGAACACCTCCGCCCAGGCGGAAGATGATTTCATCGGCAAATTTGTGCGCGATGGTACGGGCAGCGTCCTGCGTAGCAGCATCGGTGTACTGCTTTCCCAGCACCTGGGGCGACCCGACGTTCTTCACGTCGTAGAGCCAGCCATGAACCAGGAGGCTGTTTCCGGTCACGCCGAAGTCGCCAAACGCCAGCATCGAGGCGTTCGGAGGCGGACCACTCCATGGTTCAAAGCGTACTTCGGACGGGTTGCCCGGCACGTCGGTCGGATAAAAGCTCTTCGAAACCATCTCGAAGATGCCGGCATTGTCGAGATCGTTCCACAGCGTGTCGTTGAAGGCTTTCAGCAGGGCGGGGGAGTTGGGATCCTGGGTCGTGGGTTTGAAATCGGCCGCGGCCAGCCGCAGCTTCTCGACGCCCATCCCGGTTCCAGTCTTGATCCAGTCCTGCGCGGTCGCGGTTGCCGCCAGAACGCTGATGGTTGCCAGCAGCATCGCGAGGCGGAACGTGCGCTTGGCCAAAATGGCGGAGACCCCGAGGCCCATGGCTTCCGGAGAGTCAGAAAGAAGTTTTATCGTATTGCGATATAGAGACAATTTCAGCCTACCTTGGTGCATGCTCGTATTCCTACTCCTTGAATCTGCTCACCGTTGAGTTGCCGCGTTCAACCTTGCTAGCGCCTGAAATCAAACCAGAATTCCACCGTTACTTTGCTTCCCGAATAGTCCGACGGCAGAGGACCGAAGGTGTCGATGCGCTGAATCGCGCGGATCGCCGACTGATCCAGTGACGGCACGCCGCTCGATTGCTCCAGTTGAACGTTCGTCGGTTGTCCGCTGCGGTTGATGTCGAACTGCACATATACGCGATTGGCGGTGTGAATGCTGGAATCGATCTCGTACTTCAGCCAGTTCTGCGAGACCTTCTGCTGCACGACCCGCACGTACCACGCGTAGGCGCTGCCGAAGTCCCCGCCACCACCCTGAAACCCGAAGCCGCCCTTCGCGCCCCCGGAACTGAAAGTCCCATACGGACCGCTCACGGGACCACCCTGTCCGAAAGGAACTTCGTTTGATTCCTCAGCAGGTTCGGCTTGCGGCTTCTGATGGCTCGTGGTCGTCACCGGCTTGGGCTTCTGCTTGATCTTTACCGCCTTGTCGGGGATCGGGATCGCGTCCGGCTCCTCCATGGCCTTCGGTTCCGGCTGCGACTTGGTCAGCCCCTTGGAATCGTTGGCCAGAACGTTCTGCGTCTCCACTTGTGGAGCAGGCAAGGGCACTGTGCTCACCAGTGTTGCTCCCATGGCATCCCCTCCGCCGCCTGCGCCCCAACCTGAGCCCGTTCCTCGGGAAAGGACCACACCAGCCAGCAAAATCAGGCCCATCACCAGAAGGTGGAACGCGAGCGAGTAAGCCAGAGGCCGCCCGAGGTGACTCGATTCCGTGAAGATGTCAGCGTTTGCTTGCATTCTGATCGAGAGGCTGGGTGACGATACTTACATTCGTGATGCCAGCGCCTTTGATCGAGTCCATTACGGTCGCAAACGCGCCGAATGGAACATCTTCATCGGCGCGAATGTAGATCGACTGGTGCTGGGGATCGCGGATCTTCTGGCGCAGTTTTGTCTTGATGTCGTTGATATTGATGGGATCGTTTCCCAGGAAAACCCGCTGCTGCTTGTTGATGCTGATCACCAGCCGCTCCTCGGTGACCTCTTTCACGGTGCGGGTCTTGGGGACATTGACTTCGATTCCCGACTGAAGCACGGGCGCGGTCACCATGAAGATGATCAACAGGACGAGCACGACGTCCACCAACGGGGTGACGTTGATGTCTGCCATCGAGCTTTGTGTTCTGCCGTTGGAAGTGGTAAACGCCATCAGCGACGGACCCCTGCCGCATCGGCTGCGTACTGGACTTGCGCCGCGCTGCGCTCCACAGCATTCAGCATTTCCATCGAGAAGTCGTCGCCGCGCGCGGCGAATTCCCGGATTGAGCTGCCGATGAGGTTGTAGGCGATGACGGCGGGAATAGCTGCGGCCAAACCGGCGGCCGTGGTGATCAGCGCCTCCGAGATGCCGGGAGCTACCGCGCGCAGCGTGGCTGCGCCCGCGGTACCCAGTCCGTGAAAGGCGTCGATGATGCCCCAAACGGTTCCGAACAGTCCCACAAACGGTGTTACGGCGCCCGTAATTGCGAGCCAAGTGACGTTGCGCTCGAAGCGAGTGAGTTCCTCCGAGTTGGCGATCTGCATGGCGCGCTGCACGGCCAGCAAGTTGCGAACGCCGCCTGGATTTCCCATTTGCCGCTTGAACTCCTCGTACCCATTATCGAAGACTCCGACGAGCGGACTCGGCCGGAACTGGTCAGCCACAGCCGCAATGTCCTGCAGGCGTTGGGCTTTGCGAAAAGCGCGCAAAAAGCGGCCGCTCTGCACGCGGGCACGCCGCAGCACACTCCACTTGGAGAGGATGATGGCCCAGGAAAGTAAGCTGAAAGCCAGCAGCAGGAAGAGAACGGTTTTGGCGACAGGGCCAGTTTCACCCAGGAGATCAAGGATCTCGCCACCGATTACCAAAGCCAGCCAGTGGGGATTCAACATTGGGTAGTAAGACGCGCTAGCGCCCGGGTGACCTCCTGCAGGTTTTTTTTCTGGAATAAACGCCTTTTGATTATAAGCCCCTGTGCTGGCAGGCTCTACCCAGAAGGACGGCAAGTTTTCCTTAGAACCAAGCTGGAAAACACCAGTTCTCAGTTGCCAGTTCCTAGTTCTCAGTTGAAAACCTGCGTTTGTCTGACTGTAGGTTTCGACCGCGGACACGCAATCAGACCCCTTTCCACTACTGCCGCTACGTCACCCCACAGCGTTCAGCCTCCCGTATGACTCGAAATTGGTTCTTAAGTGAGAAGTGAGAATCGAGATCAGATCTCGGGGTTAACTGAGAACTGACAACCGGCAACTGGCAACTGGTTTTTCATGCTATTCTGCGCTCAATCTCACGCTACCCAGGACCACTGTGCTCGTCGAACTGCGCCTCGAGAACTACGCGGTCATCGATAATCTTGTCGTCGAGTTCGCATCTGGGTTGAATCTCCTTACCGGCGAAACCGGCGCCGGTAAATCCATCCTGATCGACGCGCTCACGCTGCTTCTCGGCGAAAAAGCGTCCGTTGACGTGATCCGCTCGGGCACGGAACGGGCGGTAATCTCGGCCGTATTCGAGGTCGAAGCGGGCGCGGCCAAGACTGCCGCCAAAATTCTGGAGGAGAACGGTCTCGACTGTGAGAACGACTCAATCATCCTGCGGCGCGAAATCGCTGCCGGCGGGAAGGGAAGGGTCTTCATCAACAACCAGCCCGCGACCGTCGCCGTCCTGAAACAGCTTGGGCCATACCTTTCGACGGTCCACGCGCAAAACGAAACATTGTCGGCATTCGATGGCCCCGCTCGGCTGAGCTTGCTGGATGCATTCGCTGGTTGCCAATTGGCGGCGGTGCAGGAAGCCTTCCACGCGTGGAAGGCGATTCAGACTCGCATCGAAGAACTGCAGCGCGACGAGCAGGATCGCCTGCGGCTGCTCGATCTGTGGAGCTATCAGAGGCGCGAGATCGAAGAAGGGCGGCTGCAACCAGGCGAAGACGAGCGCCTGGAAAACGAGAAGCGCGTCCTCGCGAACGCCGAAAAGATCTACAACGCCGCCATGAATGCCTTCGACCTATTGTACGAGGGTGACTCGTCCACGGCGGCCACGCTACGTTCGGCCCGGAAGCAAGTCGAGGAACTGGCGCGCTACGAGCCGAAATTCCGGGAAGCGCTCTCGTCGCTAGAGTCGGCGCTGATCAGCGTCGAGGATGTCGGCGCCACGGTTCGTGATTTTGCGGGAGGCATTCACGCGTCGCCCGAGCATCTGGCCGAAGTCGAGGATCGCCTCGCCGCCCTCGACCGGCTGAAGCGGAAATATGGCCCGACCTTGGACGAGGTCATCGCTTTCGGCACGGACGCCACGCGCAAGCTTTCCGAGATGGAGAACAAGGACGAGGTCCTGCGAAAGTTGCGCGTCGAGTTGGCGCGAGCGGCAGAGGAGTACCTCATTAGTGCTCGCCTGCTTTCCAAGAAGCGCTACGAGTCCGCTCGTAAGCTCGAAAAGTTGGTCGAATCCGCCGTTAACGATCTGGCGATGAAAGTCATGTTCAAGATCGAGGTCACCGGTTCCGACGAAGAAGGGAATTGGAGCGCCTCTGGCTTCGACCAGGTTGTCTACATGATCTCGACGAATCCGGGCGAGCCTTTGCGGAGACTGGAACACATTGCCTCAGGTGGAGAGTTGTCGCGCGTGATGCTGGCGTTGAAGGCAAGCGTCGAGGCTGGTGCCGGAACCTCCGGAAAAAAGAAGGGCTCAGGGATTCCCCGTACGCTGATCTTCGACGAAATCGACACGGGCATCGGAGGACGGGCAGCCGAAGCGGTCGGCAAGAAACTCAAGGAACTCGCCCGGACGAACCAAGTCCTGTGCGTGACCCACCTGCCCCAAATCGCCACTTTCGCAGACCACCACTACCTTATCGAGAAGAAGGAGTCGGGCGGCCGCACCCGCACGACGGTGCGCAACATCACCGGGGCCGAGCGGACCGAGGAAGTGGCACGCATGCTCAGCGGCGCAAAAGTCACAGAAAGTTCCCTGAAGCACGCCGAGCAGATGATCAAGTCGAATGCGTAATTGCCGTTCGCTGTTAATACTCGCCAGCCGCTGCTAATCCCCGCCCTTTCTATGGCTTACATTGACCAAATGGGTTCTCTCGGGTAGTCTATAGTTAACTTTCGTGGGGAAAAGTGTACCCTTAACAGAACGAGGACGGCAGGAATCGTGTCGATTCAAAAAGGCAAAAAGCTGCAGTTGTTGAAACCCCGTGGATTTTGCGCCGGCGTGGTGCGGGCCATCGATATCGTTCGCATTGCGCTTGAGGCTTTTGGCCCACCCATCTACGTGCGCAAGGAGATCGTCCACAACCGTTTCGTCGTGGAAGAGTTGCAGGAAAAGGGCGCGATTTTTGTCGATAGCGTGGACGAAGTTCCCGAGGGTGAGCGGGTCATCTACAGTGCTCACGGCGTTTCCCCGGAGGTTCGCCGCGCCAGCGAGCAGCGCAAGCTGCGCGTAATCGATGCGACTTGTCCGCTGGTCACAAAGGTTCACGTCGAAGCCGTGAAGTTTGCTAAGGAAGGCTATTCGCTCGTCCTCATCGGTCATCGCGACCATGATGAAGTCATCGGGACGTTAGGCGAGGCCCCGTCGGTCACGCAGGTCGTCGGATCCCCGGCTCAAGTGGAGACCTTAATGGTCCCCGATCCAAATCGCGTCGCGTACCTGACCCAGACCACGTTGAGTCTCGACGAGACCAAGGACATCATTGCTGCCCTCAAGAAGAAGTTCCCGAACATTCAAGGGCCACATGCGCAGGATATTTGTTACGCCACTGAAAACAGGCAAGTTGCTGTGAAACAGGTAGCTTCCGACGCCGATCTTCTCCTCGTGGTTGGCTCGGAGAACAGCTCGAATTCCAATCGTTTGGTTGAGGTGGCGCGTAATTTGGGTACCAACGCGCATCTAATCGACAGTTACAAGAATATAAAGGCCGACTGGCTGGAAGGCGTGGAAACGATCTCGCTGACGGCCGGTGCCTCGGCCCCCGAGTGTCTGGTGGAGGAAGTCGTGAAGTTCCTGGCGACCAACGGTTTCGACAACGTGCAGGAACTGGAAGTGATGCCCGAAAACGTACGCTTTGGCTTACCCCCCGAGATCGTGGAAGCCATCGCCAGCGCGCCCGCCAGCGTCAGCGCGGGCTAACGGAGTCAATTACTCGATGGAAGATTACTCCCCCCGATTAGTCACTGCCTCCGCTCCTCAACTTCGCTTCGGAAAAATTGATGACCTCTCGAGCCGCGTAGCCGCAGCTACCGAAGCGGCGCGCCGTTTCCTGTTCTCGCAGCAGCATGAGGACGGTTACTGGTGCGGCGAGCTCGAGGCCGACAATACCCTCGAAGCCGATTACATCATCCTGCACACTATGCTGGGGACGGTGAATCCCGAGCGCTTCGCCAAGGCGGCGCGCTACATCCTCGAGCATCAGAACGAGGACGGCGGGTGGAGTATCTACAAGGGTGGGCCCTCGAATGTCAGCGCCTCGGTCAAGGCGTACTTTGGTCTGAAGTTAGCGGGTTACACCGCCGACCATCCTGCCCTCGAGCGCGCGCGTGACAAGATTCTGGAAATGGGTGGCGTGACCGCGGTTAACACCTTTACCAAGCTTTATCTGTGCTTCTTCGGGCAGTATGACTATGACGCCTGCCCGGCGGTTCCGCCCGAGATCGTCCTGTTCCCCAACTGGTTCTGGTTCAACATCTACGAGATTTCGTCCTGGTCGCGCGCCATTTTAGTGCCGCTTTCCATCTGCTACGCGAAGAAGCCGTTTAAGAAATTGCCGGACGAAATGGGCATTGAAGAACTTTTCGTCGGTGGCCGTGACCGTTCTCGCATGCACCTGCAGTGGTCGAAGAAGCGCATCTCCTGGCGCAATTTCTTCCTGGTGGTCGATCGCATGATCCATATGTTCGAACGCGTCCACATCCGGCCGCTGCGCTCCATCGCTTTGAAAAAGGCCGAGAGGTGGATGCTCGAACGCTTCGAGATGAGTGACGGCCTGGCAGCCATCTTTCCCTCGATCATGAACTCTGTGATCGCAATGCGCTGCCTAGGCTATTCGATCGACGACCCCCAGGTTATCCGCGCGATGGACGAGTTTGAAAAACTCGGCATCGAGGAAGGGGATACCTTCCGCATGCAGCCTTGTGTCTCGCCCGTGTGGGACACCGCCTACGCGCTGTTTGCACTCGGCGAAGCCGGCGTTCCCGCCGACGATCCGCGCATGGTGAGGTGCGCGGACTGGCTTCTGCAGAAACAGGTCCGCAACCCCGGAGACTGGAAGGTCAAAAATCCCGAGGGCCAGCCGGGCGGCTGGTACTTCGAGTTCAACAACGAGTTCTATCCCGATGTCGATGATAGCGCCCAGGTTTGCCTCGCGCTGAGCCGCGTCGAGCACCCCAATGGCCGTTACCAGCGCGAGTCCGTGCAGCGTGCCATCGATTGGATTTTCTCGATGCAATGCCGCAACGGCGGCTGGGCGTCGTTCGACAAGGACAACGACCGCATGGTCTTTCAGTACGTCCCGTTCGCAGACCATAACGCCATGCTCGATCCCGCGACCGTGGACATCACTGGCCGCATCCTCGAGATGCTCGCCACCCACGGTTACGACAAGAGTCACAAGGCCGTGAAGAAGGCGATCAATTTCCTGCGCAAAGAGCAGGAGTCCGATGGCTCTTGGTTCGGACGCTGGGGTGTGAACTACATCTACGGTACGATGCTGGTTCTGCGGGGTCTGGAAGCGGTCGGTGTCGACTACCACGAACCCTATGTCCAGCAGGCCGCTGAGTGGCTGCGCATGGTGCAGAACGCTGACGGTGGTTGGGGCGAGAGTTGTGAATCTTACGATGATCCGAACAGCAAGGGCATCGGCGAAAGTACCGCGTCGCAGACCGCCTGGGCCGTACTCGGCCTGATGGCCGCCAACGACACGCGCAGCGATTCGGTCGCGCGCGGCATCGCATACCTCTTGCGGACGCAGGAGAAAGACGGCTGTTGGGACGAGCCGTTTTACACCGGAACCGGCTTCCCGCGCGTCTTCTACTTGAAGTACCACATGTACCGCCAGTACTTCCCATTGCTGGCCCTCACCACGTACGCGAAGGTGGTGGCGGGAGAGTCAGTGGGCGCCACGCGGAACGGCCATTAAGCCGAATTCCGGCGAAGCCGGCGGATCCACTGTTCTCAACCGCCCATGCGTAAATCTGCGGCAGATGTGTTGAGCTCGTCGTTTTTCGGCGGTGTATTTTCCTCGTTCAAGGATGGTTCTGCCTTTACTGAGAACTGGGAAGTGGCAACTGAGATCCGGGTTATCGAGAACAGTCTTTGAGAGCTTTCGTTACTGGCGCTACAGGATTTCTGGGCGCGCACGTGGCGCGCGCGCTGGCCGAGCAAGGCGCAGATTTGCGGTTGCTGGTTCGCCAGACCAGCGACTTGCGAAACATCGAGGGACTCAAAGCCGATCGTGTCACTGGCGACTTGCGCTCGGCGCCCTCGTTGGAAAAAGCCGTTTCTGGATGCGACGTCATCTTTCACGTCGCGGCAGACTATAGGCTGTGGGTCAAGGACCCTGAGCAGATGTATCGCTCGAACGTCGAGGGCACGCGCGCTCTGCTCGAGGCCGCGCGCAAAAATGCGGTGCAGCGGGTTGTCTATACCTCGAGCGTGGCAACCATGGGTTTCACCACGAACGGTAGGGTGGCCGACGAAGACTCCCCGGTGGATCTGGCGGACATGATCGGCCATTACAAGCGTTCGAAGTATATGGCCGAGCAAGTGGCAATGGAGGCGAGCCGAGGCGGGCAGGAAGTCGTGATCGTGAATCCGTCGACCCCGGTCGGCGAAATGGACATCAAGCCGACGCCGACCGGGCGCATCGTCGTGGACTTCCTCAAGAAAAAGTTTCCCGCGTACGTGGACACCGGCCTGAATCTGGTGGACGCGACCGAGTGCGCGCGCGGTCACATCCTGGCGCTGGAGAAGGGAAGACGCGGTGAACGCTATATTCTGGGCGGTGAGAATCTCACGCTAAAACAGATTCTCGACAGGCTTGCCGCTATCACTGGACTGCCATCGCCGAAAATAAAAGTACCCTACGTCATGGCGTTGGCAACAGGGGTTGTCGACGAATTGGTCACCGGGCGTTTGCGCGGGAAAGAACCACGCGCGACCATTGATGCCGTTCGCATGGGCCGCAAGAAGATGTTCGTTTCGTCGGCAAAGGCGGAGCGCGAGCTGGGATGGAGCATCGTGCCCGTGGACGGGGCTCTCCGTCGCGCCGCCGCGTGGTTTCGGGCGAAGGGCTATGCCTGAGGTCGGCGTAATTGCCGCGCTCGAACGCGAGGTCGCGCCGCTGGTTCGCGGTTGGCGCGTCTCGGAGCAGGAGCACAGTGGGAGGAAATTCCGTTTCTTCGACTCGGGAAACGCAGTGCTCGTTTGCGGAGGCATGGGATTTGACGCGGCACGGCGCGCAACGGAAGCCGTCATTGCCCTGAAGCGTCCGTCGGTGGTCCTGTCAGTAGGTTTTGCGGGAGCGCTGGATGCCAGCCTCCGGGTCGGGGATCTCCTGCAGCCCCGATATGTTGTGGACTCGAGAGACGGAACCCGAACCGACACGGGATCAGGCAGCGGCGTCCTGGTCAGCTTTCCAGCGGTGGCGGACGCCGCGCAGAAGGCGAAGCTGGCGAAGTCGTATGACGCGCAGGCCGTCGATATGGAAGCGGCTGCGGTGGCCAAGGGGGCCGAAGCGCGCGGTCTGCGGTTTGCGGCAGTCAAGGCAATCTCCGATGAAGTCGGATTTGCCATGCCGCCTATGGATCGCTTTATCGCGGCAGATGGAACGTTCCGCACCGCTAGTTTTGCGCTCTACGCCGCCGGGCGGCCGTTCTTATGGCCCAACGTTCTGCGGCTTGCGCAGAACAGTGCGAAAGCAGCGCGGGCTTTGGGCACGATGTTGCCGGCGCAGTACGCGGTTTCAGAGGTCAAAGAACTCGGTTGATGTTACGTCATTACCAATTCGCAACCATCACTGTCGTGGCTTTTGCGTGTGCGGCCCTTGCGCAGACGGAAGCCACATTCGTTTACGTCGAAAGTTTCCGCAAGGGACCAACCCACATTACCGAGTCCGCGTCCGAGGTCGTCCTCACGCCCCAGAGCCCAACCTGCCGCATTGTGGTGAAGGACCAGAGCGGCAAGGACCGTTATGAACTGGGCTGTTTCCCTCAATTCGCATCTGAGACGGATCAACGGATCGTTTCCTGGCAAGTCCGCGTTGCCGACCTCCGCCACAAGATCTATACCAATGTGCTCGCGTCCGCGGTTGACCCGACCGAAGACCGGGCTCAGGTCGGATGGCTCGATCCCGGTAAGTTCGCCAGGATTCCGATTACGCGCGAGCGGATCGTAAAAGTCGATGGGTTTTATTGCGCCCTGCAAGTAAAGGACTATCACTTTGTGAATCCCGGCGTGCCCTATCTTGATCGTATGACGTTGGCCGTTCGCTTCACCAACTCCATGCCGCACATGCAGATCATTCCGAAAGAAGGGAGCACGGGGGCGTGATGGCAATCGCTGGACAGATTGCACTCGAGGACGCGCGCTTCGCGATGCCGACGACCATGCTGGCCGCCGTCTACCGCGGCAAGAACGACGTGCGTATGGAGACGGTTCCCGTGCCCGCGATCAACCACGGCGAACTCCTTGTGCGCGTGCACACGTGCGGCATCTGCGGAACCGACCTCAAGAAGATTGCTACCGGATCACATTCGGCGCCGCGGATCTTTGGACACGAGACGGCCGGGGTCGTCGCCGCAGTTGGAAAGGACGTGAAGCAGTTCCAGGCGGGCGACCGCGTGATGGTCTTTCACCATATCCCCTGCCGCCGGTGCTACTACTGCCGCCACAAAACCTTTGCGCAATGTGAGACATACAAGAAAGTCGGTTGCTCGGCGGGATTCGAGCCCAGCGGCGGCGGGTTCGCCGAATACGTTCGCGTGATGGACTGGATTGTGGAGCAGGGAACGATTCGCATCCCCGACGACGTCTCCTTCGAGCAAGCCTGCTTCGTTGAGCCGGTGAATACTTGCATGAAAGGCGTGACCAGCCTGCGCCTTGAGCCCGACGAGACCGTGCTGGTCATCGGACAAGGGCCTATCGGCCTGATTCTAAGCGTGTTGGCCAAGCGGACCGGGGCAAGGGTAATTACTTCCGATTTGTATTCCCAGAGGCTTACAATATCTGAAAGCTTCGGTTTGGGCCCGACAATTGACGCCTCGCGTGCAGATGTGACCCAAAGTGTGCGCGAGTTGACGGACGGCCGTGGCGCTGACGCCGTCATTCTAGCCGTCGGCGGTAACGGTCTGATCCGGCCTGCCATGGAAGCAACTCGTCCGGGAGGCCGGGTATTGTTGTTTGCGCAGACAGTGCGGGGCGAGGTAGTCGTCGACCCTGCCGCGATTTGTGTAGACGAGAAAACCCTGTTGGGATCGTACAGCGCTTCAGTTGAGTTGCAGGAGGAGTCGGTGCGCTTCGTCATGAGCCGCGAGATGGATCTTGTGCGTCTCATCAGTCATCGCTTTCCTCTCACTCGCGCGCTGGAAGCGTTGGAACTGGCTGCCCATCCCCAACCCGATTCCATGAAAATTGTGATTCAACCGGGCAGTGCTTGGGAAGGAAACTCGAAGTGAACGGAAAAATGACGGCGGCTGTCCTCTATGGCAAAGAGGACATCAAGATTGAGCAGGTGCCGATTCCTCGCGTAGGGGAAGGAGAGGTCCTGATTAAGGTCCAGGTCGCTCTCACTTGCGGTACCGACCTGAAGGTGTACCAGCGCGGCTATCACGCCCGCATGATTGTGCCGCCTGCCCTGTTCGGGCATGAACTGGCCGGAGTGGTGGAAGAAGTCGGCGCCGGAGTGCGCGGCTTCAAGAAAGGCATGCGCGTGGTCGCGCTGAACTCCGCACCCTGCGGCATGTGCTTCTTCTGCTCCAAACATCAGGAAAATCTTTGCGAAGACCTACTCTTCAATAACGGAGCGTACGCCGAGTACATTCGCGTTCCTCGCCGGATCGTAGAGACCAACATGCTGGCCATGCCACCGCACGTCTCTTTCGAAGACGCCGCCATGACTGAGCCGCTGGCGTGTGTGCTGCGTGGATTGCACGAGACGCGCGTCGAGATCGGCGACACGGTGGCCGTCATCGGCGGCGGTCCCATCGGATTGATGTTTGTGCAGGTGGCCAAGGCGATCGGCTGCAACGTGATCGCAGTCGTGAAACGTGATTCGCAGGTGACTTTGGCCAAGCGAAAGGGCGCGCATGAAGTGGTCCAGATCAGCCAGGTGAAGGACGCCATCGAGGCTGTCCGCGATCTCACGCGCGAGAAGCGCGGTGCCGACGTGGTCGTCGAAGCCGTGGGTCGGCCTGAAGCCTGGGAATGGGCCGTGCAGATGGTGCGCAAGGGCGGCACCGTAAATTTCTTTGGCGGATGCGCTAGTGGTACCAAGGTGCAGCTCGATACGAACCGGCTACATTACTCCGAAATTTCATTGAAAGCCACGTTCCATCACACGCCCGAGACGGTGCGCCGGGCGTTTGCATTGATCGCCGAGAAGAAGGTTCGTGGCACCGACTACATTACCGGCGAAGCGCCGCTTTCGCGATTGCACGACGTGCTGCGCCACATGCTCAATCGGAACGGCGACATCAAGACCGCAATTATTCCGGGGCACTGATCGACAGGAAATTCGACCGGGACACAGACTCGCTATGACATCCATCGCCAGCAGCGAATCCCGGCCAGTGCCTGCGTCTTCATCGCTGGCGGGCTGGGACCATCTTCCGCAGGAGTACGCGATCCCCGGGATCGCGCCGTCCCTGGAGGAGGCAAGGGCCTACTGCCAGCGTCTCGCCACGACGCACTACGAGAATTTCTCAGTGGCCACCTGGTTCCTGCCCAAGCGGCTCCGCCAGCACTTCTATAACATCTATGCCTACTGCCGGATTTCAGACGACCTCAGCGATGAAGTCGGCGATCCCAGGCTGTCTCTGCGGCTTCTCGACCAATGGGAGACGGAGTTGGTGGCTTGCTACGCCGGAACGCCGCGCCATCCCGTGTTCGTCGCGCTCGCCGACACAGTGAAGCAATTTGAAATCCCGCAGCACGAGTTTGCTGATCTTCTAACCGCGTTTCGGCAGGACCAGACGACGACCCGTTATCCGACCTTCGCCGACGTGATCGGCTACTGCAAGTATTCCGCGAATCCGGTCGGTCATCTCGTCTTGTATCTTTGCGGCTATCGCGACGCCGAGCGGCAGCAGTTATCCGACCGGACCTGCACTGCACTACAGCTAGCCAATTTCTGGCAGGACGTTTCGGTCGATTACGCGAAGGGCCGAATCTATCTCCCGATTGAAGATCTGCAACGCTTCGTTGTCAGTGAACAGGACATCGCCGCCCAAAGAAACACCCCCGCCGTCCGCGAGATGATGAAGTTTGAAGTTGAACGGGCGCGCGACTGGTTTAACGCAGGCTTGCCCCTCGTCGGAAAAGTCGATAAGGAACTGGCCATCGATCTGGAACTGTTCACACGGGGCGGCCAAGAGATTTTGAACGCTATCGAGCAGCAGGATTTTGCAGTGCTGGGGCGGCGCCCGTCGATTTCGAAAGTGCGCAAGCTGGCCCTGGTGGCGCGCGCTGCGCTGGGGAAGTTGCTATGAGCACGGCAGTCCAATCTGCGGCCGTGCAGTTTGCGCCGACGCCTTCCCAGCTGGCGATGGCGTATTCGGTGTGCTGCGGGATTGCCCGCAAGACCGCGAAGAATTTCTATTACGCGTTTCTGGTCCTGCCGCGCGCGAAGCGCCAGTCGCTCTGCGCCGTGTACTCGTTCATGCGGCATTGTGACGATCTTTCCGACGATCCCAGCCTCCAGCCGCGGGAGCGTCGAGCGCGCCTCGAAGCCTGGCTCGACCGTTTTCACCTCGCGCAGGCGGGCGCTCCGACCGACGATCCGGTGCTGCTCGCGCTTACCGACACGCAGCGCCGCTATCAAATTCCCATGGAGTTCTTGGATCAGCTCGCGTTCGGAACGCTGATGGATGTGCCCGAGAGCGACGAATACGACCGCCAGGCGCAACAGCAAGCCGCGGATCTCACCGTGCAGTACCGGTCTTTTAAGGATCTCTACCTTTACTGCTATCACGTCGCCTCGGTGGTGGGCCTGGTCTGCATCAAGATCTTCGGCTACAAAGACTCTGAAGCCGAGCGGCTCGCGGAGCGTTGCGGCATTGCGTTCCAGCTCACCAATATCATTCGCGACGTGAAAGAAGATGCCTCTCTCGGGCGCGTGTACATTCCGCTTGAAGACCTGCAGAAGCACGAGTTGAGTCCGACCGATCTCCTGAAGACGCCCGATCCGAACCGCCTACGTCCGCTGCTCGCGATGGAAGCCGAGCGGGCGCGCGACTTTTACAAGTCGGGCTACGAACTGATTCCTCACGTGAGCGAAGACAGCCAGCCTGCGCTCTGGGTTTTGGTCACCATTTACGAGAGGCTGCTCGAGAAGATCGCGCGCAAGCAATTCGACGTCTATGGCAGTCGCATTCGCCTGACCACCTTCGAGAAGATGAAAGTTCTGGGGAAGGGGTTCGTGAAGCGGTTGACGTGATGCCCCAGTTTCCCACACAACCTCCCACAGTCGCCGTCGTTGGCGGCGGTTTGGCTGGATTGGCCGCAGGTTCCGCGCTGGCCTCTGTCGGATTTCGGGTGACCTTGCTCGAGCGCCGCCCCTTCCTCGGCGGACGCGCCTCTTCTTATCAGCATCCCGGCACGGGCGAGGTTATCGACAATTGCCAGCATGTGCTGCTCGGCTGCTGCACGAATCTGATCGAGTTCTACGAGCGCACCGGCGTCGCCAACAGCATCCGCTGGTTCGACAAGATGACCTTTCTCGAGCCGGGTGGCCGCGCCTCGGAAATCGGGCCGTCCTCGCTTCCAGCGCCGCTGCATACTGCGCCCGCGTTTTTGCGCGCCGCGTGCCTCGATTTTTCGGACAAGCTCGCAATCGCCCGCGCCATGATGGCTCTTGCCCCAGCGACGCCGCACGATACGGGCGAGCCGTTCCTGGCCTGGCTTCGTCGCCACGGCCAGACCGACCGCGCCATCGACCGCTTCTGGAAGACGATTCTCGTCAGTGCCCTCAACGAAGACGTGGACCGGATGTCGGTTCCTTACGCCGCACAGGTCATGCGCGAGTCGTTTCTGAAGTCGGCGGCGGCCGGACGTATGGGTGTGCCCACCATCCCACTCACCGACCTGTATAACGCAGCCGGCGAATACATTCAGGCACGCGGCGGCGAGGTGCGCTGTCGTACCTCGGTCGATTCGTTTCGCGCCGAGATGTCTCACGTCCGAGTAGGAATTGGATCGGGAGACGATATGTTCGACTATGTCGTTCTTGCCGTTCCGTTCGATGGCCTCGGCAGAATCCTCCCCGATACGACCGCCTCGCAGCCCCTGCGCGATTCGTTGGCGCGCTTCGAGACTTCGCCCATCACGGGCATCCATCTTTGGTTCGATCGCGAGATCTCCGACCTCGAACACGCCGTGCTGCTTGACCGCACGATTCAGTGGATGTTCCACAAGTCGAAGCTGCAGAAGCGCGACCACAATGGCCACGGCAGCTACGTGGAGCTGGTCGTCAGCTCTTCGAAGTCGCTGGTTGAGAAGCCACGGCAGGAAATCGTCGACCTAGCGGTCAAGGAGCTTCAAGAATTCTTTCCCGCGGCGCGGGACGCGCAGCTCGTGAAGTCCACCGTCATCAAAGAAATTCACGCCACGTACTCTCCAAAGCCAGGCGTGGAGTTGAACCGTCCGCAAGCGCAGACAGTGTGGCCGCGCGTCTTCCTCGCCGGCGATTGGACTGCGACCGGTTGGCCCGCCACCATGGAGGGCGCAGTACGCAGCGGCTACCTCGCCGCGCAATCGGTCGCGCGCGTGGCAGGGAAGCGCGACGCCGCATTCCTCGTGCCCGACCTCCGTCCCACGGGATTCATGCGGCTGTTTGGATAGCGAAGCAGCGAATCAATACCACGCGACCGCGATATCAACCTGTTCAAGGGCCATCGCGTTTTCGGCCTGAAAGAAGACGCGCCACACGGGGCTGCTGCGGTCGATGTCGCCTACGATCTGGAAGCCTCCAGGGCATCCGTAGTTGATGCGCATGCCGGCGACAGGGGCGGTTGCGCCCGTGAACAATGAACAGTGTTTGCCATTGGCGAGTTCGATCGCCCAGGGCAAGGCGGACTCGCGAGGCATCTCTTTGCGGGGTTCGTTCGGCAGCGGTTCGGTCAGCGTCAGCAACAAAACCTTCTGCGACCACGGACCTTCGACGGGGCAGGCGAACTGTTTTTCGTCGCCGAGGATGCGCTGATAGCAAGGGTCAAGGATGGCGTTGCCTGCGGAACATCGCCAGGCGTCGGGACGAGTTGGCGATGCTGCGGATGGAGCAAAGCATTTTCCCGAGACTTTCTCGGAGGTTTGTAGGCCTTCGGCGAGGCCATTTACTCCGAAGGGTGTGAGTAGTTTTATTACGGTTCGCGGTGGTTGTAGAGGATCAACCGCGAGAGCGTCGGGAGCGAGGTTCATCGCGAATGCGAGAAGAAGTGTGGTTAGGGCAAATGCCGAATTTGATTTCGTGAGACGCATTGGTCTGTTCTGATGGTCTAGCTTTTACCGGTGGGACGCCGGCACTACACAACAGGCGACGCCCGCGGCATGAGACTGGCAGAGCCCCGCTACAAGAACCAGCGAGTCCCCGACCTACGAGCAACGACATGCCCGGCCTAGAGCTCGGCCGGGCGTGCTTCGCCCAATCAGAAACCAATCGTGGCTTTACATGCCCTTAAAGAAGTGAACCACCTTCTTGCCCGCGTCTTCGGTGTAGTGCACGACGACCTTGTCACCTTCTTTGGCCACGTATTGCGAGCTCTTCACAACGCCGTGTTCGGTGTCGATCGTGGCGTCCTTGCCCCAGTCGTAGGTAGTCTCCGCGCCGTCCGCAGTCTTGACGGAAACCGTATGAGCGGCTTTGTCGACTTTCGAGACAGTGCCTTCGCTTACCTTCATGGTGTCTTTGCCGAAGTCATCGACGGAGGCAGCCGTCTTGTCCGCGCCCTTCTCCGTATACCGCACGACCACGTGCGTGCCTTCCTTGCCGGCAAAGTATGTGTCAACAGCGCCCGTCTTCACGCCCTTGGCTGTCGCCTTGGCGCCGCGAACCGTGGTCTTTTCGGTGTAATGGAAGACGTGCTCGGTGCCATCTGCGGTCTTCACCGCGATGGTTTTCGCTTCCTTGTCGATCTTCGTAACCGCACCTGAGACAGCATGGACAACGTCGGTGTCAGCATAGCCGAGGATGGTGATCACGCACAGAATTAAGAGAACTTTTCCTGCCCACTTCAGATTCGTCATATTGGTCTCCAGTTGGATTCACTGCCTTGCTTACTTCGAATTCATGACCAGCAATTGATTGTCGACACTGAATACTCCGGGAACACTGTTGGCCTGTGTGCCAGCGACCTGTTTATCCAGCGCACTGTCGACGACACCGTAGAGCGTCACGTGCCCGTTGTCGACGACGATGCGGATCGGCTTTTGCGGATCCAGTTCGTAGCGGCTCAGGACGGAGTTGCCGTAGATGGCGCGGAACAGCTTTACCCGAAGTTCATCGTCGAAGAGAGAGGTCGGTGCGACTTCGATATTGTCGGTGATGTCCTTGACACCCGGGGTGGTTTCAGCGATGGCAATCGCCGAGTCGCGGCTGGGATAGTCGTGCACGTTGCCGCTGAGGGTAACCTCGCCATCCTTGACCTGGAGCCCGATGGCATTGAATGCGATCCCGTACCCGACCCGGTCATAGCGCAACTTGTTGGCAAGGGCTTCCTGCAATTGCGCGTCGGGAACATTGCTCTGGACCTGAACGTGGTTGCGGATGCCGTCGACGTTCTTGATCTTTTTAACTTTCTTCTCGAGATTCATCTTGTGGATGTAAAGGTTGACCGAACCTTCGAGCAGTACGATCTGGTCGTCGACTGACGCCTTTACGCCCTGATATTCCTTCTTGCTCTGGATGAACTTGTTGACGTCCTGCAGAATCGGCTCGTCGTAGCGGCCTGCTGCCGCCTCAGAAGCGACTGGCAGGAAAATGACTGCACACAACAGCACGACGAATGCCGAGACAACATGCATGTGTACCTCCAGCATGAATATGCGATGAAAGTGCAGGGCCGAAGTTCGAAGAGGACTAAGAGGATAACGAAAATCTTACAGATTGGTCCAGTCGTCGAGCGAGCGCGAAGGCAGCTAAAACGCCAGGAGAACAACTCCGCAGGCTACGAAAGCGACCGCAATGCAGCGGCGGCGATCGACTCTCTCGTGCAGAAAGAGTTTCGCAGCGATCATATTACCCACGAAAGTGAGCGAAGCGGAGGCGGGCGCGATCAGGCTGACGTCGCCCCAGGACAATCCGAATAGCAGTGCGAAGAAGGCAATCGCCATGGCGGCGATCCCAAGTGAGAACAACGGATGGCGCAAGACACTCCGGATGACGCGGAAGATGCCGTGATTCTCCCAGAGATTGCCCACGTCGCCAACCTGCTTCATGGCCTTCGAGAGCAGAACGTCGCCGGTGACGGAAGCTATCACCATCAGAAGAATCGCTGCCCATGTGTACGCGTGTTTCACGAGTCGCCCCGTGTTGAAGCAAGCTCCGGTTCGTGCTCTTGCTGGGGTTGAGGAGAGGAGTGCTCGGGCAAGGGGGTGAAAGCCGGGCCGCCTGCCACGAAGCCGACGCCTGATGTGATCAGCAGGATGCCAATCCAACGGGCGGTCGTCACCTGTTCGTGAAGAACGAACTTTGCGATCAGCGCGATGATCACATAGCCAATGGAAGTCGCAGGAAGAACGTAGGTGAGATCGGCCCAGGACAGTGCCGTCATGTAGGCGGCAAAGAAACCGATCAGAAGCACAATCCCGCCGAGAACCCACCAATTCGCGAGAGCCACAACCAGGGATTGCAGGTGGGAAAGAGAAATGGTCCCGATGTCCTTCATGCCGCGGGACAACAGCGAGTCGCCGACCGATCCGAAGACGGCAACTCCTACGAGCACCAGATATTTGCGAAATGTCACGGTCCGCCTAAATAATCATGTGCAAGGCCGGGATTTAAGCCGGCGCCTGAAGGCGCATCGGTTCTTGCGATTCTGAGGTGCGCGTGAATGCGCGCCCTGATACAAACACCAAAAACCACGCCCTATTGATGCGAATCCGAGCGGGGACACGCGCTGCTACGCTTTGGCTGGCTCCACGGCGGGCGAAGACTCGTCCTGCGACTGCTTATCGCGAACCCACTTGTGTCGCATTGCCCTTGTTTTGAGGAAGGCCTTGGCTTCCTTATACAAGCGCTTCCGGTCGCCGCTGTCGAAAGCCGCTTTCTTTAGGATGCGGAAGACTGCTTTTGGACGGAAATAATACTCGTCATAAAAACGATGCACGGAGTCCAGAATTTCCGCCGCCGGGAGGCCGGGATATTGGATGTGCGCCAACTGATGACCACCTTCGTCGACCATTTTGGTGTCAGCGACCATGAAGCCGTTCTTCACGGCGTAATCATAAAGTTCCGTTCCCGGATACGCGTGCGCCACTGAAACCTGAATGGTTTCGACGTCGAGTTCCTTCGCGAAATTGATCGTGTTGCGGATGGTCTCGTGTGTCTCGCCCGGCAGCCCGAGAATGAAGTCGCCGTGAATAACGAGTCCGAGCTTGTGGCAGTCCTTGGTGAACTGGCGCGCCCGTTCAACCGTTGCACCCTTCTTGATGTTCTTGAGAATCTGCTGATCGCCTGACTCGTAACCAACGATGAGCAGACGGCAGCCCGCCTCCTTCATGGCCTTCAGCGTCTCGTAGTCGGTAGTCACTCGCGAAGTGCAGGACCAGGTCAGTCCGAGCGGCTTCAGCTTCGCGCAGAGCTCGATGGTGCGCGCCTTCTGGATGTTGAAGGTGTCGTCATCGAAGAAGAATTCCTTCACAGCGGGCCAGTATGCTTTTGCGCGTGCCATTTCGGCGGCCACATCGTCGGTGGAGCGCTTGCGCCACGGATGTCCGCTCAGCGTCTGCGGCCACAGGCAGAAGGTGCACTGCGCCGGGCAGCCGCGCGTAGTGTAGAGCGAGACGTAAGGGTGGAGCAGGAAGGGAACGTTGTAGCGCGTGACATCGAGATCGCGCTTGTAGATGTCAGTCACGTGCGGGAGTGCGTCGAGGTCCTGCAGTTGAGGCCGATCGGGATTGTGCACGATCTGGCCGTTCTTCAGGAACGAGATGCCGGCGATTTCTTCCATCGGCTTGCCCTGGGCATACTCAACGACGGTGTAGTCAAATTCCTTGCGCGCAACAAAGTCGATTGCGGTGCATTCGCGCAGCGACTTCTCAGGCAGCACGGTCACGTGCGGCCCAACAAAACAGATCTTGATGTTCGGATTGATGTCCTTGATCGCCCGCGCCAGCCGGATGTCTCCGGGAAATCCCGGAGTGCTGGTGAACAGCACCAGGAATTCGAACTCCTTTGCGATTTCGATGGTCTCTTCGCCGCTGACGTGGTGCGGCGGCGCATCGAGCAAACGGGCGCCTTCAAGCATCCCGGTCGGATAAGCCAGCCAGACCGGGTACCAGTAGGACTCGATCTCGCGCGTTGCAGGCCACCGGGAACCGGCACCGCCATCAAAATTTTCAAAGGAAGGGGGATTCAAGAACAATGTTTTCAGAGGCATATGGGTGGATAAGCTATCTTAACATCCTCTCTCGGATTTCCGGGTACTTTCCAGGTTCGCTCAGGGCTACGGATTGGCGGTGACGCCCCCGCGAGGCGGAACTTTCCTTAAGTACAACGATATCAATGCTCTCCCCGCCACGGAACTGGATTCTGCTGGACAGTCATTGGATGCATTAAGGGGCGGAAAAGAGGGATCGGGAGGGACCTCGGATTTTGGAAACGAAGTACAGGTTTTTCCCCCAACGAAAAGGTAAAAACATTTGCGTCCGGTTCTCGTCCGTTTCACAGGGAGGGAAACAGGGCTTCCGTTAACAACAAAGCGCACAGAACATCGTCGCCACGCCGTTACATGACCGGGGCGGCTGAGCCGTCTGACCACCTGCCTACGGGAACAACAAACACGTTGATCGGTTGTGCGCCTTTGAATTGTGGATTCAGCATCACCGGCGATTTCGGCAGATCGGCCCCCCAAACCGTGCTGTCTAGGAGCGGGGTGTAGAACATCAAATGGGCCAAGTTGTGATCGTCATCGTCGGTGAGGTAGGCGTCCTTCGACATCATGTAACTCATGGCACCGGCTTCGAGCGGTTTCAGTTCACCTCTTTCGAATGCTGCCTTGGTGCCCTCGAGGATCTCGGCCTTAGTTCGCCCGCCTAATACCATCTCGGTTCTCATGTAAGTGATCGGCAAAACGGATCGGGCAGCCGGGGGATTGAAGCAGACAGGCCCTCGAAGTTTGGGGTTCCAAAACGTCGGAGAGTCGAAAGGGGACATCCACGCTCGCTCCACCACACATACAAAACCGTTCTTGCCTTCAGCGGCTGTCTCGTAGCCGCGTTTTCCCAAGACTAGAACCGTAGCGTCGTGCGAGATGGATTCGGGAGCGGCGCTGCGCGCGAGGGTAATCTCGGCATTCCGGTCCATCATCAGATACTGTTCGACTGGCGCCATCTGCTGATATTGAGTTTTGGCTTCTGGCGCCCGCGTTCCTCTTGCTTCAAAGAAAATGCTGAAGGCGAAGACCACAAGGGCAACGGCGGAGAGTTTAACTGGGTTCATTGGCTCCTCCAGATGTGCAAAGCTTGCGCGGTCCACCGCGGCATGAGAATGCGTCTTGCTCTATCGACGATATGTTGATATCAACGTTAGCATGACGATAAGAAAAATTTGCCATTCACGTGCGTATGGCGAGAGCAGATCGCATCCCCCATGAAACAACGATCCTGGTCCGCGATTCCTGCCTATGCCTTCATTTGCAGCGCGCAGCGCGAGCGCTTGCCCGGCGATTCGACGAGGCGCTGCGCCCGCTGGGCCTGACCATGGGCAATTCTCGCTCATGATGTCTTTGAACCGCCCTCAGCCACCCGCGATGAGCGCCGTGGCGTCATTGCTCGCGATGGATCGAACGACTGCGGAAGGACCTGCGCGCTCTCTCCTGAACGGCCGATTTCTGGCGTGGGATGGCTCTCGAATTCATCACTCATGCCGCCATTGTGCTATCGGCTGGCGAGCGCCCAATCCTCCAGTTCGCCACGCATGCGCATGAGGTCGGCCTCGGCCCGTTCGACCTCAAAATCAGCGTTGATGCGTTCCAGGGTTCGCTCAGCCGCGTTGATAGCAGCGTTTTGCAGCTCGCGTTGTGTGGCTGTTTCGGCTTCCGCGCGGGCATTCGCCGCATCAAGGTCGTTCGCTGCTATCTGATAGCGAAGATCCGCGACGTGGCGTGCGGCCTGCAGGTACTGGACGTTGTGCTGGAGCTTCACTGTATTCAAGGCGATCGTGTTCTTGGTTTGCTCGACCTCTTTGCGAGCCCGCAAAGCGTCAGCATCGGCAGCAGCAGCGCGAGCCCGTTGCGAGCTATCGAGAAAAGGCAACCGAAAGACCAACCCGAACGTGACGTTATGTGGCTGGAACGAATGCGGAACGAAGAACTGTTCAAAGTTGGTGAGTGAAGTGTTGATCAGGCCGTACTGCGCAGCAAAGTCGGCAGCAGGATACAGCATGCGGTGCTCGCCCGTCGCCCGAAGTTCTTTCGCAAGAGCCGCCTGTTCACTGGCTGCGATGGCTGCGTTCGTCTCTGTCACCGCGGAGTCACTGTTACTCTTCGGTTCCTCTTTCAAAGTCGGAATCGAATCGCGGAGCGTTCTGATGGACGACGCAGGCAAACCGGTGAGTTGCGATAAACGTGTACGCAGGACGTCAACCTGTCCCTCTGCTTCGGTGACGTGCATCCGAACTTCGGCCATAACCAACTCTGCTTTGGTTCGGTCCACGCCCTTGTCGATTCCTTCTTTGACGCGCTCGGCTGTGTTCGACTCGATATTTTCGGCAACACTCAATTCTGAAGTCAGAATCGGAAGCTTCGATTCCCACTTGTTGAGTTCGATGTAGGTTAACGCCGTATCCATGATTACCTGGGCGCGCTGGTCTTTCCCTTGTGATTTGGCAGCGAGCCAATCTGATTTTGTGGCTCTGGTGAAGTCCCTTTGCGCGGAATTCCACACCGGCGATTGAGCGGTTACATTGAAAAGAGTCGGCGCTGAACCTTCCAGGCTGAGCGGAAACCCGTAAGCATAGCCCACATCCGACCCGATTGCGGCCTTCGGAAAGTAAGAATTGTGGGCCTCTCGGTAGTTCTGGAATGCCCGAGTCTCGTCGGCGTTACTCAGCGCAATTTGCGTGCTTTGAGACAGGGCGAGTTCGACAGCTTTGCGAAAGGCAAGGGGTTCTTGGGCGCCTGCGATTCCCGCGAAAAGTAACATTGCGATGCACATAACGTATACGCGACAGACACGGCGCATTCTCATAGGGTTTTTTCGTCCTCGCGACTTCTTCGGTGATTCTGCAAAGTTTAGATTCAGTGAGCAGGGGAAAGCGCTCCTCGGTTCAATCAAGAATAGGCAAAAGGGATTTTCGCAGGGAATCCAAACCCCTACGTGGAAAACAGGACGTGCGGTAAGTGGATGACCACGAAGACGGGTGTTCGATGATCCAGCCTCTGAATGGGGCTTTCGACGTCGCGCCTTTCGGCATGGCCAAACCGGTACCCTGAGACGAACACCGCTGTCATCCTCGCGGGAAAGGCGTGTCGTCACTACGGGATTTGGTATTTTCTCGTCTATACCCAGTGCTGAAGCGCCGGGCTAGTTCGCGGCGCCCCTGCGGGACTGGGTCGTCTATTGACTCGCGACACACCGAAGCGCCCGAGCGAATCGCGACGCTTGCAGGCGATCGGTACTACCGGCTCACGCGATCCAGTGCTTCGCGGGCGCGGCCGAAATCTTTCGCCATGGCGAGCGCGATCTGATATTCCTGCGCCGCGGCCTGACGGTCGCCTTGTTTCTCCAGAATGTTGCCGAGCATGTAATGGACTTTAAACGGAGGCGCCTGCTCGACAGTGTTCTTCGACGCCAGATAGCGGCGTAGAAGCTGGGTCGCGAAAGGCAGATCACGATTGGCGCGCAGCAACGTAGATGCAGCGTCGACCAGAACCTCGGGCTGATCCATGGGTGCGGCCGCGGCATGCTGAAGCGCTTCCTTCATGTCATCGAAGCGGCCGGTCTTGCGATAGAAGCCCGCCAGATTGAGCCACGCGTTGGCGCCTCCATGGCTGGCCGCGATGCCGGCGCGATATTCCTGTTCCGCGGTGGCGTTGTCCTTGTTCTTCTCGGCAAGCCGCGCCCTCACCCAGTGCGCTTTGGCCGGATTGAGAGTGTCGAGCCTGTCGGCCTGGGCGCGCGCCTTGTCCTGTCCGCCGCCGACGATGCCGGGCGCCTCCAAGTAGAACTCGGCGAGATCGGTGCGCGCTGCCCAATTCTTGGGATCGAGCGCTACCGCCTTCTCAAATTCGTTGCGGACCTTTTTCGCGAGGCCGGCCGCGGAGAAGAAGCTCACCGTATCGGCCTTCTCGCCGTAGGTGCGTCCCAGCCAGAGATGGTATTCAGAATTGTCCGGATTGAGTGACACCGCTTTTTCGCATGCCGAGATCGCGCGATCCCAGTTATTTACTGAGAAATACGCGCGGCACAGCAGGTTGTAGGACGCGGCGTCGTTGGGCGACGCGCTGATGCGGCCGCTCAGCTTCGAGATAGCATCGTCCACGCGTCCCGCGGCGATCAGGTCGAGGGGCGTGTCGGCCGCCACAGCGAACAGGGGCAACAACAGTACAAAAACGATTGCGAATTTATAAAACGACTTCATTTCCTACTGCACCACCTTCACGGGGGATCCATCACGCAGAGATTTCATGGTTGACGTGGAGTTCAGGGCAACGACGTCTTTGTCGTTGAGGCCCTTCGTGACCTCAACCTTGACCAGATTGGATGCGCCCACCGTCACCTCGTGGCGGCGAAGCTTGTCTTCGATGATCTGGTAGACGTAGGGTGTGGAATCGTCCTGCCGCAGCGCCTCGCGGGGAATCGTCAGCACGCTGTCATGCTGCGCAATGATGATGCTAACGCTGACGTTCACATTCGGCAGCAGTTTGTAATCTTCGTTGTCGAGAGCGATGGTCGCCTCACCGACGTTGCGCGTGCCACGTAGTTTCACGGTCGCGGGAAGCGTGGCGACAGTTCCCGTCCAGACGCGGCCGGGCACGGCGTCCCAGGTGACTTCTGTTTTCTGCCCTTTGACCAGGCGGCCAATATCGGGCTCATCGACATAAGCGCGAACAATCAGATGGGAGAGGTCGGCTTCTTGCAGCAACAAGTCGCCGGCTTGCACAAAACTGCCCTGCTTCAGCGGCAACAGGTAGACGACGCCATCAAACGGGGCGACGACGTTGGAGCGGTGGAGGATGTCTTCCGCGGCATCATAGGCGGCCTGGGCCTGCGATTTCTGAGCCTCTACCTTAGCGACTTCCGGCTTGGAGTAGCGGTCTTTCTGTTTTTGCTGGAGCAGGTCGAGGTCAGCCTGGGCGCGCTGCACATTGTTTTCGGCCTCTTTGACCTCACCGATGGAAGCTGCGCCCTTCTGCTGCAAGCGACGGAGGGCATCGAGGCTGCGCTGCGCGGCGTCGCGGTCGGTTTTCGCCTTGACAAGCTGGGTTTGCAGCGTAAGCAGCTCTTCCTGCGATCCGCCCTTTTCGATCGCATCGACGTCCGATTGAGCGCCCTTTACCGACGCCTGCGCACGAGCCGCCTGGCTGCGAACTTCCGAATCATCCAGCTGCAGCAGAAGCTGGCCCTTCTTTACGTGGTCGCCTTCCCGCACGAACACGCGACGGATAGTGGTACTCACGGGGGCATGGGCCTCGAAATTCTGAAAGGGCTCAATCTTGCCGTTGGTGGAGATGGCGGTGCGGATGGAACTGCGCTCGACGGTGGCGGCGCGGACGGGAATTACTTCGTCGCGTATAGAGGAAAACGACGCCAACAAAATCACGGCCAACACCACTGCCAAGGTGATGAGCAGCCAGCGATGCCGGCCTGCAAAGCCGTGTTTGTCCTTATCCATCAATGCCATGGGGCCAGTTCTACAAGCAACAATTTACCACCCGGCGGATGCGCCGGAAACCGCAATGTGCTTTAGGCTCACTGATTTGATGCAATGAGCCGTCTCCGAGCAATCTGATCCTGTACTGTTTTGATGTCCTCTCGTAACCAGCCGTTACAATATTCGCCATGCCCAAGACGCCACGCTACACCGAGGAGCACGCGAAAGCGGGACTGGATGCCAGGTTCCCGGAGATTGAAACATGGCCCAACCAGTTTCCGGGATATGAGATCGTGATTGACGATCCCGAGTTCACCTCAGTGTGTCCCAAGACCAGCTTGCCGGATTTTGGAGTGATCACCATCCGGTACACGCCCAATAAATTGTGCCTCGAATTGAAGTCGCTGAAGGAGTACCTGCAAAGCTACCGCAACCTGGGAATCTTCCAGGAGAACATCGTGAACCAGGTGCTGAAGGACGTGGTGCGCTGGGCGAAGCCGGTGCGGGCCGAGGTGAAGGGAGACTTCCGGCCGCGGGGTGGGATTTCGACGGTCGTTGTGGCACGGTGGCCGAGGAACGGCAAAGCGAAGAGTTAAGACCCTCCAAAATTTCACGACAGAGACACAGAGAATCGAGAAAGCTATGGCGTTATATCTCCGTCACTCTGTACCTCTGTGGTGCAATCCGTGCGTGCCATGGTAGTCTCGCCAAACCTGTGCCAGACAAGAAGCTCTATCCCAAGACGGCGCTCGCGCTGCTGACGGCGCTCAATCTGCTCAATTACATCGACCGCAACGTGCTGTTCGCAGTGCAGGATCTGATCAAGGCTGAGTTCCCGCGATCTGATGCCGCGTACGGATTGCTGACCAGCGTTTTCTTTATCTTCTACATGATTGCGGCGCCCTTCATGGGGCCACTGTCGGTGAAGTTTTCGCGCAAGACGGTCATCATCGTGGGGGCCGTTATCTGGAGTGGCGCCACGCTTCTCACCGCCTTCACCAAGAACTTCGACGAGTTGCTCCTCCGCCACACCCTGGTAGGAATCGGAGAGGCCAGCTTCGTGATCCTGTCGCCGACGTTTGTCGCGGACATGTTTCCCGAGGAAAAGCGCGGCCGCGTGATGGGCATTTTTTATCTTGCGATCCCGGTGGGCAGTGCTTTGGGTTTTCTCGTAGGCGGTGTGCTGGGTCCCAAATACGGCTGGCGTGTTCCTTTTTACGTAGGAGCTGCACCCAGCTTATTGCTAGCGTTTTTCTTGCTGTTTATTCCGGAACCCCGGCTGGGGCAGTTCGATGAGCCGGGAAAAATTCCCGAACCATCGGATGCGAGCGCTGATGGTCAATCCGGAATCCTCGGTTTCTTGATTCGCGGCTTGAAGTGGACGTGGGCCTTGCTGCAGAACCTGATTCGCAACCCCGCCTTCGTTACGGCCACCTTGGGAATGGCAATGATGACCTTCGCCCTCGGCGGCCTGCAGGTGTGGTTCCCGACCTTCCTGCACCGGGTTCACAGTTACACGCTCACGCAGGCAAATATCCTGTTCGGCGCCAGCACGATTGTGAACGGGATTGTCGCGTCGCTGGCGGGCGGGTGGATCTCGGACTGGCTGCTAAAGCGCACCAAGGGCGCGCACTACATCGTTTCGGCGGTGAGCCTCGCGCTGGGCATCCCAGCCATGTGTCTTGCGATCTTCGCCAGCGGGAATGTGATGATCGCCGGCATGTTCACGGCGGAATTCTTCCTCCTCCTCAACACGGGGCCGCTCAATGCCGCCATCATCAACTCGGTCGGGCCGCACGTGCGCGCCATGGCACTGGCGGCGAACATCTTCGTCTTCCACCTGCTCGGCGATGTGCCGTCGGCGCCCCTGATCGGCTACATGTCGGACCATTTCTCCATGCGGACGGCATTTATCGCGCCGGTGATCGCGATCGCCCTCTCATCTGCGATACTGTTTTACGGTATGAAGTTCGCCCCACCAATTAGTGCGCAATCTCAAACGGGCGCAGTTGGAGCCCACTAGGGATGGTGTATCTCCTTTGGACTTGTGGAATCATCCTGGCGCTCGCGTGGTTCTCGCGCATCGTCGAAGCTGCGCTCGGGATGCGCACGGTTGCCGATATCGCCAGGCCGGAATGGAACCTTAGCCCCGCCTCTCGGCCACGCGTCAGCATCGTGGTGCCTGCCCGCAATGAGCAGAGCGATATCGAAGACGCCCTCGGCCGCCTGCTTCGACTCGAATATGACAACTACGAAGTTCTGGCGGTGAACGACCGTTCGACCGACCGCACCGGCGAAATTATGGAGCGGGTAGCGGCGAGTCCTTTGGCCCATGGCTGCCTCCGGGTGCTTCACATCTGCGAGTTACCGAATGGTTGGCTCGGCAAGGCGCACGCCATGTGGACGGCCGCGCAGCAGGCTACCGGCGACTGGATTCTCTTCACGGATGCGGATGTTCTGTTCAAGCCTGAGGTGCTGCGTCGGGCTCTGGCGTATGCCGAGAGCGAGCGTGCCGACCACCTTGTTGTCTTTCCGCGCATGATCATGAAGCGGCCGGGCGAACGCATGATGATTGCCTTCTTCCAGACGCTGTTCACATTCGGGCACAGGCCGTGGCGGGTGGCTGACCCCAAGACGAAAGATCACATGGGTGTGGGTGCGTTCAATCTGGTGCGGCGCGCGGTCTATGACGCGGTCGGAACCTACCGGGCGCTCCGCATGGAAGTGGTCGACGACATGAAGCTGGGCAAAGTCATCAAGAATGCTGGCTTCCGCCAAAGGAATGTCTTCGGCGAAGACCTGATCTCGATTCACTGGGCCAAGGGCGCGATGGGGGTCGTCGATAACCTCACCAAGAACTTTTTCGCGATCCTGTCGTTCCAGTGGTGGCGGGCGATTGCGTCCGTGTTTGGGCTCTTGTTCCTGAATTTGGGGCCTTTTCTGGGAGTGTGGCTGACCCGCGGTTGGGAGCGCTTGCCGTATGCGGTCGCCCTGGGTTCGATGTTCTTGATCTACCTCGGGATGTCGTTCAAGTCATCGATCCCGCCGTATTACTTCTTCCTTCATCCCATCAGCACACTGCTGTTTGGCTACACGCTGTTGCGCTCGATGTGGCTCACGTTGCGGGATGACGGTGTCACGTGGCGGGGAACGACGTATCCGCTGGAAGAGTTGCGGAAGGGGATTGTGTAGCGCCGGCATCCTGCCGGCTGTCCCGAGGGCGTCTCGCCCTCGTTCTTGGCGACGAAGCAGCCTTCGGACCTCAAAAATCCGCTTGGCGTCCAGCACCTTATAAAACCAGCCGCCGGGACGGCGGCGATACAAAAATCTAGTCGCTGGGTGAGGCCATCTCGCTCGGATCATCCCAAATTACAATAGCCGGTGGTTTCGACTTCTTGGCCGCTGCTTTCGCTTTCTTCGGGAACCGCATGCTTCCCGGGCTGTACTTGCCGTGCCGCTCGACGTCGTACTCCTTGGGCACGGGAGGCAATCGGCCAGCATCGCCTCGAAGTTGGCTTGTCCGGCGCAGAATAATCTCCGCGCGGCCATCATAGCCTTTCACTTCACCCTCGATCTCGATTTGTCGGCCTTCTAGGCGACGAACATCGCCTACCTGTTTCAGATCCCCCGGAAAGACAACCACCGTGAACGGGCAGACGCGGAAGTCGTCGCAGAAGTCGAAGAAATGAACCCCGCCGTTTCCCAGCTTCACGTGCAAGACCTTTCCACTCACGCAGCGGTTCGCGCCGATATGCTTTTGAGCTTCCTCATATCGAATGCATTGAGCCCGGCCCGGGGTCGGGCACAACACTAGGAATGCGGTGAAAGGGAGCAAGGCAGGCAGACGAGTGCGCAGGCGCATGGGGGAGGACAGCCAATTTCATTGTAGGGATCACACGCACGCGAGCGGAGCATTCCGACGATAAAAAGTGCAGCGAATTTCCCTGATCGGGAACGGGCAGGCGAACGAGCGAGGCCGACGTTTTATCGCCGGCCTTCCAGACATAACAATGGGAACAGCTACTTCGCGAAGGCTTTTACAGCCCCCGCCTCATCGTCTTTTACGTCAAAGACGGTGTACAGCTTGGTGATCTGCAGCAGGTCGTGGACCTTCTTGGTCAGGTTGAGCAGTTTGAGCTCGCCGCCCTGATTCTTGACGGTGGTGTAGGCGCTGACCAGCTCGCCGATGCCAGAGCTGTCGATGTAGTTGACGTCGCCAAGGTTCAGCAGGATCTTCTTGTTGCCCTTGCCCAGTAGATCGCGCACGGTGTCGCGCAAAATGACGCTGCCTTCACCGAGAGTAATACGACCGCTGCAATCCACGATGGTCACCCCGTCGACTTGACGGGTGCTGGTCTTCATGCTCACTGGGAAGCCTCCTTGCCGTCCGCGGCTGAACCGTGGACGTGCTTGATAAGTTTGATTTCAGTGCCCGTCTGCGACGGGTTTATTTCCACCTCATCCATGAAGGAGCGGATGAGAAAAATCCCGCGCCCCGAGGTCTTTAACAGATTCTCGGGCGCCAACGGATCGGGAACCTTATTCAGATCGAGTCCCTTGCCCTGGTCCTTGATGGTGATGACCAACTCCTCGGCGGTCCGTTCAAAGTCGACCTGCACTTTCTTCCCGGGATCGTAGGCATTGCCATGCAGTACGGCGTTTACCGCGGCCTCGCGGACGGCCATCGCGATCTTCATCACATCCTCGTCGCCGAAACCCGCCTCCGTGGCGATCTTGCTGGCCACTTCCTCGGCGCTATTGACCGTGTCGAGCGTCGAATCGAGGGTATAGGAAACGCGATGTGCGCTCATGATGGCGGCTTGATTACGGACTCCTGAGGACCCAATCCCTTCGTCGGCCTGATCCCCAGCAACAAGGAGGGAGGCGGCGGATTCGTGAAGGCGGTAGTTTGCCCTTTCCATTGAACACTTGTCAACGCAGTTAACGGCATGGTGGAACTACAGTCCGTGTTCGTTCCGATTCGAGAATTTCCATGAGCAAGTTTGCTTCGTACATGAAAAAAAGCGATTTGCCATCTGGATTCGCGCACGCGAGTTGGGTATTCTCGCGGCATGTCGTCGCTCGCACTCACCGATCTGCTGGGCGTGCCCGTCATTGACGCGGCTGGCAAGGTGTGCGGGCGGGTGCGGGAAGTTGCTTTAGCTCCCCAGGAAAACCTCGTCCTGGTGTCGGTCCTCATCGTCAAGACCCGGAGCGGCGATCGTCTTCTTCCCTTGCAATCTGTGACGGGTATTAACGGAAAGATAACGACATCCACCGCCTGTTCCGACTGGAAGGCCACGAACGGGAATGAGGGCCTGTTTCTGCTGGAGCGCGATCTGCTGGATCAGCAGGTCATCGACGTCCATGGCCGCAAGGTCGTTCGGGTCAATGACGTCGATCTGAACAAGGATTCGGTCGGCAACCGCCCCGTTTTGAAGGTAGGCTCGGTTGACGTAGGCGCCAGGGGCGCCGTGCGCCGGCTCCTGAAAGGCGTCGTGCCCACTGGAGCGTTGCAGTTCCTGCTTAGCCAGATTCCTCCGCGGGTTATTCCCTGGGAGTTCGTCGACCTGATCGAGACCGACCCAGCCCGCCGCGTCAAGCTGAAGATCTCGCACGAACGGTTGGCGAAGCTCCACCCGGCCGACATCGCGGACATCGTGGAAGACCTGGCGCCGGATGAACGCGAAGCGGTGTTCGAGACGCTCGATGAAGAAGTCGCGGCGGGCGCCCTCGAGGAGGTCGAGCCCAGAGTGCAGAAGGCGATTCTCGAGTCGCTGGATTCCGACCGGGCCGCCGAGATCGTGGAGGAAATGCAGCCCGATGCCGCCGCCGACCTGCTCGCCGACCTGCCCCAGGAGAAGACCGAAAGCATTCTGGAAGAGATGGCCCCCGAGGAACGTCAGGAAGTCTCCGACCTGCTGGAATTCAAGGAGAACTCGGCTGCCGGGCGCATGACCACGGAATACATCGCCCTGCCGGTGCAGGCTACGGTCCACGATGCAGTCGAGGCGTTACGCAAGTTTGAGGGGGGCGTGGAGACCGTCAACACGTTTTTCCTGATCGATTCGCACGAGACTTTGGCGGGAATGGTGACTTTGGCGAAGCTTGTGGTAGCGGAACCGACAACGCCGTTACTGGCCTTGACGCAGGGGCCGCTGATCTCGTGCCACGCGGACGCCTCCGACAAAGAAGTTGCCGAGCTCTTCGATAAGTACAACCTTCTTACCTTGCCGGTTACCGACGATGCCAATAGGCTGACCGGCGTGATTACCGCCGACGACGTAATCAGCCTGTTGCGGTCGAAGCTCTAGTTTCTCCCCCGCTTGTTCGATTTTTCGCGCGTGGAGCATCGACAGGTCACGCGACCAACTGTCCGCACAGCTACTTTTGCGGCCCGAATCTCAGATTTCACCTATCCAAGATTCTGCGTCAGCATTTATCCTGTGCAGTCGCTTTGCCGCCATGAGTTCGAACCGTACCCATGAAGTTCCTGAAACGCTGGAAGACCCGGATCCTGCTGTCGCTCGCAGTTGTCGGTCCGGGGTTTATTACCGCAAACGTCGATAACGATGCCGGCGGCATCTGGACCTATTCGTCCGCCGGAGCCCAATTCGGACATCTTCTGCTGTGGACCATGATCCCGATCACTCTCGCCCTGATCGTGGTGCAGGAGATGACCGCCCGTATGGGGGCGGTGACCGGCAAGGGCCTCAGCGACCTGATTCGCGAGGAATTTGGTTTTCGGATCACGTTTTTCATGATGATCGGGATCCTGATCACCAACTTCGGAAACGTGGTCGCCGAGTTTGCAGGAATCGCCGGAAGTCTGGAGTTGTTCGGGCTCTCCAAGTACGTGACCGTCCCGGTATGCGCCGTGATTGTGTGGCTGATCGTCGTAAAAGGCCAGTACAAGAGCGTGGAGAAGATCTTCCTCGCGGCCTCGTTTTTCTACATCACGTACATTGTTGCCGGAGTGATCGCCAAACCGGCCTGGGCCAGCGCGCTGAAAGCGACCGTCGTCCCGCCAGCCAGCAGCATTTGGCACGAGCCAGGATATGTCTACATGGTGATTGGCCTGGTAGGCACCACGATCGCACCCTGGATGCAGTTCTACCTGCAGTCTTCGATCGTGGAAAAAGGCGTGACCCGTCGGCAGTATCGGGCCTCGCAGATCGACGTGGTGACGGGCTGCATCTTCACCGACGTGGTGGCGTGGTTCATCATCGTGGCCTGTGCCGCGACGCTTTATACACACGGTTACCGTAATGTTCAGGATGCCAAAGACGCGGCCCAGGCTCTTCGACCGCTCGCCGGCGACTACGCATACATTCTGTTTTCGGTGGGCCTCTTCAATGCGTCGCTGTTTGCGGCGTCAATTCTGCCCCTGTCTACGGCCTATACCGTATGCGAGGGCTTGGGATTCGAGTCAGGTGTCGGCTTAAAGTTCGGAGAAGCTCCGGTCTTTTATTGGCTGTATACGATCCTGATCGTGGCAGGTGCGGGCGTGATCCTGACGCCCAACTTGCCGCTGGTGAAGATCACCATTCTGTCGCAGGTGGTGAACGGAGTCGTTTTGCCGTTTGTTTTGATCTTTATGCTCCTGCTCATCAATAAAAAAGAGTTGATGGGCGAGTATGTAAACTCCCGACTCTTCAATGTGATCGCCTGGGCCACCACGGTGATCATGATTGGCCTCACCATCGCCTGGTTCTGGACCCTCCGCGGCCAGGGTTGAGGCCTTTGCAAGTAGATTCCGGCCCGATCCGAGCGTAAACTAATGCTTACAGCGTTCTTGCAGCGGAGCTTGGGGAAACCCGGGCCAGCGTTCGGGCGTCTAATAACCGGCGGCACTGTGTGTCCGCAAAGGGGTACCCTCCCATGAGATATCCGCTCAAAATCGGAGTCGCGATTGCGACGATCGTCCTTTTTGGCGGGCTCGCGTTGGCTGCGCCGCCCGATGATACGAATCCCCAACCGGTAAAGGCCAAGCACGACGGCGGAATCAACGACTTGGACGCGATCGGCAATCGCAACGTCGGTTGCGGCCGAGGCGTAGGGAACTGGTACAGCGTCGAAGGCCAGATCAACATGGGCCGCCAGTATGCGCAGCAGGTGGACTCGAGTTCCAAGCTCATCAAAGACCCCGTTATCACCGAGTACGTGAACCGCCTTGGCCAGAATCTGGTGCGCAATTCGGATTCGAAGGTCCCATTCACTATCAAAGTGATCGACGCGGACGACATCAATGCCTTTGCCTTGCCCGGCGGATTCTTTTATGTGAATACCGGCCTGATCATGGCCGCCGACAACGAAGCGGAACTGGCGGGGGTAATGTCGCATGAGATCGCGCACGTGGCGGCGTGCCACATCGCGCGCGAGCAGACGCGCGGCACGCTGGCCCAGTTGGCTTCGATCCCTCTCATCATGGTGGGTGGAGGGATTGGACTCGCTGCTCAGGAAGCGGCTGGCCTGGCCCTTCCCATGACCTTCCTGAAGTTCAGCCGCGGGTTCGAGGCCGAGGCCGATTACCTCGGGCTGCAGTACATGTATAAGAGCGGCTACGATCCCCAGGCTTTCACCGCCTTCTTCGAGAAGATCGAGGCCCAGGAAAAGAAGAAGCCCGGAACCTTTTCCAAGGCCTTCGAAACCCATCCGCCCACGCCCGACCGGGTCGAGAAATCACAGGAAGAGATCGAGAAGTTGTTGCCTCCTCAACCGACCTATAAAGTCGACACTTCCGAGTTCGAAGAGGTGAAGGGGCGGCTGGCAAAGATTGAAAACCGCCGCAAGCTGGACGACCGCAAGCAGGGCGAGCCTGAGCTCCGCAGGACCTCCGCGCCGAGCGGAAACAGCGGCGGCGACAGCTCGGATGACGACCATCCGGTTCTGAAGCGCGACGGTTCACAAAACTGACACGCTGCTCAGTTTGCAGGAATGAAGGCACCGCCTGGCGCGGTGCTTTCTTTTATAGGATCCGACCCGCAGCCACGTCAGAGACCAGTGTGAGATCGGCCTCCAGAAAGTCGAACGAGGGTAGTTCCGTCCGTTCGGCCCACTTCATATCGCGGAAGATCCGGTTCTCGAGTTCGCCGCGAAACTCATGCACCACGTAAAACCGGAGTTCAACCGAATTGCCGCTGCGATATTCGTGCCGGATCCGGGCCACCTCATCGCCGATCGTGGCGTCGATTCCAAGCTCCTCATCAAGTTCGCGCCGGAGGGCATCGCGCGGCTGTTCTCCCTCTTCGATCTTTCCACCGGGAAACTCCCACTTCAGTGGCATGGTCTGGTGCTTGGTGCGCTGGCAGACGAGAATCTTCCCATCTTTCACGATAAGCGCCGCCACGACCCGCTTCATGAGCGAGACTCGACAGTGGCAGGAGTGGGCGCTGCTGAGGGGTCGACACAACTGTTGAAGGTGAAGGCGAACACGGCGACGCCAGTGGGACAAATTAGCTCAAGCGTGTGCGTTCCGAAGTCGTGGCTCTCGACCAGGGAGTACAGGCGCGCGTTCTGCACCGCCACGTAACTCTCTTCGCCTACCTCAGTCGATCGGAAACGGGTATCGCGCGTCTTCTGGGAGGTGTTCAGAGGCTTGCCATCCAGCCGTACTTTCACTTCGCGCGCTCCATCGCGGGGCGAGGCCATCACCGCATTGACCCCAGTCGCTTCATACCGCAGGACTATCGTGTGCTCGCCTGCCTCGACCGCCTCCATGTATTCGGCAGTCGACGCCCACTTTCCCTTCGCGTAGAACAAACCTTCCGTCAATTCCTGGGGAAGCGCATATTCGGCGATGGAATCCTCACGAAAACCACCTTCGTTCCCGATTCGTCCCCGGGCGTGGCCAACATAGAGTTCCGCGCTCGGCCGGTAACAAACGGCGCCCGCTTTATCTTCTGCTCTTAGCGGCTCCATCAAGGGCGGAAAGGCGAGGCTGGGATTAATTTCCAATAGCAATTCGCGAATGGCCTCTTCGGTCTCATGATATTCACCCTCGCCAAAGTGCGCGTAACGAAGATAGCCCTCCTTGTCGAGGAGGTACTTCGTGGGCCAGTAGCGGTTTGCAAAAGCCTTCCAGATTTCGCGGTCGCTGTCGATCACGATCGGGTACGTCAGCCCGAACTCCCGAATCCCGCGCTCTACGTTCGATTCGTACTGCGCGAAGGTGAACTCCGGCGTGTGGACTCCAATGACTGTAAGTCCCTTGCTCCCGTAGCGCTCATGCCACGCCTGTACGTACGGAAGCGTACGAATGCAGTTGATGCAGGTGTAGTCCCAAAAATCGACCAGCACAACGCGTCCGCGCAACTGCCGAAAGCTCAGGGGCGGAGAATTCAGCCAGACGCGCCCGATCTCGGGAGCGCGCACTTTACCTTTTTCCACTCTCATATCGGAGATTTTTCTAGCTTTGCGCCTACGATAGCGGCGCAGCGCTCGACCAAAGTCTGATCTTCGAGAGCAAAGGCGGCTGGGAAGTGGCTGTCAATATCCAGTTCGCCCACGACGTGCCCGCGCACAAAAATCGGGGCGACGATTTCAGACTTTGTTTCCAGAGAGCACGCGAGATAGCGGGGATCCTTGGTGACGTCGTCAACGACGACGGTCTTTCCCGAAGACGCTGCGGCGCCGCAGATTCCGTCATTGAGCGGGATCCGAGTATGCGGAGTCATCGCGCCTTGAAACGGTCCCAGCACCAGCGCGGGTGGTTGCGCCCCGGCTTCCAGCATATAGAAGCCGACCCAGTTGTACTTCAACATGCGCTTGTGCAGCAGATCCACCATTCCCAACATGAGCTGATGAGCGGAAACCGAAGACTCTGCAAGTTTTTCCACCTCTGCTGCGACTTCCTGGATCGTGGCCGATAGTTGCATGGGTGCCATCTTAAACTACGGTCCTCCTGTCGATGTGTGACTCTACGGATACGCCCGAGATGCGGCGCAGCCCCTCGGAATATTTGAAAATCTCCGGATGAATTGCGGCAGCCAGCGCGTGCAAGCCGCCGATCAGCGTGGGTGCAGGTGTGTTCAAGAATTCGTCCCGGATGCAATACACGCGCCCTTGCTTGACAGCATGCATCTCGGACCAGCCGCGCTCACGAACAATTTTTTCCAGCGGCACGCGATCGCCCGCTCCGCACCACGCGGCGATCAGGACGTCCGGGTCTTCGTTCCTCACTTCTTCGGCCGATGGCTTGTGGCCGGGTTCGCCAACCGGCTTTCCTCCGGCCGCCTCGATCAGTTCCGCAACCCAGGCCTGGGACGCAATGATCGGCTTTCCCCACTCTTCGCAGAAGACCGTAGGGCGGGGCGTATTCGACACTCGTTCCCGGACTTGTTCTATCTCACTTTGCATGGAATTCACGACGCGGTCCCCTTGTTGCCCGGCGCCGACCAAACCTGCAATCGCGACGATATCCGTGTAGATGTCGTTGAGCTTGCGCGGAGCTAAGCCGAGGAACCGTGCGCCCGCCTTCAGGATCTCGGCAACCGACTTCTCCTGATACGGCACCGCGGCGATCACAAGATCGGGCTGCATGACCGAAATTTCCTCGGCGTGCGCAGTCCATGAATCGTCCACGATGCGGCGACCCGACGCCACTTCAGGACAGACATCGACACAATATTTGGTGCACGCCACCACGCGATCGAGTTGTCCAAGATCGCGCAGGATCACCGTGGCACTCGGCTGAAGGCTGACGATGCGCTGCGGTCTAAAGTCGTGATTCATCCAGCAAAAACGATTCTCCGAACTGATACTAAACCGGTCTGCCTGTGGATACCGATGCGCAGCCCACTCAGAAGGGCACGCGTGATCTTAGAATAGAGCACGATGTATTCTTCGCAACTTCTCGATCACTTCCAGAACCCGCGCAATGCGGGTGAAGTGGAACAACCACATGCGGTGGTGCAGATCGAAAATCCCGCGTGCGGAGATGTTCTCCGCTTAAGTGCTCGGATCGAAGATGGCCGCTTTGCAGAAGTCCGCTTTCGGGCGAAGGGCTGTGTCCCAGCCATGGCGTGTGGTTCGGCCTTGACGGAGCTCGTGCGGGGCAAGAGCTTGGAAGAAGCCCGGCAACTCAAGAGCGAGGAATTGATAGACACAGTTGGAGGCGTGCCCGAAGCTTCCACGCACGCCGGCCACCTGGCCATGGACGCACTCAAGGCTCTGCTGCGGAAGTTGGCTTGAGGCCGAGGTTCTTGGCTCAGCTAAACAGCGGGTGCGGCTTGAAATCAGCGGCGATTTCCATCTGCAGGCGGACCAGGTCCGCCGGGTCGTACTGATTTTCCTCGCCGCAATCGTCGCAGCGCACAGTCAACGGGTGGTCGATCTCGGGCGGAGGCGTGAGCGCGTCGGTAGCTCCCAGAGGAATCTTGTGTCCACTGAACATGTTCTGGCGGGCATGGAATTTCCGGTTTTTGCAGATGACAGCCCAAACGTACTGCTCGGCTTCGTTCCAAGGGCTCCAAGTTGCCATGCGTTCTCCTGATGCTAAACGTCGCGGTGGTCGTCGCTGACACCGCCGCAGAGAGAGGGGAAGCCGTAAGTCGTGATTTCTCGTGACAATAGGATAGCCGAGTAGCGGCGTCAAGCAGAAAAGCGGCGCAAGCGCGCGCGTCCGTCACCAACGAACTACGCGAGGCTTACGAAGTGTTTACGGTGCCTCTATTCCGTCAACGCTGCCTGCCATCGGGAAAGTAAGTCGTCCAGCCGCGCTGCTTGGCCGTTTTCTCCAGGTCTGGATTGGGGTTAATGGCGAATGGATGCTTCGAAATCGCAAGCATCTCCGTATCCCACCGCGAATTTCCAAACGCCGCGTCCGGCGTCTTCTTGACGACTTTCCGGATCGCCTCCGGCTTGCCGTCACCACTGGGAATCTGGATAAGGCGGTCGGTAATCCGCAATTTATCGATTTCGACCGCCGCGGCGAGAATGTGATCGCGTGCGATTCCAAAATGCCGCATCCCCGCGCGGATCACCCACTCGTTCGTGGACGAAACCGCCCATACGTCGCACCCTTGCGCTTGGAGTCGCCGGACAAGTTGCTGCATCTCGGGGAAAATCTGCTCCAGAAAAAGCAGATCGAAGAACCGGGTTGCCGCTCGTTGCACGTCGCCTTCGATCATGTCCCTGTGCAGCGTGACCATCTCTCCGCACATGACTTCCTCCGGGACGTTCCCGGCCTTGTAGTCCGCGTAACGCGCCCGCATCGCTTTGGCGATCTGCTCGGGGATCACCTTTTCCTCGATCTCCCAGGCAAAAAAACTCTCGCCGGCATCTCCAGACCAGAGCGTTCCATCGCAATCAAACACCGCTACACGTGGTTCCAGCCGAAGCACTGAGTCGACAAAAGCTTGCGCACGATCCGTAGAGACAAGTGATGACACAGACATTCCTTGAGTTGGAGTGGACTCGCAGATTCAGGGCCGCGAACGGCATCCTGCATTCTGCCGAAATCAAATTGTAGCGAATCACTCGCGCAGCAGGGCGACCGCACGTTGCAGGGCGGCATATTCGTCCGGTGTGTTCACGTTCACCGTGACCAGCGGATCATCGACTTCGGAGTAGGCGATGTGCTCGTGATTCTGATGCAGAATTTCGCGGGCGTTTCCCGTGGACGGCGCCTTCAAAAACGCCTCGATCATCTCCCGCGCCAGAAAAATAGGATGACCATGCTTGCCGGCGTATTCGGGGATCAAGGCCCACTTCCAGCGCGCGATCGCTGACCCGAAGGCGGCGTGCAGCTTCTCAATGGTGGCCGGGCTGACCGGCGGCCGATCGACCAGCGTGACCATTGCGGCGTCGCGTCCGCGATTCAGAACCTCGTGCAAGCCTGTCTGCAGGGAACTGAACTGACCTCGTTCAGGGTCGTGATTAATTACCAGCGTGGCGCCGCTTGCGTAGACGACTGGCGCGAGCGCCGCCCGATTCTTTCCGGCCACGACGATCACGACGTCGCTGACGGGAGCAAACGATTGAATGGCGGCGGAAAGGAACGTGCCCGCAGGAATCTGGCTTGGGCCTGCGGGTGGCCACGGCAGTAGCGCCTTGTCGGTACCCATCCGCCGGGATTCCCCCGCCGCCAGGATCACGCCGAAGATGCTCAGGGCACGGCTCATGGCGCGAAGATAGCAGAAAGGGGAGGCTAAGTCAGTGCTGAGCTTTACTTGTGGTCCCCGTCTGAGGTGGGTTCAGCGATGGAGTCGCTGCTCTCGGCGTCCAGTTTTCGACCAAGGAACCAGCTCATATGCGGCAGTTCACGCTCCGACTTCCGTCGGACCGCAATCAGTTCAGCAGTAATCGAGATGGCAATCTCTTCCGGCGTCACACCACCGATATCCAGACCGATCGGTGCATGCACCCGTTCGAATAGCTTTGCTTCAAGCCCCTCGCGCTGCAGCTCGCGGAAAATTGCGATGGTCTTTCGCTTCGACCCGATCATTCCGACATAACGCGCCTTGGTACCGACCGCCCACCGGAGGACGCGCATGTCGTCCCGATGTCCTCGCGTTACGATCACGATGTAGGCCGACTCGCGGATGTCGAGTCGTTCCATCGCTCGTTCAAAGTCGTCCGCGATGACTTCCTGCGCTTCAGGGAAGCGTTCACGGTTCGCGTACGTCTCGCGGTCGTCGACCACGATCACGTCGAAGCCCGTGTCTTTGGCCGTCTTGTAGAGGCTGGCCGCCACGTGGCCGGCGCCAAAGATATAAAGCAGCGCTGCAGGAAGAACTGGCTCAAGAAAGATGTCGAGTGTGCCGCCGCACACCAGTCCCGTGTCGTATTTCGGATCCTGGTTGAGGTTGAACGTCAGCGTGCGCGGTTTTTCCTGCTCCATGACTTCACGCGCAGCTTGCCAGACTTCGGCCTCCACACAGCCTCCGCCAATCGTGCCGCAAATCGATCCATCGTCCCGCACAAGCATCTTGGCCGTTCTGAAGGATGGAATTGAGCCGCGCGCGTTCACGATTGTGGCAACGGCGCCGCGCCGTCCATCGCGCCGCAATTTCACGATCTCTTCGTAAATATCCACGCGAGTTGATTATTCGGGGTTTCCAAGAGCAAGTCAATCGGCGGAGCTGTGCCAGCGCTGGCGAGGTAGTCATCACACTTCGCCGCCCGGGACCTCACCGTTCGCTCCCTCCGGATGTGCTAGCTTGATGGGTCGCTCCAGTCACAATGAGGTAACAGGCGTATGAAGGCAGCCATCTTTCGTGAATTTGGTGGTCCCGAGGTGCTTCGCTACGAAGAGGTGCCCGATCCAAAGCCTCGCAAAGACCAGGTACTCGTCCGCGTCAAGGCGTGTGCGATGAACCATCTCGACCTGTGGGTACGCAAAGGATTGCCCGGGGTCAAGCTCCCGCACATTCTGGGAAGCGATGTTGCGGGCGAGATCGTACAAATCGGAGAGTACGTGGCAGGTCTGCAGGTCGGCCAGCGCGTCCTTCTGGCGCCCATGCACTTTTGCGGTCACTGCGAGCAGTGCGTGGCGGGTCGGCAAAATCTGTGCCGGGAATTCACAGTGCTTGGAAACGGTATCGACGGCGGTGACTGCGAATTGATTGCAGCCGGGCCTGCCAGCGTGATCCCGATTCCCGACAATTTGGGCTTCAACGAAGCGGCCAGCGTTCCGCTCGTTTTTCTCACCGCCTTTCACATGCTGACGGGACGCGCAGCGTTGCGGCCGGGTCAGACGGTCCTGATCCTCGGAGCCAATTCGGGTGTCGGCATTGCGGCCATCCAGATTGCCAAGCTCTTCAACGCGACGGTGATTGCCACCGCTGGAGACGAACGCAAGGCGCAGAAGGCCCGCGAGCTCGGCGCTGACTACGTCATCAATCACTACCAGCAGAAAATCGGCGACGAGACGCGAAAGATCACCAACAAGGCCGGCGTCGACATCGTCATCGAACACGTCGGCGTCGCTACCTGGAACGAAAGCGTGAAGGCGTTGAAGCCGGGCGGAACCCTCGTCACCTGCGGAGCCACGACCGGCTACGAGGCACAGATCGACCTGCGATTCCTGTTCTCCCGTCAGTCGGCGTTGCTCGGCTCATACATGGGAACGCTGGGGGAGCTGCATGAAGTTATGAAGCACGTGTTCAGCGGAAAAGTGAAGCCCGTCGTCGATCGCACCTTTCCTCTTGCGGAAGTCCGCGCCGCTCACGAGTACCTGGAAAGCAGCCAGATGTTTGGCAAGGTGGTGCTGAATCCGTAGGAGTGCACATGAGTTTGAAAGTTCTGTTTAGCGGATCACGCTTTATCTTCTGGGCCCTGGCGCCGTTGCTGATCCTGTGCGCGGTCGTTCTCTCGCTTAACACCAACCCTTCGTCTCCGTTGCACGTGGCTGTGCTGATCCTAGCCGATGCGTTCATCCTGCTGCTGGTGATTGGTCTGTACAATCCGCGCCGAAATCACTGGGCATTGCGCTGCGTTACGGGCGTCGTTTTTGTGGCTTATTTGGGCTACTGGATAGACGAACTCCGGGTAGGGAAACTGTTTCCCTCCACGGATCGCGGTGTCGAATCGATCCTCGCCGCGACGCTAGGCTTAGCGATTATTGGCTGGCCGTGCCTGAGATTCACGTTAAAGGGCTTTGCCGCCACAGATCAATCGCAGGAAGACGACGAAGATCAAGTAGATCGAGAACTTTGAATAATCGATCCCAGACTCGTGCGTCTGTTGGTGATCCTCGGTGGGTTACAATTACCTTATGAGCGGCGAACTAAATTTTGGTCCGTACGTCACAATCGAAGACGGTAAGAGGGTGGTCAAGGATCTCACCTACGGGAATCCCACTCCCGAGGGAGTTGTTCTCACAACGCTCGACTCGGCCATCAACTGGATGCGCAAGAGCTCCATTTGGCCGATGACCTTTGGCCTTGCGTGTTGCGCCATCGAAATGATGTCGATGGGCGCCTCCCGCTTCGATATCGCGCGCTTCGGAGCTGAAGTCTTCCGGCCTTCGCCACGGCAATCGGACCTGATCATCATCGCCGGCCGGGTTTCGAACAAAATGGCGCCTGTCATTCGCCAGCTTTGGGAGCAGATGCCCGAGCCCAAGTGGGTCATTTCGATGGGCGCATGCGCCACCTCGGGTGGCGTATTCAACAACTACGCGCTTGTGCAGAGCGTCAACCAGGTGATTCCGGTGGATGTGTATGTGCCCGGTTGCCCGCCGCGTCCTGAGCAGCTCATTTATGCCATTACTTTGCTGCAGGAAAAAATCCAGAACTCTCGCGGAACTGTAAAGGAGGTATTGAACCTCGCGTAGTCCGTAGGGCGCGCCAAACCGAAACCCTTCTACGGAAGTTTGAAGATGATCCGGATGGACGTTCCCATGGCAACCGGTTTCCCGTTCAGCTCGAACGGCTGATAACGCCACTGCTCGACCGCCTGCTTCGCAGCGCTCGCCAGAACAGCAGGGCCGCTGCTTACCTTCACATCGCGAACGTTCCCGTCCTCGCTTACCATAGCCTCGAGGACGACGGTGCCCTCGATTCTCTGGATCCTGGCTTGCGTCGGGTAAGTCGGACTCACCCGATGAGTCAGGGTCCCGCCCGTAATGCCCTGTGAGGTACGCAGTTCGTTGCTGGGAAGCCGGGGCTCGCTGGTGAGCAGAGTCTTGGGAAGTCCCGCGGAGGACGCATCGGCTGCGGCAACGGTATTCAGATCGGGAGCCTGGAGGTCCTCGGCCGCGGGCGGCGCATTAGCAGCTCCAGACCCCGCGGAGACTGGCGTGATCGCCGCCCCCGGCGTATGCCGGCTCGTCACTTCCTCCGTGGAAGCCCGCCGCACGAGATTGCCTGCTACGACATCGCTGCTGGCAGAACCTGGTTTCGGCTTGGGGAGTCCGACTTTGATCAGTTCATGTCCGCCCTTCTCACTTGCGGTCGACGGGGTGACCGTAATGGTCGTTTCGGCGGTTGCAACCATGGCCGAAGGAACCGCACTGGCCGCCTGTACCGATCGCGGCAGATGATTACTGCTGTTTCCATTTCGTCCCCGGCTGATCATCCAGCTGAAGCCCACAATCAACGCGAGCAACACCGCGCCCGCAGCTGCGATGCGGTAAGGCTGCCCCTCCTCGCCTTTCATTCTCGCGGCGAGAACTTGAAAGGGCGTGATCTTGGCGATTCTGGACGCCACAGAAGTCGAAACCGGCGCCACATCGGACGCCGTCTTCACAACGGCCGTGGTCGATGCAACGGACTTGGACCGTCCCGTGACCGCAATCTGCGCAAGCTGCTTGAGCAGCGTTAGATGTGCGTCTGAGAAAGCGTAGGGACGATCGGAAAAAATCTCGAGAATCCCGACCACTCCATGTTCGCCGCGCAAGGGAACGGCGGCCAGCGAGCGAATACCCAGGTCCTGGCAGACCTGCGAGTCCACGAGCGGATCCGTCAACGTGTCGTTGCAGCGCTTCGAGCGTCCGCTGCGCAGGCATTCACCAGAGATGCCGGAATCCACGTCGAGTTTTGCGCCGAGGGGAGGCGCGGTGTCTCCCGATCGCGCTCGGCAGATCACCACCCCCTGGCTCCACAGAGCCAGGGCGGCGCCGGTTGCGTCGGTAAAATATCGTGCCGCATGCGTCGCCTCTGACAAGATGCTGTCCAGGTCCATCCGCCCTGCGAGGGCGTCTTCGCGCAAACGGTCGATTAGGAGGTAGTCGTCCGGGGAATGGGTCTTACCGGAAGCGGGCCGCTGGTCACTTTCAGGCCGAAAAACAATTCCAGGATCCGGGGGACCTTGGGAAGTAGGCCTAACCCATGGATCTGCCATACGCAAACTCCTAGCGAACGGCCAGAGTTTTGAGTTGAATACTTTGCACTGCCGTTGTGAATCCTTGATCGGAGTGTCTGACAAACGGAGCGTGTTGTCAACGGAAGATCGCGGCTTGGTACGCGGAAAAGGCAACCGGATGGCGTCTTGACCGATTCGGAACCTCCTTGGCTGCAACTCCGTTCACCAATGGGCCAACCTTGTTCTTGAGAGATGCCGCGCAACCGCTTGAAACGCGCACAAAATCGCATCGGCGTGATACAAACTCTGGCATGGATTCATCACGAGTTTCCGACAGAGCCGGGACGATCACTGCGTACGCTCCCTGTCGCGCAGACCTGGCCGGTGGGACAATGGACCTTTGGCCACTGTACCTTTTCCACAGTGGCGCATTGACACTGAATTTCGCTGTAAACATTCTGACCAGCTGTCGCATCATTCCACTCAAGGGCCGGCGCATTCATCTTTACTCGCTCGACACCCGTCGCGAAGAAAGCTTTGAGAGCTTCGACGAACTGCGTCGCGCGCGCCGTTTTCGCTTGCCGTTGGCTGCACGGCTTCTGCAGTTTTTCGCTCCTCAACAGGGTCTGTCGATCGAAACGGACTCGGAGTCGCCCGCCGGGGCCGGAATCTCTGGATCTTCCGCCCTCATGATCGCAACCACCGCCGCTCTCGCCAGATTCACCGATCGTAATCTCACCTTCGAGCAGATGCGGGTGATTGCTCAGAACATTGAAGCTCAGGTGATCAACGTTCCCACCGGCTGCCAGGACTACTATCCAGCGCTTTACGGCGGAGTCAGCGCCCTTCACCTCAACGCAGACGGGATTCATCGCGAATCAATTCCCGTCGCTCCCGAGGAAATGGAGTCGCGTTTTGTCCTCGCGTACACGGGAGCGCCGCGCCAATCGGGAATCAACAATTGGGAGGTGTTCAAGGCGCACATCAATGGCGATAAACGAGTGTTCCGGAACTTCGAAAAAATCGCCGACATCGCGCAGTCCATGTACCAGTCGCTCCTGCGAGGCCAGTGGGAGGAGGTCGGCCGCCTCCTCAGGGAAGAATGGAAGTTACGCCGCACCAACGCCCCTGGCATCACCACCCCCCTCATCGACAAGCTGATTTCCGCCGCATTGCGCAATGGCGGGCTGGGCGCGAAAGTGTGCGGTGCGGGCGGAGGCGGATGTGTCATTTTCCTCGTGGAAAAAGGGGCAGCCAGCCGCGTCGCCACCACCATTGGAGACGCCGGGGGTCGCGTTCTTCCCCTGCAAATTGCCCGCGATGGCCTCCGTTTTGCTTCCTGAAATGCGGTGTTTGCTGGATTCCGCCTCCCGAAACAGCGCTATAATTTAGGCAAGATTGGCGCGTTGGGGTGCTTCATGAAGTCTCGCCGCATTACGGCCCTGCTGGTTTTCCTTCCGTTGCTCACGGTTGTTGCGTCTGCCGGTGACCCTCCGCAAGCGCCCAGGATCTCGAAACAAACCCGCCTCGAGTTAGAGCATTTGTTCAACGCCGAGCTAGTGTATGTACGAACACCCTTTCCGATGGGGAAAGACGGCCTCAGAGTTAAAAACGGAGTGGTGACGCCCAGCGGCACAGACCTCCAACAGAAGCTTGCCATGTGGGGTCCGGCATGCAAGCCCGGTGACGCGGCACGAATCTCTAACGTGGTGTTCAAGGATAACTTCATCCACGTCGAGATCAACGGGGGACCGATCAAAAAGCAGAAATGGTATGAGCGGATTAGCGTTGGAGGTGCCGACGGCTCCTCCGCCCCCCTCGCCCCCTCGGACTCCACCGCGAACGCCCGCGGTTCCTTTGTCGATCTTTACTTCGACAACTACGTGCCAGAAATGACCGGTCAGGACTTGAAGCAGTTGTTGCGTCCTGTGCTCGATTTCGAAGCGAAGTCGCGCGAGGAGGCTTATCTCGAAACGGTTCCCCCTAAGGTGAAGGACGCAATTCAGAATCACCAGGTTCTCGTCGGGATGAACCACGAGATGGTGACCTATTCCAAGGGGCGCCCGCCGAAGAAGGTTCGTGAGCACGATGGTGAAGTGGAATTCGAAGAGTGGATCTATGGCGAGCCCCCGCAGGATGTGGAGTTTGTCCGCTTTATCGGTGACGAAGTCGTCCGGCTCGAAACCATGAAGGTCGACGGGCAAAAAGTCGTCAAGACCGAAAAAGAGATCGACCTGGAGCCGGCACCGAAAGTCGCGAAGAAAGACGATGTTCGCCCTGCGACCGCGCCCACACTCCACCGGCCGGGTGAGAATCCGGACGCCTCTCCTTCGAACGATAACGATACCGTTCACGTCCCAGTGGGCCTGCCAGGGAACGGACAGCCCGATCCGACGAACCCAACTCCTGGCGCACCGCCTCCCAACTTCACTCCAGCACCCGCCCGCTAACTTGGCGTCCAGCGACCATGGGCTTTAGACTGGAAGGGTGAAGATTGCCCTCGGCCAGATCAATCCTACGGTTGGGGATTTTTCCGGCAACGCTCAGAAAATCATCGATTTCTCGCGCCGCGCCCAGGCTGCCGGCGCCGGCCTGATTCTTTTCCCTGAGCTCTCCGTGTGCGGTTACCCTCCGCGCGACCTCGTGGAGCGTCCTTCTTTTGTCGCCAGGAATCGTGAAACCGTCGATCGCATCGCCGCTGAGACCAACGGTATTGCTGTCATTTGCGGCCTGGTCACGCCGGCGGACGCAGAAACCGGCAAGTCCGTCATGAATTCCGCGGCGCTGCTGCGCGACGGACGACTCGCATTTTTGCAATCGAAGATGTTGCTGCCCACCTACGACGTTTTCGACGAGATGCGCAACTTTGCCCCCGCGCGCAGCCAGGATCTCTTCGATTTCTGCGGAAACCGTATGGCGCTCACCATTTGCGAAGACGCGTGGAACGATAAGGACTTCTGGAACAAGCGTCTTTACGGAACCGATCCGATTGAAGCCTTGCTCCGATCCGGCGGAAATTTCGTCCTGAACATCTCGGCCTCGCCTTTCTGGCTCGGGAAGCGCGAACTGCGCACCAATATGCTCGCCACCATCGCCCGCAACGATCGCGTTCCGGTCGTCATGGTGAACCAGGTAGGTGGGAACGACAGCCTGCTTTTCGACGGGTCGAGCCTCGTCCTGGATCGCGAAGGCAAAGTCATCGCCCAGGGGAAGTCATTCGAGGAAGATCTGATCTACTTCGATTCTGCCACGCTCAAAGGCGAGATCCACGAGCAGATCGAGGGAGAGGAAGCCAGCGCCTTCGCCGCGCTGGTTCTCGGCACCCGCGACTACACCCGCAAGTGCGGCTTCAAGCAAGTCGTCATCGGTCTCAGCGGCGGCATCGACTCTGCTCTCACCGCGGCCATCGCGACGGAAGCCGTCGGCCCCGAAAACGTCATCGGTGTTGGCATGCCGGGACCGTACTCGTCGCAAGGATCGATCGACGACGCACGGCAGCTCGCCACTAATCTCGGCATCCGCTTCGAGCTTTTACCGATCGGCGATATATGCAACAGCTACCGCGCGACCTTGAAGGGTGTCTTCGCCGGCCTGAAGGAAGATGTGACCGAGGAGAACATCCAGGCGCGCGCTCGCGGAACACTCCTGATGGCGCTTTCCAATAAGTTCAACGCGATTGTGCTCTCCACGGGTAACAAGAGCGAACTAGCAGTCGGCTACTGCACACTCTATGGCGACATGGTGGGTGGACTCGCGGTGATCTCCGACGTTCCCAAGACGCTGGTTTATCGCATCAGCCATTACGTGAACTCGCGGCGTCCCGTCATTCCACAAGACAGCCTGGAAAAGCCCCCTTCGGCCGAGTTGCGCCCCAATCAGAAAGACAGTGACAGCCTTCCACCCTACGACGTGCTCGACGCCATCCTCGAAGATTATGTCGAAGAGTCCCATTCGGCCGCGCAGATTGCTCAGGACCACGGCTTTGATATCGAACTGGTGAAGCGAGTCACCCGCATGATTGACCGGGCTGAGTACAAGCGCCAACAGGCTGCTCCCGGTATTAAGATTTCCGCGAAGGCATTTGGGTACGGACGCCGCCTTCCGATCGCCGCCAAGTCGGAGGCATGACGCCCGAGAAGCGAATTACTTTCGCTCACTGCAACACGGATTGTCGAAATTCGAAAGGAACACATGCATCGTCCACTGACTCTCGCATTCATACTTCTGCTGATCGTCGCCTCTCTCGGCGCCCAGGGGCAAACCGTCAATCTTCCGTCGGAAGATACCGTGAATTCGTTCATGGCTCAGACGTTCGGTTATGACTCCACCATCACCTGGAAGATCGTCTCCATCAAGCCAGCGGAAGCCGAAGGGCTCGCGGAAGTTGTCGTAGTCATCACCAGCCCCAAGGGGCAGCAGGGAACCACTCTGTACGTCACGCCCGACGGTAAGCACGCGCTCACTGGTGAAATTCTCCCCTTCGGCGCCAAGCCCTACGCGTCCGCTCAGGAGGCCCTGCTCAAAGGAATCGATGGCCCCAGCAAGGGTCCCGAGAAGTCGCCCGTGACGGTCGTCGAATTCAGCGATCTGCAATGCCCGCACTGCAAGGAGGCGCAGCCCGTCGTCGACAAGCTCCTCGCGGACGAACCGAATGCGCGCTTCGTATTCCAGCAATATCCGCTGCCTATGCACAACTGGGCGGAAAAGGCAGCCAGCTACGCCGATTGCATAGGTCGGACATCGAAAGATGCGTTCTGGAAGTTCGTGCAAGGAACCTACGACGACCAGGCCAATATCACCGAATCGAACGCCGACGAGAAGCTGGCCGCGATCGCCGACAAATCAGGCGTGAAGGGAAGTGAGATGACCGCCTGCGCCGCCAAACCGGATACGAAGGCGCGCGTGCAAAAATCGGTTGCACTCGGGACGGCGGTAGGCGTCACCGGAACCCCAACCCTCTTCATTAACGGCCGGCGCATCGCCAACGTGAGCGGAACTCCCTACGAGATACTAAAAGGGATGGTCGATTTCGGAGCGAAGGGGCAATAAGGGGCAAAGCGAAATTGGTGACCCGCGGTTGGCGTCCGTTCTTTGGACACTCACCTGGGAGTCTCGTGACGCTCCACTCCGCCTGCGCTTACTTGATTCCGGTCATCCAGATTTCCTGCCCGGGAGCGTCGGCCATGCTGATGATGTGCGGCGTGATCACGATCACCAGTTCATCGTTGTCTTTCTCTGTGTTGTTCGTCGCCGCCGCGCGGTTCAGAACCGGGAACTGACCGATCCCGGGAATTCCACTCAAGCTTCGCTGCTCGGTCGTCGTGATGTACCCCGCGAGCACCGTGCTTTGCTCGTTCATGCTGTTGATGCTTCCGCTGTATTCGCGGTTCCCGATGATGGGCACACCGTTGTTGCTGGACCCCGTCAGGGCGCGTATCTTCAGTTCGACCGTCAGGCTCACGTCGGAATCGCCGTGTATCACCGGCTTGATCTTCATGTCGATCCCGATATCCTCATAGGTGAACGAAGGTACCGGAGCGATAAACGAGTTGTTGGCAATCGCGTTCGAAATCGCGCTGCTGTTGAATATGGGCGCGAAGCTGGCGTTGATGATGGGATAACGTGACCCGATCTTCAGCGACGCGTCTTTGTTCTGCGACGCGCGTACCGTCAAGTGCTGCAGGGATTGCAGATAGCCTTCGTTGGCCGACAGTGTCGCGCTTATTGTTCCCAGCGAGACACCCATCAGTGTCAAACCACCGCCAAATGTAGCGAGCGGTGTGTTGAAGATGGAACTCGCACCAGTACTGCCCGTTAGCTGTGCCAGCAACGCTGAAATCGCGGATGAATTGGCAGCATTAATTCCGCCGCTGGCAATCAGCTGATTGATCAGACTCTGAAGACTCTGTCCACCCCCGAGCGTCAATCCCGCGAGCGCGCCGGCCGGAATGTTGTACAGGTTGAACTGGTTCGGAATCTGCATCCCGAAGTTGTGAACCACGGTCTTGCTGACCTCGAAAACCCGCACGTCGAGCATCACCTCCGGATGCCCGGATCCGAGGTTTTCCAGAAAAAGCGTCGCCGCGTCGAGCACATTCTGCGGTGCCCGCACGATGATCGTGCTGGCCTGTGGCTGGGACGTGACGTACTTGATCTCGAACACCGTCCGCACCACGTTCACGAGGTCCGTCAGTTCCTGCGCGCTCTCGATGTCGGGGACGAAGAATGTCTTCAGGGCCATCCGGTCGTATTGTTTGTGGTTCTCGAGCGTGTCCTGCGCCGCCAGGATCTGCTTCGGGCCGAGTGGAGCCCAGAATGTCTTGGTGATCGACCCCATCAGCCGCATCGCCTCGTAAAAGTCGACGTTCTCCACGTCAAAACGCACGTGGCGGCTGGCCACGGAATCTTCCAGAGTCGTGCTGATTCCGAAGGCGCTCGCAATCTGCGGGATCAGCGCTTTCGAATCGCCCCGGAGGTGGAAGGTTTGCAACGCCTCGTTCGGAACGACGTGGATCTCGTTAGACGACTCGATCACCCGCGGCGCCGCTCTCGGAGTCTTGCTGTCGGTGCTCACGGCCTCGCTCAGGCGCTGTTTTGCGAAGTCGTTGGTGGGATCGAGGCTGAGCGCCGTACGGAATTCGCCCATCGCCAAAATCTGCTGTCCTCCGGCCAGGGCGCCGTTTCCCCGTTGCAAATGATCGAAGACCAGTTGCTGCTTCACTAGCTCCCGCATCGTCACGTACTCGACATCGCGGGGCGCCAGGTCGGCGGCTTTCTTGAATTCGTCGAAAGCGTCGTCGAGCTTGTTTGCTTTTTCGAGCTTTAGTCCGCGTTGGAAGGCTTGCTTCGCCTGCTTGCGGCTGGTTGGACTTGTCACGCAGGCGGGACTGCCCGGCAAACCACTGGCACAACCCACGGTTTGCGGAATGACGGTCGGCTGGTCCTCGGCCCAAAGGACCGATCCCATTGCCAGCCACATCACTACGGTGCGCCAGTGCGACATTTTTACAGGATTGTACCCGGGATTAGAACGCGCGACCCCGACATTCTTGCACGTATGGCACTTTAGTTTTATGTAGTTAGGGCTCGATCGCCAGCAGATCGCGGCAGGTCTCAACGCTGTGGTCGGGACCGTGCGACAACAAATCTTCGCGCTTGAAGATCCCCGTGCCGACCGCGATGATTCGCCCGCCGACCTTCTGCGCCGCGCGAACATCGTCGGGTGTATCACCAACAAAACAAACGGACGCACTGCCGCCCAGCCGCACGCGGACCTCGGCCATTCCTTTTTCAAAAATCTGTTCGCGAAGCTCGTACTCGTCGGCAAAGCAGCCGAATTCGAAAAACTCCCGCAGGCCGGCGGCCTTGATCTTCAGCCAGCCGACCACCTCCAGGTTCCCCGAGGTGACACCCAATAATTTTCCATGCGTGCGCAAGAGTCCCAAAACGTCGCGAATGCCGGGTAGAACATTCGGCTTGATCCGATCTGCTTTTTCGGTCACATCGCGGCGGACCAATGCAAGCGCCTTGCTCATCTTCGAGTCGATTGTCGTGTCCGGAATACCGATCCGCTGCAGCGCCACGCGCAAAATTCCCGGATCGGTTTTTCCGTGGTAGGGAATTCCGTCGATCGTCGTCTCGACGCCGAAAACATCAAGCATGGCACGGTGCAGAGCATAGCGGTGCGTGCGATCGGGCGAAAGCAGCAGCGTGCCATCGATATCGAACAGGTAGGCATCCGCCTCTTTCCATCGGAAGACCGACTCGTTGGCCGCGGCACTCTCTTTCACGAACTCTTGTTCCGGCACTACACCCTGCTTTCTTCCAGCATGAGCCTCTGAATGCTGCGCGCTTTTCCCGTGGAGTCATCGCAGTCAATCACGACCGCACATAGCCGCACATCTCCGGTGGCCGCCTCAAAGCGCACAGGCATGTTGTTCAGGAACTTCCCGACCACCAGCTCCTTCTTCACGCCGATCACGCCATCAAACGGGCCGGTCATGCCCACGTCGGTCATGTAAGCGGTGCCGCCAGGGAGCACGCGCTCATCGGCGGTGGGAATGTGCGTATGCGTGCCAAGCACGGCCGTCACGCGGCCATCCAGGTACCAGCCCAGCGACACTTTCTCCGATGTGGCCTCCGCGTGTATGTCGACCAGAATGACCTTCGCCATGACCTGCCGCAGAAGCTGGTCGGCTGTGCGAAAAGGATCGTCGTTCGACGGCATGAAAACGCGCCCCTGCAGATTGATGACCGCGTAGCCGACGCCGCCTTTCCGTCCCTCATACAGGCCATGGCCTGGAAGGTCGGGAGCGTAGTTCGCAGGCCGAAGAAGCCGCCGCGAGGGGCTATGCGCTCCGTCCTCCATCTGAAAAAAGTCGATGATCTCGCGTTTGTCCCAGATGTGATTGCCAGAAGTGAGGACGTCGATCCCCAGCTCGAAAAGTTCTTCCGCCAGTTGCGGCGTGATCCCGAAACCAGCCGCCGAGTTCTCGCCGTTGGCGATCACCAGGTCAATGGAATGATCCTTGACGAGCCCTGGCAGACGCTCTTTGACGATAGTGCGGCCCGGTCTGCCGAAAATGTCCCCGATAAACAGTATGCGCAAGTCGATCCCCGAGAGTACTTTCGAGAATATCACGCGAGCGCGCCACGACTCGTCCGCCCAACGCCCAGCCATAGCCTGAGCACGCGAATCGCAAACTACTGGGAGAGTTCGGCGGTTTTCAGAAAATCGTAATTTCCGGAGGGGTTGAGTGTCAGGTTTGTCACGCGCGGGTTGTGAACCAGCACATTGTCGAGATACCAGAGATTCAGAGACGGCAACTGCTCGGCCAGGATGCGCTGAATCTGGAGATAGATCGCCTTGCGCTTTGTTTGGTCGAGTTCCTTTCTCCCCTGCGCAATGAGATCGTCGACACGCGGATCCGAAAAATATCCTCGGTTCGCACCCTGCGGCGGAAATTTCGCCGAATCGAATGCGTACTCAAAAATATCCGGATCTTCGTTTCCCCCAATCCAGCGCAGCGAGTAAACCTGAAACGCGCCCTTGGTTACGTCCGAGTAGAACGTCGCAAATTCGAAGGTGCGAATGTCGAGGGCAATTCCCACCGCGCGCAGCTGTTGTTGCAGCACCGCCACGACGAGGCGAGTGCTTTCCTCGGTCGACGTCTTCATGACGAGGTGAAAGCGGATACCGTCCACGGGCTTATAGCCCGCATCGTCGAGAATCTGTCGCGCTCGCGCCGGATCATACGGATACGTCTCAACTTCGTTCGTATACGCCCAGCTCGGTACCGGCAAGATGCTATCCGCGGGTTGAGCGAAGCCCCGCCAGAGATACTGAAGGATCGGCCGGCGATCCATCGCATACGCCAGAGCCTGGCGCACCCGCACATCTTTCAATATAGGATCGCGCAGATTGAAACCCATGTACTGCAACACAGTCCCAGGCGCGCGAAGGACTCCGAGTTTCGTTTCGTGCTCGAGCGTCAGCACGACGTCCGGCGTCATCGCGTTCACCGCAACGTCGGCACTTCCTTTGCGTAACTCCAAGGCGCGCGTGGTCGGATCGGGCACAACATTGAAACGCACATGTTCGACGTGAGCCTTCGCTCCCCAATAATCCGGGTTCCGTTCGACGATGACCTCTTTATCGGCTTCCGCGCTCACGAAACGGAACGGACCCGAGCCGATCGGCTTCCTCGAAATCTCATCGCCACTGCCGTCGGGAACGATACCGATCGCACCTCCCGACAGGTTCCACAGCAACGCGGCAAAAGGTTCCTTCAGGTGAAAGACGACGGTTGTGTCGTCCGGGGCATCGACGTGGTCCACGAATCGATACGTGGACGCCTTCAGGCTCCGGATTTTTCCGCTGAGCAGCGATTCGAAGGTCCACTTCACGTCCCGCGACGTCAGCGCCCGGCCATCGTGAAACTTCACCCCCGGATGAAGATGGAAGACATAGGTCAGAGGATTCGGGATCTCCCACCGTTCGGCGAGACCAGGCTGCACGTTGAGATGATCGTCGCGTGTGAGTAGCGCATCGAAGAGAAGCTCGTAGATCCGCTCCGACTGTCCGTCCGTCCCGACCCGCGGATCGAGATTCGCCGGGCTGCTCTCGATAATCATCACGAGCGTGTCGCGATCGGGTTTCGACGAGCAGGCCAGAATCGGGAATAGCAAGCTCGCGAGAAGAACAATGACGAGACCTGACCGAACTGTTGGCCCCGCCTTCACGCACCTGGGCCCAGACGCCCTCGTTTGGGCGTTCGACCCGCAGGGTTGAATCAGGCTCGCCTCCTCACACACACGAAATCTTTCCCAGAATCGCAGGACGCTTCGCTCCAGTCGCCGACGGGATGTTGGACGGCCTCCGATGCCATGTTTCATACGCCAGCAACGCAAAGGCCGCCGCCTCCTTTGCCGCGCTTGGCAATCCAAACTCATCCGATAAGCGTAAGGACAATCCCAAGGGCCTCAACTCATTCGCAAGCATGGCCAGCAGCGTCGGATTGTTTGCTCCGCCACCCGAGACCACGAATTCGCTATAGGCGCCCCGCCGCTTGACGACGAACCGGCGAATGGCATCGGCAATTGAGCGCGCCGTCAGCGCCGTTGCGGTGGCGACCACACCTTCTTTCGGAATTCTCCCGCAGCGTTTAAGAAAACTGACCGCGAACTCGCGTCCGAATTCTTCCCGCCCTGCAGTCTTCGGTGGCCTTTGCCGGAAGAAAGATTCCCGCAACACCCCAGCGATGACCCCTTCTGCGACCAAGCCTGACGCGGCGATCTTGCCATCTCGATCGAAGGGCTTTGCAAAAAGTCGCTCGGTCACCGCGTCGATCACCATGTTGCCTGGGCCCGTATCGAACGCCATCACTTTCTCAGCAGAAGCGCCCGCTGGAATGGCCGATAGGTTTGCAATCCCCCCAATGTTTTGCACGATCCGCCCAATCTTGTCGTCGCGGTAGAGGAGGTAGTCGAGGAAGGGGACCAGCGGCGCCCCCTTGCCTCCCGCTGCCATGTCGGCGGGCCGGAAATCCGACACCACTGGAATCCCCGTTCTCGCCGCGAGAACCGCTCCTTCTCCCGTCTGCCATGTGACCGCGATCTTGCGCCCGAGAAAATTCTGCGGCTCCCCCTGGTGATAGAGAGTCTGCCCGTGACAGCCGATCAATTGCGCTTTGATTCGAAAACGACGCTGGGCCGCCAGAACAGCATCGGCGTAAAGCTCAGCTAGCAGAAAGTTCAGTTGCGATAAATGCGCGACACTCGCTCGCGTTGCGTTCATGGTGGCGAGCACCGATTCGCGCACGGCTTTCGGATACGCAGAGTGCGTGTGTCCGAGCAGCCGGAATCGATTTATTTTTCGCGCCCGCCTGCGGGCTTTGCCCGCTGCCTTGCCCTTCGCGAGCCCCGATTCCGCGATCTCCACCAGCGCCACATCGATCCCATCCGCCGACGTACCGCTCATGATGCCCGCGACGATCACGCGAGCTCCTGGCGTCGAATCGTCTCCAGCCGGACCTGTTCGCTGAACTCCCACAGCTTCCGTGTGAGTCGCTCGACCTCGCTGGATGCGGGAGACTTATTCCAGCGCGCGAGTTTTCTCGATGTCTTCTTGAACGCCAGCACGTGTTTGATGGCCGCCGCCGCCCGTTTCGCAAAGGCGCGATCGTCCGATACCCGCCGCTCAAGTTCCTCATAGGAGCGCGTGACGAACTCCTCCTTGTGACAGATCAGGCAAAGATCTCCGCCTGCCCGGACGAACGTCGCCGCCGCCTGCTCGATCGGCGCCGCGCTCAGCACGCCGCCCATCTCAAGATCGTCTGATGCGATCAACCCGCGATATCCAATTTTCTTTCGTAGAATATCTGTGATCCACTTTTTCGAGAGCGACGCCGGCATGCTCTCTCCCGTCACCGCCGGATACGCCGCGTGCGACACCATCACGAAGGGCAACTCACGCCGCAGTGTGCGATAGGGAACGAGGTCCTGCTCCCAGAGCTGCTTCCACGGCTTTTGGATGACCGGCAATTCATGGTGACTATCAAGCTTGCCTTCCCCCAATCCGGGGAAGTGTTTCCCACACCCCAACACTCCTTCGTCTCCGAGTCCCGCCAGAAACGCGCGGGCATATGCCACGACCTCGCGGGGATCGGCCGAGACCGCCCGCGTGCTCATCACGCTCTTCGAGGCCTCAAACGCAAGGTCCATCGCCGGCGCGAAATCGATGTTAAAACCCACGGCCCGACAGTTCTCTCCGATGATTCGCCCGTGCGCTCGAAACAGTTTGCGGTTGCCCGAAGCAAACACCTCGGCCGGCGACGGAGCCGGGCCGATCGCATTCCGCAGCCGGTCGACCTTCCCGCCTTCCAGATCCACGCAACGAAACAGCGGCGTCGCCACCTGCGCTTGGGAGTCTTTCAGTAGGCGGTAGGTCTGTTCCGTGCTCACGATATTGCGCGCAAAAAGGATCACCCCGGCGGGCTGGATCCGCTTCAGCAGGGAAGCCAGCGGCGCCGACATCTCCGTGCCGTCGAAGCCGATAACGAGAAGCTGTCCGAGTTGAAGTTTTCCGCCGCTCTTCAAAATGAAGGACTCATTTGTGGACTGAGGTGTTCCTGACTATTCCACCTGTTTCTTCAATTCCGCCAGCAGGTTCAGCGCTTCCAGTGGTGTCAGCCGGTTCAGATCGACCTCGCGCAGCTTTTCCAGCACCGGCTGTGAAATTGGCGTAAAGATCGTCAACTGCGCCGTGCGCGCTGGCCGGGAATCATCCGTTGCCAAATGCCCGCTTAACTCACGCTCGGCATTCTCGTGCTCCGATAACACTTCGCGCGCCCGGTCGATCACCTCATTCGGCAGGCCCGCCAGCTTGGCAACCTCGATCCCGTAGCTACGATCCGCCGCGCCCGGCTCGACCTTGCGCAGGAAAACAATCCCGCCCCCGGTCTCTTTGACGGAAACGTGAAAGTTCTTCACTCCCGACAGCCGGTCAGCCAACTCGGTCAACTCAAAATAGTGCGTGGCGAACAGGGTTTTCGCGCGCGTCCTTGCATGCAGATATTCGACCGCTGCCCACGCGATCGCCAGGCCGTCATAGGTCGCCGTGCCGCGCCCGACCTCGTCCAAAAGAATTAGCGACCGTGACGTTGCCGTGTGCAGGATCGCCGCAGTCTCCGTCATCTCGACCATGAACGTCGACCGGCCGCGCGCCAGGTTGTCGCTGGCTCCAATGCGCGTGAAGACGCGATCCACCAACCCCAGCCTCGCCGCTCGTGCCGGCACGAACGACCCCATCTGCGCCAGAATCACGGCCAACGCCGCCTGCCGCAAATAGGTCGACTTGCCACCCATGTTCGGACCCGTCAGCACGAGAATCGTGTGGGTCGTCGAGTTCAGGTAAAGATCATTCGGAACGAAGCGCTCGCCGCCCGCCACCGACTCCTGTTCCTCAATGACGGGATGCCGTCCTTCCACAATCTCGAGATCTCCTGATTCGTCGACCGCAGGACGGCAATAATTGCGCAACGCCGCCAGATGGGCAAAGTTGGCCAGGACATCGACTTCCGCCAGTGCCAGTGCCGTCTGGCGAATTCTCTTGGCTTGTCCGGCGATGGTGCCGCGCAACTCAGCGAAGATCCGTCGCTCGATTTCGACGATCTTCTCTTGTGCATCGAGAATCTTGGCTTCGTATTCCTTTAGCTCTGGCGTCGTGAATCGCTCGGCATTCACGAGTGTCTGCTTGCGTTCGTAATCAGGCGGTACCAGGTGCAGATTTGGCTTCGACACCTCGAGGTAATACCCGAAGATCGAGTTGAACTTCACCTTCAGTGACCCAATCCCCGTCCGCTGCCGCTCACGTTGCTCAATCTGTGCCAGGTACTGCTTGCTGTTGCGGCTTAGGTCGCGCAGTTCATCGAGTTCCTGGTTGACGCCCGTCCTCACGACCCCGCCGTCACTCAGAGAAATCGGAGGCTCTTCGACGATGGTATTGTCGATCTGTTCTCGCAAATCGCCCAATTCGTCCACGCATTTGTGCAGTGTCTCAAGTCGCTCCGCAGGAAGCCTCTTCATCGTGGCTCGCACCGCTGGTATCCGTCCCAGCGACGTCGCCAAAGCCAGCACGTCGCGCGGATTCGCCGTCTCCAGCGTGACCCGGCTCAGCAGTCGTTCCAGATCGAGAATTCCCTCCAGCGCGCGCCGCAACTCTTCGCGCGCCATCGTCTCCTTCACCTGGACTCCAACCGAGTCCAGGCGTCGGTCGATCTCCGATGCGTCGATCGATGGCCGCAGCATCCAGGCTCGCAACAGGCGTTTGCCCATAGGCGTGACGGTCGAGTCCATCGCTCGAAATAGAGTCACGCCCGCATCCGTTCCCGCAAATAAAGGCTCGATCAGTTCGAGGTTCCGCACCGTCACCGCGTCGAGCACCAGGCAGTTCTGGCGCTCATAGAAGCCGATCCGGTCCACATGGTCGAGCGTCCCTCGCTGCGTGGACCGCACATAGTGCAGAATTGCGCCCGCTGCAGTCGCCGCGGCGGGCTTTCCGGCAAGCCCAAACCCCTCCAGCGAAAGCACTCCAAAATGATTTTCAAGCAACGGAATGGCATGGTCGGGAGAGAAGATCCAGTCATCCAGAGGCGTCTCCGCATATCCACGCCCGACCGCCGGCAACGCCCCAACCGCCGTGGAACCCGCGGAAAGATTCACCCCAGCCCCCGACTCGAACAGCGGTGCCGATGACGCGTACAGCAATTCCTTCGGCCGAAGTTGCGAGAGTTCTTCTTGAATTCTGCGGGCAGCATCCGCGCCTTGAAATTCTGTGGCGCGAAACTCGCCCGTCGACAAATCCAAGGCTGCAAATCCCACCCGATCGCCCGACTGCGATACCGCTCCCAGAAAATTGTTCTCTTCCGAACTCAGAGAGGAATCGGCCGCCGTGCCCGGCGTCACCACGCGCGTGACTTCGCGCCGCACCAATTTCTTCGCCAGCCGCGGATCTTCCATCTGATCGCAAATCGCAACCTTGAATCCCCTCCGGATCAGTTTCGCGATGTATCCTTCCGCGGCGTGGTAGGGAACGCCACACATCGGCACCGAAATCCCTTTTTCCTTGTTGCGGGAGGTCAGCGTGATCTGCAGTTCTTTGGCGGCGACGATCGCGTCCTCAAAGAACAGTTCGTAGAAGTCGCCTAGGCGAAAGAACAACAGTGCGGTCGGATGCTCTTTCTTGATTGCGGCATACTGCCGCATTAACGGCGTGGACGTTTCGGTCATCAGCTGCGGCTTCGTGCGCGGATTATAACAAAGCAACTTTCAACATTCGCGGTTCGAGATCACAGTTGACGCATGCTCTGCGTGAGTGTTTTCCTAAGCGCATGGAGCTTCGCAAAGATCCGATCACCCGTTCATGGGTGATCACGGGGGACGACGTCCCCGAATCCCTTACACGCGGCGATGCGCCCTGCCGCTTCTGTGCCGATGCCAGTTCGCCCTTGCAAGTCATCGCAAGCCGTGGCGACATCGACGGCCTGCCTTGGTCGGCCCGCTCCGTTGTTCATCCTTCGCCGCTCTACCGTATTGAAGGGGACCCATCGCGGCGCGGAGATGGCATCTACGATCGCATGCGGTCGATCGGTGCTCATGAAGTGCTCGTGGAGAGTCCAAAGCACGACCGCAATTTGTGGAACGCCAGTGACGCTGAACTCGAGCAATTCCTCAAGCTCGCTGCCCAACGGATCCAGGACCTCAAAGGAGACGCGCGCATCAAGTACGTGAGCGTCTTCAAGAACTTCGGCGTGAATGCGGGCCAGGAATTTGAGCACCCCACCGCACAATTGACCGCGACCACGTTCGTGCCGCGCCGGGTTCTCTATGAACTGCGGGCCGGCCGCGAGTACTACCAGCAAAAAGAGCGCTGCGTCTTTTGCGACATCATCGGCCAGGAAGAACGGCAAGGGCTGCGGGTGGTCGAATTGCGCGGCGACTACGTCGCGCTATGCCCGTACGCGCCGCGTGTCCCGTATGAAACGTGGATCCTGCCTCACACCCACGATTCGACCTTCGAACGAACCGCTTTTTCGCGGACGGGCGGAATTCGCGATTTCGGCATTCTTCTGCGCCGAACCTTGCAGCGTATTCGCACGGTAACCGAGGAATTTCATCTGGTTCTGCACACGTCGCCGAATACCCTTCACGGCTCAGAAAGTCTCGGCTACTGGAAGACGCTGGACGAGGATTATCACTGGCATGTCGAAATCCTGCCCATCATCGGATCGAAATCGAAGTCCTACACCTTCAAGGAGGTGTACTACTCGCCCGTCAGCTCGGAGACGGCCGTGAAGCGCCTGCGCGATGCCAAGATCGATTGATCGCGTGCGTTCTTGCCGAAGCGTGCCCGTCCGCCGATTGTTCATCGCGTGGATCGCGTTTGTTGGTGCTGCCCTCGCCCAGGGACCGGCAAAGCAGCAGGTGCTCTGGCAGAAACTTGAGACCAGCATTCATGACGTCGATCGCAATCTTGATGGCGTGATGGGCGTCGCCATTGAGGACCTCTCCAACGGCCAGACATTCTTCTTGCAGCCCGACGAGGTTTTCCCTCAAGCGAGCTCGATCAAGATTGCCGTTCTCGCCGAACTCTATCGTCAAGCGCAGCAGGGCAAGCTGAAACTCACCGACCTTTATACGGTTCAGCAATCCGATCTCGTCCCCGACAGCGACATCATGAACGGGCTTACCCCCAGCGTAACTCGCCTCACCCTGCGCGATCTCGCCACCATGATGATCGCCGTCAGTGACAATTCCGCCACCAACGTCTTGATCGAGCGCGTCGGCATGGACAACGTAAACGCACTCCTCGATTCGCTCAGCCTTCCCCACACGCGCCTTCGCCGCAAAATGATGGACCTGAAGGCCGCCACCGAAGGTCGCGAAAACATCTCCACTCCCCGCGAAATGATGACCTTGCTCGATGCCCTGTATCGTGGAAAAGTCCTGAACAAAGAGATGACCGACGATTTCTTCGCCATGCTGAGCACGCACAAAGACAGTTGGATTCCGCGCGACCTTCCCGCCAACACCAGGATCGCGAACAAACCCGGCGAACTGGAAGCGGTGCGCAACGACTCGGGCGTGATTTTCCTCGAGAACCGCCCCTACATTCTCTGCGTGATGACAACCTATCTTCGCAACGAGCGCGATGGCGAGGAGGCCATCACCAAGGTCAGCCTCGCCGCCTTCAACATGTTTGACCGCCTGGCTCACGCTTCCGAGTATGGACGAGTCGTTTCACCGGGGAATGGCGCGACGCGATAGACTAGAGGCCATCTCATAAATCCGTTTTGGAAGGGGTTGCTTCAGCCGAGCCGTTCAGAGGGGCGTAAGATGCGGGCTTTAGCCCCTGAGGGAAACGCAATTCGAACTCTTTTGGTCCATTATGAAATGGGTTGTATTCAGGATGACGGGCAGACCGGCAGCCGCGAGACACTCATGACCATCCGTCGCATGAAGACCTACACTGGCGGGCAAGGGTACGTCTACCAGTATTACTTCGTCGGCAAGCGCCCTGCTCAGGATGCGAACAAGTCATCCACCGAATACGTCTTCGACGTAACGTCCGACCGAAAAACGACCTTCTCCGTGAGCGTATTCGTGGAGCAGGGCGCGCTGCGTACCTGGGCCCAGAGCCACGGCCGGTTCCCGAGCGAAGCCGAGGAGTACGCTGCCGCCAAGATGCGCCTCTTCCAGGCATTCGACGAGATCGAGGACATGAAAGCCTCTGGCCGGACCCTCATCGTTGATCAAGAGAGTCTCGCGGCCGCATTCTCTACGCTAGGTGTAGACTAGGCCGCCATTTTCAGGTTTCGTACGATTATCCGGAAGTCTTAATACCTTGTGACGCAGGTCACAAGCACCTGTGATCTGCCCAACTGCCTTCTGCCTCATCCGGAGGGCAGACTATAATCGCTTGGGCTGGTCTGGTGTGGGTGGCCGGTCTGGGAAAACGCTCCTAAACTAAGCTATGTCAATATTTTGGCTGCGAGTCGCGCTTGCATTCTACGGGGTTGGACTGCTGTACGCCCTGATCGCCATCACTCGCACCAGTGATCTTCTCAACAAAATCGCGCTTCACGCGGCCTACCTCGGGATGGTTTTTCACCTGGTGTCGCTCACCGAGGGCGTGCTCCTCACCGACCACGTCAGCTTCGCGATGGCCCACAACTCCGAGTCGCTGCTGGCGTTTTTGATCATGAGCGTCTTCATGGTCACGTACTTGATTTACAACACGACCTCGCCGGGCATCATCGTCTTCCCGCTGGTCTTTCTTTTGACGTTCATGGCGGCCACGCGCCAGCAACCATTCCTGTTGCTGACGCCGGGAATGCGCAAAGGGTGGCTGGGCGCGCACATTGCGCTCATCTTTATCGGATACGCCGCGCTGATTCTGAGTTTTTGTGCCAGCCTGCTTTACCTGATCCAGCAACACTCCCTGAAATCCAAGCGCTCCAGCGGAATCCTGTCGCGCCTGCCGGCTCTCGAGGAAATCGACCAGATCGGTTATCGCTCGCTGCTGATGGGATTTCCCTTCATGACGCTCGGACTCGTGGCCGGATCGGTCGTCGCCGAAAGCGTTTACGGACGCGTCGACCTGCAAGATCCCAAGATTCTGCTTTCGTTGTTGATGTGGGCGGTGTACCTGGTCATGGTGTATACGCGCTGGATCGCCGGATGGCGCGGCCGCAAAGCCGCCGTCCTTGCCAGCGTCGCGTTTGCAGCCGCCGTGGTCGCGTGGGCGGCCAACTATTTCAGTACGATTCACAGGTTCGCTTCGTCATGAGATTTCAGCTCATCGGCGTGAATCACAATACGGCTCCAGTCGAGGTCCGTGAGCGCCTCGCCATCCCCGAGTCTCGCTTGCCCGAAGCCTGCAAAAAGCTCACTGAGCACCCCGGCATCGACGAGGGCATGATTCTCTCCACCTGCAACCGCGTGGAGATCCTGGCCAACACGAAAAATAGCGCTGGCGCCGACTTGCGGAGCTTTCTCCAAAACTACTTCCAGATTGACAGCGGAGAGCTCAACAAACACCTCTACGAATACAACGAGCAGGAGGCTGTGCGTCATCTGTTCCGCGTCGCAGCCAGCCTCGACTCGATGGTGGTCGGCGAACCGCAGATCCTTGGCCAGGTAAAAGAAGCCTACGCCACCGCCCGCGCAGTAGGCGCAGTTCGCGCACAACTCGATCAGTTGGTCACGCGGGCCTTCGCCGTCGCGAAACGCGTTCGCACCGAGACCGCAGTCGGATCGTCGAGTGTTTCCATTGCTTCGGTCGCCGTTGAACTCGCCAAGAAGATCTTCGGCAACCTGCAAGGCAAGCACGTCTACCTGGTGGGCGCCGGAAAGATGAGCGAACTTGCGGCCCGCCACCTGATGGCGCACGGCTGCGCTTCCATCTTCGTCGCCAATCGCACCTACGATCGCGCCGTCAGCCTCGCCTACAAGTTCAAGGGCCACGCGATCCATTTCGAAGACCTGCACAACACCTGCGACCGCGCCGACATTGTCATCACCTCGACCGGCGCTCCACATGCCATCTTCCGCCGCGAGCACGGTGAGGTGTTCCTCGCGCGCCGCAAGAATCGCCCCATGTTCTTCATCGACATCGCCGTTCCCCGCGACGTCGACCCGGCGATGAACAAGCTCGACGGCATCTTCGTCTACGACATCGACGACCTGCAGCAAGCCGTCGCTACGCACGTCGCCGACCGCCGCAAGGAAGCCGAGCGCGCCGAAGCAATTGTCGCCACCGAAGTCGATCGTTTCCAGGCCCGCATCCAGACACTCGACGTCGTGCCGACCATCGTTTCGCTTCAGGATCACCTCGAGACGATTCGTCAGGCCGAGATCGACCGCGTCCGCGGGCGACTGGGCGCCCTGTCGCCCGACCAGGAGATGGCCGTCGAAGCCCTCACGCGCGGCATCGTCAACAAGATCATGCACACGCCGATCAGCACTTTGAAAACGGCGGCCCGCGACCCTGAAGCGACCACTGTCATTGACCTGGTTCGCCGGTTGTTCAACCTGCAGGAGAAGCGTGCGGCTAAATCCGGCGGCGGAGATAACGACTGATGGCTCGCCTGCGCATCGGTTCTCGCGGTTCTCAACTGGCCCTCTGGCAGGCCAACCACATTTCGGCGCTGCTGCGGTCTCAGGGTCACGAGGTTGAGCTCGAGATCATCAAGACCACCGGCGACAAGATCCTCGACGTCGCCCTCGCCAAAGTCGGCACCAAAGGCATGTTCACGAAAGAGATTGAGGAAGCGCTCGCCGAAGGCCGCGTCGACCTTGCCGTGCACAGCCTGAAAGACCTTCCGACGGAACTCTCCCCCGGATTCGAGATTGCCGCCATCACCAAGCGCGAAAACTCGCAGGACGTCTTTTGCTCGGTGCACTACAAGAGCATCGACGATCTTCCGCAGGGTGCGCGGGTGGGTACCAGCAGCCTCCGCCGGCAGGCGCAATTGAAGGCTCTGCGACCGGACCTTGAGATTCATCCCTTGCGCGGCAACGTCGATACCCGGCTGCGCAAGCTTGCGGAAGGCGAATACGACGCGGTCATCCTCGCCGCGGCCGGGCTCAATCGCCTGGGGAAAACGGATCTCGTGAAGCAAGTCATCCCGAGAGATGTCATGTGCCCAGCGGCTGGACAAGGCGCACTCGGAATCGAAATTCGCGCCGGCGACGCAACCACGCGCCAGTTGCTGGCATTTCTCGACGACGCCAGCGCCCGTGCCTCCACGACCTGCGAGCGCGCATTGCTGAACAAATTGGGTGGAGGCTGCCAGGTGCCCATCGGCGCCGCCGCGGAGGTGCACGATGGCCGTATTCACCTCGACGCGATTGTCGCCAATCCCGATGGATCGAAAATTCTGCGCGAATCGCGTGATGGCGACGATCCAGAAAAACTCGGCAACGAGGTTGGCGAAACTCTTCTCCGCCGCGGCGGCGATGCGATCCTCGAAGAAGTCTACGGTCGCGGCCTTGCCGTACCGCAGCAACCGTGACTGAGGCCGCTTGCATTCGCGTGATCCAATTTCTGTAATAAGAATCGTCTGATCGAATCGTGGGATCCGAAATCGTGTGGCGCGCACACTCCTGTGTGCGTACTCCCGTAGGGACGGCGCGACGTTAGCCCAGCGCTTTAGCGCTGGGTACGGTGGCAAAAAATGATCAAGTCCCGTAGGGACGACCGAAAACCCGGCATCCGTTCTCTGGAAGGACTCCGCGTGCTCGTCGGCCGTGCCCGCCACCAGGCCGGCGCGCTCTCGTCGGAACTGCGAAAACTGGGCGCCGACGTCCTCGAAATTCCGTTCATCCAGATCCGTCCACCGCGTTCCTTCCAACCACTCGACGCTGCGCTCAAGAACCTCGAAACCTATGACTGGCTGATCCTCACCAGCGTCAACGGGGTCGACGCCATGTGGGAACGCCTCACCAAACTCCGACTCACAAAAAAATCGCTAAAGCACTTGAAGATCGCCGCCATCGGCCCGGCCACCAAGAAAGCCATCGAAAAGCGCGGCGTCCGGATTCACGTCGTGCCGGACGAATACGTCGCGGAATCGGTGGTCCGCAGTCTGAAGAAGCAGGTGAAAGGGAAGAAGGTTTTGCTGGTTCGCGCCAAGGTCGCCCGCGATGTCATCCCGAAAGAACTTCGCAAAGCCGGAGCCGTGGTGGATGTCTTCGAAGCCTACGAAACCATTGTGCCCGCCTCATCCCGCGCCCGTCTGCAGGCGGCCCTGAAGAAACCAAATCGCCGCCCCGATGTCATTACCTTCACCAGTTCGTCCACCGCGAAAAATTTTGTTCAGCTCCTCGGCAGCGCTGGACGTTCGCGCAACGGCCAACGTCCCTCGACCCTGAAGGAAGTCTCTCTCGCCTCCATCGGCCCGGTAACTTCGGCGACTCTTCGCGAGTTAAAACTCGGGGTGGACATCGAAGCCCGCGAATACACCATTCCCGGCCTGGTTCAGGCAATCGTAACCAACAAGCGCCATAGTTGATCGGGAAGCCGCAAGGCCAGACGGTCTGCTTTTCTTTGCGATCTTTGCGGCCTGTTTCTGCGCCCTTTGCGGTTAAATGCTTTTCTTCCGAACTTCGCCGCACTCACTGAACCTTCAAATCGCAACTGCAATCTGCCGGGAGCACGTGCGCGCGGATGAAATCCGACACGCGCTTGTAAGCGTCAATCTGATTCTCGACCCGCGAGAACCCATGCCCCTCGTTCTCGTAAATCTTGTAATCCGCCACGCCGCCGTTCTTTTTCACAGCCTCCACCACCTGAAGCGTCTCTGACTTCGGACACCGCGGATCGTTCCCACCCGCCAACAGCAGTAACGGCGCCTTGATCTTATCCACGAAGAAAATCGGCGACCGGTCCTGATACAGTTCCTTGTTCTTCTCCGGATCGCCCATCGTGGCCAGATCCATCTCGCGCAGCACCGGATCTTCATTCTCAATTTCGGTGAAGTAGTTTACGAACGGAACGATGGGCACACCCGCTGCCCAAACGTCCGGCGCTTTGGTCACGGCCATCATGCTCATGTAGCCGCCGTAGCTGCCGCCCATCACGATCAGCTTCTTCGCGTCAACATACCCACTCTGCTTGATCCACTCCGCCGCGCTCAGCACGTCCTGCAGGTCGCCGCCGCCCATGTCGAAAAGGTTCGCCTGCTGGAATTCTTTCCCGTATCCCGTCGATCCGCGATAGTTCGGCGCGATCACGATGTATCCCAGGTTCGCGACGTGCTGAACAAAACGGTTAAACGAATTCACCGTTTGCGACGTAGGCCCGCCGTGCACATACACGATCACCGGATGCTGGCCGTTCCGCGGAAGATTAAAGGGCACGTACACGAATGCCGAGATCGTCCACTTTCCGTCCTTGCTCGGATAATGCACCAGGAAAGGCTCCACCATGTCTTCCGAGCGCATACCCGCGATCAACGAATGCGTGATCTGGTGCGACTTTCCGGCCGCCAGCGCGTGGACCCACAAATCACTCGGAGCCGTTGGCCCGTTGTGGTAGTAGAGCAGCCGCGTGCCGTCCTTCGTGAAAGCCGAGAATTTGCCGCCGAGGTAGTTCACTCCTTTTGGCAGAGGCAGCGAAGTCGTCTTCGCGGTCGCCAGATCATGGACATAAATATCCGCATTCCCATCCACGTTCGCGGTCCACGTGATCCGCTTGCCGTCCGGGGAAAACTCACCGGCGTTGATCTCCCATTTGTCCTTGGTCAGCCAGGTGATTTTCTTGCTCGCAATGTCGAGCAACCCGACGTTTTCATAGCCATTCGCTGCATTGGACGTAATCAGCAGCTTCTTCCCATCGGGCGAGAAGTCATTCACCGTGGAAAGTTGCTCGCCTTCATGTTCGGTGAGTAATGTGCTCTTTCCGGTCGCCACCTCTGCGACGAAGATATTCGAATCGGTCCCCTTCGCCTGGTGCTGCGTGTACGCGATCCACTTCCCATCCTTCGACCACACTGGACCAAAGTTCATTTTGTCCTTCGGCGTGTCGGTCGTCAGGTGCTTTGCCTTGTGCATCAGCATGTCGTAAACATCAATCTCGAATACCGACGACGTCTTCGGCTTCACTGTGTACGCCAGGTACCGCCCATCCGGCGACCACGTGGGATCTTCTTCGGCGACCTCGCGCGTGTTCGTCAGATTCACAACCTGCCCGGTTTTCGGCGAGACGATGAAGATGTCCCATTGCTCGTCGCCATCGTAATCCGACTGGTAGGCGATCCACTTCCCATCCGGCGACCACGCCGGCGTCGTCTGCCGCTGATCGCTCACCGTGAGTTGCACGGGCCAGCCGCCTTCCGCGGGCACGACCCACAGATTGTTCCGTCCGCTCATATTCGAGACGAACACAATCTGTTTTCCGTCGGGCGACCAGTCCGAACGCCCGACCTGACGCGTCGAATACAACTTCTCGATCGTCAGGTTCTTCTCGACGGTTCCATTGGGCTTGCTCGCAATTTGTTTCGGATCGGTAATAGCCTGGGGAACCGGCAGCGTCTGGGCCTCGGCAAGAATGCTCATGAGAACGACCATAACAAACGGGACGAAAATGCGCATCGAACTCCTCGGGATGTGACCAGAAAAAGCGATCAGAAAAAGTCTAGCAGAGCCGACCCGGTGTTCCCTGGCACGTCCGTGCACAATCTGGACTAACAACGGAGTGGTGTATAGGATTTTTGAATGACGGCGTCCCCCAACATCAATCTCTGGACCTCTCCCGAACACGCACTCGATTACCTGCGACGCGCCGATTCCATCCCGCACCGCGTCGAAGGCGAAGCCACATTACTCGAGTGCCTGCCCGAAAATCCGCAACGGGTGCTTGATCTGGGAAGCGGTGGCGGACGTCTCTTAAGCCTCGTCAAGACTGCACGGCCCGCGGCCAGCTTTGTCGCCGTCGATTTCTCGCCGACCATGCTCTCGGCGTTAAAGAAGCAATCTACGGCCGATCCGCGCATATCCGTCGTCGCTCACGACCTCAACAACCCTCTGCCCGACCTGGGCCGCTTCGACGCAATCGTTTCCAGCTTCGCGATCCACCATCTTCCCCACGAGAGGAAACGAAGTCTCTACGCGGAAATCTTCGATCGACTGACGCCCCAGGGTGTCTTTTGCAATCTTGAGCACGTGGCTTCGCCCACTCTCGAACTCCACCACCAGTTTCTCGACAAGCTCAGCATCCCGCCTGCCGAAGAAGATCCGTCCAACAAACTTCTCGATCTCGAAATCCAGCTCGCCTGGCTGCGTGAAATCGGATTCACCGACGTGGATTGTTTGTGGAAGTGGCGCGAATTAGCCTTGCTGGTGGGAACAAAACCGGCTTAGCAACCGGATGCGGATCCTGAACCCTAAGACCTGAGACCTAAGACCTGTCTTCATGCCTTTGCTCCCTTATGTACCTCAACCGTCGTCCACGTCTTATCCTCCGCATGGCACAGCGGCTCAATCGGACAATCGGCGCACTTCGGTTTGCGCGCGATACACAGACTCCGCCCATGATGGATCACCTGGTGCGAAAACAGAATCCAACGATCCTGCGGAATGACCTTCATCAGATCCTGCTCAATCTTTGCCGGCTCGTCGTTCTTCGTCAGCTCCCAGCGCCGTGAGATCCGGTGCACATGCGTATCGACGACCACCCCAACGCCTTTCCCAAACCACGACCCAAGCACGACATTTGCCGTCTTGCGTGCCACGCCCGGCAGCGTCAGCAACTTTTCCATCTCGTCCGGCACTTGTCCGCCGAAGTCGCTCACGATTTTCTTGGCCGCGCCCACCACGGACTTCGACTTGTTCCGGAAGAAGCCTGTCGATTTCACATCGGGCTCTAAGTGCTCCGGCGTGAGCGCCGCAAAATCCTGCACCGTCGGATACTTCGCAAACAGGCCCGGCGTCACCCGGTTCACGTTCGCGTCCGTGGACTGCGCGGAAAGAATCGTCGCTACCAGCAATTGCCATGCGCTCGAGTGATGCAGAGCGCATTTCACATCCGGATAAAGCTGATCCAGATGCCCCAGGATCGCCTGAATCCGCTCGGGCGCCAGCGGATTGTATGCCGCCCTCTTGCCCGCCTTCTTGGCTGAAGTGGGTTTCTTGGCCGCCGCCTTCGCTTTCGGAAATACCGATCCCTTCCGCCCGCTCGTACGACTCGCAGCTTTCTTCGCAGCTCCTCTTGCCACCCGTCGCGTGCCTTCCTGTCTTCCCGACTTCGTCGGCCGCCTCGGACTCACCCCTCTTGCCATGCCTGTCTCCTCGATGCGAATCACAAATGGTAACAAAGCCCGCCGAGAAGCGTCGCGGCGTGCACTTGGGCAGTTCGGACGTGGCGATCGCTCTCGTCACCACAATCCCGAAATCGTCATCCACACAACGACCAAGGACCAACGACCAACGACCAACGACAGTTCCATTCCATTGACGGCTTCCGATCCGCCCGTTACTCTGATTCCGAACTCCAAGGACAAATCCAGTGGCCGTGAAATCCATTCAGCTCGGACAGGTCTGGCGTCAGGATGCGACTGGTCAGGACTTCCTCATCACGAAGGTCTACAACGAAGTGTTCAGCCAGTACGCGACGCTGCGTCCGGCAGAAGTCACGGCGCCCGATGCGCCCACCGTCAAGGTGAAGGTCACCAAGTCCTCCGACGGTGTCTCGCTCCCCGGCTTCACCTTCACGCAGGAAGGCTCGTTCTAGGGGCGTGTACCATAAAGAGGGACGGGCGTCCTGAGCTGTGGTTTGCGAGCCGATGCTCTGAAACGAGCCTCGGCTTCGCTAGGCACAATCCTCGCCTTCGTTTCTGAAACTCAAATTCGTACATGACTGAAAAAATCCTGGCCGTCATTTTTCTCTTCATCAAGTCGATCATCGGCGTGACCGGTTACGCCGGCATCACGTTGCTGATGGCCATCGAGTCTGCGTGCATCCCACTGCCATCCGAACTGATCATGCCCTTCGCCGGATACCTGGTCTACGAAGGCTCCATGCGATTGTTTTGGGCCGCGACTGCGGGCGCCATCGGATGCAACCTTGGTTCTCTCGTTGCCTACGAAATCGGCCGCTATGGCGGACGTCCCCTCGTCGAGAAATACGGCCAGTGGATTCTCATGGGGCGCCGCGAACTGGATTGGGCCGACCGTTTCTTCCAGCGCTGGGGCCAAGCCGCCGTCTTCGTGGGACGACTGCTGCCGGTGATTCGCACCTTCATCGCATTGCCCGCCGGCGTCGCCCGCATGCCCCGCGGCAAATTTCACCTCTATACATTTCTGGGATCCTGGCCATGGTGTTTCGCGCTGGCGTATTTCGGCATGAAACTCGGCGAGAACTGGCGCAGCCTTGGCAAGTACTTCCACCAATTTGACGCAGTGATCGGCATAGGCCTTGCGGCCGGAGTGATCTGGTTCGTGTGGTCGCACTGGCAGAACCGGATGCGGGCTATGGAATAGGCGCAACCGTTGCGCGATCAACGGTACATTGGTTTGCGATTAACCTTCCTTCGGCGCTCCGCCAACAGTTCAGGAAACAGTCTCCACGCAGTCGCTCCATCAAGTGGGCGGATGGGAAGTAGATTGAAGATTGCGACCGCCAGGCTATAAAAACCCAGGATTGCAATAATCATGTTGAACCATTCGAACTTTGAATATCCGAACAACGCCACCCACGCAGAAGAGGAACGAAAAAGATGGCCTGAGCCATTACCCCTCCCCAGGCAATCAGACTATGGTCAATCTGGGACCATGGCTCTCGAACTTCGTAATCCCGAATATCGGATAGAGTTCGATCGAAATGACGCCGCATCTTCTCCGCTGCGCAACAAGAGCATGGCCGGCTTCATGGATCAGAAACACTCCGAGATAACACGACAGTCCCAGAATCGTAAGGGCCGGGCGGCTGGCTACGCCGGCAAGAATGAATGCGATCACGACAAAAACGGACCAGTGAATGTATGTGTCCACACCGCGGATCTGCATCACATTGGTCATTTTATGCAGCCGGATCGGGTTGGAGATTCGCATCAAAGGTGGCATCGGTCCCTCGTCAGGTAGCGGTGTTGCATCTTAGCAACAAATCATCGACTTCAGTGCTACTCCGCCGGCTTCACCAACTGCGACCCGACGATCTGCCACCGCCCGTCGCGCTTCAACACCACGTCCATATACAGGTAATGAACAGGGAAGCGCTTCCCACCCGACTCCACCTCGTCCATCTCCGCCCCGTGCACGATCGCCATGTCCCCGAACAATCGAACGCGACGCGCGGTCGACTGGATCACCGGATACCGGACCGCCGAAGTCCGCAGATTCTCCAGCACCTCGCGCTTCGGAAACGCGCGCCCCGCGGCGTCGTACTGCACATAATCCTCCGCGAACACCAGCGACAGCTTCTCAATATCGGCCGCCATCAGCGCCCGGTCCGCCCCATCAAATAGCTCATGAATCTTCCGTTCCTCGTCGCTCATGCTCGACTCCGATGACCGCTGGCCTCGAATCGACAACTTTGTTTTCGCTGACAACTATTCTCCCCAACCTCGATCACCATGGAATGCCCCGCAGAGGAGTCTGTTATGAAACTCACGGGTAAGTACAAGCTGTGGGACCCACATCGCCCCAGTCGCGCAGTGACGGCAGTGACTAGCCCAGCACGTCAGTGCTGGGACATCGAAGCTGGGAAAGTCGAGTCCGCTTTAGCGGACGGCACGTAGCTTAGAACAGCCTCGAGACGGCCGTTCGTCGCGTCTCTGTGCCCATCACACTCGGCAATGCACATCCACACTTTGACCACCGAACGCCGTTAGTGTACAAGCAGTGAATTCCGATTCGAGGAGGCCTCATGAACTCTGCATTCCGCGCCCTCGTTCTCGCTGTCGTGTTCACCGCCGCCGTGCTCTCCACGCCTGTCCTCGCCCGCGCCCAATCGGCGCCAGCCTCCGACAAGCCCTTCGTCGTCGAGTACTACTACAAAGCGCGCTGGGGATATGCCGACGAGTTCCTCAAGCTCTTCAAAAAGAATCACTACCCGCTGCTCAAGAAAGAAGTCGAGATGGGCCGCCTGCTCAAGGTCTGGATGGACCAACCCCGCTACCACACCACCGAAGACGGCCGCTGGGACTACCGCGTCACAATCGTCTTCAAGAACGCCACCGTCGCCAACGAGCCCTTCGACGAAGACGCCCTCAAAAAGCAGATCTTTCCCGATCAGGAGGCCTACCAGCACGAAGAGCAGCGCCGCTTCACCATCCTCGAGGCCCACTGGGACGTGCCCATCAAGACCGTTGACCTCGACAAGTGACCCCCGCATCGAATTGTGCCGTACGTCACTGCAATTTTGTCAGCCATGGTGTCCACTGAAATCGGACTGAGCATCCTTGCTCGTAGCTCGCCGCTCAAGACTTATCAGGAGGTTCTTATGCGACCTCTCATGAACGTCAAACACCGCGACGAACGCTACTTTCAACCGCACCCGCTTCAAGGTGCCTTTGCCCTCGTCGCCAGCATGGCTCTGGGCGGGCTGGTGATGATCGCGCTGGTTCTGGCTCTGATCCGCTGATCCGCGAGGGCACTCCTCCACAGGGATTCAGCTGGCCAGTGCGGTTGACATGATATCGCTCGATGGAGCGACGGGTGTTCTCGTCCGCTCAGTCGTAAGCTCCCTGCTCGTCTTGTTGGTGCCCCAGGTTCGCGTCCGTCCTTTGGACGCTAACCTGGGATTCTCAGTCATGGAACACGCGACTTCCGCTGCAGAGACGCCGAAGTTCTCCGTCTCCCTACGTTAACCCTGCAGTTCACCGTCGCGATTGCGCCTGTTAATGGTGATCTGTCCCCACTCGCGACCCTCATATTGCCAAATCCCCGCGCAATACGAGAACATATCCGTTTGCCCAATCTATTTCAGCCTCATAAGGAAGCATCCGAAATATGGCGAAGAGCCCAAAGTCCGCAAAGCCGCAAGCTCGTGTCGAAGTGAAAGAGTCCAAGGCACCGAAAAAAGCCCCGAGCAATCTGCAGCCTGCCAAAGGCAAACTGGGTGTCATGATCCCCGGCATGGGTGCCGTAGCGACTACGTTCGTGGCCGGCGTCGAAGCTGTGCGCAAAGGAATCTCGAAGCCGATCGGATCGCTCACGCAGATGGGTACCGTTCGCCTCGGTAAGCGCACCGAGGGCCGCTCGCCCAAGATCAAGGAGTTCGTTCCTATCGCCGGTCTCGACGACCTGGTATTCACCGGGTGGGACATCTTTGAGGACAACATGTTCGACGCCGCTACCAAGGCCGGCGTGCTCGATCGCTACCTCCTCGATCAGATCAAGCCGTTCCTCTCCAAGATCACCCCGCGCAAAGCGGTCTTCGACCACAACTACGTCAAGAAGATTGATGGACCCAACGTCAAGAAGGGCAAGAGCAAGATGGACCTCGCCGAACAGGTGCGCGAGGACATCCGCGAGTTCCGCAAGTCTTCTGGCGCTGCACGCCTGATCACCATCTGGTGCGGATCGACGGAAACGTTCATCGAGCCATCAGCAGCCCACCAATCGGTGAAAGCCTTCGAGAAAGCGCTCCAGCAAAACGACGAGAACATCGCACCCTCGATGATCTACGCCTACGCCTCGCTGATCGAAGGTGTCCCGTTCGCCAATGGCGCCCCGAACCTGACCGTCGACATCCCCGCGATGCACGAGCTGTCGCGCGAGCACGAGGCCCCGATCTGCGGCAAGGATTTCAAAACCGGCCAGACCCTGATGAAGACCATCCTGGCTCCCGGCTTCAAGGCGCGCCTGCTCGGCGTCAGCGGCTGGTACTCCACGAACATTCTCGGAAACCGCGACGGGGAAGTGCTCGACGATCCCGGCTCCTTCAAGACCAAGGAAGAATCGAAGCTGGGTGTGCTCGATCACATCTTGCAGCCCGAACTCTACCCCGATCTCTACAAGAATATTTTTCACAAGGTTCGCATCAACTATTACCCGCCACGCGGTGATAACAAAGAAGGTTGGGACAACATCGACATCTTCGGATGGCTCGGCTATCCCATGCAGATCAAGGTCGATTTCCTGTGCCGCGACTCCATCCTCGCCGCGCCGATCGTCCTCGATCTGGTCTTGTTCCTGGATCTCGCCGCACGAACTCCCGAGCTGAAGGGAATCGGCATCCAGGAATGGTTAAGCTTCTACTTCAAGTCCCCAATGACTGCGCCGGGCCTGTATCCCGAGCACGATCTCTTTATCCAGGCAATGAAGTTGAAGAACACATTGCGTCACCTGCGCGGCGAGGAACTGATCACGCACCTCGGCCTTGAATACTACGACTGAGTTTGTAGCGCCGGCGTCCCGCCGGCTGTCGCGAGGGCGTCTCGCCCTCGCTTTTTCCGCCGAGGGCCCGCCAGTCGGTGGGGCATTCCACGGCCAACAACTGGCCACCGACCACTGACCACTGCTCTCGGCTAGAATGCGGGAATGGCACCCGCCATCCAGTGCCGCGACCTGCGCAAAACGTATGACGGCAAGGTCGAAGCCGTGCGCGGGTTGAATCTTGCCATCGAAACCGGTGAGTGCTTCGGCCTTCTCGGACCGAACGGGGCCGGAAAGACCACCACCATCGAGATTCTTGAAGGACTGCTGCAACCGACCTCCGGCGAGGTCATCATCCTCGGGCGCACCTGGCAAAAGAACGATCGCGAACTGCGCGAGCAACTCGGCATCTCCCTGCAGGAGACGCGCCTCTCTGAGAAGCTCTCAGTCCGCGAGACGGTCGAGCTCTTTGCAAGCTTCTACCAATATCCGCGCTCAAGTGACGAGGTTCTCGAAAAACTTCAGCTTACTGAAAAAGCAGACGCCTGGGTGGGAAAGCTCTCTGGCGGCCAGCGTCAGCGCCTCGCCGTCGCAACCGCATTGGTGGGAAATCCCAAAATTCTTTTCCTCGACGAGCCCACCACCGGACTCGATCCGCAGAGCCGCCGCCAGCTCTGGGACATCATTCGCACCTTCCAACGATCAGGCGGCACGGTCCTGCTGACCACGCATTACATGGACGAGGCCGAGCGCCTTTGCGATCGCCTTGCTATCGTCGATCATGGCCAGATCATCGCCGAAGGCTCGCCCGCTGATCTCATCGATCGTCTTGGCGGTCATCACGTCGTTGAGTTCAGCGTGAGCGAAATCGCCAATGGTCATGGCACCGATCATTGGCGGGTACTGCCGGGAGTCGAAGGAGTGCGCGACGAAGACGGCATCTGCTCACTGACCGTGCGCGAACCGCACCTCACCATTCCTGCATTGTTGGAAGCAGTTAGCCAGAAAGGTGGCGAGCTTCTGCATCTCACTACCCGGCAGGCAAGTCTCGAAGACGTGTTTGTGAATCTCACCGGTCGCCATTTACGGGAGGACTGACGAGAATGACGGTTGCCCAACAGATTCCTCCCTTGAAAACGGAAGCCCCCGTTCCAGCCCCGCGGCGCGAGAACGGACGCTGGGCAGGCTTCAACCATCTGCTGATGGCGCGCTTGCTCGAACTGAAACGCGAGCCCGAAGTTGTGTTCTGGGTGTTCGGTTTTCCAATTCTCCTGGCGCTGGGCCTCGGCATCGCCTTCCGCAACAAGCCCGCCGACGTTACCTCGATCGCCATCGTACAAAGCGCGGGCGCCGACAACGCGCTCGCGATGATTCAACACTCGCCGCGCAACGCAGCCATCCACGCGCAGATTCTCGATCGCGATGCCGCCCTGCTCGGGCTGCGTCTTGGAAAATTTGATATGGTCGTTGTCCCTGACGGCAAGGGCGGCTTCGAATATCGCTACGACCCCGCCCGCCCCGAGAGCGTTCTCTCTCACGCGGAAGTCGACGACGTTCTGCAGGCCGCCGCTGGCCGCAAGGATGCCATCGCAACCACTACGGTGACCTCCTCCGAACCGGGGTCGCGCTATATCGACTTCCTGGTTCCGGGTTTGCTCGGAATGAACCTGATGAACTCCGGCATGTGGGGCGTCGGCTTTTCCCTCGTTGACATGCGCCAGCGCAAGCTGCTCAAGCGGTTCGTCGGCACACCCATGCGCCGCGGCGACTTCCTGCTTGCCGTCATGACCAGCCGCATCCTGCTGATGGTTGTCGAAGTCGGCTTCCTGCTCGCTTTCGGTGTCATCTTTTTTCACATGCGGGTGTTGGGTTCGTTTGCCATGATTGCGCTATGGGGCGCGATTGGCTCGCTCTCCTTCGGCGGTCTGGGTCTGCTCACCGCCAGCCGCGCGCAGAAACTTGAGAGCATCAGCGGCCTCATCAACCTCATCATGATGCCGATGTGGATCTTCTCCGGCGTCTTCTTCTCCTATGAGCGGTTCCCGGCCGCCGTCCACCCCTTCATCAAACTGCTTCCGCTCACGGCCCTCAACGACGCGCTGCGTGCCACCATCAACGAGGGCGCCAGCCTGGCCTCGCAGTCCGGGCGCCTCGCGGTTCTGCTGGTGTGGGGTGGGATTTCCTTCATCCTCGCCTTGCGCTGGTTCCGCTGGACCTAGCAAGTTACTCAAGTTGCATTGACACCCCTTCAACCCGTGGCTATGCTCACGCTTTTGGAGGGAACAGCACGATGCGTTTTATGAAGGGCCTGTTCTGCGTCCTGTTACTAGCTTCCATCGCGTGCGCCCAAGACGCACAATCGACGTCTCAGCCTGCGCAAAATGCAACATCGCCGTCAGACGCGCAGTCCGCCAAGCCCGCGCCGAGCGGACCTCCGGTCGATGAGGCGAAGGTCACCGGAGGCGTCTTCCAGGCGGCCTATTTCAAGTTCACTTACCAGCTCCCGAAGGACTGGAAGGCTCTCGATGACACCGTCCGCATGGCCGCCAACAAGCAATCGCAGGATCAGGAAGCGGCGCGCCCCATGCCGGTCCGGAAGCGGCCTGCGACATCGGCAGCGGCCTCAACCAACAAGCCGGTGGTGGTGCCTCCGCAGCATCCAATGGAGAACTACAGCCTGCTGGTCGCCAGCCCGGCGGGTGTGACTTCTCTCGACAGCCCCGTGCTGCCCCGGGTCAACATCTGGGCGAAGCGCCGTATTCCTCCGCTGGATCACGTTGAGGATCCAGCAATATTCATGACCGCGATGCGTTACGCGAAGGTCATCGTAAAGCCGCAGCACGTCACCTTTGACGGCCACGACTTCGTGCGAGCCGATATCGAGACCCCGACCAGCGAGTACCGGACGCAGTTCGTCACCATCGTCGGCGATTATCTGATTGGCTTCGAGTTTCACTCGAGTTCGGAGAAGGAAGGGGAACCCGGCGCCGACTCGATGAAGACGATCAAGTTTCAGTAGGGAATTGAACTTAGAGAAGGTGAATTGAAGCATTGCGATCGCGACCGATCCTACAGAGCACCGCTTGGCGGTGCTCTTTATTCTTGGGACGGAAGCTTCAATGTCGGCAGGAATTTTGGCGCTTTCCGCACCTGCGTCGCCTGCTCAAATGCATAGGCGATCTTCAACAGCTTCGGTTCGCTCCACGCGCGCCCGAAGAAAGAAATTCCCACCGGTAAGCCGAACATGAAACCCGCCGTCACATTGATATTCGGATAGCCGGCCACCGCCGCCGCATTCGAGCTCCCACCCCCGAAATGATCTCCATTCACCAGGTCCGTTGCCCACGCCGGCCCTCCGGTAGGCGCAATGATCGCGTCCAGCTGATTCTTGTCCATCAGCGCGTCGATGCCCTCAATCCGAGCCAGCCGGTGATTCTTCTCCAGCGCGTCGATGTATTCGCGGGCCGTCAGCGGCCCCTTTTCCTCCGACTTTAGAAACATATCTTGCCCGAAGTACGGCATTTCTTTCTGTGCATTTTTGTTGTTGAACTCGATCAGGTCGGCCAGATTCTTCACCGGACATGCCGGCCCCAGTCGCGCCAGGTACTTTTCCATGTCAGCTTTGAGCTCGTACTGCAACACCAATGTTTCCGTGTCGTCGAACTTGCCGAACGTCTCGATGTCGGCCGGATCGACGATCGTACCCCCCTGCTTCCTCATGACGTCGATCGCTTCCGCCATGATCCCGTCCACGCCATCGCTGAACCCGAAATACTTGCGCGCAACGCCAATGCGGGCGCCCTTCAGTCCGTTCGCATCCAGGAACTGCGCATAGTCCGTGTACGACTTGCCCTGGCTGTCGCTGGTGTACGGGTCGTCGGGATCGACGCCCGTCATCGCGCCCAGCAGGATCGCGGCATCCCGAAGCGTGCGGCAGATGGGGCCCGCGCCATCCTGGCTGTGCGAGATGGGAATAATCCCCGCGCGGCTCACCAGGCCCACGGTTGGCTTGATCCCCGCCAGCCCATTCGCCGACGATGGACACACAATCGATCCATCCGTTTCCGTTCCGATCCCGCCTGCCGCGAGATTCGCCGACACGCCTGCACCCGTCCCGGAACTCGACCCGCACGGATTGCGATCGAGCACATACGGATTGCGCGTCAGGCCGCCCCGCCCGCTCCAGCCGCTGGTGGAGTGATTCGATCGGATATTCGCCCACTCACTGAGATTCGTCTTGCCCAGAATCACCGCACCCGCCTGCCGCAATTTCTGCGCGACGAACGAATCCTTCGGCGGCTTGGGCGCACCAACGAGCGCTAGCGACCCGGCCGTCGTCATCATCTTGTCCGCTGTATCAATATTGTCTTTGATCAGGACCGGGATGCCGTGCAACGGGCCGCGCGCGCCTTTTTCTTTTCGCTCGCGATCAAGAGAATCCGCAATCTGCAGCGCGTCGGGGTTGACTTCGATGACGCTGTTCACCGCCGGCCCGTGCTTGTCGATCTCCTCGATCCGCTCAAGGTACTTCTCCGTCACCGAGCGCGCAGTGTACTTGCCCGACTTCATCCCAGCTTGCAGGTCGTCGATAGTGATTTCGTCGAGTTCGAAGGACCGAACCTCGGGTGGCGCGTACACAGCACTCATTTCCCGCGCGGCGCCCAGTGCCGGATAAATCGCGGCCGCCGCTCCCGTGAGGACCCCAGCCTGTAGAAACCCTCGTCGGCTGCTCGTCGAAGCCGCGCGGACAATTTTCTTCTTCAAGAGATTCACCTCGAAAATTAGCCCACGATACTACCGCAGGTTGCGGTCAGCGCGTCGGCTTGCTGGAACGCGTGGCGTGTTCGCTGATTGCCACCAGCCTCCGCCGAGTGGTAATCTCTGCCTAGTTGAGCGGGAGTAGTTCAGCGGTAGAACGCCAGCTTCCCAAGCTGGATGTCGCCGGTTCGATCCCGGTCTCCCGCTCCACACTTCTTCTCCATCGCGGCGCCCGACCTAAAAACCACACGCCAAGGCGCCCTCCACGCTCAGTCTCTCGCTCATGATTCTCACCATCGCAATCGCAACAGCGACATCCCTTGCCGCGGCAGGCCAAATTGAAGATGCACTTTGCCGTTACCCGCCGCTACCGACTGCGGAGAATCCAACAACTGCAACTGGGCGTCTCTTTCCAGTCTTTCCCGTTGCTCCTGAGACAACGACTCGGGCGATCCCATCTCCTGCCATGTCGTAAATGCGTTGCTGTGCGCCCGATCGATCCGGAAATGCTCGACCACAGTATGCTTTGCATCTGCCGGCAGGCCATCGACAGTCAAATCGATGTCAGCGTCCGCGGCGGCAACATTATCGTCGTGATAGTTCCACACCATCACCTCGACACTCTTTGCCCCACGCGTGGCGATCGCGCCGACATCCGGCTGCCCCCTCACCCCATTGCGCACCACGTCTTCCGTCGCCAGCGCGCCGGAACTCGCTGCCTGCACGCGCTCCCCGTCCAACATCCCAAAGATGCGGAACGCATTCAGCACCGGCTTATCGATCCCGTTCGTCGCCAACTCGCGAAATCCGGCAAACGGCGGCTGATCTTCAAACTCAAATGCCCATGTGACAGCTCCGAGGAAATTGACGTTTTCACTCGCCGCCAGCGAGTAAATCCGATCCAGCACCTCCGTGGTGTACGTTGAATACAACGCCCCATTCCGGTATGCATTCTGCGGATTGTTTTTCGCCGAGCACGCCGCGCAACCCTCCGGGTCCGACTCCCCCAAAACAATTGGCGTCTTCCGCCACTCCGGAAACGACTCGACAATCCGGAAACCTCCCTCGACCGCACCCAGTTGATGCGCGATTCCCATGCGCACGTGGCCGTCCTCCCACTTCGGAGCACCCTTGGGATGGAAAGAAATGAAATCCAGCCGCGACCCGACCTTCCCGGTCGCGAAATTCTTTTCGTGCGCACAGTGCTCGAGGAATGCCCGGAGAAACTCGCTTGCCTTGGGATTCGCCGGCCCAGTGCTGTCCGGCCCGCCTATGCGCGCCCCGGGCAATGCACGCGACACCGCCTCGACTGAAAAGTCGTACAGCCGGAAGTACTCCTCCGGCGTGCCTTTCCAATAGCCGATATCCGGCTCGTTCCACACCTCCCACAGCCACGTCTTGACCTCGCCTTCTCCATATCGCTCGCGCAGGTGCTCGACAAAGTGAAAAACCAACTCCGACCACTTCCCGTAATCCTTCGGTGGATACGCCCAGCCGCTGTAGATGTCGCCGACCTTGATGTCCGGAAACGTGTGCCGATACGGCTCGGGATGGGTCGAAAGCGCCTCGGGTATGAAGCCGAGTTCGACCAGGGGTTTGATGTTCGCCGCACGGAAGGTATCGAAGATCCGGTCCACGATCGTCCAGCTATAGACGGGCTTTCCCGCCGCATCTTCCGTATAGACGTTCGTCGATCCCCATTTCAGCGATGCCGAACCGTCCCCAGTGGTGAACAGATTGTGGACTCGCACATACACGGGGGCACGACTCAGTGCCGACAACTCCGCCAGCAGCTTTTTTCCATTCGGGGCGTAGGTGTAGTTCGGTTCGTCGTACCCGAAGAAACTCCAAACGGGGCTAAACGATCCGACGGTTCGATCCGCGTGCACCGTCACGCGAACGTTCGTGGACGCATCCTGCGAGCAGGTGGGAAGTACCGTCACCATCGCGACCAGGAGGCCGAAAGAAACGCGCACGATGCACAGTTTCCCGCAGTGTTTCACCAATCCGCGAGTGAGCATGGGGGATATGCTATCGCGTGCGGCTCACTTGTTCTGAAACTCTTCCTCCATCCACGCCTTGAACGCATCCAGATTCTGCGGGCGCCCCAGGAAGCCCTTCACCAGATCCGTTCCCGGTTTCGAACCTCCCGGCTCGAGCACAGTCTTCCGATAGCGCATCGCCGCTTCACCGCCCAGGAGATCTTTCTTGTCGAACTGGCTAAAGAAATCCAGTGCGATCACTTTATCGAGCAGGTACGTGTAGTAGTTCGACGAATACCCCATCAGGTGCGTGAAGCTGGCATAGAAGCGGTTGCCATCGGCAAACTGAAACGGATAGAAGCGCGTGAAATCCGCTTTCAGCAGGGCATCCAGATCAATCGTGTCGGGCGGCCGGTCATGCACGTCCAGCGAATATGTCGAATAGAAAAGCTGTCGCTGGATGCCTGAGGCCCGCGCAAACGCGTCGGCCTTGTTCATCTTCTCGATCAGTTCCACCGGCAAAGGCTCGTTGGTCTGATAGTGCTTGGCGAACGAGCGCAGGATCCCGGGATCATGGAAGAACTCTTCCAGCATCTGCGACGGCGCTTCCACGAAGTCTGTCTCCGTCGTGAACCCGCTGATCCCACTCCACTGCTGCTGGCCTCCCAGGATGTTGTGCATCAGGTGGCCAAACTCGTGGAAGAACGTTACGACGTCGTCATACTCGAGCAGGCCCGGATCGCCCGCCTTGCCCCCCGGGAAATTGCAAATGAGAACTCCTTCTGCTAATTGGTGTCCCTTGATTCCTTGCACCACCGGCGCGGAACTAAACCACTTGTCCTTGCCATCGCGGGGATGCATGTCGAGATAAACGCGCCCGACATGTTTTCCTTCGTCGAACACATCAAACGTGCTCACCGATGGATCCCACACCGCAGCATCCGATGCCGCCTTAAAGCTGATGTGAAACAACTTGGCCGCAGTATCCAATACTCCTTGCTGCACCCGGTCGTACGGGAAATAAGGCCGCACCGACTGCGAATCGAAGTTCAACACCGCGCGCCGGTACTGCTCGTACCAGTAGAAGCCGCTGTAGGCGGGAATCGTCGTCAATCCCGGCTGTTTTTGACGGGCAAAGGTGAGCAGCATTTCGAACTCGCGTTTCGCCGTCCGTTGAGAAGCCTGATCGACGTCGTTCAAAAACGTCTTCATGTTGGCCGCCGACCCCATCATTTGGTCGGCAGTGGCAAAGTCTGCCCAGTTCGGATAGCCCAGCGTCTTCGCAAGTTCATCGCGAGTTTTCAGCACATCCATCAGGATGGCTTTGTTCTGCGGATACGCCCGCGTCATGTACGCCAGGTACATCCGCTTGCGCAAGTCTTCATTCGACGCGTAAGTGATGACCGGAGAGTAGTTGGTTTCCTCGGTCGAGATCGAGATCGAGCCGTCGGCCGCCGCCGGATGGTTCGCGATGAAGTCGTCGGGCATGCCGACCAGTTCCGACTTGTCTTTCGCCACCACGTGATTCACGTTCTCCTGCACGTTGCGGCCGAATTTCAGAGCGGTCTCGGTGATGTAGTCCAGCTTCTTCTTGATCTCGGCTCGGGTCGCGTCATCCTTATCGACACCTGCCAGCCGGTACTCCAACAATGTCCGCTCCACGTAGTGCTTGGTGGCCGGATCGGCCGACGAGATATCCATCGCAACCAGAGCCTTGTACACCGCCTGGTTCAGCGAGACCTCGTTTTGCTCCTGGTTGGCTTTTTGCGCGAGTGCCTGCCCCGCATCGCGCACCTCTTTCTGCGGAGCCACGCCATACATCAGAAACGCTTCCGCCGCCGCGAGCGACAACTCGTTCTGTGCATTGTCGAAGGGCGCCAGTGTGTTTTGGACGGTTCGTGCTCCTTTCACCGCCAGCAGCGCATCGATATCCTTCTTCTCCTGGTCAAGATGGCCGTTCACCCACTTCTCGGCATTCGCGGCATTCAATTTGCCGACCCAGAGGTGGAGCGGGTCATCCTGTGCGCGCGCCCGATCCGCGCTGAACAGACTCGCCAGCAGCCAGGCGCCTGCGCCCAGAAGGCGCAGGACTCTCTTGCCATCAAACCGGAATGACATTGGAATTCTCCTCATTCGCTTCGACGATCCATTTGCGCAGGCGTTTATGACGGGTCAACACGCAGGACCCCAAGACCCCGCCGGGAAGCGACCAAGCATACTATGCCTCCGGTTTCGACTGCACGAGCCGAAGCCTGTGCCGTCCACACGAATGTCTATTGTTAATTCTTGTGCGCAGGGCTTTCGCACTTCCTGACGTGTTGCTACCATCCCTCTGCTACCTGCCCAGCGGTCAGTCTCCGGCCCCGGAACAACTCCGAAGAGCCTTTCGTTCGACCCGGCGGGGAAAGTTCCGGTGCAACCTTAAATGAAAATAGTATGAAAGACGCGGCGTAAAACTTTGTAAATCGCGCAGCCTCCCGCGCGGTCCGGATGCTACATTGGTAGGGTGAAATACCCCAGTATTGGCGCGGCCAAACACGCATCAAGTCTGTGTGTGGTCGCGCTTATGTGTGCCGCGGCGCTCTGCTTCGCACAGCAGGCAGCGACCGGCGCCCAATCCGCGAATCCATCTCCAATTCAGCAGGCGCTCGGCAGCATCAAGGCGGTGAACGATTCCGGCATAACCCTGGCCGCGGATTCTGGCGAGGAATTCAAGGTCTCCCTGCCCGACACGGCAAAAATCCTGCGCGTCGCCCCCGGACAAAAAGACCTCAAGAGCGCGACGGCGCTTCAGAAATCAGACCTGCAGGTAGGAGATCGCATCCTGGTGCGTGGCCGCGCCGCCGGTGACCAGCATTCGCTTACGGCTGCCGCCGTGATCGTGATGAAGCAGTCTGACGTGGCGGCGAAACAGGAAAACGACCGCAGCGACTGGCAGAAACGCGGCGTCGGCGGACTCGTGACCGCCGTCGATCCTTCTACCGGCACCATCACCGTCTCGCAAACGTCGTTCACCGGCACCAAGTCTGTCGCCATACATACCACCAAGTCCACGATCCTTCGTCGCTACGCGCCGAACTCCGTCAAGTTCGACGATGCCAAGGTCGCCCCGATCGACCAGATCAAAAGCGGCGACCAGCTTCGCGCCCGCGGCAGCAAGAACGCCGATGGCTCGGAGATCGCGGCCGACGAAGTCGTCTCCGGGACGTTTCGCAATCTGGCGGGCACCATTACCGCGGTTGATCCGTCCAGCGGGACGCTTACCTTAAAAGACGTAATCAGCAAGCAGCCGGTAACCGTGAAGGTGAGCTCCGACAGCCAGCTTCGCAAACTGCCCGCCGAGTTTGCCCAGCGAATTGCGATGCGTCTGAAGGCGGCCGCGGCGGGCGGCATTCCCGGTGCGGGTATGGCGGCGGCAGGTGGTGCTGCTGCTCCGGCCCAAGGACAAGGCGAGGGCGGCAATCGGGCCGCGGGCGGAGGAGGCTTTCCTGGCGGTGGCATGGGTGGACGCGCCGGAGGCCCACCCGACATTCAACAGATTCTCGCGCGGATGCCTGCAGCCTCTCTCAGTGATCTTCAGAAAGGCGACGCGGTGATGATTGTCTCCACCCAGCCCAACGAGACGGGAGAGGTGAAGGCGATTACGCTGCTCGCCGGAGTCGAGGCCCTGCTGACCGCCTCGCCCAGTGCGACGCAGGCGATGATGCTCTCTCCATGGAGCTTGAGTTCTTCTTCAGCCGAGGCCGCTGCGAATCCTTAAGCGCGCATCTCAGCTGTTGGTTGGTTCGTTTGCAGGAGAAAGAATGCAGTCCGTTTTTTCCAACAAGGCCTTTTTCGGCCTCGCCCTCCTCATCTCCGTCACGCTGCTGCTCGGCGCCGCAGCGTCGGCCCAGTCCGGCAACGGAAGTTTGCAGGGAACCGTCACCGATCCCTCCGGGGCCGCGGTCACAAATGCAACCGTCGTCGTAGTTACGCCCGACGGCCAGTCGAAGACGGCCACGACGGGCCGCACCGGATTCTACGAAATCAAAGGGCTCGCTCCGGGCACCTACACGGTGACCGCGAGCGCTCCCGGATTCGCCGCGTACGCACAGGACGGCGTCCAGATCGCTTCGGGGCAGACGCAAACGACCAACATCACCTTCGCCATCGAGGTTGAAAAAGAAAAAATCAACGTGCAGGATCAGAGTACGACCGTGTCTACCGATCCTTCTGCAAATGCCGGCGCGATCATCCTCCGCGGCGAGGATCTGGACGCGCTCCCCGACGATCCCGACGAACTGCAGACCGATCTCGAAGCCCTCGCCGGACCTTCTGCCGGACCCAACGGCGGGCAGATGTACATCGACGGCTTCACCGCCGGCCAGCTTCCACCCAAGTCTTCGATTCGCGAGATTCGCATCAACCAGAATCCCTTCTCCTCCGAATATGACAAGCTCGGCTACGGCCGTATCGAAATCTTCACCAAGCCCGGCACCGACAAGTTGCACGGGCAGGTTTCGATCATGGGGAACGACTCGTCCTTCAATTCCCCGAATCCGTTCCTGCTCGGGCAGGAGCCGCCCTACCACTCTGTGCAATATATGGGCAACGTCGGCGGACCGTTGGGCAAGAAGGCTTCATTCTTTCTCGACGCGCAGCGCCGCAACATCGACGAACTGTCGGTGATCACCGCCTGCGAAACGCCGCCCTGCGGCACTGGCAACTTCACCTCCACCACGGTTCCCAATCCACACACGCGCACGAATATCGCGCCTCGCTTCGATTACGCGATCTCCAAGAACAACACGCTCACCGCCCGTTATCAGTTCTTCCGCGACACCAACGACAACGCGGGTCTCGGCCAGTTGACTTTGCCGACGCAGGCTTACAACGTGGACGAAACCGAACACACGCTCCAGATCAGCGACACCCAGGTCCTGTCCACCAAAGTGATCAATGAAACGCGCTTCCAATATTTGCGCGACACCACACAACAAGTCCCCCAGAACACAACGGCCCGAGTCACCGTTCAAGGGGCGTTCATCGGTGGTGGCAGCAGCGGCGGCACCAGCAACGAATACCAGGACCACTACGAGTTACAGAATTACACCTCGATGAGCCTTGGGAACCACTTCCTCAAGTTCGGTGGGCGCCTGCGGGCCATTCATGATCAAAATACTGATGCGACTTTGCTGAACGGCGCATGGATCTTCCGCAGCCTGGCGGATTTTCAAAACAGCAATCCCTTTCAGTATTCCGTCAACGTGGTGCCCGGCGCGACTTCGCTCACGATCCCCAACGTTACCGCCAACGTGGTCGACGCCGGACTCTACATGCAGGATGACTGGCGCTGGCTCCCCAATCTGACCGTCAGTTTTGGTCTTCGATTCGAGACGCAAAATGCGATTCACGATCACGGAGACTGGGCGCCCCGTGTCTCCTTTGCCTGGGGCATCGATGGCAACCAGAAGAAAGCCGCAAAAACCGTCCTGCGCGGCGGCTTCGGCATGTTCTACGACCGCTTTTCCGACACCAACGTCGTTCAGGCGGACCGCCTCAATGGCATTACCCAGATTCAGTACATCGTCACGTGCACCACCTTGCCGTGCGCGCCCCTGTCGAACTATCCAAATCCGCCATCGCTGACCGACCTGCAGAATTCTTCGCCGACCACCTACCAGATCAATCCCCAGCTGCACTCGCCCTACATTCTGCAGAGCGCTCTCAGCCTGGAACGCCAGGTGACAAAGTTAGCTACAGTGACAGTGTCGTATTTGAATTCGCGCGGGTTTGATCAGCTTTTGACGCGCAACATCAACGCGCCAATTCCGCCGAACACCGATCCCACCGACCCGACGGTGCGTCCCTTCGGTACACTGAACAACATCTATCAATACGCAACCGAAGGAATCTTCCGCCAGAATCAGTTGATCGTAAGCTCCACCGTGCGCACCGGCCGCGTCACGCTGTTCGGCTTCTACACGTTCAATAACGTTCACAGCAATACGGGCGGCGTAAGCACGGCCAGCCCCGGTGGGGCTTTCCCCTCGGACCAATACGACCTGAACGCCGACTACGGGCGCGCTTCCTATGACATCCATCAGCGCCTCTTTCTCGGCGGCTCGATCTCTGCTCCCTACGGATTTCGCGTGAGCCCGTTCATGTTGGCGTCATCCGGCGTCCCCTATAACGTAACCCTGGGCTACGATCTAAACGGCGACTCGATCACGAACGATCGTCCCTCTTTCTCCGGCGCGTGCTCTCAACCCACCAACCCCTGCTTCTACAACTTCAATCCAGGACCGAATGATCCTCGGGTTCCCGTCAATTACCTGACCGGCCCGGCGCAGTTCACTCTAAATCTCCGCGTGAGCAAGACATTCGGCTTCGGTCGTGAGACCGGCGGCAGGAGCGGCATGAGCCAATCCACGTCAGGTGGCCCCGGTGTTGGCGGTGGTCACGGCGGAGGTCCAGGTGGCGGAGGTGGCGGAGGTGGCGGAGGCGGTTTCGGCGGTGGCCCGAGAGGAGGCATGGGCGCCATCTTCGGTCCGGGCGATACGAATCGCCGCTACAATCTCACGTTTAGTGTGAATGCGCGCAACGTGCTGAACCACCCAAATCTCGCGGCTCCCATCGGCACGCTGTCTTCTCCGTTCTTCGGACAGTCCATTTCGCTCGCGGGTGGCCCCTTCTCCAGTGCGGCCGCGAATCGCAAGCTCGAGTTACAGATGAGTTTCAGCTTCTAATAAGCCACGTGGGGGCGGACGCCCCGTCCGCCCGGCGGAGCGAAGCTCCGCAGATTTATTCGGGCAACAGAAACTCCTTATTCGAACGCCGAAGACCTATTCCGACACCTGGACCTGACACCTGACACCCAAGCTCCTCTCAAGTTGTCTCCGCGCCGCGCAACGCAATAAGATGCTTGCTGCATTAGGGAGCCACCTCATCTCAACAGCGTCCCCCTTGCCTAAATTTCGTCACGACTGTTCAGGAGAATTTATGAAATACAAGTTATGCATCGCCCTCCTCGCCCTCTCGTTCGTTGCTCCTCTCTTTGCCGAAGATCAGGAAAAGAAGGAAGCCAAGGAAGACCAGCGCATGGGCGAGTCTGCCGTGGTGCTGAAAGAGATTCTTAACATGCCCGATGGCATCCCTAAAGATCTTCTGAACAAAGCTCTCTGCGTCGTGGTTTACCCCTCGGTGAAAAAAGCTGCGTTCATCGTTGGCGGGAGCTACGGCCGGGGCATGATCACTTGTCGCACCGGAAAAGAATTCAACGGCGGTCGATGGAGCGCGCCCGCCATGTTCGCCCTCGAAGGCGGCAGCTTCGGCTTTCAAATTGGCGCGCAGGCCACGGATTTCGTGCTCCTCGTTATGAACGAGTCCGGAGCGAACTCCGTCATGTCGAGCAAAGTGAAGCTCGGCGCCGACGCATCCGCTGCCGCTGGTCCGGTGGGACGCAACGCCACCGCCGAGACTGACGTGGTCCTGAAGGCGGAGATACTCTCCTACTCGCGTGCCAAGGGTCTCTTCGCTGGCATCTCGCTCGAAGGTTCCACCCTGCGCTCCGATGACGGTGGCGACAAATCGGTCTACGGCCGGGAGATCAGCGCGAAAGAAATTGTCCGGGAAGGGAAGGTTCGACCACCCGCCGCTGCTCGGCGTCTCCTGGCCATCCTCCAAAAAAATTCTCCCCGGCACATTGAAGAGAAGCCGAAATCCTAAACGCGAGACGCGAACGCAAGCACTTCCACGCGTCACCGTCTTCAGGCCAGGGAAGTCGAGACCCCTACTCGGCTTCCCTCGTTCAGGCTTCCCCCGCGCGCCAGCTATACTTTTTCATCCCGGAGTCACGCATGAAAATCATCCGTTGCTTCGCCATTCTTCTACCCGTATTGGTGTGCGCCCACGGACTCGTCGGACAAGAAAATCCCGCGAGCCAGAATGTCCCTGCGTCGCCGCGCGTATCGGGACGCCCGACCATCGGCCTGGTTCTCGAAGGTGGCGGCGCGCTCGGCCTTGCGCATGCCGGTGTTCTGCGCTGGTTCGAGGAGAATCGCATCCCGGTCGACTACATCGCCGGCACCAGCATGGGCGGCCTGGTGGGAGGCTTCTACGCTAGCGGGATGTCCGCCGCAGAGATCGAGAAATTCATTAAGAGCATTAACTGGAACCGCTCCTTGCGTAATGAGCTCCCCTACCAGGCGCGGTCGTTCCGGCGTAAAGAGGATCAGCGCGATTATCCCAACGACCTGGAGTTCGGCCTCAAGGGCGGCATCAACTTCCCCAGCGGCTTCAATTCCGGCCAACAAGTCGGCCTGATTCTCGACCGCATCGCCCTGCCGTATTCGGATCTCACGAGCTTTGACGAGCTTCCGACTCCCTTTCGTTGCGTGGCCACGGACCTCGTCTCCGGCGAGCCGAAGGTTTTCGACAGCGGCTCGCTCTCCGAAGCGCTGCGCTCCACCATGTCATTGCCGGCGCTTTTCAGCCCGGTCCGCCGCGACGGGCACATCTACGTTGACGGCGGTCTCATCGAAAACCTGCCCGTCGACGTCGCCAAAGCGATGGGCGCCGACATCGTCATCGCCGTTCACCTCGAAACCACACCACTCAATCCGGACGAAAGCCTCTCCGCTTTTAGCGTCCTGCAACGTTCCATCAGCGTTGTGATCTCGGTGAACGAACTCGAAAGCATGAAGAAGGCCGACATCCTGATCCGCGTGCACACCGAGAAGTACACGGCGCTCGACTATCAGGCCTCTGAAAAGCTCATGGATTTGGGCTACGCGGGCACCAGCGAGAAAGCGGCGCTTCTCAAGAAGCTCTCTCAATCAGCAGGATTGGGATCAGTACGTCGAACAGCGTAAATCCCGGCGGCGTCCCGTGCCCATCCCGCAATTTATCGAGGTGACCGGCACCGCCCCGGTCATCGCCGAGGGTATCGAGCGGTCTCTCGCCGATAACATCGGGAAGCCGGTCGACTTCCTTCGGATCGACTCCGACCTCACCAATGTCACGGGTCTTGGCCGCTTCGCCGCGCCGGATTTCAGCTCACCAAGCGCGATGGCCTGGAGGGCTTGCTCGTTCGCGCGGATGAGAAGCCATACGCGCCACCTACCGTGAATCCGCTCTTCATCATCGACGGCTCCGATTACACCGACGTCCGCTTCAGTCTGGGCGCCCGCGTCACGTTTCACGACATCGGCGGATTTGGCTCCGAGCTACGCAACGATTTCATCGCTGGTACCGAGCTACGGCGCGTCCTCCGAAGTACTACCATCCGCTGAACTGGTTCGAGTCACTTTTTCGTGGCCCCGCGGGGATTTGCCACTTGCAACCCTTTGATATCGATCTCGACGACACTCGCATTTCGACTTACCGCGAGACACTTTAGGCGGGGGCCTCGACTTTGGCGTCGCTGCCAACCGCTTCTCGGAACTTCGCGTGGCTATCAGGCGGATCATCTCTCGCTCAATCGCAGCATCGGCGCTTCCGGGTCTCCTGACCAACGTCAGTGGACGTCAGGGATCCACGCGCCTGCGCTACATCCTCGACCACACCGACGATCCGACGCTGCCCCGTCAGGGATATCTCGTTCAATCGCGCTTCGAGTTCTACGGACGCAAACCCGGCGCCACCGAGCACTTTCCCTTGGCCGAGTTGCGCACTGGAGTCTTCCATCGCATTCGCAAGACGAACTCTCTCTTCCTTCTGGCGTCAGGGGATCCACGTTTGGATATCAGGGAACCGGCATTCCGATGTTCAGCCTCGGCGGTCCGCAGCGCCTGGCGGCGACGGTGTTAACGAATCGCTTAGCACCAGTACTCCGGCGAGGCCGGGTACATCGTCGATCAACGAACTCACGCCGCTGCTGGGCAACAATGTCTATCTCGTCAGCGATTACGAGATCGGCAAGTCGTACAGCCCGTCAATCAGAGCGACTCCCGCTGCCAAACGACTTCAACGCCGCTGTGCCAGTACAGTCTTCATCGGCCCGGTAGTCTTTGGGGGAGCGTCGGCGACCGCGGCCACCACAAGCTCCATTTCGAGTTAGGAGGTTGTTCTGAGGTACAAGACGGCTCGATCGCGAGTTCGTGTTCTCCGATGACCCGATGACCCGATCTTATCGGTTGTCTCCACCTGCCCCCGCGTCCGCGGTGGAAGAGCTTTTCTTTTGCGTTCTTTGCCGCCTTTCTTTGCGCCCTTTGCGATTAAAGGCTTTTTCATGAAGCCGGAGCCTCTCCACCGCACGCAGTGACCTGCCTCCTCGACCAATCCCGACCCACCCTCTATCATGTCTCCATCACGCCATCATTCGAGGTCTTTATGACGGAACCAAGCTACGAAGAACTCAAAGCCCGCCTCGCCGATCTGGAAAAGCAGGTGGAAACCAAAAAACGCAGCGGCACTATGGAATTCAAAGTGTCGGAGAAGGGTGGTGTCAGTGTTTATGGCCTGGGCCGCTTCCCGGTCACGCTTTACTACGAACAATGGACGCGCTTGCTCGATATGGCCGACGATCTGCGCAAATTCCTTGAAGACAACAAATCCAGGCTCAAGCTCAAAGGACAGTAACTTCGAGCGCGAGCTGTATCTTTATTTGACCACTTGGGGACGCAAGAGCGGACTGCCGCGCGAGATTGAGATTTGGTTCACCCACCGCGACGGGCGCTTCTATGTGATCGCTGAATATCCGACTTCCCACTGGTTAGAGAATCTGCAGGTGAATCCCGAGGTACAAGGTCGAATCGCAGGCGCACTCTTCCCGCACAGCCCGAGTGATCACTGCCGACGTCGAACCGACTTGTCCCAAGAGCGTGTCGCAAGTATCGCGAGAGAAGTACGGCTGGGGCGACGGAGTGATCGTGGAGTTGGCGCCCGTTTCCAGTCGCGGGGATGAGCCCGGCCCTCGCTCTGGGCAACGACTAGAATACTGCTACATGCCCCAGGACATCCTCACCCTTCCGCCGCCGCCCGCAGATGATCGGCTAGCGTACGGCACCGACCCCAATCAGTTCGGTGATCTACGCCTGCCCCGGGATAAGAAGCGTGCCCCGGTCGTGATGAACATCCACGGCGAACTTGGCGCGCGAGCTACGACCTTGCGCACGCCGGCCATCTTTGTGCGGCGCTCACCGCGAAGGGTCTCGCCACCTGGAATATCGAATACCGTACGGGTGGGCAATCCGGGCGGCGGTTGGCCCGGCACGATCGAGGACGTCGGCAACGCCTATCGCTTCCTTGCGCAGATCGCTCCGCGAAATTCACTCGACACAACCAGTGCTCGTGGCATGGGCCACTCCGCCGGAGGGCAACTCGGCACTGTGCCTTGCGGCGCACGAGCCGTTGGTCCAACGAGCGATGTCGCTGGCTGGCGTCATGGACCTGCAACGCGCTTTCGACCTGCACTCAGCAATGACGCTGTCGTCGAATTCCTCGGCGGCAAGCCGACCGAAGTGCCAGACCACTACCACGAAGCCGATCCGGTCCGCCTGCATGTGGCGCAAGCCCTGGCAATTGATTCTCCACGGACTGGCCGACGACGTCGTGCCCCTCGAGTTCAGCCGCAACTACGCTGCGAAGAAAAAGAAGGCCCACGAAAAAGTCGAGCTCGTGGAAGTTGCCAACGCGGACCACTTCGATCTCATCGACCCCCGCTCCAAAGTCTGGCCCCAGGTCGAAGAAAAAGTGCTGAATCTCTTGTCACACGAGTATCAAGACAGCAACCCCGAAACCTTGCAACCTTGAAACTGGAAACTCGAAACTTGAAATTCTGAAACTCGAAATTCTGAAACCCTTTCTCGTCATCCTGAGCGAAGTGAGTCGTCAGGCGAACGCAGTCGAAAGCCCGCTCGTAGCGAAGCCGAAGGGGACCCCATATTTCTTAATCGCCTCAGCCCTCATAAGGGGTTCTCACTACCAACATCACGCATCAATTCCTTCTGCAAATACATCATCTGCCCCACATGATGATGCAGATGGCTCGCGCATCGCAGAAAGATATTGAACCGGTTATCCGCATCCTCTTCCCGCATCGCCGTGTACGCCTTCGCCCAGTCCGCTTCCGTCTGCGCTCGGGCCGTGCGCATCACCAACGCCACCGCGTCGTCAAAACGCCGCATCACTTCCTTCTTCGTCGGACGCGCCGCCTCCGTGAACTCCCGGTCCCGGTCTCGCACGTATCCGGTCCCTGGCAATCTCAGCCCCAATGTAGTAATTCAGATTCCCCGTGAGATGCAGCACCAGGTGGCCAAAGCTGTTGCCGAACGCAAACGGCTTCGTCCAGAATTGCTCATCGCTGAGAGGCGCCGACAGTTCGTCCACTTTCGCCGCCAGCTCTTCATAGCGCCGCGCGAATCCCTCAGCCAATCGTTTGATTCAATTCATGCATGCTTCAGCGTTCCTCGCTCCTGACTTGCCCTCGTTTACGTTTCCTCGTCTCCGGGGTTAGGCTTTCTCCCGTCCCTCCCCCCGTACCGCCATGGTGAATGGTCTTCTTTGCGCTCTTTGTGGTTGTTCTTTGCGGCCTTTGCGGGTCAAAAGCTTTTCGATCGGTTACAGGGAGGACACCTTTTATCTACCTTACGCAACCTTCCGAACACCAGCGCCGAGTTCTTCGACCCAAACGCGATGCAGTTGCAGACGCCGTGCTCGATTTCCGCCTTGCGCCCTGCCTCCGGCACGTAATCCAGATCGCACGCCGGATCAGGAGTTGTCAGATTGATCGTGGGCGCAATCTGCCCTTGTTCCATCGCGACAATCGTTGCCGCCACTCCCGCCGCCCCACACGCGCCCTGGGGATGCCCGATCTGCGACTTCAGTGCCGACATCGGCACCTCGCGCGCCCCCTCGCCCAGAGCTAGCTTCAGCGCCTGTGTCTCGATCCGATCATTCAGTTGCGTCGACGTCCCATGCAGATTCACATAATCCACATCCTGGGCGGCAATCCCAGCCTGCTCCATCGCCAATCCGATCGCCCGCGCCGGCTCCTCGCCGCACTCTTTCAAGCGGACGCGATGAAACGCTTCACACGTGGATCCATACCCCGCGACCTCCGCCAGTATCTTCGCGCCCCGCGCCCGCGCGTGCTCGTACTCCTCCAGCACAAACATCCACGCGCCCTCCGCCAGCACGAATCCATCACGGTCCACGGAAAACGGACGCGATCCCTTTGTCGGATCCGCGTTCCACGAATCCGTCAGGATCTTCATCAGGATGAATCCCTTCACAATGCCGAGCGCGATCGGCGCATCTGCGCCGCCAGTCAGAATCATGTCCGCGCGCCCCGACTGAATCGTCCGCATCGAGTACCCGATCGCGTCCGTCGAAGAAGTGCATCCCGTCGTGATCACCTGGCTCGGCCCGCGCAGTCCGAATCGAATGCTCAGATCGCTCGAAAACGTCCCCATCACTCCCGTGGGCACGCAGAACAAACTCATGTGCCGGTAGTCCTGGTGGAAAAAACAGCCGATACTGCTCTTCGGGTAAATTCCTGCGACCCGCCACCCGATCCGACGATCACACCGAACCGCCGCCGCTCATCCATCGAAAGGGAACTCGTGTCGATCCCGCCGTGATCCAGCGCTTCACTCGCGGCCGCGAGCGCCAGCGGCAACACGCGCGATACATGTCTTCGCTCGCGGTTTTTCCATCCACGCCAATTCATCAAAGCCCTGCACTTCACCCGCAATCTGCACAGTGATGTCGCTGGGATCGAAGTGTGAGATTCGCCGCACCCCCGACTTGCCCGCGAGAATCGCCTCCGCAAAAGCCTCCCGCCCAACTCCGTTCGGACTCACCGCCCCCATGCCCGTGACCACGACTCGTCGACTCGCACCCCCAAGGAAAAAGCCCGGCAGAAGACTATACGGGAAAGATACGCCATCCCGCTCAGCCGATGGTCTGCAAACTGCAAAATCCATGTCTTTGACTCGCTGGAGCGACGGGCGTCCACGCCCGTCGACCTTCGTCGGGCATAGAAAGAAGCCAGCGTTCCTCCGTGATCCCCTCTGCTCCCTGCGGGGCGCGCTTTTCTTTGCGTCCTTCGCAGTTAGAAGCTCTGTCTCTGCGCTCTCCGCGGCTCTTCTCCGCGTCCTCCGCGCACTAAGATGTCACTCCCCTTTCGGTGCTCAAGACGTGTAGCGCTGGCGTCCCGCCGGCTGTCGTAAGGGCATCCTGCCCTCACTCGCAAGGTTTCCTCGACTTCCTTTTCGGTTCAAGTCTTTTCCGAAGAAGCTCGCACCTCAAAATAGCCACGAACCAAAAAAGGGAGGGCGTTTAGCCCTCCCCTCGCCACCGCAACGATTATTGCCGCGGCAACTGCAGCATCAACGCACCGGTCTGTTCGGCTTCCACCGTCGGCAGCTGGCCATTCCATTTCTCAATGAGCGCCTGCTGATCTTCCAGCCGCGCAGCTCGAGCAACTGCGGTGTCAGCGAGTTTTGCCGGATGCGGTTTGCATCCGCCTCGCCCTGCGCCCGCGTCACCGCCGACTTCGCGTCGCCCTCAGCCTCGGCGATCTTCTTCGCCGCCTCCGCCTGCGTGGTCGCCAGCTCATTCTTGGCGCGCTCCGCTTCCTGAATCGCCTGGGCCTTCGCGGTGATCGCCTGCGCAATCACACTCGGCACCCGCGGCGCACCAATGAAGCCGAACTGCTGCACGCCGACGCCAACATTCGTGATCTTCGACTGGATCTGCTGCTCCACCCGCCCAGGAACTGCGCCTTCTTCTCGCCGTAGATGTCCTCGACCGTATAGGTGGACGCCACTTCGTTCAGCGAGTTGCGCACGATATCGCGCAGAATGCCATGCGTGAAGCCCTCAAGCTGGTTCACTCGATACTTCACGTAGAAATCCTGATCCGGCTCGGCTCGATCGCATACGACAACGAAACGTCCGCGAAGATTTCCATGCCCTCCTTGCTGTTGAAGCCCATCTCCTCGTTCACCGGATGGCCTTCACTGGTATCCCGCGTCCACTTCACCGTCTGCACGTAAGTAGGGAACTCGATCACCTGCGTGGTCAGCGGGCTGTACAGCACCCAGCCCGTGCGCACTGGAATTTGCGACGCGCCTCTCTGGCTCCCCGCCAGATTCACCTCGATGCCGACATAGCCGGCCTCGATACGAGTTACCCCAACCAGGAAACTGAAGATCATCCACACGCCGATCAGCAATCCAACAACGATCAGCACCGGCACGATCACCGACCTGCGGAAAAATTCGCTGTCCACTCCATACCTGAACTCCTTTTATCTCGATCGCTATTGAATAGGGTCATAGGCTCCTCCAGATCTCCCGAATCGCCAACGGGACCACCACCAACAACGCAATAATCAGGCCGATGCCGCCGAGCACGGCGCTATCGCGCGGCTGGTTGATCCAATGAAACGCCGCCAGCAGCGCACCGTACGCGATCAGACACACAACCAGCACCACCACCACGCGAAAGTGATGCCTCATGGATGCACTCCTCCCGGCCTCGCCGGGTGAAGCAGTTCAACTCTATCTGCTTGCTTTTGCCAGAATCGGCTTTGAGGTGGTCTTACATGGCCGTTGAACTCTCAACGACACCTATCCAGATGTGCCCCAGTCCTCGCCGGATGCAGTCTTCATTGGCCGTGAAATCAAGTGGTTGCAGGCGAAAAAGGGCACCTTGCGGTGAACAACTTTTCTCCGCGCCCTCTGCGGATCTTCTCGCCGATCTCTGCGTTTTAAGATTTCACTCGCCAGTCGCGACTTGTAGCGCCGGCGTCCCGCCGGCTGTCGTGAGGGCATCTTGCCCTCACTGGCGTTGGGTTCCTTCGGTTCCTTTTTGCAGTTCATAGCTCAGTCGTTTCCCGATGCTCCGATGACCCGATCCTTCGATCCCCCGATGCGTCCCCTGTGGTCGACGCTTTTTCT
>CAVQZP010000057.1:0-110020 GCA_963718505.1 uncultured Acidobacteriota bacterium | reverse complement strand
GCAAGAGCTGGCCAGGCTGCGGAATGCGCGCGTGATTCCGATTTCCTTCGGGACGGGCCGGAAGGTACTAAAGCGAGAAAAGCATGAATACGGTCAGCATGGTAATGACTGCAGTTAAGCCCCAGGCAACCAAGTTGTAGCCACGAGAATTCGCGTGGGTTCCCATTAAGTCTCGCTTGTTCACTAGCAACAGCATGAACACCAGGACAACAGGAAGAAGAACCCCGTTCAATACTTGGGACAAGATCGCCACCCTTATTAGCGGGAAGCTGGGAGTAAGCGTAGTGGCTGCGCCCAACGCTATGAGCGCCGTGTAGAGCCAGTAAAACACAGGCGCATCCTTGAACCGCTTGTTGAGGCCGGACTCAAAGCCCAACGCCTGAGAAACGGTGTAGGCGGTAGAAAGAGGCAGGATCGATGCCGCGAACAGAGAGGCGTTCAGCAACCCTACTGAAAACAAGATAAAAGTGTACTGGCCAGCCAGAGGCCGCAGGGACTGGGCCGCATCCGCCGCGTCACGAATTTCGGTACTGCCATGGATGAATAACGTGGCAGCGCACACGATGACGATGAAGCCTGCGACAACAACCGAGAATAGCGAGCCGCACACGGCGTCGATCTGGCTGTATTTGAGAGTCTTTGGAGAAGAGGAGCCTTTTTCAACAATCGAAGACTGCAAGTAAAACTGCTGCCATGGGGCGATGGTAGCTCCAATAATTCCGACCGCGAAGTACAAGTAGCCAGGCTGTCGCAGTTGCCTGATGGAGGGTGCATGGATGAGGCTCCGGGAAACCTCCACCCAATCTGGTTTTGCCAGCATGCCAGTGATGATGTACGCGATATATAAGAACGACAGGAAAACGAAAATCTTCTCCAACGTCTTATAGTCCCCTAGCACCACTACGAGCCAAACGAGCGCGGCGGCAATCGGAACGCTGACAAACTTGCTGACCCCGAAAAGCTGCATACTGCTGGCGACGCCCACGAATTCCGAGATCACGTCTCCAAGATTGCACGCAACCAGCGCCGCCATAACCACAAATGTCGTACGCAAACCGTACTCTTCACGAATCAGCTCGCTGAGACCTTTTCCGGTCACCACACCTGTACGCGCCGCAATTTCTTGGGCAATAGCTAACGCGATTGTCATGGGAATCATGGTCCAAAGCAGCGAATATCCGAACTTGGCACCGGCCGAGGAATAGGTGTAGATACCACCCGCGTCATTATCGACGTTGGCTGTGATGAATCCTGGTCCGAGGATGGACAGGATGAACAGCAGGCGAGTTGTCCAGCGTCTTGCCCTGCGCACGCACGTCACCTATCGGTGGGAGTGAAATCGACATAAAATCTTTGAGCATAATAGCAAGATGAGCTTCAGTGATTCCACATCCACCAAACTGCAAATCCAAGGGCCGCCATGGCACTCAATGCTATGAGCAGGCCAATATCCTTTCGGATGTCCATGAGCGAGCATCGTACCACCGGGTTCTGTGAGCCAAAATTCAGCCATCGTTGGATGATGGACCGCAAGGAAGCCCACGGACCAACAAACTCATCGCGAGCAGACCTGCATCTTCGTTTCGGTGCTACGGTCGGAGACTGGCCGGGTTCTGCGAGAGGAGATAGGACGCAACCATAGAGCCCATCTGAAAAGAAATCACGATTACCCGATGCTTGGGATCATGTACCGCGAGGCTGCCTAATGGGGGAAACAAAAAGACGGCAAAAATCAGGGTGGCGATGGTAGCACCGATTCTGGCCGAACGGATACCCGATAATTGAGCGGTCGAAATCACCACAAGCAGCACCAGAAGGGGCGCTACGGGTCTAAGGATAGGATCGTCCTGCACGAGAAGTGACAAAAGGGCTGCCGCTCCTACACAGCAAGCAACGCCGACGAACGCTTTTCCTATGATACGCAGAGATTCCCCCTAAACCGAACTTGGGTCGGGGAAGTACTTGAAAATGTATCACGATTCGCTTACAAGATGTTTACAACAATTTGGGCCTTCACCACCCGGAGTGTGCCTATTCGGACGAGGTTTCACGGCTGCTGTCGCGCCGCGCATTAATCTCATTACCAAGCGCTCGATTCCTCAGTTTTGTCAGCCTCTGCGGCCTAGTGGCTGTAATGTCCCGTCGTAGCTCTGCGATCTTTTTTCGCCGCTGATCGTCATCAAGGCTGGCCCAAGCCTTCGTGGCAATCCACTTAGCGACTTTACCGCGCAGCAGGTCGCCTTCCTGCTGTGCGAGCTGTTGACGCTCAGTCCCGGTCAGTTGGAAGGACTTGCCTTTCATCTTCACGCTTGCTGGCGGTTGAGTCGTTGCAATGCCAAGACTAGCCAGCTCCTGGATGACCGGATCGTTGTTCGCTTTCGACACTGGGAAGGGATTGGCACCCCCGAGTGCAGACGCTGGACGCTGAACAGTTCGTCCCGTTATATCCGTCACGGCGGGGACGTTTGTTGTCAGTCCAGGCACGCGGGACTCGACGTTCTGCTTGATGATCTCCGGGAGCGTATTACCGCCAGGACGACGGACAGTCGGGTCGATACCTTGCGCCATGTTCGCGGCCAACGCGGGAACAAAGCTCGCGATCTGTTTGGCGATGAAGCTGTCTATTCGCTTTCCGGACGGATCATGCAGCGCCTCTGTGATGGCGGACAACTGAAAGAGGAAGGGTAAGCTCTCAAGGTTCCGTATGATGTGCGCGACCGCAGTGTCGGCCTTGCTTTGAGAGACCACTTCCGAGTCGCCGGTCTTCATCCCATGGACGGCGTCGGCTGTGAGGCCGATTGCGAGTCCTAGTGGCTCTGCTCGGTGGTAGCTGTAATAGCGATCTCCGATCTTGACGCTGTACGGCTGCCAGCCGGTAGCTTCCAACGTTTCGCGTTTCTTGAGATCGGTTGGGCCACCACCTGTCACGTGGCCGTTCAAGGCCAGATACGCAATCCCAGCCGCAAGCGTGCTCCCAACCAGTCCTCTTGCCTGGGCGTCCACATCACCCTTCAGTGTTCCGCGGAGCAAGCCGATTGGTGAGTACTCAGCCGTGGCCTTCGCCAGGTTAATCGGGGTTCTGAAGAACGGGAACATGTATTTCGCGAGACCGCTGGGATCATTGCGAATCGCATTCTGGATCGTTGAGCCGAATTTGCCAAGCTTCGACTGGAAGGTGTTATGCAGCGCCAACTCATTCGCGCCCTTCCTCATGTCAGCAGTTGGCTCGTGGGCGAGATATTCCTGGCGCGCGTGCAATTCTTCGCCGGTCAAACCTTCTTTGACGGCCTGACGCGCGGCCAGGGCGTTCAGCTCCCCAAAATAGTTCATCACGTACATGAGGTTGGTTTGTCGGGAAAGAACGGTGCTCGGAAAGCGGACAACGGTACCATGCGGACCTTTGATCGCCTGCGGCAGCCTCGTCCTGCATGTGTGGAAGAACGTGAGCATAAGTATCCAACGTAAAGGCCGTGCTCGCGTGTCCAAGCTGCTCAGAAACAACTTTGGGCGACACTCCAGCTGCCAACGCGATCGTGGCCGCCGAATGGCGCAAATCATAGAGCCTCAATCGTGGCACACCCGCAAGGTCGAGTATTGATCGGAAGTGCTTGGCGAGATAGTCGGCACTGATTGGCTGTCCCGACGGCGTCCTGAAGATCAAGTCACGGGCCTCTGGATAGAAATCCTGCACACTCACTTTAGTCTGCAGATCATGAAGAAGGGAAACAATCTAGCTCTGCAGCTTGACTGGACGACGGCTTCTCAAACGCTTGGTATCTGAGAAGCACCATTTCCCGTTCAGTCTCCGGATGCTACGAACAACGCTAACCGTTTGTCGTGCCCAGTCTATGTCTTGCCACTTGAGACCCAAGTTTTCACTCGGGCGTATACCAGTGAGTGCGACTGCGAGGACTGGCCCATACTTTGTGCCCTCTGCGGCCTTGAGTAACGCCTTCGCCTGTTCAACGGTCAGAGACCGCATTTCGTTTCGAACTTGCTGCGGTACTTTGAGCCCATCGGCCGGATTCTCGAGCAACCCGCGGCAACGCACTGCCTGCTGCATCGCACCTTTCATCAGCACATGCGCGTAACGGCTGAAGATCTAGAGGTCGCAGTGCGGCCAGAACTCGTTTACCGAGAACCGGTCGGACGTATCGGTGCAGCATGCCCTGGTAATCTTGGAAGGTTTTTGGGCGTACTCCCGGTCCTACGGCTGTCCCAAGCCATCGGTCAAGGTATTCGTTCAACGTTATCCTGGCCCCTTCCAGATCGCGGCCTAGGTCACGCTCCCTCAGTTTTCTTGTCAGATATGCTTGGGCTTCCCTCATACTGCCGTGGATTGTTCGGGTGTGGTTGCGCTTCTTGGTTTGGTGATCGCGGCCCAGATAGACCCGGATGACCCATCTGCGGTCGCCTCGTGCAATGATTTGGCCAACTTTGCGAGCCATAGAGGTTCCTCCTTGGCTCGCAAGAGAGGCACACAACTGGCGCACTCATGCGGCATCAAAACGCGGATATTCAGATTGATTGAACAAAGAATGGCTGATCGGCCGTAAGTCGGGAAGTGACGACTTCGCGGATGCAGCACACTTCAGCTTCTCGGCGAGGCAGGAGTCGGCGAGGAACAGCTTGGAACCTGGCGGTGACAGGGTTTTCAGCCTAGTCGAAGCGATTCACTGCTTTGTCAATCTGAGCGAAGCCGTTTCCGTCGCCGGACCAAGAATCATACTGCGGGATGTTATGTCGGCTGTCCCACTGAGCGTCGTGTCGCTCATCTTGCCGTGGAAGGTGATCTCCACGGATGCCATCGAAAACTGGTTCTGGCCCGAAAATGTGAGGGAATCCTTAGACACAACGCCTGAAGAAATCGGCACCTGAACACGACCGGCCTGAGGTGGAGTAAAAAAAAGCGTTCCGGTGATCGCGTCCCCATTTTGGTTCAATGTCAATTCAGCGGGTCCCTGCCACTTGTGCCCGCGCTTGTCAGTGCCTTCGATTGATCCCTTCCACACTCCCGAAACGTTTGGACGAGACAGCCACTTACAACCGACAGTCTGGATGATTCCAAAGCACAACACCAACATAAGGACCGGGCGTTGTTTGCGCATGTTTCATCCTCCGCAGCGCGGGGACTCGTGAGCCGTCGCGCAGCATAGACGAAGTGGTGGCACGCCCTTTCTGGGCGACAGCTAGTTGAGACGCCTTCCGCGAAGGAGCATAATACCTCGAACCGGCAGTAACTCGGGCCAGTTCGCCGCCATTCGTCTGAAATATCCACAAGATGTCGGAGGCTTCCGGCCTGTTCGTAAAGTCCCGGTTGTACCCACAATGGCGGCTGAAGGTTCTCGCAGTGTCTTTCGCCTCAACGCTGTTGACCGGCGTGGCAGGAAAATCGAGCCAGCAGTGCTGGAGGCGGCTGAAGGAATTTATTCGAGGGCACTTGAACACGGTCTGAAATTGCTTGGCGATCCTGCGGTGGTCACGACTGCGCTGGAAGAAGTCGCGGCGACGGTTTCGCGGGTGATAAGGGGCAAAGATCTACCGGGCGACCTGGCGCAGGTTCGCGACCTGCGGGCGTACATATTTCGCGCCTTCTTGAGACACGTCAATCACCTGAAGCGCAAAGAATTGGCGGTGGTCAGCCTCTGCGAAGCCGGTCAGATGGCAGAGCCGCCGTGGGCCGATTCCCTGCGGGAATTAGAGACCAAGATGTTGCTCGACGAATGCCTGGCGCAGTGCGACTTCATCGCACAAGACATGGCTTGGCGGCGGATGCAGGGGCTCTCCTGGGAGGAGGTCGGTAAGATCCACGGCCTGTCGGCTCACGCGGCCGAAGCAAGGTTCAGCCACGCGCTGCAGCAGGCGCGGGCACGACTCAAGATATGAAATTGGAAGTGGGTCATTGCCATGCAAAACTTGGGCGACCGGGTGCCTGACGAGTTGAGGTCGGCAACGCGAGCCAATGCGCAACAACAACAAGCGAAAGGAAATTAACGAGGAAGAATTCTTCGGCTTCGCGAAATCCTATCTTTCGGAGGCGTTTCCCAATCCGCAACGGATTGACTGTCCTCCCGATTCGGAGTTAACACGCCTCGCCGAACATCCCAGGGAGGCCAATCCGTCTGTAAGCCAGCACCTCACCTGCTGCTCCCCCTGCTTCAACCGGTACACGGAAATCCTCGCCGACCTGAAGCGGAGGAAAACCGGATAGCGCGTTGCACCGAATCTCCTTTGAAGCTCCAGTCAGTGCAGCGTGTCCAGCAGAACGGCGGGACGGACGCGAAGCGCGCGAGCAAGCTCAACGATGTTGAGCAGTGAAATATTACGCTCGACCTGCGGGAAATGTCTTATCCGAGAATTTTCTAGGTACCCCGAAAAGGAAAAACCGGAAAGTGAATGCTTTTGCGGGTCTGGTCCTGGCACAACGAATCGTAGCGCAAGAAGTTTATGACTGCATCGAAGATGGAACCGACGGTACTCCCGGGTGAAGCCGTTACCTCTGTGGACACTAGAAAAAAAATCAGATTTCTCTTTGAGCTTTTCCCATTTTTCCGCCTCTTATAGGGTGAAGGAGGAATTCCGAACTTGGCTTTCGGACCGCAAATCGCGCCCTCCGCGATCTCTCCAACCTTGCTATATGAGGGCTTGGCCTCGGTCCGTTGGCCTCCGGCTCCTCCCTCAGGAGTACCCGCCGATGAACAAGGAGAACAATTGCCCGTGTGTTGTATGCAATGTCGAGGCGGCACTGCTCGACTCGTTGAGCACACAAACAGCCCGAAACCACTTCAAAGCGCTTGCCAGCAACTATCCAGTGTTCAGCCACTTCCAGTCTCCGCTTGATGCAGTCGCAAAATTGCACGAGCAAGGAGAGGCAGTGAACCACGATGCAGGGAACCAAATCCTCCACGCCGTGATCCATGCCGTTTCGGACAAGGCCTTTGAAAACCTCGGGCAGCAATTGCTTCTCGTGGCATTCACTCCCGCAATTCACAAGATCTATCGCGAAATGTGTCAGCGTTTTCCGATGCTTCCACCGGATGACGTGGCGCAGCAAACCTGGGTGGCATTTCTGGAGACCGCAAAGTCTCCAGCAATGCTGCGGCAAAATGGACAGCTTCCAGTTGCGCTCGTCATGAATTCACGAAAGGCCATGCTGAGATGGGCGATGAAAGAAACGCGGCGTGCCTCAATCGTCCTAGATGGCTTTGAGAAATTTTCGGAACCACTGGCGGAGGATAACTTTGAAGACGCGATCGTGCTGGAAGACCTGTTCCGGCAGGCACAATACACTCGTGCTCTCTCGCAGTCTGAATCCCAACTCCTGTTCAAGTTCAGATGGGAAGGATTCGGTGCCAAGGAATTGGCTCACAAGAACGGCCGTTCCACATCCAACGCTGTACACCATCGCCTGAAGAGAATCGTCAATCGCTTGCGGCGTGTAGCCAGGATTTGTGACTCGCCGGAGACGGGGGATAATTCCATTAAATCAAAAAATATTTTGTCAGAGGCGGCCAATTTCTCCGGGGATGTGCCCTTTAGTAATAGTGAGAAGGGATTCTCACCGGAGCTTTCCTGCCCGATGCCTCAAGTCGGGACCGATGTTGCGGACGTTGCTGCGTGACATCAGAAGTGTCGAAGCGAGGCATCGAAGTCACCCTCTGACTTGAATGCGACGGGAGCAGGCCCCTTCCTTCAGCATCTCTACTGCTGATCCTGCTCCCGTTTCACTGCTTCGGTGATCCAGCAACCACAAAGGGAGAAGACTTATGGCTCGACTTTCGACTAGGCGAGGAAGTGGACGTGCGCGCGGCTTGTGCCAAGCATTCACACAACTTGTGCTCACGATGTTTTTCGGTTTGCCAGCCATCGCCCAAGTGGGATCGGACCGAGTCAGCCAGTTCCTTTCGAACTCTTTGAGCTATGCGCAGGGCCTTGGCATCTTCGGTGCCGGGTTCCTGGTTATGTGGGCGGTGGCGAATGTTGCTCGCGAACGTCCCAGCGGAAAACAGTGGGCCGGAGCAGGCGGCGCGTTGCTGTTGTCATCGGTTCTGCAACTTCTCCGCACTTTCGCAGGCTGAGCCATGCCGCTTCGACTCAAACCCGTCGCCCGTTCGCTTTCAGTGCGGGCGGAATTCTTCGGCTTGGAGCTGGAGGACTGGGGCCTGGTGATTGCATGGGCAATTCTCATGCGATTGATCGGAGATCATGTCCACCGCGTGTTCCTCGGCTTCCTGCCGGTTTCAACGATCATGGCCTATGGCTCATCTGCTGTCCTGATCCTGCTTCTGCGATGGGCAAAGCACGGCAAACCGCGTGGTTATCTGATCGCCTGGATTCAACACCAATTTCGTCCGAAGGCGCATAGCGCACGATCGAGCGAGCCGCAGTTGCCGTACATCATCGAGGATCAACAATGATCCAGCCCTCGACAATTCATTTGATCGCCACGTTCATCGGCGCTCTCGCGCTTCTGACGCTAGCTCTGGCCGTCTTCCTGCCGTATGGCAGCACTCGAACAGAAACAAGTCCCGAATCCACGGGAAGCGGACAGAAAGTAGTGTCTTCACTCGCCAGCAGGATTCCCATATCAGAAATTCGTGATGACCTCATCGTGCGACGGGATGGGTCATTTTGCGCAGGATGGGAGTGCGTAGGAATTGCAACGCAGTTCGCCTCCGCCGAGCGCCTCGAAGCAGTAAGCAGTGTCCTGGATGCGTTCATCAAGGGAATCCGCCATCCGGAGGTCGAGATCCAGTTTCGTTACGTCGTAGATCACGACACACCGCAAGCGTTGCAGGACAGAAAAACCTGTGCGAATTGGGTGAATTCACCCGCGGCGTGGCTTGAGGAAAATCGGCTCTCGTTCTGGAGATCAGCGATTGACGGCGGTCAGTTGCGTTCGATCAGGCTTCTCGCGCTTCTCTCTTGGAAACCACAACGGACCTGGGATACTCGCTCGGCGACCTCCCGATTCGCCGCATCGCTCTGGGATGGCCTTGCACGCCATGGCTTGTCGAAACTCCCAAGCGTTGTGCGACTCGCGTTGAATGAAGCAAAAACCAAAGCCTTGGTACAACGCAACCGCGCAGAACACAAGCGTCTCGTGGCCGAATTCAATCAGGTCCTCGAAACTTACCGCATCGGTCTCGAAGCTATAACTCCGATGCGCCGGCTCAGCGAGTCCGAGCTGGTCAATCTTGTGTATCACTCATTCAATCCGTCGGATCCTCGTGCAGCAAATCGAAATCGGGATATCGAATCGCTCCTAAATACGGACTGGTCGGAAGGTGTTCGCTTCCTCGACCTCGGCGGCGTTCTAAAGGCTGTCGTCACGCTTTCAGAGCTGCCGGAAGCAACATTTGCGTCGTTGCCGCGTCCCTTGCTCGCGTTGGATTTTCCTTCCGAGATCGTTGTGAGCGTCCGAGTGCCCAATCAAGCCTCAAAGGTACGCAAGATTCGTCGCCTCCTCAAGAAAAGCCTCGCTTTTCAACTTCGGAAGGACGGCAGCCGTCGCCGCGACTTCCAAGCCGCGGCTCTCGAAAAAGACACTGTCGACACGCTGACTTCTGCGGTCACTTCCTCGCAGCGTCTTGTTGAGATCGAGCTGGCGGTGATTGTGTCGAGTGCCAACGTCGCGCATACAATGGCAGAACGCAACAAGGCGGAGCAGGAGTTGGCGCAGCGGGTCGAGTCTGTCTTGCAGGCAATTGGACAGATGAACGGCGCCCGAGGGTACCGCGAAGACACTGCGCTACTGCCCACGTTCATCTCATTCCTGACCGGCACTCAAGGAGTCCGGAAGACGAATCGGGAATTCACTCTACTTTCCGGGCAAGCCGCCGATTTTGTCCCAATTGAGCTCCCCTGGACCGGAACTCACGATGGCACACCGGCCTTCCTGACACGGACACGTGAAGGAGCCTTCCTGCGATTCAACCCGTTCAGCACTGAACTCACGAACGCGAACATGCTTGTGACCGGCAAGACTGGCTCGGGAAAGTCTTTTCTCATAAAGCAGCTCCTGTTGCAGTTGCAAGCCCTCAATCCACGGATCGCGATTGTCACTAAGGGCGCAGATTATCGTGCTTTGATCGAAGTTCTCGGCGGCCAATATCGGGAAATCGGTCTCAACACTAAGCTCGTAAAAAATCCCTGGGATCTCAGTGGCATCACTCACGAACCGGATTCCGCACAGGTCGCCGGTGTGGCTTCACTCGCGTTCCACATGGCCGGCAGAACCGGCTCCGATGATGCGGTCACGCTGAATTTCCTGGAAAAAGCCGTCCGCATGACCTATGAGCGGCTCTTGGCTATTGGCAAGACTCCCCGTTTCTCCGACCTGAAATGGACACTGGAGCACTATCCATTTGAGAACGGAGTCATTGAGCAACTCGCGCACTTGCTCGTATTGAAGCTAAACCGCTGGACGGGAGAGGGCGTTTATGCGCAGTTGTTCGATCGGGACACAAGCTCCGAACTCGAAAAAGCCGAGGACATCATCTGCTATGACATCGATGGGCTGAAGGAATCTCCCGAGTTGCAAGCGGCTGTTGCCTTCACCATTGCAAGGGCTATCGATCAACAGATCGGTCGCAAAGACGCGAGCGGAAATCTTCGGCCCGCCATCGCTGTATTCGACGAAGTTTGGGCGATGCTGGCCGATCCGGTATTGGGAACACAGATCCTCAACGCGTTTCGGACGGCTCGCAAACGGTACGGATCGATCATCGCGGCTAGTCAGGGCATTGAAGACTTCGTTGGGACGGCGGAGTCCCCACACATCATCGGGCTCGCAATCCTACAGAACACGGAAGCTAAGTTCCTCTGCGCGCAATTGGGAGAGCTGTCACGTCTTCGTGAAGTTCTGCATCTTTCGGAACCAGCGTTAGAGGCAGTGAAGGAACTGCGCAACGTTCCAGGGCATTTCGCTGAAAGCTATCTTCTCGTCGTCAACCAACCTGAATCGAGCACAGTTATTCAGCTAACGGCGACTCCGTTTGACTATTGGGCCACTACGAGCAATCCAGTGGAAATGGAGTTCCGGGAAAAGTTCACGAGAGAGCACCCGGAGTTGTCTTCACTCGAAGTCATTTACAGGCTTGGCTTGTCGCACCCGCAGGGCTTGGGATCATCTCCAGCAAAGAATCGGGGGGAGATTTATGCAACCGTTTCATAGCAAATCAATCATCGCGGTCATGCTGGCATCGTTACTGCTGCCGCTGGCTGCGCACGCAATTTTTGGAACGATGCCGGTGATTGACTGGACAGCGGTTGCGCGCATGGGTCACCAAATCGGCATCTCCCAGGAGACATTGAACACTCTCGGCCTGTACGTGCAGCAGTACAACCTCGTCAATTCTGGCGTTCAGGAAGGGATTGCGCTCGTTCGAGGCAGACATCTTCTGGGACTCTTCCACCGGGTTGTGGGGAGCCAGTTCCCGGAATTTCAACAACTGCAGCGGGATTTCCGCAGTGTCCTAGTTGATCCCTCAACGGTCCGCGGCGATCTGGAACAGACCTACGGGGTCACACCGACCGCTGATTTTCCGCTCATCCGCAAGAAGAGAATTGATGCGGCGGATGCCACCGCAACACTCGGCCTCTTCGATGCTTCGCGGATGGAACTCGTGTCAGAACAGGAAGAGACCGACGCTGATGATATCGAGGTACGCGCGGCAAATGCGAGTCCAGGAGGAGCGGCGAAGTTAGCCGCCGCCGCGAATGGAGCTTTGTTGCGGTCGCAAGCCTACGACCATCGCCTCTTGGCTCGGCTGATGAGATTGCAGGCCCTCTCCATCGCACGCGAAAACTCGATAGAAAAAGAGCAAGAACAGGTTCGTCAAGCGCAATTGAGCACAGTCTCTAGCATGGTCGGCAGCATGCAACTGTCTTATGGCATTGGCGACAGGGTGGGACACTAATGCCTGATTTGGGCACAATCAGCCGATTTCTCGCGGCTTTGGGTGGTCTCTGGGGTCGAGCTGAACAGTATCTGCCATTGATCCTCGGCATCGCGCTGCCTCTGGCAGCACTAGTGTTCACGTTCAGCATGTTGCAGGTGTTTTTCCAAGACGGGGCGGAAGAAGACTATTTCCGGATCATGTGCCGCTTCGGTATAACGCTGGCGGTTCTTGGCGATTATCGGAGTCTCTTTATGAAATTCAATGTCTTGAGCTCCGACCTGGCGCACCATTTCGGCGATCCGAACAGCTTTCAGAGCTTCTTTCAGCAGGTCCAATCGCAATTCGACAGCCTCAGCGGGGCGATTGTTTTCACTGCGCGGCTATCGACGAGCATCGTTACGCTATTGATCCTTCTTTCTGCCGTCATTCTGGTTCTGGCTTACATCGGGCTTGTCGCAGCTCAAGCTTTGGCGACCATTCTGCTGTACATTTTCGGTCCGCTACTGCTCGCCTTACTGCCGAGCCGTCAACTCAGCACCGTCGCCTACACCTATCTGAAGGCACTGCTGCAGGTATTGTTGTGGCCGGCCGTTTGGAGCCTTGTACTGGCGCTATTCACGGCAGCGTTATTGCAGGTGCTTCTAGCCGGTCCGTTCGTTGACTTAGTGCCCGCGATATTGCTGGTTTTATTGGCCATTCTCCTGACGCAGATCCCCCGTCTGACCGGATACCTGACCAATGGTGCATTGAATGCGGCAGGCGCAGCGATTTCGGCGCTGGTAACGGCTGGCCTAGCTTATGCCACTTACAAAGTCGCCGAGACTGGTGCGTCGGCTGTACTTGCGTATGCGACCGGCGGTGCGGCAGTCACGGTTCCCCAGGCCCTCGGGTATTTCGCCCGAAGCCGAAGCAGCGAGACCGCTGTCGTGCCACCGCCAACGAAATTCGCTGCGTTACCACCGCCAGCAACGGCGTAGAGGTACAGAACCAAATGAGCAGTTTCACGTCGGTTTCGAGTGATGAAATGCAGCAGACGAAGCTGGAGCTTGGCGATTATTGCGACTTCTACAGCCACTTGGTTGTGCAAGCGCGGCGCGCATCGAGAGTCGCTCTGCTCGCGTGTAGTGTGGCGCTGGTCGCCATGATGTCGGCGATTCTGGCGCAGCTACGGCCACCGATTCTGCTTCGCGTGCAGGACGGCAAAGTCTCTTCCTTGAGCGGTTCGGGAGTCGAGGTGGCTGAAACAGCCGTACAGCAACAGCCAGATGACGCTGAAAAACTGTCATTTATCAGCGGTTTCCTGGATCGGTTCGTGAACATCGATCCCGTCACAGTCAAGCGGAACACGACTATGGCGCTAAACCAAATGACGAACACATTACGTCAACACATCCTCGCACAGCTCAACGAGCAGCATTTCGTCGATACAGTACGCGACAACAACGTCACAGCGACGGTGGTGGTCAAGTCAGCAGAGATGGTTCCAGGGGACCCATACACGGCGGTTGTGTTCGGGCAGAAACGTATCACGACGTTAATCAATGGCCAGGAGAACAAGAAGGAACTTCTGGTGAAGTACATGGTCCGACTCACGCCTGTGCCTCGCGCCGCTGGCAACGCGTGGAGCGGGATGGAAGTCGCCGACTACAAAGAAGAGGTTCTACAGCAATGAGGAAGATTGCCCAATTGATCATGTTGTTCATTGCTGTCGGCTGTCTCGCTCAGTCTCAAGCTGGTGATGTCGCGCAGCAATCGAAACTGACCCACAGCAGCAGCGATACCGGAGTCGTACCGCTGGCCCGGCCATACGCAATCTCCACCGCTCCGCATTTCGCAGTGATGGTGCAGTTCCCAAACGCGGACTCGATTCGGCGAATTGCGCTCGGAGATAGCAACTATTTCCTTGCCGAGGCTGACAAGGACGACCCGCACTATGCGATTGTGAAACAGATACGGACGTCGGGGGAGAAGGCGAAATCAGCAATCGAAACGAACATGCTCGTCTACATGGCATCCGGGCGGGTAGTCAACATCATGCTGAAAGCCGGGAAGCTGATAGAGACCGCATATTCGATTGATTACCCAGTTGCGGGCGCTCAACCACAACACAACCCCGCACCGCCACAAGCAGATCCTGAGGTAATTGAAAGGGCGAAGCGTGAGCGTGCCAGAAAAGAGCTGAGCGAGAAGATGCTCGATGATGTGAAGAAGAGCCCGAAGAAGGATGCCGGGATCGTAGCAGGTGGGCTGGTCTTACACCCCTACAGGACCGAGCGGCTCGATGAACTGGCGCTTGTCTCATTCGATATTGAGAACACCTCCGCAGCCGTTGTCGACCTCGAAGAACCTCAGATTAACTTGGTAACAGCAACGGATAAAGGCAAAGATAGGAAGAAAGGCGTGCCTGCGAAAGTGGAGCCTGTTCAGCTTGCCGAATCGGTTGTTTCTGTCAAGCAACTCTCCCCTGGCGCACGCTCTGTCTGTTTGATCGCATTTAAGCCACCAGTCCATGACAGTGACCAACACGTTGTGCTGTCTGTCTCGAATCGGGCTATGGCAGATCAGCCAGCTACTTTTCGTATTGAATAGGTTACGGAGCAACTGACATGGACAATCCGTCGAAAACGGCAGTCATCGAGCGAGACGATCCCGCGCCAGTAACGGACAACGAACGCGACCAAGAGCTTACTGCGCAAGTACTCGACGGGATTCATGGAGCGGAAAGACTCAGCGGCTTCGGACGCTTCGCGACAAAGATGCAGAACATGTTCCAGGGTTCTCAGGCATCGCAGACGTCGAAATCGGCAGCGCACTTACGGGCCGCACCAATCATGATGTCCGCAGGAGTGCTGTTGCTCATCGCAACTGGCTTGCTTTTTCTTTTTTCCAAGCCTGAGAGTGCGGTGCCTGGGCACTTCCGTCAGCCCACGGGACTCAGCGGGGGGGATAACCAAAAGCGCGCGGTAGGCTCGGCTGATGGTGCCGCTGCCGTAACCGAGAACCAGCTCGTGGGCGGCGATACGTCCGCAGGCGCGGAACAGAAGAAAGCTGGTTTGCGGAATGGAAGTGGCAGCCGAGATATGGACGCTATAAGACGCTTGGGCGTGGCTGGCGATGAAGCGAGTATGGCCAATCCGAACCCTGTTCCGCAACAAGCTGCCACTAACGAATTACAGACACCAGCCACGGTGTTCACCGCTGGCATTCCTTCCGTCCCCACGACAACCGTACTGAATACCCCTGCACAACTGGGGCAGTCACAGCTTCAGCTTCCGGCAGGAACGGAGATTGTGGCGCATACGACCAACGCGATTAGTAGCGGATTGGAATCGCCGGTTGTCGCGGTTGTGGACCGCAATGTCGAAGTGAACGATTCCGTGTTGATCCCGCAAGGCGCGCGAGTGGTCGGCTACACGGCAGGGGCTGTAAAGGACCGCATCAACGTACGGTTTACTTCTGTACTGTTGCCTAACAATCGCGAGATCACGATCTCCGGTCTGGCGCTCATGAAGGACGGGAGTGCCGGTCTGGTCGGCAAGGTTCAGGGCGGCGGTCGTCCGATCCTGTCCGGCGCCGCCCGCATTGGGACTGGCGCTGCTGTTGTTGCAACCCAGTTCGCCGGCCAGGGCTCTCTGAATCAGCCTTTCTCTCAAGCGGACTACCTGAGGAACCAAATGGCTGCGGAAGTCGCAACCGAGGGGAATCGCCTCTCAAACCGCTTGCAACAACCGATGAGCGTCCCGATTGTGAAAGTGGGCACCGACCAGCCACTACGGATATTTCTACTAAATGCGCTGGATCTCGGGAGCGGACGCAATCAAAATTCGCAGCTAGCGGCTTCCTCGACGTTCGCCAATGTCACGACAGATCAGAGCACACCTTCGGAACAATCACTGGTCTCAGCGCAAACCGCTTATATCCAAGCACTCGAAGCGCAATTGGCAGACATGCGCGGTGCCCTCAATGGAAAGCAGCCGAATGGACAGCACTAACCAATCTCGCAGTTCGATTTCCTCCTCCGGTGAACTGGAGATGATTCTGGCGAGGCACGGCTACATCGCAAAGCGGGAGATCGCGAACGTGCTGTACCTGGCTCTCCGATTACAGAAGCCGCTGCTGCTGGAGGGACCTCCAGGCGCGGGAAAAACCCAAGTGGCGAAAGTTTTGTCAGAGGCGCTCCAAATGCCGTTGATCCGATTGCAATGCTACGAAGGGATCGACGAGGCCAGGGCTCTTTACCAATGGAACGAGCCCCTGCAACGCATCGCCCTGGAATTCATCCGCCAGAGCAGCCAGAAGGGATCGCAAACGACATGGACGGAACTGAAACAGCAGATCTATAGCACTGATTTTCTGACTCCTGGGCCGATCTTGAGGGCTTTGCAATCCGACACCAGGGCGGTGTTGCTGATCGATGAAGTTGATAAAACTGGTGCTTCGTTCGAGGCATTTCTCTTGGAGATTCTCTCGGATTTCCAGGTTTCGATTCCCCAGTTGGGTGCGGTTGTAGCGAAGCATCGGCCGATTGTGGTGGTCACCTCTAACGCTCAGCGGAAATTGACGGATGCCCTGCGCGGACGCTGTTTCCTGGTGTGGATGAATTATCCCCAGCCAGATCAGGAGGCCGAGATAATCACAACGCACGCGCCTGCGTGCGAGTCGCAGATTGCTTCGCAAGCGGCCCGGTTCACGGCTGCTGTCCGTCATCTGGGAATGGCTAAGCCGCCCGCGATCCGCGAATCGCTCGATTGGATTGAGGCTCTGACTCTATTGGGAGCAACGGAACTGACCGCTGACGTGGTTCACGCCACTCTGCCTGTCTTGCTGAAGACCCGAGAGGACATCGACCGGGCCGCGGGAAACGTAGCGTTGCTTCTTCAGCGCGCTTGCTGTTAGCGCAAGACAGGAAACCACAATCACCGCGGGAATCACCCACAAATCTCTTGCGGCAAGGAGTTGGACTTGTCCTCGGCGGTCGTGCGAATTCGACGGTTTCCTTACCTGGTAATCGGGTGGACGTTGCTGGCTCTTCTATCGGTGACAGCACCTGAACGCGTGTTCCTGACTCGCGCCGAGGGCCTTTGGTTCGGAATCGCTTTTTTGGGGGTCGCGCTCCTGCGCGGATCGCGACAGATCAATCAAAATGTGCCGATCGAGCTCGGTTTGCTGACGCTCTCGCAATTGCCCGGCAAAGACCAGATGCAGTACCTGGGGCACGGCTTTCTGTGGAACCCCGAACGCGCTAACCAAGTGCTTGCCGTCGAGCGCGACAGCGCTGTGATTTCTCGGAGCCGTGGCCCTGGGGATCTCGGTGGAGTGACAACACTTCACGCGGTCGGCCAAAAGGAGGAACAGCCGATCTTCCTACCGCTCAGTGATCTTGAAGGGCACATGATCGTCGCCGGAGCGACCCGCACAGGCAAGACCTACTATCTGCAACTCGACGTAGTGCAGGCGATAGAGCGCGGTAGTGAGGCCGTCATCTTCATCGACCCAAAGGGCGACTTGAACGTCCTCCATCGCGCCTATGACGCAGCTGTTCGGACCGGTCGCGAAAAAGACTTTCTCTTCTTCTCGCTTGCCTTCCCTCATATCTCCTGCACCTACAACCCGCTGCACAATTTCGTGCTCGGCATGGAAATTCCCGACCGGCTGGCCGGCTTGCTTCCTGGCGGCGGTCAGTCGGAACCGTTCAAGGCGTTCGCGTGGGAGGTCATCAACGTAATCGCGCAGGCGATGCTGCTCGCGGGAGAGCGGCCGTTGCTGTCGAAGATCGCGCGCTATGCGAAGGTCAACGGCACGTTGGAAGAACTGTTGCCCAAGGTTCCGGAACAGACGCCGGAGTTCGAATACCTGCTCGCCCTCATCAAGCACCCGCCGGACCACTACGACAAAATGGTCTCCTCTCTCAAACCGCTGTTGTCGAAGCTCGACACGCCGGACTTTCGCAGTCTGATGTCGATAACCAGCCCGGAACTTGATTGGGATCGCGCCATCCGCAACAAGCGCATCGTGTACATGTTCATGGGTTCGATGATCGTCAAAGAGACTGCCTACGCGATCGGGATGTTGGCCTTGCAGGATCTGCTGAATTTCATCGGGCGAGCCTATGCCTACGAGCAAGCCAAAACTCCCGTGCGGTTGATTGTGGATGAGGTCGGGAGACTGGTGTTTCCGGGTTTCGTCGATCTGTTGTCGCAGGCGGGCGGCCAGGGCGTTATGGCGGTGCTGGCATTCCAGAGCGTTGCGGACTTGTTGAGTGTCCTTGGGCCAGCAGGGGCACAGCAGATTCTCGACAACACGAATACCAAACTGTGGTTCAGGTCCACCGACTACGCGACGGCCAAGGCTTTCGCCGATGTCGCCGGCCAGGGACCGGTGCTCACGAAGCGAGAGTCCGCTAGTTATCGCCCTGTCTTGGACGGCAAGCACGCATCACGCGGACTAGCTTTTGACGCCACTTTTTCTCAGCAGTCAACTGAAGTAATCGACAACCTCGTTCGCGAGGACTGGCTCATGAAACTCCCACGCGGGCAGGCTTTCTTGTACGCCAGCGGCTACACGTACAAGACTCGCTTTCCGTTGCTGCCGGAACCGAGGCACCACTTCCGGTTGGAGAGGTCATGAGACTGCTCTCCATTGGCGCATTTGTCCTGCTTGTAGCATCTGCCGCCTCGCTCGTCTGTGGTGGACAAAGCAGCAAAATTCTCCAGCAGAGTTGGTTGCACGCGGGGGATGTTTTGCCCGAACGAACAATCAATGAATTGGAAACGGCGATCCCCGCCTATACGGAGCGCGTGTTTGGGCTGTTCCCTCCGACACTTCGTCAAAAGGTGGTGGCCAGGATGTGGAGTGCCGTCGAACTTATGACGTTCCGCCTGCTGCTGGCTTGGCATCTGGCACCAGCATTCCTGATAGCCGGCGTGATCGGGTTTCTTGAAGGCTCTTGGGCACGGTCGAATCAAAAGGGCCTGGTAACGATTCACTCGCCCATGCGGTTCAGTCTGGCATTGGCTGGGGTGGGATTGACTCCCGCTGCGATTCTGCTGTGGGCGACCACGCCCCTTATGGTGCCTGTAATCGTCCTCGTCTTATTTGTGTTCACATTGGCGGTTTTCAGTGTTCGCAACCTTATCGTCCATGCACCAACCCAGTTTTAGCAGGAGAAATCCACCAATTCGCCCAACGCAGCGTGATGGAATTGAAGGTCCGCATCCCATGGATTGCCGCTCACAAAATCTCATTCTCGTAGCGATCCACGACCACTGCGTTCCTGGAGTGTGGACAAGAATGAGTATTCGATTTTGCGACCGCACCGCGGGATTGGACGAACAAGCAGACGAATTCCTGAAAAGACTGGCCCACCTCGGCGGATATTGCACGGTCGATCAGGCACAACGAATGGGCCTCGCCCATTCGCCCAGGCGAGTGCTTTTCCGGCTGGACTGTTTGGAGCGTTCGAGATTCCTGCGTCGAGTCTTTCTGCGCCCGTTTGTCTATCAGATCACAAAGTCCGTCACGCGGCTCATGGGAGTGGATTGGATGGCGAGGCGCCGTCACCCCGTCGAGAGCGTACGTCGCCGGTTGCTGGCGGTGAACTTTTACCTCGAAGCCAGGGACTGGCCCGCCCAGTTTCTTTGCGAGCATGAGGACAAAGTTGTTGCGTTTCGGACGATGGGATGCCCTCCGAATTTCCTGCCGAGCCGTGGCGGGCAGCCCTACCTATGGGAGGATTTTGTTCTCGACCTCGGTGATGGCAGCTTAACTGTCTCAGTCGTGGACCGAGCCCATTGCAACGCACTTCTCCAGGCATTGACGCTCGTGAGGCGGTTCGCCGACTGCCGGTTACGTCTTCGTGAGCGTCTGTCCCTTGTGTTGGCCGTAGGCTCCGAAGCTCGCCACCGGCTCTACTCGAAATTAGCGAAGCACCCGAAGGTGGCAGAGCACTCGCGCGGCATATCCGAGCCTTTTAGTGCCTATGAAGTGAGTACCCCAGTTCCACGCATGGCTGTGTTGATCCACGAGTCCGAGATCCACTCCGATAACCTAATTCGAGGAGGCTATGAAAGGCCATGAAGCTAACCGGCACAATCCTGAGGTGCTTGGCTCGCAAGGTCAACTCCGGCGGCAAAGAAACATACGTGACGAATCTGCTGGTTTTGGACCCGGACAACAGCACCGGGACAAACTACGCGGTCGAAGTATGGGATGAGAAACCCCATGACGTGCGCCTGATGTCTGAGATCGCGCTGACGGTCATCGGCGTCGTTAACAAGAACAGCGGCGTACCTGCGTTCCGCGCCGTTATCGCGCCTCGGTTCGAGGCAGAGGAAGCCCCCGCTGCGGCGTAGGTAATTACCGTAGCCGCAGACGGATGGTGCCGGATTACTGCTGGCAGTCCGGCGCTAAAGGCGGCGCGGCACGCGCCGCCTTTAGCCATTCCGTTCCCGGTCACCCCCGGGGGTAACCCGCCGGGGGTGACCGCCGGGGTGAGTCAGACACCCCCGATAGGAGCAATTGACAGGTGTCAGAAGCTACCCCATTGGCCGAAAGGGCTCTGTATCGGTTGTCTCTGGACCCGCAGGCGCGGGCGCTCGCTGAGAGGCTGCTCGAAAGATTTCGCGGTATGGTCGGCAGCCTGCCAGCCAGCGCCGAGGATCATCACTCGGAATCCGGTGGTCTGTATGAGCATTCTCTGGAAGTTGGTCTGAAGGCACTGGAGGAGTTTGAGGGCAACATTATTATGGAGCGAAAGCCAGATGGGAGTGTCGATAGCTTTCGGAGTGCCAGGAACCGACCTCGGTGGCAATATGCCACCTTTATTGCCGCTCTGTGTCACGACTTGGGGAAGCTCTTTGACCTCGAAGTGCGCGGTGGGGAACAGAGATGGTGTCCGCTTCATCAGCCTTTAGCCGAGTTCCATCAGCGTGCTCGGAGGCCCGTCACTGCGACTTGGAGAGCAGATCGCGAGCATGGGATGCACGCTGTCCTCTCCGGTCTCCTCCTCCACCACGTCATTTCTTGTGAGGATGTTGACTATATGGGTCTGCCGCGATTGGTACATGTGGCCGCCTGCCTGTCGGAGACTCACGGCAGTGCTTCACCAGGAAGTTCGTTGGCTCGGATCGTAAGCAGGGGCGATCAGTCCAGCGTTGTGCAAGCGCAGCCTGCAATCGCTGCTCAGCCTGACAGCAAAATCGGTCTTTTTGTCAGGACGCTACAAGAGCTCATAGCGAATGGAGAGGTGGGAGTCAACATCGTCGGTGGGCAGGTCTATGTCGCCACAAGAAAAGACAGCCGTCGTAGTCCCGCTGTCGGTGAGTTTAGCGCGAGATCGCCTTAGGGCCAGGAAGATCGTCCTGCCACCGAACACACATCTCTATAACATGCTCCGCAACGCCAAGCTTGTCGAAGCCGACAACGCTGGGCATTGCGTACGCAAAATCAGGGTACCAGGCAATCAGGGCTGCGTCTCGCTCAGCGCGCTGATTTTTCCAACTGACAAGGTCGTACCCAAACAGATTCTACCCACCCTGCCCAGTATCCAATTTGAGATTGAGATTGAGCCTGAACCCGAACTTGCGACTGTTGAAGACGAGTAGGGCTTGCGGGGAGAACTGTTATGAACACTTTAATCGCCAATCAATACGGCCGAGTTCAGGGAGAGGTGGGCGGCAATGGTCTGGTCTTGTCGGTGGCAGCCGAGACTCCACGCTGCGAATCGGTTCACCTCCAGATGCGCGTTGACTCGGTCGAGCAGCAACTCTATTTGCTAGCCATCCTGCGTGCCGTGGAACGCCGCATCGAGCAGTTTCAGTTGCGGGATTCCAATGCTGCGGAGTCACAAGCGCGAGAGCCGGACAGCCCATTCGAGGGGGCGCTCTGCGGCGAGGGCGACCTGTTCAATGCAAACGGCGCCTCTAAGAACAAGATCTACGGACGCTTTGCCCAGTTTCTGATCTACGAGCAGGTGGACCAGGGTCGGCTGCGTGTCTTCTTTGCCGTCCGAGATGAATCAAAACGCGTGGCCCGATTCGACTTGCATCCGGGTGAAGTACAGGCCTTCCGCGCCTTTGGGCGGCGGTCGCTGTTCGCCTGTGAACAAATTGATTTCCTGCTTCGTGATGACCTGTCGCTCACGGTCGCGCTGAATGCTTCCGCACAGGGAATGCGATTTGATGTGCAGACGCCCGTCTGGCGCTCACAATTTGACGTGGCCAAAGGCAACGAGCTAGCGACGCTCGCCGTCTTCGCTCGCCGCATCATCAATCAGGAGAGAGTCGTACCCATTCGTTTCGGGGATGACACGAATCAATTCAGCCTTGAGGAAGCGCACCGATGGGCAGATATTGGCTGAATTTCAGCATCAGGAGTCAGTCGAGCGAGTCCCGCTCTCCAGTCTGCAACTCTACGAGCTCGAAATCCTTGCTCAATATGCGCTCCATTGTGCGTTCGAACCTGCGAACGCAAGCGTCGGAAGCCAACTTCCGCCGCAATCGGTAATAGCTGCCCAAATCGCGTAGTTCGTGTTTCCAAGTTTTTCCTTCCACAAACCCTATTCCGATCCCACAAACCCTGCGAAGACCACAGCTCACTTCCGGGCGGCCCACCCGCACGGAGATGCCCCAATCCACAAAAAGGAGTCTCAACCATGAACCTAGAAACCAAGAAACTGAAGGCAGCACTGGAGCGACTCTGCCTGGTGGTGCCGAAGAAAGGATCATTGCCGGTGTTAGAAAACTTGCGATGGCGGGTCGTCAAAGGTCATCTAGAGTTGACTGCCACCGACTTGGACAACAGCCTGCACATCTCAATGCCCTTCCCTGCGCCTGCCATCGCCAACTCGGCAGATGTGCTGGTTCCGGCAAAGGAACTTTACCAAGCCGTGAAAACAGAATCCGCCCCAACTCTGGAAATCCGAATTCACGACGGCAAGTTTGAGGTGCGTGCCAATAACCGCACTCTGGTGTTGTCTTGTGTCGAGCCGAAGAACTTTCCTCAAATTCCCGATGGGGAACTGAGTTTGCGAGGTCAAATGCTGTCTTCGGCACTCGAAACGGCGCTCAGCAAGGCGTTGTTTTGCGTTTCTGTGGAATCGACGCAGTACAGCACCGATGTCATCAAACTTGAAATGCGTGACTCCGTCTTTCGGATCGTGGGCACGGACGGACACCGGCTGTCGGTGGTGGAAGGAGCCGCGAAGACCGGAACAAATTCCGCCGCCTTCTCAACGCTCCTACTCCGCTCAACGGCCTCCATCCTAAGCAAGCTTCAGGCGGATGGCGAGTCTTCCTGGGTCCAATTCTCGACCTGCGGCTCTGAACAGGAATTTAACCTGTTCATGCTGCCTGACGGTTCTGGACTGATCGCTCGCCGCGGCCAGGGGCAGTTCCCGAATTACGAGAACGTCATTCCCAAGGCCCCGCTGGAAGCTAAAGTCGTTTTCCAGCGCGAGGAATTGTTGGACGGACTGACGAAACTCTCAGCCACCGCTCGCAAGGCACAAAACGCAGCGGTGAAGCTCGAACTATCGAAATCACCAGCCTGTATGAAGGCAGAAAATGACGGCACTGCAAACCGAGTTGCTTTGGAACGCGCTCGTATTTCGGGAAAAGCAAGGGACATCGGCCTCAATCACCAGTACCTGACTCAATACGTCAAGAGTCTGGAGACCGATACCGTCTCGATGAAACTGTTCCCGAGGGCAATCTCCGAAGTGGTCGTGTTTGACAGCTTCCGTTACCGTCACCTGCTGATGCCGCTGCGCGACTGATGCAGGTTCATCAAGCGTAACCCACAAAGCCCTTTACCCACTCCTCAAACCCACGCACGTCCGGCGTTCTCTCAAGCCGACCCAATCGGCCTGGAGTCGTGGGAGAGCTGAGCTGGTCCTCCATGCTCGGCGATTCCGGCCACCAATCCACAAAAGGAGAATCCACCATGTCAGTAGCGATCCAAGCTGGAAGTCCACAATCCGCATCCCTGGCGCTGTCCATCCTTCAGTCGAAGGCAGGCAATCGCTGGGGCCGGGCAGTGGAAGAAATGAAAACGAAGCGCTTGCACGTAGCAGGCGACTTCCCTGAGTTCGTCGTGACCAACAAGAGCGGAACAGGATACAAGGTGAGACTCGATCCGCACGGCAGTGGCACCTGCACTTGCCCCGATTTCCAGGTGCGCATTGCGCAGGAAGGCCGCATCTGCAAGCACATTGCTGCGGCGGCGATCATCGCCTTGGCCCCGCAGGTTCAGCTTCCATCGGCAGGAAACGGAAACGGGTCCGTCATGAAGTCGAATGGGAGCCAGCCTGCGGAGGCCTCTCCGCTCGTGTTTCGCATCCGGCGCAACGTCCAGACCGACGGGAAGAACGGCGTGCAAGTTGAGGTCCAGGCGCGCATGACGAATGACGAGGTGCAAGACCGGGAAACCGCGTCTTCTGCCTATGATTTGTTGGAGCGTTTGGCTTCACACGTTGCAACGGGCACCGCACCCTCAGACAGCAACTTCGGTCGGGAAACTATCTCACCGAGCGTGGCGAAAACGAAGCCGATCAAGTCTCGTACTACATCCACTAAGGAAGGGCATCCTGTTCCTGCGGTCATCACCAAGATTGACCGCATGAAGACCCGTCAGGGAGAGTCTCTCTTCCTCAAGGTGGATGTCGGTGGCGAGACGGTGCGCGCGTTCGGCCGTCCCGAAGAGCTGGCGGAACGTCTGGAAGCGAGCGGTTACGACATTCCGGCGAGCGAGATCCAAGCCGGATTGGAACTCAACCTTCCTTGCCTGGTCGTCACCGGTCAGGGCAACAGCGGCTACAAGATCATCGAACAGTTCTTGCCCGAAGCTGCCTGATTCGCGACGAAGCCACAAATTTCGAGTCAGAGGGGCAACCGCCTCTCTGACTCGAATCTTTCCTCCCTTCCTCAAGCCTCTTCCCAAACCACAACTGAGAGGTGAACCATGCGCACGCAAACGCAGGAGGCGGTTTTGTCTGCCTACATCGCGTCCATCGGCAAACGCGCTCCGCGAGAAGCTGCCCACGACGCCACAGAGCTTTGCAAGTCAGCCAATTCGCTGAATCGCCTCAACGAGATCGCTTGCAACTGTGGCCTCAGGGAGCGGCAAGAGCAGCGGAAGCAAAAGCTACAAGAGCGGATCAAGACCGTGCTGGACCGTGCGGGCTTGGTCCTCAACCACTTTGAAAGTGATCCACGAGGCTACGCCGTGTATATCGACTTGCCGGACGGTTCCTACAACAGCTTCGGCGGTCGTGAAAACGGCTACGGCATCGGGAGGTGAACACATGTATAACGCCGTCGTGACCATCAACAACACGCATTGGCCGGCGTGCCGGAACCCCAGACGCACGCTGGTTGATCTGCGGCTCTTTGATCCAACCGACCACAACCCTAAGCCGCGGCTGATATTCCGGCCCGATGCACTCCGTAGACTCGGCATACCGGAAAAGCTAATCGAGGCAGCCGCGCAGTCCGAACCGGAGGGGCTCATCCTATTTGAGGACTTGCCGGATCAAACGCCTCACGCCGAGGACAGCTCCAACCAATTCACACCTGAACACTCCACAAACTGAACCGGAGCAGAACGCAGAGTTCTTCTCTTCTCTCTCTTCCGCAACTCCCAATCCACAAAACCTGGAGGTGCGCAATGTGCAGATGCACGCACAAAACGAGCGACCTGAAGCTAGTGATGCTCTTTGACCGTCGAAATCAGACTTACTGCGTCTGCAGCCACAATCTCGACGCCGACGATGCCTCACAGGAAGTGGCGGAGCTACGTCGCGACGGTCTTCCGGTATTCACCGTGGACCAACACTCGCGTCATATGCAGGTCGATCCGGACGAATGTCCAGCGTGTCGTAGATGTCGAGCACTCAATCGGGTCACTGCCTCCCTTTAAGCGCAGAACAGGGAGAACCCGATTCCGCTGCTGATCCAACGTTGAACGACCACAAGTTCCGCTCCTCTCTTCGAGAACAGCCTAAACCACAAATCTAGGAGGTGTGCCGTGTCAAATGACAAGGAATACACTCACTACATCGTCGTGAGCGAGGTCATTCTTGGCGACGCAAGTATTGTCGAGAAACTGAACGACTGGGTCTCGCTGGCCTGCGTCAGACTCGGAGTCGGCGAAGCGAAGCCATTTACCGATTACGCCTTCGTCGAAAACCATACCCTCGTTCCCAAGATCCCAAACTAAATCCCCAAACGTTCCCACCCACGCTGTTAGATCCACCCTGAATTCCAAGCCACGAAATGGGCACAGAGGCGATCTGCACCGTCTGTGCGCCTGAAAATGACAGAAGTGACAAACGGGAATCCCATTCGTCACTTCTGTCCCATTGCGTTGCAGGGGGGCCGCCGTGCTGCCAGAACCGAATTTTCCTGCGAGACCCGATGAATTCGTCGGCAGAAAGCCGCAAGTCGAAGCGTTTGAGCAAGTGTTGGTTCAGGGGCTTCTGACTGGCAGAACGCCCTCTTTCGCCGTGTTAGGAGACTGGGGAGTTGGGAAGAGTAGCCTGCTGTTGAAATACTCGGCCATTAGCTCAGGGCCCGACTATGCCATGCTGCCGGTATTCTTTTCCGTCTCGACGGAACTCTCTGACTACAAACACTTCGCAGAAGGCTTGCTCGACACGTTCACCCGCGCACTGGAAAGCTCCGACTCGCTAACCACACGATTCCGAAATGAGCTGCAGAAGTGGAAACTGAAGAGGCTGTCGGTCGGTGCCGTTTCCCTTGATCGCCAAGGTCCGGAATTCTATCTCAGTTCCGGTCCAGCTATCCTCAAACACGCTTTGCATGATGCCTGGAAGCAATTCATTCTTCCTACGCAATTCAAGGGTGTCATTTTCTTTCTTGATGACCTGCACAATCTCGCCTATCCAAGTCCTCAGGGAATAGCCTTGGCGCTACGGGACCAATTCCAGGAATTCGCCATACACGGCGTCAACTACAGCCTGTGCTTCTCGGCGCGCTCGGATTATTTTTCGAACATCAGGAGCTTTGCCGAACCAGCGGTACGCTTCTACGAGAAGGTCTATCTGTCCTCTTTCACCCCAGAGGAGACTTGTGAATACACAGCAACCGTATTTGGGGATTCGGCTCGTACCCAACATCTCTCCCGATGGCTCTATGAAAAGGCGCTCGGTCACCCTTACTTTTTGGCTTTCGTCAGCCGACAGCTATTGGCCCTTGCACGCGGTTCTATCTCCGAGCCTGAATTGTTTTGGCCCACGATTTTCAGGCGCCTTGAGCAAGAGAAGTTTCTCTCCGATCTCGCCCAGGTGACAGAAAAAGAAGTTCAACTTTTGAGAGAGATCGCCAAGTCGGGAAACGAACAGATCAGTCCAGGAGAACTCAGTGGTCCGCATGATCGAAAATACTTCAGCCGCCTAACCGAAAAGGCCCTACTAGTTCGGGTGGGGCGCGGTCGCTACAAACTCTATCATCCGCTATTTCGGCTATTTCTCAGACAAGGATAATAGGTGTCAACTGACGCACACACCCACGAACACAAGCAACAGCAGCGGCGATGGCGGGCCGCAGGCCCGCCATCGCCAACTCAGTAAGCCACAGGGCGGACTCCCTTCCCTTAACTCATTCCTCGTTTAACCCATTCACCGATTTCCATTCTCCGTTCCCATTGCCACTTCGCCTCAGGAGGAGTAGCGCCCTTGGCGGTGAATGAAGAAGCATGCATCCGAAAGTTTCCGGCCTTGGTCGCCGGATCGCAGCTCCATCCGTTGCAATTCCCAACCAGTGATATTAAGGTCGTTTCAGCGACACCAGTGAAGCGGAGAGGAAAATATATGTCCCGCCGAACTGGTCAGAACGGCCATATCGAATCAAGCGGTAAATGGTGGGTTGTGCGTTGGTGGACGGATGTACCGGGACAGGAGGAGAGAAGGCATATGCGAGCCAAAATATGCCCGATCTCTGGCCCCGGTTACCTGTCCAAATCCGAAAGGGAACGCCGCGCCCGTGAAATCATCGCGGAGAGTGGCGCGGACACAGTGGAGCACTTCAACCAAGTGGTGAAGCAATCCCATGGTGTCACATTCCGGGAGCAAGCGAACTGGTGGCTGAACCATATCCGGCGTCGCAAGCGCAAACCTCTTGCACCTGCGACATTGGAACTCTGGAAAGGCTGCCTCGATAACTGGATCAACCCAAATATCGGAGACCTGCCGCTATGCGAGGTCAACAATTCGGTGCTCAAAACACTCGTTGCCAAGATGTCGGAAGGTGGTTTGTCGCCGAAGACGATAAGCGATAACTACGTTCCAGTGGTGAGGATGGTGGTTGCTTCCGCCGTCGATGAGCAGGGAGAGGAAATCTATCCTCGAAAGTGGAACAACGAGTTCATCGATCTGCCCGTGGTGGAAAAGGACAAGCAGAATACGCCCTCCTTTTCTGCTGACGTGATGACGGGTTTGGCGCGGTGGAAGAAGCCACGGGAACGCATGATCTTTGTGCTGTGTGGTGCGGCGGGTCTGAGAATCGGAGAGGTGCTTGGCATCGAGATCGATAAGCACATCGCTCCCGACTTCCTGACCCTCTACCTTAAACAAAAGGTTCGTCACGGCAAGGTCGAGCAACGGCTCAAGACGGCCAACGGCTTTCGTCAAGTTGATCTTCACCCGACGATTGCCGGGCTTCTCAAACAGTTCGTTCGCGACCGGAAGGCTGGTTTCCTCTTCTGTACTCGAAAGGGGAGACCCGTCTCACCCACGAACATCATCCGGCGTCATCTGCACAAGGCGCTGCAGGAGCTGAAGTACGTAAATCCGTTCACCGGAACGCACAAAGCTGGGCACCATGCGTTCCGTCGTTTTCGGAACACGTACTTGCGGAATTACACAGAGTGTCCTGAGGGCCTATACAAGTACTGGATGGGTCACGCAGGGAAGGACATGAGCGACCTCTACGACAAGATCAAAGAGGACGTGGCGTTCCGCAGAAAATGGGCAGAACGGTGCGGATTCGGGTTCGAGTTGCCCTCAGTTGTACCGAATGTACCGAAAACTGCCGAAAAAACCGAAGCAGCAGAGGCAGCGTAAACAATTGAGAAATCGAGAAAAAGAATGGTCGGGGAGAGAGGATTTGAACCTCCGACCCCCTGGTCCCGAACCAGGTGCTCTACCAGGCTGAGCCACTCCCCGACGTCAAGAAACGGACGGCGCAGGACAAACTGCGTCCGCGTGGAAAGTATAACATTTAGGGTCCTTTGGACCTCGCGTATTGCTACCATCCCAAATGAAGGCGACACTAGAATTGCGATATTGACAGCGCGGCCGCGGACGCTTCGTTTTGTGGTTTTCGGAACGAATTGTATTCGCTACAATAGGCCTATTAAAACGATTCAATGGATTGCATAATCGCAGCACAGCGGCTGTATACACCGCTCCAGGCCGTCGAGCGCCCTCTTGTGTTTATTGCCGACGGGAGGATTGCGAAATTCAGTCGCAGAGACGAAGAACAGATTCCAGCGGGTGCGAAAGTTGTCGACCTGGAAGATTCGATCCTGGTTCCAGGGTTCATCGACATGCACATCCATGGCGGGGCGGGCCACGACGTGATGGAACCCGCCGCCGAGGCGCTTCCGGCAGTAGAAAAGCTGCTGTTCCGGCACGGTGTAACAAGCTATTTTCCAACCACGGTCACGGCCTCGGTGGATCTGACCTTGGCCGCCTTGGAGCGGCTGGCCGGTGCAATTGAGCAGTTCGAGCAGGGCCGTCGCGAATTTTCGGGGCGCGCGCGCCCCCTGGGAATCCATCTCGAGGGGCCGTTCATCAGTCACAAGCGTCCGGGAGTACATCCGCTGAAAGATCTGCTGCCCCCAACCTTGGAGATGTTTGAGAAGTTCTGGCAGGCTGCTCGTGGCCATATCAAGGTCTTGACGATCGCCCCGGAGTTGGAGGGTGCGAAAGAGGTCATCACGGAGGCAGCCCGGCGCGGCGTTTGCGTGAGTATGGGCCATTCCGATGCTGACACAAAAGCCGCGCAATCAGGGATCACTGCGGGCGCCCGACACGCGACGCATACGTTCAATGCGATGCGGCCGCTGGACCATCGCGAACCGGGGATCTTGGGCGAGGCGCTTGCCGACGAACGGCTGACAGCGGAGATTATCGCGGATGGTGTTCACGTCGATCCGCTGGTTGTGGAATTGTTTCTACGCGCAAAAGGGCCTGATGCCTCGGTTCTGGTCACGGATGCAACGGCGGCGACCGGCATGCCGAATGGGAAATACCGGTTGGGGTCGCTCGAGGTGGACGTAATCGACGGCAAGTGCACGTCGAATGGCAAACTTGCCGGCAGCGTCTTAACGTTGGACCAGGCTGTCCGGAATGTAATCAAGTTCGCGAAGTGGGATCTGCAGCAAGCCGTACGCCTCGCGACGGTGAATCCTGCTCGCGCCGCCGGGTTACCGGCCAATATGGGCACTATTCATCCGGGAGTTGCGGCCGACATGGTCGCCCTTGGCGCAAGCGGTGAGGTACGGCGAACCATCGTGCAAGGCCGGCTCGAATAACTTCGCCCGGGAAACAGGAGAAGCGGATGTCAGAAAAACGCAATTTTCCCCATCACATGATCAAAGAGATCTTCGAGCAGCCGCAGGGCCTGCACGACACGATCGCGCCGAGGATCTCGCTCCCCGAAGGCGTTGTGCAACTGAACGAGGTCCCGATCCGCCGCGAAGAATTGCGGCGGCTTCAGCGCATCAACATCGTTGCCTCGGGCACCAGTCGGCATGCGGGGATGGTTGGGCAATACATGATTGAGGAGTTGGCCGGTGTTCCGGTCGACGTCGACTATGCCAGCGAGTTCGAGTATCGCAACCCGATGATCGGAAAGAGTGAGTTGAGCATTGTCATCACGCAATCGGGGGAGACGGCCGATACCGGGGCGGCGCAGCGGGAAGCGAAGGCGCGCGGCTCTCGGACGGTGGCGATCTCCAACGTGGCTGGAACCACGATTGCGCGCGAGGCGGATGGTGTCATCTACACACTGGCTGGGCCGGAGATCAGTATTGCGTCGACGAAAGCATTCACTGCGCAGATGGCTGCGCTATTCCTCTTCGCGCTCTACCTTGGCCAAGCTCGAGAATCCCTGCCGAAGGAACGTCTGGCCCATTACATCCGCGAATTGCTCGACCTGCCCTCCAAAGTGAAAGTGGTGCTCAATTCGTCTGCGCAATGCGAATCGATTGCCGACGAATTCCATAAGATTGATGATTTTCTGTTCCTGGGACGAGCCATTCATTATCCGATTGCGATGGATGGAGCTTTGAAATTGAAGGAAGTCTCCTACGTGCATGCGGAAGGTTATCCGACGGGCGAAACGAAGCATGGGCCAAATGCCCTGATCGATGAAAATCTTCCTGTCGTGATTATTGCCACTCGCGACCCCAATGATCCGGGATCGATGCTGCGCTTCGAAAAGACCCTGGGCAACATCGCCGGATTCAAAAAACAGTCGAGCCGGGTGATCGCCCTGGCTTCGGAAGGGGATACGGAAGTCGAGAAGCTGGCGGATTACACGATCTTCATTCCGGCCGCGCCCGAACTGCTGTCACCCCTCCTGGAGATCGTTCCGCTCCAGATGTTCGCGTACTACATGGCGGTGAAACGAGGGCTGGACGTGGACCGGCCGCGCAACCTGGTGAAGTCGGTCACACTGGAGTAAGAGGGAAGCCTTGAGGGAATCAGCGCGCTAGTTGGGCTTGCGGATTTTTCCGTCGGACAGGTACTGCAACATCAGCGCTTCGGCCGCGTTCCGGATACGGTCGTTCAGGGGATTCGGCGGCTTCAGCCTCACATCATTCGACGGCTTCTGGCGAATCGTCTCGCGCAGCTTCTCACCGAACTCCGATTCATTGGTCATTACCTGGAGATAGAACCACAGGAAGTGCCGCATCTGATCGAGGGCGGACTTCAGCACCTGCAGCGACTCGAGTTCGGGCACTTCGCTAAGGGCTTCCATGAGTTCCGGATTTCCCGGGGCTTCCATGGCGGCACAGTTTAGTTCACGTTGAATAGCGCGCAGGTCCTCGGTGACCCTCAGTATCCGTAGATGAACCTCGTCGAGATAGTCGTTCTTGTCCATGCCCGTTCGAAATCGATAAAACTACGATTCAACATCGCACCCACAAAAATAAGCGAGTAGATGTCCCACGGGCATGAGCTTTGGTAATTCTAAGTTACCTAGCGTTAAACCCCGCGTCTGGAGCGGTGTTCAGGCGGTTACCGTAACCGCAGGAGTATCGAAAGTACCGCGACGGATTTCTGGCACGCTCAGAACGCGGTGGCCTTCACAGGGATGTTCCACCGCGTTCGTCAATGCGACAAGCATTTGTTCCAAAGTAACCAGACCGAGTCGCCGCGCACCTTGGCGCGTGGCCGGCAACCGCTCAAGCAACCAATAGAACGGCAGAATCGCATACGGCCAGCGATGTCCGGGCCCGAGAACGTACCAGGGCCGGAGAATGGTGGCGTTCAGGCCGCCTGCACGAATCAAGTTTTCGCACTCGGTGCGTACAGCGATGTAGGCCTTCATCATTGGGGCTGGGTGCGCCACGCTGACGTAGACGAAGTGCCGCACACCTGTATGGAGCGCCGCCTTCACCGCTTCCCTGCCCGCGACAAGGTCGATGCTCCGGAATTCGGCGGCTTTGGCCGGACTCGGATGGGCAACGCCAACTAATTGCACGAACGTCGTGGCAGGACCGATCGCATTTTGGTACGAATTCGCGTCGAGTGCATTTCCGGGGACGACGTCGCACCCGGGCGGCAGTTTGTGCTCCGATCCAGGACGTACAAGCGCTCGAACACGATGGCCGCGGGCCAGCAAGCGAGGGATCAGCCGGCTGCCGATATATCCGGTGCCCCCGGTAATAAAGACGGACTGTGGCGAAGCGGTCATGGCAATTCGCGATTGATCGTACCTCCACTGTCAATACGTTCGACCGGCAGAAACGGATGGGTGAACGAACGCTCCCTAACGAACAACCAACCGCAGCGGTTGTATCCAGTGATTGCGGATGCTACGCTGGCCGCGTCCATGACCCGACCCAGATGCTTCTTCGTTGTCTTTGGGCTTTTCTTCGCGCTGACCACGCAATCTCAACAGGCTCCGGATAGCAGAACGAGGGCGAGCTATATCAGTGAGACAGATGTGGCGGTTCCGATGCGTGATGGAGTGGTGCTGCGCGCGAACGTATTGCGTCCGGAAGGAGTAGCCCGATTTCCGGTCCTTGTCTACCGTACACCCTACGGAAAAGAAGATGCCCTGAAGGACTACACCACATTTCGTCATGCCGTGGAGCGCGGCTACGCAGTGATGGTGCAGGATGTGCGCGGGCGTTACGCCTCCGGCGGCGAGTTCCGGCCTTATCAAAACGAAGGCCGCGATGGCTACGACACCATCGAATGGGCGGCGATTCAGCCGTGGTCGAACGGGAAAGTGGGGACGTTCGGCTTGTCCTATCCGGGCGCGGTTCAGTGGCTGGCTGCTGTGGAGAATCCTCCCCACTTGGTCGCGATGGTGCCCGCGATGACGTTCTCCACTCCGCAGAATTTTTTCTATGCCGGTGGTACGTGGGACATGTCGTGGATGGAGTGGATCTGGGACAACATTGCGTTTGACGCGCGGACCAAGCGGGGCCTGCCCGGGCCAAAAACCTATAACGAGGCAATCGCAGGGTGGGAGAAGGTTGGCCCGAAGATGCAGGACACGCTGCCGCTTCGTGATCTCGCGGAGTTGAAGGACGTCGCTCCATATTATTACGACTGGTTGAGCCATCCCGCGGATGATCCGTGGTGGAATTGGTGTGAACTGCGCAATCGCTACGATCGGGTGCAAGCGGCTGTGCTGAATCTTTCCGCCTGGTACGACGACAACTACGGCCCGGAAGGCGCCACCACGAATTACTCAGGATTACTGAAGGCGCGCGCCGGATCGGGTGCAACCAACACTACCCTACTTCTCGGCCCGTGGGTGCACGGCGTGGATGAAACGGCCAAAACTAAAGCTGGCGAGCGCGAGTTCGGCCAAGCAGCCGCCATCGACTATGAGTACGTCGTTTTTAATTGGATGGATCACTACCTGCGTGGGCTCGACAACGGCGTGAATCGAGCCAAGCCGGCTCGCTATTTTGTGATGGGCACGAACTTGTGGCGCGATTCCGACGTGTGGCCGCCGGTTGCGGAGAGGACTTCTTACTACTTGACCGCAGCAAAAGGAACGGGCGCCGGGGGAATTCAGGAGGAAAAACCGTCAAGGCAGGAGGCACCGTCGTCTTTCGTTTCGGATCCCGACAATCCCGTTCGCAACATTTATTCGAATTCGGGCGCGCACGACTACAGAGAACTGGCCAAGCGCACGGATGTTCTAACGTTTGACTCGGCCGCACTGGATAGAGATACGGAGGTCACTGGGCCCATTGAGGCCAAGGTGTACGTGTCTTGCGATTGCCGCGATCTGGATCTGTGGGTTCGAATACTCGACGTTGCCCAGGATGGAACGGCGTTCAACCTCATGAGTCCAGGGCTGGACGTTCAGCGGGCCAGCTACCGCGATTTGGTCCGTGGGCGGCAGTTGCTGACGCCCGGGCAGGTTTACGAAATCACTCTTGAACATCTCATCACCAGCAACGTTTTTCTCAAGGGCCACACGATTCGAGTGCAGATCTCAGGATCTTTCTTTCCGAATTTCTCGCGCAATCTGCAGAGCGGTGAACTCGAGAATTCTTTCGACAAGATGCAGAAGGCCACGATTCGTGTCTATCACGACGCAGATCACCCGTCACACATAATCTTGCCGATAGTGGGACGGTGAATTGAAGTTGAGCGTCGCATGGGTTCATCTCCCTTCCGCTATAATGCGCGCCGACTTCGTCAACACAGATAATCGTCCTTGGAGGAATCCTTGCCCCTAAGGCTTCGGGTCTTTGCAGTGTTTGGTTGGCTCATCATTTCAACTTTTGTGGTTGCGCAACGCGATCCGGTTTTGAAGCAGATCGACGTTCCCCATCCTTACTATTTCCGCGAAATGTATTTGCCACAGCTCACCACCGGGCCGAGTGCGCTGGCGTGGTCTCCGGATTCCGGATCGCTGGTGTATTCGATGGCGGGGTCACTCTGGCTGCAGAAGATTGACTCTGATGTTGCCGAACAGCTGACTGGAGGACCCGGATATGACTACCAGCCGGACTGGTCTTCGAACGGCAAATGGATTGTCTATTGCAAGTATGATCGCGACGCGGTGTCGCTCTGGGCATATGAAGTGGAAAGTAAGAAAGCCCATCCGCTGACGCACGACAACGCTGTCAATGTCGAGCCGCGGTTCTCGCCCGACGGCAATCGTATCGCTTTCGTTTCGACGGCATACCACGGGCGCTTTCACATTTTTGCCGGTCGGTTTGAGAATGGCTCACTGACTCACGTTGAACGGTTGACGGGTGAGAATCGAAGCTCCCTGCCCCGGTACTACTACAGCGTTTTCGACCATGAGATCAGCCCAGCCTGGTCGCGAGACGGCTCGGAGTTGATGTTCGTCTCAAATAGCGGACATTTGTACGGGACTGGGGGTTTCTGGCGGATGAAGGCAGAAGCGGGCGCCGAGGCTCACGAGATTCACTATGAAGAAACCACCTGGAAGGCACGGCCTGAGTTTTCGCCCGATGGGAGGAGAATCGTGTACGGATCGTATCTCGGCCGTGCATGGCACCAGTTGTGGATCATGCCCGCGCGGGGCGGAGATGCTTTTCCCCTGACCTATGGAGACTTCGATAACATCAACCCGCGCTGGTCGCCAGCCGGCAAGCAAATCGCCTTTATTTCCAATCGCGGCGGAAATGCATCTTTATGGATTCAATTTGTGCCGGGCGGAGCGCAAAGAGAGTTGATTGCGAAAGAGCGACACTCCCTTTCGGCGGTCGGCACGATCCATCTCAGTGTGATGGATGAAAACGGACGTACCACGCCAGCACGCATCTTCGTCACGGGAGCGGACGGTCGTGCCTATGCACCGCGAGATGCATGGATGCAGGCGGACGACAGCTTTGATCGCAGTGAGCGGCCGTTCGAAGCCCACTACTTCGAGAGCGATGGTACAGCGACGATTGAGGTTCCCACTGGCGCAGTGACGATCGGTGTGATGAAGGGCTTCGAATATGAATTCGCGCAGAAACAGGTTGATGACAAAGACGACAAGATTGATGAAGTACGAGTTCAGTTGAAGAAGATTGCTGTGCCACAGGATGCCGGCTCTCACTGGGTAAGCGGAGACGTTCACGTGCACATGAACTATGCCGGCGCGTACCGGAATACGCCAGAGCATCTGGTCGCTCAAGCGGCGGCAGAAAATCTGTCAATCGTCCAAGATCTGGTGGTGAACAAGGAGCAGCGTATTCCGGACATGCCATATTTTCGGACTACCCCGGATCCCGCCTCGACGGCAGAAAACCTCCTGTTGCATGGGCAGGAGTTTCACACCAGCTACTGGGGCCATCTCGGACTGCTGCATCTGACAAGAAATTTCCTGATTCCCGGTTATTCGGCGTACCCGAATACGGGTGCCGCGAGCCTTTTCCCATCGAACGCCAGTGTGGCTGACATGGCCCATGAACAGCGCGGCGTTGTGGGCTACGTTCATCCATTCGACGCATATCCCGATCCGGCGAAGGAAATGCTCACCGACGAATTACCGGCAGATGTTGCGCTCGGCAAGGTGGATTACATCGAAGTGCTCGGATTCAGCGATCACAAGTCCACCGCGCGAGTCTGGTATCGATTGCTGAATTGTGGTTTTCATCTGCCGGCGGCGGGGGGCACCGATGCGATGGCGAACTTCGCGTCGCTTCGCGGTCCTGTTGGGTTGAATCGCGTGTACGTAAAAGTGCCGAACGGTCCTCTCGACGTCGAGCCGTGGCTGGCCAGCCTGAAACAAGGCCACACCTTTGCGACGAACGGCCCGCTGCTGGACTTCTCGCTGGCGAATTTGGGGCCTGGAGAAGAACTGAAGTTTCCCGCAGGCGATAAGGTTGAAATCAAGTTCAAGGCCTCCCTGCGATCGATCGTGCCGGTCGACCACCTCGAAATCATCTGCAACGGCCAGCCTGTCCGGCAGATCAAGTTGTCCGGCAATCGTCAAATCGCCAATGAAGAAGGCACGCTGACTCTTAATGCATCCGCCTGGTGCCTGCTGCGCGCATACAGTGACACAGCGGAGTATCCGGTGCTGGACCTCTATCCGTATGCAACGACCAGCCCGATTTACGTCACGATCGAAGGAAGCAGGTTGAACGCAAAAGACGATGCAGCCTACTTCATCGCGTGGATCGATCAGCTCATTGCCGGCGCCCAGAAGAATCAGGACTGGAATAACGAAGCAGAAAAAGCTGCCGTGCTCGATCAACTGATGCGGGCCCGGAAAGTCTACGAACAGATGATCAAGTAGACGAACCGACTCTCGCCGAGGTCAGCGGGCCTCGGCGTGGGCCCGCTCCCCTGATTTCTCGCGCTCCAAATCGAGCAGCGTTTCCTTCCGCTCGACTCCCCAGCGATATCCGCCCATCCCGCCGTCTTCCCGCACCACACGATGGCATGGGATCGCGACAGCCACCGGATTGGTTGCGCACGCACGAGCCACGGCTCGTGCTGCGGTGGGCTGACCGATCGCCTTGGCAACCTCTCCGTAGGACTGCGTTGTCCCGAACGGCATGGATTGGAGATGCGCCCACACACGCCGTTGGAACGCGGTCGCCTGGATATCCAATGGAAGGGAGCGGTTGAGCTTGTGTCCCTCCATCTGGTTGAGCAGAGTCTTCGTCCAAGCTTGCATCGACTCGTCATCGCGTTTACGCACGGCGAATGGAAACTCGCGCTTCAGGCCTTCTGTAAGCTCGTCATCGGTATCGGCGAACTGAATCGCGCAGATTCCCTTATCGGTCGCCGCTACGAGCATGCGACCCAGCGGCGAGTCGCTGAAGGTGTAGCGGATCGTCGCTGCAATCGCGCCCCGACGATACTTGTCGGGCGTCATACCGAGTTGCGACGCGGTGCGCTCGTAGAGGCGGCTGCTCGAACTGTAGCCAGCATCGTAGAGCGCGTGCGTGACGCTCTTCCCTGTCTGCAGATTCTGCTTCAGGAGCTTCATCCGGCACGAATCGGCATAGGCTTTCGGGGTAATGCCGAGCGCTTTCTTGAAGGTCTTTTGCAGATGGAAAGGACTCAGGCCGAATTCCTCGCCAAGTCGATCCAAAGTAATCGGCTCGTCCAAATGCTGTTCAATGTAGCGGCAGATGTTCTTGACGCTATCGGCCTGCGGATTCCGGCTCGCCGACTTCGGACGGCACCGCAAGCAGGCGCGGTAGCCCGCTTTCTCGGCATCGTCGGGACGCCGGAAAAACACTACGTTCTCGCGGCGGGGACGCTTTGCCGGGCAGGACGGCCGGCAGTAGACGCCAGTGCTCGAAACCGCGAAGAAGAACTGGCCGTCCTGGGCGGCGTCGCGCGCCAAGACCGCATCCCACCACTTGGTTTCGAGGGTTCTGGACATGTTGATCTCGCTTACCGGTGTCAGTATCGCATTCGTTGTCATGTCCTGAACCTTACGTTGCCGCAGTTGCGAGAGCTATCCGAACCTTGCGGTCAAACCAAGTTTCCTGCAAGATGCTGATACGACAATCGTTCCCGTGAGGACCGTCCTAAAGCTCTCGCTGGTACTGAGTTTCAACCTAGCCGCTTTCAGCCCCATATCGATGATGAGTCAGACCAAAGCGATGCATCCATGCACTGAGACAAACAACGAGGTAGTGGCGACAGGCCTGAACCATGACATCGTCCTGAACGCCGGGGGACCCGCGCCGGAATGGCAAGAGGCGAAGCCGGTAACATTCTGCCAGGACTGGCAGGGCAAGAACTCGGCTCCGGACCGTCAGACCGAAGTTCGGGTGCTCTGGTCGCCCCAAACGCTCTTCCTCCGTTTCGAATGCCGCTACCGCGAACTGTATGTGTTTCGTGACTCCGATCCGAATGGCCGACGCGACCAGCTGTGGGACCGCGACGTCGCCGAGGCTTTTTTACAGCCGGATCCGTCGCGGCTAACGGAATACAAAGAATTCGAAGTGAGTCCTAATGGCTTCTGGATCGATCTCGATATTTCGCCGGGGCTGAAGCCGGATTTGAAAAGTGGGATGCAACGATCCGTCGTGCTCGATGAGACGACGCACACCTGGACTGCAGAACTCGCTATTCCGATGAAGGCGCTTACGTCAAAATTCGATCCGGGAGCGGTCTGGAGGGTGAACTTCTATCGCGTGGAAGGGGAAGTTGAGCCACGTGGATATTATGCCTGGCAGCCGACGGGGACACCCCAGCCCAATTTCCATGTACCGAGTGCTTTTGGGCGCATGCGCTTCGCTCCCGCGAAACGTTAGGGAAGCGGATCGGGTTTGCACCTCAGTGCGGTAGTGTCTGCAGAGAACTGAGTACAACGTTGAGTCCGGCGCGCTTGCGAAGCTCCACCAGCAGGGCCCGGGCTGCATTGAGATAGGTCTTGTTCGAGTCGGAGGTATCTGCCCACACGGCGTCATAGATGACCTGCGCGGCCTCATTCAGATCCATGTGTAGCGCTGCTTCATACAGGTCGAGGCGCTCTTCGAGATCCTCGTAGCAGGTTTTGCAGATTGAGGCAGATTTGTGGTTTGGCTCATCCCCGGCAAAGCGACAACGGGCCTGCGTCGTTGCTGCTTGCGCGTCCACGGACAACTGCGTCTTGAGATCGCGAAGGATGGTCTCCTGCTTATTGTCAGCCGGCTGGCCTTGTACAGCCTCGGCTCGCTTGCGTTGCGGGATCATTGCAACGGGCGAGACCCGATCTGTCGATTTACAGATGGGACAGGCGCTCAAATTCGCCAGGTAGTACGTTTTACATTTGGCGCAGGGCAGACCGTACCCGGCCGGCTTCTGCTCAATGGGGGATGGTTTCGGGGCGTTGCGAGTGCCGGGAATATTGACGCGCACGGTTTGGGAGGGCTGTCGAACTTCGGTAGTCGGTTCCAGCGCCGTACGCACCGCTGCGCCGCTGCTGCCTGTGGTATGAACCATCCGCGTGGAATCCATCTGGGGGCACCTTTTCGGCGGACGTGAGCCCGCCGCTTTGGAGTGAATTCTTGATGTCATTCTAGGACCGTTTGGTGGGTTTGCCGACGCACGGGAGTGCAGTTCCATTGCGTCCTTTGGTACAGGGCAAGGACACGTCTGCGTTACGCGCCTGGAGCGCACATCTGCATTTGTGAGATCTGCGGAACATTGTTCCGAACGAGAACAGCGTCAGGGGATGTTTTTCGGCGCCATCGCCTTCATGAGTTCTTCTTTGCGGGCACGGTAGAGGTTCTGAGCAGGATCCAAGTGCGATGCGATCTCGAGTTGCGCCAGTGCTTCGTCATTGCGATTCATCGCCATGAAGCAGGCAGCCAAGGAATAGTGATTCTGGGCCGTGGGCTCCAGCCGCAGGGCTTCGCCGAATTCCTTCTCGGCATCTGCGAAGGACTGCAATTCGAAGTAGGCGGTCCCGAGGTAATGATGTCCCAGCGCTGAATCGGGCGCGAGGTAAACCGCTGCCTGCAATTCCTGCAGCGCCGCTTCCGGTTGACCAGTGAGAAGCAGGGCTTGCCCAAGAACCCTGTGTTCCGACGCGCCGGTTGGATTCATCCGCACTGCCAGCCGCAAGTGTGTGATGGCTTCCTCGTAACTTTTCTTGGCCATCAGGGCCTTTGCGATGCAGGCGTGACCGTTCTCCCATGAGGCATCGAGCTTGTAGAGCTCGCGGAACTCAGCAATGGCAGCATCGTAGTCGCCCTTATCGCAATAGGTGTTGCCCAGATTGTTGCGGACCGAGGACTCTTCTGGCGCCAGCCGCTTGGCTTCTTTGTATTCAGCGATCGCTTCGTCGAGCCTGCCTAGATCGTGCAGAACGATTCCGAGATTGCTGTGGGCCTCCCAGAAATCCGGCTCAAGGCGAAGCGCGTGACGGTAAGCGACCATCGCACCGTGCTGGTCTCCGCGATCGTGCAGCGCTATGCCCATGTCGTAGTAGACGGCGGCATTTTCAGGTTCGCGGGTGAGGGATTCCTCGTAAGCGTGCAACGCGGCTTCATACTTGCCGGTCGAGTAGAGCCCGAGCCCGAGATATCGATATGCCTCTGCGTTTCTCGGATCGATGCTCAGCGAAGTGCGGGCCTCAGCGATGGTGCTGTCGGGATCCTCCGTCCGATAGAAAACGTAGGCGAGGCGATTGTGAATCTCCGGAGAACCCGGCATCAGGCGTGCGGCCTCGGTAAATTCATCGAGCGCGTCGTCCCATTGCTCCTGATCGCGGAGGATCTCCCCCATCGCGAAGTGCAGGTTGCCGTCCTCCGGTTGAGAACGAAGAAGTTCACGCAGCTGCTTTTCGGCGTCCTCGTAATGTTTTTGCCTGGCTGTTTCGGCGGCTTTTGTTAGTGCCGCCGAGCATGTCTTTCCATCCGCAGCGTTCACCGCGCGCATGGCATGGAGGGTTCTTAGCAATTCGGTGTCGGTACCCGCAGTGCGCAGTTGTTTCTCGTTAGTCGTGGAAAGAGAAAAGGCAACTCCCCGTTCCGTGAGCAACTGAGTTAAACGATTCGTCGAGATTCCGCCGATGACCCATGCAGTTAATTCCGTGCAGCTTACGGGTGGTGGAGTGGAGGTCCGAGCTGCCCCGGAGCCAATCGCCGCCAGCAAGAACGCAATTAAAAAAACCAGCAGGCGCTTCACGATACTCCCTCCGGATGAACGCCGAAATGCGGCTAGATGTTCTAGTCACATTAGATCGGCTGAGGTAATACCGGGTAGGTCACGGAGGTAATACGCAACGTGAGGTTTTCCCTTTGGACGAATCTGCCCCGGCCCTATCCACGTAAATAACCGGGATTCAGTGATATAAGGGCGGCTCTGGACCGGGTGCGCTCGGAATTGACGTGCTTCCCGGCTTCCAGTAACGTAAGGAGTTAAGGATATTGGCAGTTGGGGAGGATTTTATGCTGGAAGGCCTTTTTCAACCGATGCACCTGTTGGTGATCTTTTTCATTGCCTTGTTGGTGTTTGGTCCGAAAAAGCTACCCGAGCTCGGCAAGGGTATCGGCGAGGGCATTCGTGCGCTGAAGGACGGTATGAAGGATCAGCCTACCGAGGCCGCCAAGACGCCATCGAATCCCGAAACGAAGAGCTAGCCTCCCGGATGCACCTGTAGTTTTCCTCGCGGCCCTGATAGGCCGCGACTTACTTTTCATAACAATCGAGTTCTGACCCCACCGTTTTCTCCTTTGCTCACTGCATGCGCGGCTCTCTGAGGCACGGGAGTCGAGTTTTCAAGTCATCGGCGACGGCACCCCTGGTTTGCCAGGTTCGCTATCGCCGCTGACTGTCGGCGCCCGAAAAACCAAAGCTATCGATTCAACTGTCACTCTCATATCTATTTGGAGGGAATCTTGTTTAGTGGAAAAGTGGCCTTGCTCGCTCTTCTTGCGCTCTCTTCATCCGTCGCCTTCGCAGACCAGATCACGCTAAAGAACGGTGACCGCCTGACCGGCACGATCGAGAAGTCCGATGAGAAACAACTCGTCATCAAGACCGAGTTTGCCGGCGAGGTCACCGTACAATGGTCGGCCGTGCAGGACATCAAATCGGATCAACAGTTGCACGTCGGCCTGAAGAATGGCCAGACCGTGGTGGGGCCTGTGAACACAACGGACGGGAAGATTCAAGTCTCAACCAAGACTACGGGCAACGTGGAAGCACCCAAGGAAAACGTCGTGGTCATGCGCAGCGACGCGGAGCAGGTTGCGTGGGAAAGGTTGCGGCATCCTGGGTTGCTGCAAGGCTGGACCGGCGGTGTGAATGTGGGATTCGGCTTGACGGCAGGCAACAGCGAGACTAAGAATCTCGCGCTCGCCTTCAGTGGGATCCGCACGGGCTTACACGACAAGCTGACGCTGTACACGACGTCCGTTTATGCCACCAGCGCCACGTCGACACCGAACGTGACCGCCAATAACAACAAGGGCGGCGCCCGCTATGATCGCGACATCACGAACAGGCTCTTCGCGTTCGTGAATGCCGACTTCTTCACCGATGCTCTACAGGATCTGAACATCCGTGCTTTAGGCGGAGGTGGACTTGGCGTACACGTCATCAAGAGCGATTCGACCACGCTCGACATCCTCGGCGGCGTGAACTATACACACGAGAACTACACGCAAGAATCTCCACCGACGGGGCACTTGATCCACAACTTCGCTGCCGCAATGCTTGGCGAGGCTCTGACGCATAAGCTTGGCAAAGCAACCGTAATCACCCAGGACGCATACTTCTTCCCGGACTTCAAGAGCGGCGGTGACTATCGCGCAACTTTCGATCTGGGCACCGTGACGAAGATCAACAAATGGCTGGGCTGGCAGAACGCGTTCGGAGACGTTTATGTCACCAACCCTCCGACCGATAAGAAGCGAAATGACCTGGTGTTCACCACCGGCCTCAACGTTTCGTTCACGCACTAAGAAGAATTGAGAGGAATAAGAAGGGCCGTGATTCGTCACGGCCTCGTTTCGTTTCGCCGCGCAAGCGCTTCTAAAAACCGATCAGCTTGATCGCAAGGCCCGCAACTGCGCCGCCGATGAGAGGCCCGATGATGGGAATCGGCGCATAGGCCCAATCGGAGGGTCCCTTGCCCGCAATGGGCAAGATCGCATGCGCGATGCGAGGACCTAGATCGCGCGCGGGGTTGATGGCGTACCCGGTTGTGCCGCCCAGCGAGAGCCCGATGGCCCATACCAGGCAGGCAACCAGATAAGGCCCCAGGCCCGGAGTGAAACCCGTACCCGCAACTGCTTTCGAAAAAGTCACGCCCACAACGAAAACCAGCACAAACGTTCCGATGATTTCGCTGACTATGTTCGCCGGTGGATTGCGAATTGCCGGCCCGGTCGAGTAGCAAGCTAGTTTCAGAGATCGATCAGGCGTCTCTTTCCAATGCGGAAGATAATGCAGCCAAACCAGACTCGCGCCCGTGATCGCTCCGAGAAGTTGCGCGCTTACAAAAGGAAGCAGTCTTGAGTAGTCCCCCGATGCCACCGCGAAGCCGAGCGTTACGGCGGGATTGAGATGAGCTTCACGGCTTCCGCAAGCAACGGCAGTGAGCACGCCCATAAGAACCGCAAACGCCCAGCCACTGGCGATGACCATCCATCCTCCGCCTTCCCCCTTCGATTTCTTGAGCAGGACGTTCGCGACTACGCCATTGCCCAGCAGAATGAGGACAGCCGTGCCCATAAATTCGCCGAAAAACGGGGATGTCATCCTTCACAACCTCAGCGTTAAGTTTGGTGATGTCCTGAGCCAGGCTTAAATCAATCGATCCAATCGAAGGATCGCGTTACAGCTTTCTTCCACAGCCGGTACATTTCTTCACGCCTGGAACCCTCTAGTTGAGGCTGCCAGGTGCGATCGACCGACCAGTTCGCGCGCAGGTCGTCCATGCTCTTGTAGAAGCCAGTCGCGAGGCCAGCCGCATAGGCGGCGCCCAACGCCGTCGTCTCGCGCATCACAGGACGCACAACAGGCTTGTTGAGAATGTCGGCCTGAAATTGCATCAGGAGATTGTTGCCGATCATGCCTCCATCGGTGCGCAAGGAACCGAGTGCAATGCCGGAGTCTTTCTCCATCGCTTCGAGCACTTCGCGCGTCTGGAAAGCGGTCGCCTCGAGCACGGCGCGCGCAAGATGGCCTTTGTTCGCGTAGCGGGTTAGTCCTGTGATCACGCCGCGAGCACTGTCTTTCCAGTAGGGCGCATAGAGTCCCGAGAAAGCTGGGACGAAATAAACTCCCCCGTTGTCTGTGACAGACGCGGCAAGACTTTCGACCTCGGTGCTCTTCGAAATCAGATTCAGATTGTCGCGCAGCCACTGCACAAGCGCCCCCGTAATCGCGATGCTGCCTTCAAGGGCATAGATCGGGGCCTGCGTCCCGATCCTGTAGGCTACTGTGGTCAGCAGCCCGAAATTCGAGGGCACAGGCTTCTTGCCAACGTTCATCAGAAGGAAGCAGCCAGTTCCGTACGTATTCTTCGCCTCACCGGGATTGAAGCAGGTTTGACCGACAAGCGCAGCCTGCTGGTCGCCGAGGATTCCGGCGAGTTGCGTACCCTGAACGGTGCTCTCGCGGATGGTTCCGTATATCTCGCTACTGGAACAGATGCGCGGAAGCATGGCACTCGGAATTCCGAATGCTTCGAGTACTTCCTGATCCCAATCCAGCGTGCCGAGGTTCATTAACTGGGTTCGGCTGGCGTTGGTCACGTCGGTGACGTGAATCCCTCCACGGATTCCGCCGGTAAGATGCCAAGCAAGAAAGGTGTCGACGTTGCCGAACAACACATCGCCGGCTTCCGCCTGCTCGCGTACTCCGCGTACGTTCTCGAGCAACCAGCGTATTTTCAGGCTGCTGAAGTAAGTGGTCAGTGGAAGACCTGTTTTTGCGCGAAAGCGGTTCTGACCACCGACTTTGGAGAGCTCGGCGACCGACTCAGCCGTCCTCGTATCCTGCCAGACAATTGCATTGTGCACCGGCTCGCCGGTGCGCCTGTTCCAGAGGACAGTTGTCTCGCGCTGATTCGTGATCCCGACCGCTGCCAAATCTGACGGCTTGAGCGACTTCTGTTGCAGCGCGCCAGCGATTACCTCCTGCGTGCGGTTCCAAATTTCCTGCGGATCATGTTCGACCCAGCCCGGCTTCGGATAGATCTGTTCGTGCTCGCGCTGGTCGCAGGCAATGATGCGGCCGCCACGGTCAAACACGATAAATCGGGTACTTGTAGTGCCTTGGTCGAGAGCGCCTAAGTAGTCCGCCAAGATTGCGTCCTTTGAGCCTTGAAGTTGGAACGTCGCCTGTCAGTGAATCAGTTCGTGCGAATTCCGGCCACTTCCTGCATGTGCTTGATCTGTCGCACATACTCGTCGATAGCGGCGAGTTCCTCGTGCTTGGACCATCCCTGCTCCTTAGCGAGATGAGAGGCTACAACAGGTGCCGCCGTGATTGCCATAGCCAGGCTATAAAACTGCATGCCGATACGGCGAGCCAGGACATCTTCGATGGTGCAAGCCATCTCATTTCGTATGCTGTAAAGGATCTCAGCCTGGATCGGAGCCGCGCCCTCCACGATTGGAGTCCGCACTTCCGGATTTTCTTTGATCAGAGCGGTGATCGCGTTGGCGTCCGTGCCAAATTTTTCGGAGAGATGGCGCGCCGTCGCTTCTTCCAGCTCATAGTCGCACACAAGCGCCTGCCAGTAGTCGCCCCTGTAGCCAGCAGCGCCGGCAAGGGGATGCTGACGCGTTTTACTTACGGATGACGCACCGTTAGACGGCGAGTAGCCGAGCTCTCGTTGCATAGCGTCGATCGTCTGCTCTGCCATGAAGCGGTAGGTGGTCCACTTTCCACCCAGAATGCTCACCAAGCCAGAAGGTCGATCCAGCTCGATTACGTGATCTCGCGCCAGTTCTTTCGTCTCGGTGTGACCGGCTCTCACGAGAGGACGAACGCCGGAGAAAACAGCGACAATGTCTTCGCGGCCCTTTTGCTTCGAAACATATTGGTTCAAATGGCGAAGCAGGTAATCCACCTCTTTCTGTGTCACCGACAATTCGTCGCTCGACTCGACTTCCTTATCGGTGGTGCCGACCAGCAAGCGGCCCCGCCACGGGATCGCAAAGATTACGCGACCATCATCGGTTTTGGGAATCAGCAGGGCCCGGGAGACTCCATTTTCGAGCGGGAGCAGAATATGCACACCTTTGCTGGGCGCGAGTTTCTTGAGAGCATTGGGATTGACGAGCGTTCGCAGCCGGTCGGAAAAAGGACCTGTCGCATTCACGAACCCTCGTGCGCGTATCATAAATTTGTGCCCGGATCGCTGGTCTTCGACCATGACTGCACTCAAACGGCTGCTCGAGTCTCGTTCAAAGTCCACAGCCTTTACATAATTTGCACTCTCCCCTCCGGCGTTCGCGAAAGTCTTCACCAAAGTGACGCAGTAGCGGGCATCGTCGAACTGCCCATCCCAGTACGAGACCGCACCACGCAGGCGATCGGATCTCAAGTCAGACAGTTCAGTAAGAGCCTCCCTTTTCGAGAGAATTCGACTCGGGCCGAGGGTCGCTCGCGAGGCGATCCATTCGTAAATTTTCATACCGACACCGTAGTAAGCGAGATCGAAGGAACTGAAGCAAGGCACAATGAACTCGAGGCGTTGCGCGAGATGAGGAGCATTTCGCAGCATGAAAACGCGCTCGCGCAACGCGTGCTTCACTACGGTGAGTTGTCCGAGGTCAGCGTGGGTGACCGCTTCCTGAAGATACCGAACGCCACCGTGTACGAGCTTGGTGGACGCGCTGGAAGTAGCTGAACCGAAGTCGGCACCATCGATCAGCGCGGTTCGTAGCCCACGAAGTTGAGCATCGAGCGCGCAACCGGCGCCGGTCGCTCCAGCGCCAATCACGCACACGTCGAAGTTGCGAGAGGCCAATTCGCGAACCGCGTCGGCACGGCTCTTCATGACTGGCTAGGGTAGCTGAATGATGTTCGTGGCGTCGAGGAAATGGCTGAGCGTTCGGATGAACCGCCATCGCTGAAAACAGCGAGGGGCGATCTATTGCCCGTTGGCGGTCTGCGGATGCGTACCTTTTTGAACGGTAGGTAAATTCGCGGTGCTCCAACCCCCGCCCAAAGCTTTGATCAAAGACACGCTCGCAGCCATCCTGCGACCTGCAATGTCAACAGCAGTACGCTCGTCAGTGAGCGCCGCGCTCTGTGCCGTGGTGACTTCCAAATAGTTCGCCACGCCGCCTTTGTATCGGTTCGTGGATAGTGCCAACGAGTGCTCTGCTGCGGTTACTGCCACTCCTTCGACTTTGGCTTCATCTTCAAGGATCCGCAATGCCGCCAGGCTGTCTTCGACTTCCTGAAAGCTCGTCAGGACCGTCTGCTGATAGTTGGCGACCGATTGCGCGTACGCCGCCTTTGCCTGATCGTTGATCGCACGCCGGCGTCCCACGTCGAATACTGTCACCAAGGCGTCGGCTCCAGCAGTGATAAAGCCAGCGGGGCCGTTGAACCAGGTGGCAATCGAGGTACTCTCAAAGCCACCGGAGGCGCTCAACGTGATATTGGGGTAATACGCAGCTTTTGCCACGCCGACCTGCGCATTTGCGGCCGCCATACGTCGTTCCGACGCCGAAATGTCAGGACGCCGTTCAAGCAGGTCCGACGGCACGCCCGGGGGCACCACCGGCGGAGTATTTGCTAAGGGCGATGGCTGCAGCTGAAACGTTGGAGCTGGCGCTCCTATAAGAACAGCAATCGCGTGCTCGTTTGCCGCGCGCTGGACACCGAGATCTACCATCTGTGCACGGGTGGTTTCTAGCTGTGTCTCGGCCTGTGCCACGTCGACCTGCGATGCGACTCCGCCGCTGAAACGATTCTGAGTCAATTCCAGCGCCTTCTGATACGCCGCCACTGTGGAGTTCAACAGATCGATCTCCGCGTCGAGCGTGCGTAGCACGAAGTAGTCGGTGGCAAGCTCAGCGTGCAGGCTTAGATTTACTGATTCCAAGTCCCCAGCGGTGGCTTGCGCATTTTCGCGCGCAGCCTCTACCGTGCGTCGGACTCTGCCCCACACGTCGGGCTCGTAGGAAACATCCACGGGCAACTGCAGGTCGGTGAAGCTGTTGGTCGCGACGAGGCTTCCATTCGGTCGATTCTGCGACAGATGCTCGCGCGCAGCGCTCACTCCGGCGGTGACAGTGGGATAAAGGTCGGCGCGATTAACGCGAACCACCGCGCGCGCCTGCTCAAACTGCAACTGCGCCGCCTTTAACGTCTGATTCGAAACATTGATTTTTTCTTCCAGCCCATTCAGTTGCGGATCCTGAAAAATCTCCCACCACTTCCCCTTTGCCATCTCCGCGCTGGGCTGCGCCGCTTTCCAATTCGGAGGAACCTCCTGATAGTCGGGTGGCGTGGGCGCCGCTGGCCGGGCATACTTCGGGCCAACCGTACATCCCGCCAAAACCAGCGCGGCCACGATCAGAAGCGTTACGCCCTGCCAGTGTCCACGGACCAGGGCTTCAACAGGATTAGAAGGACCGCTCACAGACCTCCTCCCGCTTGACTTGCTCCCGACTGAGCCAGACGCACCGGCTGCCCGGACACAATTGAATCCGGAGGATTGACGATCAGCTGCTCGTCTCCATTGAGGCCAGTCAAGACTTCCACTTCCGTGCCAAAATCGCGCCCCAGGGTGACGGGAAGTAACGTAGCCTTGTTGTCCTTGACCGACACCACGCGCAGCCCTTCCGAACGGAAGAGGAGGGCGTTCACTGGAATCGTGAACGTCGACAGATTCCCGGGCAATTTCAAATGCAGTTCGGCGTATGCGCCGGTGAGCAATTCGCCTGTGGGATTGTGCACCTGAATTTCAACCAGCAATGTACGCGTTGTCAGGTCGATGGAGTCAGCAGTCCTCACCAGTGTTCCCTCGAAGTGTCGGCCGGGGAACTCCGACAGCGCGAGGTCGGCTTTGAGGCCCGGCTTCGTCAGCTGCGAATAGACCTGCGGCACGCTCACATAAACACGGAGTGGATCGGGAGCAGCGATGTGGAACAGTTCCGCTTTCGCGCCTCCGCTGGATCCAGAATCGATCAGTTGCCCGATATCAGTATTCCGTTGGGTAATCACTCCATCGAAGGGCGCATAGACTTTCTGAAACGACTGCAAATCCTGTAACCGGCGAACATTCGCCTCCGAAGACTGAACGATCGCCTTCTTGGCGGCGTAATCACTGGTTGCGTTATCGGCATCCTGTTGAGAAACAGAATCCGTTTTCAGCAATCCCTGATAGCGATTCGCGGTGATCTCAGACAGGCGAACATTGGCCTCAGCCGTTGCCAGATCTGCGCGAGCCTGGTTCAACTGCTGGACGACTTCGGGCGTGTCAATCTCGGCCAGCAATTGGCCGGCTTTCACGCGCCCGCCAATATCGACATACCAGCGCTTCAGGTAGCCATTCGTGCGCGCGTAAATCGGTGCGTCTTTAAATGCCTGTACGTTGGCGGGCAGAATGATCTCTTGCCCTGCAGCCGCGTGCTTGGGTTGTACAACCGACACGGTCGGCACCGCAAGCTGATTGGTTTCCGTACGCAGAGTCGCGCGCGCGCGAACTCGCGGCACGATCCCGGAAATCACCACCGCGGCCACTATTAGGAACGCCACCACCGCCACAATCCAACGTCGCTGCGGAAGCCCTTTGGAGGAACGGTTGTCCACAGTCTGGGGATCTTGTGCTCTAACCCTCTGAACGTTGTCTTGCTCTGCAACTGGCATCTTGTGACTCCCGTCTTTCGTGTGTCAGATGTCTAAACCGCGTTGGGCGATTCGGCGTCAGCGGATCTCTTGCGCCGGCCATGTAAAACACTGAAGAAAACTGGAACGAAAAACAACGTCGAGACCGTGGCCAGAAGCAGGCCACCGATGACGGCGCGTCCGAGCGGAGCATTTTGCTCTCCGCCCTCGCCCAGACCCAAGGCCATCGGCACCATGCCAATCATCATGGCGAGTGCCGTCATCAACACAGGCCGGAAACGTGTGAATCCCGACTCCAGCGCTGCCGTCGCAGGATCTTTACCCTCTTCCATTTGCTCCTTCGCGAAGCTCACCACCAGAATGCTGTTCGCCGTTGCAACGCCCATGCACATGATGGAGCCGGTCAACGCAGGCACGCTCAGGGTCGTGCGCGTCACAAATAAGAACCACGTGATCCCGGCCAACGCCGCGGGGAGGGCCGAAATGATGATGAAGGGATCGAGCCACGATTGAAAGTTCACAACGATTAGCAGGTAAACCAGCAGAATTGAGAATACCAATCCGCCGAGCAGTCCAATGTACGAGGAACGCATCGTCAGCACCTGCCCGCGAACGACAACCCGCGAACCGCGCGGCAACTCTTTGTTGCTGTCGGCCACGATCTTATTGATTTCCCGAGACACCGAGCCGAGATCGGTTCCCTGCACGGACCCGTAGATATCGATCACGGGCTGAATATCGTAGTGGGAGACAACTGCCAGTCCGGCGCCACGGTTAATAGAGGCGAGGCTCCCCAGAATCTGTGGAGGCGCCGAGCTCGATCCCGTGACCGGAATATTCTGCAAAGCCTGCAACGAATCGACGCGATATTGCGGCGTCTGCGTCGCGATCGCGTAACTGACTCCGTTCTTCGGGTTCAGCCAGAAGGTGGGTGTGGTCTGGAAACTTCCGCTGAGCGAGATCAACAGGTTGGTCGCAACGTCTCGCTCCGTGTATCCCGCCTGCCCGGCCTTGGTGCGATCCACCAAAACATGCAGCTTCGGCTGATCGAATGGTTGCTGAATGCGAAGGTCGACGGTTCCCGGAACATAACGAACTCGTTCCAGCAGCTTATCGGCGAATTTCCGATTTTCGTCCAGGTTGTAGCCAAAGATTTGGATATCGATGGGCGACGGCAAGCCAAAATTCAGAATCTGGCTCACAATGTCCGCCGGCAAGAAAGCGAACGTAACGCCCGGAAATTCATTGGCCAGACGTATGCGCAAATCGTGAACATACTTTTCCGTTGATTTGTGCTTCTCCCCCAGGCTCACGAGGATGTCAGCGTCCGCCGTTCCGACCGGGGCCGATGTGCTATAGCTCAGGTTAATTCCGCTGTAAGGCAGGCCGATGTTGTCGATCACACTTGAAAGCTCGTCAGATGGAATCTCCTCCCGGATCGATTGTTCAATCAAATCGCAGATTCGCGCCGTTTCTTCGATACGAGTCGCCGTCCGAGCCCGCACATGCAACCGGAACTGGCCAGAATCCACTGCCGGGAAGAAATCTTGTCCGAGCCATGGCACCAGAAAAACGACTGATGCGAGGCAAAACGCAAAGAACGCGATCAGGAAAGCGCGTTGATGGTGTAAACAGCGCTCCAAAACACTGTGGTATTTCTCGCGAAATCTCTCGAAAGCATGTTCGAAGCGAACCTGCATCCGCACGAAAGGATTCGGGCTGGATTCCGCGAGATGGCCTGCTTCCGCCTCGTGTCCACGCAACAGATACTTGGCCATCGTGGGCACAACAGTTCGCGACAGCAGGTAAGATGCCAGCATCGCAAACGAAACGGCTTCGGCCAATGGCACGAAGAGATATCGCGCCACGCCCGACAGGAAGAACATCGGGACAAACACGATGCAGATGGACAGCGTCGACACGAAGGCTGGTACCGCGATCTGTTGGGCGCCATCGAGAATGGCATGCTCAACTTCTTTACCCATCGCGATGTTGCGATTGATGTTCTCGATTTCCACCGTCGCGTCGTCCACCAGGATGCCGACGGCCAGGGCGAGTCCGCCGAGCGTCATGATGTTGATGGTCTCGCCCAAGGCGCTCAAACAAATGATCGACGTCAGAATCGACAGCGGAATCGAAACGGCGATGATCACCGTACTACGCCAGCTTCCCAGGAAGATCAGGATCATCAGTCCGGTCAGGCAGGCCGCGATGATCGCTTCGCGCACCACGCCTTGAATCGAGGCGCGGACGAACAGCGACTGATCCGCCAGTTGCGCAATATGGAGATCCGTCGGAAGCGTGGATTGAATCTGCGGGAGCAGACTCTTGATGCCGGACACGATGTCGAGCGTGGAGTTGCTGCCCGTTTTCTGCACCGTCAGCAGTACGGACCTTTGCCCGTCGACGCGAACGATGTTCGTTTGAGGCGGAAAGCCGTCACGGACGTTGGCGACGTCATGAATGTAGATGGTTGTGCCGCCGACGGTCTTGACTGGGAGATCGTTCAGTTCTGCCACCGTCTGCGGGCTGGCATTCGTATCGACGTCATACTCCAGCGACCCGATCTTCGATGTTCCCGATGGAAGGATTAGGTTCTGTACACCCACCGCATTCACGACGTCGAGCGGTGACAGCCCCTTCGACTGCAGCGCATTGGTATTCAGGTCGACCTGAACCTGGCGCTGCTTGCCCCCGTACGGATACGGAATCGCCGCACCCGGAACGGTGATCAGGCGGGTACGAATGAAATTCACGCCGAAGTCGAACAGCTGCTGCTCCGAGAGTGTTTTGCCCGAGAGAGCCAACTGCAAAATCGGCACCGTCGACGCGTTATACGTGATTACTAGCGGAGGCGTCGTTCCCGGCGGCAGCTGGCGAAGTTGTGTCTGCGAGATCGCCGTAACCTGTGCAATGGCCTTGTTGATGTCCGCGTGCGGCTGGAAAAAGACTTTGACCACGGCGATGCCGTTGAGCGACTGCGACTCGATGTGCTCGATGTCGTCCACCAACGTGGTGAGGGCTCGCTCAGTCACCGAGGTGATGCGATTGCCCATGTCCTCGGCCGACAACCCGGTGTAGTTCCACACAATGCTGACAACCGGAATGTTGATCTCGGGAAATACGTCGGTGGGAGTCCGCAATATGACGATGGGCCCCAGAATCAGAATCAGAAGGGCAAGAACCGTAAAGGTATAAGGCCGCCGTAGAGCAAGCTTAACAATCCACATAATGAATCTCTTAACCGCGGACAAAAGGCCGGCCGCAACGGCAGGTTAGTCACGAGAGAACAATCTCGTCCCGATCCAGACCCCCGAAAGACACGACTACGCAAGACACAAATGCACGAACTCTGCCAGAGTCCCTGCCCAACCAGGCACGGTGCATTTGATGATCTTTAAAGGACTTAGGAAGCAGGAGTTTCCTTCGAAAAAGGTGCAGAAGACGTCGGCAGGTGTCTAAGGGTCGACACTTCCCGACCCGAGGAGCCTTTTACTCTGGAATCCGCCGGATTCCCAGTCGCCGCATACGGTAGATCAAAGTAGTTCGTGGGAGCCCCAGGCGCGCAGCGGCGCCCTGTGGTCCGCCCAAGGTCCAACCACACTCGCGTAGCACCTGCAAGATGTGCTTCTGCTCAACGTCCTTCAGCGTGGCCGAGGAACTTGGCCTGGACTTGCTCTCGCGCAACTCCCCCATTGGGGGACGTAAAACCTGTCCCTCCGAGAGGATCACCGCGCGCTCCATAAAGTTTTGGAGCTCTCGAATGTTTCCCGGCCAGGAGTAGCGCACGATCGCGTCCATGACGGACGCAGGGATGCGCTCAATTTTTCGGTTCATCGCCTTTGCGTACTTGTCGACGAAGTAGCGAACCAGGATCGGGATGTCTTCCCGCCGCTCGCGCAGCGGCGGAATCATGATTGGGAAAACGTTCAGGCGATAGTAAAGATCAGCGCGAAACTGGCCTTGCTCCACCATCTTGTTCAAATCGCGATTCGTGGCAGCGATCAAACGGACGTCGGTGCGGATCGAACGCGTTCCGCCGAGACGTTCGAATTCCTGCTCCTGCAGAACGCGCAGTAGTTTGGGTTGCAATTCGAGAGGGATGTCGCCGACTTCGTCGAGAAAGAGAGTGCCCTTGTCGGCGATTTCAAACCGGCCCACCTTTCGAGCGATGGCGCCGGTGAAAGCGCCGCGCTCGTGGCCGAAGAGTTCGCTCTCCAGCAGCCCCAGAGGAATGGCCGCACAATTCAGCTTGACGAATATATTGTCGCGCCGCGAGCTCAAGCCGTGAATCGCGCGGGCGATTAACTCTTTGCCTGTGCCCGTTTCCCCTTGGATCAAAACAGTGGTCTCGTTCGGAGCGACCGTCTGCACCTGGTGCAAAACCTGATTCAGGCCTTGGCTATTGCCCAGAATGTCTTCAAATTGATGCTCTGTACGAATCTCATCGCGAAGATAGAGGCCTTCTTCCGCCAGTCGTTCTCTCGACTCACTGAGTTCGCTGAACTCCAGCGCATTTTCGAGCGCGATAGCCACCTGGCTGGCCACTTGACGCAGGAATTCGACATCTTCCTCGGTAAATGCGTCAGGTCGTCGGTCGAGTAGATGAAGAATGCCCAGGGTGCGATTGCCGCGAATCACGGGCAAGAAGCACCCAGACTCGAAACCCTCTTCCGCGTTCACTTTGAGGGCCATTGGTGCGAGCGATTTCGGGGGGTGTCCGAAACGCACGGGCTTGCCCGTCCGGTAAGCGGTTCCGGGACTCGTCCCTACTATCGGCAGAACCATTTGATCCTGCATAAATCCCTTGCCGGCAGGAAAATCCAACCCGAAAACGCGGAGACTTTTCCGATCACGGTCGGGCAAAGAAAGGCATGCCGCATCGCACTGCATGGCGTTCCGTACGCTCGAGGGAATCGCACGGAACAGTTCAGATAGCGCCAGGTTCGAGACCACTGCATTGTTCACGTCTAACAGCAGCTTGAGGCGGTCGCGTTCACGAACGACCTGCTGCTGAAAGGAGCGGGCATCCTCGTAGTTCAATGCATTTTCAACGGCAATCGCTACCTGAGATGCCACCAATTGCAGAATTCCAAGCGTCGATGACTCATAGGCATTGGGCTCGGAGTTACCGAGATTGAAGGTTCCAAGTCTCCGTCTTGCGGTGGTCAGGGGCAAACTGCAAAACGATCGCACCGAGTTGTCATGAAGGATCCTCATGGCGCGCGAGAAATGCGTCTCGTGAGTCGTGTCGGCAATGATCAGAGGGTTTTGCGTTCGCCATACCTCCGCCGATGGCGATTCCGTCATGCCGAACGCCGAACCGGGTTGGATAGTCGCCTTGTTTTCCGAGTGAAGCGTGTGCAATCGCATCACGTCGTCAATCGGGTCATGCAGGATCAGACTGAGGTAGGTGAAATTGAGGATCGTGTGCAGTCGACGCCCCAGATCCTGGAACAGTTCAGGCAAGCTTTTGTGGTTTGCGAGTGCCTGCGAGACTTCCAGTAGTGTGACGTACTGATTCGAAGTGGATACGGAACTGTCTGGGAGCGTCACCATCGTTGTAAAACACCGATCCTTGTCCCCACTGCAAAGTGTGCATCGCCCCAGGAGTGCACATTCTGCTATGTGAACGCACGACAAGTATACTGGGTTACTGTCGAATATTCGACAGTACGCTCACCCAATGGTGCCCGCAAGTCGACGTCAACCGACGCACTTCCCATCTAACTTGTTAATTGTTAAGGCCTAATTAAAATTTGGGACCTATCGATTTGCATGGCAACTCCGCTGCTTCTACTTGTGAGGCTAGCCATGCTCAAAATTTCCACCAAGGAAGGCGAACGCTCCGTCACTCTCATTTTGGAGGGTCGACTTTGCGGAGCTTGGGCGACGGAAGCCGAACTCGCATGGTCGCGGCTCCTATCCACGGTCGGGGATCGGGAGATTCTGCTCGACCTCGGCGGTGTAACTTTCGTTGACCGCACCGGTGAGGCGCTGCTGGCGTCTATGCTTGAGCGAGGAGCGAAAGTGCGAGCCAGCGGCGTAATGATGAGCCATCTCGTGCAGGAGGTACAGCAGAGGGTTTCGCGGAGTTAAAACTTCAGTTCCCGGAGGCACGCCGCCCCTTCGCGGATCTGGCGTGCCTGGGTTACCCTGCCCTCCCCCAAGTGCGAGGACCCTGTCGCGGGAACTTATCAAACGGCGAGCGGGCGCGATGAGCTGATTTGCATATCGCGCTTGGCTCGCCGTAGGTGTTTGCGGGCATCGTCTTTGCTTATACCGAGGAGCGCTGCCACTTCAGGGAGCGTAAGGCCCTGAATTTCCTTCAGGAGAAACACCTCCCGGCGCGGCTCGGGGAGCAAGAGCGCCCGGAGCAAGGTTAACTGGAACGAAGGGCTGGTATCTTCGCCTGGTATGACGCAAGTATCCCGGCTTAAGTCCAATTTGCCTCCTGCCCGACCTGGAATCGTTGTGTCGTTCACCGGTCCCATATCCATCGTGCGGAACGAAGTCTTTTCGTTTCACGCCGCCGCAGGAAATCTCGGCGTGAGTGGCGCTGGCTGAGATTTTGTCGAATTTTCTCGGGGCAAACATAGTCCTTCTGCCAGAGCCTCATCGTCCTTTTCCCTCGGCTGGCAAACCGCCAGCAAGGGTGTAAGATATTTTTCACTCCTGCATTCCTGCGAGGCAAGCTCTTGCAATTTCAGGCCTTTGATGAATCCTACGTGGAGCGTTTACGTTCCGGGGATTTCCGGACGCAGGAGCACTTTGTGGCCTACTTCAGCGAGTTGATTCAGTTGAAACTCCGCGCGCGACTGAGGACCCCACAGGCCATTGAGGACGTCAGGCAAGAAACTTTCGCGCGTGTTTTAGCCGCGCTGCGAAGTCCAGGCGGAATCCGTCAGCCCGAACGCCTGGGTCCATTTGTGAACTCGATTTGCAACAACGTTCTGCTCGAGCACTACCGGTCATCCTCTCGCGACAGCTCGATTGAAGATGAGCCGGAGAGCGACTTCCCAGACCCAGTGATTGATGTTCTTGGCGCCGTAGCCGCGCGGCAAATGGAAGTGAAAGTCCGCGAGATCCTTGACGAGATGTCAGAGCGGGATCGCCGGATCCTCCGGGCAGTCTTCCTCGAGGAATTGGACAAAAATGAGGTATGTCATGAGTTCGGGGTCGACCGGGACTACCTGCGCGTCCTTCTGCACCGGGCAAAACAGTCGTTCAAGTCCTTGTATCTGAAGAACATCGAAAAACGTCCTCCAGTGGGAAAACAATCATGAAACGATATGTGCCATCGGATCACTACTCATGTACAGAGGGGGAGTAGAGGCGATGGACCACAAAGACGCCCTGCGCCTGAACGCAACCGAGAGATACCTTCTGAACGAGTTGGACCCTGACCAACTTGATCAGTTCGAGGAACATCTCTTTGATTGCCCAGAATGCGCGCTTGATCTTCGCGCGGCGGCCATGTTCGTTGAACAAGGTAAGACTGTTCTGGCCGAGCCTGCCACGGTAGCTCAGGAAGTTCGAACAACTCGATCCAACAAGAGCTGGTTTGCCTGGCTCCGGCCAGCGTTTGCGGTCCCGGCCATGGCGCTGCTGCTGCTTGTTGCGGGGTATCAGAATCTTGTCGAGTTCCCGACGATCCGGAGCAAGGCCGCCCTGCCGGAAATCATGCCTTCCGCCGCGATGAACATCGCGACTCGTGGAGGCGATGTTCCGGTTGTCCCGGCGAAGCAAGGCCAGGACTTCTCCCTGCTCGTCGACCTACCACCCGACGGTACGTTCTCTTCCTACATCGCCGACTTGTACAACCCGGCCGGAACGGTAGAATGGTCGCTCGAAATTCCCGCGGACGCAGTCGTGAACGACAGCCTTTCCGTTCGAGTCCCGGGAACCGGTCGTCCTGGTGGGGTTTATGTCCTGGCTGTTCGCGGAGTCTCGCGAGATGGGGGCAATCCCACCGAAATCGGACGCCGCTCGTTCGAATTACGGCCCCGGTAGCTCCCCGCAATTGTTTTCAAGGAGACCTCCATGTCACTTCGCAACGGAAGAACTCACTATTTCCATGCGGAAGCAACCGCCATCGGCGGGTTTATTGAGCGCCCCTTTGTGATGGATATTCCTGTCCAATCGGCGAATTCGTTATCGCCGTCGGGTGGGTCGAACGACGCAAGCACCGCCAACTTTGTGTTTCAGGACATCATCTCGGCCGCCTCAACTAGCACACGGGTAGAAGGACACTATGTGGCCGGGCTACCCACGACGCGAATGAGGGCCGTTGTCGAAGGTTTGAACGTCCTAAACAGAGTTCGCGTTGACGAGTTAACAGCGTACATTTCGACGGAACACTCTAACCAAGAACCGTTCCTGCCCAGGGTCGATTTCGGTCGCACTTCGATTCGCGATCTGCGTGTTGACGACGCCATTCTCGAGGTACAACTCGATCTCGATCTGTTGAATAATAGAAATGGCGACCGTTTCCCCAAAGTTGCACCTGTCTTTGACAAGAAATTCGGGAATAAAGTCGACCCATCCTTCGATAAGGACCGGGGTTTCCTACGATGCTCGCTGGCCAAGAAGATCAAAGTGACGCGCGGCAAGTTTCCGGGAGACTTTGTGGCTCCGAACGTCTTCGAGATCCCCAATTTCGGACGCGTCCATGTGGCCGAATTGCTGCTTACCGGCGATTCCTACGAGTTGATCATGTTGCGCTTCGAACTGGGCTGCCCGACGCAAGGATCGACGAGCGCCTCCAGCGGAAAGGTCAACGGGGGTGGGCACTAGCAAGCGGGCTCTTCCTGTCTGTCGTTTTGTCCCTCGGCCTCATTGGCTGTCGCTCTCTCAGTACGCCTCAGGGAAAATTTGATCGACTCCAGGTTCTGCTACAACGTGGAGATCTGCTTCAGGCGCAGGAGGCGGCTGAAAAGGCGTCGGCCTACTACACCAATCGCGATCTGCTGTGGTCATGGAAGTTCCGTGTCTTGGCTGCGCAAGCCCTGAGTTTTAGGGGAATGAGTCGTGAAGTCCTCTCCACGCTGAATACGGAATTCCCTACGGAACTGGCAAAGTCAGATCTCGCTACACAAACATTGTTGCTGCAGGGTTGGGCCTACTCGAATCTTCATCGCTTTCCCGAAGCTGAGCAGACTCTCGCAGTCGCGAGAAGCATCTGCTTTGCAGGCAACAATCCGCAACTCGGCGATTTGCTCAAGGTTCAAGGGTTGCTGGAGATCGAAAAGGGGAACTACGAGCGATCAACCGATCTGTTTCTGAATACGTTAACTTTCGCTCGCGAGCACAACGATCAATTTCTTCAATCATTGGCCCTGTTAGACCTCGGGAAGGCCGCTTTGCTTCGCGACCATTTCGATGAGGCGATCGAATGGTCCAACGCAGCACTGAACGAATCCCGAACTATCGGAGCTCGCCTAATCACCGAGACCGCTCTAGGCAACCTCGGTTGGGCCTATTACAAGACGGGTGACCCCGATAAGGCATTGGATTTATTCATTGAAGCGGAAAAACGCGCCCGCGAACTCAGTTCCACGGGGGACGAGGTCTTATGGATGACAACTGCTGGATATGTTTACGTCGATCGAGGCCAGTACGGCACGGCGGAAGACTCTTACCTCAAAGCACTACGGCTTTCTGAGCATCTTGGCAGTAAAGAAGACACCCTGAATGCCCAAATCTCGCTGGCCTTTGTTAGTGTTCTTTCTGGCAAACTTGACCTCGCCCGCGAGTACAGCGATCAGGCAATCGCATCCGCCCGCGCTGACGGGAACCGCGTCGACGAACTCTATCCGCTGCTCACGAAGGGTCAAGTGCTTGCCCGATCTGGAGACACAGACGGAGCCGAGAAGACGCTCTCCGAGGTCGCAAACGACCCGAAAGTCGATCTCTCCCTGAAGTGGGAAGCACAGCACGAACTTGCCAACCTATACGCGGACCAGCACAACCCAGCGAAGGCATCGAGCACCTACCGGGCGGCACTTGCCACGTTCGAAACGGCGCGTTCTTCGCTTCAGCACGAAGACGTGAAGCTTCCCTTCCTGGCCAATGCCAGCGGCCTGTACGACGATTACATCAATTTGCTTATCGGCCAAGGCAAGGTGAGCGAGGCGTTGAGCGTAGGCGATCACGCGCGTGCACGCACTCTCTCCGAAGGCCTCGGACAATTAAAAAAATCAGAATCGGTTCTTCCGCCTCCGGTGGATGGCGAGCGTATCGCTCGGGCGGCCGCGGGATCCGTCCTCTACTATTGGCTGGGGAAGCAGTCTTATCTGTGGGCCATCACTCCGCAGAAAACGACGCTCTACCCGCTGCCAGCCGCCGTACAGATCGATGCTTTGGTGAAACGCTACCGAAAGTCACTCGAACGGCCGCAGGAAGGTATTGAGGCCCAGAACGCCGATGGCGTGAACCTCTATCGTATGTTGGTTCAGCCCGCCGAACAGATCATTGGGAAGAATCCCAGGGTTTTTGTCATTCCGGACGGGAGCTTGAACGGCCTGAACTTTGAGACTTTGGTTGTGCCGGATCCCAAGCCGCATTACTGGATCGAGGATGCGACCATCACCAATGCCAGCGCGTTGCGCTTGCTGAACCGTACGCGCGCGACCTCGATACCGAGACAACGCAAATTGCTGTTGGTAGGCAATCCTGTTACGGCTACGCCCGAATTTGTGACGCCGCCCCAGGCCGCTGCTGAGATGGCCAAAGTCGGAGAGCACTTCCCCGCCACGGATCAACAAGTGTTCTCTGGGACGACGGCAACCCCCGTCGCTTATCTGAGCAGCAAACCGGAACAGTTCGGTTACATTCATTTCGTTGCCCACGGAACGGCCAGCCGCTTGAGCCCGCTCGACTCCGCCATCATCCTCTCCCGAACGGCTCCACAGGATGATTCATTCCGCCTTTATGCGCGTGACATCATTCAAAAACCTCTACGTGCGGACCTGGTCACCATCTCCGCGTGCTATGGCGCAGGAACACGTGCGTACTCCGGCGAAGGCCTCGTCGGTCTCTCCTGGGCGTTTCTTCGCGCCGGCGCCCATAACGTGATAGGCGCGCTCTGGGATGTCAGCGACGCTTCAACACCTCAGTTAATGGACCAGATGTATCTGGAGATCGGCAAAGGCAAGCGTCCGGAGGAGGCCCTGCGCATTGCAAAATTGACGTTGCTCCATTCCAACAACGCCTTCCGCAATCCGTTCTATTGGGCGCCGTTCCAGCTTTACAGCGGCTGGTAAGGTCACGATTCGGTCGCCAGATTCAACTTCAATCCGGCTTCTGCACCAACGAGTGAGATGTCGGCGCAATTCTTCAATACCCAGTCCGCGCCTGCCGCGATCAGATCTACCTCTTTGCACGTGGTTGTGAATGCCATGACGCGCGCGCCGGCGCTTTTGCCGGCACGAATTCCCGCCGGAACATCCTCCACGACGATGCAATCGGAGCTTGCAAATCCGAGCAGCGCTGCCGCCTTCTGGTAAGGTTCCGGATGTGGTTTGCCATTCACGACATCGCTCGATGTGATCAACCTCTTTGGAATTGCAAGACCCGCCGCCCGCAGGCGAACTTCGGCCAAAGGCCGCGTGGAAGAAGTCACGATGGTCCACCGATCGGGCGGCAGGCTCTGCAGCAGTTCGCAGGAGCCAGGAAGCGGAATTACTCCGTCGAGGTCTTCTATTTCAGCTCGTTCCACTAGACGGTTTTCGGCGACGGCGTCGGCGTGGGGGAGATACTCCCGAACCGTAGTAATGCTTGGGCGCCCGTGCGCGCGGGCGACGACCTCTTCCGGATTGAAGTGGTGTTCCAAGGCCCACTTTCGCCAGACGCGAGAAACCGCGGGTGTGGAATCGATAAGCACTCCATCCATATCGAACAGGAGCGCGCTGCAGACGATCCGAGGCATGAACAAGAATATCTTTTCAAAATCGATGTGAGCAAACCGGGGCACGCCAGCCGCGGCTTTTCTGTAACATGGTGATCATTCCAACGTCCCCATGATTGAGGAATTTCATTTTTCCGACCTCCGTGACCTGTTCGCCAAAGCGAACGAGGAGAAGTCGGGCGACCAACTCGCGGGACTGGCCGCGCGATCGGAGCGTGAACGTGTCGCTGCGAAGCGCAAGCTTGCGGACGTCACGCTTGATGAGATCGTCCGCCAGCCGCTGATCGACCCTTCCGACGATGACGTGAGCAGGCTCATTTACGACACGTTCGATCAGGAAGGATTCCGTTCGATCGCGAGCCTGACGGTTGGGCAATTTCGCGAATTGCTGCTGGATGACTCAACAAGCGGCGAAGCCCTCCGCAACATTCAGAAGTCCATCATTCCCGAAATTGCCGCCGCCGTTACGAAGCTGATGAGCAACAAGGATCTGGTCTTGGTATCAGCCAAGATCCGGAACGTCACACGCTGCCGCAACACCATGGGGCAGCCGGGCGTTTTGGGAATCAGGGTGCAGCCCAATCACCCGAGCGATGATATTTTGGGCATATTGCTCTCTGCCTTCGAAGGCTTGTTGTACGGATGCGGCGATGCTGTGATCGGCGTAAATCCTGCTTCGGATTCGGTGAAGACCGTTCATTCGATTTTGTCTGCCCTGAGTCGCCTGGCGGACAATTACCGGATCCCGACCCAAACCTGCTGCCTTGCGCATATCTCGACCCAACTCGCCGCGATGGAGCGGGGAGCGCCGGTGGACCTACTCTTTCAGTCCATCGCGGGGACGGAAGCCGCGAATCGAAGTTTTGGAATCACGTTGAGCACGCTGCGCGAGGGCCGCGAACGCGTACTTGAACATCACCGGACGCGCGAGGTCGAGTGGATTGGAAACAACGTCATGTATTTCGAGACGGGCCAGGGTAGCGCGCTTTCCGCCGAGGCCCATCACGGAATCGATCAGCTGACACTCGAAGCCCGCGCTTATGGTGTAGCACGTATTTTCGATCCCTTTCTCGTGAACAGCGTAGTCGGCTTCATCGGTCCGGAATACCTCTATGACGAACGGCAGATCATTCGTGCCGGACTTGAAGATCATTTCATGGGCAAACTTCTGGGACTACCGATGGGCTGCGACGTTTGCTACACCAACCACGCTGCCGCGGACCAGAATTCGGCCGACAATCTTCTCCTCCTGTTGACGGCTGCGGGCTGCAACTATTTCATGGGCGTTCCCTGCTCCGACGACGTCATGCTGAACTACCAGTCCACCAGCTACCACGATGCGCTGGCGGCTCGGCGGTTGTTCAACCTGCGTCCGGCGCCAGAGTTTCTGGCGTGGCTGCAGAGACAGGGAATTTATCGCGGAACCGAGCCTGCACCTCTCGAGCGGTCAGCTCAACAGCAATTGATGCAAGGGCTGGAATCTTGCCTGGAAAAGGCGCTCTGATGGCGGATCCCGATAAGCTCGCGCGAGATCGCTGGATCGAACTTGAAAGGAAAGTTCGTTGTCAAACCCCGGCCCGCTTGCTTCAAGGGCGCAGCGGACAGGCCTATCGCACTGAGACCCAGATGGAACTGCGCGAAGCTCACGCCGCGGCCCGAGACGCAGTCCGGGCGGAATTTAATCTGTCGATCGATCTCGATCCGGATCTGGTTCGCGATTGGAACCTGTTCGAAGTGCGGTCTCAAGCAACGAATAAGGAAGAATATCTGCTCCGACCCGACCTGGGACGGCGGTTAAGTGAAGACTCACGGGTTGCGATTCTGGAACGCTGTTCGAAGGACGCCGATCTCCAGATTGTGATCGGCGATGGCCTATCGGTCACGGCGGTGATAAAGCAGCTGCCCGCCTTATTGCCTGTCCTTCGAAAACACGTCATCGCCCGAGGATGGACTCTTGGCACGTCGTTCATGGTTCGTCACTGCCGGGTTGGAATTCTGAACGAGATTGGGGATCTACTCAATCCGAAAGTAGTGGTTCTCCTCATCGGCGAGCGGCCGGGACTTGCCACTGCAGAAAGCCTGTCAGCTTACATGGCTTACAAACCAAAATCCGGCGACAGCGACGCAAATCGAAATCTCATCTCGAACATTCATGCCCGCGGTGTTGCGCCGGCTGATGCGGCCGCGCGCATTGTTGACCTTGCGTCCGCAATGATGAACGCGCAGACGAGCGGATGCCTTCTTCGCGACGGATCTCGGACCCTCGAATAATCGTTTTCGCCTTGCCCTTCTTGTCTATTAACGGAGAGCGGTTGGGGCGACGGCTTGGCGATTGACCGGGAGGAAAAAAGTTGTGGAGGCCGGGCGAAAATCAGCGACGTATCGCCTGGCCCTATGAGCGGAGGCTCCAGACGAGGGTTAAGCAGCCTCGCTCGCATGATCGCGACGACCGGGCAGCGCTGGTCGCCGCACTCAGGATTCAAGCATCGCCTTGATGTTCGATACAATCTCGTGCGCGCGATCCTGATTCATCTTTTCAAACAGAGCGCGCGAGGCGAACCGGCCGACCGCGTTGTCAGGCACGTTGTACTGCACCGACAATGTCAACTTACTGTTCGCCCCGTCTGCTTTGATCTCATAAGTCCACGTGCTGGTGTTCCCTGTTACCGTTTGAAACTCGTGCAGGCTCGGACGCTCACTCCTCGTGCACTTCGATTGCCCCTTCACCACAAGACCGAACCAGTCAAATTCATAGTTCCACGTTTGACCAGCCTGGGCTGCGGCAGGCTTTACATTGTCGATTTTTGAAAGTCCAGGAACAAAGCTCGTCGCACGAGCTGCCTCCGAGAGGAAGTCATAAACTTTGCTGGGTGGGGCCGCGATCGTTGCGGTCTCGACTGCTGTTGCGGTGGACATTCACGCCTCCTGAATTTCCTTAAACCGTGCCGCCTTCCAGAGTGTGGTCACGATCAGCTTACGTTTTTGGGCCGTAAATCCTTCAATCCGAACAACGATCTTGGTTGCGATGGTTCGCTCTTGCCATGTGATCGCCCCATGTTGCCCCGCAAGCTCTATCAGGCCAGACCGCGATTCGTTTGGTAACCATATCAAATCAAGCGTCGGACAAAAAATTAATTTCCAGTCTGGGGGATCACGCCGGAACACGATCCAAGTCTCATCCAGCGCATTGCTGTCGGAACTCCGGCGAACGCGGAATACATGCCGTCCGGGTTGCCAAATCCGCAGCGTGATCACTTGATCGCCCTGAGAAAACCTTGGATGCCCGAACGATCATTGGAAGTGAAAGTGTCGACAAATCCGGCGGCACGCGCGAACGCTGCGATGCCTTCCTCCGAACGATAGTGTACGTGCAACTCAGCCAGTTCCAGTAAGTATCCTGCGACGCGCGTTTCACGCATCGCGCTGGTCACCATCACGCCACCCGGCCGCAAGATTTCACAAAAGATCGAGTAGAGGCGAGCAAGTTTTTCATCGTCGAGAAACTCTCCAAATCCGGTCGAGGTGATGAGGTCAAAACGGTCTGCATACGTCGAAACGTCGAGAGCGTCGCCCCGGTGCAGGATCAACCTAACCGACGCTCTATTCGCGAACTCCGCCGCGTCCCTCAACACCTGCGGGTCCAGGTCGACCCCATGAAACCGGACCTTCGTAAGATCGCCCCCCTCTGTCTGGTACGTCTCCGCCGCCGCCACCAACTCTCGCGGAATTCCGCACGGCACGCTGGCAATGTCCAGATGCCTATCGACAGGCCGCTCTCGCAGAAACCGCAATACCTCGTCGCGAGCCATCAAATACCGGGCCCGAAAGGCTCGTACTGCGGGCATTTTCAACAGGCACGAATCCAACCAGTGGCCGATGCCGTAGAGGCCAGAAGGCCGATTGTGATAAATGTGATCCGCGAAGCGATAACTTCCCGAATTCTCAAATCCTTCACGCGCAAGATCGGATGTCCTCAGTAACCAATAAACGGGTAGCTCGAGTACTCGCCCGCTGCGTAACAGCTTCCCGCCAATCGAAGCCGATCGCCGAGTTTGGTTATAGAACTCAGGCACGATCTAAATCCTCTCGTACGTCGCGATCATGTCTTTCATGATTTCGGGAGTACCCGCGGCGATCGTTAGCGCGCGCGCATCGCGGTAAAAACGGCTGCTCCAATGATTCGCCATATACCCCAGTCCGCCGTGGACTTGTAAACAATGGGTGATGACCTGCTGCGCTACTTGGTAGCTGAATAGCTTGATCATGCAGATTTCACGCGTGACCGACTCTCCCGCAATCCAGCGCGTGAACGTCCGATAGTTGAGAGAACGAGCAGCCTCCAGAAGCGTCGCCATCTCTGCGAAACTGTGCCGAAGCGCCTGAAATCGGCTTAGGGTCTGTCCGAAAGCCGTTCTCTCCCGGGTGAATTCCAACGCTTTATTCAGTGCGTATTGCGCCCAGGCAACGCAGGCCAGACCACCGAAAAGCCGCTCCCGGTTGAGTCCGCGCTGCACTTGCACGAATCCTTCGCCAATCACACCAAGCACATTCTCCCGCGGCACATGGCATCCATCGAAGCGGATCCGCGCTGTTCCCGAAGCACTCAACCCTAAGGTTTGTAGTCGTTCGACCGCAACGCCTTCGGTCTTCGCAGGCACCAGAACCATCGTGAGTCCTTCGGGTTCACTGGCGACACGAACGGCCACGATAAGCACATCCGCAAATGCCGCATTCGTGATGTACGTTTTTTCGCCGCGAAGAACCAGATCGTCTCCTGAGATTTCTGCGGCGCACGACAATGCAGCAAAATCCGACCCGGCACCCGGTTCGGTCACGGCCATGGCTCCGATCGCTTCGCCCGCCTGCAGTCGTCGAAGAAAAGACACCTTCTGCGCCGGGCTGCCAAATTCCTGAATCAGCGGAATGATCAGATTCGCTTGTACGAAAAAACTCAACGCGAATCCAAGGGACTCACTGCATGGAAACTCCTCCGCCAACACTCCGTTCAGCCACGGATCGTCCTGGAGAAATCCTCGCTCTGCACACTTCTTCATTACATCGCGGGGAAACTCTCCTGCCTGCTCCCACTCCCATGCGTGCGGGCGCAACTCGAGGGTTACGAATTCACGCGCTCTCCCGCGAAACTGTTCGTGCTCCTGTGAGAAGAAGGTGTTCATCACCTAGGCGGAGGCAGGCGCAACGCGGCGGACGGCGTCGATCACATCCTGCACGGTTTTCAAGCGCCAAAGGTCGTCTTCCTTGATTTCGATGTGCAGGGCATCCTCGAGCGAAAGAACGCATTCGAGTTTTTCAAGCGATTCCATGTCGAGGTCGGCTAGCTTTGCATCCGCTGCGACGTTATGGGCGGGCAGACCGGCAGCACGACCGATCATTTCCTTTACTTTTTCCTCGATATTCATGAAGCTGCCCCTTCGTCCGTCATCTCGGCAATCTGCGAATGCAAAACTCGCGCCACCCGCTCGTCAATCGCAGTCCATTTTTCTCGCGCCGATTGTAATCGCTCCGCGGGCAATGTAGAGAGCCAGTGCTCGGCCCATCCGTCACCGCCACTGTGCTCTTTTTCTTCTTCCACGATTTGCTCGAGCACTTCTCGTATTCTGGGATGCACGTTCGCGCGCTGCAAATGCGCGCGATAACTGGATAAAACGCGAGCCTCCAAGACTTCAGAAAGGACGAGCAGATCTACCAGATCTTTCGGGATTCCGCCGTCCTCGGAGTAGTGCTTCTGAATCGTTTCTCCGGTCGGTTCGAGCGCGCCACCCAGGCTGGCGATTACCTCCGTGAGCAACGCCGCGTGTTGCGCCTCAGTGGCGCAATGTCGGGTCGCCCCCAAAAGCACCTCCGGATTCGAGACGCTCCGTGCAATACGCCCCATCAGCAGCGCGCCATGGAGTTCGCTGTTGCGATAAAGATTCAGCAGATACAATTCACGCCTGGTTAGCGACATGCATGCCTGCCTTGGCAAACTCCGAAAGCCCCACGCCGCACAGCCGATGAAACTTCTGATCCAGCGTGAGGATCGCTTGCAAATCATTCTTCTCTGCAATCGGAACTGACACGACATCGCTCCCAACATGACGGAAATGCAAACCGGCATCGAGACATTTCTCTCGGGCGCCAGGATCCCGGCGCACACGAGACTCGAGGAGATCAAAGGCAAATTGCGTGTGCCGGAACTCGTCTTTCGCGATGTAGGCGGTGATCTTCGACAGCACCGTCTCCTTTGCCTGCCGCGAAGCTCGCAGGAAGAAGTACGCAGCAAAGTGTTCGCTGATCATGTATCGCGCCAATTCCGAAATCGGATCAGTGATTCCGTTGCCGATGTTCTTCGCCCGAGCAGCCACGAGTTCCGCGTCCGAAACTGGCCGATAATCCACAATACTCAGATAACGATTCAACACGTAGAAGTGTTTATACGATTCGTATAACTGGACGGAAAAGACCGAAGTCACGTCAATCTGATCCCACATCGCCCGCAAGATCCCGCTCGTATAAACCGGAAAATATGATTCGATCAATGCCGAGTCGTGCATCTGGTCGAGTAACTCTGGCTGAGACAGCGCCAGTTCACGGTCGATCTGGTTCCACGCAACGTCCACCTCCAGAATCCAGCGCTGCATTTCCGCGGTGGTCAGATATTCGTCGTAAATCACGCCAATATTCCTTCTGCGAGGTTGAAGGCTCGAGACGGGCCCAGTTCAGCAACTAGCGCCAGTGCCCATCGCTCCAATCCGAACGCAACACATCCAGTGCAAGCATCCGCTCCGCCAGGCAAGTGCAATCCGAAACGCTCGGCGAAGAATCTCTCGTGGAGGTTAAAAGACGCGATGGCGAGCCCAGGGACGGGTCTCCCGATTCGCACTTGCATTTCGAACTTGAGTTCCTTCAGTTGCTGCACCAGTTTGCGGCCGCGCGTTTCGCCCGCGCCAAAGAACGGATCGGAGGCCGAATGGAGTTCCCCCCGCAACCCCAGAGCGCGCGCGAACTCCGAAATCTTGTCCATCCATCGACCACGCTCCTCGCGCACCCAGTTCGACGATCCAACGAGCACGATCTCGCGCATGTGGAAATTGCGCAGACGCCCCAATCCCGTCTCCTCTTCTTTTCGTCCGCAGGCCGCGATGCACGTCCACAACCCACGTTCCGCATGCTCGACCTGAGACAAGCTCGGGTAGCACTGATAGCAGGCCGCGGGTGGGTACAACTTGCCCTCTGAACTCTGGACCAGCCGGTCGATTGCAAATGATTCGAAATATCCTGCTCTCTCGAGCACACACTCCTCGATAGTGTCCTCGACTTTAATCTGCCGGGCGCCGGCATCGATCGCCATCTGCAAGAATCTGTCGTCGAGCCAACCTATGAGTGTCGCAACGTTCGCGGGCAGCGCCTGGCTGTCGTGTGCCGCCAACTCGGGTTGCAGCTGAACGATCTGTTCAGCCAGTTCTTCGACATGCGCGCAGAATACAGTGCTCACTTTATTGAACAAAACGCTTTGCAATGGTTTCGACGGTGCGGAAATTTTCCATCACGACCTCTTCATCCCTAATTTCGCGCCCGATCATCAATTCCACGAAGGCAATCAGTTTAAGAATCGAAAGAGAATCGATCCAGCCGTCAGCGAACAGCGGCGTGTCAGGTCCTGCCCGCAGATTGCGATCCGCAAGCAATGTCTCATTCACGTAGGCCAACAACCGGTCGAGCTCGCTGCCACTCAACGAACCACCGCCTCAGCAGTGATCGTGCGGTCGGCCCAGCCTGACTCTACCAGCCATCGGATGGACTTGGGATAAAAATCTGCCACACGCGGCTTTTCGATGTTGAATGCGGCCAAGGCTTGCGTACAACCAGCATCATCAAAAACTTTCGGATAGGCGAGCTGAGGTGCGAAGTGCCGGATCACTTGCACGCTATGCCGCAGAAGATAGTCGCCCACGTCGTCAACAGATTGCGCGAACAGCACGAAAGTCGGAAGATCCACGATCGCCGGCATCGCAATCGACCTCTTTCGCCACGATGGCCGATACGTCATGAACGCGTCGTGCGTCTGCGCGAGCAGTTGCGCAAGGGTAAGGAAATCATTGCCCCCACAAAGATGAAAGGTCTTTCCACCTCGAAACCCGTCGCATGCCAAGCCGGCGATCCCGGACGCCGCGTAGTCGCTCGCGATCAGATCGACGGGACAATCTGGAGTACCTGGGATCATTGGAGCCAGAGAATGATAGTAAAGTCGGAGACCTTGGTGGATAGCAGCTAGCTTGGAAATCTCCCCCGTTTTCGAATCGCTGAGCACCGTGCTCAGGCGGATCACCGCGATCGGCAGATCCTTCATCCGCTCCCGCAAAATGAGTTCGGCCTCGTACTTCGACTGCTCATAGTTGTTCACGAATCCAGCATCATGGCCCAGTGACGATTCCTCGATCGTACCAGTTCGCTTCCCCGCGACGTGAACGGTACTCAAGGCAACCAGTCCTCGCAATTGCGGACACACACCTGCGAAGGCCAGCACGTTCTTCGTGCCCTCCACGTTGATCGCTCGCAATTCGGGGAGTGGCGCTGAGAATCGCGTGTCGGCGGCCGCATGAATGATGAGTGTTGTGCGTTGTCGTACCTCGCCATACTCCCGTGGAGACAGTCCCAATGTCACCAACCGGACATCCCCTCGCAGCGGAATGACTCCGGTCTGCGATTCTTCGACATCGGCTTGACGCGACAGCGCGTAAACGACATCGACGCTCGATCGCTTCGCGAGTACTCGCACGAGTTCTTGTCCGATCGCACCCGTTGCTCCCGTAAGCAGGATCGTGTAGCCCATCAGTGTTCGAGAATCATGCAGAACCAGTTCGCTCCAAAGCCGAAGGTGAACAGGAGTAGTTTGTCACCCAGAGCCAAGCCTCCGTCGGTTGAAACATCGCGGAGATTCATCCAATTATCTGCGGCGATGACGTGCCCGAATTTCGCAATGTTCTCGGCAAACAATTTTTCGCGGCCCACTCCGATCAAACCCAAAAGAATCTCCCAACTGCGCAGTGAAACGTTGTGTGGAACGATCCGAGCCAGCGCAGGCCACTCGATCCCGGAACCCTGCAGACAATCACGAATGATCGCACGCGCCGTCGGGAAATAAGCGGCTGCGATTTCATTCTTTTTGTGCAAGAAGTCCCAGTAGTAGCCCTTGGTGATCTGTCGGTAACTCATGATCCGATTGGTGGAACCTCCCTTTTCTACGAGCAGCGCGCAAGCCCCGTCGGAAACCACGTTGTAAATCATTTCGCGCCGGCTGCCCGCAGGAAGCACATCGGAGCTCACGCACAACACGCGTTCGGCAGATTGATTGGACAAGAGAAAGTTCCGGGCGAGCGAGACAGCGGCCATCATCCCGGCACAACCGACCTGGCTGACGCCAACGGCAATCGCGCCTGTCATCTCCAACTCGTATTGAAGTTGTGCCACGGGATAGTGAAAAGCCGACCGGGGATCGCCGTTCATGAGCGCATGGCTGTCTGGCGTTGCTCCAACGTAATAGATTGCGTCGATTGTGCGGGGGTCGGTGTGGCTCTTCTCTACCAATTGTCGCGCAGCCTCAAAGGCGAGTTCGTATTGCGATTGGCTGCTGACACGCACATACTGAAACCCAAACTCCCGCATTCGGAGAGCGGGCGTCTCCAATAGGCCGCGTGCCGCAAGCTCCTCCACGGACACGGTCTCTTCTCCGAGAACGTACTCGATCAAACTCACGCCTACCGATGTCTTTGCCGTAGCTGGCATAGGCTGCGAGCGAAAATTCTCGCACAATCTGAAGTGCACCACAGCCGCAAAATCCCGTTCTAGGCCCGCGCGTCGTTTCTGTAACCACCTCATCGCTAATGCTTTAGCTCGAAAAGCTCATTGAATGCCGGATCATTGCATGATGCATGATTCATGCACGGACGAGCCGACAGAGAAAAAGTGAATCAGATTGGTGATTTGAATCACTTCCCTACGTCTCTGTTCGGGAGAATATCCAGCCAAACGAGATGGTCCAGCCAACGATCTCAGACTTTCAGGAGATTGCAATGCAGGCAGTTGACACTTCTTTGGGGCGTTTCATCGAAGAGGCGCCTTTTGCTTCGGCGATGTTTGACAGGGACATGACCTATCTCTACGTTAGCCCACGCTGGCGCGAGGACTATGGGTTGGGTCAACGCGAAATCTGCGGTATTTCTCACTACGACGTTTTTCCTGAAATTCCACAGCGATGGAAAGAGGCTCACCGGCTTGGGTTAACTGGAAAGGTAGTGCAGAAGTCGGAAGACCGCTTCGAACGCGCGGATGGATCAATACAGTGGCTGCGCTGGCAGATCCGCCCCTGGTTTGAGGCCGACGGGCGGGTTGGCGGCATCGTGATCTCATCCGAGGACATCACAGCTCAGAAAACTCTCGAACAGGAACTACTCCTGAGCGAGGAACGGTACCGGGGTCTAGTCGAAGCCACAACTGATCTCGTCTGGACCGGGCGTGTCACGGGCACCACTGTCGATGTACCTGCTTGGCGGGAGTTTACTGGTCAATCGTTGGAAGAGGCGCAACAGAGTTGGACGAATGCGGTCCATCCTCAGGATCGATCCGAAGCTGATGCAGCGTGGTCAGAGTTCCTTGCCAAGGGAGGCGCTTACAAAAGCGCATTTCGAATGAGGCGGAGCGACGGGGAATATCGCTGGATCGCGGTCACCGGTATCGCCCTGCAGAACAAGGACAAAAGCATTCGCGAATTAGTCGGCACCTTCAGCGATATCACCCTTCGCATGCAAGCGGAAGAAACCATCCGCCTCCGCGAAGCGATGTTGAGAGGCATTCTGAATAATCTTCAGGATGCCTATCTCCGCACTGATCATGCTGGCAGATTGATCATGGCGAGCCCCTCGGCGGCGCGGATGTTCTCATATGAGTCCAATGAAACAATGATCGGCATACCTGCCGCAGATCTCTACGACAATCGAAAAGACAGAGAGGTTTTGCTGGAGAAACTCGGGGAAAACGGTCAGGTCTTGGATTGGGTGGTGCCTGCGAAAAGAAAAGATGGAAACAAGCTGTGGATCTCAATCAATGTTCAGTTTATCCATGATGAGAACGGGCAGATCGCCGGTACCGAAGGAGTCGTGCGCGATGTCACGGATCGAATCCAGCTTGAGCAACAACTCTATAAAGCGAAAGAAAAACTGCGCGAGGAAAAAATTTACCTTGAGAACGAAATCAATTCAGACTTAGGTTTCGACGAGATCATTGGACGCAGCGAGTCGTTGAGGGCCGTCATGGAAGACCTTGTAACCGTCGCCAAAACAGACGCGACCGTCCTTCTCCTCGGCGAAACTGGCACTGGCAAAGAACTGGTCGCGCGCGCCCTTCATCGCCTGAGCAACAGGGCACAAAATCCTTTTATAAAAATGAACTGTGCTGCGATTCCCACCGGCCTGCTGGAGAGCGAATTGTTTGGCGCGGAGAAGGGCGCTTACACTGGCGCTGACAGTCGCAAAATTGGCAGACTTGAGTTAGCCGATCGCGGGACCTTATTTTTGGATGAGATCGGCGAAATTTCCCTGATGCTCCAGCCCAAGCTCCTTCGGGTCCTTCAGGATCAGCAGTTTGAGCGCCTGGGCGGGACAAAGACTCTGAGCGTCAATTTTCGACTGATCGCCGCCACTAATCGAGACTTGGCAAAACAAGTGCAGGATAACGCCTTTCGTCGCGACCTGTACTATCGTTTGAAAGTTTTTCCTATCTGTCTGCCTCCTCTACGGGAGCGCCGGGATGACATCCCGCTTCTTGTTGAACATTTTGTGAAAAAGAACTCAGCTCGAATGCTGAAAACAGTAACCACAACTCCTCAGCGCACGATGGCGGCGCTCCAGGAATACGACTGGCCCGGGAACATCAGAGAACTCGAAAACTTTATCGAGAGATCGGTAATTTTGAGCACCGGATCCGAACTCGCGGCACCGGTCAGCGAGTTGCTTTCGCAATCGCCCGAGAATGCACAACCTGAGGAGGGCGCCACGCTAATCGAGATTCAGCGTCTGCGTATCATCGAAGCCCTGCGAAATTCTGCTGGAAATACATCGCGGGCTGCCTCTCGATTGGGACTCAAGAGAACAACGTTGCAATCAAAAATGAAACAACTAGGAATCGACGGAAAAGGCCACAGATTTCGCTCAATGTAGCGAGTTCGATGTGCCAGTGGGTTCGGCTGAGCTCTGCTCTCTCCAGGCCCTGCACCGTTAGGTAGGCGACATTGGTGCCGGGAGGGGGAGTTGAACCCCCACGGATTTGTGGTCCGGCGGATTTTGAGTCCGCTGCGTCTGCCAGTTCCGCCATCCCGGCTAGTGTGGAAGTGCTTGATTCAACGGCTAATTTCGCGTTCTACTTCGTTGCCATCCCAACCGACAAATGTAAAACTGTGTAAGAAAGTGTGTCGGTTTTCGCCGATTCCCACAGCTTCTTGTCCCCAACCAGAAGCGCTGTACCGACGATTCTCGGGCTCAGAGCCCATTGCCAGGTCATAAGAGAGTACCCGTTCGAAATTCTACCATTCATTAGAGCTGCTATCTTTTGATTTCGCGCGAAGCGGACCACTTGGCGTCTGTGAACGTATGGCCGAGCGGCGCCAGGCGCTGTGTTTTCCCTTCCCTTATGGCATTTTTGTCAATTCGCAATTTCACACCGCGCACCCGGTTAGAAGATCTTTCCTCTCTACCGCCTGCAGACCGAGAATTGAATTAGCGATTCGTCTAAGCGCGAAGCTTTCGACACCGCCGGCAAGGGCTCGCCCGCCAGTCATTTTTTCACCAGCCCAGATCTGATTGTGTTGCACCGTATTTATGCTATTGCGCTGTACGTTAATTATCCTATTCAGTCGTACTATTTTTATCTTAATTGTGTCGAGAGAGGACTGATCCCGCTCGCTTGGAAGTGCGGCCCCGCACTTCGTTGCAGATAAGCTAATCTCGCTGTTTCTTCGTCAGGTGGATTAGCGTCGGCGAGGGAGTCTCTTTGCCGAGGCCTCGGATCCAGGTGGTTCACGGAACGGTTCCACAGAAATGCGCTCGTAACACACTTCCAGCACGGTCAGGTGTTCTGTACCGCCCGGCACCTGAAGGATTACGCTGTCACCCGCTGCCGACTTCATCAACGCGCGCCCCAGAGGTGACACCCAACTGATGTGGTTGCGGTTGAGATCGACCTCGTCGGTGCCCACGATGCTCACCACTCGCGATACTCCCGCGGCATTGGCATAGCGCACGGTCGCTCCGAAGAATGCCCTCGTCGCCGCCTGCCCCGCTCTCGGAGCTTCCGGGACCACCACTTCCGCGGCTTCGATTCGCTTCGTGAGAAAGCGAATCCTCCCATCGATCTGCCGCAGCCGCCGCTTGCCGTACTGATAGTCGGCATTTTCACTGCGATCGCCGTTGCTGGCAGCCCACGCCACCACCTCCGTCACCGCCGGGCGTTCCCTGCTGAGCAGAAACCGGTGCTCGTCTTTGAGGCGCTGCAGCCCGCTCGGCGTTATATAGTTTTTGACACTCGTCGCGGGCTCGTCCGGTTTTGGTTTTCTGGTAAACCCTTTCCGCATCTCGTAGTCCTTCCAGCGCGAATCCAGTGGGTGCCCCTAATGAAAGCGGATGGACGCCGATAGAAAGCACAGTAGGCCATCCGCGTTCACGGGAGTTCATCTGCGGCACTGACTGATTTTTTCACGTCTTCCGGTCCCTTAGCGATCCTATCCATCATCTCGCACAAGTGCCGGCGAAGGCATGCTTGGGAGAATCAGCACTGAAGCCGGCTGTGTGAATCGATTACAGAAACTTCTGGATCACGGGCAAGCGGGAAGTCCCCCAAAAGAAGGATTGCCGACGATCCACTCGGTAGCTGAAAGCGGCGGCTTCTCCGACCTCTTCGTATTGCGCTCATCTGAGTTCTTGGGCGAGTCCGATGAGAAGCCCTTCAGGCCCGCGGATGTAGCAGAGCCGATACGCGTCTTTATACTGGACTACATCGCCTACGAGCTGCGCGCCGCGCTTGCGGAGCCTTTCAAGCGTCTCGTCGATGTCGTCCACGGCGAACATCACGCGAAGGTAGCCTAGAGCGTTCACCGGGGCGTTGCGATGATCCGCGACGGCAGGCGGCGTGAGGAAGCGGGAGAGCTCGAGCCGGCCGTGTCCGTCCGGCATGCGCATCATGGCAATCTCGACGCGCTGATCGCCCAGTCCAGTGACACGTCCGGCCCATTCTCCTTCGATCATCGCCCGCCCTTCGACCTCGAGGCCGAGCTCGCGAAAGAAATCAATCGTCCCTCCGAGGTCATCGACGACGATTCCTACGTTGTCCATTCGTTTGAGCGCCATGTGTCCAATTTACAAGGTGCCGTCTAAGTCTGACAACGGACCCTTTTTTGCAAGGCCGAAGCACGAGCGGCGTGAGCCCGAGAGATCGCTCCCGAATAGCGCTTACTCGGGGCGGATCACGGGCAAACCTTCAATAATCCAACACGCCAGCGTTGTCCGGCAATTTTCTGGCCGGGCTACACTGGAAGAGGCACGGTGCCGCAAGTCGCTCCTTCAAAATGATCTCTTTCTCAAACATCAATAAGCAGTATGGCAAGCAGTTGCTCTTCGTAGATGCCTCGTTTCAGTTGAATCCCGGCGAAAAAGTCGGACTGGTCGGTCCCAATGGATCGGGCAAGACGACGCTATTCCGTATGGTGGTCGGCGAGGAAACTCCCGATGAGGGCGTGGTCTCAGTCCCCAGGAAGTTGACGATCGGTTACTTTCGCCAGGACGTCGAGGAAATGCAGGGCCGTTCGGTCCTGGATGAAGTGATCGCCGGGAGCGGTCGCGTCGGCGATCTACACCACGAGCTCGAAGCCTTGCAGCGGGAAATGTCCGACCCTGAAAAGGCTGATGACATGGACCGCATCCTTGATCGCTTCGGTCATGTTCAGGAAGAGTACGAGCACTTGGGCGGTTACGCGCTCGAATCGCAAGCCCGTGAAGTGCTCCACGGTTTGGGGTTCAAAGACGATCAGATTGACGGCGACGTGGGAGCTCTCTCGGGCGGATGGAAGATGCGCGTTGCGCTGGCACGGGTCCTGCTCGGCATGCCGGATGTATTGCTGATGGACGAACCGACGAACCACCTCGACATCGAATCCATCATCTGGCTGGAGCAGTTCCTCAAGTCATTTCCTGGCGCGTTGCTGATGACCTCGCACGACCGCGAGTTCATGAATCGTCTCGTCTCAAAGATTGCAGAGATTGATGGCGGCGAAATCATCACCTACTCCGGCAACTACGACTTCTACGAGCGCGAGCGGGCGATCCGAGAGACCAACCAGCAGGCAGCATTTGCCCGGCAGCAGTCCATGCTTGCCAAGGAACAGCGCTTCATTGATCGTTTCAGGACACACGCCGCGAAAGCGGCTCAAGTGCAAAGCCGGATCAAGGCCCTGGATAAGATCGAGAAGATCGAACTGCCGAAGAAACGCCAGGTGGTGAAGTTTGAGTTTCGCATTCCCCCGCGATCCGGCGAACAGGTGGCCGTCCTTGAGAACCTGCACAAGAGTTACGGCCCGCGTGTGATTTACGAAGGATTCAATCTCACCATCCGCCGTGGAGAACGCTGGGCCGTCATGGGGAGAAACGGCGCGGGCAAGACCACGCTGCTCAAGATGATTGCCGGAGCCAGTGCTCCAGATGCCGGAAGCGTGCGCCTCGGCGCCAGCCTGTATATGGGCTACTTCGCGCAACAATCGCTGGATGTGCTCAATCCCGATCTCACCGTCATCGAACAGTTACAACAAGATTTTCCCCAAGACGGTCTCGGTTCGTTACGGAACTTGGCGGGAGCATTTCAGTTCTCCGGCGAAGACGTGGATAAGAAGATCCGCACACTCTCCGGCGGAGAAAAGTCGCGGCTGGCAATCGCGCGCATGCTCTACAACCCGCCAAACTTCCTGGTGCTCGACGAACCGACGAATCACCTGGATCTTGCGACCAAGGAGATGCTGGTGGACGCCCTGAAGGATTTTGAAGGCACTATGATCTTCGTATCGCATGACCGCATGTTCCTTCGCGGTCTCGGGTCACGTGTGCTGGAACTGGGCGGTGAGAGCGGCACGGACCGCCATCCCACTGTTTATCCCGGGTCATACGTTGAGTACGTGCAGAAGCTTGGACATGAGGCGCCCGGGATATATTCGTAGGCCTTGCGGGGCTTTTGTGCAATGACTCGCGGGTGATGTGAAGGATTCGTCGCAGCAAAATCAGCAGCTGCAGGGACAGAAAGGCACTTGTTGAGAGTCGCCACCTTCAACATTAACAACATCAATAAGCGGCTCGACAACCTACTGGCTTGGTTAGCGAAAGCTGAACCGGACGTGGTGAGTCTCCAAGAGCTCAAGGCAGAGCAGGAAGCCTTTCCCGTGAATGCCCTTCGGACTCTCGGGTACGAAGCAGTCTGGCGAGGAGAGCGTCCTGAACGGCGTGGCGATTCTCGCGCGACACCACGTACCCGTGCTGACCTGTACAAGCTTGCCGGGAAATTCTGAAGATCATCAAGCTCGCTACATTGAAGCGGCTGTTCAGGGAATCCTGATCACCTCCATCTACCTTCCCAATGGGAATCCGCAGCCTGGACCGAAATTCAATTACAAGTTGGCCTGGTTTGAGCGCCTCATTGCCCACGCCGCCGAACTCATGGCGAGCGGCGCACCCGTGGTGTTGGCCGGTGACTACAACGTTGTGCCGACACCGCAGGACATCTATCCCACTCGATCACAGGATAACAACGCGTTAATCCAACCCGAGAGCCCACAGGCCTTTGCGCGTTTGCTGGCTCAAGGCTGGACCGACGGCATGCGGAAGCTACATCCGGACGGGCCGCTCTGGACATTCTGGGATTACAAATTTGAACGGTGGCAGAAGGACAAAGGCATGCGACTCGATCACTTTCTGCTCTCACCGAATTTGTCGGTCCTGCTCGTGAACGGCAGTGTTGACCGACGGGCGCGTGGGCATGAAAACGCCAGCGACCATGCCCCAGCATGGATCATGCTCGATCGTTAAACGGCTCTCAAGCTTCGCCGTCCGCTGTGTCTGCCCAGTTCGCCTTGCCGGTCTCTTTCGTTTCTTAGACTTATAAGAGAAAAAAGACCACAAAATCCCCTGCGTCTGTTATTACATCTGGATGTTATTTATTTACTTAGACTTACGAGATAGCTGGAGTCCGCTTTTGAGTACGCTGTGTCTGCCAGTTCCGCCATCCCGGCTAGTGTGGAATGGATGGGATTTAGAGATTAATGGACTAAGGCGGTCTTTGCAACCGGGATGGCAACGACGGCGACATTCGAAATCCGGATACGCCCCGTTGCGCCGACTGCCCCTAAAGCTCAGCGGAGGTGATTTTCAGGGCACTGCACCCATTTAGAATGAGATCGATCCTGGAATTTTTTCTTTCTGGGGCCCGATTTCAAAAGGGCTTTCGTTCTAGCCCTTGGTCGCGCTAGACTTGCGACTAACGCAAGCTCTCGCGGGTGTTGTCACATCGCCCTAGACGGTCACCTCGGGATTCCTCGAATCAGGCATCGCCCGGAACCCAGACACGAGTGGAGTTGGAATGGTAATCGCACCCAGCAAATTCAGCCCCCTCGATCAATCGAAAGCATCTCCCTTGCAAGATTCTGAAAACGTTGAGGTCTCTATTGTAATGCCTTGCCTGAACGAGGCTGAGACCCTCGAAACATGCATCCGCAAGGCGCAACGAGCACTCGACGAAGCTCAAATCACCGGGGAGGTAATCGTCGCCGATAACGGCAGCACGGACGGTTCGGTCGAGATCGCCGAACGTCTCGGGGCCCGCGTGGCCCGAATCTCCTCCAAGGGATACGGCAATGCGCTCATCGGAGGCATCGCCGCGGCAGCCGGCAAGTTCATCATCATGGGAGATGCGGACGACAGCTACGACTTCGGCGACATTCCCAAGTTCGTCACCGAGCTGCGCGCCGGCGCGCAGCTGGTTATGGGCAATCGCTTCCGCGGTGGGATCCAGCCCGGCGCCATGCCCCCGCTCCACCAGTACTTCGGCAATCCTGCGCTCACGCGCATCGGACGCCTCTTTTTCGGCAGCCCGGTCCATGACTTCTATTGCGGGATGAGGGGGTTTCGCAAAGATGCTTACCAGAGCCTGGGCTTGCGAACGACAGGAATGGAGTTCGCCACGGAGATGGTTGTCAAGGCGACGTTGCTCAAACAAACGATTGCAGAGGTTCCGACGACGTTGTCTCCGGACGGACGAAGCCGGCCTCCGCATCTGCGCACGTGGAGAGATGGCTGGCGAACGTTGCGTTTCTTCCTGCTCTACAGTCCACGCTGGCTCTTTCTCTATCCTGGGCTTGCCTTGATGTGTGTGGGAGCCGCGCTGGGCTTGTGGTTGCTTCCTGCGCCCCGGACCATCGGCTCAGTGACCTTTGACGTTCACACTTTGCTCTACTGCGCGGCGATGGTCTTGCTTGGATTTCAGGCGGTAGCGTTTGCCGTTTTCACCAAGTTGTTTGCGATCACAGAAGGATTGCTGCCGCCCGATCCGGCACTCGATCGAGTTTTTCGGTACATCAATCTCGAGGTCGGTTTAGCTGTGGGGTCGTTGCTCATTCTCGCGGGTATGGCCACTTCCGTCTTTGCAGTTCGAATGTGGGGGGCTCACCACTTTGGACAACTGGACTATCCCGCACACGATGCGTATCGTGATCCCGGGTGCCCTTCTCCTGATTGTTGGAGTGCAGACCATCTTCTCAAGCTTCTTCCTCAGTGTTCTGGGACTGCGCCGGCGATGAAATCGGTCGACTTTGATGTCCATGCAGAGACCTACGATGACGATCTGAATCGTGCTCTCGCGGCCAGCGGTGAAGACAAAGAGTTCTTTGCGCGCGGGCGAGTCGAGTGGCTGGCTGCCTGCTTGAAGCGGCTCGGCCAAACTCCCAAAGCAGCGCTTGATTATGGCTGCGGTATCGGGGATACCTCCCTCTTGCTTCGGGAGCTGTTACGAGTTGAATCGGTAGTGGGGCTGGATGTTTCCGAGAAGTCGCTCGCGCGAGCCAAGGAGCGGCACGGCGGAGCGAACTCCCGTTTTCTTACGTTTTCGGGTTACTCTCCAAACGAATCGATCGACTTGGTGTACTGCAACGGCGTTTTTCACCACATCGCGGTCGCGGAGCGCGACACAGCGGTGGATTACATTTATCGGTCGCTTCGACCGGGCGGATTGTTTTCGCTGTGGGAGAATAATCCGTGGAATCCAGGCACACGCTATGTGATGTCCCGCTGCGTATTCGACCGTGACGCCATCCGGCTCAGCGCCAGGGAAGCAATCAACCGGATGCGCAGGCGGGGATTCGATCTTGTCTCACTCGACTACCGATTCTTCTTTCCTCGATTTCTTGCCCGCCTGCGCATCTTCGAGAAGGAACTGACGAGCGTTCCGCTTGGAGCGCAGTACCAGGTTCTCTGTCGCAAACCCGCTTCCTAGTTTCGGTACTATTTCTTCTGTGTGCGGGTATGAGAGGAAGTCCTGCTCTTCCATTCGACTTTCATTGACAGGTTAAGCCATGTTCGCGGTCACAAAGAGGCGCGGCAAGGAGGCCGGCATCGCGGAGATGAACTCTTCTATGCCATGATGAAAGATTCCGGGAGGAATCTTGAAGGCCCTATTGCTCGAGAATATCAGTGGTGTCGCCAAGTCAAAATTAATCGAAGCCGGGTTCGAAGTGGAAAGCCTGTCATCGGCGCTCAACGCGTCACAACTGCGCGAAAAGCTTCATGATGTTTCAGTGCTCGGCATCCGCTCGAAAACCAACATCACGCCGGAAGCGCTCGAATCCGCTCCCTCTTTGCTGGCCGTTGGCGCTTTTTGTATCGGCGTGGATCAGATTGACAAGGCCGCCTGCAGCCGTCAAGGCATTGCCGTGTTTAACGATCCACACAGCAACAGCCGCTCGGTCGCGGAACTTGCATTAGGCGAAATCATCATGCTGCTACGCCGTACTTTTGCCGCCAGCACCGAGTTACATGGCGGTACGTGGAACAAGACAGCGAACGGATGCCATGAAGTGCGCGGACTCGTGTTGGGCATTGTCGGTTATGGGCGGATTGGTTCTCAGCTTTCAGATCTGGCTGAGGCTGTCGGCATGCGCGTGATTTTCAGCGACGTAACCGACGTCCTGGCTCGCGGTAATGCCAAACGTTGCAACTTCGAAGAAGTCCTGCAGCAAGCCGACATTGTCACGTTGCACGTAGATGGAAAACCGCGAAATCGCAATCTCTTCGGGAAAGAAGAATTTGACTTGATGAAACCGGGTGCCTGCTTTCTAAACCTTAGCCGCGGTTTCGTGGTGGATCATGAAGCCCTGGCTGCAAACTTACGCAGTGGCCGGATCGCGGGCGCCGCTGTCGATGTTTTTCCGAATGAACCGACGGCACGCGGCCCGTGGGCCAGCCCTCTGCAGAATCTTCCGAATGTGATTCTTACGCCGCATATCGGTGGCAGCACGCAAGAGGCACAGCAAAATATCGGGGAGTTCGTATCGTCACGACTGGTTAAGTATCTTCGAACCGGCAACACGATGCTGAGTGTCAACTTGCCCCACTGTCACCTGGAACACGAACCGAAATCCTACCGACTGACACATATTCATCAGAATATGCCCGGCATGCTGTTCGCCGTGAACGAAGTCCTGGCGCGAAGGGGAATCAACATCGAACGGCAGGTGCTCGAAACGCGTGGCGACATGGGATACGCGATTTACGACATTAATCGGAACTGTGATGCGGATCTGCTGCACGAACTCGAATGCATCCCGCACACCATTCGTGTTCGTTCCACTTTATCTTGCGAATAGCAGCCCTTTTCAAGACGACGTACTGATCTTCCTGAGTTCGTACTTCAGCAATTTGTAAGACAGATCGCTGCGAGACAGGCCCAGACGTCTTGCCGCCTCGGCCTGTGCGCCATGGGTCGATTGCAAGGTTCTTTCGATCAGCGTCTTCTCAACGGTAGAGAGCAGGTTTCGCAGGTCGAAACTCGGCGGCAGAGTCTCCATCCAACCCATATTTGCGCTATGGCCGTTCCCCGGGGCAGCAGTTGCGCTGCGCGAAAGAGGAAAGTGCTCTGGCCCGATTTCCTCCCCGGGAGAAAGGATCACGGCACGCTCGATGAGATTCCGGAGTTCGCGGATGTTGCCAGGAAATTCGTAGGACTGCAATCGTTCGAGAGCCTCTGGACTCAGGCGCCGGCGAGGCATTTTGAGTTCCCGGGCGGTCTGGGCCAGGAACAGCTCACAGAGCGAAGCGATATCGGCAGGGCGGTCGCGCAAGGGTGGAATCGGAATCGGCACCACCGCCAGGCGGTAGTAAAGATCCTCGCGGAACAGTCCCTGTTTCACCCTCTCCTGCAGGTCTCGATGGGTTGCGGCCAGTACCCTCACATCGACGGTGCGAGTCTTGACCGAGCCGATCCTCATCACCTGTCCGTCCGTGAGAACGCGGAGAAGCTTGGCTTGGGCGGCGGGCGACATCTCCGCAACTTCGTCGAGGAAAAGCGTCCCCTCGTGAGCCGCCTCGAAAAGACCCAGCCGGCTGCGATCCGCTCCGGTGAAGGCCCCGCGCTCATGCCCGAACAACTCGCTCTCGAGAAGCGTTTCGGTGAAAGCCGCGCAGTTTGCAGCAAGGAAGGGCTTGTTCGCTCTGGTGCCTTGTCGATGAATAGCGCGAGCCACGAGTTCCTTGCCCGTTCCCGTTTCGCCCGTGATGAGAACGGTCGCGGAGGTGGGCGCCACGCGCCGTATCTTCTCCCGCACTTCGCGCATCATGGGCGTGTCCCCGAAAATCTCGGACGATCCCTCCAGCCGGCCGACCGTCGCCTTTAGCAGGGTGTTCTCGCGAAGGAGCGTCGTGTGATCGCATGCTCGATGGATGGCCGCACGGAGAACTTCGGGAGCAAATGGCTTCGCTAAGAAATCGAATGCTCCTTTCCGCATACTCTCTACGGCCAGCTCAAGGGTCGCGACGGCGGTGAGGAAAATTACCGAGATATTGGGATCGGCATCGAGGGCCGTCGCGAGAACGTCGAGACCGCCGCCATCCGGCATTTTCTGATCGGTAAGAATTGCTTCGAACTGATTGCCGGCAATTATCTGTCTTGCATCCTCCACACCGGCTGCGTGAAACACCAGGTGTTTATCCTGCTCCAGGTTTGAAGCAAGGATCTTGTGCATGTTCGGCTCGTCGTCAACAATCAGAATTCTGCCCATATGGACACCCTCGACGTCTCCTGCCAAACGGCAACGCGCGGCAAGGTGAGCGAAAAGCGAACTCGTTCCGGGGTATTTGCTGTCAGTTGCAGCGAAGCAAAGTGCTGGCGCGATATGTTGTGCGCGATTGCTAAACCCAGACCGGTCCCCGGCGACTTTGTGGTATAGGACGGTTCGAAGATACTCGGGGTTACTTCCTCGTGGATCGGTCCATTCCCGTTCTCGTTGTCGATTCGCGCGTAGTCATCGTCGTTAGACGCTCGCAAGAAAACGACGGAGACCACCGGCGAGAGTTCCACTGCCGCTTGCCAGCCGAACGATTTTGGGTCGCATGCAAGAACGGCGGCAGCCTGATCGAATCTCCGAGCCAACGCCACGGAGATCGACCGCTGGGCGCGAAACGACCCAATCGCTGAGTCAGCTTGACTCGCTTCCTCGATTCTGGTTTCTGAAAGAAGACCGTTTCCGATAGCCACCGGGCGCCCCAAGTCCCTGTGTCAAACCGCGTTTTTAATAATCGGTCCGGCAACTACGACCAGACCAATGTAAACTACGTGTTAAGTAGTAGGCAATTCGCGTGCCAATTTTTGATCATTATAAATAACTGAAAGATAGGTACCTTAGCGAAAGTGGACTCGGGAGAAGCCCAATCCGTCAAAATACTTAAACGCAGGTTGTCGAATTTCCTGTACGAAAGATAGGTTGCGGCGGCGTGTTCAGACTTCTGAGCGGTACGGCAGTTTTGCTTCGGTCCAAGCGTCAAAACCGCCGATCACATTTGTGACTTTGTCGTATCCCGCTTTCCTGAGGAGACTGCAGGCGATCATGCTGCGATACCCGCTCTTGCAATGAACGGCGACGGGAGTGGTTTTGTCGAGCCAAGGAATCTGGTGAGCGAATCTATCGAGTGGGCACAGTTCAGAATCAGCGATGTGCCCGACCTTCCACTCCGCTTCGCGACGCACGTCGAGCACTTGTAATTTCTCTTGCGTTCTGCGCTCGGCCAGATCTGTGACGGTCATCTGCGCTAGCGCCCCTAAATCAAATCCAGCATCGGCCCACTCATTTATCACGTCGACAATGTAGCCAGGTTCGGCGTCGATGCCGACGCGAGCCAGGCGGACTCGCGCCTCTGATATCTGCTCCTCGGCGTCGGCGATCAGAATCGGCCGCGCTGCGACGCCGAGAACGGTACCCGCCCAAGTCGCAAACTGACCTGACAAGGCAATGTTGACCGAGCCGGGAATGAATCCGGCAGCGAATTGATCCGGCGGGCGCACGTCGAGGGCAGGCGTCCCTGCCGCGATTTGCGCCTTGACCTGGGGCGCCGAAAGCCGAGGGAGCGGCGGCAGATCAGCAAGGGCAGTGGCGCCTTCCCGGTTGATCTCGGCGTCTTTCAAGAAATAGTCGGGGCGGGCCGGAAGGTTCGAGGTCAATTGCTGAATAAACTCGTCTCGGCTCGGAATCTGAAGTGCGTAATTCGTGAGACGCTCCGTCCCGATCGTCGAGAAGCGCTCGGCGCGCATGTTGCGGCCGCACAGAGAGCCGGCGCCGTGCGCCGGATAAACAACGACTTCGTCCGGCAGCTTTAAGAGCTTGGTATGGAGGCTGTCGTACAGCAGTCCGGCGAGCGCTTGTGGAGTATGTGTGGGTGAAAGATCGGGACGGCCGACGTCGCCAATGAACAACGTATCGCCGGTAAGAACAGCCCACGGCTGCGAGGACTTCCCTTCATCGGTCACAACCAGGCAAATGCTTTCGAGCGTGTGCCCCGGGGTTTCGAGAACAGTGATCCGGGCATGACCAAATCGCACCTCGAAACCATCGCGAAGTGCTACATGTTGAAACTTGGCATTCGCTGCGGCGCCTATATAAATTTCTGCGCCAGTGCGGGCTGCAAGTTCTTTATGTCCGGAGACGAAGTCGGCGTGCAGATGGGTTTCGAAAATGTGGCGGATTTTCAGATTATGCTGCCGCGCAGCTTCCAGATAGATTTCGACATCTCTTTGCGGATCCACGACTACCGCCTCGGCCTCGGAACCAAGCAGGTAGGAGGCATGCGCCAGACAGCCTAAGTAGAACTGCTCAAAGTACAGGGTGGAGGTGCTTGCGCTAGCGACGGTCATGGAGATACTCCCTTCGCGACCTTGGACGAGCGATATCGAAAACAGGTGACCAGATGGTCATTGACCATCCCGACTGCTTGCATGAAAGCGTAGCAAATGGTCGAGCCGACAAAATTGAAGCCACGTTTGCGAAGATCTTTGCTCATGGCATCCGACTGCTCCGTGCGGGGCGGGACCTGCTTGAGTGTTTTCCATTTGTTGACGCGCGGGTTTCCGCCAACGAATTGCCAGACGTAGGCGTCAAAGGTCCCAAACTCATCCTGAATGGCGAGGAATGCTTTCGCGTTTTGCACGGCGGAGCCAATCTTCAGGCGGTTTCGAACGATGCCTGGATTTGAGAGCAGTGCCCGGATCTTTCGTGAGTCGTAGCGAGCGACGCGTTGCGGATCAAATTCGTCGAAAGCGGAGCGATAGTTCTCGCGCTTCTGCAGGATAGTATCCCAACTGAGCCCGGCTTGCGCCCCCTCAAGCAGAAGGAATTCGAAGAGCACCCGATCTTTGTGTACGGGACGCCCCCACTCTTTATCGTGATAGCGGATGGCGAGGTCATTACGCGCCCAGTCGCAGCGGATGCGGGTGTCTCTTTTCGGGATCACCATCAGTTCACCGCAAGGATACGCGATTTCTCGAACTCGACTCGATGATTTGCTTTAGGCCTTTTTCGAGCGTATGTTGACTGAACAACTCGGGGTCCTCCCCACCTCGAAACCCTAGATTTTATGGCCCTTTCGGGCCATGACCAAACGGGTGCACCTTTTGTAACTTGGTTTGTACAGGACTCTCTCCTAGAGTCGTTGTTGCCCAAAAGCAGGCGCGGCGGCTTTCGGCCTGTCACGTGCATCTAACTAACGTGAAGGCTAGCAGCCGTGAGTTGTAGTGAAAATTTTGGAAGCGGTGGGAATGAAGTACACGATATCCATCTTCGGTCTGTTGATTCTCAGCCTGGTGGCCATTCCGAATGGCTTGGCGCAGAATCCTTCGGCTTCGTACGTGGCGAACTCTACCCTTTCTGCTTCCCCAGCGACGGACGATCCGCAGGACTCGGTTCTCACGATCCGCAAACGCGTGGACGAGGTAAATGTTCTGTTCATCGCGACGGATAAGCATGGGAAGTTCGTTCGAAATCTTGGTCAGAACGATTTCAATTTCTTTGATGATCACAAGCCGGTGGAGTCGATCGTCGCGTTCCGTCGGGAGACCGATCTGCCTCTGAAGCTGGGCTTGCTGGTGGATGTCAGCGGATCGGTGCGCACTCGTTTTGATTTCGAGCAAGACGCCGCAACGGGATTCTTGCAGCACACGATCCGGGCGGGCTTCGACCAGGCTTTCGTGATGGGCTTCAACGTCCACCAGCAGCTTGCGCAGGATTTCACAGACAACGTCGCCCAACTTTCCAGGAGCGTCGGTTCCTTGCGCGACGGCGGCGGAACCGCGCTGTATGACGCGATCTACAATGCTTGCCACGACAAACTATTGAAGGAGCAGTCCGACCGCCCGGTGAGAAAGGCTCTGGTCGTTCTCAGCGACGGAGATGACAATCAGAGCGAACATTCGCAGGCGCAGGCCATTGAGATGGCACAGCGGGCCGAAGTCATCATCTTCGCGATTTCTACAGACGACAGCGGCCTGATTTTGCGCGGCGACAAGACACTGGAAAGACTCGCCGACGCTACCGGCGGACGCGCGTTCTTCCCGTTCAAGATGAAGGATATTAAGAATTCGTTTGCTGCGATCGAAGATGAACTGCGCAGCCAGTACGTCGTTTCGTATCACCCCGCCAATTTCGACGCCGATGGCCGCTATCGCAGTATCGAGATTAGCGCCTTGAAGAAAGACCTGCAGGTACGCGCCCGCAAGGGATACTACGCGCCACGCCAATAGTTCGAGCCGTGCCGCGCGGCCCGAGCTTTGAGTCCCGACTTCCTGCTCGGATCAAACGAACTCCCGATTCGGCTGCCGCATCCTCAATCCAGCTCAAATGAAACAAACTGCAGTTTTCCCTGGCGCTCCACCTGGAGCGCAACCGAATCCCCTGATTTCAGTTGCGAGAGTGCACTGCGCAGATTGTCCACCGTGTCGACGGGACGGTTGTTGATCGCATGAATCACGTCTCCGGTCGTGAGACCGATATTCGGTCCAAGCAGGTCGGCAGCCTTTCCAAGCACGACAACGCCTGTAGAGATGCGCAAGTCTGGAATCATGGCGCGCACCTTCTCGTCGAGGCTCACCGCGAGAACAGCTAACTGCTGCACGAGATTGTTCTGATTGTCCGCGAGGTCCAAAAGCTGGTCCATCTGGTGTTTTTCCTGCAAGACCGGAATGAATAGGGTTTTCTTTCCGGAGTCCCGCAGAATTTCCAGTTTTAACACCTGATCAACCGGATGCAGGTAGAGCGCTCCCGTGAAACCGGGGAGCGTATCTACGGGCCGGTCATCGGCAGACAAAACGATATCGCCGATCTTGAGTCCGGCGGCCTCGGCTGGACCTCCCGGAATGACATCGGAGATCACCACTCCCCATGTGCGCTTCAGACCAAGCCCCACAGCCAGGGAGGGCGTGATGGTCTGCGCTCCGGCCTCGACTTCGGAGCGGTGGACGTGCCCGTACTTGCGAAGGCTCTGGTAAACGAAGTTGACGACGCGGGCCGGAATGGCGAACCCCAGGCCTTCGCTGCCACCGCTGCCGGTGACGATGAAGGTGTTGATGCCGACCACGTATCCATCCATGTCCACAAGTGGGCCGCCACTGTTGCCCGGATTAATCGGCGCGTCGGTCTGGATGTATACCATCGCCTTATTTGGGTCGGCTTGCCGCGCCACGGAACTCACGACCCCCATCGTCACCGTGCCCTGCAAGCCCTCCGGGCTGCCGATCGCGAAAACAAGCTGCCCCTGATGAATTCGGCGTGTGGCGCCCAGAGGCAGCGTAGGCAGGTTCTCGGCATCAACCTTCAAAAGAGCGAGGTCAGACTCCTGGTGCACGCCGATAACCTTGGCGTTCAGGATGCGCCGCTTCCCTTCCGGTTCAAGAACAGCGCTTTCGCTTGCCGGCACCGGCAGAACCACGCGAATCCGCTGCGCGCCCTCAACCACGTGCGCATTGGTGATTACATAACCAGTCGAATCGACAATTACACCGGATCCAATTGCTTTCTGCCGTGCAATCAGTGCCGTATCGGCCCGCCCGGACTCCTCGACCGGACCATACCCGCTGACCAGAATCTGGACGACGCCTTGCGACACTTTGGACGCCAGTCCCTCGAGAGCGGCGTTCAACTGGACAAGCGTTTCCGGCGTTTCAGAATGGTCGGCTGGCTTTTCCTTTGGGCCCTCCGACGCCTTCTGCGGTAGGGCGACCTCGCCCGCAGACCGCGATTTCGAAGATTGCTGAGCCTGCGAGGGTGCGCCGGGAAAAAGGGCAAACGTCGACAAAACGAGTGCCAGAGCACGGGTGCAGCGTGTGGGGGCGGGCATGGGAATGATTCCTTTCAAAGAGCTAAAACACCCCGGAGCGTCGAATCATTGTGCCAGAAACTGAGAATCGGCGGAAAAGCCCGCAGATCAGGCAGTTCAGGGCGGGGTCACCAGGTAACCTGAACGAGGGGAACCTAATTCCTACCCCTGACCCAGATGTGATCAGGCTTTTAACATGGGCGTCGTCCATGATATAACCGCTTCTATAGCAGACGTTTCTGCTCCCTCAGGCATGTGGTAGCGCGAGCCTGTGCACGCAAACAAGGCCGCAACGGAGGAGGGATTGTGTCCGAAGCGCGGACAGGAAAAAGATTTCCGCTAGAGCTGCCCATCAAGATTCACAAAGAAAACGTCCCTGGCGAGGCCAGTGGCATGACGGGAAACCTCAGTGCCGCGGGCGTCTACATTCGCGCAGACGCATCGCTGGAGATTGGTTCCCCGGTTGATTTCGAAATTACCCTTCCCCCTGAAGTGACCGGTGGCAAAGAAAACGTAGTCATTCAGTGTCGCGGACGGGTTGTCCGCACCGACGAGTCTAGTACCGATCCCGATGGCACCCGCGGGGTAGCCTGCGTGATCGATTCGTACGAATTCGTACGTAACTCTTAAACCTCGGAGCGGTGTCGAGATGCTCAAGTTAATCCTGGCCGATAATCAGGCTATTTTCCGCGCGGGGATCGCCAAGGTGCTCGCTGTAGAAGACGAGATGCGCATTGTGGCCCAGGCGCAGACTCCCGAGCAGATGTTCATGGCGCTCGATAAATTCCGCGCGGCCGTCCTGGTGGTAGCAGGCGGATTTCAATCGGATTTCAATGCCATCGTGCAGGCTGCCACGAAGAGTAAAACTCGAATTGTGGTGCTCGCCGACACCGGCGAGAGCGCGCAGCGTTATATGACCAATGGCGCGCATGGCGTGGTTTATCGGAACGTAACGAGTCCCGCTCTCGTCGATTGCGTGCGGAAAGTGGCGCGCGGCGAAACCTGGGTGCAGGACGTTGCTGTTCCAAGCGAACTGACCGAAAACGATATGGTAGGACTTCGCGTCCGCGACCGGCTCACCGCGAAGGAACTGCGTATCGTCGCTCTGATCGTGCAAGGCTACAAGAACAAAGAGATCGCATCGCAGCTCGGCACCACGGAGCAGGTCATCAAGAACTACCTGCGCAATGTCTACGACAAGATCGGCGTTTCCGATCGTCTGGAGCTTGCGCTGTTCACGATTCACCACCGCATCTTGAATGAGGCCGCTGCCGCCACCGCAGCCACCACCCAGCCTCAGGCTGGCGCGGGCGTGACATCGTAGAGGCAATCTTTGCACTAAGAAAGGCCGCCCACAGGCGGCCTTTTCGTTTAGGATCGCGTTCCCAAAATTGACATTCGCCTTTTGCCTGTATCGTTGTGTTCAGTTACTTTTCGGCTTGGTAGCGGCTTTCTTGGTCGGAGGTTTTTTGGCGGGTTTTGCGGCCTTGAATTGCACGGAGTGAATCAGGGGCTCAAGAGTTTTCAACCCCTCCTCATCCGGACTGATCAAAAGAAACTGCAACAGGTCCTGCCCTCTGGTTGTCACGTACTGCGAGATGTGTTGCCGAGTCCCGTCCGTGGTCTCTTCCAGTTGGATCATCGAAAACGGCTGTTCGTGAATCGTTTTCTTCTCGGGCGATCCTTTGAATTCCACAGGCAAGCCCTTTTCCTTCGCCATGCGCTGAGAGTACGTTATGTAGCCCTCCGCTGCAGTCGGTCCCGGCGTCGTGGGGAGTTTCATCGCGATGATTTGGACCTGTTTGCGTTCCACGCTCCTCTTCAAAGGCGCGTTTTCCGACATGATCAGAATCACTTGCTTCAGTTCCTTCTGGACCTCCGGCCGCTGTGCGTCAGCACCCTCGGACCCCGCGATTCTCGCCGCCGGCGTGGGCAGCACTGCCCAGCCAGGGGGGATCTGCATAGAAAATTCATAAATTGAGTTCGAGTAGACGCCGTTCAGAATTGAGCCGCCATTTGCGGCCATTCCGGTCGTCAGGACCCGACTTCGCGGGTCCCCAGGTGGATATGGGCCCCCGGGTAGAACTCCTCCCTGTGGGCTTTGTGGGGCAGTTTGTCCCTGGGTCAGCGACGTGAATAACAGCACCCAGCTGCAACAGGCAGAGAAGAACGTCAGCTTTCTCATAGATGCGATTGCCAGCGTAGCACTCCATCGTACGTCAAAACAATTGCAAGTCACGGTACACAAAATCGAGGAAGTAATTCCTTTGCGGCGTTTCTTGATCCTGGTTTTAAGTGCGATGGATCGACCAAGCCTTACAGTCGATTCTGCGACCCAAAGCACATATTCGACATGTCAATAATTGATTGAACTACGATGTCGCTAGTTTAGAGATGTCTAGGGGAAACCCCGCTTGACACGCAGGAAAATTCCGTGAGAGCCTCGCTCCACTTCCCAGAAAAATGGGCCCCAATCCTCAGCTCTGCGGAGTTTGTTGATGCCCTAACGGCAGTTCTGCTGACTGGGCAAACCAACTTATGGCTATCCATGCTATTCCGAGGAAATCCGGCGTTTTGGGAAATCCAGAGGGGATCGGAAGACAAATGGAAGAGGTCAAGGAGAAAGTGTACCGCCAAGAGACGGTACGACTTGACGGCAAGTTATTTGTTAACTGCATATTTGAAGATTGTCTGCTCTGTTACAGCGGAGAGCGGTGCGAATGGGAACACACCCGTTTCTCAAACTGTCGAGTCCTATTGGACGGCGGCGCCAATAATACCGTCCAGGTCCTGCAGGGACTCGGGTTCAAAATCATGCCGCCCGTCTCAGGCGATCTCGAATCCACCCATTAGGTCTCGGACAACAATGTCCGGTTTGAAACTGGCTTACCGGGATCGACGCGACCGATACCTGGTTCTGGTGTCCTTAGCAAGTTAAAATGTCCGGTTTTCTAAGCACACGACATGTCCGGTTTCATAGTGAACCAGCAGCAGTCGGGGCTGTGGGAAAGTGGGAATCCCGCGCACTTTGCGGGATTTCCAAGCGCGGTGGGAAAGTCGGGTTTATGACTTTTCCACCGCGCGGCTTTTCCACAGCCCGTCGCGCCGGCATTTTTGTCGCGCCCTGCGCCACTCCTTCGGCCGTGTAGCGTCCTAGCAAGTGCGGCCCGTGGGTGAGGCTGAGAGTTCCATCCAAGTGCTGATGCACCATGACCTGGCAGCCCGCCAGCGTGGCTCGCCAGCGCACGGCTTCGATTTGTAGGCTCAGATTCTGAAAGCTAACCGTGTTGTCGCGGTTCACTGCCCGCTCGAACTGGAGGGAGAACACTAGATCGAGATCGCGTCTCCGACAGGCCAAAAAAGCATTCCCCCGCTGCGCCGGCGCCACTTGGAAATGGCGGTTGAACTCGGCGATATAGTGTTCGCGTAGAAATAGATTGGCGGCTTCTAGGCTGGCGATTTTATGCAGCCTTAACTCCTGCGGCAATCGTCCCTGCCAGGTGCCGAAGCTGCGCTCGCTGCGCCCCCGCGCTTGCGGCGAGTAAGCCGGGATCATCCGGATCCCCAGCTCGCGCAGTGCCCGTCCCACCTGCGTCAGCCGATGCGGGTCCACTTTGCCGCCCACCTTCGGCGTGAGCCAGAAATGGCTGCCGCGATCGCTGTATAAGGCGCAGAACACGCCCTTCCGCTCGATCACTTCGCGCAATCCCACCATCACCGTCACCGTCGATTCCTCCTCCACCAGTTGCGCGTAATAGATCTCGCTGCTGGCGTCGTCCAAAATCACGATCAAGTCGTACCAGCGTTCGTCCTGAAACCACTGGTGGCGGCTGCCGTCGATGTGCAACAGCATCCCCGGCAACGGCCGCCGCGGCCGCCGTTTGCGATGCACCCCTCGCTGGCGTCCCCGCGCCACCAGCCCGGCACCCTGCAGCACACCTCTCACCCAGCTATAGCTGAGCCCGATCTGGTGCTCGCTGGCCAGCTTCTCGTGAAAATGCCGCAGATTAAAATCGAAATACTTCTCCCGATAGAGCTCCAACACGCGCTCCAACACCGCCGTGGCCACCCGCTTCGGCGAAGGCTTGCCGCGCCTCCGGTCAAACAGCCCGCGAAAGCCGCTCTCCTCGTAATGTTCCCGCCACCGCCGCATGTGCCGGTCGCTGATGCCCATGATCTCCGCTGCCTGAAACCACGTAATCTTCTTCGCCATGGCCTGCAACATCACGTCCTGTACTTTCATCGCCCGCTCCATCGCGGCCCTCAAGCAAGATTCCATGCTTCGCATGGTCTCCTACCCTCACCGCCCGCAAAGCGGACATATCGTGTGCTATCTCAACCGGACATATCATGTGCTAACGACACCGATACCTGGTTCTGGTTGACGTAGCGGCCAAAATCGCTTACGCTTCGTCCAATCCCCGTCCATCCCCCGGGGTCTCAGCCGTTCCGTAGGCACTCCCATCCTCCACTGCCTTTACGGAAGGGCGTGTTGGTGTATCCACAAGGAGACCTGCCATGGCTGGAAAATCCCTGGTTTTAAGCCTCATTCTTTGTGTTTCGGCAATCGGGGCACGCGCTGCCGCGAGGGAGGAAATCGTCCCGGCCGGAACGATCCTGCATTGCACGATGGACGAACCCAATTTCTCGTCGAAGACGGCACAGGCGGGCGATCCCGTCCTCTGCCATCTCGGACCTTTGAACACCTTTGGCCACTCGGTGTTTCCGCGCGGCGCCATGCTCAGCGGGCACCTTACGGAGTCGAAAGATCCTGGCCACTTTGTCGGTAAAGGCTGGCTGCAACTGGAGTTCGACCGCATCATCCTGCCGAACGCAGATGTGATGCCGCTGGCTGCCAAGATCATCGCCGCGCCCCATTTGAAGACCGACAAGGAGGGCAAGCTTCATGGGGGTGGCCATCCCACTCGCGATGCCGTGGAATGGATGATCCCCGTTCTGTGGCCGATCAAAATCCTGACCTTGCCGGCACGCGGACCGTACCCGGCGCTCAAAGGCGAATCTCGGCTCACCATGCGCTTAATGGAAGACGTGATTGTGCCCCTGCCGGGTCCGGCCCGAGCGGCGGTTCCTTCGCCGCCATGGGCGATGCCAACGAGCTACATTCCGTCGCCGTACGGCTTGATGCGGCCCGCATCCCTGACCACAAGGGAACCATCGCCAGAGGTCCGGACGGTCGCCGATACTGGCACACCTTTGCCGGGACGCGCCCTGCTCGCCGACTCGCGGTCTATCGAACCGGCTGTGCAAGAAGCCAGTCAAGCGGTCGCTTCGCCCGCCGTGCAGCCGCCCGCCAACGCAACAACGACGTCATCAACGGTCATCGTGTTGAAGGGTGGTTCGGCGTTTTTGTCGCGGGAATACTGGGTCCAGGGCGGACAGATTGAGTGCGTTTCAGCAGACGGTCAACAGAGGGCCTTCCCGCTGGAAGCAATCGATCTGGATCAGACAATTCATTTGAACCGAGAGCGAAATGTGGACTTCGTGCTCCACTCGAAGACCGGGGTCCTTGAGCAATAGAGCAAAATGGCCGAGTGTTTGGCTAGCGAAGTCGGCGTATTTCATCAAAAACAAAAGCCGGAGGCAAACGCCTCCGGCTTGGTTATTAGAGAGTAAGAAACTAGAGGATCTTCTCGCCGACAGATTTGCCTTGCGAAAAGAGGTAGAGATAGTCCGGACCGCCGGATTTTGAATCCGTTCCCGACATATTGAAGCCGCCAAACGGATGCGCACCGGCGATGGCTCCTGTGCATTTGCGATTGATGTACAGGTTGCCGACGTGGAAGTCGCGAACCGCACGCTCGATCTTGTCACGCGATTTCGTGTAGACGGCCCCGGTCAGTCCGAATTCGGTGTCGTTGGCGATATCGAGCGCCTGGTCAAAGTTCCTCGACTTGATCACCACCAGCACCGGTCCGAAAATCTCTTCCTGCTCAAGCTTCGACTTGGGCTGGATATCCGCGAAGACCGTGGGTTGGAGGTAGTAGCCCTCGCCCGCGTTGGCTACTCGGCCGCCACCAGTCAGAAGCCGCCCGTCTCGCTTGCCGGCCTCGATGTATTCGAGGATCGTGTTCATGGAACCTTCGTTGATGACGGCTCCCATGTTGTAGTTCTCCGCCGGATCGCCGATGGTGATCTTCTCAACGCGGGCTTTCAGGCGATCAAGGAATTTATCGTAAATGCGCTCGTCGACGATGGCCCGCGAACAGGCTGAGCACTTCTGACCCTGAAATCCGAACGCAGCCTGCGCCACGCCCTCAACAGCCACGTCGAGATCGGTATCGGCGTCCACGATGATCGCGTCTTTGCCCCCCATTTCGAGAATGGTCCGCTTGATCCAGATCTGGCCCGGAGCCTGCGTGGCCGCGCTTTTGTTGATATGCAAGCCGACTTCTCGTGAGCCGGTAAAAGCGATGTAGCGGGTCTTTGGATGCGTGACAATCGCGTCACCGAAGCTCCCGCCCGCACCGGGGCAAAAGTTGACCACGCCCTCCGGCAGTCCCGCTTCCTCGAGCAGTTCAACAAACTTGGCCGCAATGGTCGGAGAATCGCTCGAGGGCTTCAAAATGACCGTGTTTCCGCAAACGATCGAGGCCAATGTCATTCCAGCCATGATCGCGCAAGGAAAGTTCCACGGTGGAATCACCGCACCCACTCCGAGTGGAATGTAAAACAGGCTGTCGCGCTCTCCCGGCAACTGGACGTTGGGCTGCGCTTTCGCGAGACGCAAGGCTTCCCGGCTGTAGAGTTCGCAAAAGTCGATTGTCTCAGCGATGTCGCCATCCGCCTCGGCCCAGTTCTTGCTTACCTCGAAGACGAGCCATGCCATGAATTCGAATTTGCGTTCGCGGAGCAGATCCCCCACACGGAACAGCAGGGTGGCGCGCTCTTCGACGGAAGTTCGACTCCATGACTCGAACGCCTTGAGCGCCGCGCTCATCGCGGGCTCGACGTGGTCGCGGCCGGCCTTCTGGTGTATGCCGACGATCTGCGAAGGCTTCGCAGGATTAATAGATTTGATCTTCTCGCCGGTCCTCACGCGCTTGCCGCCGATGACAAGGTCGTACTCGCGGCCGAGTTGGCCGCGAACCTTTTCAATAGCAGCTCGCATTTTGCGGGCATTCTCTTCGTGCGTGAAATCGACCGGCGTTTCATTGCGGAAGGGCCCTTCGTGCAGGCGGACTTGTAGCCGCGGCGGGGCTTCCATGGTTGCCATGAGTGCACCTCTGTAGGGATTTCGAAATCGGGTCCGGAATCGGACAGAATGATTGTTTACTTACCAATTGTAGCACCGGATTCCGGACGTTAAAGCCCGGTCAGAATGCATACGGGAGCTGCACAAGTCCGACCGTTCGGTTAGCGAGGATGTCGCCAAGCACTCTCTTTTCCAGGAGTAAGGCGGACGAGCCTTACTTGCCCGCCATCACCTTTTCGACTGGTTCCAAGCGAGCCGTGAAGTGGCGTAGGAAAGGCGCCTCGTGGCAGAGCTTCATGGGCTGAATGCGCTCGCGATTTTTCCAGACTTCGAGGATGACCTCGACCACGTAGTCGACGTGGCTTTGGGTGTAGACGCGGCGCGGGATGGCTAAACGAACCAGGTCCATCTTGGCCGCTGGGCCAAACATCAGCGTGCCGATCTCGACCGAGCGAATTCCGCCCTCGAGATAAAGTTCCGCAGCCAGCGCCACTCCCGGAAAATTCTCCGGCGGGATGTGCGGAAGAAAGGCGCGCGCATCGATGTAAACGGCATGACCGCCCGGAGGCTGCACGATCGGTACGCCCTGCGCGGCGATGTGATTTCCTAGATAAGCCGTCGATGCGATCCGATAGCGAAGGTAATCCTCGTGAAGCGCTTCCTGCACGCCGACGGCAATGGCCTCCAAGTCGCGCCCAGCCAAACCGCCATAAGTTGGGTAGCCTTCGGTCAGGATCAGCAGATCTTTCTCCCGCTGCGCAAGGGTGTCATCATTCGTGCAAAGGAAGCCGCCAATGTTCGCCATGCCGTCTTTCTTCGCCGACATGGTGCAACCGTCGCCATAGCGAAACATTTCCTGGGCAATCTGCTTCGGAGTTTTCGAGTCATATCCCGACTCGCGCAGCTTGATGAAGTACGAATTCTCCGCGAAGCGGCATGCATCGAAGTACAGGGGGAGCCCGTGCTTGCGGCACACCGCGCTCACCTGGCGCACGTTCTCCATTGAAACCGGCTGTCCGCCACCCGAATTGTTGGTTACGGTAAGCATCACCAGCGGGATCCGCTCACGCCCGACTTTCGCGATGAGCGACTCCAACGCTTCCACGTCCATATTGCCCTTGAAAGGATGTTTCAGCTCGGGCTGGCGTCCTTCTGGAATAACCAGATCGACGGCTTCTGCTCCAACGTACTCAACGTTCGCTCGCGTTGTATCGAAGTGCGTATTGTTCGGCACGATGTCGCCTTTCTTGCAGGCGACTCCGAACAAGATCCGTTCTGCGGCTCGACCCTGATGCGTGGGAATCACATGCTTGTATCCAAAGATGTCCTGGATCGAGTCTCGAAAATGATCGAAGCTGCGGCTGCCGGCATAGCTCTCATCCCCCTCCATGAGAGCCGCCCACTGTTGGGCCGACATTGCACCCGTGCCAGAGTCCGTCAGTAAGTCGATCAGGACATCATCCGCAGGCAGCAGGAAGAGGTTGTAGTACGCCGCGCGCAGCAACTGCTCGCGCTCCTTGCGGGTCGTCCAGCGGATGGGTTCGACACTCTTGATGCGGAAGGGTTCAATGATGGTTTTGACGGGCATGAGGACTCCTGGCAATCGATCAGTTCGTCAATCAGCGGAAAACAGATCAGGGGACCTTCACCGACTCGCGCCGCTCGACCGGCGATTTTACTGCCGCGGTTCGTTCCAGCTTGTCCCACGCAAACTTCTGGCCCTCGGCGGCCCTCTTCAGAGTCTTCAGCAGCACGATGGAAAACAGCTGGCGATAGGCAAAGCGCTGCAGCCATACCTGGCTGAGGAGCCACGTGTCTTCCTTCGAATCTGGACGTCGCCGCTCCAGCGCAAATGCAACCGCCGACGCGACGAAATCGATCACCAGGAATGCCAGGAAAAAGACGACGAGTTTCTGGAAACTCGCAGGATCGGTCGATTCCGGATGGAAGTACTTCTGGATGAAATACCAGGCCATCCCGACGATGAACATGATGTCGATAAATGGCGACACCAGCGGCAGCAGGATCTGGAAGATCAGAATGTTCGGCAGCGCCACCCAACCCAGCGCACCCTTTCGAGCGAATACGCTGCGATGCTTGTAGAGCGCCTGCAGTATCCCAAACGACCAGCGGAAGCGTTGCCGCATCAGGCCATTCGCGCTCGTCGGAGCTTCGGTATAGGCAAGGGCCTGATCCTCGTACTCAACCCGATAACCGCGACGCAGCAATGCCATCGTGAGGTCAGCATCCTCGGCCACTGTGTCAACGTGGTATCCGCCGGCTTCGCGAACAGCCGAGACGCGCCAGGCTCCAATCGCTCCCGGAACCACGCTAACCGCCCCCATGGTGTTCAGAGCGCGCCGCTCGAAGTTTTGGCTGGTGATGTACTCCACCGCCTGCCAGCGCGTCCAGAGGTTCACTCGGTTGCCGACCTTGGCGTTTCCCGCAATCGCGCCCACCTTGGGATTGATGAAATGCGGAACCAGATGCGAGATCGCATCGGGCGCGATGATCGTATCGGCGTCGATGCCAACGAAAATCTCTTCGTCGGTCAGGTGTTCAAGACCATAGTTCAAGGCCTCAGCCTTTCCGGCATTCGGTTTCGTAAGAATCAGAACGCGGCCTTCGGCTTCTTCTTGCGCAAACGCTCTGCGCGCTACCTCGAGCGTTCGATCCTTCGAGCCGTCGTCGACCACAATCACGTGCAAATTCGGATAGTCGGAATCGAGAACCGAGCGAACGGTTCTCTCGATCACCTTTTCTTCGTTGTATGCCGGAATCAACACAGCCACCTTGGGTTTGTACGCAGCAATCGCCTCGGGAGACACCTCCACGTGATTTGCGAAACGATCGTAGATCGCCAGCGCTCCCACCAGCACCAGGCGGGAGGTCATCAGCAGGTCGCCCAGGAAAAAGATCCAAGTAATGGACAGCATCCCGGCGCCCCACAGCCAGAAACCGATCCGGTTCAACCACGCTGCCCAGCGCTCGTTCTTCGGAATCGGGGGCATAACGTCTGCCTTGGTTTTGCCAAGCAGCTGATAAACCGGAACGATCTGATAGCCGCGCGCGCGCAGGCCCTCAATGATCATGGGTAGAGCACGCACGGTCTCTCGCCGATCACCGCCGCCATCGTGAAGCAGAATGATGTTTCCGCATAGCTGATCGTTCACATTGCAGGCGGGAAGATCCTTCAGCACGGCATCGCGGATCTCCTCGGCACTGCGTCGCGGATTGTCCCGCCAGTCGTTGGGGTCGATGCGGTTGCCTACTGTGATATAGCCCATATCCTGAGTAACTTCGAGCGGACGCACCTGGTCGGCAGTGTCGGGCTCTTGATCGATAGCGTAAGGCGGCCGGAACAGGATAGTGCGAATCCCCAGTCGGCTTGCGAACAAGCGTTCCGTCAAGTTGAGTTCCACCTTCATGTAGCTCTTGGAAATGTTACTGATGTCCGGATGCGTGAAGGTATGGTTCCCGATCTCGTGGCCTTCGTCGTAAATCCGCTTCGTGAGCGCCGGATTATTTTCTGCCTGGATGCCGATCAGGAAGAAAGTTGCTGGTGCATGCTCCTGCTTCAAGACATCCAGAATCTTCGGAGTCCACTCCGGATCTGGGCCATCATCAAAGGTGATCGCTACTTGCTTTGCGGTAGCGCCGTACCGCGCAACCCGATACGGCTCAGGCAAGTTCTTGAAAACCTGATCCGTGATCAGGCCAGTAGCCGGATCCACGGTGATATCGCGCTCGCCATTCGCAGGACGGGCCTCGATTCGCAAGATCTCGCCCTGCCCTTCCATATCGACATCCTGGCCGGGCTGAACGTCCTTCAGTTTGTCGGGAGCTGTCGGATCGCTGGGTAGATCCCAGATCTTCCACATGGAACGATCCTCTGATCCCAGCCTCCATAGTGCGAATGTCTTGATGCCAAGATTCCGCGCTGCCCGCATTTCATTCAGGGCTGTCACGCCGTCGAGGAACCAGACGTCGTGACGCAGGTTGCTCTCGTCCCTGTAGCTGAAGTGCGGATTCATGCTGTCGTAGTCGAAGTCGACGTCTTCATCGGAATCCCGCGCCGCCAGCCAAGACTCCTGCACCGTTACGTTGATGTTCTTCAGTCCTGGGGGTGGATTCTTCTTGGGCCTCTCAACCCAGTCGTATCCATAGTTGCCTACGGCACAAATCAGCTTGTCGAGCGGAACCTTCTGTTTGGCGATTTCGAGGTTCTTGGTGAACCAGTCTTGGGAAGCCACCGGGCCCGGATCGCTCTCGGATTCATGCTCGTCGTAGTCCATCAGCACAACGCCATCCGTACGCGCCGCGATGGCGGCATAGTCGAAGTCCCTATCGCGTGCGGGAACGCTTACGTACAGCTTCAGTCCCTTGGCGTGCAGATCCGCAGACAACTCGCCTAGCAGGGCAACGTAACCCGGCTGCGCTTTCCTGGGAAAGTCCTCGAAATCAACCATTAACCCGCGGTACTTATCGGAAGCCAGAAACGCCATGATCTGCTGCCGAAAGCTGGCGCGAGCGGCGGGATTCATCAGGAACCCGGCAACCTCAGGCTTCCACTCCGTCTCATCGAAGTTGTTGACGAGCGGAAACACTTCCATGTCGGTGTCTGCCGTTTTCAGGAACGGCATCACCTGATCATCCACTGGCCGGACCTTCCCATCCTCAATAACGTTGAAATACTTGTAGGTCTGCTGATCCAGTCCCTGGACGTTGCCGTCCGGTCCAAGTACGTGCAGCCACTCGGGATAGAGCAGGTCAATCTGATGCGCGTATTCGCGCAGGGAGGAGAAACTCGCTGCGTCCCACTGCACGTAAAACGCCGCTCGAATCCCTTCATCGGCGTTTAAGACCACCTGGGAAGCTGGTTTCTTGGTCTTTCGCCGGGCACGGGCTTCGGCCAACCGCTTGCGCTCTTTTTCCTTTTCTCGTTCCTTTTCCTTCTCTTTCAGCGCGTGGTAGGGCCGTTTCTGGTCGGGCAGTAGGAGGCTGGGAAGCTCTTCATTCCGGATGGCGGTATAGACGAAAAACACGACCACCAATGTGATGGATATGCCGAGCAGGTCGAACAACCGGCGCAGTCGACGCCAGCGGGATTGCCGCGGATCGTAAAAGACAGGCTTAGCCATGAGCACGCGAACTTCTAATCGTATGATGCGTTTCCCAGACGGTCAAACCCCGCGGGGCGGGCAAATATAGTAACCGAGGCGAGGCAACTCCGGCAGCACCCGTCCTTGCAAGACGCGTTATATTTCTAACGTGCGCCCACTCGTGCGCCAGTCCCTGAGAGTTTTCCTATTGGCTAGCCTGGCGGCCCTCCTGCTGCGCCTGTTCTTCCTTTTTAAGTTCCCGCACGTTACTGCAGATTCGACCTTGTACGCCGACCTGGCCAAGAACTGGCTCTTGAAAGGAATCTACGGGCTCACTTCCGATGGTGGGCGAATCGCTCCGAGTTTTGCCCGTCTCCCCGGCTATCCGGCATTTCTGGGCTTAGTCTTCGCAATCTTCGGACTCGATCACTTTCGGACAGTCATGGTGATCCAGATGCTTTTTGACCTGGGCACGTGCTTTGTCGTGGCCGACCTGGCGCGCCGTTGCATCTCGGATCGCGCGGCCAAGGCGGCGTTCCTCTTGACCGCCCTTTGCCCGTTTCTGGCGCAGTACACGGCTGCCGCGCTCACGGAAACGCTCGAGATTTTCTTCACCGCGCTTGCAATGGATTGGGCTGTGATCGGCCTGGACGAGATGACCAAAGCCGGATTTCACTGGCGGCCGTGGCTCCGATGTGGAGTGTCCGTTGCTGCCTGTATTCTGCTCCGTCCTGATGGCGGCCTGCTGCTTGCAGCGATTGGACTGTACCTCGGCATTCTGGTGATTCGCGCGTGGCATTCGGGCAAACCGGTTATGCCATTGGTGCAGGCCGGAGTCGTCGTGGCGGTTTGTGCGCTCGCCCCACTCGCCGTCTGGGGCTGGCGAAATATCCGCACGCTACATCGGGTGCAGTTCCTCGCCCCGCGGTACGCGAATGAAGAAGACGAGTTCGTCGCGATCGGCTTCATTCGCTGGACGCGCACATGGATCGCCGATTACGTCTCGACGGAAGAGATCGACTGGAACGTACCCGGCGACGCGGTCGATCCGACAAAGCTTCCATCCCGCGCCTTCGACACACCCCAGCAGCAGGAAAAGACTTTCGCGCTCTTCGATCAATACAACAAGACGCTGCACATGACCCCGCAGATCGACGCGCAGTTCGGCGCCCTGGCCGACGAGCGAATTCGCGCGCACCCGCTTCGTTATTATGTCTGGCTGCCGTTGGTAAAAATTGCGGATATGTGGCTCCGTCCACGCACGGAATTACTCCCGCCCGACAGCCGGTGGTATGAGTTCAATGACGATCCGCAGTGGATGGTGCTGGCCGTGGGCTTTGGTGTCATTAACCTCCTCTACGTGTTCGCCGCCCTAGCTGGATTCATTCGTGGCCGCCCTATTTTCTGGGTAGGGCTCGGCGTCTCCTATATCGTGCTGCGATCATTATTCCTCGGAACGATGGAGAATCCGGAAGCTCGTTACACGCTGGAATGCTTTCCGGCGGTGATCGTGATGGCGTCTGCATTGTGGAAAGGTACAGGCGTTATGGAGACCAGATCTCTATCCAAGTCATCGGACTCTGCGAAACCCATCGGTCCGCCAGATTACCGTCTTAGTGACTAGCATCGCGCAACCGCTCCGCTTCCGATCGTTCCCGATCCGCATCCAGGGTTCTTCCCAATTGTGCGTATGCGTCAGCCAGAAACGCATGGGCCTCTCGGGAATCCGGGCTGACTTCGACTGCCTTCTTGAGGTTCGGCAGCGCGTCGAGCGGTTTGCCCTGAAGAGAGAGAATCCTTCCCCGCAGAAGGTTAGCATGATAGTGATTTGGGTTGATGCTCAAAGCGGTGTCGAGTTCCGTCAGGGCATCGGGAACTCGGTCAATCCGCGCATAAACCGAGGCCAATGAGAAATGGGCATCGGCCCAGCGCGGCGCCCGCGCGACTGCCGCCTCGAATTGCGGCGCAGCGGCCTTCCAATCACCCGTCTCATACAAGGCGAGGCCCAGATCGTAGTGACCCATACCCGAGTCAGGCAGGAGTTCGACAGCTTTCCGCAACGGCTCGAGCGCCGAGGTGTAATTTTTGAGGCCGGTTTGCGCGATGCCGAGCTGCATCAGGGCAATTGCCATGTTCGGTTGCTCCTGCAGGGTTTGCTGCAGCAACGGCACGGCCTGTTCATATCGCCCGTCTTCCACATCGAGCATCGCATCGTGCAATAAGTTGGAGACCTCGATTTTGGATTTCGGATCCGGCCCAGTGGAGGAGGAGGAGTCAGCCGACGTACTCGTGTCGGAAGCAACGTAGCCGAGAGCCTGCAACTTCTGCACCTGCTCGGGATCAGGCTTCGCCAACTCCACCAGCGTCTGACTGGTCTTGCTTCGGAATTCGTTGAGTTGCGCGGCCAGCGTCTCGGCGACCGCCTTGCTGGTCGCGGACATGTTGTGTTTCGATTGCGGATCAGTTTCCTGATCGTAAAGCTCCGCCTCTGGCGCCTGGATATACAGGTACTTTCCCTTGCGCGCGGCACGGAGCGCACTCCAGCCGAAGGCGCGGCGCGGATAGTCGGTTTCGGCGTAGGCCATCCGCTCGGCCTGATCTGCATCAGTCCTGACGGGTGGTGTGAGCAGCGGGAGAAGCGATTTCCCCTGCATCTCAGAAGGAATCGCGAGTCGAACAAGATCGAGAATAGTCGGCGCAACATCGACGAGCCCGACTCGCGTATCGATTCGCTTTCCGGCGCCACGATTTCCCGGAAGCTTGATCAGAAGCGGCACATGGATCGTTTCGTCGTACAGAAAAACACCGTGCGTATTTTCTCCGTGAGCACCCAAAGACTCGCCGTGGTCGGCCATGACAGCGATCACAGTCTTGTCGAACAGCGCCTGAGTTCGCAGCCAATCGAGCAGCTTGGCTAAACACGCATCGGCATATGCGATCTCGCCGTCGTAGAGATGGCCGGCATATTTCGTCTTGTAGGGCTCAGGGGGATCGTAGGGGTCGTGCGCATCGTAAAGATGAACCCACGCAAAGAAAGGCCCAGAAGGACGCTTTTTCAGCGCGATGATCGCATGTTCCACGACTTCACCGCCGCGCCGCTCCACGGTTTTGTAACGGTCTGCTCCGCGAGGCCGAATTCGAAAGCCCGCATCATAGACGTCGAACCCGCGATCGAAGCCGGGCGCAGTGCCGTTGAGGGCATCCAGAATCAAAGAACCGACGAACGCGCCCGTATGATACCCGTGATGATGCAGAATGTCGGGCAAGTAGCTTAAGTTCGGTGAGAGGGGGATGCCGAAATCCACCACGTGATTAAACTGCGGGTAAGTACCAGTCAGGATTGTGGAATGTGAAGCGGTCGTGAGTGGAACGTGGGAATACGCACGAGTGAAAATTACGCTTTGTTTCGCAAGCTCATCAAGACGGGGCGTCAGGCCATCCTTCGAACCCAGAAATCCCATGCGATCCGCACGGGTGGTGTCGAGCGTGACGAGCAGGATATTGGGACGAGGTTGGCCTTGATCTGCTGCTTGCACTGTCCCCAGGAGCCAAAAAAACAGAGAAAGCTGCGCCCACCGCATAAAAGAAAAGGGAGTCTAGCACATCAGACTCCCTGTTGATCCGTTGTATTCGTCTTTTAGAAAATCAATTTCAAGCTGAAGTTCATGTTGCGTGGACCGCCCTGAGCGATGACCGGGTTGCCAGAAGCCACATCAGAGGTTTTGGTAATGTTGTTGAAATTCATTTGGCCTAAGGCACACGTTCCGTCCGAATTCACACTGCCGCACGTGCCAATTGTGTTATTCGGGAAATAGTGGAAATTGGCGCGATTGAGAAGGTTGTATACCTCCCACCGGAACTGGAGGTTGAACCGCTCAGTGAACTTAAAGCTCTTTGCAAGTGTCATGTCCCATTGGGCGAGTCCAGGGCCAATCAGTTGATTTCTTCGCGAATTGCCGACCGTCCCGGTGCAGGGAACATAAAACGGCGATAATGGAAGACCGCCGTTAGCATCGATATTTCCACAAGGATCAGCCTGGCCTGGCAAGGTGAATTTTTCAACGACGTAGTCATCCGGATTTCTTGTGTTGTAGTGAATCGGCGTTCCATCCCAAGCTGCACGGATGCTACTGCCGGTGAGGCCTTGCCCCGACGGATCGCTGCCTCCGCCCAACAACAGCGAGTAAGGACGGCCACTGATGGCCGTGAAGATGCTGCTGAGTTGCCATCCGTTACCAACCCACTTTCCGAGCGGCGCAATATTCGGGAGTGTGTAAACTCCGGCAACGTTGAAGTTGAGCCGCACATCGTGATCGCACAGACCGCGGGAGTCCTGATAATTCGGGATCGCCGCATCGGTGCTGCCTACCGGGTTAGAGTTGTTGATTTGCGGATAGTCTCCCGCTCCACCACGATTCACGGAATTCAAATCGTAGCACTTACTCCATGTAAAGTTGTACTTCGTGTCGAGCCCATGCCAGTTACGCTGATCGTAAGATACTTGCATGCTGTCATATTGCGAAGTAGCATCATTCGTCATTTGAATGATGTGCCTTAAGTCAGGAAACTGCGTCGCATAGGGCCGCAAAGGATTGCAATCCGATGGTGACAAACAAGAACTACCAATTGGCGATGCGTTCATATCGTGATAAATGACGAGGTTTTGCCCCCGCTGTCCCGAATACCCGATCGTCAGCACGTTGTTTCGAGCGATCTCTTGCTGCAGGCTGAGATTGAAATTATGGAGTCGCGGAGTCTTGAAATTACGCGCAATCGCGAAAGCATCATATGGAGGCGATCCACTGGGACTTGGCCCAAAAATAGGCCCTTGACTGAAGCAAATGTAGTCACCGTTCCCCGTTGTCGGATCGTAGCAAGTTGCCGCTGGATCGAGTGGGAGGGTACTTGCATTTCCATTGATCGAGACGGAGAACGAAGAATACTGACCCAAATCGGGTTGCGAGAAAGCTCCCGCCCTTGCCCTTGCGAATGTATATGGAGCTGCGATGGCACCAAAGTTCGCGACATCATAGGTCAGCGAGTAGCCGGCACGTAAAGCCGTCTTTCCCTTGCCAAAGACGTCCCACGAGAAACCAGCGCGCGGCCCAAAATCGCCGAGGTCGAGATTGTACAGGCTTCCGATCCCACCAGAGCCCAAATGAACCAGACCTTGCCCGGGGATGAAGTTCGAGCCAATGTTCTGACGCTCTCCCATCGCCCCGTTGATGTCCCAACGCAATCCCAGTGTTACGGTCAAATTCGGTTTGACCTTCCAGTCATCTTGCCCATAGAAGCCGACCGAGTTTTGGAACAGGTGACGATGGGTATCGCCAATATTTCGGTTGGCATTGTCGGCGCGCCCCAAGAGCAGTTCTTCGACATCATCCCGAATGCTGGATGTGTAATATCCGACGATCAGTCCAGTCCGTGCTCGGTTGCGTAAACTATTGGTATAGGCGCGCTGAAAATTGCCGCCAAATTTGATCGTGTGATTGCCCTTCACCCAGGAGAAGTGCTCTGACCAATCCCAAGTCTGGTCAGGGCGGGTAGTGATTGGATAACCCTGCACGCCGCCGATGTAACCGCCATATCCCAAGTGATAAAGGTACACATAGGGAACACCGAAATCGCCAGGGCTGAGCGGTCCGGTATCCATCCCGAGGCTCTTCGGGTCGATCTTGTTGTTGACGTCGATGATCTGCGAAAAGCGCGTGAAGCCCAACCGGCTCTCCAGAACTTTGTTCCCGCGCGTCATCGTCCAGCTCAAACCGATCATTTGAACCCGAGTGGGGGCGACGGAATTAAACAATCCCGGAGGATTTCCTTGACCAGCCGGCAGCCCCGCGAATGACGGTGCATTTTGCAGGCTGTCGCCAAAGAAGTAACGGCCGGTTAGGGAATTCTGGCTATTCAGCTTGTGGTCGAGCTTAATCACGAACCCGTTGGAACTCGCGGTGGTGGGTGTTTGGGCTACGATATTTTCATTACCGCCTACCCCAAGCGGAAAATAGCTGAGCAGTTTCTGTCCAACTGGATCCACAGTCAGACCGGCCGTTCCGATCGCGGCGATCGCGCCCGCCACGTCATCCTCGCTGGGAACGATTCGCTCACTTACTGCCAAAGACTTCAACCGTTGTCCCTCGAACGATCCGAAGAAGAAAGTTCGATCCTTGATGATCGGCCCGCCAATGGTTCCATTGAATTGATTGTTGTGGATGTTGGTGGGTTCACACGAGCCGGGGTTACTACAACCATTGTGCTTCGAAAAATAGTTGGTAGCGTCGCCAAAGCCGCTGTGGTTCACCCATGTCGCCGAGCCGTGGAGCTGATTCGTACCACTCTTAATGCCCAAAAGAATCGGCGCACCACCCTTGACCCCGAACTCGGCTGACGGCGTTTCTTGAACGCTCAGTTCCTCAATCGCCTCTGGAGGAAAAGCTGTCGCTGGAATTCCCACGACACCCGTCTGGTTGACGGCGGAGTCGCCGTAATAGCGATCGTTGTTATACATCCCGTCGATAAAGTAATTGTTCGACGTCGTTCGCGATCCGTTGATGCTGATGGCCAGGAATCCCCCGCCAGGCGCACGCTGCACGCCGGTTACGGTCGCGAGCGCCGAATTGAAGTCTCTTCCGTTGAGGGGGACCTCGCTAATTTTTTCGCTGTCAATGAAGTTGTTATTGTTGGGCGAGAGGTCAATTAGCGGTGCGGTTCCTTCGACTTCGACTGTCTCCGTTCTTTGTCCTACCTGAAGCGTGAAGTCCGCTCGCATTACGGCTCCGGTCTTCACTTCCCCAGATGTGACGACGGTTTTGAAACCCGGCGCCGTCGCCGTGATCTTGTACATCCCGACAGGAAGATCCGGAACTCGGAAGTTGCCGCTGGCAGAAGTTGTCGCCGTCCGCGAGAGGCCCGTCCCCGTGTTCTCCACCGTGACCGTCACATTCGGCACCACGGCTCCCGAACTGTCTGCGATGTTTCCCTCGATGTCGCCGGTAATCTTTTGTGCGAAGGCAGGCGGAGTGAGAATCGAAATCGCACAGATCAGGAAGAGAAGGCAGCACGCCAACCGCGAAGACACCGATCCTCGCATTGTTTCCCCCTCTCCATGCGCGAGACGTGAGTCACATGGAGGCGTAATTTGCGCACAAGTGTAGCCACGTTCATCCTGAAGTCAAGACGAATGTACACATCCTTCAACAATTTACGTGACCCGTAGTCAATCACAACCCAATCGTGATGGACATCATTACAAAAACAGATCACACATCACTGTGAGGAACAAAAATCTACGTTCTCGCGTAGAAGGTTCCCATCTCGCGTAGAAGGAAATGAAATTTGGAAGTCGAAAAAGATGACCGCTCTTCAGCGCAGCGGCGAATCACTCATCCGGAAGCGCGTGCGCACGTGTTCGGAAAGTAACTCAATGGCGGAGCGGTTGCCGACGGGATCGGACTTCGCCAAATACTTCATGGCCTCTACTAGCGTTTTCTGCCCATCAACATAACGT
>CAVQZP010000056.1:0-9071 GCA_963718505.1 uncultured Acidobacteriota bacterium | reverse complement strand
AGGAAAGAAAGAAAGCCAACCGCGAAGACACCGATCCTCGCATTGTTTCCCCCTCTCCATGCGCGAGACGTGAGTCACATGGAGGCGTAATTTGCGCACAAGTGTAGCCACGTTCATCCTGAAGTCAAGACGAATGTACACATCCTTCAACAATTTACGTGACCTGTAGTCAATCACAACCCAATCGTGATGGACATCATTACAAAAACAGATCACACATCACTGTGAGGAACAAAAATCTACGTTCTCGCGTAGAAGGTTCCCATCTCGCGTAGAAGGAAATGAAATTTGGAAGTCGAAAAAGATGACCGCTCTTCAGCGCAGCGGCGAATCACTCATCCGGAAGCGCGTGCGCACGTGTTCGGAAAGTAACTCAATGGCGGAGCGGTTGCCGACGGGATCGGACTTCGCCAAATACTTCATGGCCTCTACTAGCGTTTTCTGCCCATCAACGTAACGTGGATCGCTGGTCCGTTCCCTCTTTCGGCGGCCGAGATTGGGAACGACTGGAATCGTAAAAACTTTGGCCATGAACGAATCACCCACTGCTCTGATCAGCAGTATATCTGCCCCTGTCCCAATTTTCAGCCTTTATCTTCAGCTTTTTGATTCAGCGGCTTAGCCCTTGGGTCCGGAAACAAACTGCGTTCCGTTGGCGGTCTTGAGTTTGAAAGCAGAGTCGGAGATCTTCTGATTGAGTTGGATTGCGGAGTATTTCGCGAGCCGGTAATCTCCCGAAGGCTCGAAGAATTGCTGCTGTACCGAGATGCCGCGCGCGGGATCGATCCACAGCCAGATCTTCGCAAAGATGTTGCGGACGCGATCGGACTTCGGGATCAGTTCGAGCTTGGCGGCACTCACCCCATCCATGTTCTCGGAGCCGAGGTACTTCACGTCGAACGATTTCAGCAGGTCGTGCCCACTGCCGCCGAAACCCAAAACAAGGAAACTCTCCACAGCTTCGCGATTCTTGCCCGCATCATACGAAGTCACGCGCTTCAGCTTCGGCTCATACACCTGGACCTTACCCTCGCTGAACAGCACGCTCTTGGGAGGATCCGTAATATCCGCCATCATCTGGATTTCTTTTCCGGCGCGACGGTAGTAGACGGTCCCCTTTTGCGACTCCTTGTCATTCACCACTTTCCAATACTGCTCCCACTCGAAATTCGCCTGCGTGGTGCGGAAGGCAGCGGCGGCAGAATCCATCTCGCCGAGAACTTTCTGCAGCTCAGCGTCCTGAGCGAAGATCAGCGTCGCTGCAAGAATGATAGCGAATCCGAGAAGAGCAGCCGGCGGACGGCGTCCGGGACCAACGCGCATCATTTGCGAATTTTGGGATCTGGTCTCGATGAGGATCGCCTATTCCTTCTCTACCCAAACGCGGTAACTGTGAACATGACCAGCGCTGTCCTTCACTGGTTCGTACCTCGAAATCGCAGCCGCGCCCGTAATCGGCTCAATGATTGCCAGCATCTGCTCCTTCAGGTCGCCTTCGTTCTTCGCCGTCAAAGCGGACGCCTCAATCTGGTAGATGAATCCGCCATTGCCATCTGGCTGAATCACCACGCCGGTCTGATGCGAGACGCGCTCAATCGGTTTGTCTTTGAAGTTGATCCAATACGGTGAGAGAAAGACGAACAGCAGGATGAGCGTGACCATCACGTCGTAATGGAGGCTGCCACGCTCATAGGACCAAAGGATATATCCGCGGATTGTCCGCCAGACTGAATTCATCGGCAGCGTGGGCGCGCTCGGGACCGCCGGAGTTACTTTCGCGCTTTCCAAGTCTATTGACTGCTCCTGCTCTTGGCAACGACCGGGTTGCGAGCGAATCCATTGCAACGAATCGGTTAAGACTTCCTCACGATGCGGTCCGTACCAATGTAAGGGCGCAGCGCTTCAGGAATCATCACACTGCCGTCGGCCAGTTGGTAGTTCTCGACCAGCGCCACCCAGGTACGACCCACTGCCAAGCCGCTGCCATTTAACGTATGCAGAAACTCCGATTTCCCCTTGCCTTCAGGGCGAAATCGAATGTTGGCGCGACGAGCCTGGAATGCCTCGCAATTCGAACACGACGAGATCTCACGGAACAAGCCCTGTCCCGGCAACCACACCTCAATATCGTAGGTTTTTGCGGAAGAAAATCCTATGTCGGCCGTGCACAGAGTCATGACGCGATAGTGCAATCCTAGTTTCTGAAGAACTGTCTCGGCGTTGTGGGTCAACTTCTCGAGTTCATCGTAGGAGTGGTCCGGATGCGCGAACTTCACCAACTCTACTTTCTGAAACTGATGCTGCCGGATAATGCCGCGAACGTCTTTCCCATACGATCCCGCCTCGCTGCGAAAGCACGGCGTGTACGCCGTCAGCGAAACCGGCAGTCGAGATGCGTCCAGGGTCTCGTCGCGATAAAGATTCGTGACCGGGACTTCTGCGGTCGGGACGAGCCACAGATCCTTGTCACCGTGCGGAACGCGGAACGAGTCAGCCGCAAACTTTGGAAGCTGCCCGGTGCTGTACATCGATTCGGAATTCACCAGGTACGGCGGCAATACTTCGGTATATCCATGCTCGCGTGTGTGCAAGTCAAGCATGAAGTTGGCCAGTCCGCGCTCGAGCTTGGCCCCCACGTCCCAGTAGACGGCAAAGCGCGCTCCCGACAACTTGGCCCCACGCTCCAGATCGAGAACACCTAACTGTTCTCCGAGTTCCCAGTGCGATTTGGGAGTGAAGTCAAAAGTCGGAGCCCTTCCCCAACGCCGGACCTCGACGTTGTCATCTGAACTTTTCCCAACGGGCACAGATTCGTGGGGCAGATTCGGCACGCCCTGGAGGATGGCCCGGAACTTGTCGTCCGCCTCGCTTACTTTTTTCTCGTACTCCTCGATGACGGACTTCTCGCGAGCGACCTCTTCGCTGAGGGCGGCCAGTTCCTTTTGCTGGTCGGGCGACAGCCCTCCCTTTTTCTCGGCTTGCTTAAGAGCGCCGATCTTCGGGGATAGCTCGTTCCGCCGCTTCTGAGCGGTTTCGAGGGTGGTAATGTTCGCGCGCCGCTCGGCATCAAGGGTACGAAATTGGCCCAGCACTTCAGCCGGATCCATGCCGCGCAGGCGGAGCTTATCCTCGACCAAAGGCAGGTTGTTACGGACGAAGTTCAGATCGAGCATGAAGTCGTATAGTTTAGCGGAAGTGTGTCGAAGAGCGCACGTTGGCCGCTCATCGGGGCCTCATTTTGGAACGCAAAGAGAGACCGTGCCCACCTCGTTGGCATGCTGCGGACCTTCCGGCTTGGGCGGGCCGGGGGACAGGCTGTACACTACCGACGCGATGAACGCCTTCTTCCCACGAGCCATCGCCAGAGCTCTGCTATATGTGCTAACGTGCGCATCGTTTTCCGCGTCCAGCTTCGCCTCTGCGTACAACGGCCACCCTAAGCTCGTCGTCATCATCGTGATCGATCAATTCCGCGGCGACTACCTGGAGCGCTACCGCGACCAGTTTATAGAAGGAGGCTTCCGGCTTTTTCTGGATCGGGGCGCCTACTTCACCGATTGCAACTACGATTACGCCAACACTCGAACTGCCCCCGGACACGCCACCCTTCTGACCGGCGCCTACAGCAACGGCCACGGCATCATCGCCAATGAGTGGTGGGATCCGCGCAAGAAACACATGGTCACGTCGGTCGAGGACGAAACCACGAAATTGCTTGGAATCGCCGGAGACATGAAAGGCGCCTCGCCGCGCAATCTGATGGCGAGCACGCTCGGTGACGAGTTAAAGCTGGCTACAGGTGGGAAAGCCCGCGTATTCGGTGTCGCGCTCAAGGACCGCGCGGCAATACTGCCGGCAGGCTGGTCGGGCGACGCCGCGTATTGGATCGACCAGAAATCGGGCACGTGGGTGACCTCGACGTATTACCGCAGCGATCTTCCCAAGTGGGCCGAAGATTTCAACGCCGGCAATCGCGCCAGCAAGTACTGGGACCGCGAGTGGCGAGACGCCGACGGCAATGTTCTTCGGACGACCGCTCACCGCGCAGGAAAAGACGGCTCCGATGCGGGTTTCTATGAAGTCGTCGGCTCAACGCCCTTTGCCAACGACTACGAGTTCGAGTTCGCCAAGGAACTCATTTCGAACGAGCAATTGGGTGTTGGCGCTGGTACCGATCTCCTGACGGTCAGCCTCTCTGCAAACGACATCCTTGGGCATCAGGTGGGCCCCGACTCTCCCGAGATGCGTGCTATGGCCCTCTCACTCGACAAGGGACTGGCCGACTTCTTCACTTTCCTCGGTCAAAAGATTGGATTTGCGAATCTGTGGGTCGCCCTGAGCGCCGATCATGGGATCGCCCCCCTGCCGAGCGTCGCCAGCAAGCTTCGCGTTCCGGCTGAGGGCTTGAGCAGCGACGATCTGAAGAAGCAATTGAACAAGACGTTGTCTGCCAAATTCAGCCCAGCCAAGTCTTCCGACTTTGTGAGTGCCCTTGACTATCCGATGATTTGGCTGAATGACGAGGCCTTCACAGCACACAAAATCAAGGAAGACGACGCGGAGCACGCGACCGGCGAAGCGATGAAACAAGCCGGAATGCGCGGTTATTTCACGCGGACCCAACTTGCCGAAGGCCAGGCGCCAAATACGGAACTCGGCCATCGCTACCTGAATAGCTATTCTTCGGAAGGCGGATGGTACGTTATGGGAGTGCCGGCACCATACACGGTCGGTTCGACGAAGGGCACCGATCACGCCACACCCTACACCTACGACACGCACGTCCCCCTTGCGTTTTATGGGTTGCCTTTCCAGTTAGGGGCATTCCGAACCCATGCAGAACCCGTCGATCTGGCCGTCACTCTGGCGTCCCTTTTGGGCATCAATGCGCCTACGCACGCTGTAGGCCGAGTGCTCACCGAAGCCATCGCACCCGCACATCACGCAGAAAATATCGTTCCGCCCCCGGTGCGATCCCCGAAGCGACCGAAGCCCTCCGGGGAATTCAAGCCAGCCGCGTTGGTTGCGTCAGAGGAGAGCCAACCATGAGCAAGTCTCCTGCAGCCAAGGGCAGTCCCGATCTGAGCGTGAATGTGGCGGGCATCCGCCTCAAAAATCCCGTAATCGCTGCCAGCGGGACTTTCGGGTACGGCCTTGAATTCGAGGACATCGTTCACCTCGACAAGTTGGGCGGATTCGTGGTCAAGGGACTCTCGCGCGAGCCCATGACCGGCAATCCGCCGCCACGCCTTTACGAAACTACCGCAGGGATGCTCAACGCGATTGGCCTGCAGAACATCGGCGCACGGGCCTTCCTCGACGAAAAGCTGCCCAAACTGCGGGAAATCAAGAACACCGTCGTCTTCGCCAACATCTTCGGATACACACGCGAAGATTACGAGCGCAGCATCCAGATTCTGAACGAAGGCGAGGGCATTGCCGCCTACGAACTCAACGTCTCCTGCCCGAACACGCAGCATGGCGGCATTCAGTTTGGCAGTGATCCGCGCTCTCTCGACGAAGTTGTCAGAACCGCGAAGCGCGTCTCGGAGCGGCCACTCATCGTCAAGCTTTCGCCCAACGTCACCAGCATCGCCCAGATGGCGCACATCGCGCAGGAAGCCGGCGCGGACGCTCTCTCGCTCGTGAACACGTTCGTCGCGATGGCGATCGATCCCGAGACGCGGAAGCCGCGAATTGCAAATCTGACTGCCGGCCTTTCCGGCCCAGCGATCAAGCCCATCGCGGTCCGGATGGTTTACGACGCGGCACAGTCCGTCAAGATCCCCGTCATCGGGATGGGGGGAATCTCCACGGCGACCGACATCCTCGAGTTCATGCTCGCCGGAGCCACCGCCATTCAGGTCGGAACCGCCAGCTATTGGGATCCTTGTGCAACGGAAAAAATCGTGGAAGAGCTGCAGAATTATTGCATCGAGCACAACATCCAGGAATTGTCCGAGCTTACCGGCGGCTTAATTCTCGAATAGAGTGTAGGTTTCTACGCGCCTGCCCACCGGCCCAGAATCGCTCCCATGGCAAGGCAACTGGCCAGCTGATAGCCAGTGTTAATCAGAAACAGATTCCAGGGACGGTCGCCAAACAGCTTGTCTGTGAGTTGCACGGTCATCACGAAACCAACCCAGATCGCGAAGGCTACCTTCATTCCGTAGTAGGAAGTCGTGATCGAGAGATGAAAGACGATCTTGGCAAGTGCAAAGGCACCCAGCAAGCTTGCCACAAAAGACACGAAATACTTCGGTCCTGCGCTTTTCTGCATGGCGGCGATGCGGGCTTTGTCTTCAGGATCGTAGCCCATCGCGATCATCCACGGCTTCGCGAACAACAAGGGTGAGTACCATACGAAACCAATCACCATACTGGCTACTGCGGCTCCCAGCACCGACCACACGTTCACATACATGAAGAGCATAGGGATACACCCTCGATTCTTACCGGAAAACACTGTTGCAAGAAGGATGCCCTAACGTCCGCTGGTGTACCAGATACTACCTGGTGACTCGTAGGTCAGGCCTTCGCCCCAGACCACCTGCGTGTCCCCGCGGTTGTCGATGTCCATCTCGAAGTAATCGCCGAAAGGAAATTTGAAACCCTGAGGATCGATGTAGGAGTACCCCGGACTGTAGTTCGAAAGCTGCACCTCAGGGGACCAGCTCGCACCGCCGTTGGTCGAACTGCGGTAATAGGTATTCCACAACGGACTGTGCCGAGTGTCCATCCACGCGATTCGTATGTCGCCGGCGGTTCCGGCAACGATCGTGGGAAACGCATGCGTTACGCCGCTAGGAGCCAACGACACCTCGGATTTCGCCGACCACGAAGCTCCCGCCGTGGTTGAGGAAGCAAAAAAGACCCGCTCCGCACCTTTGCTGGCCGGGCCTGCATTCCACAAGGCATATAACGTGCCCGACGCATCGGATGTCAGCGCAATCTGCGCTCCAAGGTACGCCCAGCCGCACTCGTCCGTTGCGCACTCGGGAGGTGCACCGGATACGTCGAGCAGCGATGTCAACCAGTTCTTTCCGCCATCGAGCGATCGGCTCACATACAGATTCACAGGGCCTGGCCCCTCACCATTTCGCATGTAAGCCGCCCACGAGAGAAAGACGTTTCCCGCAGGATCGATCGTCGCGCCGCCCGCCTGCGCCCATCCGATGCCGTCTGTCGGATTTACATTGACCGTATCGAACGTATTTCCGCCGTCGTGCGAGGCTGCGACCCAGACTTTGGTCGCCCGGTTGTAGGTCACGTACACGTCGAGCCCGCGAACAGTGAGAACCGGCTTGTCGGCCTCAGTCTCGGTGCGCGTTGCCACCACGACGGTCCACGTCAGTCCGAAGTCGATCGAACGCGCTACCGTAATGTCGCGTTTCTCGTTCTCCAGCCAAGCCGCGTAGACGGTTCGCCGGTCGACGGGATCCACCACGATTTGCGCGTCGAACTGTGCCGAGCCTCGGACAGCGATCCGGCGCTCCGACTTCCAGGTCGCACCATTGTCAGCGCTCTCTACCAGTATCATGGTCGGCACCGGACACACTTCGCACCCCGGCACCTGAATGTATTGCGGATACAGCACATAGACGTGGCGGTATCCATCGGCGGCGATGGCTGGCTCCCATTGATCCCCGGTGCGTAGGCCGACTCGAGTCTGCGGAGAGAATCCCGCACCGAAGGCAGGCAGACACAGAGCGCCCAAAAGCAAGGCGACTGCGGAGAACCACAGGCGATGAAAACGGTGGGACAACCTCACTCCCTGGGCGGCACTGCTAGCTTCGAACTCTATCTGGAAGAATAAGTTGCGTCAACGAATTGTAAGAAATCGGTATGGCACTCTTGTGCTACGACTCATACCGGGACGAAGAAAAATTTACCTTCAGGAGACATCGAAGGGTCTTTGTCATGCCGTTGTCAACAACAGCGGCGCACCCTTCGTAATGACAAGAGTGTGTTCATAGTGCGCGGCCGCTCTTCGATCGGCGGTCTTCATCGTCCAGCCGTCCTTGGCAAGAAGCACTCGGCCGGAACCTGCGGCGATGATCGGTTCAACCGTAATAACCAGGCCCTCGGTAAGGATCTGGCGCGCCTCGGGATCGGCGAAATTCGGCACTCGCGGTTCCTCGTGGATCGTGCGCCCAATGCCGTGGCCGCCGAGTTCACGGATCACTGAAAAACCCTCACGGCGAACCTCTTTCTCAACCGCCCGCCCGATTTCCGATACCCGGAAACCGGAGCGCGCTACCAGCATCGCCTTCTCGAATGCCCGCTTGGCGCAGTTCATCAGCCGCTCGGCTTCCCTCGAAATGGCTCCCACGGCGACCGTCTCTGCGGCGTCGGCCATGAAACCGTCTTTTTCGACGGTGACGTCAAGTTTCAGAAGATCCCCGTCGCGTAAAGCGCGATCTCCGGGAATCCCATGCACTGCCTCATCATTCAGGCTGATGCAGTTCGAGCCGGGGAAGCCATACACCATCGATGGGGCTGATCGCGCGCCATTCTCTTCAATCACCTTCGCGCCAACGTCATCCAACTCGCGCGTGGTAATCCCCGCGCGCACTTCCTTCTTCATCGCCTCCAGCACAGCGCGGACAACCGCGCCGGCTGCTCGCAAGGACTCCAGTTCTTCTGGACCATTAATAGACATACAGGCTCCACGGAAATCCTACGGGAAAGGGCGACTGCTGGCTAGGCGATCTCGCGCGCGGGCCGCCGCGGGCCGAAAAACAAGAGGAGGATGAACCCCGAGATGTAGAAGTACGCCACTTGGGAGAGGGAAAAGCCCATGATGCGAAGGACAAACCCGAAGATCGCAATCGCCTCAGACAGAGCGTAGGTCATGATGTGTCCCGCCCGCCACCGGTTCAGGGTAGCTACATCATTGGGACGCGCAGCCAGTGCCGCCGCCGACTGCAAAACCAGAGTGCGCCTAACCACCAGAATCACGCCCACAATTGTGACCGTGGCCAGGGACAGCACATAAAACACGACCGGATCGTTTAGTTTCGGAATCGTTCCCACTCGCTCTCCAACGATCACGTACAAGACAACGCTTA
>CAVQZP010000055.1:0-378906 GCA_963718505.1 uncultured Acidobacteriota bacterium | reverse complement strand
TTTGCCCGCATAAACACTGGCGATTTTCATTTCAGCCCCCAACTTTGTCCTAGATTTGTACTAGATCGGGGCTGACCAAATTCCGCGGATTTCTCCTTTTCCCAGTATTTCAGTCGTAGGGGCAGAAAAGGAGACCCCAATATGGAAATTACGATTTACCGCCGCCACTGGGCGGGCTGCAAGCACAAGGATGACCGCTATCACCCCCGGTGTGGATGCTCACTCTGGTTTCAGTTCAACTGGTCGGGGACGCCGAACGCGACGCTGGACGGGAACAAACTTCATCGTGGGCAGAACAAGAGGTCTGCCGAGACCCGCATCTGGTCGGAAGCGCAGACCAATGTCAAGCGGCTTAAGACTGACCTTGAGGCCCTGCTGGAAGGTAAACCAGTTCGCCTGAACGTCACGGTTCAAGCTGCGGTCGAGGAATGGCTGAAATTTAAGGAGCAGAACAGAATCGGGATCAAGAAGGCAAAACTCATGAGCGACAAGCTCGTTGCATGGTGCAAGGAAAACGACGTGATCCTTTTGACAGCCCTCACCCCTGAACGGGCGATGAGGTTCCGCAACAGCCTGCCGTACCGCACGGGCGATAGCAGTAGCCTTTCGGTTCATTGGGCGGTCATCACCGGATTCTTCAGTTGGGCGGTCGGTATGGGCTACATCGAAAAGAACCCGAGTCCAGACACCCGCATCTTCCCGCAGTTCCGGATCAAATATGAACAGAGGGAAGTCGTTCCACCTACCAAGCAGGAAATGGAAAGGGTGCTTGCCACGGCGACCGGGCGGGTCGGCGTCCTCGTCCGCCTGATGCGTGAATCAGCGATGGCGATTGTGGATGCTCACAAATTCGGCATGTCGCTGAGTGATGGCGAGAAGTACGGTGTTTCGAAGCCGGAACGTCGCCCGGTCGTGCAAAACCGAACGTTGATTCGTGGTAACCGGACGAAGACAAATGAACGCTACCGTGTTCGCATCAGCCAATCTCTGGCTGAGCAGCTTGAGGCTTTGGGTTCTCCGGCATTCCCGGACACGTATGTGAAGTGGCGTGAGGACGTGAACAAGGTGATCCGGCAATCAGGAGTCAAAATGACGCCGTACGGATTCCGGCACTACCGAATTACTGAATTGCTGGCTGCGGGTGTCCGTGTCGAGGACGTGGCTGATATGGTGGGCACGTCTCCCAAGGAGGTTCGCGAGACCTATCGCCATTGGATCAAGGAAGCGGAAGACAGGCTTGACGAGGTTCAACGTCAAGCGTGGCTTGCCCAAGGCTTGGACAAGAACGGAAATCCGAAGGCAGATCAGGTTCACTTAGACGAGGATGGCGATTCCAAGCCGAATCGCCTTCAGTGACTCTTATTCACAGCTTGTGCGATCACTACAGTGTGCTGCGTTGAGTCGTGCCCCAGTGCGCTTGGTTCCCGTGGGGAAGCCGACCTTCCCAGATCAGCAGCAGGACTTGCAGAACGCAGCGAATCACAGTCTAACGGATCAATGTGACGGGAATGTGAAGTTTCGGTAGATTCGGCGTGAAAGCCGATTCTAGGGCGTTCCGGCTGCCGGATGGGGTTCGGGGCGGATGGGGCGTATCAGAAGTGCGGGCAGCCTTTGTGACCACCCAGATTGGTCACCCTAGCAATAACCGCAAGCCAGTCTGAGGTAATTCGAAGCCCACACACTTGACAGGGTCACGACCCGCTTATGATTTTTCTCCGACTCGCGGCTCTGAACGACTCCGGCGAACCCTTCACAAGTTCGACCTGATACAAGCGACGATCTAGCACTCCTAGAAAGTCCATGACGCTGGAATCCTCAATGATCAGTTTGCCCTTAACCTCCTCTACCTTGACGCCCGTGTTCTCACAGAGTTTCAGCAGAGAGGATTTGTCAACGTTGCGTGCCTCTTTTTGCGCACGGATCGAAGCGATATAGCGGGCAGCACGAGGATGTTTCGAAGCGTATTGCACAATGGGAGCAAAATCTACGAACGGTAAGTCGCTCTGAATCAGCTTCACATTGGCAGGTGCCGCAGCGAGAATTGCTTCCTTGAGTTGACCAACAAACTCGAAACCGCTGGGTCTCAAGATGGAGACCCCTCCGTCGTCGGCGAGAATATCGAAATCACTGTCAAGTTTGAATACCTTGTCTGGGACAAGCCTTAATGCGTCAGTGGTGAATTGAACGAGCCTACTTTTGAGAATTCCTTTGAAGGCGGTCGCCCGCCTAATCGCCGTCAGACGATGCTTCTTACCATCGACCATTCTGGCGAAGTAACAAAACACATTTGACGTGTCCGACATCACCTTCCCGTTCACAGGCAAGTTGTTAGCCTGATGAAGGGTTCGAATCTGCGCTGCCATTTCGTCATCAAGCGCCAGATACAAGTGTTCGAGGCTGGCATATTTCTGAGAGGGTTCGTAGGGGAGCGGAGGGTCGTCAATCTCACTCATTTCGCTCTGCGTGGTTTGTACCATCTCACGCAACGCGTCTTGCACGCTGCCATCAACTGGCACTAGCACGAAGTGCTGCCCTTCGTTCTCTTCCAAGCCGACGTGTATGGAAGACGAATACCCCGGCCTCTGGCATACCTGGTTTCGGGAGCAGATTGTCGCAGTGGGGTTGGCCACCGGACGAATATGGCCTTCAGACACCCACAAAAGTAAGAGCCTGGTCCGACGCTCGCAGATACCTTATGCAGATCAATGCTGGAGACAAAGTCATAGTCCAGTTGAAGAACTGGCGCGTGGGGCGTATTGGCACAGTCCTTCGCAAGCAGATTGAAGACGGCGAATGGAGTCCGAGCGTCCCTCCTCAGGGCGGCGATCTTGGCGAGATGGGCAGGCGCATTCAGGTCCGGTGGGATCTGACAACGGGGCCTCTCACGCCGACTTATGTAGTCGAGTTGCCCCCCGAAGCGCACCCCAACATGCGCATCTGGCGCCCGACGATCAGCCAGGTGCCGGACGAGGCATTCACCGCGATGGAAGAGGCTATCAGAGAGGAAAGCAACTGGGTCAGCCTGATTCCGGGGTTCGCCACTGAGCGGGCGTTGTCGGAGTACATCAGCTCCTCGCCGCACCTGCTAGAAGACGGCATCGTGCCATAGTGTTTCCCAAATCACCTTCCCTTGTGATCGGGCAGTAGAGTGATCATTTTGGTCTCGCCGTTCCGACTGGTTGTCGAGCTCCTGCTCTTGGCTAGACGCTAACAGCACCAAAAGCAATCCAGCGCACGTTCAGGACTGCGGTCGGCTTGCTCTGGTCTCGATCTGTATCACCGCGAGGCAACCCGAGGGATACTGAATCACGTTCCAGTTGCGCGCAGTTGCAAGGGTTCTGTTGCGATCGGCAAAGTGAAATGGAACGTGGCACCGCGTCCATCGTTCGCCGTGGCCCACAAACGGCCTCCGTGCAACTCGACAATGGAGCGGCTGATGGATAATCCCATGCCGCTGCCTTGGGGCTTGGTGGTAAAGAATGCAGAAAAGATCTGATCGATCTTCTCCGTTGGCAACCCCACGCCCGTGTCACTGACCGAGAACTGGAACTGACTGTTCTGCAGTTCCGACTTAACCGTAAGCTCTCCGCCTGAGTCCTTCATGGCTTCGATGGCGTTGAGAATCAGATTCATGAAGACCTGCTGCAGCTGCACACGATCCGCCGTAATTTTGGGAAGTTCGGCCGCAAGTTCTGTGCGCATGCCAACCGAGTATCGATTGGCCTCACCTTTCAGCAGCGTTAGCATTTCCTGGATAATTCCGTTCACGTCAACCAAGTCACGTTGTGGAGGTGACTTCTTGTAGAACGAACGTATACGGTCGATGATCTCTGCCGCACGATTCCCATACTTATCGATTCTGGCTGCTGCCGCCCGGGCCCGATCAAGATTGGGAGGTTCGTGCGCGAGCCATTCAACGCAGCTGTTGGCGCTGGTGATGGTTGCAGCGATGGGCTGCTTGATTTCGTGTGCCAGCGACGCGGCCATTTCCCCCAACGTGCTTACACGATTAATGTGCGCCAGGTCGGCCTCGAGTTGTCGTAGCCTGTCGCGCGCTTCTTCGGCGCGCGTGCGCTCGGTGACATCGACCATTGTGCCGAGCACTTGAACAAGCTCTCCACTTGCACTCAAGACTGGATGGCCGATGCCATGAATGTGTTTGACGGTTCCATCGGGCTTCACGATTCTGAACTCTAGTCGCAAGTTTCTTTCGTGAAGAACGACCTTTCACTCGCCAGCTTCACCTTATCGCGATCTTCTGGGTGTATTCGCTGTAGCCATTGGTCGAACATCGGTAAACCCTGTTGTGGATCAAAATCGAAAAGTCTGAACATTTCGTCGGACCAGTACACGGTCTCGCGACTCGTACCATCAATGGCACAACTGCCCGTGTGTGCCAGACTCTGCGCTTCGCTGAGATACCGCTCACTGAGGCGCAGTTCCTCCGTCAGTCGCTCTTGCTCAGTAACATCCATCCCTGTCCCAAGGAAACCCTGAAAAGTCCCCCCTTGCGTGACCGGAACACCCACACAACGTATGTGACGAATCGCTCCGTCAGGCCGCACCATTCGTCTTGTAAAGTCGAAAGCAAGATGGTCATCCAGCATCTTCGCGATGCTTTGTTTCATGAACTCGCGATCTTCCGGGTGTACAAGAGCCAAGTATTCTTCTACGGTTGGCGGCTTGCCACGTGGATCAAGGCCGTGAATGTGGAACAATTCGGAAGACCAATGTTCGAATCCATCTGCGGTGAAGGCCCAACTTCCCATGTGGGCAACGCGCTGTCCTTCACTGATATAAAACTGGCTTCGCTGAAGCGCTTCTTCAGCCCTCTTCCGATCCTCGATGTCGGTCGAGATACCGTACCATTTGAGGATCTTGCCTCGTTGATCCCGCAGCGGCACGGCGCGAGCTAAGAACCAACGATATTGCTCATCCGCTGCCCGCCGGTAGCGTACCTCATTCTCGAAGGGCTCGCCGGTCGCCAGAGACACGCTCCACTTCTCCGTGTGTCGCTTCAAGTCCCTGGCGTGAACGGCGGATTGCCAGCCTGAGCCAACAGTCCTTTCGGTGGACAAACCCGTGTATTCCTGCCAGTGGCGATTGACGAAGTCCACGGAGCCATCGGGCAAAGCGGTCCAGGCAAATGTCGGCATGGTTTCGATGACATCCCGCAGCTTCTTTTCCTGGCGCCGCAGTTGCTGGATGCGCACCCGATAAAGCCCCCAAAGCAGTGCTAGGCAAATAGCCGCCCATAGCGCTCGGAACCACCACGTATTCCACCACGGCGGCAGGATCTGGATGCGCAGTTGTGCGCCGGGTTCGCTCCATGGTCCGCGGCGGCTCGCACCCTGCACATGAAACATGTAAGTACCTGCCGGCAGCGTCGTGTAACTAGCAAGCCGCTGATCACTTCCTACCTCATTCCACTTTTGGTCCAATCCTTCCAACCGGTAGCGATAGCGGTTCGTCGCAGGATTGAAAAAGCTCAATGCGGAAAACCCGATAGAGAATATGTTTTGCGAGTGGGAGAGTGTGATTGTATCGGTGTAGTTGACTGCTTTCTTCAGGGGCGAACCGGGGCTGAGGGTGACCGGGCTTCCGAATAATCGGAAATCGGTCAATACAATCGGCGGGACAAACGTGTTCGCAACGACCTCGTCGGCCACTACCTGGTCGGGAAAGAATGCGGTGACTCCGCTGAAGCCTCCAAAAAACATTTCACCCGCGGCGCTCTTGAAGCAGGCGCCCCACCCGGTAAGATCTGGGCCGGGAAGACCGTCTGCCACACTGTAGTTGCTGAATTTCTGGGTTCGCGGGTCAAAGCTCGATACTCCTTTATTCGTGCTCATCCAAAGCAGAGCGCGCTGGTCTTCGAGAATACAGCTCACAACATTCCCCCCCATGCCATCGCGCTCGTTGTAAACGGTAAATGTGCTTGTCCTGGGATCAAATTTGTCCAGGCCGTTTTGAGTGCCAACCCACATGCTTCCGGCGCGATCGAAATAGATGGCGACTACGCGGTTGTCGCTGAGACTGCGCGGGTCGTCGGACTTGTGGCTGTAGACTGTGAACTGGTCGGTTTTTTGATCGAATCGGTGCAGCCCTAAATTGCCGCCAAGCCACAAGTTGCCTTGTGGGTCCTCTGCGATGGCGTAATAGTTCAGGCCTCGGGTTTTCGGGTCTGGCTTGTAGGTTGTGAACCGCTGCGTCAGCGAATCGAAACGACAGAGACCATCCCACGTGGCTGCCCACAAGGTGCCACGGTGATCGATAAGCAACCGCTGTACGGCACCGCTACACAAGGTTGAGGGATCGGAGCGATCGTGAACGTAGCGTCGAAGTTCTCCCGCTTTCCGGTTGAAACGCAACAGCGGATTCGTGCCTCCTATCCAAAGAACGTCTGGTCCGTCTTCGATGATCGAAAGCACTTCAGACCCGGCGGCTGGCTGGAAACTAGAGGACAAGCCGGTCTTTCGATCAATTCGCACCAGCGAACGATTGACGCCGACCCACAAAACGCTTTGCCGATCCTCATAGAGAGCCCCAACGAGACCCGGACTTATGCTGTTGCGACCGCCGGAGGGGTTCGCAAATTTTGCGAACGGCGGCGGTTTGGGAGCAAAGAAGTGCGGCTCCACGTCGTGCATTCCGACCCAAATATTCTTTTCGCGGTCCTCGAACAGGGTTATGACTCGGTTGTCGACAAGACTGTCGCGATCACCAGGGATGTTGTGGTAGCTGATGAAACGCCGATGCTCGCGGTCGAACTTGAGCAATCCACGGACGGCCGTTCCAAACCACATGGTGCCTTCGTGGTCCTCCAGCAGGGCGTAGGCCGGGTTCTTCAAGTTACTCTCGGGGTCTCGTGAGTCGAATCCATAGCGAGTCAGTTTGTTCGTCTTGGGATCGAACGTGGCGATGGAGCCGTCAGGGCCGTAGATGATCCAAAACACGCCGAAACGGTCTTCGTGGAACCAGAGCCCGATACCCGACTCCCCTGTAAGGACGTGCCTCTTCACTTTTCCCGTGTTCCTATCAAATTCGTCGAGAGTCTGGCTGGTGCCGACCCAAAATCGGCCGGCTCTGTCCTCACCGGTGGACTTGATATCGTTATCCCCGAGGCTGGAAGGGTCTCCCGGGTCGTGGTAAAAGTGCTTGGTCTTACCCGTGACGGGATCCAGTCGGAATAGTCCTTTGCGAGTGGACAGCCATAACATGCCTGACGAGTCCTGGCTGATCTGGTTGACGGTCGTCGGTAAGCCACTTGAATCCGGAACATCGAAATGATAGTGACTGAATTTTTCCGTAAGCGGGTCAAAGCGGTCGAGAGACTGGTCTGTTCCGACCCAAATCGTGCCGGCGCGGTCCTTAAACAACGAATAGATGTAGACCCCACCGAGGCTTTCCGGACGTTCCGGATCGTGTTTGAAGACTTTGAAGTTATAACCGTCGTAGCGATTCAAGCCGTTCCAGGTCCCGAACCAAATAAACCCCTGGTCGTCCTGAACGATATCCGAAACCCTAACCTGAGAGAGGCCTTGGGAGCTGGATATCCGTGCAAAGCGGATATCCTTGCCCTCGACGACGGAAAGCCTGATGGTTTCGGTGTCCAGCGGAGAATCGAGCGAGGTGTCAGCGCCATCGCCAACTCTTGCCCACGCTGAGGTGCTGACAGGGACCAAGAGCAGAACCGCCAAGGCCAGTTCGAGCGCAGGGCAGCGACCCGAGCTCAAGATCATGTTTGATGAACTCCCGGCCGAATATTCACTAACGGCGATACGACAGGAACGTCGCGTCTAGGCAGCCTGTCGCGTTGACCGACCCCACCAAAGCGAGTCAAATTTTTATAGGACTAACCGATTGCGGTTAAGCTGACAAACGTCAGCACCATTTTAAGCCAGCTTGGCAATCGTCTTCGCCGCTCTTAACCTAATTTCAGTTTTCATTGTTGCTTAGCTGACGATCCTTGGACGTGGCCCGCTCTGGTAGCCTTTGCGCTACGCCCAGATCGGTGGACTGGCCGTCGCTACGTTCATCACCTTGCTGTTGGCCCCAGTCTTCTAGTCCATTGCTCCATCTTTGTACTGGATCTGAAGTGGATCAAATGGGAAATTACAAGGGACCGGGAGCGGCCAGCTCAGGCAGAGCCAACCACGCAACGACCAGAGCGCACCGGTTTTCTACAGGAGAATGACTTGGACCTAAGACCTACTGAAAAAATCGCGCTGGTGACGGGATCGACGGCAGGGATCGGGTTTGCCATCGCCAAGTCGCTCGGGAGCGAAGGTGCGCATGTCCATGTAAACGGTCGGACGCCAGCCGCCATCGATACTTCCCCTGATTTAAGGAAGCTTCGCCGGCTCTGGTTACCGACAGCCCGAGCTGTCCATCGGAGCATTCGATTTGTAGGTAGGGTGTTGAGGGGAGTTGGAGAATGAGCCCACGAGTGTTTTTCTTATGCTTCATAGCAGCGTCGACATTAACGACGACTACGTTTTCCCAGTCATTTTTGAGTCAGTACAAGGGCTTGCCGTATCACGACAGCGGCTATCGAGACGGTCCACAGAAAATACCGGGGCGCGTATTGTGCGCCTACTATGACTTGGGCGGCCAAGGAGTCGCGTATCACGATACCGATCCGCAAAATCACGGCAGTGGAGAGTTGAATCCGGCTGATGGGACCTACCTCAATGAATTTCGTATCCATGAGGGAGTAGATACTTCATACACGAAGTTTCACCGGAAGCCGAACCCGGTTGACGACAATCCCTTCGACAAGACCGTTCCTCCCGAAGGCTTGCCTTATGTTGGCTGGACCGAACCCGGAGAGTGGTTCAACATTTCGGTAAATGTGATCCATGCGGGAACGTACGCAGCCGATTTCCTTTACACATCAAATCGTGGTGGAACCATATCAGTCGATGTGAATGGAAAGGACGCGACCGGACCTCTCGAGATCACGTCTACAAACGATCCTGCAGACCCGCTTGCCTGGCGTCAATGGCACCACTGGAACCTGGCCTCGCAACTTTTCAAAGTTCACCTCAGCAAGGGGAAAAACGTCATCACTGTACACATATTGACGCTCGGCAACATGAATCTGGCTTATTTCGACTTTAAACAGGTCCACAGATGAAATGAAAAGTGTCAGAGCTTCAACTCAGTGTCACGCATAATCCACTCGCATGGGGAACAATGACGGAGTACCTACCCTGCTTGAGCGACTCGGCCTTCGTTGACGTGGTGATGTGCGCTTCGCGGCTGTCTAGTGCCGATGCGTGTAGTGTTCCGGTTTCCACCGCTCCGCTCATGCCGAGACCAAAGTCGAGTTCGACCTCAACGTCTACTGCCGCGTCCTTGTTCAGAATGATCACGGATGTGTGCCCGCCAGGCAGTTTCGCGGCATACGCGGTTGCATTGACTCCCGCATCCTGGAGCTTCGTCGAGAACTCCGTTTTTAACAGTGTTCCGCCGCTGAACGAGCCTGCAAACTTGAGCCCGTACGCGACTGGCTCCAACAGATACTCCGAGCCAAACGTCGCAACCGGTGTATAGAAAGGATGCGGATGTGCGGCAATTTGTTCGGGGGTTTCGCCATTCGCTTGCAAAAGCGCATCGCCGGGCAACGACCCTCCCACGGAATTGGCCACGGATTTGCCCGTACCACCGTGCAGATTGACGCCGGAGTAGTCGTTACTCGCCAGCAGCAGCGAGTAGTCGGCTGACCAAAGCGCAGCAGCAAAGACGTCGGAGACACCCGGCTTGCCTCCGCGATAGCAGGTGTTGCCTTCGGTCATCCGCACGCGCGCACCGATCTTACTGGCAGCAGCCGTTGCGATACTCGCTGTGTTCTGCACCTTTTGCATCGTCGCAGGTTTCAGCAGGTTCGAAATGTTGACCTCGGGGTTCGTCGCCGGCCCGCCAAAGTAATAATGATGAGTCAGGGTAGTTACTTGAGGTGGAGCCTGGATGGAGGGCCATTGATCCGCAATCTCGGTTAGCCATGATACGGCACCCGCCACATCAGGCATGCCGAACTTTGCGGCCTGCACCCGAATTGCGATTGCCCGCGCCAGCGTGAGCCATTCTTGCAGATACGTTTTGGCTGACCACGCCTTCGGATCGCGCAGATGTCGGTCAAATAGATCTGCCTCGTTTCCGATCTGGAAGTACTGCAGGCGGTTGCCCAGCGTCTCGGCTACGAAGGCCGCTTCCTCGGCGGCGCGTGCCGGTGTATTCGTGCCCATCCCGATGCCGTACACGCAGGTCCAACCAGTGGCTCGGAGGAACTCCTCCAGGTTCCTGACTGCCTCGACCGTCACCCCGTAGTACCGAGCCTTCGGCTCGCCCGTGACCTCACGGACTTGAGGATGTTCTGGTTCGGGAGAGTCAGGCGTAGGTTTCCAGTAAGCGAACTCGCTGGTGTTGCCCCCAAGGCGCAGCACACCGGTTGACGATAGTGCTTTGAACTCATGAATCAAGCCGCTGTTCTGCGCCGAAAAGAAACTCGGGTCCGCGAGCTGCTGCACCTCATAAGACAGACCAACAAAGTCGATCGGCATACGAGGACCAATCGCTTCCTTGGGGATGCTTAGGACAACCCGAACCTTGCCTTGAACTTGTGCGTGAAAACGTGCGCCAGCCACGGTGCATGCTGTGGTGGCAAGGAATCTCCGTCGTGTGATCATCGGATCTCTCAATTCGTTAACTGCTGGGCGTAGAGCAGCTGCCGTTTTCGGTAGCGTAAGAATACGACACGTTGCAGTAGTAGTAACGGGATAGGCAACGACACGTCCCTGAGAACCGGTTGCAGCCACTCCCCCGATAACGGGCAAAGCGTGGTGATCGGGGGTTTCTGATCGGAAGGCGACGACAACGCCAGAAATCCGTTTTGCTTAATGTCGGCACTCGTATTTATATGCTGACTTATTGTCAAAACTGTCCAGGCAATAAGACTCTGAGACTCTTCGGTCGGACGATGGCAGATCTTGCTTTTGCGCCGATAGGGTCAGAATGTCAGCTTCGCGCCCAACTGGACCGAGCGATTTCCTCCAAAAGGAGCCGTGCGCGTGCTGGTCACCAGGCCAAAGCTGCTCGAATTGAAGTTTGTCACCGGATTGCTGAACTGGGGCGTGTTCGTTATGCTGAAAGCGTCCGCGCGAAATTCCAAGCCCACTCGCTCCTTGATGGGGAACCTGCGAAACAGCGACGCATCGAAGTCAAACAGTCCCGGGCCACTGAACGCGATGCGCGGAGCCGTCCCCAAAGCGTTGTCGGGGCCTTTGGCAAAGTCGCTGGTTTCGAACCAGGACGTCGCAATATGGTGCAGTATTTTGAAGGTTCCATTGAAGTTGGGCACTTGCTGATTCCCAGGGGCGTTTAGTGTTCCGCCACCGCTTAAGACCAAGGGTAGCCCGCTCATCATCGTTAATATCGTGCTGACCTGCCATCCGCCAAGAAGCTGACTGCCAATGCCCGAAGCCACGAACGGTTTGGATTTTCCAAAGGGAAGCTCATAAACCAAGCTATTCACGAAAGTGTGGCGGCGGTCGTATTCCAATGGAGCATAGTTCCTACGAATGTCTCCGCCGATGTAGTCAGCAAGACCTCCAACGGTACTATTAATCGTGACCGAGCCACCGTCGGACTTATATCCGAGAGCTTTGCTGTATGTATAAGCAGTGCTCATCAGAAAGCCGTTCGAAAACTTCCGGTCGAACTTTACCTGGAGAGAATGATAGCTCGAACTTGTGCCCACGAACTTAAGCGGTACATCGCCACTCGGGCCGTCGATGCCAAAGCGCTGCACGAGAGGCCGGCCCGCTTGACCTGATCCGGCAACGGTTGCCGCGTTGAGGTTAAACACCGTGGGCAAATCTACGCCGTGATTGCCGACGTAGGCCGCTTCCACGACGAACTTTCCCGGCAGAGCGCGTTGCACGGCCAAGTTCCAAGATTCTACGTAAGGTTCACGAAACTTCAAGTTGACATCGACATAGCTCGAGTTCGCGAGCGCTCCCGTAATCGGGATAATCCCGCTTGCAGGAATCGCTGTGACGATCGGCGGTGGAAATCCAGTTGCCATCGAGGGAGAGGCGGCCCTGAAGCTGTTTGGTGCATTGAACACATTGTTCTGTAACACAGGAAAGTTAAAGGCGTAATCGTTATCAGGAAAAGGTGCGTAGCTTAACGCATAACCTGCGCGTACGACAGTCTGCTCGGTCAAGCGATAAGCAATTCCGAACCGCGGCGCGAAATCCTTGTAGTTTGTTTGCCGGCCCAGATTGAGCGGGTGTCCCCCAACTCCAGCGATGATCAGCTGATTGGTAGTCGGATCATAATTCGAGAAGCGCCCCGCCGCCGCGGGCGTGAATGGGGGATAAAACTCCCAGCGCAGACCCGGACTCAACGTCAGCTTCCTGGTGATCTGCCAGGTATCCTGCACATATGTGAAGAATTCTGTGCCTCGAAACGTTTTGGAGTTGATGGGTACATCTCTGCCGACTGAATTGGGCATATCCAACAAGAAGTCAGCAAATCCATTGACTTGGTCGCTGGTTTTAGGTCCACCTTTGAGTCCGGTAACCGAGTCGCTAAAGTTGAAGATCCCGCGAGGATTCTGCGACTGCCACTGCGCCAGATCGTCCCGCACCCGCCGAACGTCGACGCCCCACTTCAAGGTGTGATTGCTGCGCGTCATGGTCCAACTGTTGACGGCATCAATATTCGTTTCGCCGCGTACCCAAGGCAAGCTTCCAGAATAACCGACCAGGCAGCCAGCAGTTCCCCCACCGGCTGCACCCGGAACGTTGGCGCATGCCATCCCGCTGGAATTGAGATCTCCGAGGTTCGCGCCAGGAATGTTCACGCCGATCTCGTTCTGAATGGTTGCTCCGCGGTCGGTATTGTTGGCCACATTGCGATAGTGATTCACGCCCAAGCGCGCTTCAGTCACCAACCGAGGCGAAAATATATGGTCGAAATTCGCTGCGGTATTCCAAATGCGTTGCGTGCCGGTTCCCGAGAAGTTCCCATTCGAGGGTCCACCCACTTCGCCATAAATCGGTGTTTGAAGCAGGCTTTGATTTTGAAAACTGAAACGACCGGAAATGCGGCTGTTTTGGGTGGCGTTGTGGTCCACTTTCGCGTCAAACGACGTGCCGTCTTTCGCGAATTTCGTCGTCCCTTGAAAATTGTTGGCGGCGTTCACATTCGGCAAGGGAACCTTGGCCAGGATCGCTTGCACGACAGGGTCGATTCTTGTCGTATCGATCGTGTTGAGAGTTCCTGCCGGGTAAAGCGTGCCCGTTGCTGGATTGATGGGGCATGCCGTGCTGCAAGAGATCTGTGTTCTGCCAGTCCCATCTGGATTCCCTGTGGACGGGTCAAAGATCGGAGTAGACGTGCTTGTGAAATCCCCGTTCCGGAAGGCCTGCGGCGATACAACACCCGCAAAGAATTGGCCCTGGTGATCGTCGACACGCAAGAAGTCGCCAAAGAAAAAAGTCTTGTTCTTGATGATTGGCCCGCCGATGTTTGCCCCATAGTAGTTGTAAACGCTGGGCGTCTTGGGCGTGGTTGTCTGGAAATAGGGAAGGGCAGCCAGTGCGCTGATGCGATTAATCTCGTAAGCGGCACCATGAAACTCATTCGTCCCTGACTTTAGAATCACATTTGTGACTGCCCCGTCGGCTCGGCCTAACTCAGCATCGAAATTGCTGGTTGTGACGTCCACGGTTTGGATCGCCTCTATTGGTGGAATGTAGACCTGCAGTAGGCCCGTGCGTTCGTTATCATCCACTCCCTCAAATTGCAGGTTGTTGGCGAGCCCGGACTGCCCGTTTACCTCTGTTCTCAGGCTATCTTGCGCGTTGAAGAAGGACGAATGCTCGCGATGCGCCCGAGTCGTTCCCGGCACCAAATTCAGTAGGCCTTGGAAATTGCGGTTGTAGGTCAAGGGAAGATCTTCGACCTGCCGGGTTTCGATCTTTCGGCCGATGTCCGCGCGGTCTGTTTGCAGAATCGGAGGTTCCCCGGTGACCACAACTGTTTCGCTCGCAGAGCCAGGTTGAAGCACCAGATCGACGCGGACGTCGCTGTTCACCAAGACATCGATAGAGCTGCGAACCGCTCGACGAAATCCTTCATGATCTACGGCAACTTCATATTGACCAGGAGGGAGATCGGCGAATAGATAGTTTCCACTGCTGTTCGTGGAAGCTACGCGCCGGAATGCGGTCTTTATTTCCGTGACCGTGACTTTTGCTCCGCTTACCACAGCGCCACTGGAGTCTGAAACAGTACCAAGCAGGGCTGCATTCACAGCTTGGCCGACCATGTGCAGGGGGAGCAAGACGAGTATTGCGCCGAGCAGGACGGCGATGGGGAGCTGCGACCGTTTGAATGAACATCCCGTGGCGCCTGTCACACGATCTCGGACGTTCGCGTGATGGGGACAATTGCCGATAAAACTCGAAAGCGGAAGTGACCAATGCCTGACTGTATTCATCACCCACCCCACTCGCTTTGCGAAACTGGCGATTTGTGTGGAACCGGTTCCAAACCCTATCCCGGTCTGACCAACGTGTCAAGCGCAAACATTCGCCGGATCCATCGTTGGATTTCTGTGCCCGCCACCAACAAGCTCGGCTTGAAATGACCATATGACACGGTGGCCTCGTGGATGCTAGACTCGCCATCTATCGACGGCACAGTCGCGGGTAGTTCCTCAGAGGGGCCGCACGAAAACGAGAGGTCCGGAGAAGAAAACGCCACTATGGTGGAAGCGGTTCCAGATAAAAAAGCCACGATTCGCGATGTTGCGCGCGCCGCGGGGGTGGGCATCGGGACCATTTCGCGCGTCCTCAATTCCAGCTCTCAGGTAAGCCGAAAGACACGTGTGCGAGTCCTCGAGGCGATCTCCCGTCTGAGGTTTCGTCCCAATGCTCAGGCACGCCGCATGCTACGGAAACGGGCGGAGATGGTCTGCTTTTTGCTAAGCAACCGAGATTTTTTGCACCCGTTTCATGCACGCATCCTGCAAGGCGTCGAATCCTACGCCACTCGCGTCAAACAGCACGTGTTATTTGCGGCGCTACACTATTCACCTAGAACGCCGCCCGATCGGATCGACTTGCCCCCCGTTCTCCAGGAGCACGGCTTGATTGACGGAGTGATTCTCGCGGGAACGACTTATCCGAATTTGCTCCATAGGATCCAGAGCATTCATATGCCCTTCGTTGCATTCAGCAACAACGTGTTGGGATTGGAAGAAACGCTGCAGTTCGATGAAGTAGGCTTCGACGATCTGAACGGAGCCCTGCAGGCGACGCGCTACCTGATCAGCAATGGTCACCGCCGAATTGCCTTCGTCGGCGACACCTTCAGCTATCCATGGCTTTATCGGCGGTTTAAGGGCTACGAGCAGGGGATGCGCGAGAACAAGCTGAGACCTGTCCTCATCGCGTCCCAAAACTCCCAGAGTTTCGTCGATTTTGGGCAAGATAGCACACAGCGAATCCTGGCCCGCGAGTCACGACCCACAGCGGTGGTTGCCGGCAACGACGAAATCGCCTTCGGGCTCTGGCGAGCATTGTCCCGGCACAACCTAAAAGTGCCGGACCACATCAGTTTGGTCGGGTTTGACGATCGGGAAGAAGCCGTTCTGATGGACCCGCCGCTTTCTACAGTTCGGGTTAACAAGGAGGCGATCGGCGAGAACTGCATGAAAATGCTTCTCGAGCGTCTGCACGACTCTCGGATGGCTTTCAGCCGACGAATTCTGCCAACGGAATTCGTAATCCGTGGAACGGTACGCAAGATCTGAAAAAAGTCTTAACTATGAGAGCAGCGCAGACAGGCTCGTCGTTAACTGTAACGCCAAGAGATAATCTCGTTCGAGTCGACACTCTCCCCGGAATAATCTTCGCCACTGGTCTAAGACGTGGTTGCTCTGCACGCCTCACTCGCCGACGCATTCGCTCCTCGAGCTCGTTAATTGTCAACAGCGCCACAAATCGCATCGGACCGGTGCCGGTGCGTCAGGACCTGCATCTTCTCTGGCAACAATCCAACCGAATTAGTTGAAGGAGGGTGATTATGGAGATATTCAGGTGGCATCGGGGACGTATTCCCCTGCTTGTCTTGAGTGCTGTAACGATTGCGGCTCTTGTGCCCGCGTTCTTCTCGCTGCCTCTCGTTGCTACTGAGTCGTTCACATTCCATTCCAGCAGCGGCGTCATAGCCGCAGTGGCCGGCGCGAAGGCGTCGTCCCGAAAACCCGACTTCGGTGCGAATGTCTACATCTTCGATCCCACCATGCCGCTGACCCAAATCCAGGCGACCGTCGATGCGGTGGCAAACCAACAAGTTTCCAATCAGTTCGGGACGCAACGGTATGCGCTGTTGTTCGAGCCGGGCACCTATGGATCCAGTGCAGCGCCGCTCAATTTCCAAGTCGGCTACTACACTGCGGTGGCGGGCCTAGGCCTTTCTCCGAGCGACGTCGTGATCAATGGTTCCGTCAACGTGTACAACCAGTGCCTCGGCGCCAACAACTGCATTGCTCTGGTGAACTTCTGGCGGTCGTTGTCGAATCTGACCATCAACGTGACCAACCCCACGTTTGGCTGCCACACGGGGGAGTTCTGGGCGGTCTCGCAGGCCTCCCCGATGCGCCGGGTCCAGGTCAATGGGCTGACCACGCTTATGGACTATTGCACGTCTCCATCGTTCGCGAGCGGCGGCTTCATCGCCGATTCCGAATTCGACAACAGCACGGTGATCAACGGTTCGCAGCAGCAGTGGATCGTCAGGAACAGCAAGCTCGATGGCTGGACCAACGGCGTGTGGAACCAGGTCTTTTCAGGTGTTGTGGGCGCTCCCGCACAGTGTTTTCCCGGCCAGGCGTCATGCGGTGGCCCCTATACAACGGTGGCGAGCAGCCCAGTAACACGGGAGGCGCCATACCTGTACCTCGACTCCAACGGACAGTACAACGTCTTCATCCCCGCCGTGCAACGCAATTCCGCAGGCACGACATGGGGTGGCGGCGCGACGCCGGGTTCATCGATCCGAATCGACAAGTTCTTCGTTGCCAAACCCACCGACACAGTAGAAACAATGAATGCTGCCTTGGGTTCAGGCAGAAACCTTATCCTTACTCCGGGTATCTATCAGCTGGATCAGAGTATTCAGGTCACGCGCCCCGATACCGTGGTGATCGGTCTGGGCTTCCCGACATTGGTGCCCGAAAATGGGATCGTGTCGATGACTGTCGCCAATGCGAAAGGGATCCTGATTTCGGGGATGATCTTCGACGCGGGCGCAACCAACTCTCCCGCATTGCTTCAAGTCGGAAGCGGCCACCCGCGTAGTGACAATGACGCCTCCGATCCTACAGCGCTCCACGACGTGTTTTTCCGAATCGGAGGCGCGACGGCGGGCAGCGCCACCACCAGCCTGGTGGTGAACAGCAAGAACGTCATTCTTGACGATATCTGGGCGTGGAGAGCCGATCACGGCAACGGAGTCGGCTGGACCAGCAATACCGCGGACACCGGTGTCATCGTTAACGGTGACAACGCGACCGCTTACGGCCTTTTCGTCGAGCACTACCAGAAGTACGAGGTGATCTGGAACGGCAACAACGGCACAGACATCTTCTTCCAGAACGAGATGCCCTACGACCCGCCCAGCCAGGCAGCTTGGATGGAGGCGCCAGGCGTTGACGGCTGGGCAGCATTCAAAGTTGCCGACACGGTCAGCAGCTTTACGGGGTACGGCATGGGTAGTTACAGCTTCTTCAATCAGGGTGTGAACATTTACGCGGCGAACGCGTTTGAAGTTCCAACCACGCTCCCAGCAGCAAGCTTTCACGATTTGTTGACCATCTTCCTCTCTACTGGTGGGTCGGGAGGCATTCTGAATGTGATCAACGGCACCGGTGGGTCTTCGACCATCGCCAACCCTGATAAGCCGGTGACGGTGGTTAGCTACCCTTAATACGTGATGCGCTGGCAGGTTGCGCGAGGGTTGTCGAGCCGTACTCGGTGGTGGGGCACGATGGCACTCGCGCACTTGTTTGCTCCGGAAGCGATCGAGACACCGCTCACAGGTCTCGCCGAACTCCTGCAGAGGGGTTGGGTGCGTCTTATTTCCATGCCTGGACAAAAAACCGCTCCTCTGCGCCCGATGTCCCCTTGAGGAAAAAAGGTGTAGCCAAGTCGGCGGTGAGACGAATGGCCTGCTGCGTAGTCGCGGCGAGCGGGACACCACACCGCCGCGGCATGCGAGTTCATGGAAACCACGTCACACTTGTTACTCCCAATCGCATCGGTTCCTGCATCAGTATTCGTACATGGCCACAAAACAACTGGTCATGAAAAGGGAAACCGAATGATCGTCGAGAGGCGACCGAGAAGAGGAAGGTGGCGACACGCACGGCACACTAAACTGGAAACGGAGAAGCGTGGCTCGTTCGCGGCGCGATCTTTTCGGGCGTGCGCATTTCGCCGAGCGCGTTAAGAAATCTAGCACTGTTTCAGACAGCAAAGGAGAAAGGATATGGCAAGCAAAGACAGAAACGAGGAGCGCCCGACAGGGCAGGTCGCGATGAAGACACGCCCGATCGTTTCGCAGCAGGAGTGGGAGGCTGCGCGGGAGCAGCTCCTCATGAACGAGAAGGCCTTGACCCGTTCCCGAGATGCGCTAGCCGCCGAGCGTCGACGGATGCCGTGGACTGTGGTTGAGAAGAAGTACGAGTTCGACGGACCGAAGGGCAAGGTAAACCTGCTCGATTTGTTTGAGGGCCGCCCTCAGTTGATCGTCTATCGCGCCTTCTTCGAACCTGGAGTGTTCGGTTGGCCCGAGCACGCCTGTCGCGGCTGCTCCTTCGGCGCCGATCAGGTCGCGCATCTGGCCCATCTGAACTCTCGCGACACCACCCTCGTCTACGCCTCACGCGCACCGCAGGCGGACATTGCACGCCTGAAGGCGCGGATGGGTTGGGAGATGCCCTGGTACACCATCACCGATAGCTTCGACAAGGACTTCGGCGTCGATGAATGGCACGGCCACAACGTGTTTTTCCGTGATGGCGAGCGGGTGTTCCGTACGTACTTCATCAACAGTCGCGGCGACGAAGCGATGGGGAGCACATGGAGCTACCTCGACATAACGCCGCTCGGCCGTCAGGAGACCTGGGAGGAGTCGCCAGAGGGCTACCCGCAGACCCCGCCATACAAGTGGTGGAACTGGCATGACAACTACGACGCCGAGGCCTCGCCTCATCCGAAGTGGGTCGAGGTCTCCGACGCTGGAGAAGCCGCCTTTCGAAAGCGTGACGAAGAAGCCAAAGCGAGCTAAAGAAGGGTGACCACTTCGTCGCCTTCGAGCCGGCCAGCTCTTTCAGTCGTCCGCCAGCCATGAGGAAAGAGATTGGTATCTATCTTGGGAGGTGGTGTTCGCACAGTGCAGTGCCACGAACGCGAGGCCCACCTTCCCGGCGGGAGGCGTCAGTCTACGAAGGAGTCTCCATACCACACAGAAGTCGGAGCCCCAGCGCTTACCATTTTGCCTTCTTCGCTAATCCTCGCAAAGGCTGAAACGACCGGGGTGTGTTGCAGGAACTATCGACGGAGTAGCTCTCACTGCTGCTGGCGGAAGCGAATCTAAGCGAGCTTGTCACGCTCACAGCTGGCAGCACCGTCGCGCCCAAGTTTAGCCAGTTTATGGCGTCGAGCAACGAGGGGAAGACCTGGAACTGATCGCCTCCACCAATCGATTGATAGCTTTTAACTGTTCCGAGCGTACCCCCGGGGTCTGAAACCACAAACGCACGCCGCGATTGGCTCGAGAACGGGTCGTAGATCTCACGAATCGAACGCATATCTTCGTCGTTCAGGTTCAGCTGCGATACCTGTGATAAGTCCGCAAGTTGGCGGTAGTCTGGCCGGAAGTCGTGGTCCCGGCCGAGCTTCGTACAGGCTGCCGCGATTTCATCGAGCGTTACTTGCCCGGAGAACGTCGTGACAACAAGATGATGGGAACTGTCTACCACGTGGAGTACTGACATGTGCAAAGCCCAACCTGAGTGGAAAGTAGGTAAGCTCACAGTCGCAAGCCGCAGTCAGGAGACCGGTTTTGGGGCTGGTTTAAGCGAACGGCGCTACCCGCTCTCGAAACCTCTCTACATCCTGAGTGATTGGACAGATCCGGCCGCCTCCAAGGCTGATGGTCCTGAGATCCTCCGCTCAGTCGCGACGTAATCCACCTCGTATTCTCGAGCGCGGATGTTGGGCCGGCTACCCTCAGTGCTGGTGCTCCGACATAGCGCCGCCGCTTGGCATCGCTCCGCCGCATGGCCCCAACTCTTTCTCGGGAACTTTCGAGGGATGGCTTACCTTTTCCTTATCCCGCTCCGCTTGGCATGCCTTGAACGCGGTCAGTTCCTTTTCCGGGATGATCTTCGCGATCTCGGCGTCGGTCTGCTGGTGAATCTCGTGGATCTTGGCGAGTCTCTGCTCGGCGCTCAGAGACGTATCGGTGCAGACCGCGCTGATCTTCCCCTTGGCGTTGTCTTCAATCTGCCAGCGCTGATTGACCATCTCGGGAGTGATGCCTGCCTCCTTCCAGCAGGGCGGTTGTCTGCGTGATCGATAGTGGCCGCCACCTGCAGGCGCCGCAGGCGCCGACGGCTCCGTCTGTCCTTGCTCTGGAGCAGGTTGTTGCGTATCCCCGGACTGAGCTAACAGCGGAAGGGAAAAAACCAGCAGGAAAAAGGCAAATGCTAGATTTCGCGTACTCATACTTCCGAACCTCCCTGACACACCAGATCGAAAAATGTGCGATTCGACTGCGTGAGAACTCGCTGGTCGCTCGCCGGGGGATTCCGCGTAGTATGAAGGATCGGGATTCCTTTTGCCAATAGCACGGGCAACCCATTCGTAACCATCTGATTCGCATGAGGGCGGGGGGGCATTTCGCCTTCACGATCAGCCCGCTTAGGGCTGCACTTCCGAGTCAGGCAGCGCCACCAGCATCAGCACAATTCCGATCACAGTAAACATGCGGAAGGCCGCATCCTGTCCATTCCAGGTGCGCGATTGCCACATCAGGAACCATTCGCCTCCCACGCTCAAAAACGCCAACAGCCACATAAGGAGGGCTGTCGTGAGGGCCAGAACCGCAACGCTTTTCGACCGATGAAATTCGATAGCCCCAGCGGAAAACGAGCGTATCAGCCGGAATCCTCCCGCCCATGCGAGCAACATGGTGATCGACTCCCAGGCGATGATCGACACGTAAAAAGCGGTGTGAATCGCGCGTGAGTTGATCGCGCGCCACATGCCGTGGTTCGCCGGGAAGGTGGAATCCATCATCAGCACATGACGGACGAACTGGTAGTTGGAATCGTAGTCCGTCACATTGTTCAGAACGACGAATGTGTAAAACAAAGCCACAGCGAAGATCAGGGCGATCTTCGCGACGCGCAGGATCATGGCTTCTCCGCGGGCGCGAACGTTCGGAAGTAGGCGATCAGCGCCTGTAGCGTGGCATCGTCGTAGGTGGGATTTGCTGTCATCTGGGCGCGCGGGTTTTGCGCCTGCGGATTTCGAACGTAGCCCGCGAAATAATCCGGGGACGATTCCGCCCAGGCGGCAAGGACAAGCCAGGGACGATGGGCCTTGCGCCCGCCCTCGACATTCATGTTGTGACAGCGAAAGCAATTTTGCTGCGCGATCCGATATCCGTCTTGCGCCTTTCCCACGCTGTCTCCTGATCCCTGAGGCGCGATCGCGCTCAACACCTTCTTTTCGTCGCGAAATTCCATCCGAACCACGCCCCACGGGATCTGCGGTTCGTCCTCGTGCGCAAGTACGCGGAAGGCGGGTTTGAAGTCCTGATGCGAAATCATGTATGGCCCCATTTCGAGGCCATGGCCTTCCGAATCTTTGGACCAGCGATCCGGAGGTTGCCCGTTCACTTTCAGTACCAGCACGGGATGATGTTCCTGACGATAAGCACGAGGATAATGCCCTCGGTATTGATCGGAACTGATGGCGATCGCGAGGTCAGCGTCAGGCGAACCGGAAATCTCGCTTACAAGAGTCTCGACCAGAACTCCGCTGACCTCGGTCGGCTTGGTGAAGTTCGGATCGTTCGTTGCGGTGAATGTGACTTGCGGCAACCGCAGCAGGTCTTCCCGCGATAAATAGCGCGTGCTTCCCGCCGGAAGCGAAGCCAGATCGCCGCCGATTTCGAGGTCCGTTGGGGCGGCACGCTGAACGGCAGCTTTGGAAATCAGGCTTGAAGGAGCCGAGCGAGCGTTACCCGAGAAGGCAGTCAGGACGAATGCGATTAAGAAAAATCCTGGAAGAATAAAGGAGAATTGGCCCGAACGCATGGCACATGTTAGCGAAGCGCGCGTGAGTGAGGCAAGAAAAGAAAAGCGGTGTGCTACAGTGATTCACTTTCTTCACGGGGCAGGACGCGTCAATGGCTGGCGGTGTGGAAGCGCGACTGAAGGAGTTGGGTATCGTCTTGCCCTCCCCGCCCGTCTCGGGCGGAAACTATTTGCCCGCTAAAACGGTCGGGCGCGTCGTGTATCTCGCTGGCGTGATCTCCAGCAATTCGGATGGCGTGATCGCGGGGACAGTTGGCCTCGACCGTAGCACTGATGATGGATATGCGGCGGCGCGTGCCTGCGCGCTCACGCAGCTATCCGTCCTGCGTCAGCATCTCGGTTCGCTCGAAGTGGTGCGCGGCGTGATCGGCGTCAGTGGATATGTCAATGCCGTCGCCGGCTTCGCCGATTCTCCCAAGGTGATCAACGGTGCGTCAGATCTTTTGGTCGAACTGTGGGGCGAAGCCGGCCGGCACGTGCGCGCCGCCATCGGGGTTTCCGCCCTCCCGAAGAACGCGCTCGTCGAAGTCCAGATGACGGTTGAGGTTGAGTAGATGGCTGAGCATTCTCTCTCGGCCGAGCCCACGCATTCGCGGTGGAATCGTGCGCTGAAGCCCAGATTGACGATCGTACCCGGCGACATTGTGCACTTCGAGTGCGTGGATTCGAGTGGGGCTCAGGTCAAGCCGGGAATGACGGTCGAAGAATACCTGCAAATCGATCGCGGCCGCATCCATGCGTTGACGGGGCCAATTTTCGTGTACGGAGCCGAACCTGGCGATGTCTTGCAGATCGACGTCCTCGACATCGCGCACAAGGGATGGGGCTGGTCGAGTGTGGTCCCCGGCCTCGGTTTTCTGAAAGAGCGCTTTACCGATCCGTTCTTGTTTCACTGGCAACTGGAAGACTCTGTGAGCCGATCGCTCGCTCCCGCGGTCGTACCGTTGCGTCCGTTCTGCGGTGTGATGGGCGTCGCTCCCGCCGAGCATGGAGAATTTCGCACCAGGCCGCCGGGAATTTTCGGCGGAAATATGGATGTGCGTGAGTTGTGTAGCGGCGCGACTTTGTATTTGCCCGTGCTGAATGACGGCGCGCTCTTCTCGGTCGGCGACGCGCACGCCGCCCAGGGAGACGGCGAGGTCTGCATCAACGGAATCGAATGTCCAGTGGACGTGACTCTCCGCTTTCGATTGCACAAGCAGAAGAATCTCGCGGGCCCAATCGTGGAGGCAGGCAAGTCTCCGGCCCTCGAAGGCGAAGCATGGGTGGTGGTTGAGTCGTCAACGGACGCGCTATGCGCCGCGCGCACCGCCACGTCGCGAATGATTGATTTACTCGTGGCGCATTGGGGCTTTTCCGATGTTCACGCGTACTTGCTCTGCAGTGTCGCGATGAATCTCCGCTTGAGCCAGGTCGTGAACGAGCCAATGTTCACGGTCAGTGCGTCGATCCCGAAGCATGTTCTCCCGGCCAGGCAAATCTTCTGATTCTGGGCTAGCTCGACCTCAATTTGCGCACACAACCACTGACAGAACCTCGACCGGCGCTGCGCTGTATCGTTCCTGCAGATCCGCGGACGTCGAAAACACTTTGCCTCCCACATGCCGCGCCGGGAACTGAAACGTCAGCGAGGGGTCGGCGAACGGATACGGATGCAGTACGAAGTGCCGTGGCCCAACGGCGCGCACGTCCACCCGCCGCGACTCGCCGCCTCGGACCGGAAGCGGATGCAACAAGTGAGCGGGCGCTCGAAAGTCCACGCACGTGAGCAACGACAGGTTGTCGGTCGCCTGCAAGAGTCGAAAGTGATCTAGGATGGCCGATTCGCTGGCCTGCCGGCCCGCAAATTGCGGATTGTTCGCGATGTGGCGCAATAGTTCCTGTTGAAGCGCTTTCTGTTGTGCCAAAAAGGTGTCCAGGAGCGGCAACTGGGCGGGCGCGATCGTAGACCGGTCTGCGTGCTCGGTGAGCAGGTTGTAGGTGTGCATGGAAATGAGGATGGCCGCGTAAGGATCCTCCGCCGCAATCAGCCGTACCGCTCGGTCGCGCACCGCGAGATAGTCCGCCAAATCGATCTCCTCGAAGGCCGAATATTTTCCGACCAGTTCCACGGAGAATGCGCTGGGCTTCCCTTGGCGAGTAATCTGCGGCGCGGAATCCCTCGCGGCCCAGCCATCGTCATGCCGGGCGATCCCTTTCAGTACGTTGGCGCGAGGCTCCGGTGCCACGAAAACATCGTTGCCCCAACGCTCGGCGAATGCGCCCGCCAGGCGCGCGTGGTCGGGGTGCGTCACCAGCCACCAACCGGTCTCGGTCTCTAGTCGCAACATCGTCGTCCTCCCGGCGAAAATGCGTACGTCATTCTGTCTCCGGAGTGCGGGCGGATTCGTGCCAGCGGTGAAGGAAGTACCATTCCAGAAACATCACGACGAAAAAGAAGCTGAAGCCCAGCACGGTGGCGGCAAACACCAGCGCAAACAAATAGTCGGTCTGCAATTGCGATAGCGCGTACAGGATCGAGTACCCGAGTCCACCTTGGCCTACTTGCGTCGAGCCGGCAAACAGTTCGCCCGTGATCGCTCCGATGACGGCGATCCCGCTGGCAATGCGTATCCCCACGAACAGAGACGGCACCGCGTTGGGTAGCCGCAGTTTGAAGAGTACCTGCCGCGGCGACGCGTTGTGCATCAGAAATAAGTGCACCAGGTTCTCGTCGACACTGATCAGTCCCTGCGTAGTGTTGGCGATGATCGGGGCCAGCGAGATGATGAAAGCGATCAGCGTCACCGCCGCCGTGCCCGCTCCGATCCACATCAGAATCAACGGAGCAATCGCCACAATCGGCACTGTCTGCAGCAGAATCGTGTAGGGATAAAGCATGCGCCGGATCCAGCGCGACTGCGCGAAGATCAGTGCCACAAGAACACCAACGGCAATGCTCGCGAGAAGTCCACCAGCCGCTTCTTCGGCGGTGATGGAAAATGAAGTCAAAAGGGAAGGGAAGCGCGCAATGACCGCCTTGGCAACTGCGAGTGGCGATGGCAGCATGAAGCGCGGCACGCGAAAGATCCATAGGACGAGTTGCCACAATACGAGCAGAGCCACGAAAACCAACACCGCATTTCCGAGCGCTACGAGATGCTTCTTCATTGCGGCGCGGCCTCTCGCAAAGTTCGCGACACCCGCAGCACCATTTCCCCAAAGTCTACGTTTGATCGAAGTGCAGCCGTCCGCGGAAACGGAAACTCGACTTCGATGACCGCGTGGATGCGCCCGGGATTTGGAGCGAGCACAACGATCCTCGTGGAAAGAAAAACGGCCTCCGCGACCGAGTGGGTCACGAAGACCGCGGTCCACTGCTGTTCGTCGCGCAGGCGCAACACTTCTTCATTGAGGCGGTCGCGCGCCATTTCGTCCAATGCAGCAAACGGCTCGTCCATCAGCAGCAGCCGCGGGTTGGTGGCCAGTGCGCGCGCGATGGAAACACGCATTTTCATTCCGCCCGAAAGCTCGCGAGGATACGCCTCGGCAACGTGCTCTAGGCCAACCAGCCCCAGGAGCGACGACGTTTTTTTCTCACGCCGCTGGCCATTCACGCCCTCCAACTCGAGGCCTAGCCAAACATTTCGTCGAACCGTTCGCCACGGCAGAAGGGTTGGGTCCTGGAAGATATACGCGACAGTTTCGCGCGCATTCTTCGGAGTCATGCCGTCGACCTTGATCATTCCCGTCGAGGGCAGCGTCAAACCGGAGATTAACTTCAACACCGTGGATTTCCCGCATCCGGACGGTCCTAGCAGCGTGACGAACTCTCCCTTCGCGACAGTCAGGGTCAAATTCGAAAGCACCGCTGTTCCCGGTCCATATTGTTTGCTGACTCCGGAGAGTTCCACCTGTGGCGCGACAAATCCTTCGTTCATGCCGCGCCTTCTGCCGACGGAAGATACAAAGCCGATGGATGGTCCGCGTCGTGATAAACGATCTGGGTGGACCGCTGCCAATCCCACGAAGTCGCACGGCACGACGGGACATTCGTTTCCGGATTTCGATCGTAAAGAGGAAACGCGCTGCTCGCGATCTCCAGGCGAACGCGATCCCCGACGCCGAAATAGCAGGACGTCGGCGCGAGATCGAACTCCCATCGGTGGATCTTGTCCGCGATGTAGTTTTTCCCCGCGAAGAGCGAACTCGATCGCGCGATGCCTATGCAGATGAACTCCGCCCCGCCATTCGGTCGCACGCGCACCAATTTTGCGGTGAAGTCGCTATGTGCCGAGGACGTCGTGCAAAACAGGACGACGCGCGGCGTGCCGAAGACCCGTAACGGTTCCGCGAGGGCCTCCGTCGTGTAGACCAGAACATTGTTCCCCAACTCGATTGTGGCCTGATCGAATGCACCGGGGAGCGATTTCGATCCGCCCGGCGCACTCACGGGAACTTCCGGGTCATAGACAAAGACATCCGTCGGTTCGTCCGATTGTGGCTTGGCAGATGTCAGCGTGCCGTCGCCCTTCCGCGAATTCGCTTTGCCTCTGCTGTGCAGGAAGACCGGAAAATTTGCGCTCGCCGGACAAGCCTCGGCATGCTTCCACGAATTCTCGCCGAGTACGAAATGACGAATCTTCGGTTCGCTCGCGAACTCACCCGAATCCTTCAGCCAATGGTTAAACCAGCGCAGCAGAATCGCGTCGGTATCGAGCAGAGCTTCAGAGCCAAAGTCCGTGGCGCCGATCCGGTCGCCCCATGGAATGTGTTGCCACGGGCCGGCAATCAGGTATTGGTTCTTGCGCGCGGTTTCCGTCCCTGCTCTCTTCGATAACTCTACGAATCCTTGAATGCTGCCTTCGACAAATATGTCGTACCAACCTGAGATGTGCAGCGCAGGAACGGAAATGCGCTCGAGCGTCTTACTGACATCCAGTGACTCCCAGTACTCGCCGGGTTCCGGATGATCCAGCCAGTCCAGCACATATGTAGGAACGCCTTCGCCGTGCAACGCCGGATGCTCACGGATCGGAAGAAACGACGTTTGTGATGACAGCGAAGCCCATGCCCGCTCGAGTCGATCGCTCGCCTCGCGCAGCTTTTTGCGGCGCGTGTCAGCCTTCAGCATCTGCAAACCCCAACCCAGAGTCGTTGCCAGTCGCAGAGCGCCTTGGCGATAGAACCAGCCGTGGTATAGGTCGAAGGCCGTCATGCCCGGAGAAATGCAGACCAGGCCTTCCGGTTGTTCTGCCGCCACGAGCAACTGAGTCGCTCCCTGGTAGGAAAATCCGTACATACCGATCCGGCCGTTGCAATCGCCGCGTGTTCGCAGCCACGCGATCGTCTCGGCGCCATCGTGCCCCTCGTGGCGGAACGGATAAAACTCGCCTTCGGAATTCCCGCATCCGCGTACGTCCTGAATCACGACGTTGTAGCCATGCCGCGCAAACCATATGGGATGCGCATACACGACGGTCGAGGCGATATCGCGCCCATATGGCTGTCGCATGAGCAATGTGGCCTGAGGGCCCGATTGCGGCGGGTGATAGTGGTCGGACACGAGGTGAACTCCATCCGACATCCGGCAGCGCACCCCCCGTTCCAGGCGCACGCCGTTGCCACAATCCACCCAGTCGGCTTCGCTCATGATTGAGTACGATTCGGATAGCGCGCCATGGCTTCCAGCGCCGCCGCCAGACGCGTTGCAGCCTGCTCGAGCCATCGGGTGCCATTCTCGGCTGTGGCCGGCCGCGGATCGCCCATCACGCCGCTCGGCGCGATGTCGCGTGTCAGCCATGCGAATGTTGCGGGCGCGTTTTCAGGGAGAAGCAATTCGGGACGCGAGATGTCCGCGATGTAGTTCACCGTGTACGCCGAACGGTCCACCAGCTCGGGGATCGATGCGAGCAGCAGTGCAGTCTCCACCTCGCCCGCGTGAAATCCGTAGGCTTTTTCTTGAGCGGACAAACCTTCAAACGCGATGCCGCCCGAGCCATGCAAGGCGAATGTGCGCAACCCGAACTCCGCGCGTAGATCACGGGCCATCACATCGATGAGCGCGGTGTTCCCGCCGTGTGTGTTATAGAGCACGAGTTTCTGAAATCGGGCACTCGACAAACTCTTTCCGATATCCCGCAGCACCGCCATAAACGTTGTCGCACTCACCGCCAGCGTTCCGGCAAAGCCAATGTGCTCGTTGCTCTTGCCGTAATGCACGGGCGGCAGCGCGAACACCGGCAACTCCGCCGGAAGTTTTTGCAGGGCGTGACCGAGCAGAAGATTGTTAATGAGCGTATCGGTGGCCAGCGGCAGGTGATATCCATGCTGCTCAATCGCTGCCGTCGGAAGCACGAGCAGCGTCGCGTCGCGCGGCAACGCGTCCACTTGCTTCCAGTTGAGATAGGCAAAGTTGCGTGCGTCGGGGACCCACGTCTTCATCGTGTGGTGGCCGTTTCCGCCGTTTCGCTTTCGGGCTGAAAGGTGACCATCTTACCCGGATTGAGCAGTCCCTTGGGGTCGTAACGCATCTTGGCGAGAAGTTGCACGTTGTCGGCCCGGTAGCGGCCGCCGCCCTCGACATTGTTCACGTGCGGATTGGCGACGAACACGCCGATCTCCCGACAGAAGTCGATCATGTCATTCAACCGCTCCTCGGTCGTGTAGTACACCAGAGGGATGGCTCCCGGGAACACCTTGCCACTTCCGTTTTTCATGAACTCCATGTGGAAGAGAATCTCCTGCCCGAACTTCTCGCGCAGTCGCCGCATCTGTTCGCGCGCGATGGCTGGATCAAATCCGCATTGCAGGTATGTGTACGCGGGATCTGTTTTAAGCGCCCACAGCGTCGTGTGGTTCCACGTGTAATCCGAAAGCAGCGGGATGGTTCGCAGCCCTTGATAGGCGCCTGAGTACGTGATCTCGCCGCCGGCACTACGAGCCGCCTGTTCGAGATTAGCCAACTGGTCCGACGCGATCAGAAAAAAGATCAGCGCCTTTCCGTCGGGCGCGTATTGCTTCACGGGCGTGAAGAAGGAAGAGATGGGCCACTCGAACGTCGTGACGAGCCGCTTGGTCCAAGCGGCCTCCGTTGCGACGCGCTCGCTGAAATCGAACGCCTGATCGAACCGATCAAATGCGACCGCGCACTGCGACCACTCCACCGCCGGCGCAAGCGCAAGCCAGATCTTTGTGATGAGCCCGTTCGTTCCCCAAGCGTGCAGGATCTCGTGGACGGCTTCGCCGTCATGAACTACGACCCTCGGCTCCGACTCCATGGTGACGACCTCGACCGCGCGCACCGTGTTGAAGTCACGAAGCCCGCCATGCGCTACCGAGCCGATCCCGCCCGAGCCACCGCCTAAAAAACCTCCGACCGAAGCTTTCGCGATCGTCGACGGATAACAACGCAGCTCCCAGCCAGTCTTGCAGGCTTCTGTCTCCAGCACTCCCAATCGCACTCCTGGGCCGCACACCGCGACACCATCCGGCCGGATCTCTTCGATCTGATCCATGCGTGCCAAATCCAGCACGACTCCGCCGTGCAGCGGGACAGCCTGTCCGTAGTTGCCTGTGCCTGCGCCGCGCGGCGTCACCGGCACCCGGTTCGCGTGGCAATAGCGCAGCACGTTTTGGATCTCAGCCGCTGTGACAGGCTGAACCACAAAGTCGCCTACTTTCCCATCAAGCTGCTTTCGCAAGACTGGCGAGTACCAGTAGAAGTCACGTGAGAGCCGTTCCACTACCTGAGGCTGCGTGACCACGCGAGATTCATCTCCAAGAATCGCGGCCAGCGCTTTGGCGTGATCAGAAATCATTGGGTACGATGTGCTCGTCTCCTACTTGCGACGCGAACCGTTCCTTCGCGTGCTCCATTCGCGAAATGCCTTCTGCATGTTCGGGTGAGTGAAGAGCGTATTGAACAGTTCCCGTAACACCGGGCCCTCGACCACGCAACGCATATCGGACCGGCGCGCAACCTCTTTTGCAGGAACCTGAATCTGCAGGCAATGGCGGTTGGCGTCCGCGATCGTCGCCCCGTACACCACGCGATCGAGTCGCGCCCACAGAGCATTGGCCATGCACATCGGACAAGGCTCGCACGTTGAGTACAGCGTGTAACCGGTCAGCCGCGGGCTCGTCAATTTCTTGCAAGCCAGCCGAACCGTCCGCACCTCGGCGTGCGAACTCGGATCCGACTCTCGCATGACCGCGTTCGTCGCCCGCATCAGCCGTTCGCCCGTTTTTGTGTTCACGATCAGCGCTCCGAACGGCACTGGATGCGCGGTGTCGAGCGTGCGCGCCGTGAACTCATAGAGCTCGCGCATCCGCTCCTCATCCAGCCGTGTCACACGTATGCGTTCGGCTGCCGCGCTCGCCATCGGCGCACTGTAGCACGCAAACCGAGTCGCGGAAAATCGGAAAAACAGAATCGCATCATCGGGAAATCTTGTGGATTGCCGTCAGCGTACCCACGTGCGAGGATGCTAGGCTTTTAAACAATTCGCGTGGGGCCATTCTCTGTGAGAGCGACACGAAAACTTGCGATCGCCGGTATCCTGGCTGTCCTCGTCTCCACGGCCTGCAACAAAGCATCCACGAGCAGCGCGAGCGCCGCCGGCTTATCCCGCGTCACTCTGCAAGCCGACTGGTATCCACAGCCCGAGCATGGTGGCTTCTACACTGCGTTGGCGAAGGGCTACTACCGCGACGAAGGCCTCGATCTTTCCATCCAGCCGGGAGGGCCTTACGTCGTCGTTCCACAGCAGGTGGCTGCTGGAGCCGCGCAGTTCGGCATGGCCAGCTCCGACCAGATTCTCGAGTCCGTCGGCGATGGCCAGTCGCTCGTCGCCGTTGCTGCGACCATGCAACGCGATCCGCAAGGGATCATGGTCCGCAAAGACTCTCCCATCCGTTCCTTCCCCGATTTGAACGGGCACACCGTCGCCGTCAAACTCGGGTCGACCTGGTTTGAATTTCTGCAGAAGCGCTACAGACTCGACGGCGTGAAAGAAGTTCCGGCCACATTCAGCGTTGCCAACTTCATCGCCGATCCCCAATACATCCAGCAGGCTTTCGCGACTTCAGAACCCTTCTTCGCCCGCCAAGCCGGCATCGAAACGCGCGTCCTGCTCACCAGTGATGCGGGCTATAACCCATACCGGGTCATGTTCACCACGCACGACTACCTGAACCAGAACCCCGAGATCGTTGCCAGGTTCGTGCGCGCCTCGCTACGGGGATGGCGCGAATATCTTCGCGATCCCAGCGCTGCGCACAATGCGATTTCCAAGCTCAATCCGGCGCTCAATCCAGAATGGATGCACTTCACTTGGCAGTCGTTGGGAGACGGAGGCTTCGTGACCGGTGACGATCGCTCTGGCAAAGAATTGGGCAAGATGGAACCCTCGCGCTGGACCACGATGTACCAGCAGCTTCTGGATTTGAAGGTGATTCAGAGGCCATTCGATCCCGCCACGGCCTACACGCAGCAATTCTCAGACGCTCGCTAGCCGTTGCCGATTTTGATGAAGGAGCGACGGAGTTCACGCCCGTCGGCCCGTCCATAGATTTCGAAGTTCCCCTGCCATTCACAAAGCCAGAGGGTTAGTTGTTGGTGCGCGTGCCGTTTAGCATCGACCGCACGATGCGCAAGAACGCCTCGGCCGCCGGATTCTTAAGGTCCGGCCTCATGCCAATGTCGATGGACGTCCAATGGCGTGAGCGCAGTTTCCGATACGTTACTCCCGGCATCGTCAGACTCCGCACGCATGAAGGGACCAACGTGACTCCGAGTCCCGCCGCCACCAGGCGCAACGTCGTCGGCCACTGGGGCGCATCCTGCACGATGTTCGGCCGAAACCCCGCCGACTCGCAGCACGCCACCGTTCTGTCGAACGCGAGATTGCCCATCCGCCGCGCGAACAGAACGAATGGTTCATCTTTGAGTGCTGCCGGTGACAGCGGTGTTTTTGTCCTGGCGAGCGGATGCGAGCTGGGCAGAGCGGTAATGAATCGTTCGTGCACGATGGACTCAATCGAGAGGCCGTCCCTTGCCTCACCGTCGCGCATAAAGCCGATCGACAGGCTGCCGTCGAGCAGGGCTGGAATCTGCTCGGCAGTCACCAGTTCCTGCAGTCGTAATTCGACGTTCGGATATCGTCGCCGATACGTCTCGATGGCCTTGGGAAGGCGCGTGAACATAACTGAGCCGCTGAAGCCGACGTCGAGCACACCTTCCTTTCCCGAGCCGAGCCGGCGCGTGATCTCAATGTCGTCACGCATGCGCTCGAGCGTGTGGCGTGCCCGTTCCCGAAAAAACTCGCCCACCGCCGTCAGCTTCACTCCGCGCGTCGTCCGGTCGAAGAGCGGATAGCCCAGGATGCGTTCCAGGTTCTTGATCTGCTGGCTGAGCGGCGGTTGCGCCATGCCGAGCTTTGCAGCCGCTCTGCCGAAATGCAGCGTCTCGGCCACGCTTAGGAAATACCGCAAGTGCCTGATTTCGATCTGATCATTCATACGACATTGGTCTCAATCATAATCATTAATATATTGGACATATGTATCTCGCAAGCCTTATGTTTTGATCGAGACGTGGGGTCGAAGGCCCTTGCGATGCCGAAATGCCGGATGTCAAATTCCGCGGGCCGCGGTCTTGTGTAGAACTTTGAGTTTTCTCGTCTCGGGAGGTAGGTTCGAATGAGTATCCAGCAGGAATCCCCTTGCGCTGCCGAAGTTAAAATCCGCGAATTCCAGCCGGGCGATGAGGAATCTTTCCGGACGCTCAACGAAGAGTGGATCACGCGTTACTTCCGGATCGAAACCAAGGAAAGGCAGATTCTCGCCGACCCAAAGGGGACCATCCTCGACCCGGGCGGCAAAATATTCTTCGCGATTGCCGACGAACGATGCGTCGGTTGCTGCGCGCTGCGCCGCATGATCGACCGGGAATACGAAGTCGCGAAAATGGCGGTCACGCCAGCTTTTCAAGGTATGGGCGTAGGGCGCAAGTTGCTTCTGTCGGTGCTGGAAGCGGGCCGAAATCTCGGGGCGCGCCGGCTCTACCTGGAGACGAACCACATCCTGACACCAGCCATTCAGCTCTACGAATCCGTAGGTTTTACGCACATCCCTCCGCTGCGGGTCACGCCATCGGACTATGCGCGGGCAGATGTCTATATGGAAATGTTCCTGGATCGGCCGCTATCGCTGCGTCGTTAGCCGTTAATCTCGGATCGTTTCGACCGCATGTCAGGGTGAAAACTTTGTTTTCGCCTTGCCGACCCTCCGCGTCGACACTTGTGCGCCGTGGCGACCTGGGCCGATCTCAAGGAAATTTCAGTGCGCGTCTTTCGCCTTGCGCGCCAGTTCCCACGCCTTCGCATATTTCCAGGAAACATAGACCGCGTGATACATGTGCAGCAGCAGGCCCTCCCGTCCGTCGAGGAAGCCCAGCCGAAAAACATAGTTGTATAGAAATGTCGCCGCTGGCCGAGCCACGATATTCGCGGCGCTGAACCCGCGGTGCCCCTCAGCGATCGCCTTTTCAGCGCCGAGTGACGAATAACGATTCATGTGGCTGATGTAGTAAGTCAGCGTGGGATACGTGTAATGCACCATCGCACCGCGAAACTGACCGATCCGTTGCGGAACGTCCGGCTTCAGTTCGCAACGGTCATGCGGATCGTGTCCGGCGACGAAGCCCTGGCCACGGCGGAACAGTCGCAACTTCGGATCAGGATAGAAGCCGCCGTGGCGCATCCAGCGCCCCAGAAATAAATTCTTGCGAGGCAGGCGATACCCGTTCAGCGCGTTCGGATTGGTCAGCACGCTCCGAATCTCATCGGCCAATTCGGGGCTGACCTCCTCATCCGCGTCGAGCAGCAGGACCCAATCTTTCGTGCACAGATCGATGGCGTACTGCTTCTGCGCAACGTACCCACGCCACGGTTCCATCACTACCCGGGCGCCATACTCACGCGCAATCTCGCACGTACGGTCTTTTGATCCTGAATCCACCAGTACGATCTCGTCGGCCCAGCGGACACTGGCCAGCGTGCGGCCAATATTGGCCTCTTCGTCCATGGCTACGACGGCGACGGAAAGGGTCATGCGGCAGGGAAGGTCGATGGGACCTGTTGGAAAACAGGCATTGTCTCACAAGGGAAGGGAGCCACCGAGAGGCTAGATTCCCGCGCCGTCCGTGTACATGTCCCACTCCTCGTCGATCGTGAGATTCGGTTCCGGCGCGAGCGTCGCTTTAGTGTGCTGCTGGAGTTGCTCGCGGATCTGGTGAACTTCGCCCGCCAGCCGGATGAAGACATCCGACATCGGGTCGCTGATCTCCTTGGGATCGCTGATGATCACGCGCTTGCCGTTGCGCAACACGATATGTCCGGGCACGCCGACGATCGTCGAGTTTTCCGGGATCGACCGCAACACCACCGAACCCGCCCCCACCCGGCAGTTGTCTCCAACCAAAATATTGCCGAGAACCTTGGCGCCGGTGCCCACCACCACGCCATTGCCGATCGTCGGATGGCGCTTGCCCTTTTCTTTTCCGGTGCCGCCCAGCGTTACTCCCTGATAGAGCGTGACGTCATCGCCCACAATGCTCGTTTCGCCGATCACCACTCCCATGCCGTGATCGATGAACAGCCGGTGGCCGATTTGGGCTCCGGGATGGATCTCGATCGCCGTGAAAAAGCGCGCCCACTGCGAAAGCCAGCGCGCCAGCAGGCGCAGGTTGTGAGTCCAGAGCCAATGGTTGATGCGGTGAAACCACAGCGCGTGCAGCCCGGGATAACACAGAAGAACTTCCAGATAGGAGCGCGCCGCCGGATCGCGCTCGAAGACCGCGGCGATATCCTCACGAATCGACTGGGTGAGTCCGATCATCGAGACTGCTCTCTCGCACGAGTGCAGGCAAAATTAAACGGCAACAGCTGTCATCTCCAGCGCTTCCTTCCGGAGATGGTCGAACAGAATGCTGCTCAGATAGCGTTCGCCGAAGCTCGGGAAGACCACCACGATGAGCTTCCCGGCATTTTCCGGACGCTTGCCGACCTCGATCGCCGCCACTGTCGCCGCCCCGGAAGAAATGCCCATCAGCAATCCCTCTTCTGCAGCCAGTCGGCGCGCCATCACGATCGCATCTTCGCTCGAGACCTGGACGACTTCCGAAATGTAGTCCGTGCGCAGAATCTCCGGGATAAATCCGGCGCCGATGCCCTGGATTTTATGCGGGCTGGGAGCGCCTCCGGAGAGCACAGCGCTTTCCTTCGGTTCCACGGCAATCGCTTTGAAGCTGGGTTTCCTTGGACGGATATATTCTGTGACGCCGGTGATCGTTCCGCCGGTGCCGACTCCGGAAATCAGGATATCTACCTGGCCATCGGTGTCTTCCCAGATCTCCGGGCCGGTCGTTTCCAGGTGAATCTTCGGATTGGCCGGATTGGCAAACTGCTGGAGCATGAAACCATTCGGCGTCTTCGCCAGAATCTCGTTTGCCTTCGCGATCGCCGCCTTCATCCCCTGCGGCCCAGGCGTGAGCACAATTTCCGCCCCGAAAGCCCGCAACAGAACTCGCCGTTCCAGGCTCATCGTGTCGGGCATGGTCAGCACCAGCCGATAGCCCTTCATCGCAGCCACAAACGCCAGCCCAATGCCCGTGTTCCCGCTTGTGGGCTCGATCAGTACGGTCTTCCCCGGATGGATCTTCCCGGCCTTCTCCGCCTCTTCAATCATGCTTACGCCGATTCGATCTTTCACGCTGGCGCACGGGTTAAAGCTCTCCAGCTTGGCGGCGATCTTCGCCTCGCATCCCGCCGTGACCTTGTTCAGGTACACCAGCGGCGTGTGACCGATGAGCTCAGTGACGTCTTGGGCGATCTTCATAGCGGTGTCCTTGTCGCCAAAATTGTGCCTTAAAGTCTACAGGGTACTCGAAAACAGAAACGGAAAAGGCCTCGACGCGCAACAAAATGCGAGACGAGGCCCCAAACCGAGACCAACTAGTTGGATTTTGGCTGGTCCGGCGGATTCGGCGGCTGGTTGGTGTCCGTCGGTGCCGGATTTTGAGGCGCCGCGATCGGTTCGGCGTCCGTTCTCGGAGTGACGTACGGGACGGCAGGCATCTTCGTCACGACACCTGTCTCCGCATCCGCCAGGTCGATCCCGTTGTGCTCCAGCAAAAGGCCCGTGGCACGGTCAAGTTCCACCCGCGACTTCTCGTAGGCCGCTCGCGCCGCAACGAGGTTCGACTTTGCCTGCGTCAGCGAACTCGACTGTTGCAGGACCAGTGTTGTTGTGGAAGCTCCTAGCGCAAACTTCTTTTGCTCTGCATCCAGAGACTGCTGGGCCAAGTCAACTGCCGCTTGCGAGGCCGCGACGTTTGCCCGATTCTGCTGCAGGGTGAACTGCGCATTCCGCACTTCAATGCGGATCTCGTTCTCCACCTGCTGCAGCCGCAGCTGTGCCTGGCGCAATTCCAGTTGCGAGCGCACCTGGTTCGCTTGCGCTGTGCGGTTGCGGATCGGGATGTTGAGGCTCAATCCGATTCCCTTGTCCGGAGCGGTGCTGGTAAACAGCTGATTGAACGCGTGCCCGTAGCTGGTCGGAGGAGGAACGTCTGCCGGAGGCGTACAGAAGATCGGGTTGCTCCCCGGATTGCCGCAAATCGACGCCGGATTGGCAACGCCGCCCAAGCCCGATCCGCCGTAGTAGGCGAACAGGTCGACCGTCGGCAGCAGGCTGTTCTTGACCGCCTTTAAGCTGACCTCGCGGCTGCTCAAGTCGATACGCGATTCGAGAAGTTCGGGCCGATGTCCCAACGCATCGTTTACAAGATCCTGACTAGGCGCCGCAGGCTCGTCGGTCAGGATTCGCATCGTGTCGGTCGGGATCACTGCAGCCTCAATCAGCCGCTGGTCCACGAGCGTCCGGCTGAGCGCGTTCTTCATCAGCAACTGCTGGAGTTCGAGGTTCGTCTGCGCGACGATCAGCGACTGCTGGTTGGTCGCCACCTGGCTTTGTGCGCGCACAATTTCGATGGGAGCCAGCGTTCCGATCTCCACCTGCTTCTTGTTATCGGAAAGCGTCTTGTTCGCTAACTCCAACGCGTCCTGCTGCACCTTCACGTTCTCGTAGGCATTCACGAGGTCCCAGTACATGTTCTGGATCTGGTCGACAGTCGTGATTATCTGCAGCCGGAAGGCGACATCCGAAAGGTTGCGGTTGTTCTTCGCGATAATGATGAATCGCCGGTTTGGGAGGAAGCCGAAGCCCTGCAGCAAATGCTGTGTCACCCTGGCGGTGAAATTCGCCTGCAGCGCCGGGCTGAACGTATTGAACTGCGAGTTCGATGTCTGCCGGGTGTTGTTGAACCCGACCGAGAGGTTGGTCCCCGTCGCGAACCCTTGGTTATAGGCAAAGTTCGCCGTGCTGGTATTTTGGAACAAAATCGGCACGTTGCCGGAAAACGGGTTCGTCGGCTCCTGGGAAAACTTGTCGATCTGCAATGTGCCCGTCAGGATCGGATCGTATGAGGTGATCAGTGATCCGATGCCGAGCGTCGAACTCACGATGCCCAGCGTTCCACTGCCAGCACCGCCACTGCCCAGCGTCGTACCACCCGCGCCGCCGCTGGCCGTGGTTGCACCTCCGAAACCGCCAACGCCACCGCCCGGTGTCCCTTGGACTACGCCTGTGTTCACGCCCAGGACACTCGCCCCCGCTTTCGTCCGTAGTACGTCGGTATCGGCGATATTCAAGTTGTAACGTGAAATGGCGATGTCGAGGTTATTCTCCAGCGCGAGCGCGATCGCATCGTTCATCGACAGCATCAGTTTGCCGTTCTGCATCAACTGCTCGAGCCGCGGAGCATTGGTCAGGCTCGGCAACTCCACCTGGCGTCCTTGATAGGGAGCAATTGGATTCGGAAAATGCGACTGTCCGTGAACGTACTCGCCGACCTTGAAGGCCTGCGGTTGCACAGTCGTGGGAGGCTGGCTCGCCGAGGGCGCCTGCGGCATAGACTGTGTGTTTTGCGCCCACGTTCCGACCGCGAAGGTACTGCCTAACGTCAACAATGTTAAGAATCTGGCAGTCGGGCTCATAGTAGTCAGTGGCATGCGATCTCCGTATGAACTCATTCGGGTGGCGGTCAAAATTTTGGAAGCACGGTATGACACCGGTCCGCAGTTTTTGGTACGCAAGGTGAACAGAAAAGGTTCCCCAGTTCCGTCCTCCCTGGGAAGTTTTGAAGGCCCTTCAGGTCAAAAAAGAAACCCATAAGTATAGACGACCGGGGGGCGCCGATTTCGACATCTAGAACCGCTAAATTGTCTTCTGCAGCAACATTGGATGTAGAAATGTGCAAGAAAGACTCGGAAGAACAATGCGAAATCTCAGGTTGATCCTGGCTTACGACGGTTCAGAGTTCTCCGGTTGGCAGGTCCAGCCGGATGCCGCGACCATTCAGGGCACACTCGCCTCAGCCATTGGACGAATTACCAGCGAAAAGGTCCTTCCCCATGGGTCGGGTCGAACCGACGCTGGTGTTCACGCGCTTGCCCAAGTCGCCTCGTTTTCCACCGAGTCGTCCGTACCGGCAGTCAATTTCGTAAAAGCGCTGAACGATATTCTGCCGCCGTCCATCCGCATTCTCGAAGTCGGCGAAGTGGATGCTGGGTTCCATGCGCGCAAGTCCGCGAAGGCAAAGACCTATCGCTATCGGATGTATCGCGCGCCGATCTGTTCGCCCTTCATCGCGCGCTATGTCTGGCACTTTCCTTATCCTCTCGACGAAGAAGCGATGAACAAGGCGGCTGCTATCGTCGTAGGAGAACACGACTTCAAGTCGTTTGCCGCCGTTGATCCCGAGCGCGGGCACGAGGAGAGCGAAGTATCCAACATACGGACGATCATGAGTTCGGGTTGGGCCCGGGACGGCGACGAGCTCATTTATACCGTTCGAGGCAGCGGCTTCCTGCATCACATGGTCCGCAATCTGGTTGGGACGTTTGTCCTCGTTGGGAAGGGAACGCTGGCTGTGGAGGACTTGCCGCGGATCCTGGCGACGCGCGACCGTTCTGCAGCGGGGCCGACCGCGCCTGCCGGCGGGCTTTGCCTCATGTCGGTCGAGTACTAGCGGCTTTACGAACCTTTACCCCGATTTACCGAATCTTTACCCGCCACGAGCGTCGAACATTCGACAATTAAGAATGCTCGGGTCCCGTTCCTGCACTTTCATCTAGACCCATTCCCACGATGCAGGCGAAGCGAGAAGTTGTCGTATTTCCGGCGCTTGCTTACCCTAAATCGAGTTAATACCAGGGAACTGGAGCAGGATGGTGTGCCCACGCAATCGAAAAACTTCTTTGGGATGGCCCCAACCGCCCGTGGCATGCGGTGTCGCTATATTCAAAATCTTTCGAACGGTATGGATGAGCCCATGAATTCGCGTTCGCTGATGGCAGAGATCCGGGTAAGTTTTCTTTTTGTCGTTTGCGTTCTGTTCTCCACGCAGGCCCAGAGCCAGCAGTCTCCGGCGCAGCCGCCGATGCAGCCGATCCAGCAGTCCGACACGGCGCCGTCCGCGCCGCAGCCGCAAAACACGACCCAGGAGTTCCTTCTCAAGGATTACTCGAAGGGGCACCGTTCCTTCCCGAATATCCTGGCGCCTTACGAAGTCGAGCATGTTCCGGCACCCGTGCTCACCAATACGCCGCGGATGGATCAACTGATGCGCGACGGAAAAATCATGCTGTCCATGAATGATGCCGTGGCCCTCGCTCTCGAGAACAATCTCGATATCGCCATCGCCCGCTACAACCTGAACATCGCCGATACCGACATATTGCGCACGGCAGCCGGTGCCAACATCCTCGGCATCAACTCTGGCGTCGTGCAGGGAACGCCGGGCGGCGGAGTTGGTGGCCTGAGCGGCACGGTCGGATCCGGAGCGGGTGGCACCACGGTCGCCGCCGGTGGCGCCGCGACCGGGACAGCCGGGATCGTCAGTTCAACTCTCGGCCTCGGTTCGGCGATTTCCAGCTTCGACCCGATTCTCGGCGGGACCCTCCAGGGAGATCGGGCCACGACTTTGTCCACCAGTGCACTTTTGGGGCGAACCACAGTGAGGGGCGACACGGACACAGCCGACTTCACCTACGCGCAGGGATTTCATTGGGGCACCAACATGTCGGTCGTCTTCAACAACACCCGGACCGTTACCGATCAAACCACAACAACCCTGAGTCCGCAGCTCAACTCCAATTTCAAATTTCAGCTCGACCAGCATCTGCTGCAAGGATTCGGCTTCCTTCCGAACACACGCTTCATTCGCATCGCCAATAACAACCGCAACATCGCGGACACGGCATTCGCTCTGCAGGTCATCACCACCGTCGATCAGATCGAAAACATCTATTGGGACCTCGTCTACGCCTACGAGAACGTTCACGTGCAGCAGGACGCCCTCGCCTTCGCCCAGAAAACTCTCTCCGACACCCAGAGGCAGATTGGCGCCGGGGTGACCGCGCCGCTCCAATTGGCGAGCGCACAAAGCACCGTCGCGAACGACCAGCAGGCGCTGATCCTCGCCCAGACGAATCTCGAACTCCAACAGCTCCTAATGAAGAACGCCCTCAGCCGCACCATGGTCGATCCCTCCCTTGCCGACGCCGAGGTCATTCCGACCTCGACCATGGGTGTGCCCGAGAACGAGCAACTCCCTCCCACGCCCGAACTCATCGACCAGGCGCTCACGCACCGCGGAGAATTGGACGAATCTCGCGTCGATCTTAAGACCCGCGAACTGAACACGCGCGCGTTGGACAACGCCCTTCTGCCAACTGCCGACGTCTTTGCGTACTACGGTGGATCAGGCGTAGGAGGCGACCAGAATCAGGCGAACATCTGTCCACCGCCGCCCGCACCGCAACCTTTCGGATGCAGGACAGCCGGTAGCGTGCCATCGCGTGGGATCGGCGACACGTGGCATCAACTCGTGAACTCAACCGCGCCCGACAAGGGACTGGGCTTGACCTTCAGCGTGCCGCTTCGCAATCGGCTGGCGCAGGCAAATCAGATCCGCTCGGAACTCGAATATCGCCAGGCGCAGATGCGTCTGCAGCAGCTGGAAAATCAGGTGCGCATCGAAGTGCGCAGCGCGCAATTTACCCTGCAACAGAATCGCGCCGGCGTGGCCGCTGCGAAGGCCGGCGTTGACTCGGCCCGCCAGTCGCTGTATGCAGAGCAGAGAAAGCTGAAGGCTGGCATGTCGACTCCGGTTCTCGTCTTGCAGAACGAGTCGTTGGTGGCGACGGCGGAATCGAATCTGATCTCCGCGATGGCGAACTACGAGAAATCCCGCCTCGAACTTGACCGGGCTACGGGGCTTTTGCTCGAGCACTCGAATATTCAGATTGCGGAGGCAAGGCGTGGACACGTTATGCAGCAACCAAACGTACCTGATGTCACGCCCATGACGGACATTGTTCCCGGCGTGAAGACGCCGCAGCGATAGCTGTCACTGCCGGCCGGAACCTCTCGGAGTATGATTTGGCAGAAACCCTGCTACCCTGAGCGGCATGGCTACAGATGTTCAAGTCGCGCTGCGGAAGATCGCATCCATCAATCCCTCGACAGGCGAAGTGCTCCGTGAGATGGAGTGTGCCTCCGACGCCGACGTTCGTCAGGCCGTCGCCCGTGCCCACGTGGCACAGAAAGCCTGGGCTGCTGTTAGCGTCGGGAAGCGAACGGAGATCCTCCGCAATTTTCAACAGGTCCTGCACGAGAGAAAAACCGAGGTTGCGCGACTGATTGCCCGCGAAGCGGGCAAGCCCTACATCGAGGCCATGCTCACCGAGGTGATGGTCGTCCTCGACGCCACCCGCTTCCTCATCGAAAACGCCAGAAGCTTTCTACGCGAGCACCCGCTCCCCCATGGAAGCCTGGCCATGAAAACGAAGGCGGGACATATTCTTCGCGAGCCCCGTGGCGTCATCGGCATCGTCTCTCCCTGGAATTATCCGCTCTCGATTCCGGCCGTCGAAACGCTGGCTGCGATCGTGACCGGCAATGCCGTGGTTCTCAAGCCCTCGGAGTTCACCTCGCTCGTAGGCCTGGAATTCGAGTCGTTATTGCGAATGGCTGGAGTCCCCGAAGGAGTCTTTCAGGTTGTAGTCGGCGATGGACCGACCGGAGCAGCGCTGCTTCAGTCGGAAATCGACAAGTTGGTCTTCACCGGGAGTGTTTCCACCGGAAAGAAGATCGCTGCGGCTGCCGCTGCCCGCCTGCTTCCGGTGTTGCTGGAGTTAGGCGGCAAAGACCCTATGGTGGTCCTCGACGATGCCGACTTGGACGTTGCGTCCAGCGCCGCCGTTTGGGGTGCGTTCATGAATGCGGGCCAGACCTGTCTCTCCGTGGAGCGCTGCTATGTGCACCGCTCGCTTTACGACTCTTTTCTCCACGCCTGCGCCGAAAAGACACGAAAACTGCGAGTGGGTGACGGCCAGAATCCGGAGACCGACGTCGGCCCGATGATCCACGAGCGGCAACTCCGGGTCGTTGAATCGCAGGTCGAAGAGGCAAAAGCCCTCGGCGCCCGCGTAATGACAGGCGGCACACGATTGCCGGATCTGGGTCCGAACTTTTATGCGCCCACCATCCTCGCCGACGTCACCCACCGGATGCAGATCATGCGCGAAGAGACTTTCGGCCCTGTCCTGCCGGTCGTTCCATTCGATAGCGAAGCCGACGCGATTGCACTGGCGAACGACTCCGAATTCGGTCTGGCGGCCAGCGTCTGGACGCGCAACTCTGAGCGCGGCGAAGCCATGGCTCGGAAACTCGTTGCCGGGACCGTCATGGTGAACGACGTGATTTCCTGTTTCGGCATCAGCGAGGCGCCGCACGGAGGCGTGAAGGGCAGCGGCATCGGACGGGCGCACGGCCGCCACGGCATGGAGGAAATGGTTCGTATCAAGTACCTGGACGTCGATCGCATGCCGCGAGTGAAGAAGCTCTGGTGGTACGGATACGGCCCATCTTTTGCCCGGCACATGGAAGGCTTCGTGGATTTCCAGTTCGCCCGCGGGACTGGCCGCCGTTTGCGTGGTGCGCTGCAATCGATTGGCCTGATTCGCGATCCCAAGATGTAGCCTCAGCAGCCCGCGGAAAACACAATGTAGCGCCGTCGTCCCGGTGGTTGTCTGGCGGTCGTCCCGCCCGCCCATCGCGAGGGCAAGATGCCTTTGAGACGGCCAATGAATGCCGGTTCTACCGATCACCGATTCCGGCTGAGTGCTGAATGCCGAGTGCTGACCGTCCCAACCCTGCTTCTGGTGCAGATCCCAATCCCTCAGTAGAATGATGGCAGCAATGTGAGGTGCGGAGCAGCCGCGCCGGCAACCAGTCTGCTACGAAACGCGATGTCGAAGCGTGCTGATGGAACAACATTGCGACAGTCGCGCAGCGACGACAGTAACTAGCCCACAACGTAAGTTGTGGGAAGAGCGAAAGTGAAAGAACGAGTCCGCTTCAGTGGACGACACCAGCTTCGTGAGCGACTCGTCAAAAGGAGGGCATTTGGCGACTGGTGACACGACGATTCCGCATGCGGCCCAGCAGCTTTCCAAGCACAAGGTGAAGACCAAGCAGACCGGTCAGCGGGCCTGCAACGAAAAGGACGACAAGGGGAAGTTCTGCGGCGGCCACTTGAAGCGCTGGTTTTACGCCTCCGACGCAGTCGAGCAGGAATGTGGCTGCATCGAAAAGGCCTGGGGAAAGAATGCGGAAGTGTATCGTTGCGAAACCTGCAAGACGCTGTACCTCCCCAACCCCGACGATACGCGCGGAATCAACGTGGCGGGGACGGGGCGCATCTCCATCTTCGGTTTGACGATTCCCCCGAAAGAAGAGAAAGCCAAATAATTGGGGTTACGGTTTTCTCACGCGAGACATCCAAGTAAAGTCCTGTGAACACTTCCGAACTGATCTACGACTGGAACGCGATCCACCCAAAGTCCCTGCGACCTGCCGGGCATGTTCTTCTTAACGACGAAACCCTTCGCGACGGCCTGCAATCGCCGTCAGTGCGGGACCCTTCGATTGCTGACAAGATCGAGATCCTTCACCTGATGGAATCGTTGGGCATCCACTCGGCGAACCTGGGACTGCCCGGCGCAGGTCCTCGTGCCGTAGAGCACGTTACGGCGCTGGCGCGCGAGATCGTCAATCACAAGCTGAAAATCCGCGCGAATTGTGCCGCCCGCACGCATGAGAATGACATCCGCCCGATCGCCGAGATCGTGCAGAAGACCGGATTGAAGATCGAGGCGGCGACCTTCATCGGTTCAAGTCCGATCCGTCGCTACACCGAGGGTTGGACCGACGATTTCCTTCTCCAGGCGACCGAGAAAGCGGTCAAGTTCGCAGTCTCTCTTGGACTCGACTCGATGTACGTCACCGAGGACACTACCCGTTGCGATCCGGAAATGATCAAGACGCTGTACTCGACGGCCATCCGCTGCGGCGCGCGTGCCATCGTGATCTGTGACACGGCCGGTCATGCCACGCCGATGGGTGCTTTCGCGCTGGTACGCTTCGTCCTCGACGAAGTCGTGAAGCCTTGTGGCGAGAAGATTCGGGTCGACTGGCACGGGCACTGCGATCGAGGCCTCGCAATCGCTAACTCGATGGCCGCGCTTGTCGCGGGAGCCGATTGCGTGCACGCGTCCGCGCTGGGCGTTGGCGAGCGCGTCGGCAACACGCAGATGGACCAGATGCTCGTCAACTTGAAATTGATGGGCATCGAACCCTGGGACGATCAGGACCTCACCAAGCTCAAGGACTATTGCCTCGCGGTCTCCCGGGCGACCGGAATTCCGATACCCGCGAACTATCCCGTGGTCGGCGAAGACGCCTTCCGCACTGCCACGGGCGTCCATGCTGCCGCGGTCATCAAGGCCTACAAGAAGAACGACGTCGAACTCGCAAATGCTGTCTACTCTGGCGTGCCTTCGCACGTCTTCGGACTCGAGCAGATCATCGATGTCGGCCCGATGAGCGGCAAATCCAACGTGCTCTTCTGGCTCGAACGTCACGGGATTCCGACAACCCACGACATCGTCGAGCGAGTCTATGCCCGCGCCAAATCTTCCGATCACACCCTGACCGAGTCGGAAATCCTCGAGTGCGTGCATGCCGTCCGCGCCCACTAACACCGTCGCAGTCCACCGCCAGTCATCGGAAATCCTGACACCCGAGCGAAAGCCCAATCGGCAGTTGCGAACTCCACGAACCACGTGGGGACAGCCGCCCTCGGCTGTCCAGCGGAGCGAAGCTCCGCAACCTGTCGACGCTACCTCACGCTTAAGGTCGTACCACGACACATTTTCACGCCGAAATTTGGTCGCTAAACCGCCCGAATCACTCGAGATCGAAGGTAACCGTTACCTCTCCCCAGTAATCACGGTACCCTGCAAAAGCAACCCAAGCCGTCCATTCCACGTTGTAAGATGACGCATCGGTCCCATGCCTTTCAGTTCCAGTCCCGAAGTGTCGGACGCCTATCCCACCGTCCAGGAAGAAGTTGCGCGCATCTCCGCCTCTCCCGCAATCCGTTCGGCGTTCAACTGGTTCCGTGCCCAGGAGCCGCAACTGGCCCACTGGCAGCTCGAGATGGCGCGCATTGCGGCGCCGCCGTTCGGCGAAGCTCCGCGCGCGGCGTGGCTAGCCGAACGCTTTCGCGAAATGGGACTTGATGACGTTCGTATTGACGATGTCGGCAACGTCTTCGGCATCCATCCCGGCTTCGGTCGCCGCTACATTGCGCTGAGCGCCCACATCGACACGGTTTTTCCCGCCGGTACGCCGCTGAATGTTCGCCAGCAGGGAAGCCGGCTTTTCGGCCCGGGAGTCTCCGACAACGGCGCCGGCGTGACTGCAATGCTTGCCATTGTCGCTTTGCTCCGCTCCGTCCGCATTCGCCACTCGCTTCCGTTTTTGTTTATCGGCAACGTAGGCGAAGAAGGCGAGGGCGATCTGCGAGGCATGCGCCACATTTTTGCGACGCCGCGCTGGAAGGACTCAATCGCCTACAGCCTTATCCTCGACGGCGCCGGATCCGATACCGTCGTCGCCGAAGCTCTCGGCAGCCGCCGCTTCGAAATTATCGTGCGCGGCCCTGGTGGACACTCCTGGAGCGATTTCGGCGCGCCCAATCCCATCGTGATTCTTGCGCGTGCGATCGAAAGCTTCTGTCAGACGCCGGTTCCCACCACGCCCAAGAGCACCTTTAACATCGGAGTGATCCGCGGCGGGACATCCGTAAATTCGATTCCCGAATCCGCGAGCATGCGCGTCGATCTCCGTTCCACGTCGAAGATCGAACTGGAGCGGCTGGAGCGTTCGTTGCGAATCTGCCTGGACCAGGCCGTGAGTGCCGAGCAGCATCTCGGCGAGAGTCGCGGCTCCGCACAACGCAAGACGCACTCGGTGACCAGTGAAGTGGTCGTGATCGGTGATCGTCCTGCCGGAGAACTGGAGCCGAACGCACGCATGCTGCAGGTCCTGCGCGCCGTCGATGCGCATCTGGGCAACGTCGCGCAGGTGCAGCGCGCGTCGACTGACGCGAATATCCCGCTCTCGCTGGGCCGTGAGGCGCTTGCCATCGGCGGCGGAGGATCCGGCGGCGGCGCTCACACTTTGCAGGAATGGTTCGATTGCAGCGGTCGGGAACTTGGACTCAAGCGAATCTTGCTTACACTACTCGCACTGGCCGGAGTCGGAGAATAATGAAGCTTGCAGTTGGATTCATCCTGCTGTGCACCCTTGGCGTGCAGGCGCAGGAGCAACCGGTGAAGCCGAAGGCCGATGTCATCTTCACGCACGGCAACGTATATACCGGTGTGCCCGTCATGTCGGCGTTCAAGGCCATCAAGCGCGCCGAAGCCATCGCGGTGCGCGGCGACCGTATCCAGGCTGTCGGCGAGAACACCGAAATCCTCAAGCTTCGCGGGCCCGACACGCAGGTCATCGATCTCGCCGGCCATTTCGTCATGCCCGGCATCAACGACGCGCACGCGCATCTGGAGGACGGTGGCTTCGACCGCATGAACGTCGATCTCACCGGCGTGAAATCGCTCGACGAGTTTCGCGAGCGTATCCGCGCCAAAGTGGAGGCGGCCGCTCCCGGCGACTGGATTCTCGGTGGAGGCTGGGACGAAAATCTCTGGCCCGTGAAGGCGCTGCCCAGCCGCTGGGACATCGACGAAATCACCACCAGCCATCCCGTATTTCTCCAGCGGGTCGACGGCCACATCGGAGTGGCCAACTCGCGTGCTCTTCAGCTAGCCAGCATCACCATCGCCAGCCGTGATCCCAAGGGCGGCAAGATCGACCGCGATGCCAACGGCCAGCCGACGGGAATCCTCCGCGAGACGGCGCGGCAGGCCTTGACTGATGCGATCCCGCCGCCGACCCACGACAAGCGCCGCCAGGCCATGGAACTCGCGCTTGAAGAAGCCGCGCAGTACGGCATCACCTCGGTGCAGGACAACTCCACCTGGGAAGACTTCCAAATTCTCGAAGAGATCGAGAAGGACGGCAAGCTCAGCGCGCGCATTAGCGAGTGGCTTCCCTTCGACCAGCCTCTCGATCATCTTGACACCATGCGCAAAGAGCACCCGGCCTCCGACAACATGCTGCACACCGGTATGCTCAAAGCGTTCTTGGATGGCTCGCTCGGTTCTCACACTGCCGCGCTCATCGATCCGTACGCCGACGATCCCAAGAACTCCGGCTTGCCGCGCTACGACGCTCCCAAGCTCAATGACATGGCAAAAGAGCGCATGCTCGCGGGATATCAGCTCGGCTTCCACGCTATCGGGGATGCTGCCGCGCAGATGGCTCTCAATGCGTTCGCAGAAGGCGAGAAGGCCGCCAAGGAAAAGAAAGTCAAAGCCGCGAACGGAGGCGACGACTACCGGCTCCGCATCGAGCATGCGCAGGTCGTCACACCGCTGCAGATAGTGAAGTTCCGCGACCTGAAGGTGATCGCGTCGATGCAACCCGCGCACGTCATCACGGATATGCCGTGGGCCGAGGCGCGACTTGGGCCGAAGCGCGCTGGGCATTCCTACGCTTGGGCGGAATTTCTGAAACGCGGCGTCACGGTGGCCTTCGGATCGGATCATCCCTTCGGGCCGGTTTCGCCCTTCCTGGGCTTGTACGCCGCCACCACGCGCACCAGCGAAGACGGCAAACACGAATACTATCCCGACCAGAAGATCTCGATGGATCAGGCGATCGCCGCCTACACCACCGGATCGGCCTTTGCAGAATTTGCGGAGAAAGAAAAAGGCCTCATCGCTCCGGGAATGCTCGCCGACTTCGTGGTCCTCGATCGCGACGTGACCGCCATCGTTCCGCAGAAACTTCTCCAGACGAAAGTTCTGCGTACGGTCGTAGGCGGAAAGACCGTCTACGAAGTGAAGTAACTCTGTTTCACTTGTTAAACTACTTTCATGGATTGGCGCAGTCGGGAGCGTTTGCTGTATTGGGGCGCCCCATTAGCCATCCTCCCCGCGCTTTTGTTCCTACCGGCTTTCGTCGTCTTCGTGTTCTCGCCCCGAGTGACGCATGCCACCCTTTGGGCCTCGATCCTCTTCCCGATCGTGCTTGTCGCCGAAGTGTCGGGCGTGTGGAAACTGGCGCGGGGTTGTGTCGAACAGCCATTTACTATTCTGACAATGTTATCGGTTGGAGCAATGCTCGTTCTGCTGGTGATCGTTACTTACACGGGCGTTTTTCTGGTCGCGCTCGTGGATCGTATGTAGTTGGCGGCGATCGTGTAAATGTTCGTCACGCGATGAAACGGTTTAGGCCGCCGCAGCGTCTAAACCCCAAGAGCCGTTACGCAAGTTCCGGCCATCTTAGAGGCGATGTTCGCACCCGCTAAACGGGTATAATTAGAGGGTTTACGAGTTTCCCGGAGGAAGTTACATATGGAACCGCGCGAAAGCGCTTTTTGGGTGAGCCTGAAGGCCAATCGTTGGTTTTACTCTCTCAGCATTCTGGCCACGCTCACCATGGGCATTCTTATTGGCTCGGTGGTTTCGTACGGCGTGAAAGGCAAAGAAGGTCAGAAAGGAACGGATGCCGCGCCGCTCACCGTCCCCGAGGTCAAGCAGCTCTCGAATGCCTTCACCCAGATTTCCAAGCAGATGGAACCGGCGGTGGTCAACATCAATACCGAGTCCACCATCAAGAATCCGCACCGCCGCCGCGGCGCAAGACCCGGCCCCGGCGATGACGACGAAGGTCAAGGTCCCGGTGGCGGCGGCAATAGCCCGTTCGATGACTTCTTTGATCGCTTCTTCGGCGGGCAAGGCGGTCAGGGTGGCCCTGGCGGCGGAGATATCAAGGAGCGTTCTTTGGGCTCCGGCGTTCTCGTCGATGGAAAGGGATATATCGTCACCAACCGTCACGTGATTGAGAAAGCTGACCGCATCCGCGTGCGATTGCAAGATGACGCCCCTGGCATTCAGCATGATGCCAAGCTGATCGGCTCCGACCAGGAAACCGACCTGGCCGTCATCAAGATTGACGTCGAACGTGCTCTTCCCACTGCGAAACTCGGCAACTCCGATGGCATGCAGGTCGGCGACTGGGTTCTGGCGATCGGCAGTCCCTTCGGATTGCAGGCCACCGTCACCGCGGGAATCGTATCGGCGAAAGGCCGCAACATCGTTCCGAACCGGCAATTCCAGTCGTTTATCCAGACCGACGCGGCCATCAATCCCGGCAACTCCGGAGGCCCGCTGGTCAACATGGCCGGCGAAGTCATCGGCATCAACACGGCGATCCTCACCGAAACGAATGCTTATGCGGGCGTCGGTTTCGCGATGCCCTCGAACACCGTGGTGTCCGTCTACAACCAGTTGATCGGCCCCGATCACAAGGTTACGCGTGGGTCGATTGGCGTGGAGTTCGCCGCCCAACCGGTTCCCGCGATCGCGCGCGTTTACGGCGTGCAGTCCGGTGTCACGGTTTCTAACGTCGTTCCCGGAAGCCCGGCTGATTCAGCCGGCCTGAAGGTGGGCGACACCATCACCTCCGTCGACGGCAAGGACGTGAAAAACGGCGACGAACTGGTCGCCGACATCGCCTCGCGAAAGCCCGGCAGCAAGGCCAAGGTCGGCTTCGTCCGTAACGGCAAGAAGGACGAGACGACCGTCACCATTGCCGACCGCTCGAAGCTTTTCGCGGCGCGCCTGGGCGAAGATCAGCAGGAAAGTGACGAACAGCAGCCGAAGGAAAGCAAACTCGGCCTGACCGTGCGTCCGCTGACTCCAGATATTGCGGACCGCCTCGACGTTCCGGCCGGCAAGGGCGTGATTGTTCAGGATGTCAAAGGCGGATCGTTCGCCGACGACATCGGCCTGAACCGTGGCGACGTCGTCCTCGAAATCAACAAGCAACCGGTGAATACAGCGGAAGACTTCGCCCGCATTGAAGGCACGCTCAAGAGCGGCCAGGACGTCGTGTTCCTGGTTCGCCCGAGAGGCGCTGGCCGTCAGGACGGCACAATCTTTATCGCGGGTACACTTCCGTAACGCGTGCATCGTCCCACGGTCACTGGCACCGGACCCTGATTCAGGGGATCATCATCAGGTGCCGGGGATCGTGGGTTTTTGTTTTTGCTTTTGAACTCCGTTTCGTGTACCTTGGCACGATTTTGGGGCGAGACAGTTTGAAGGCGGCAGGGTTTAAAGGTTAGAGGTTTCTGATGCTTCGTGGGAAATGGAGAATCGTCGCGGAACTGGCGGGCACGCTACTGATGTGCTCAGCCCTCTTCGCCCAGACGGACCCCACCGCGAGCAAGGCGACCTCGAGCAAAACGACTTCAAGCAAGCCAAAGACAACCACCACTCACAAGTCTGCGACTGCTTCCAATCCGGCCTCGAAATCGACATCGGCTTCACACGCCACGCACAGCACAACGTCGAAAACGGCCAAGACCAAAAGTGCTTCGACTTCCACGTCCTCGCGCCGCGGCAAGAAATCCAAGAAGACCGCCAAGCGCGGCCAGCAGAAAATTGATTCGGAGCGCACCGAGCAGATCCAGGAAGCGCTCATCAAGCAGCACTACCTGTCGGGCGAGCCAACCGGAAAATGGGACCCGGCTACCGAAGACGCGTTGCGCAAGTTCCAGACCGACAACGGCTGGCAGAACAAGACCGTTCCCGATTCCCGCGCTCTGATTAAACTCGGACTCGGGCCGAGCCACGATCACCTGCTGAATCCGGAAAGTGCGATGACGACCGTGCCCGAAACGAATTCCACTCCGACCGCGGCCAACCGCCCTGTCGCGCACGACAGCGGTCCGTCGCAGACTCAACCCCAGCAGTAAACCAACTCACAGTTTGTGATTCTTCTGACAGCGAAGAGGATGCGTTGAACGTCTCAAATTCAGGCTAAACTCCTTGTGTCATTGTATGTGGCGGTTGACTTCCAGGTTTTTCATCGCGATGTTTGCAACAGCGCTGCTCACAAACGCTGTTGCTGTTTATTTGTTGCACGATGTCGACGCCGACCGCATCGGGAAATGGAATCTCGCGTTTTGGGAACTGACCTTAGAGTTCTTCATTTTCAGTCTTGTCCTGACAGTGTCTTTTTTCCTACTGACCTGGATCGGAATAATGGTGTTCCGCTTACGGCAGGTCGCCCTAGATTTCAAACTTGGGTTAGTTCTTGGAATTGCGGTGGTGTTAGTCCAATATCCAATGGAATTCACCGTCAGAAAGCTAGCTCCCGGACATTCCGCAGACTCGTTCCTGCTTGGCTACATATTGCTGAGTCCCATTTGCTGTGCTGCCATCGTTCTTTTAAGCACTCACAAACGGCGGCCTGCCTTACCATCGCAGACCCAACCGAGGCTGCTCTAAGCTGATTGCGTCTTTCAGCCATTTCTTATCTACTCAATGCGGTCATACCCTCAGGTACCTACACAATCCTGACTGGCTAAGCCGAGCGGCCCACCGTTGGCGTTAACGGCGATTTCACTCATCGACCGAATACGTTTCCGGCAAAGATGGAGAACAAGAACACGGCTGCCAACAAAAAGCAAACAAGCGCACCGCTCAGTGCAGATCGTGACCAGCCTTTCAGTGGAGCGATACGAACCCGCAAATCCTCGGCGTAGAGTCGCAAATCCTCGGAGAACCAGCGCCAATAACCTACTCTATATCCCGCTTCATCCCTCCGATTCAGCACGAGGAACGCCAGACTATTTGCAAAACCTCCGAAGAGCATGGCCAATCCAAACAACAGGATTGCCTGGAGGTGTGTAAACCACCAGAAGATCAGACAGACACACAAGAACCCGATGCCGATAATTAGGAAAAGAATCGAGAACCCTGAGAAAGATCCAGAACTTACATGATTCTCCATGGGACGACCCCGATTAATAGCGGTGCGCTGGCCGAAGTTACCTAACAGCCGATAGCATTCATTGACGGATCCGGCGGTACATCCCGAGGTGTACGCCGCGCTTCGCGAAGGCGCGAATTTCCTAAGTTGCTTATCCCTTCACAGCCGGTTTCGGAAAATAAGGCAGCGGCTGCCCTTCAAGGATCGCGCGGGGATTCTCTTCCACGAGCGCGCTCGCGACATCGTCTCCGCAAATCATGCTGATAGCTTCTTTCGCCGGGGACAGCACCGGCGTGCGGTGCTTCGTGTCATGCGCATCCGACGCGACGACGTGCACCATCTCGTGCTCCAGAAGCCAGTTCGCAACGCGCTGCACGCGCTGTCCCCAGAAGCCAGTCAGGGCATTGGCGGTGACCTGAACCACGCAACCCATTTCCACCCATTCACAGACGCGTTGTGGCGACTGGCGCAGGATCGCGTTCCGCTCCGGGTGCGTGATCACGGCCGTGACCCCGGTATTCGCCAGCTTGAAGAACCATTCGCCGATCTGCACCGGGATGCTGAAGTCGCTGAGTTCCACCAGCAGGTAACGCGAGCCCGCAATCGTGTACCGCTCGGGATGCTCGAGAACGCTTTGCAGATTGTCGTAAGAGAGATGGAAGTCGCAGCCCAGGCTCAGCTTGGGCGCCGCTCCGGCCAGGCTCTGCAACCGATCCACGCAGTTCAGTAAGTAGGGCTGGTCAAAGTGATAGCGGTCGTTCGAGTGCGGAGTAGCCACCAGGTGAGTGATGCCGTCGGCGGCTGCCATCCGGCACATCTCAACGGCGACTTCCCACGATTTCGGGCCGTCATCGACTTCAGGAAGAATATGACAATGAATATCGATCAATCAGGAAGACCCGAGCTGCACTTGGAATTTAATCAGATTCTCGCGGGAAAGACCAAACCCTGAAGGGTGCCGACCGTGGAGCGTTCTTCTCGGAACTACCCGTCAATCGGCGCGAACGGCTCTTTCGCCCAATCACCCTGTTGCCCAATCACCGGCATCTCTCTGCTAGAGTGAGTCCATTCGGAGGTGGGCGTGCGACACATGACTGCGTGGCGAGCCTTACTCTTCCTCTTTTTTTGTTTCGAGATCGCGACGTCCGCGTTGGCTCAGGATGTCCGGCTCTACGTGGACAACAGCGAGGGTGACGACGTCAGCGTCATCGACCTGAAAACGCTGAACACCGTAGACGACATCCAACTCGGTCACAACATTCATGGGCTGGCGATCCAGGCGGATGGGCGGCGCCTGTTTGCAACCATCGAATCCGACAGCACCCTGCGCGTAGTGGGCACCGCGACCAACAAGGAGATCGCGGCGATCAAGCTGACCGGCCGTCCGAACCAGTGCGCAGTCACACCCGATGGCCACTACGTAGCCGTGCCGATCCGCGACAAGAATGCCGTGGACATCGTGGACGTGGAGCAGCAGAAGGTGGTGAAAACGCTGCCTGTCAGCCAGCCACACAACGCGTTCAACGCCGGCAGTAATCGCTACCTGTTCGTGAGCGCGATGGGGACGAAGCAGATCAACGTCATCGACCTTACGACGATGGCGTATTCGGCCAAGGTGACCGTCGGAGGAATTCCGCGGCCGTACGTCGTGACGCCCGATGGCGCAACGATGTACGTCGCCGTAACCGACCTGCACGGTTTCATGAAGGTGGACGTGGCGAGCGGGAAGATCGAGCGAGTCGAGATGCCGGCCGAAAACCACACGCCGAAGCAGCGTCCGTACGAGCCGAGCAACACGCTGACTCACGGGCTGGCGCTTTCGCCAAATGGGGCGGAGCTGTGGGTCACGAGCCTGCTGGACGATAGCCTGTACGTCTATGACGTGAAGGCCGACAAGATCACGGGGCGGGTGCAGGTCGGCGATGGGCCGAACTGGGTCACGTTTTCTCCCGACGGGAAATATGTCTGCGTAAGCAACACCGGGACCGATGACGTGTCGATTATCGACGTGAAGGCTCGGCGCGAAGTGAAACGTGTGAAGGTGGGAAAGGCGCCAAAGCGCGTAGTAGCGGCCGCGATCGGAGCTTAGCGAGAGGGCTTCCCGCCGTTTTTCAAAAACCTGGCCCATGGGTGTTGACCTCAAATAGGACAACCCGCCCGTTTTTCAAGAGGGACGAATCGACCCCCGTGATTTTGGGCTCATCCGTGCACTTGACATGACGGGATGGCAACGCGCCTGTGTCTTCGTTCTCCCACAGAGATGGCGCGGGGTGAGTCAGTGGCTTCACACGGCGGCAACTTCCCGTGTTTCCAGCAAGCTGGAGCCTTTGTCGGCTTCTGCAGTGAGCTGCGCCCAGCTGCATCGATCCGCAGTCCACACCCCTCGCTGCCGGGAACTTTACACATAAGTGAAACAATTTTCACAGCGCCAAATTCGACCGGGCCGCGTGGGAAGGCCGAGGCGGCCCAAACCTCCTGCGCAACGCGCCGCAAATTCCGCAGCCAACATCCAGCGATTCGCTTCACCTGTTATGTAGCTGCGATCTTGGTCGGCAGCTCGTTTCTTTGCCAGGCAATGTATGCCTCCGACGGCGATGGAACCAGCCACGCAGGTAACGAAGCACCCTCTGCCGCTTCGACCCCTTCACCCACTCCGGTTCCAGATGTGAAACTGCCGAAATCCGACAAATATGACGTGGACCGCATTGGCCAGCGAAACATCAGCCGCGGAATGAACGTCTACTCGCTCGAACGCGAGCGCGCGATGGGGCAGTCGATGGCCGCCGTCGTTGATCGAGGCACGACCTTCGTCGCCGACCCCGAGGTCACTGCCTACGTAACTCAGCTCGCGCAGAACCTGGCGCGGCACTCCGACGCCGAGGTGCCCTTCACAATAAAAGTGATCGACTCCATTAACCGCCGTGTCTTCGCCCTTCCTGGCGGTTTCCTCTATGTTGACAAGGGACTCCTCGCGGATGTCGACAACGAAGCCGAGCTGGCCGCCCTCATGGCCCATGAGATCGCCCATGTCGCCGCTCGCCACGCTACTCGCTTTGCCACCCGAAAGCACATGTGGAATATGCTCTCGATACCGATCATCTGGGCAAGTGGTCCGGCCGCCGTTGGCGCACAGCAGATCGGGCCGCTGAACTTGAAAAAGTTCGCCCGCGATGCCGAACTCGAAGCTGATCTGCTCGGTATTCAATATCAATATGCCGCCGGATACGATCCTCAGGCCTTCATCGAAGCGTTGGAAAAATTGAGCGGCCTCGAAAATCAGCGTCGCGACAAAGCTCCCTCGGACAGGACGTCTCTGCACTCTCAGATCGCCCGCGCCTTCGCCAGCTACCCGCCCACCGACGAGCGCATTCAGAAAATACAGTCTGAGATCGTGAATTTTCTTCCCGGACGGAACGACTACATCCTGGATACCAGCGCGTTCCAGCAAGTGAAGGCCAGACTTGCAGATCGTCCGGTCCTGCGCCGCAACCGCTCTGCCGAGACGTTGGCGAATGGCCCCGTGCTTCGCCGGGCCCCTAGCTTGCAGTCAGAATCTCAAACTTTTGCCAATGGACCTTGGGCCATTACTAAGGGGCAATTACCTCTGGCCTTCAGTCACTTGTCCGCCTCGCGCTACTGAATTCCACTAAATACAGCACCTTTGCTTCAGCACAGGGCGATGCCTGAGATTGCCCAGCCTCTGCGGGTTCGTCCGGTCTCTCCACAGAGGAGTGCAAATTCAGCTCGGAGGAACAAAGTAGATGCGTAGATTCGTTGGCTTGGCAATCTTGCTGGCGGTATTTTCCTTGGCGGCGTTCGCCCAGGAAGGGATGAACACCGCACCGAAGGCGGAAATCTTCGGTGGTTACCAGTTCACCCGCTTCGATGGGGGCACAAACGCGAATGGCTGGAACTCCACCGTCACGGGTAACCTGAACAACTGGTTTGGTGTAGCGGCCGACTTCAGCGGCGCCTATGCCTCGCAGTCCGGGGTGAGCTTCCACAACTACACCTATACCTTCGGTCCCGTCGTTTCATACCGCCACAACGATAAATTCACGCCATTTGTGCATTTCCTGGCGGGCGGCTTCCACGGTTCCGCGTCGTTTCAAGGCGCGTCCGGCACAGGAAACGGCTTTGCCATGATGGTCGGTGGCGGCCTCGACGTCAACGCCACCCAACACATCGCGTTACGCGCCGTCCAGTTCGACTGGCTCTCGCTGCATTCCAATGGCGCGTCCGACAACAACAACATGCGGCTTTGCACTGGAATTCTGCTCCGCTACTAACCGCTCAAAGATTCACAAGCTCTGAGGGTGGCCGGCCGGCCACCCTTCTTTGTTGAGCCGGTCTTTCCACATCCATTTCGAATGAAGCGAGTAGACGGGAGACTAGAATCCACCTGCTCCAACCTGCCCGAATCCCCGTGACCCCTGTCACATCAAAAGTCTTCGAAATGTGGGATGTATAGACAAACTAGAAGTGCGAGGTGGGTCATGAACGACAGCCTCTTCTTCGCCACTTTCGATCCCCTTTATGTCAATGCTCCGGACGCGTGCAACCTCTGCATCGCGCAACCGCCGGCATTCAGCTACGAGTATTGCGTGGAACAACATGATGGAAAGCGGCACTACATAAAAGGTTTTTGTTGCACAGCCTGTGCGACCGGATTGCTGCAAAAACTCGCCGGCCGCGAAGCGCGCGAGTGGGCCGAGGAGGAGGCCGAACTCGAAGCCGACAACATGGACGTCACCGACTTGCAGAAGAGGAGGCTCGCTACTTTCGGGAATGTTCTGACGCGCTGACCAAGCGCTCCACAACTGAATATCGCAGGCCTACTTGTAGCGCTTCTTCATGAAGTCGGCGATACTCGCGTAGGCCGTGGTCAAGGTCTGCTCATCGGGAAGGAAGACAATGCGGAAGTGCCTCGTGCCGGCTTTCTGCCCGAAGCCGGAACCGTGCACGACCAGCACGTGTTTCTGGACCAGGAGTTCCTTCACGAAGACGTCGTCGCCTTCCGGAATGTCCAGTTTGGGAAACGCGTAGAACGCGCCTTTGGGAGAAACGCAACTGACGCGCGGCGTCGAATTGCACCATTTTGCGGTGAGGTCGCGGCGCGAGCGCAGCTTGCCCAGAACCTCCTTAAGATGATCCTGTGGCCCTTCCAGGGCAGCCTTGATGGCGTACTGCTCGGGATGATTCGCGCAGAGACGTGAGCGCAGCAGCCGATGAATGCCATCGATATACGGCTTCACCGCGGCTGCATCTCCGCTCACGATGCCCCAGCCGATCCGCCAGCCCGGCGCGAGATAGTTTTTCGATAGTCCGCCAAAGGTCACGACCGGAACATCGGGCGCGATCGCGGCCAGGGAGATGTGCTGATCGTCGTCGAGGATCAGCTTGTCGTAGATCTCGTCGGCAAAGATGACAAGATTGTTCCGCCGTGCCAACTCCGCGATCGCCTCCAGCATGCGCCTCGAGCAGACCGCGCCGGTTGGATTGTTCGGATTGATCAGTACAATGCCGCGTGCGCGGGGACCGATCTTCTTGTGGACGTCGATCAGGTCGGGCTGCCACCCGTCGTCTTCGTTCAGCGCGTAAGCGTTCAGTTCGAGGCCGGCTTTCGCCAGTACCGCCGAGTACAACGGGTAGTCGGGACTCGGCGTCAGCAGGTTGTCGCCGGGATTCAGCAACGCGCTCAGGCAGATGTCGACCGTCTCGCTCACGCCGGAAGTGACGAATACATCTTGCACGCTCGTGATGCCCTTGCGCTCGGCCTCGCCGCGAATCGCATCCAGCGCTTCTTTGATTCCGGGCGACGGCGCGTAGCCATTCTTGCCATCCTTCATCGCCTTGTACACGGCTTCGATCAGGTGCGCGGGCGTCCGGAAGTCGAAGTTGATCGGGTCGCCGATATTGAGCGGGAGAATCTTGTGGCCCTTCTTCGCGACCTCGTCCGCGACGCATGCCAGATCACGAATCGCGTAGCGAACATTCTCCAAACGCTGGGCGGCGGGGACTTCACGGATGGTCGTGGTGGCTGGCATTCGGGCTCCGGCGAAACAAACTCTGGATTACGAACTCTGTCTGAGAACTGAGTTTCGAGCGTTCAACGCAATTTCAGCGTCAGGAAAAGATTAACTGCAAAGATCGCAAAGCACTATCGCAAAGATCGCAGGAGAAAACCCGCGAGTTCGTTCCGTACGATAGCGATCCAAGCGAACCAGAAGCTCGCTCAACGACCCCAATGAAAACCGGGACGTTCGTTCCACCCGTGGAGTGGCCCCGGTCTTTCTTTGCGTCCTTCGCGGCCGTTCTTTGCGATCTTTGCGGTTAAACGCTTTTCGTCTCGCTCTTTTCGCTCATGCACGGTCGTCGATATCTCCTCGTCATCTTCTACGCCGACGACCGAAAACCGAAGACCGACGACCGGTTTCTCAATCCACCCGGTCGATCTGCGCCTTCTGCAGCTTATCGGAATAATCGACGTACACCGACTTCCACTCGGTGTAGAAGTCGATCGCGCCGATGCCGCCTTCGCGGTGGCCGTTCCCGGTGGCTTTCGTTCCGCCGAACGGCAGATGCACCTCGGCGCCGATCGTCGGCGCGTTGATGTACGTGATCCCGGCATAAAGATCGCGCATGGCGGTGAACGCCCGGTTCACGTCCTTGGTGTAAATCGCCGACGAGAGACCGTACTCGATGCCGTTCGCGATCTCGATCGCGTTTTCGAGGTTGTCACAAGGGATGATCGAAACCACCGGCCCAAAGATTTCTTCCTGCGCAATGCGCATCTTCGGATCGACGTCGATGAACACCGTCGGCTCCATGAAGTAGCCGTACTGATACGCGCCCTTGTCCAGACGGTTGCCGCCGCACACCAGCTTCGCGCCCTCGTCTTTTCCAATGTCGACGTAGCCGAGGTCGGTTTTCAATTGGGCTTCATTCACCGCCGGTCCCATGTCGACGGACTCATCGAGCCCATTGCCGACTTTGAGCGCCTTCGCGCGCGACACGTAGCGGTCCACGAACTCGCGGTAAACGCCCTTCTGCACGATGATGCGGCTGGTGGCTGTGCAGCGCTGCCCGGTCGTGCCGAAGCCGCCCCACAAGCCGCCTTCGATCGCCAGATCTAGGTTCGCATCATCAAGCACGATCATCGGATTCTTTCCGCCCAGCTCGAGCGAGCAGTGCTTGAAGCTCTTGGCAGCCGTGGTGCCCACGGTACGGCCCACAGCGGTCGAACCGGTCAGGGAGATGGCTCGCACATCCGCGTGCTCGGTCAGCGGTCCGCCCACGCTCGATCCGAATCCCGTCACGATGTTGATCACGCCCTTCGGGATTCCGGCGTCGGTCAGCGTGCGCACCAGGTTGAACGTCGAGAGCGGCGTATCCTGCGCCGGCTTGATCACGCAGGTGTTGCCGCACACGATCGCAGGCAGCAATTTCCACGACGGGATCGCCATGGGGAAATTCCACGGCGTGATCATTCCGCAGACGCCCAGCGGCTGCCGGATCGCCATCGCAAATTTGTTGGGAAGCTCGGAGGGCGTGGTCGGCCCGAACAGGCGGCGGCCTTCTCCGGCCATGTAGTAGGCCGTGTCGATCGCTTCCTGCGTGTCGCCGCGTGTTTCCTTGATGACCTTGCCCATCTCGCGGGTCATGTCACGCGAGTAATCTTCTTTGCGCTCGAAGAGCATCTCGGCGGCGCGAAAGACGATTTCCGCACGCCGGGGAGCCGGCACCAGCCGCCAGCGCTCATACGCGCGCTTCGCGGCGTCGACGGCGGCGTCGACGTCTTCCTTGCCGGACTTCTGGAAAATGGCGACAACGTCTCGCGTATCAGCAGGATTGCGGTCTTCAAAGGTTTCTCCGGTAGTGGACTCAACCCACTCGCCGTCGATGAAGTTCTTATAAATTTTGGTATTTCCGGCGCTTGCCACAGCCACCTTGGCCACGGTATCGGTTGCCATACATCCTCCTCGTCTGAACCCAAACTCTCCATGCTACAGGGGCATTAGCAGACTCAGCAAGGTTCGCGCCGCCCGATAACACGCAGCCGAAAATTCTTGACGGGCGAGGGCGCCCGTCGCTCCATTGACGAAAGAGTAGGTTCGTCATTCCATGGCCTGTTGCTGCAGTCCGCAGGCGGACTTTTGCCAACGACCAACGACCAACGACGAAGCTAAGGCGAAGATCCTAAGTGCCCACCGACTGGACATGTTCCAATGGACACGAACCCAACTCGATACCCTGTTCCAGCCGTGGAATGCTTGTGGTAGTGTTGGAATTACCCCATATTCTCTAGGGTTTGGCTGGTTTTCGTGGCCTCCGTGTCGGCAAAACGCAAGGCTGGTGTTTATATCGCATGGAAGACGGTCACCTACCGCAGCGTTCTGCTGGCGCTTTTGGTGGTGGTGCTCGCTTTTGGAGTCGCGATGCACTTCGCTTTTCCGCAATTTACCGACAACACGGTGAAGGCGGCCGGCAACCTGACCACGAATATGCTGGAGCGCATCGCGGGTATGGCGCCTCCGGCCACTTCGTCGCCTGGATCAGAAAAGCAGGCGCGTTTCACGGCGCTGGACGGAACGGTCAAGATCAAGAAATCGAGCAGCAATAGCTGGACGACGGCGGCCTACGACGTCCCCTTGGAAAAAGGCGATGTGGTGCAAACCGGATCCGAGGGAATGGCCAAGGTCGTCTTTAACGACGGGACCAACTACACCATCAAGCAGGATTCTCTGATCGTGATCGAAGAAAATTCCGCGAACGACCAGCAGCAGACCAACGTCGCTGTCGCGGTCAGCACCGGAACGGTGGATCTCTCGACCGCCGCTTACGCGACGGGTTCGAAGTCCCAGGTCATCGTGGCCGGGGCTACAGCCTCGCTGGGTCCGGAAAGCGCCGCCATGGTGCATAACGATCCCAAGAGCGATCAGCACGAAATCCTGGTCAAGAAAGGAACCGGCGAGGTCGCCCGCAATGGCGAGACGGTTCGCTTGTCGGACTGGGAACGCGCGACCTTCAAGGCGCAGTCTGAGAAGATCTCCAAGATCAAGGAGATCGGACCGCCGACGCCAATTTCTCCGGCGAATATGATGCCGCTGTTTACAACCGGAGGCGTGAAGACCAAAGACGTGCAGTTCTCCTGGAGTCCGATTCCCAATGCAGCAGGGTACCGGTTGCGGATCTCGCGCAACCCCTACTTCTCCTCCACCATCGTCGACAAGAACGTCAATACGGCCGACGTCACCGTGACCAGCCTGGGCCTGGGCGCCTATTACTGGATGGTTCAGACTCTGGATGGGAGTGGCAAGGCATCGGTTGAGAGCGAGAAGAACCGCTTCACGATCATTCCCAAGGGGAAGGACGCGGTTGCCATCGATCTGGAAATTGATCCCCTGGTGCAGCACGGACACGTGATTGAAGTGACGGGCAAGACCGAGACCGGAGCGCGCGTCATGGTGAATGGGCATGAGGTGCCGATGGTGACCACGGACGGAAGTTTTCACTACTTCACGCCGCCGCTGCCTGCGGGCGAGAACACAATCACGGTGACGGCGCAGAATTCGCAAGGGGGCGTGAATACGAAGCAGCAGACAGTGGTGATCCAGTGAGCGTGCAAAGCCTGTCCGGAGGATTTCCCGGCGGGTCAAGAACTTTAGTTTCCGGCATCGGTCCGGAATATCCCATAGAATAAGAAGGACCTCCACCACAACCGAGACGCAATGCCCAGGTAAGAAATGGGCGGTGGTCCGATAGAAGCGAGAGAGAAGTTAACGTATGTCATCCAACGGATTCCACTCCAACTCGAGCCGCTTTCATAATCTCCGGTCGTTGTTCAGCATCTTTTCCAGCGATCTGGCCATCGACCTTGGTACCGCCAACACTCTTGTCTATGCGCGCGGCAAAGGGATCGTCGTAAACGAGCCCTCCATCGTTGCCATCAACAAGAACACCGCCGAAGTCGAAGCGGTAGGCAAAGAGGCCAAGGAGATGCTGGGCCGCACGCCGGGCAACATCGTCGCCATCAAGCCGATGAAGGACGGCGTCATCGCCGACTTCAAGGTCACGGAAAAGATGTTGAACTACTTCATCCAGAAGGCGCACAACCGCAAGATGCTGGTGCATCCGCGCATCGTGATCGGCGTGCCTTCAGAGATTACGCAAGTGGAAAAGCGCGCGGTGATGGATTCGGCCTACCGCGCCAAGGCGAGCGAAGTGCACCTCGTCGAGCAGGCCATGGTGGCCGCGATCGGCGCCGGCCTGCCCATCACCGAACCCAGCGGCAACATGGTTGTCGACATCGGCGGCGGCACGACCGACATCGCAGTCATCTCTCTCAGCGGCATCGTCTATTCGCGCTCGGTCCGCATGGCCGGCAACCAGATGGACGAAGCCATCATGAATTACCTGAAGCGGAAATATAACCTGCTCATTGGCGAGCGCACCGCCGAGCAGATCAAAATCGAAATCGGCTCAGCGTATCCGCTGGATAAACCGCTCACCATGGAAATCAAGGGCCGCAACCTGATTGAGGGTGTGCCCAAGACGATCACCGTCGACGACAGCGAAATCCGCGAAGCGCTGAGCGAATGCGTCTCGACCATCATGAACGCGATTCGCGTCGCGCTCGAGCGCACGCCTCCGGAGTTGTCCGCCGACATCAGCGACCGTGGCATTGTCCTTACCGGCGGCGGCGCGCTGCTCAAGAATCTCGACAAGCGCATCCGCGAGGAAACCGGTCTGCCGGTCTCGATCGCCGACGACCCGTTGTGCAGTGTGGTGCTGGGAACGGGCAAGATGCTCAGCGACTTCAAGCTGCTGCGCAAGATTTCGATCGAATAGCAGCTGCCAGTGGCCAGTTGCCGGTTGCCAGTGGTTCTGGCGTCCGCAATCGAGGTGGCTGACAATCATCCATCGCCCTTCATCGACGTCTCAACGAGGGTTCATTCTGACTGGCAACTGGCCACTGACAACTGGTAACTGAAGTTATGGAATCCGTCCTCGCCCGTTATAAAAATCTGATTGTCCTGGTGGTGGTGCTGTTTGCGCAGATCCTTGGACTTGCCGTCCAGGTCAAGCGCACGACAGACACGGAATCCACCCGTCTGATACGCATCTGGGCCGTGGACGCCGTAACTCCCTTCGAGAAGGTCTTCGCCTGGTTCGGCAACGGAAGCGGCAACCTCTGGCACAACTACATCTACCTGCGCGGGGTGCGCCAGGAAAACCGCGACTTGAAGGCGGAGATCGAGCAGTTGCGGATCGAGCACGTTCGCCTCATCGAAGATGCGCAGCAGGCCCGCCGCCTGCAGGCAATTTTCAATTTTAAGGAGCAGTACATCTCGAAGACCGTTGCCGCGCAGGTCATTGGCTCGGGCGGCAGCGAGCAGTCCCGCGTCGTCTACATCGATAAGGGCGAGTCCGACGGCATCCGGACCGACATGGCCGTGATCACCGTGAACGGCATCGTGGGCAAGGTGCTGAAGGTCTTCCGCTCGACGGCACAGGTCCTGCTGATTGACGATCAGTCCAGCGGGGTCGGAGCGATCCTCGACAAGTCGCGGTTGCAGGGCATCGTGCGCGGAACGCCCGCCGGCGAAGTCGTGCTGGAAAAGATCATGAGCGACGAGACGGTGCAGGCCGGCGAAGAAGTTCGCACCAGCGGCGGAGACCGCATCTTTCCCAAGGGATTACCGATCGGGGTGGTCACGCACGTGACGACTGGCGCAGACCTGTTCCTGAATATTCGTGTGCGGCCAGGGGCCAACCTGAACAAGCTGGAAGAAGTATTGGTTGTAACCCAGGTCGAGGACAAGGAACCGACGCCCAGCGAGAACACCTCTGTGCGCGCGGTGGACATCCTTGCGCAGCGCTTGCCCTCGGTGCCTGAAAAACCGGCCGAGGATCCCAACAAACCCAAAGCCGCCGGAACCGCGAGTCCTGCGGCTTCTGCAACGGCTGAATCCCCAAAGACCGCCAAGCCAACCGCACCCAAGCCGAACGACGGAATTGCATCGGTTGTGCCGAATTCGGCGCCAGACTCGGGCCAAAGCATTGTCCCAGTCGCGCCCGCAAAGAAGGCTGCTTCCACTGCACTGAAGACTGCGAGTGATCCGAAGGTGACGCCGGCACAGCCGCGCGATAACAATTCCGCGAAGCCCCCGAAGCCCGCGAGTCCTCCGCAAACCACCAACGCTCCGCAAACCACGCCCCCGCAGGATCAGCCGCAATAACGTGCCCATCACTTACACATCTGGCGAGCAAGTTGAGGTTTACCGGTTCAACTGGGCGGTGAACATCGGAGTTCCCGCGGCGGCGCTGTGGCTGCAATCGTTCCTGCCGCTGCATTTCATGTTTTTCCGGATGTTCGATCTGCCGCTGCTGGTGACGATCTTCTTCGCCATGGCACGGCGCAACCCGATCGCTGGGTTGCTTACCGGGTCGGTGATCGGACTGTTTCAGGACGCGCTTACCGGACTCCCGCTCGGAGTCAACGGCATCGCCAAAACCGTGGTCGGCTATGGCGCTTCGTCGCTGGGGGTGAAGCTGGATATCGAAAATGCCGGCGCGCGATTGCTTGTCACGCTGGCGTTTTATGTGATCCACGAAATTGTGAAGTTCATGGTGGCGCGCGGCATGGTCGCCCTGAATCTGCAATGGAGCTGGCCGCACGAACTGGGCGCCGGGTTGGCGAACGCCGTGGTGGGAGTGCTCATATTCTTTGCCCTGGACCGCTTTAAGCAGAGAACATGAAGGCAGTTGCCAGTGGCCAGTGGTGAGTTGCCAGGAAAAGCGGGCTGTCGTTGGTCGTTGGTCCTTGGTCGTTGGCACTTTAGTAGTGGCTGGCGGGATAATTGTTTGCAGATCTTCCTGACCGGTGCCTTCAGCTTGAGGTTTGTTAGTTCTGGGGTCGAGTCGCCCGCTATGCCAAGTCCACCACGGCAAGCTAAGAGCTAACGGCTAAGAGCTAACAGCTGCTTTTTTATGTTCGGTCGTGACGAAAAAGTATCGGGGATTCGGTTGACGGCGGTGCAGTACGTCATCCTGGTCATCTTCCTGATCCTCGCCTACGGGCTCTGGCGGCTTCAGGTAATGCAGAGCGATGTCTACGCGCAACTTGCCGAGAAGAACCGTGTCCGCAACGTCCCAATCCTGGCACCGCGCGGCAAGATCCTCGATCGCGAAGGGCGCACAATCGTCGATAACTACCCGTCGTTTTCTGCGCTGCTTCTGCGCGATTCGACTCGTGACTTGAACGCCGACTCCGAAGCCATCGCGCAGGGCCTGCATCTCGATCCCAAGGAAGTTCGCGAGCGCATCCGCAAGTTCACCTCGATGCCGCAGTACCAGCCGATCTTCCTGAAAGACGACATCACGCCTGACGAACTCGCCTTCATCGAGGCGCACAAGAACGAGCTGCCCGAACTCGACACGATCATGGCGCACCGGCGCCTGTATCCGCGCAACGGCTTCATCGCGCACCTGGTCGGTTATGTGGGTGAAGTCACCGAGGACATGCTCAACCAGCCCCAGTTCGAGTTCTATAGCCCGGGTGACGTGGTGGGAATTTCGGGCGTCGAGAAGCAATACAACCAGATCCTCATGGGCAAGAACGGCTCGCGGCGCGCGCTGGTCAACAGCCGCGGCAGGGAAGTGGGACGCCTCGACGAGACCCAGGCCGAGCCCGGCAAGCAACTCAAGCTGACCGTTGACGTCGACATGCAGATCGCCGCCGAGCAGGCCTTGGGCGACAAGAACGGCGCCATCGTTGCCATGAATCCTCGTACTGGCGAGATTCTGGCGATGGTCAGCCGCCCGACATTCGATCCGAATGACTTTGCCATTCGCATCAAGCGTGACGAGTGGAACAAGCTCGTCAACGATGACGACCACCCGCTACTGAACAAGGCCATCCAGGCGCAACTCGCGCCGGGTTCGACGTTCAAGATCATCATGGCCACGGCGGGCATGCAGGAAGGCATCGCCGAGGACATGCACGTCAACTGCAACGGCGGGGCCACGTTTTACGGGCGCTACTTCAAGTGCTGGGTTGTCGCCGAACATCGCGTTCACGGCTCGGTGGATATCAGCATGGCGATCTATCAATCCTGTGACGTCTTCTTCTACACGCTGGCTGAAAAACTTGGCATCGACCGCATCGCGAAATGGGCGATGACGTTCGGGCTCGGTCAGAAAACCGGCATCGACCTGCCCCAGGAAGTTTCCGGCGTCATGCCCTCGGAAGAGTGGAAGATCCGCAACTTCAAGCAGAAGTGGTACGCGGGCGAAACCATTTCCGTCGGCATCGGGCAAGGAGCCGTGGCGGCCACGCCCATGCAAATGGCCCGCGCGATCGGAGCCATTGCCAGTGGCGGATTGCTGGTGCGGCCGCACGTCGTGAATCCTACTGACTTTCCGTCGAACGTCGTTCCCGCGGGCGAGAGTCTGGAGCCGACGCACATTCCGATCGACCCCAAGAGTTGGGAGATCATCACCGACGCGATGGCTAACGTCGTGAATCCGGGCGGCACAGCCCCCAGCGCTCACTTGCAGGGCATCGACTTCGCCGGCAAGACCGGAAGCGCTCAGACCATCAGCAATGCTCTGAAGGCCAGACTGGGTGCGGCCGGAAAGAGTTTCAAGGACAATGGCTGGTTCGTGGGCGTCGAGCCTAGGCGAAGTCCCGAAATCGTGGTCTGTGCGTTGCTCGAGGAAGGTGAGCATGGATACCTGGCCGCGCGCACCGTCTCGCAGGTAATCAAGGCCTACGTCGAGAAGCAGCGGCGCCAGCCCACGAAGATGGCGCAGGACGGCGGCAAGGTGGACATCGGAGCGGTATGGAGTGCCCCAGCAGACGACGCCGGCAACGCCGACGCTCTGAAAGCCGGGCACTTCGCGGTCGATATTTCGAAGGAGAAGCCGCCGCTGGCAACGGCCGCGCCGGGAATGAATTGAAATGCGCACTCAGCACTCAGCCGTCAGCACTCAGCCAATGCAGAATCGTGCAGGTGGCTGGCTGAATGCTGAGTGCTGATTGCTGTATCTGAGAACTGGCTACTGGCAACTGAGAACCGATGTCAAGATACGTCTCATACCGCGACTTTGACTGGCTTCTGCTGACTTTCATCCTGCTGATCTGTGCGCTCGGCGTGATGGAGATCCACAGCGCCACGGTGCACACCAAGTTCGCAGGTGCGCACATCAAGCAGGTGTACTGGGTTCTGGGCGGCTTGGTCGGCATGTTCCTGATCAGCCTGCTGAACTACCAGGCCATGCTCGAACAAGTCCACTGGATGTACATCGCGGCCATCGGGTCCCTCATGGGGGTCCTAATCTTCGGGCAGCGCTACCTGGGCGCGAAGCGCTGGATCAAGATGCCCGGGGGCAACCACTTCCAGCCCTCGGAGTGGGTCAAGCTCATCCTCATCCTCGCCGTCGCCAAATACTTTGCCGACCTGCATCAGCGCGAACTCTCGTGGTCCGATTTCATCAAGGCCGGGGCGATCGTCGGCGTGCCCATGCTCATGGTTCTCGCCCAACCCGATCTCGGCACCGCGCTGACCTACATGCCCATCGCGATCATGGGCCTGTTCCTGGGAGGGGTTCGCGCCAAGCAAGCGATCATCGTTTTGGTCCTGGCCGGCCTCATCATGCCTTTAGCCTGGCACAAGCTGAAGCCGTACCAGAAGGACCGTCTTGTGAGCTTCATGGAGCCGGAGGCCGATAAACAGGGTTCCGGATACCAAGTCATTCAGTCGAAAATTGCGGTCGGTTCCGGCGGGATTTGGGGTGGAACCGGCACGCAAACGCATCTGTCGTACCTTCCCGTGCCCCAGACCGACTTCATCTTCGCGGCGTTTGCCGAGGAACACGGATTCGTAGGAGCTTTGGGGGTGCTCCTGCTATACTTCATTGTGCTGATGCGTTTGACACAGAACGCGCAAACAGCGCCCGACCGCGCTGGCACGTTTCTGGTGATGGGTGTGGTGGCTGTGCTTAGCTTTCACATCCTGGTCAACGTTGGCATGGTAGTCGGCTTTATGCCGGTTACCGGAATACCCTTGCCACTCATGAGCTATGGCGGGTCTTCCGTCTTGTTTATGTTTCTGGCGCTGGGCATGGTCATGAATGTCCGCATGCGCCGATTCGTGAACTGAACTGGGACGAGACCAGCAAGGTAGATACCGCGAAAGCCATACGCGGACCAAAAAACAAAGAAGATTACGATCGCCCTCGCGTAAAGAGGGCAACTCACCGGCCAAGGAGAATTGGAGGCCGGGCAGGATTGCAGCTAGCGCTGCTGGGCGGGAAACGGCCCCCTCCCCACTGAGGAGAGAGCGGCCACAAACCCGGCGCAGGCGTACATTGCGATAAGTGCACAAGATTCCTAAGCTTCCGCAGAGGATTCGCTTCTGGAGTGCTTTCCAGGAGGCAGGCCCAGCTATGTTCGGGCCAGTACCCATCGCGACGCTCACTCCTCCCCATCTCTCCCTGTCTCTGCCCCGGTGAAAGCTGTCGCCCGCAAGGGCACAGATCCCCGGAGTATGCATGACGAAAGAATTGTTTGTAACCTCGACCCCGCACGAAACCAAAGTGGGCCTTGTCGAGGACGACCAACTCGCCGAGATTTATCTTGAGCGCGAAAACGAATACACCCTCGCAGGATCCATCTATAAGGGACGCGTCACGCGGGTCCTCCCCGGAATGCAGTCCGCGTTCGTGGATATCGGCCTTGAACGCGACGCCTTCCTTTACGTTTCCGACTTCATGGAGTTGGAAGAGCACGACGACGACCTGACCGACGTTGTTCCCACCAACCGGCCTCCGCTTCCCGAGAGCCGTCCGCAGCCGCAACCTCAGCCCCGCGCCGAGGCGCAGCTTTCGCCGCCGGCCGAGGGCGCGTCGTACGTAATCGAATCTGAACCATTCACGGACGAAACTTCCGAAGAAGCGACGGCCGCTGCTGCGCCCGAGACTGGAAATGAGGGCAACGATGCGGCGTCGCGCGATCGCGGAGACCGCGGTGGCTATCGTGGACGCCGTCGCCGTCGTGGACGCCGCGGGGAACAAGAGCGCTACGAACGCAACGATCGTGGCCCTTCCGATTCGCGCTACAACCGGCCCGCTAGCACCGATGCGCCGCCGGCCCCTGCTGCGCCGCCGCGTGGCCGCAATTCCGATTATGGGCCGCCTCCCGGCTACCAGCCGATCATCCTGCCCGGCGAGTCGATCTCGAAGTATCGGGGGATGGCGCAACCGGCCACCGCTCCGGCCGCCCGTGAGGAGCACTCCAAAACGCATGCCCCGCAGCAGAGCGTGCAGGCGCCGATTTCCGCGACCTTCCCTGACGACGAGCCTCTTTTCGCCACTGGCTTGACCGAGCCGCTGCACGAGCAGCACGGCGACTACGACCATCACGAGGAGGCTGCTCACCAGGAGTGGGAACGTTCGCACGCATTGCAGGAGCGCATGAATCTCACAGCCGCCTTTGCCGGGAACAAGGTCGACGCGGAAGATGATTTCGAGGAGCAGGAAGTCGTAGCCTCCGCGCCCCAGCCCAGCGAGGTTCCGTCGATCGCCGCCGTGGCGGCGTCCCCGGAAGTATCCGCCGTCGAGCCTCCGGCGCCAGCCGCAAAGGCGTCTTCCGGAACGGTTCACGAGGAAGAGATTATCGAAGAGGAAGAGGCCGACATTCCGCACTACGCGGAAACGCTGGAAGATGACGGCGCCTTCGAAGAACTCGAAGAAGAGACGAGTGCCGCCGAGGACTATCGTCCACGTTCCCTCGAGATCGCAGCGACCGGCGAGCCTTCCGAACCGTCACCTGGCGCTGAAGCCTCGGGGGCCACGACCGAAGCCGTTGAAGAAGAAAACGTAACGTCCCTGGACCCATTCGCCGTCGAGCCCGCCGCGGAAGAAGAGGCTGAGGAAGACAGCGAAGAGGCCGAGATTGAGGATGCCCAAGCCGAAGCCGAAGCGCTGCTGGAAGCCGAGGCGCGTGGCAACGGAACCGTCGATGCGCGTGTCGAAGTGCGCGCCCCATCCGGCACTGCGGGCTATACACAGCGTGCACGCCGTCCCGAATTCGACCGTCGCCGCGGACGCCGCGGTGGACGCCGCTTCCGCCCTGGCAGCCCTCGTCGCGAGAACACTTCGGTCCCGCAGATCAGTGACCTGCTGAAAGAAGGGCAGGAAGTCCTGATCCAGATTGCCAAGGAGCCGATCGGCAAGAAGGGTGCGCGCATCACCAGCCACATCGCGCTGCCTGGACGCTTCCTGGTCTACATGCCGACCGTGAACCACACTGGCGTGTCGCGCAAGATTTCCTCCGACGAAGAGCGCCAGCGGCTGAAGCGGATCATCATCAGCGAGCGCGAGAACGGCCAGGGCGGCTTCATCGTACGTACGGCCGCGGCCGGAGCGTCCGAAGACGAATTGCGTGCGGACATCCGCTTCCTGAAAAATCTGTGGCACGAGATCAAGACCCGCGCCGAAGAATCGAAGGCACCGGCTCTGATCTATCACGATCTCAACGTGGTCGAGCGCGTGCTGCGCGACCAGGTCACCTCCGACTTCTCGGCGATCTGGGTCGACACCGAACAGGAGTACGAGCGCATCCTTCGCTTCGCGAACCGCTTCCAGCCCGCGCTGGTGCGGCGCGTGAAGCTCTACACGAAAGAAACGCCGCTCTTCGAGCAATTCGGCCTGAAGGAAGAAATCGACAAGGCGCTGAAGTCGAAAGTGTGGCTGAAGTCCGGCGGCTACATCGTCATCAACCAGACCGAAGCGCTGGTCGCAATCGACATCAACACCGGCAAATATGTCGGCAAGACGGCGCGCCTCGAAGACACGATCGTCAAGACCAACGTCGATGCCATCAAAGAAATCGTCCGCCAGATTCGTCTGCGCGATCTGGGCGGCATCATCGTGATCGACTTCATCGACATGGACGAGCGCCGCAACCGCCAAAAGGTCATGCAGGCCCTCGAAGAAGAGCTGCGCAACGACCGCGCCCCGTCCAAGGTTTTGCAATTTAACGATTTCGGACTAGTCGCGATCACGCGCAAACGCGTGAAGCAGTCGCTTGAGCGCACCATCGGCTCGCCTTGCCCGTACTGCGAGTCGACGGGCTTCGTGAAGTCCGTGACCACCATCTGCAACGAGGTCTACGTCGAGATGCGGAAGATGGCCAAACACCTCGAGCGGCAGGATGTGATGCTCCGCGTGAATCCGGAAATCGCGAAGGCCCTGAAAGCACAAAACGGGCGCTGGCTGAACGAGATGGAAGAACTCACGAAGCGCACGATCATCGTGAAGTCCGATCCCGCCCTGCACCAGGAGCAGTTCGACATCAACTAACTCTCGGTAGATCAATGAAGCGACGGGTGTCCTCGCCCGTCGCGTTTTTTTGTGCGTTCGACTTACCGCTTCCGGAATCGACTCTTTTTCAACTGGGATCGAACGAGCGGCTGAACACTCTGGGATTTGCCGAGAGGCGTTCGTCCACCACCCTCATACCACTCTAAAGCTTCTTCATATGCTTTTCTCAGGACCGGGTCCTTGACCCAATCGGCAAAGACCTGTCGAAACACTCCCTGCTCTAACAGATGTTCAAGAGTCGCCGTGACAATACACTTGCGTACGTCGTCTGATCCTTGCTTATAGATATTGGCGATCCATTGCTTCCAATCCTCCATTACGGACTTCGGCACTTCGGAATTGTTCCATTGGAAAGCTAAGACACCAACCAGATCCCAACCTGCGGAATACCTGCTGTCGGACCATTCGCCATCAGGACTCTCCATAAAACAGCGCCCGTAGTAGCGCCTAACGAATTCCAGGTATTCGTCCAATGAGAGTTCGGGTTCGACGTGAAACCGATGGTCGCCTAGCAGGTGATAGGTATAACCGAGGACTTCCATGTCGTCACTGGCCATCCACCGCCGGAAAGCCGCTCCAGGAATCGTGTCAGTCTTCGGCTTCCACTCCGCGTTTTCCGGGTATATAACCATTGTCTATGTCTTCAGTTGACCCACCAAGTTACCCCGGTGGAGGTGATTGTGGACATGGGGGCGGGTAACCTGTCCCGAGGTGGTCGAGGAGTGACAAATCACTTGCGAAGGAAAATCAGAACTACGAAACCGCCAGCGTCTTCACCACGAACTCAGCCCGTTCCCTCAGCTTGCGCATCGAGACCTGCATGGCTTCCGCTTGGGACGATTCGCCGTCGCCTTGGGCCTGCTTGAACACTAAACCACCCGCTTCGTGGGCCGAGCGCGCTACTTCGAGCAGCACCATCAGGGCATCCGCACGCAGCTTCCACAACGACGTCGCCGGCTGGCAGCGCTTCAGTTCTTCCAACTCCGTTTGAATGCGCGCGATGACCGCCACCGTGCGCAGAAGCGTCCGTCCAACCTCGGCGCGAAGGCTTTTTTCTTCCAGGTAGTCGGCACAGTAGGCTTCAACCTCGGCCGTTGTCAGGTTCAGATTGAAGAATCGCATCGGCACCACTTGGCGGAACTTCGGATCGGCCACGCGGACGAAGATGCGGATCGACTCTTCCACTCGGCTCAGCTTCGCTTCTTCCAGCGAGAGTTGTTGCGCCGTGACCGGTAGGGCGACGAACTTCACGGGTGCCGCGCCCGGACGTGCCGCAACACGGGCCGGCTTAGCGGCGGCCGCGGCTCCGCCGCTGCCAGCAGGAACCGCCGAGGGATTCGCCCGCCGGATGCGCGGCCTCTTGTCGATTTCCTTCTTCAGTTTCGAAACCCTGCGGAACTTGTCGAGCGCCGCGACATAGTCGATCTTCAGCAGTTCGCCTTCTTCGAGCGCCTGCACGTGCTCCACGGTCACGTCCACGCCATCGATGTTGCTCAAGATGCTGCCGCCCAGCTCCTCCACCGTTTGCGCGAAGGTCTTGATTTCGCCGACCGCGTTGTGAAAGAGGCCGTCAAACTTCTCCCCGAAAACCACGTTATAGGGAGCGATGGTCGCGAGCACGCCGGGGTGATAAAACGACCGGCCGAACAACTGCTTCAGTTCGCGCACGCGCGACATCAGGCCTGAATCAATCAGGGCATTGAAGTTCTGAAAATTCTGCACCTGCTCCCGCAGCGGTTCGAATTCGCGCAACAGTTGCACGTGCTCTTCGGGCAGCATCGGGGCATCGGAGTCCGCCAGGATTTCAATCAGCGCAATTTCGAACGGCGAGAGCGGAAGGCTTCCGTCCAGCCCATAGCCCCGTCGCTCCCATTGCCCCGGTACGCGCGGGTGCCGGTAAAGGAAGGTCGCTACCAGGTCCGTCTTGTCACGATCGGAATCAGAGAATTCGCGCTTGCGCGTGTAATAACGAATCAGCGCTTCGGCAATCTCTGCATCCGTATCCGTGGTTAGAGCCTGGCGCACCATCGCCGGCGTGATGGCCATGTCGAGCAGTTGCAGCCAGCGGTGCATCTTGCTGAGAATCTCGCGCAGGTTGGTATGGGCCTGGTGAATTGCCTCGTCTTCGAGCCCCGGATGGACTGGAAGCTCTCCCTGCAAATAATCGCGCAGCAGCTTCTGATAGAAGCCGCTCACGTTTGCCAGGATGGACAACTCCCACTTCGGGTCTTCGACCACACCTTCTCCTCGCGGAACCCCATTCCGCTCGAACGATCGGTAATCTAGGGTAACCGAGACCTTAAAAAACGAAACCTTACTTCGGTGCAAGCACTTCCACGCGAAAGCCTTTTATTGCAGGGGGATGGAAGCGGGCATGCTTGGCGATGAAGGACGAGGTTGGGGAAAATCGCATTCATTCGTGCGGCCACGTCCGGGCCGGGGTCCGCATCGCGTTCTCGGTTAAAGCGAATGTCCGCACTGCAAGCTGCTGATTCAAGAAGATTTTTGGGTCATATTCCGGCATTTTCGACCGGCATTGCTAGTCGAAAACCACGGTCTTCCGGTTCCCATACAGCAGAACCCGGTCATCGATATGCCAGCGGACCGCGCGGGAGAGCACGACCTTTTCGAGGTCGCGCCCCTTCTGGATTAGATCCTCGACCGAATCGCGATGCGAGATCCGCACCACGTCCTGCTCGATGATGGGGCCATCGTCGAGTACTTCGGTAACGTAGTGGCTCGTGGCGCCGATCAATTTTACGCCGCGCTGGAAGGCCTGATGATACGGCTTCGCGCCAACGAAGGCCGGCAGGAACGAGTGGTGAATGTTGATGATGCCGCTAGGGAACGTGGCCACAAATTTTTCGGACAGAACCTGCATGTAGCGCGCGAGCACGACGAAATTTGCCTTCTTCTCGTGAATCAGGGCGATCTGCTTTTGCTCCGCCTCGCGCTTGTCATCCTTCGTCACTGGAACGACCGCGAAGGGGATCTGGTAAAAATCGGCGACGGGTCGGTTGTCCTCGTGATTCGAGATGATTAGCGGGATGTCGCAGTTGAGTTCTCCGATCTTGTGGCGGTAGAGCAGGTCCACGAGGCAGTGGTCGTATTTCGAAACCATGATGACCATGCGCTTGCGCTGCCCCGGCTGCGTGAGACGCCACTCCATGCCGAACCGGTCCGCGATGGGATCGAAGTGGCGAGCGACTTCGTCGAGCGGGAGATCGAAGCCGTTTGGGTCGAATTCCACGCGCATGAGAAACCATGCGGATTCGGCGTCGGTGTGCTCGTCGGTGTGCAGGATGTTACCGCCGTGACGGAAGATGAAGTCCGACACGCTCGCGACCAGTCCCTTCTGGTCGGGACAGCTGACGAGCAGGATGGCAGTGGTTCGCATGGTGTCGGAGTTTAACTCAGCTGATCGTCGGTTGCTAAGAAGACCCGGCTCTATTGCCCGACCATCGTCGCGCCGGCATCTTGCCGGCTGTCGCGAGGGCATCTTGCCCTCGAACGGCGGGCGGGGACGCCCGCCAGACAGCCGCCGGGACGGCGGCGCTACTGGTAGGCTCGCTACCTCTTCAACTCTTTTAAAATTTCCCGCGCGGCGTTCGCGCCCGAGCCCCCGGTCAGCCCCGCGCCTGGATGGGTCCCGCTACCGCACAAGTATAAATTCGCAATCGGCGTGCGATAGCGCGCCCAGTCGAGCAGCGGACGCATGGTGAAGAACTGATCCAGCGCCAGCTCTCCGTGGAAGATCTGCCCCGCCGTCAATCCGTAGTCAGTTTCCAGATCCTTCGGCGTGATGATCTGGCCCTCGAGGACCAGTCCCGGCAGATCCGGAGCATATTGTGCGAGCGTCGCGACCACCGTGTCGCCAAGCGCCGACCGCTGGCTCTCCCAGTCGCCCTTCAGCTTGTACGGAGCGTACTGCATGTAAATCGACATTACGTGCTTGCCGCTCGGCGCGAGCATCGGATCGGTGAGCGACGGAATCGTCACTTCCAGATAGGGCTGCTTCGAGAAATCGCCGTACTTGCACTCGTCGAAAGCGCGCTCCAGATAGTCGATGCCGTGGCTGATCTGGATACGCCCCGACAGCGCGGCGTTGTTTCCGTTCTTCAGCGCCGTGAAGTTCGGTAACCCGTTCAGAGCAAGATTGACCTTGGCCACCGTCCCCATCATGCGGTAGTTCTGCAGCTTCTGCGCGAAGTCCGGAGCAAGGTGTGTCGGATCCACCAGTTTCAGCAGTGTCCGCTTCGGGTCGGCATTCGAGATGATGGCCTTGGCAGGGATTTCTTCGCCGGACTTCAACACGACCGCAATCGCCACGCCGTCTTTCACGCGAATTTCGGCGACTTCGGCGTTCGTACGAATCTCCGCGCCCGCCGCCTTCGCTGCCGATGTCATGGCCTGTGTGATCGCTCCGGTACCGCCTGCTGCGAAGTTTGCGGATCCCGCCGGATGTGCATCCCCCGCCGCGCGAATCAACAACACCAGTGCGCTTCCCGCCGACCACGGACCGAGGAATGTGCCGAAAATTCCCCGTGCGGCTACTGTGCCGCGAAGCAAGTCCGTCTCGAAGTATTCGGCCACCAGATCCGCCACCGCCATCGGCCCCCAGCGCAACAGCCGATACAAATCTTTCTTGCCAAGCTTGCGCAGCGCGCGGCCCGTCTGCAGCATGCCCCAGAGATCGCCCTTGCTGGGATCGTCGATGTTGGGCGGCGTGAGCTTGAGCGCGTCGCCGATCACCGCGCCCATCTTGCGTAGCGACTCCTGCAGTTCGGGGTACTTCGCGGCATCCTTCTGCGAGAACTTCGCAATCTCCGCCGCTGACTTCTGCGGATCGCCCGAGAGCACCAGTGCCCGGCCATCCGGCGACAGAGAAACCACTCCGGCATCCGGAGCGATCATCTTCAGCCCGTGCTTCTCCAGTTGCATGTCGCGCACGATGTCTGGGCGAATGGGCCCCGCCGAGTGCGCCAGGGTCGAGCATTTGAAGCCGGGATGAAATTCTTCCGTGACCGCGGCCCCGCCGGTCTGCGCCCGCCGTTCGAGAATAAGAGGTCTGAACCCGGCCTTGGCCAGGTAGAAAGCAGTCACCAGGCCGTTGTGTCCGCCACCGATGATGACGACGTCGCGCTTATCGGCCATGGTCTACGCAGCCCCCTTGATGTCCTTGAGGATCTCGAGTGCCGAAAGCCGCCCCGGCGCGCCCATGATGCCGCCGCCCGGGTGCGTCGCCGACCCGCACATGTAGAGATTTTTGATCGGTGTTCGGAACTGCGCCCAGCCCGCAACCGGACGCAGAAAGAACAATTGCTCCAGCGACAGCTCGCCCTGAAAAATATTACCTTCGGTCAGTCCGAATTCGCGCTCCAGATCAAGCGGCGTCACGACCTGCCGGTACAGGATGATGTCGCGAATGTTGGGTGCGTACTCAGCAATCGTATCGATGACTGTGTCGCCGAACTTTTCCTTTTCCGTATCCCAGTTCAGTCCGGGCGCCAACTTGTAGGGCGCGTATTGCACGAAGCACGACATCACGTGCTTGCCCGGCGGCGCGACCGATGGATCGGTCAGCGATGGGATCACCATGTCGATGTACGGACGCCGCGAGAAGTGGCCGTACTTCGCGTCGTCGTAGGCGCGCTCCATGTACTCGACGCTGGGCGAGATCGACATCGCTCCACGCAGGTGCGCGCCTTCGCCCGGCATGCACTTGAAATTCGGCAGCCCATCGAGAGCCAGGTTCACCTTGCCCGACGACCCGCGATACTTGTACCGCCGCACTTCGGTGAGGAACTCTTCGTCGATGTTTCCCGGCTCGATGAAATCGATGAACGTGTGCTTGGGATCGACGCTCGACGAAACGACGTCGGCGTAGATCTCGTCGCCGTTGGCAAGGACGACGCCTGCGGCTTTTCCGACCTTGACCAGAATCTTGGCGGTTGGCGCCTTGGTGCGAATCTCGACGCCAGCCTCGCGCGCGGCATCGGCAATCGCATTCGAGATCGCACCCGTGCCGCCGCGCGCAAATCCCCACGCGCGAAACGCGCCATCGATCTCCCCCATGTAGTGGTGAAGCAGAACGTAGGCTGTTCCCGGGGAGCGAACTCCCAGAAACGTCCCGATGATCCCCGACGCGGACATCGTCGCTTTGAGCACGTCGGTCTCGAACCACTGATCGAGGAAATCGACGGCGCTCATGGTCATGAGCTGCACCTGGTTGTACTTGTCGCCGCTGGAGAGGTCCTGAAACCTGCGGCCGATGAACAGCAGCTTCATCAGTTCCCGTGGATTCAGCGTCGCGGGATCAGGCGGCACCATGCCGAGGATCGGTTTCACGAAGCGGCACATGGCCTGCATCGCCTTGCCGAATTCGTCGTAGGCCTCGGCGTCGAGCTTGGAGTGGCGCGCGATCTCGCGATGCGTCCGCCCGTGATCGTTCACACGCCACAGGTAGTCGCCGTTCGGCATCGGCGTGAACGTCCCGTCGAGCGGCAGAATTTCCAGACCATGCCGAGGAAGATCGAGATCGCGAATGATCTCCGGCCGCAGGAGCGACACGACATACGAACACACCGAGAACTTGAAGCCGGGAAAGACTTCTTCGGTAACGGCCGCTCCGCCGAGCACGTGCCGGCGCTCGAGCACGAGAACTTTTTTCCCTGCTTTCGCGAGGTAGGCGGCATTCACGAGGCCGTTGTGGCCTCCGCCGATCACGATGACGTCGTATTTAGCCATGAGCTTCGAGCCTCGAGCTTCGAGCGTGCGAATCAGAGTGTGCGAATCACGAAAAGAATGCAAATGGACGCAGAGGGAAAGCGTGTCGATCAGAGACCGCTGGGAAGAACCGACCAGGCTATGAGAGTGCGCCGCATGAGAATTGGAGCGAGCATTCTAGCTGAGAGGGGTGGATTTGTCGCGGGTGGATTGAAGGGCACTGCAGTTTTGAGGAAATAACTGGCACTGTAGAGGTTGTTGAATCATGGTGAAATGTCGATGTTTCGTCAACAGTCGCGCTCAGGTTCCCCATTCCGCGACGAATAGCTGCCTTACTGTTGCCATTGGCATGAACAGTCGATCAGGATGATCTGGTATCGCGATAAAGCCATAACGCTTGTAGAATTTCACGGCATTCTCATCCTTGGCCTCGACGACGACAGCCACGGATGCTACCGTCCTCGTCGCCTCCAGTGCCTTACGAAGGGCGTCCATCAGCAAGATTTCACCAATGGCCTGGCCCTTGAGATCACGATGACGCGCCAGACGGCCGATGAGCGTAGCGGGAAGGCGCGGGTATTTTGGAATTTTGAGTTGCTCGAGGAGTTCCTGCGGTATGTCGCCGGCGTCCACTCCGTATTGGGACAGGGTGTAATAACCCGAGATGGTTACCCTATCAGGCGTTAGAACGAATACCGCTGCGACGTTCTTCTTTACATCCTGCGAGGCTTGCTGCTTGATGTAATCGGTCAGGGCTTGATGTTCGCAAGAAAAAGCCGCTCGATTGTGTTTCTTTCTATCGAGCGGCTCTGATTTGAACTTAGATGTCAATTAGCGAACCTCGCGCCGATACCTCCGCACCGCAGCAATGGCTGCGTCGTTGGGTGGGGCCGGGTTCATGAGCGCTTGAACGAAAGCTTGCCGCTCACGCTCAGATAAAGTCACAATCTCGTTTTCACGGATGATCTTGGTTGCGGCGTCGGTAATGGTAGTTCGCATCAAATCTGTAACCGAGATTCCGCGCAAACTGGCCGCTGTTTCGATCACGCGCTTTTCTTCCTTTGTGACGCGTGCATCCAGTCTTTCCGTCCGCTTTGCGATTGCTGTTCCAGTCGGCATAGTTCCCACCGCTTTCAATTGACAGTGTACGGCAGTTCGCCGTACATGTCAATAGCTGTATACGGCAAATCGCCACACATCATTGCGCATGTATTTCCCACGATATCATCAAGATAGCAACCTTGGCACGTAAGGCGCGTGTCGCAGCTGCCGTGCGATGCCGGGACTGGCTTCCGCTGCAAGCGTCTCGTCCAAAGCATGCGAAGCTACTCGAATGATGCACCTGTCACAGTTTTTGGTAGCCCGCGAAAACAAGCGATTACACTCGGAGATGAGTGAAGCGCTTCACTTTCGGCTTAACTTTATTCCGCTGCTATAATCCGCCTTCGACATTTAACATTTCGAGGATTTTTCCTTGCCCATCGGCACTGCATTTCACGAGCGCACCTTTCCTCTCTGCCACAGCCTCAACTATCGCGAGTGGTCCGGCTATTACACGGTCAGCGTGTATGAAGTGCATCACGAGCACGAGTACAACGCCATCCGCAACGCCTGCGCGATGATCGATATTACGCCGCTTTACAAGTACCTGATCACCGGCAAGGACGCCAGCAAGCTTGTGAACCGCGTCATCACCCGCGACATCAACAAAGTCAAGGTCGGCCAGGTGATTTACTGCTGCTGGTGTGACGAAGATGGCAAGGTCATCGACGACGGCACGATCTCGCGCCTCGAGGAGAACGTCTATCGCTGGACGGCGGCCGATCCCAGCCTGCGCTGGTTCAAGCAGAACGGCCTCAACATGGACGTGCAGATCGAGGACATCTCTGAAAAAGTCGCCGCGCTCGCGCTGCAGGGACCGACTTCGGGCAAGCTGTTGAAGACCGTTGCCGAAGCCGACATTGCGAATCTCAAATACTTCCGCGTCACGCACGGCAAGATCAACGGCGTTCCTGTCGACATTTCCCGCACCGGCTACACCGGCGACTTGGGCTACGAAATCTGGGTGCCGTGGAAAGAGGCCGTCAAGGTCTGGGACGCGCTGATGGAGAAAGGCAAGCAGTTCGACATCCACGCCGCCGGCATGCTCGCGCTCGATGTTGCCCGCGTCGAAGCGGGGCTGCTGCTGATCGAGGTTGACTACACCAGTTCGAAGAAGGCGCTGATTCCTTCGCAGAAATATTCGCCTTACGAGCTGGGCTTCGGCAAGATGGTTCATCTCGAGAAAGAAAATTTCATCGGCAAGCGCGCCCTCGAGAACGATCAGAAAAACGGCGTCGCGCGGCAGTTGGTCGGCCTCGAGGTCGATTGGGTCGAAGTCGAAGAGCAGCACGACAAGTTCGGCCTGACGCCCGCCGCTCCCACCCAGGCTTCGCGCGTCTCCGTTCCCGTGTATTCCGGCGACAAGCAAGTCGGCAAGGCGACGACCACTGCGTTTTCTCCGCTGCTCAAGAAGTTGATTGCGCTGGCTAGCGTCGACACGTCGCACTCGAAACCTGGCACAAAGCTGCAGATGGAACTGACGATTGAGGCCCAGCGGCTGAAAACGACTGCCACGGTCGTGAAGCTGCCGTTCTTCAATCCTGCGCGCAAGACATCGGTGCCAGTTTAAGATTCTTCCGGCGTGCGCCCTACGATGTTGCTCGGACTGTCCCTATCGGTCGTGCGGACTAACGACGGCACGGGACGGGCGGAAACGCCGTCCCTCGATCGTAAAGATCATGCGGGCGGAGAACGAAGACCGTCTAATTTCTTGTGTTGCCTACAGACCAACAGCACTGTCATCCTGCAAAGCGAAGGACCTGCTTTTCTTGAGTGAAGAACAGGTCCTTCGGCTACGCTCGTTCGCTGCGCTCCTCGCTCCACCTCAGGATGACAATTCATGAATGGGCTACATCGAAAACAAATTCAGAATTAGGCGGACTCCATCGCCTCGCCGATCTCCCGCAGATCGGGCTCGACCCACTGGCGCTTGGCCGTGTCCGACATCACGCGGTCTCGCGTGTAGTAATCGAACAGGACTTCCTTCGGATAAAGGCCAACCACGGCGTTAATCCGGCTCAGTACGGTCGCATCCGCGGCTTGCTGGCTCAGGGCGCCGTCGAGCAACTCTATCCAGAAGCGCGTGATCGTCTCGTGGTATCCCTGCTTGCCGTGATGCGCGCTGAAATTCTGAAGACGCGTGCGCATGCGATTCAGCGCCTCGTCCGCGGGCAGCGTGCACAGGTACCAGCAGCCCACGGTCAGGTGGCGGGCGTGGGTAAACTCCGCGGGCGCATACTCGCAGCGCTCGAACTTCCGGATCACCTCCCGGATCGCATCTTCGGTGAGATAGGCGACGTCTGCCATGGCGAAGCTCCTTTTTGGCGCAAAAAAAATCGCCCGCGCGCAAGCTGCGCACGGGCGTTGTGATCTCGAAAGTTCAGTTTACACAGTCATCCAAGGCGTGTCCAGGGGCCGAGCGAGAGTTCCTTTGTGTCGAAAGACTTTTCTGCACTTGGTGCAGGGCGTGGAAAAGCCTTTTCACCGCGAAGTGCGCGAAGAAGATCCACAAGATCGTAAAGCTCAGCCCAAAAAAATTACCTTCTTGGCGTCCTTGGCGACCGTTCTTTGCGTTCTTCGCGCTAAAGCTCTTGTCAGGAGCGGCCTACTTCCGCACCGGCCCCTTCAACAGAAACGACTTCACGACAATGTTGTTCGGCTGCACGCCCACGGGGATCATGGTCAGCAGCGAATACTCACTCGGTTCGAGCTTTCGCGGCCTGCGCTTCTGGATCACGGTGACGTCGCCCGACTGCGAGTCGAGCACCAGCAGATAGTTCTGGCTCTGCGAGAGCGCGAGTCCATCCGGCTGGCTGCCCACCGGGATCGTGGCCACCATCCGGCCGTAATCGATGTCGTAGACCGCGACGCTATTCGATCCGAAATTACTGACGTAGAGCCGCGAATTGTCGGCGGAGACAATGCCGCGCGCCGGCTTGGTGCCGATCAGGTAGCTTCCGCTGACTTCGTTGGTTGTGGTCTCGATGATCGAGACACTGTCCGAATCAAAATTCGTCACGATCATTTCACCGCCGTCGGGCTTCAGCGTCAGGTGCACTGGAGTTTTGCCAACATCGAGCAGGGCGAGCACCTTGGCGTCTTTCAGATCGACCGACGCCACCTGCGCCGACCCGCCGCAGGCGACGAAAGCCTTGCTCGAATCGGGCATGATCGCGATGTCCTCCGGTTCTTCGCAGACCGGCAGCGTGGCGCGCACCTGCAGATTTTTCGTGTCGATCAGCGAGACTGTGTTGTCGGTTCGGTTGCTGACGACGACGGTCGCGCCGTCGGGCGAGACCCGCGCCAGTCCGGGCGATCCGCCGACGCGGACGTTGCCCAGCACGGCGCGCTTGTCGAGATCAATGATCGACACATTAGACGATCCGGAATTTGCGACGTACGCGCGCCTGCCGTCCTGGGAGACATCGATGAAGTATGGCCGTCCATGCACACCGATGGTGGCCACCACCTGGTTCTTTTCCGCATCGATGACGCTGACGTTCGCCGAAGTGGTGTTGACGACATAGATTTCGTTCTTCTTGCTGTTGGCAACGACCCCCGTGGGCTCGCTGCCCACGCGAATCGTCTTCTCGGGCTGGAACGTCCGCAGGTCAATGACGGTGACTGTGTTGCTCTTGCCGTTCGTGACGTAGGCGTACTCGCGGTAGGCCGGACCGTAGTCGGGGAACGCGCTCTCCTGGAAGTACAACCACCCCAGTGCGCCGACCACCGGCAACAGGACTGCAATGAAAAGAATTTTTCTCAAGAAGCGAAAGGCCCCGGATTGGAAAGATTACGCTACGGGCGGAGTGCGATCAATAAAGGTGGAAGCTGACTTCTACCGAGATGCGTACGGGCACGGGTTGAAGGTCCTTCATGGCGGGCCGGAATTTCCATTGCTTCACAACCTCAATCGCCTTTTCGTCCGGACGGTAACCGAGCAGTTGTAGTATGCAAATATCTCCAAAGGACCCGTCGGGCTCGACCGTTCCGCCGAGCGTGAGTGTCCCCTGGTACTTGGCTTTCCTGGCTTCTTCAGAGTATTCGGGATCTGGAGTGAAAACGGCACCCGAGAAATTTATTTTCGGGCTGAGTCGATGTGCGTCAAACGATTGTCTGCCGCATGCGGGACGGTCGGGGGTGGAATCCTGGTTGTAAAGGAAATGGAAGCGCGGCGACAGCGATTTTTCGGGCCATTTCTCAGGCAGACTTTCGAAGGGCGCGGCTGCTCGGATTCCTTCCATGGCCGCCGTATCGAGAGACGTGTCAGCCGACGTTTGCGAGATTGTCACTGCGCGGAGCAAACCATAGCGCTTGATGGTAACGTCAATTTCAGTAGCGGTTGGACCGAAAGCGAGTCGGTCGGGCGGAATCCTCTCATACCATTTGGCGCGAATGGCGGTAAGTACACGGTCGACGTAACGGCCCAGTTCCTGGGGAGCACGACGCGCGTCAGAGAGGATTTCATAGCCGCTTCCATCAAAGCCGGGATCAACGGCATTGTTAGGCTGCGTTGCAATGCTTTGGTCTGGAGAGTTGAAAGCCTCCTCCTGAGGAAACGCCGCAAGAGGCACCAATCCCAGGACCAGCAGTATGGCTAAGATTCGGGAACGGCTCTTCATACTTTCTCACCGGACGGACGTTGGCACAGTAGCCGCCGCAAGCGTGGTGCTAACGGGCGATTGTGGCCCGATCCCGACAATCTCTCTTCCCACGACCGCCGCGATCTGCCGCACCTGCGTCATCAGTTCCTCGAATTGCTCGGGATAGAGGGACTGCGGACCATCCGACAACGCTTTATCTGGCTGGTTATGTACCTCGACGATGATGCCATCGGCGCCGACGGCGGCCGCCGCCCGTGACATCGGCGTGACCTTGTTCCGCTTCCCGGTGCCATGGCTCGGGTCAACGACGATCGGCAGATGGCTCAGGCGTTGCACGGCGGGCACGAGGCTGAGGTCGAGCGTGTTGCGGGTGTGATCGGCAAACGTGCGCACGCCCCGCTCGCATAGGATCACGTTGTAATTGCCCTCGCTCATGATGTACTCGGCAGCCATGAAGAATTCTTCGAGCGTGGCCGACATCCCGCGTTTCAATAGCACGGGCTTGCGGCAGCGTCCGGCTCGCTTGAGCAGGGAAAAATTCTGCATGTTGCGCGTGCCGATTTGGATCACGTCAGCGTACTCGTTCACCAGCTCGAGCGATTCGTTGTCGATGGCCTCGGTAATGATTTTCAGGCCAAATCGATCGCGGATTTCGGCCATGATCTGCAGGCCCTTTTCGCCCAAGCCCTGAAACGTATATGGCGACGTGCGAGGCTTGTAGGCTCCGCCACGGAAGAACTGTGCACCGGAACGGTGAACGGCCTCGGCGACGGCAAAGGCCTGCTCGCGAGTCTCAATCGCGCACGGCCCGGCGATGATGGCGAAATTCTTGCCGCCGATCGTGGCGGGTGTGCCGGCGAAGCGCACGACGGTGTTTTCTTCTTTCACGTCGCGGCTCACCAGTTTGTAAGGTTTAGAGACGCGAATGACCTCCTGCACACCCGGCGTGTCTTCCAGCGTGCCTTGCTCGACCTCGCCCTGGTTTCCGGTGATGCCGATGGCGGTGCGTGTCGCGCCCGGCATGGGATGCGCGCGGTACCCGAGGGATTCGATCTTCTGACAGACGGCGCGTACCTGCTCTTCCGTGGCATGCGCCTGCATGACAACCAGCATGGGAGTCACCTCAAAACCTTAAAGTTTATCAGTTTGCCGGAGAGGGGGTCAGTGTCGGAGATCACTGGAGAGGCAGGTGTTCGGCTAACAGTTTTCGGTATTCCGGACAGGTGTCGGGCTTCAGGCTTCAGGTGTCAGGGTCTCATCTCAGATCTCGGGCCTCAGGTCTCAGGCTGGGTTGTCGGAGCCAAGCGTAGGTTTCGGAACTTGGTTGAGGCGTCTGCTGACTGGCCTCTAGCCCTCGTCGACACGCCGTGATGGCTCCTGTTCTTAGGCAGTAAAATATCGAAAAGGCCGTGGCAGGAACGAGCGCACTGGGCACGAAATTTGATTGACGGCGACGTTAACCATTGCACTCCTAGAGCCTAAAGCCCAGCGCCGAGAGCCCAGAGCCTAGAGCCCTAGAGCCGAACACCGAATACCGAGACCCACCCTGAAACCCGAACGCGACATCCTGCTCCAACCTCCTCCGAAATCGCCGCCGCCGCTCACCTCGCGGCGCATTGGCATTCACACCTCGATCGCAGGGGGCGTGCAGAATGCCGCCGAGCGCGCCTATCGCCTGGGCTGCAATGCATTCCAGATCTTCTCCACCAGTCCCCGGCAGTGGCGTCCGTACGAGACCAGTCTTCCGCAGTGTGAGGAACTGCGTCGCCTCCGCGAGAAATACGATCTGCGGCCGCTCGCGATCCATGTGAACTATCTCGTCAATCTGGCCGCGCAGAACGAGACCTTCCTGAAGCAGTCGGTGATCGCGTTCCGCGGGGAACTCGAGCGAGCGATTGCCATCGGGGCGGAGTTTCTGGTTCTGCATCCAGGATCGTTTCGTGGGACCAGCCGCGAACAGGGGCTTGTCCGCGCCGCAGCGGCAATTTCCGCCGCCAGCCAGGGCCTGGATCTGCCCGCCGCCAACCTGACCATCCTCATCGAGAACACTGCCGGTGCGGAGTACTCGCTCGGCGGCAGCTTCGAGCAAGTTGCTGAGATGCTCGAGCTGCTGCGCTCCATCATCCCCATCGGAGCCTGTATCGACACCTGCCACACGCACGTCTCCGGCTACGACATCGTCAGCGCCAAAGGCATGCGGGAAACCATGCACCACCTCGACGAGACCGTCGGCCTGAAGAACGTCCACGTGTGGCACTGCAACGATGCCAAGTGCGATCGCGGCTCGAAGCTCGACCGCCACGAGCACGTGGGAAAAGGGAAGATCGGCACCGCGGCCTTTCGCCGCCTGCTCAACGATCCGCGGACCAAGCACGCCGCCTTCATCGCGGAAACGCCAATTGATCGTCCCGGCGACGATCGTAGAAACGTCGAGACCCTGAAGAAGCTCGTCGCGAAAAGATAGCGTCTCTCTGCTGAAATCCTCCGCGCGGCACTCCCGACAGAAACGTTGCGCACGATGCCGCCAACCGCAGATACTTCCTGCATGAAACTGTATCGTTGTCGCGAGCGTATCGTGGCCGAGCATGCGGGTGGCTTTTACGAAGTTCAGACCTCTTCGTGGGACAGGCTGATTGCGCGCGAGGATCTCTGCGCTTTTCTGGATCAGGAGAATCTCGACGCTTTTGTTCGTGAACTCGCCGCCGCTTCGAATCCACTGGCGGGTGTCCCGGAGGATCTGCTTCCGCCGATTGGCAGCCAGGAAGTCTGGGCTGCAGGTGTCACGTACTATCGCAGCCGCGACGCGCGCATGGAAGAATCGAAAGATGCGGGGGGAGGCGATTTCTACGACCGCGTCTATCACGCGTCGCGCCCGGAGTTGTTCTTCAAGGCGACACCGCATCGGGTAGTTGGGCCGGGGGCCAAGGTGGCGATTCGCGCCGATGCGACCTGGTCGGTGCCCGAGCCTGAGTTGGTGCTGTTCGTTACACCGGGCGGCAACATTGCCGGTTACACCATCGGCAACGACATGAGTTCGCGCGACATCGAGGGTGAGAATCCGCTCTATCTGCCGCAGGCCAAGGTGTACGACCGCAGTTGCGCGCTCGGGCCCTGTCTGTTGGTCTCTCCCGAGCCGCTGCCGTCCTCGACTGAGATCCGTATCGAAATACGAAGGGAAAGCAAAAGCGCTTTCTCCGGTGCCACCACGCTCAAAGAAATGAAAAGGAAGCCCGAGGAATTAGTCCGCTATCTCTACCACAGCAGCAGCTTCCCATCTGGCTGTTTTCTGTTTACGGGAACAGGAATCGTGCCGCCGGATTCATTCACCCTGAAGCCCGGCGACGAGATCAGCATCACGATTCCGCCGATCGGCACCTTGGTCAATGAGGTCGGATAGGTCGTTGCATATGAGATTGCTTCTCTCCGCTTTGTGATCGGTCTGGTTGGAGGCTTGTGGTTATTGCTTAAGTATTGGCAGGCAAAGAAGCTTTACACGCGGGACCTGGGCAGTGGTGGAATCGAAGAGCCATTCAAGAAGAGGTCAAGGTAGACGCGCAGCCTTCAAAGTAAGGTTCACGGCGCCCTCCGTTGTAAAATAAAAGATTATCCTGACCTGTACTCCACCACTTATGCCGCAGGAAACAAATTCAAAAACCATGGCGACCAGCGCAGAACGTCCCAACGATGAGCGCTACGACGCCCGGCGTGTCGAAATGAAGTGGTCCGAGCGCTGGCAGCAGGACCCGTCTCTCTACGCCGCCCAATCCGACTCGAGCATGCCGAAGTACTACGTGCTCGAGATGTTGCCTTATCCATCCGGCGCGCTGCACATGGGGCACGTGCGCAACTACTCGATCGGCGACGCGCTCGCTCGTTACATGTGGATGAACGGCTACAACGTGCTGCATCCCATGGGCTGGGACTCGTTCGGTTTGCCCGCGGAAAACGCCGCGATCAAGAACAACACGCCGCCCCGTGAGTGGACCCTCACGAACATCGCCAATATGAAGGCGCAGATGAAGCGCCTCGGTTTCGGCTACGACTGGTCGCGTGAAGTGACCACCTGTTCCCCCGACTACTACCGCTGGAACCAGTGGTTCTTCCTGAAGCTCTATGAGATGGGCCTTGCCTATCGCAAAAAGAGCAAGGTGAACTGGTGCCCGAAGTGCGCCACCGTGCTTGCCAACGAGCAGGTGGTTGGGGGCTACTGCTGGCGCCACGAAGATACGCTCGTCGAGCAGCGCGAGTTGGAGCAGTGGTTCCTGCGCATCACGAAATACGCTGACGAATTGCTGCGCGACCTCGACAAGCTCGGAGGCTGGCCAGAAAAAGTTCGCGTCATGCAGCGCAACTGGGTCGGCCGCAGCGAAGGCGCGCTGGTCGATTTCGATCTGGGCGGCACGGTCGGCCCCGCCGGATCCACGATTACCGTCTTCACCACGCGCGTCGACACGATTTTCGGCGCGACTTCGGTGCAACTTGCGCCCGAGCATCCGATCGTTCGCGACTTGACCGCGAACAATCCGGACCTGCGCGCCAAGGTCGACCAGTTGATCGCCGAGCAGCGCAAGGCGAAAGAATCGGGCGACATTGGGGAAATCGAAAAGCACGGAGTCTTCACCGGGCGCTACGCCAAGAATCCGTTCAATCAGGAAGCGCTGCCCATCTGGGTGGCGAACTACATCCTGATGGACTACGGCACAGGCGCGATTATGAGCGTGCCCGCGCACGATGAGCGCGACTACGAGTTCGCGAAGAAGTACAAGTTGCCGATCCGCGTCGTCGTTCTCCCCTTGGGCGGGGACTCGGAAGAGACGGTGATGGATCCGCCGTTGCCGTTCGTCGCCGAAGACGGCCTGGTGGTGAATTCCGGCCAGTTCAGCGGCCTCACCAGCAAAGAAGCGCTGAAGAAGATGGCTGAGTTTGCCGAGCAGAACAATTTCGGCAAGGCTACGGTTACGTTCCGTCTGAAGGACTGGGGTGTTTCGCGCCAGCGCTATTGGGGCACGCCGATCCCGATGCTTTACTGCGAGAAAGACGGCATCGTGCCCGTGCCGGAAAAAGATCTGCCGGTGCTCTTGCCCGACAACGTGGAGATCACGCTCACGGGCGCCTCTCCGTTAGCCAACGTCCCGTCGTTCCTGAACGCCACTTGCCCGAAGTGCGGCGGGCCTGCGCGGCGCGAGACCGACACGATGGATACGTTCGTCGATTCGTCGTGGTATTTCTACCGCTATGCTGATGCGCACAACGACCGCGCTCCGTTCGATTCGAAGGAGATTGCTTACTGGTTCCCGATCGACCAGTACATCGGCGGCGTCGAGCACGCCATCCTGCACCTAATCTACTCGCGCTTCTGGACGAAGTTCATGCGTGACCTCGGCCTCGTCAAAAATGACGAACCCGTCGAGCGCTTGTTCACGCAGGGCATGGTGATCAAAGATGGCGCGAAGATGTCGAAGAACCTCGGGAACATCGTCTCCCCCGACGAGATGGTCGCGCGCTACGGTGCCGATGCTGCGCGCCTGTACAGCTTGTTCGCCGCGCCACCCGATCGTGACCTCGACTGGCAGGACACGGGCATCGAAGGCATCCAGCGCTTTTTGGGACGCGTGTACCGCTTCGTGATGCGGCATGCGAAGCCCGATTCCGCGGATTGGCGGAAGCCTGTGCCCGCCGAGCTGTCGGGGGAAGCGCGGCAGATCCAACGCAAGTTACACCAGACCATCAAGCGCGTGACCGACGACTTCAAGGGCCGCTGGCACTTCAACACCTGCATCGCGGCGATCATGGAGTTGGTCAACGAACTCTACGGCGCGGAAGAGAAAATCGCGCAGGGAGCGATTCCGGTTGCATTGCTCGCGCAGGTGCAGCGCGACCTCGTGTTGTTGCTCGCGCCGTTTGCGCCGTATCTCGCGCACGAATTGTGGGAGACGCTCGGAGAAAAATCGAATCTGCTGCGAGCACCCTGGCCGAAGTACGACCAGGCACTCGCGAAAGAGGAAGAGATCGAAATCCCGGTGCAGGTCAATGGCAAGTTGCGCGGGAAAGTGCTTGTGCCGGCGGAGGCGAGTCAGGAACTCGTGCTGGAGCGCGCTCTGGCCGACGAAAAAGTCAAAGCCGCGGTGAAGGGGAAGCAGATCGTGAAAGTGATCTTCGTTCCCGGGAAATTGCTGAACCTGGTAGTTCGCTAGCGAATCTCTCCGCGGGAAAAACACCCAAAATATAAGAGGCGGACACGCATGGGTCCGCCTCTATTTCTGCTCTGTGTTGCTCACGACCCGCCGGCAAGGTTCGTCAAAGGCTACGCCCGGCCTGCGTTCTTATTTTTCTGCCGTGGTCGCAGACCCGAAGACCAGCCCTTTGTGCAGGTGGCCGAAGTCGATCTCGTTCACCGTCTTCGCGCCCGAGTCGCCCGAGAGAGTGACTGAATCCTGCGAGTCTTGCTTATCCACGAGTTTCGCCGATGTATTGGCGACAACATCTTTACCGCGCATAATCTTCACCTGCACATCGTTGCCGCTGCCTTCCCACGTTGCCTTGTACTCGCCCGGTTGCAACTGGGTTGAGCCGATTTGGGCCTTGTCGCTTAATGTAAATTTTGCCTCGTTCTTGTCCTTCGCGAAGGCTCCCAGCGAAAGGCTGAAAGCGGCCACGAGCACCAGGGCACTGTACTTCAGGGACTTCATTAGACTCTCCTCCAAGGGGAAAAGGGATGGCTGGCTCGAGGCCACACGCCACCCAGTTAATAAATGAACGCTGATGTCCAACGTTTGGAATTCTTATACCGCTTTAGATGGTCCAGAGCGCGCGTAAGTTGCCGAAATATCGTGGGGCGAGGCAGTTTAAAAATCAGAGGTACTTAGAAATGATGAATTTGTAAATGTGTGTAAAGTGTTATTGTCAGCCGTCAATGATGAATACCTTTATTATCCATTGAAGGCTGATCGCACCGCGGATACTCGATCGCACCTGGAATACTTGGTGGTGCCGCTTATCGCGATCTGTGGCAGAGGTATGAAGCTCAGAAACACTGGACCCCTGGGCCCTGAGGTATCCTTGAATCGCGATGGCATCCTGGTCCCCGACAGTCGAAGGATTTCGCGCAGTCTTCCGACGGCCCTCTGTGCCATTCGCCGAAGTGCTCTGGCGGTGGAGCTTCGGCGCGGCTGCCATCGTGCTTATCGGATTCGGATTCATCGAATATCTGGATACGCTCCCGGTTTCCAACGTCGATCTTCTCTTTCTGCGCAGCGGCCACCCGTTTTTGATCTCGCAGGCGGCAGCGCGCATTCTCGGGGGGAGCGGTCTGCGCTTTGTGCTCGCAGGAATACTAATTTTTGTTGGTTTGGCGGCTTTGTGGATTGCGATGGCGGCCCTGGGGCGTGGGGTCACGCTCAATGCACTCGTCAATTACCTGGCCGAACGATCGCATGCCGCGCGCGATGGGCGGATCGCTGCCGACGAATCGCTCGTGGCCGGTGCGGTTGCGCCAAAGTGGCGCGTGCGTTCTCTCGCGGGTCTCTATTTTCTTCGGGTAGGACTTGCGCTTGCGGCGGCGGGCGCATGCATCGCTGCATTGATCGTGGCAGGCTTTGTTTCGACGAAGCAAAATCCACAGCCGGAGCTTGTGTTCCTGCTCGTGCTGATCGTTTTGTTCCTCGTCTGGCTAGCATGGACGTTTGTAAGCGGCTTTCTTTCGCTGGCCTCGGTGTTCGTGGTGCGCGCCGGCGAGGACACCTTCGGCGCGCTCTCCGCCTCCGCGGAGTTCTGCCGCGATCGCCGCGGACCAGTCGCCGCTGTATCGGTGTCGTATGGACTTGCGCACTTGGTGGTGTTCTTCGTGGCGACGTCCGTCGTTGCCTTCCCGCTGGGTTTTGCTGGCCTGCTGCCGATTGGCTTCGTCCTGTCGGCGGTCGTGTTTCTGACGCTTGTGTACTTCGCCCTTGTCGACACGCTCCACGTCGCGCGGCTGGCGGGTTACGTCGCGATCCTCGAGGCGCCGCCGGCGGTTGTAGAAACGGCGCCAGTAATAGCAGAATCTCCTGCCCCCGCTGGACTCGTTGGTGGGCAAGTACGACAAATCAGTGCTGCATCCAAGAGCGCCATGGTCGATCAGGATGAGTTGATCCTGAGCGATGCGCCGCTGGCCGACGACGTGAGCATTCAGCACTCGGCTCTCAGCATTCCGTCACCGACGGATCGCGTCGATCCCGACGAACTGATCCTGAGCGACCATTTGGAAAGTGACGAGCCGGATTTTCCCCACGAAAAGTAGGTCACGAGCCAAATTGCGAACTACCAATGCTAAGTACCAACCGTTAAAGTACCAACTGCGTGTGGCGTATTCTCAACGGCGCCTCACTGAATGCTGACTGCTGAGTGCTAAGTGCGCTTTGCCCGAAACCTGCCTCCGACTTTACACTAGCCCCCACTTCTGAGAGACTCATCCGTGGAAACCCAATCGATCGTTGTTCTCGACTTCGGGGCGCAATATTCGCAACTGATCGCTCGACGTATCCGCGAACTGAGCGTCTTCTCTGCTGTTCTTCCCTGCAACGCCACGATCGAAGAGATCCGCGGCTACTCGCCGGTGGGCATCATTCTGTCGGGCGGGCCGTCGTCGGTGTACGACAAGGATGCGCCGGTAACGGACCCGCGCGTCTTCGAGCTTGGACTGCCGGTGCTCGGCATCTGCTATGGGTTGCAATACATGGTGCACTCGCTCGGAGGGAAAGTCCGTCCGGCCGACAAGCGCGAGTACGGGCATGCGAAGGTCGAAGTCGATGGCGCGGGTTCGCGCCTGTTTGAAGGCATTCCGAAAGTGCTGGCGGTTTGGATGTCGCACGGCGATGAGGCCGAGCAACTGCCGGCGGGATTTCACCTGACGGCGAAATCGCCGAACGCGGTGGCCGCGATCGAGAATCCTGAGCGCCGCATGTGGGCCGTTCAGTTCCATCCGGAAGTGCATCACACGCCGCTGGGCAAAGATATCCTGCGCAACTTTGCTTTGAACATCTGCGGCGCCAAGCCCACGTGGACACCGCGGCACTTCATCGAGGCGACGGTCGAACAAGTGCGCAAGCAAGTTGGCAATGGACGCGCGATCTGCGCACTTTCTGGCGGCGTCGATTCTTCGGTAGCAGCGGTGCTGGTGGATCGTGCCATGCGCGACGGATCGGGGGACACGCGTCTAACCTGCGTGTTCGTGAATAACGGCGTCCTGCGTAAGAATGAATTTGAAAAAGTACAGCTGACGCTGCGCGACAAGCTGGGGCTACATCTGGTCGCGGTCGATGCAAGCGAGCGATTCTTAACGCGTCTCGCCGGCATCAGCGATCCCGAGTCCAAGCGCAAGATCATCGGCAACGAATTTATCGCGGTGTTCGATCAGGAGGCGCAGCGCATCGAGAAAGAAGAAGGCAAGGTCGAATGGCTGGTGCAGGGGACGTTGTATCCCGACGTCATCGAATCGCGCTCGGTGCGCGGGCCGTCGCAGGTCATCAAGAGCCATCACAACGTCGGCGGCCTGCCCGAGAAAATGGCCTTGAAGCTGATCGAGCCGCTAAAAGAGCTATTTAAAGATGAGGTGCGACGCATCGGGCGAGATCTCGGCATGCCGGAAGAGATTCTGCAACGCCAGCCATTCCCCGGCCCCGGACTCGCGGTGCGCGTGCTTGGCGAAGTCACAGAAGAGCGGCTGCGAATTTTGAAAGACTGCGATGAGGTCGTCGTCGACGAAATCAAGAAGGCCGGCCTCTACCAGAAGATCTGGCAATCGTTCGCGGTGCTGCTCCCGGTGATGTCGGTCGGCGTGATGGGCGACCAGCGAACCTATGCCAACACCTGCGCGATCCGCGCGGTTCATTCCGAAGACGGCATGACGGCCGACTGGGTGCCGCTTCCGTACGACGTCCTGAAGACGATTTCGAATCGCATCGTGAACGAAGTGAAGGGCGTGAACCGCGTGGTATACGACATCACGTCGAAGCCGCCGGGCACGATTGAGTGGGAGTGAGGAAGCAGGGTGGCAGGTCTTCGGTGTCTGTTTCGACCTCCAGTGCTGTGCTTCGTGCGACTTCCATCGAAGCGATAACAGAGAGGGTTGCCACGTTCTGCGCGGGGAGCCCGAATTCCGGTACTTTCAGCCGTGTACGACGACCAATCCAAGAGCTTCTTCGAAGGCGTCGAAATCTCGATCTCGGTGTAACAGTGAGTGCCCATTCTGCAAGCAGAAGGTCGCGATGAGGCAGTCGATGGTTCTGCGAATAGTGTAGCCCTGACGCCGAAGGCGGCGGTAATTCTGCGCTGCGGCGACCGCAAGATCAATTTCGCCCGTTTCGAACACTTGAAATTTCGTCAGATCATCACGGACGCGATCGAAGCTGCTGCGATTCGGTATACCCTGCAAGACCTCGCACAGGATGAGATCTGTAAGTCCGAGGCGTTGTGACACGAGTTCGCGATCGAGCCAGCGCACTTCACGATTCACAGTTCCGCGAAGGTAGTCAATCCAGACCGTAGTATCGACGATCACCATATCTCATCATCTCACCCGCGCACGCGTGTGCGTCGTGATAGGCCCAGATCACCCTGCCATTGCACTTTGCCGCGCAGACGGCGAATTGAGCCCTGCGCGTAGGTCCTGACAATTAGGCGCAGGCCAGCTTCGACCGTGCCTTTCTTGGTCCGCGTTCCGCTGCGCCGCATTGCCTCTTTCATCAGGCGGTCATCGATATCGATATTGGTTCTCAAAGAAGTATTCTCCCTAATGTGTACAAATATCATAAATGTGTGTATCTGCCAATCGTGGATTGACGTCCAGCTGGCCCATGTATACTTCTGCCAGGCGTCAAGTCGGCGCAGGAGTTCTTCATGCAAAGTCAGATCGTCGGCACCGTCATGCCCGTGCTCGAGTTCATGCTCGAGCCGAATGAAGCAATCATCTCGGAAGCGGGGGAGCTTTCCTGGATGGGTAGCTCGATTCAGTTGACCACGCATACCCAGATGGGCGGCGGTGGAGGCATTTTCGGAGTGCTCAAACGCGTCGCGGGCGGCGGCACGCTTTTCATGACCGAGTATCGTGCCATTGGAACGCGCGGAGAGTTGGCATTCGCGACGAAGGTGCCGGGACATATTCTGCCGGTCGAAATTGGGCACGGTCACGAGTACATGATCCATCGCCATGGATTTCTGTGCGCGATGCCGCAGGTGAATATCAGCGTGGGCTTTCAGCAATCGCTGGGCGCAGGCATCTTTGGCGGTGACGGTTTCCTGCTGCAGCACGTGAGTGGTTTGGGAACGGCGTGGATCGAGCTTTCCGGCGAACTCATCGTGAAAGATCTGCAGCCGGGCGAAACGCTGCGGGTTCATCCCGGACACGTGGGCGCATTCCAGACGAGCGTTTCGTTCCAGATCACGACGGTCCCGGGAATCAAAAACATGATCTTCGGCGGCGACGGGATTTTTCTGGCTGCGCTCACCGGGCCAGGCAAGGTCTGGTTGCAGACGCTACCGATCTCGAAACTCGCGCACAAGCTGATGGAGTACATGCCCGCGCCGTCAAAGGAAGCGGCACAAGGCGGGGTCGTCGGCGGGATCGTGGGATCGATCCTGGATGGGATGCGGTAGCGAGCCGCTAGCTCTGAGCTACACGCTCCGAGTGAGACCTGAAACTCGGAGCGTCCAGATGGCTCTTAGCATCCAGATGAATTCAAAGTATTCAGACCCTTGGGAGATTCGATACTGAAATCATGCCCACTTTGATCGCGCAACCAACCTCCATCCAAGCGGCGGGGAACAAGCCGAAGCTCATCGACGAATATATTGGACGCGTCAACTCGCAGACCTCCGGCGTCAGCGTCGCCCACATGCGCAGCCCGCAGGGGTGGGTCGAGCCGGGCCAGACTCCGGAGTTTGACGAGTTCACGATCGTATTGAAGGGAACGCTGCGCGTGACGCACGCCCACGGATCGTTCGACGTGCGGGCCGGACAGGCCGTGATCGCGCACAAAGGCGAGTGGGTGCAGTACTCGACGCCCGAAGAGGGCGGCGCCGACTACATCGCGGTATGCCTGCCGGCGTTCTCGATGGAGACTGTGCATCGCGACGCCGGATCGTAGGTCCGAATCTTTCAAGTAGTGCGGCCCTCACTAAGGCAAGGTGCGTTCCATCCTTAGGCTAAACCCAGTCGCTCAGATCTCTACTTACAGGGGTACGGTGCTCCCGGAACGGCCGGGGTTCCGGGAATGACCGTTGGAGGCGTGCCCGGCGAATCGCCGATCGGCGGCTTCCCGGGAATGACGGTCGGCGGAGTGCCGGGCGTTCCGGGCGTGTAACAGGTGTGCGTCGGTGTTGTGTCGACGGGCGGAGGGAGCGGACGCTTCGCGACCGGCGTGATGGGCGGCGGCTGCGCCTGCGACTGTCGGACTGCGTCATCGACCTGTGCCTGCGCGAGCGTCAGCGGTTGGGGCAGCGTCAACTCCATGGGCGAACCGGCATCCACATAGAACTGCCGGCTGCGCAGCAGAAAGTACAGTCCGAGTGCGCTGCCCGCGCCCAATCCGACGATGCCGCCGATGGCTGTACTCTGCATGCGGTCAGGATTGATGGTGAGTCCGTTCAGCGTCATGCCATTCGAACTGCTTGCTGCGTGCCTGATGAGCGCGCCAGCGGCTCCCCCGGCCGCGGGTGCGGCGATGGCACCGATCAATCCGCCCTTGGTCGCTACCTTCCAGGCAGTGCCTTCATCGGTCTCAAGGTTCAATGGCCCCGATACGTTCGCGACGTAACCGCCCGGGAAGACAACGGAGACAGAGTCGAGTGACATTTCCGCGCGCGTGCCGTTGCGGGCAAGCTTGTTGACCTTGCCCTGGACAAATGCTCCGGCGGGAATCGCGACCGCGTTGCCGACCACAACCGGCGCCGTCATCTGGCCGTACACGGTATTGCCGTGATGGACGGTCTTGCTCGCGACTGGACTGGTGAGAACGAGCGCCAGCCGCGTGCCCGCGGGAATGACGATGTTTGCTGAGGGCGTCTCCGCGGAGGGTGGTGTTGTGGTTTGTGCTGTCTTCGGATCTTGCACGGGAGAGGGCGTCGGGGACTGGTTCTGGTCTTGCGCGAGGCAGGCGGCCACAAGGAGCAACAGCGCCAACAATGTGGTTCCTGAGTGAAAAAACTTGGTTGAGGGAGCAAATGCAACCGCAGACGTAACAGCATGACGGGCGGGACTAAGATTCGCCATCTTGCTACCTCCTGTGTCGAAGGCTTTGCAGGGCTTGAGCTGTCGACCAACGTGGGCCGTTTGGGGGAGTCTCTGCTCCCTGATTGGTTAGACGCCGGTTGGCGAAAACGATATCGCGAATCGGGTAAAGCTTTGCAAAAGTATGTAGCGATTTGTGAAGACGGGGTTGCCTGGAAGAAGGGAAGAAAGTTGGACGATGGTAGCCCGTGCACTTTGCCTGGACCGGATGCCTCGCGCGGATTGTGACGAGTAACTTATCGACCGGTGGCTTTGTTGTCCTTTCCGTTTTTAGTTAGAAGGTAACTTCACTCCTTTTTTCGATTCTTGTTGCATCGGAATCGACCGACTTTCTGCTTTTACCCATTCTTCTTCTGGTAGTTTGGTCACTTACGAGTCCATCCTTATGATTAGACTCGTAAGTGACGTGAAGTGAATCACCTCTACTGCGGCTAACGCCCCCTCGATAGGGGAGGAGCCCGGCCGCTCAGATGTCCGGTACGACTCCCTCGGGTCGGAGTCCGGCAAGCGTCCGCATGGTTAAGCCCGGGTCACACGGAATCGTTTCCATCTCTGGCTCTAATTTTAGAATAGCAATTTGGAGAGGGTAATTGAGACAGTTGCGCGGGAAATATATTTGGCGTGAATTGAAAGCGTTGCGGGGAAAAGCGCGATTTTGGGGGCTTGACAGACTTGAAAGTCAAAAGCTTGAACCGCAAAGGACGCAAAGAACTGCGTCGCAAAGGCCACAAAGAAGACCCTTGAAACGCAGAGAATCGCAGGGAAAGGCCAGGGAGTTCTGGGAGAAACGCAAATGCGTGGGGAAAAGCAGGTCCTTCGCTTCGCTCAGGATGACAAGTTTGTAAAAGCCAGGCGAGACGCCGGCGCCACGAACTAGCGTACGGGTTCGGCGACCCAGCGGGAGATGGCGGTCACCATCTTTCGGGGCGCGAAGCGCACGGACTCAGCGACCAGCCAATTCTTGAATCCGGAAATCGCAAGAGTCTTGCCGGCCATCAGCGCACGATAGCCGTCTTCTGCGACGGTCTTAGCGTCCATGGGGGCGAGTTGCTTGAAAAGGCGTGCGTTCTCGGTCTGGGCGCGTTTATGAAACTCGGTGAGCGTTGCGCCCGGGCAAAAGCAGGTGACGCGAATGTCGGTCTTGCGCAGTTCGTCGGCGAGCGCCTCGGAGAAGGAGAGAACGTAGGCCTTGCTCGCATAGTAGACAGCCATCAGCGGGCCGGGTTGGAAGGCGGCAGTGGAAGCGACGTTCATGATCCTGCCGGATCGGCGCTCGAGCATCGGTCCCAGATAAAGGCGCGTGAGCAGCGTGAGGGCGGTGACGTTGAGCTGAATCTGTCCGTAGGATTCTTCCAGCGGAATGTCGGCGAAGTTTCCGGATCGCCCGTAGCCGGCGTTGTTGACGAGGACATCGACATGGATGCCGGCGCGCTGGGTTTCCTCGAAGAGGTTCTGGGACGCCTGCGGCAGGCCGAGATCGAGCGGGATCGTCTTCACGGTGATGCCATGCTGCTGGCGAATTTCGTCGGCAAGCTCGGCGAGCTTGGGCCCAGTGCGAGCCACTAAAACAAGGTTGTACTTGTCGCGTGCGAAGAGCCTTGCGAACTCGGCTCCCAGGCCTGTGGAGGCGCCGGTGATGAGGGCGGTTTGATTTGCGTTCATGGGAAGAGCGCCTTGATTGCGCGCCGTCAATATTAAATGTTCCGACGACCTAAATGTTCTGACGACAGCCGCGGATGATGGTTTCGCGAGTATAGTGTCGGCGTTATGAACAGACGTGAGTTCGTCCGCAATACGTTGACGGCGGCGATCGCGGGCCCGGTCGCTGCGGAATCTTCGTTTTTCGCAAAGCGCAATGCGACGGTTGAGATCGAGAGAAAAGATCCCACCAGTTCTGAACCGAATCGCGGTGCACTTGCCGATGAGCGTCCGGCGCACAGCAGGGATCTTGATCGTCACAGGTTCGGCGCCAATTACACGCCGTCGAAGAACTGGTGGTTCTGCTGGAACAACTGGGACGCGGACCCGATCAAGAGCGATCTGGATGCGATCTCGGCGCTGGGCGCGGATCATCTGCGCATTCTGCTGATCTGGCCGTATTTTCAACCCAATCCGAAGTGGGTGAGTCCGCTTCACCTCGAGCGGCTGGAGCAATTGCTGACACTGATGAGCGAGCGCTCCCTCGATGCCGTGGTCACCGTTTTCACGGGGCAACTGAGCGGGTGGTTTTTCCTGCCGCCGTTCAACAAAGCGGGATCGGAGTTCTATACCGATGCGGAGATGTGGAAGGCGCAGGAACTGTTCGTCCGTGAACTGGCGAGGGTCGTGCGCGGGAAGAGCAACGTGATCGGGTTTGACTTCGGGAACGAACTGAACACCTGCTGGAAAACCAAACCGAGCGTGGGCGACACGTGGATGGCGAAGATGTTCGCTCTGATGCAGGAGGCGGTGCCGGAGGGCCTGCACGTAAATGGCGTCGACGAAGAGCCATGGTTCGAGGAGAACACGTTCTCGCCACAGGCGCTGGCGGCGACGAAATTTCCGATCATGCATTGTTATCCGTACTGGTCGGGTGCGTTGAAGTACGGAGGCCCGATGGATCCGCCGAGCACGAAACTCTTGGCCGCGAACGCGGCGCTGATCCGCGCGTATGCGAAGGATCTGCACAAGCCCGTCTGGGCCGAGGAATTCAACACGTGCATCGAAAGTCTGCCCGAGAAGCAGCAAGCCGAGTGGCTGGAAATCGCGGTGACGGCCGCCATTGAGCAGGGGGTCAGCTGGTTCACGTACTGGGACACGCATGATGTAGACCGGAAATTCGAATTCAACTCTCTTGAATACAGCCTGGGCCTGATGACCAACGACGGCAAGGTGAAGGAGCAGGGAAGAGTGTTCAAGCGCCTGGCAGAGACGTATCGAGGGGAACAAGTGAAGTTTCCCGAGCGTCCGATTCCGGCGCCACCGGCGAAGCACACCCAGGAGATGACCTGGAAATGGATGATTGACTGGATGGGATGGAAGCGATGAGAAGGCAGAGGGTACTCGCTAGCCGAGTCGGCTCCGCGTGTTGCAGTCCGGGCGTCCTGGTTCGACTGACGACGCATCTTGAGGAAGCGGTGGTACACTCTGTGCCCAAGTTTTGCCAGCCTCGGGTCGGGGGGCGTTCCATGGCCAAGCCAAAGCACAAACTAGAGCCACCAGCTCCTACGGACGCGGAGAGCCTCGTTGCGCCGTGGATGGAGATCGCGCTCGGAGAACTGGGAAAGGGCATCGGCGAGAAAGATGCCGCGACCGAATATCAGCGGACTGTCTATCGAGCGTTGTCAGCGAACAATCCAAAGGGTCCGACATTGATTGATTGGAATCGGGTCGATCTCGAATGGTCGAAGAGCGCTGCATCTGCCCTCGGGCCGACGTTGATGGACAGTGCCAACCGTGACATCAAGAAGTATCTATCCACAGTGCGCACTGATCCCTCGCTCGATAAGAAGCATCGTTCTTTCACTCTGGATACGGTTCGACACACAGACACTGGTTGGCGGATGACAGCCTGGTGCGCTGCCTTTGTGAATTGGTGCCTGATGCAGGTTGATGCGAACCATCTGGGGTACGCGACGGCCGCATCCTGGATGAGGTTTGGAAGAGCGATAGCCCATCCAATTTACGGATGCGTGGTGGTTGTCGCGCCAAGCTCCGACACGGGAAGCACGACCGGCCACGTGGCTTTTTACGGTGGCATGACTGGCAATAACGTGTGGCTGCTCGGAGGAAACCAAGGCAGAAAGGTCTGCTGGATGCGTAAGGACAAATCCAGTGTCAGAGGCTACAGATGGCCTCAAATCATGGGCGATTTCCCGGGTCGCGCCGCAGGAACGGCAGTCGTTTAGCGTGAACGTACCCTCAAGCTCTTAAGCTGGCAGCTTCCGCCACAGGAGAAGCATCGAGCTTCGCCCCGTACGTCTTCAGATACTTCATCCCCGTGTCGCACATGATGGTCACAATGGTTGCGTCCGGGCGGAGTTGTTCGGCCACACGCAAGGCTGCGATGACGTTCGCGCCAGTGGACGATCCGGCGAAGAGTCCTTCTTCGCGGGCGAGGCGGAGGGCCATCGCATTGGCCTCGTCGGTCAAGACGCGTTCGATCTGATCGGCGATGTCCGTTCGCCAGAGCGGCACGACGAAACCGGCGCCGATGCCGTCGATTTTGTGTCCGCCGGGAGGACCGCCGGAGAGGACCGCGGATTCGGTAGGTTCCACGGCCACCATCCTGATCTTGTCATTGTGGCGGCGGAGGCCTTCGCTAGTGCCTCGGAGGCATGCGGCGGTCCCGACACTCTGCACGAACGCATCAATGCGGCCGTCGGTTTGGGTCCAGATTTCGTCGGCGAGCTTGTGATAGGCGGAGAGTTGGTCGGTGTTCTTGAGCTGATCGGTCCAGAAGGCGCGCGTTTCTTCGGCGATCACGCGGGCGGCTTCGACCATGTCGCGAGTGAGCTTTTCAGTCATCTGGCCGCTTTCGCTGGGAATGATGTTCATGCGTGCGCCCAGGATTTTCATGTGATCGAGCTTTTCGCGCGAGAAGGCGTCAGAGGTGACGATATGCAGGGGATACCGCTTGACCGCGCACACGAGAGCGAGCGAGACACCGGTGCTGCCGCCGGTATATTCGACGACGGCACCGCCGGGTTTAAGGCGTCCATCGGCCTCGGCGGCTTCGATCATGGCAAGAGCCATGCGATCCTTCATGCTGCCGGTGGGGTTCTCGCTTTCGAGCTTCAGCAGAATGCGGGCACCGTTGGCGGGAACAATCTGGCGAAGCGCCAACAGGGATGTGTTGCCGATGAGTTGCAGGATGTTCTGCGGTGATGCGTGCATGGCGAAGTGGTCTTTGGCTCGGGATTCGACTTCGATCACCCGGTTAGATCGTGGTTCCCTGAAAAAGAAGCGGGGAAATGACTCAGGCACTACTCTGAGATGCGGACTTCATAGATGGTCGGAAGCACGTCGTTGTTGCTGCGCGCGAAGCTGCGAACGAGTTCGGTGCGCGAAAAGTGGCCGAGGCTGAGCAGGCGGATGCACTCGTCGGTCGCGCAACTTTCCCAAGAAGTGCGATTCCCCCAAGGAAAGCAGGTGGCTTCGATCACGCGCATGGGAAGCTTCTCCGCAAATCCAGCCTCGATCTGTTCGCGCAGCCAGCGCATGTAGTCGAGCTTCTCCGCGATTGCCCTCTTTGGGTCTTCACGAATCACCACACCCGGAAAGTCAGGAATATCGGTGCGCAGGGTGTGGATGTGTCCATGACCTTCGACCAGGATTTCGATATCGAGTTCCATCAAGCGTTCGAGGCTGAGGAGCCACTTATGACTATCGACGTCGGGGTTCGGCGTAGCGAAGTAGCCGCCCATGAAGGCGTCGCCGGCGATCAGAAGCTTTTCGGCGGGATCGTAGAGGACGATGTGGTCGTCGCAGTGGCCCGGCGTGGGGATCACTTGGAGTTGGTGGGATTGCGTGTTGAGAGTTTCGCCGAGGATCTGGTAGGGAGGCTGAAGATTCGGCGGTTGACCGATGATCATGGCCCGGACCCAGGGAAGCTTTTTGAACGGAGTCAGAAATTGTGCCGTCATCTCGGAGAGGTAAATGGGAGCGTGGGCGCGATCGGCGAGCCAGTTGAGATTGCCGACGTGCTCTTCGTGGGCGTGGGTGGCGACGACCTTGGTGATGTTCGGTCGCAGACGGCGCAGGTGTCGGTCGAGCGAACGGCGCATCTTCGGCGATCCCGGGTCGACAGCGACCCCGTCGTAGAGAACCGCGGTGAAGAGTTCTCCGAAAAGCAGAGGCACGGTGTTGGGGAGGGTTCCGTTCAGAAATAAGATCGTCAACTTTCCGTTCAAGAGATCGAGCCGCCTGTGGTAGGTGCGGAAGAAAGTGCGGATTCTATCGCGCGCGGCGGAGATCCCCGACCAGAGAATCAGTGGCAGTCGTACAAAAAAGCCGAGTGAGTAGCACGACCAGAACGCGCCGAGCCGGGCCTGGCGCCTGACGGTTTCGGGTTTGGCGACGCGGCAGGCGCCGCCACGACACTTGCTCAGAGCGTAGCGGTTGGCAGCGACGTATCCGTAGATGGCGCGTCCCAGGCTGTGGAAAGGGAATCGCTGGCCGAGCCAGCCGATGATCCAGGTGGAGGGGAACAGGAGTGCGAGCGCAGCGACGGCATCCCACCCGACAAGAATCAGTGCGCTAGGAGTAACAACGTGCAGTTGGCGGAGGCAGTCGTCCATTCGCAGGCGGGTATGTGTGGATGCGAGAGTCTCCGCGGAGATGGGCAGGCAAAGCGTTTTGCCATCGCGATCGAGAACTTTCAGCCAGGAGACGCAAGCCTGACAGACTTCGCACTGGCCGTCGTAGAGGACGCGATAGGGCGGGTCCGCGCGCTTTTCGATGGGCGAAAGCTGGCTGGCTTCGGCCGTCGAGTCGCACAGGCTAGCGGTAGGCTGCGACATGAAGCCATCGTAGGGTGGGAGTATCGGGAAAGCAATGATGAGCTTGGAGCGCGACCTTGAGGGGCGAGACACCCGTCGCTCCATAAAGAAAAAGGGCAGACCTTTTAGCCTGCCCTTCAGTTGATAAGCAAGTTCCTGCGTCCGCGGCCTTGATTTCGGCGAGCGAGGGTGCCCGCGCCTCAAGGGCTTTTGCTTACGCCCCGACCAACGCCGGCTCGGCCTGGTAAATCGAGTACCACGGAGTCGCGGCTTTCAGCTTGCTGTTGACGTTTTCGATGTTCTTCACGCCTTCGGTCTCGAGCCACTTGCGGAAGGCATCGGCGCCCTGCTTGGCGTAGACGGGGATGCCGTCTTTCCAGGTGGCACGGCCGCAGAGCACGCCGTTGAATTTCACGCCGGACTCGCCGGCCAGTTCGAGCGTCTCGCTGAACTCCGCGTTGCTCACGCCCGCCGAGAGGTAGATGAACGGCTTGGTGGCGACGCTGGCGGCCTTGTGGAACAGGTCGATGGCTTCTTTCTTGTTGTAGGCCTTCGTGCCGGCGAAACACTTCGTGCCCTCGACGAACTTCATGTTGACGGGCACTTCGACCTTGAGGACGTCGACGCCGTAGCGGTCTTTGCTGAATTCGCGCATGCTTTCGGCGACGATCTGTGGTTTCTTCATCGCGTACTCGAGGCCCTTCTCGTCAGCGCCTTCTTCGTAGCCGACGAACTCGAGGAAGAACGGGATGTCGTTGGCGCGGCACTCATCGCCGATGCGCTCGACCCAGGCATGCTTGTGGTCGTTGATCTTCTTCGGGTCGAAGGGCGTGTAGTAGAGCAGGATCTTCACGCAATCGGCGCCGGCTTCTTTCAGGCGGCGTGCGGACCACAGATCAAGCAGATCGGGCAGGCGGCCGGGGCCGGTCTTGTCATAGCCAGTCTTCTCATAGGCAAGCAGCAGGCCAGCGTTTTTCGCGCGGCGCTTCGAGGCGGGTAGGCCCCACTCGGGATCGAGCAGGATGGCACTGGCGTGCGGAGTAAGGACTTCGGTGACCAGGGACTTGAATTCTTCCATCATGGCGTCTGTGACTTCGGCGCCCTTTTCCTTGGCGAGCGATTTCTGCAGAGAGCCGCGCTGATCCATGGCGGCGGCGGCGATGACGCCGCGGTCGTTGGAGACTTTTTTAAGACCGGCCAGTTTTCCGGGGGTGAGCTTCATTGTTCTATCCTCCAAAAATGAGTGCGGGATTGGGACGGATACACTCCGCCCGGGAAGCAGTTTTGGGCGGCTTTTCATTGTAATACGGGGGGTGGGGCGATGGGTGTGACGCGTAAACAATGGCAACCAGAACTGGAGCAGCGGAACTGCCCTAATTGCATCCCCTATTTGCACTTAGCAATCATCAGAGTGATGTCGTCGTACTGCTCGGGGCCACTGAAACGCTGAACGTCCTGAACGATCTCAGCGAGTAAAGACTGCGAAGACAGATCGCGCCCTCGGCGCAGAGCTTCGATCAGCCGGGCCTCTCCATATTCTTCGCCCGAGGGATCGAAGGCTTCCGTTACACCATCGGTGAAGAGAGCGAAGAGATCTCCGGGGGAAAATTGCCGTTCCTCGATCGAGCAGTCCCAGTCGCAAAATAGCCCCAGCACGGTGCCGGTGGAATCGAGCCGCTCGAGGGTATTTCCTGCGCGAAGCAGAACACCGGAATAGTGGCCGCAGTTGGCGAAGCGCAAGCGTCGGGTGCGATCGTCATATTGCCCAAAGAACAGCGTGGCGTAAGCGCTGTCGACGGTGTTCTTGCAGAAAAGCTGGTTGACGGACTGCAGGAAGCGTTGGGGCTGATCGAGCGCAATGGCGCTTTGGCTGCGCAAGTTGGCTTGCAGGTTCGCCATCAACAGGGCGGCCGCGATCCCTTTTCCAGAAGTGTCGGCGATGACGAGCCCAAGGGTTCCATGACCGAGATCGAGAAAGTCGTAGTAGTCGCCGCCCACGGCGCGGGCCTGGATACAGGCTCCCGCGTACTCAAGGGTTTTCAGTTCAGGCAGCATTTGCGGGAAAAGCCGGGCCTGTACCTGCTTGGCGATTTCGAGTTCCTGGGCCGCTCGGCGCTCGGCCTCGAGTTTTTCCGCGGCGGCGCGGCGTTCGGCTTCGATTTGGCGCACGAAGTTGTCATGCGCCACGAGTGAGAAAGAGTTGCCATCCGGATCGTCGAAACGAGTGAAGATTCCACCCCATAAGGTGGCCTGGGGCGGATGATGAAAGCGGACGCCACGTTTTTTCCACTCTTCGAATTTGGCCATGATGTTTTCGGTAGCCAGGACGGTGTGTCGCGAGCGGCCAATCAGTTTGAAGTCTTCGGACTTGCGCGGCGGGGCGATCAGGGCGAGGACAGTATTGCCATCGGGAGGCGCGACCGCAAGCCAGCGCCCGCCGGATTCATAGCTCTCGTCCACGACCAGCCGGAATCCAAGTTGATCGACATAGAAGCGAAGGCTTCGATCCTGATCGCGCACGAAGATGTTTACGCAAAGAACGCGCAGATACGGGTCCTCGCGGTCCATTCGCGGGGTTTCCGTCAGCGCCGCAGGGGAAGACATGGCGCTGATTATAAGGCGGATGAAGGCGCGAGCAGTGCAGTGCAGTGTTACGGAGCTCCTGAAGCGTGCGAACCCCGCTCAATTACGACCTTATTTTTCCAAACTTTCGATTCTCGATGCGTCAGCCTGGTGCTGGCCCCATGCGGCTGGGAGGATCTGAGCGACGGATTTGCATCCCGCTAACGTAGCGACGCAATCGAGATTCATGCGAGTTGAGGGAACCGTCCGTTCGGCACTGCTCGCGTTGCTCCAGTAAGTAAATTCCGGGGTGCCACGGCCCTCTCGATAGTTTGTGATGAAAGCTGGGTGAAGCTTGTATGACGGATTCCGGCTAATGCGTTCATCAGGATCGCTGACGACGGTTGCGACATAGACGTCCGCGCCAACTGCCTTGGGAACGAAAAATATCTTCTCAACGGCGACCAGTTTTCCATCCTTGATCCAAACGGTAACATTGCAGTTAAACACATGGACCCCGACCTGCTTCACGACTGGTATGAGCCACGTGTGTCTTGAGTAAAACAGGGGAATGATCTCTGCTTCCGCCATGCAATCGGTCGGTGCGCAGCCGCCCGTTGGCTTACTTGATCGCGCCTCCCCGTGATGCTTTTTTACAAACGACAACGCGTCATCAAGCGTGCTTCTATTCATCTGGAAACGGTCTGCGTCGTCCATCAGGGCGTAAGCCCGATTGAGTGCCGTTCGATTCTCGCACCGGGCGAACACGATACCCGAAGCAGCAACGAGCACGACCATCCCGACAGCAGTCGATGCCAGAAGCAAAGGACTCTTCATCTTTTCGTAAAAGACACCGGTGGAGACACGCTCGTTCCTACTGCCGCAGCGTAAGCGTGCTCAGGACTGCCTGCTGCTTGGCAATGAGGGCGTCGACGCCTTTGCGCGCAAGCGTGAGCATTTCGTTGAACTGGCGGTCGTCGAAGACTTTGTGCTCGGCGGTGGCCTGCACCTCGACCATCTTGCGGCCGGCGGTCATGACGAAGTTCATGTCGACGTCGGCGCGCGAGTCTTCCTCGTAGCAGAGGTCGAGCAGAGGTTCGCCGTCGACAATGCCGACGCTGATGGCGGCGACGAAGTCGCGCAAGGGCACCGAGGTCAGGGTCCCGGCTTCGACCAATTTTTCCAGGGCCAGTCCGAGAGCGACGAAAGCGCCGGTGATGGAGGCGGTGCGTGTGCCGCCGTCGGCCTGAATGACGTCGCAATCGATCCAGATGGTGCGTTCGCCGAGGCTGGCGAGATCGGTGACGGCGCGCAGCGAGCGGCCGATCAGGCGCTGGATTTCGTGCGTGCGGCCGCTGGCGCGGCCCTTGCTGACTTCGCGTGGTGTACGGGTCAGGGTGGCGCGGGGCAGCATGCCGTATTCGCTTGAGACCCATCCTTTGCCGCTGTTGCGCAGAAAAGCAGGGACGGTTTCTTCTACGGACGCCGTGCAAATAACGCGCGTATTGCCTACTTCAATGAGCGCAGAACCTTCGGCGGTCTTGATGAAATCAGGCAGGATCGTCACGGGCCGGAGTTGGTCGGGGGAGCGATTGTCGGAGCGGTAGAACATGCAGACGATTGTCGAGTCTTTGTCGGCGATTTGTCGATTGAAAAAACGTGAAGGGAATACCTGAGGGATGCGCGTGCTCCCGGGCTGCTGGAGTGGGACTTGAGGCTGATCGGGGGCTGGGCGGCGGGGTGAGGGCCTTCGCTATACTTAACAATGGGACGGGACTTGGGGCCTCTGGAGTGTGGCGGGCAGGATGCCCGCCACGACAGCCGCCGGGATGGCGGCGCTACACGACTCGGCGGACGTTCACGCTTGCGCGGGTCACATGCGGAACCAAAGAATCTGACGAGTCGGTTTCACTGAGGTTTTGATGAATTGGTCCGAACAGGTTGTGGTTATAACCGGAGGAACGGGGTCTTTTGGGCAGAAGTTCGTCGAGATCATGCTCGGCGAATATCGACCCAAACAGTTGGTGGTCTTCAGCCGCGACGAATTGAAGCAGCATGAGATGCGGGCGAGCGGACTCAATCATTCCAGTCTGCGCTATTTCATCGGCGACGTTCGCGACGCGGGCCGCCTGGAGCGTGCCTTCGCCGGGGCGACGGTCGTCGTGCACGCAGCAGCGCTGAAGCAGGTTCCGGCTTGCGAGCACAATCCCTTCGAAGCGATCCAGACCAACATCATGGGCACCCGCAACGTGATCGAGGCGGCCATGAAACAGGGTGTCGGGCGAGTGCTGGCGCTGAGCACAGACAAGGCGGTAAATCCCGCGAATGTATATGGTGCGACGAAGCTGTGTGCGGAGAAGATGATCGTGCAGGCCAATGGCGATGCGGGGAACGCGGACGCCCGCTTCAGTTGCGCGCGCTACGGCAACGTGCTCGGCAGCCGCGGCGGAGTCCTGCAGATGTTTCTCGAGCAGCGCAAGCGGGGAAAGATCACGGTCACGGATCCGCGCATGACCCGTTTCTGGATCACCCTCGAGAAAGGCGTGAAGTTCGTGATCCGCTGTGTGGAGCAGATGAAGGGCGGCGAGATTTTCGTGCCGAAGATTCCCAGCATGCGCATGCTCGACCTGGCGAATTCAATCGCGCAGGGCTGCGAGATTGAGACGGTCGGCATCCGGCCGGGAGAAAAGCTGCACGAGGCGCTGGTCTCGGAAGATGAGGCGCGCCACACCGTCGAGGTTGGCGATATGTACGTGATCCAGCCATCTTATGCGGCGAACGGAAAGGGCTGGATGGAGGGAAGTGCGCTGACTGACGGCTTCCGCTATGCCAGCGACACCAACTCGCGTTGGCTGAGCGAAGAGGATCTGCGAGAGTTGATCGCCGACTTCGATCCTGACAAGTCGACTGTTCCTGCCTAGACGCACCATGCGTGCGACCCCGACAAGCTCGCCAACATTAGCGATCGATGGGGGCAAGCCCGTCCGCGAGACGCTGCTGCCCTATGCGCACCAGTCGATTGATGAAGACGACATCCGGGCGGTGGTGGATGTTCTGGGCTCTGAGTGGCTCACGACGGGCCCCAAGGTTGAGGAATTCGAGGAAAAGTGCGCCGCGTGGGTGGGCGCGAAGCACGCGGTGTCGTTCAGTTCGGGAACGGCGGCGTTGCATGGGGCAGCGTTCGCGGCGGGGCTGAGGCCGGGCGACGAGGCGATTACCTCACCTCTTACATTTGTGGCGACCGCCAATTGTGTGCTCTATCAGGGCGCGACGCCGGTATTTGCGGATGTTTGCCCCGATACCTTGAACATAGATCCCGACCGCGTGGCCGAACGCATTAGTTCGAAGACCCGGGCCATTCTGCCCGTGGCGTATGCCGGACATCCGGCAGAGATGGACGCCATCATGGCGCTCGCCGAGAAGGATGGCCTCACCGTAATCGAGGACGCTTGCCACGCGCTGGGTGCGGAATATCACGGACGCCAAACGGGCAGCATCGCGCACATGACCGTGTTTAGCTTCCATCCGGTAAAGCATTTGGCGACAGGCGAGGGCGGGATGGTGGCGACTGATCGGGCGGATTTTGCGGAATCGCTGCGGAAATTCCGGAACCATGGCATCACGAGCGATGCACGCGAGAGGAACGCGTCGGGCGTGTGGTTTTACGATGTGGAGTTCCTCGGCTTCAACTATCGGCTAAGCGATATCGCGTGTGCCCTGGGAATTTCGCAGCTGAAGAAGCTGGATGCGAATCTCGCGCGACGCCGCGAGATTGCCGCTCGGTACAGCGTTGCCTTTCGGGAGCTTCCAGGAATTGCGATTCCGGGAGAGCGCGAGGGCGTAAGGTCGGCGTGGCATCTCTATCCCATCCGGATCGATCAGAAGACTCTCGGTGCGGGCCGCAAGCAAGTCTTCCGGGCTCTGCGGGCGGAGAACATCGGAGTGAATGTGCATTACATCCCCGTTCATTTGCATTCCTTGTACCGCGAACGGTTCGGATACAAAGGCGGCGAATATCCGATTGCGGAAGCCGCTTACGAGAAACTCATCAGTTTGCCCATGTTTCATGGGATGAGCGAGCAGGATGTAGAGGACGTGATTGCAGCGGTGAGGAAAGTGGTCCTTCATCATTCTCGTTGATGTAGGAATCAAGGCGTCTGAAGGGCTGAGTGTGAATCTCAGCCCTCCAGGGGCGCTGGTATTGTGCGCGTTACGGCATCGCTGAAGCGATGCCCTGATACGAATCGCGAGTTTTTTAGAGCCAGCTAGGGAGTTAATCCTTCCTTCGAGCCCGGTAAAAGAGTAGTGCCCAAGCGATGAAGTCCTCTAGAAAGCTGTTGATCCGCTGCGATGCGAGCGTCCGCATCGGGACCGGGCATGCCATGCGTTGCGTGGCGCTGGCACAAGCCTGGCAGGACGCCGGCGGGGATGCGGTCTTCGTGATGGCGCAGTCGACGGAGGCGGTTGCGCGCCGGATCGTCGGCGAGAAGATGGAGTTCGTGCATGTACAGCAGACACCAGGCAGTCCCGGCGATTCCGATCGCATCATCACGTTGGCGCGCCAGCAAGCGGCGCAGTGGGTTGTCGTCGACGGATACGTTTTCGGCGCGGACTACCAGGCTTGCCTGCACAGGGCGGGACTGAAGCTACTCGTCGTGGATGATGACGGCCGTGCGGAACGCTACGTCGTGGAGATTGTCCTCAATCAGAATCCTCAAGCGAGGCAGAGGCCGTATCCCGATCGTGGGCCATCCACGAGATTGCTGCTCGGACCGGAGTACGTTTTGCTGCGGCGAGAGTTTGCTGCGTGGAGAGGGCGGAAACGCGAGATTCACGCACTGGCGCGGAGGGTGCTGGTGACATTGGGGGGAAGTGATCCCGACAACGTCACGCTGCGAGTGATCGAAGGGCTGATGGCAGCCCCGGAGTTCGAGGCGCAGATCGTGGTGGGCGGCAGCAATCCACATCTTGATCAATTGCGTGACGCGATGGGCGGTAGCAGGCAGGGCCTTCGTCTCGTTCACAATGCGGGCGACATGGCTGAGTTGATGGCGTGGGCCGATGTGGCGATCTCAGCGGCTGGAACGGCAGCCTGGGAGATGGCTTTCATGGGGCTTCCTGCTCTGCTTATCGTGCTCGCCGACAATCAGGAATCGATCGCGAGTGCGCTGGTCGATGCCGGGGCTGCATTGAGCATGGGGCCAGCAGGTTCTCCCAGCGGCGAGGACATCAGGAACAGACTTCGCGGCTTGGCCTCTTCGCCCGAAGCCCTGGAGAAGATGTCGGCGCGCGGGCGAGTGCTGATTGATGGACGCGGAGCGGAGCGGGCGGTGGCGGCAATGCTGGGGAGAGATCTCGGCGTGACTCCAGTGCAGCCGGCCGTTCCTGCGGACGTGAGCCGGCCAACGTAAGATCGGACGGGCGAGGGACGTTGGTCCCTCCATCGGCATTAGTTGCGACATCAGCGCGGTCGAGCGGTCCGCGGGACTGAAGGTACTTCCTATACACCACTCCGCGATTCAAGGCCGCGCTGGACTGGGGCGAGCGTGATTCGTCGCTGCCGACGCGGCAGCCACACGCCCGGCCATCAATGGAGCAGCCGCCGTCAACGGTGGCGAGCAGGTGTCCGCCGTGAGAGTTGTATTCCGTGTGTTGTAGAAGTTGTTGGTACCGATCGTATTCGAACCAGCCGCCGTTCCTACCAGAATCCCTGCGCACGCATCGTTGATGGTGTTCTTGCTCACGGTATTGCTGGCCACGGCTCCGCAGGTGCTGTCGATGTGGACGCCGGACTCGTCGCTGCCGCTGATCGTGTTTCCGATAACCGTGTTGCCGTTGCCGCAGAGTTCGACACCGTCGAAAACGCGGGTCGCGCTGATTCGATTTCCCTGGATGGTTCCGTTGTCGGCGGGGCCAGCGGTCGCGTCGGAGACGAAGGCGATCCCGAATTGCGTGTTGCCGACTGTATTGTTCGTGACGGTCACGCCGGTTGAGGCGAAAACCAGGATGCCCGAGGCGGCGTTTCCCGGACTGGAAATCGTGTCGGGCGAGAAGACGTCGTCCATGGCGACGTTTCCGTGCACCGTTCCCGTGGCTCCGAAACCAACCTGAATCGAGTTCTCGGCGGCACCCGTTGTGGGCCCTTGGCCGACCACGTTGTTCGCGGTAATCGTCACCGTGGTTCCGGCTTCATTCGCGGTGATCCCATTCTTCTGATAGTTCTCGACGTAATTGTTGACGATGCTGACGTTCGACGTGCCGCTGTTTCCGCTTTGCACGAAGATCCCAAGACCCGACTGACAACCAATGCTCACGCCCGTTAGCGCCTGATTGATCACTGCCAGATGATTCAGGGTGCCTGAAGCATTTTGATAGAGCACGCCTACCAGATTGACCGGACTGCATCCGCCGACGGAAATCTGGCTATTGGCGCCATCTACGGTGAGGTTGCTGATGTTGACGCCCGTGGCGTTGGTCACTAGGATCTGGGCGGCGATCGGATTGCCCGAAGAAAGGCTGGTTGTGTTTTGAACAATGCCGCCTGCGGGAGCAACGATGACGGCCGCCTTCTCGGTTCCGCTCAGCGCCCCGATGACGTTGAGCGCCTTGTCGATGGCGACTTGTTCGGGATAGGAGCCCGGGCAAACGAGGACGGTGCCGCCAGCCGAAGATGCGTTCACGGCGGCTTGAATCGTCGCGAAACTGGGCACGCTGTTTCGGCACGTCCTAACCTGAACGGTGGCTGCGAGGAGATGGCTGGCAAAAACAAACAGAAAGACGGTGCTGGCGATCGTTACCCTGACAGTACGCATACGGCACTCCTTGTGTCGATGGTGCTTCTGGCCCAGGATTCGTTGCGGGGCAATTTTATGCGTTTCCGGCGGTGAGGAAATCGGGTGAAAATTGCACGAGAGTCTTTGTCCGGATTCACGCGGGGGCCAGGTCAGTAGCGGGGACGGCGGGCGGCCCAGCTGGCGTCTCACAAAGAGATCGGTCCATTGCGGGCACCGGCGAGATTGGCTGGGGCGAATTTCGACGCTGTCCTGTGGAAATCGAACCCAAGCTGGAAGGGACACAGGTTGGCTGAATGCACTCGGCGCGTTGGAGCCCGACAGTAACGTCGGGGGAGGAGGAAGAACTGATTGACGCAGAACGACTTTCGGACTAACATCTCGCAAGACTACCCGAAGAAGGTGGAACTGTTCGCATGAAAAGGGCTCTGCTGAAAATCGTGAGCTGCTTGATGGCCGTGATCTTTCCGGTTGCGATGTTTGCGGCGGATCAGCCGGCCGCCATGTTGTACAGCCACGGTAGCGCCATGCTGAATGGCAGCAGCATTACCAGAGCATCCGCGATTTTTTCGGGTGACATGGTGCAGACCACGAAGGATTCCGTCGCCAACATCAACGCGACAGGGTCGACGGTCCTCGTGCTGAATGATTCGATCGTTCAGTACCAGGGTACGGGCGTAAAGCTCGAGCACGGCGGCGTAACCATCTCCACATCGAAGCTGATGGCCACTCACGCGGGCACAGTTACGGTATTGCCGGCATCGGGAGCTTGGACCGAGTTCGAAGTGCGCGACACGGATGGCACAGTTCGGATCGCGGCGCGAAAAGGCGATCTGACCATTAGCGACGACAAAGGCACGATGACTCTGGCGCAAGGCCAAGAAACGACGCGCGACGAAGGCCAACCGAGAGACAAGAAGGGTAGGAAGCGTGAGGGTGCCGGATCGGTGCCGGGCGCGACAGGCGGCGTTCTGGATTCTCCGGTGGCGATCGGGGTAGGTGCCGCCATCATCGGTGGCGTGACGGCGTGGGTTCTGATCAAGAGCGATGACCCGGCCAGCCCGGTGAACTAGCAGACGCACAACATTTTAGCGATTCAATGAAGCCGCAGCGGAAGCTGCGGCTTTTCTGCGTCGGGGGAAAAGCGGGGTTCGAATCAACCAGGCGCCCGATGATCGCATGTTCGCAGGGGGCGAGTCGACCGCACCGCCGGGCTTAGAGTGTCGGTCGGTTTCCGAGGCCTCGATCACGGCAAGAGCCGTCCGGGTGGCGAGTAGAGGCTTTGCAACCCGTGGCCAGGCAATGCGACGGTTGCCGTCTGCCTAAAGTCGTGGAACCTATTCCGGTTGAGTGAGCTGAAAGTCCTTACTTCCCGAAGTGCCAGACAAGTCCGCCACCCACGAACAGGTTGTGTTGCCGGCTCTGGTTGGTGCTGAGATTCAGGCTGGGCGTGCCTGACCAAAAATCACGAAGTTCGCCGCGTATGCTGAAATGGCGGAATACGGCGACGTCGAGTCCGCCGCCGATCTGAAAGACGCCGTTGGTGCTCGAGGTCTTGGAAGCTAGGGTAGCGCTCCCGTTGAAATGTCCAAATCCGCCGCCAACGCTAACCCAAGGGGACACAGCCGTGTTCGAGAAGATATTGAGGCGCGCCGCGGGAGTAACGAAGAGGGACGAAAAGCCAGGTGCGACGGGATTGGAGTGAGAGTGTACGTCCTCGTCGATGTTCCATAGTACTGGAACCTCGAGCGACAGGGCCAGGAATTGCCCGCCCATGATGCGGCGGGAGATGTTCCCTTCGGCTGTCAGACCGTTGCCGAAACGGAGGAGGTTATCCGGAGAGGTACTCGTCGGTATGACTTGATCGCTGATGAAGGTTCGACCAAGGATTCCGGCGAGCTCATTCTTCTGCGCTTTCGCGTGTCCGATAAAGGTGCAGATTGAAGCAAGGACTGCGATGGATAGATGTTTCCGCAACATTTCTCCTCCCGAGAATAGCCGGTCCTGCCACTACAGTAAGAGTCCAGGCGATTAAGCCACGTTAGCCTTTTTCTATCTACACAAAAGTTTCAACATTCAAAGCAGTTTTAACAGGATTCTCCTCGTTCACTCTACGGCAGTGACCCAACGGCTTCCGCCTTGACCGCTTTGCGATGCGACCGCGAGGAACTCGGCGAAAGCTCAGAAGCTGCCAGTCCGGCGAGCGCATAAAAAAGTGCGGCATTTGCAGGTATGTGAAGGTTGAAGTCCACGAAACTATGAAACAAGATTCCGGTACATCCTAGCAGAGCGGCAAGAGATAGTGCTGCTTCCCATTTGAACTCCCAACGTCGAGAAGTTGGAGTTGCACGCTGGTACAGGCGAACCAAGAACCAAAGCATCAGCAAAAAGCCGAGCAAGCCTGTTTCCACGAGCAGCTGTGCGTAATCATTATGGGCTTGGTTAATAAATAACGTCGTGAAGAATGTGCGATCACGCGGGTAAACCGTGGGAAATGTCCCCAGGCCCGAACCTGCGATCGGATGGTGCAAAAACATCCGGAGGCAATCGGTGGTCATTTTAAACCGAATTCCCGGATCCAGATCTCCAAGCCGACCGAGAACCTGACCCCGTCCTATGAAAAACAGAAAAGACAGAACCGATACGCATACTGTGAGCAGCCCAATCGCGATACGGCGATCCCTTTTCTGCCACAACGTGAGGGCAGCCAACATCGCAAGCTGGAGGAGAAAGGCTATCATCCCACCGCGAGACTTGGCGAGGAAGACTGTACTGGCCATCAGTACCACAGCAAAAGCAATCATCGCCCGCTTTCCCCCCTTGAAAAGATGGCCCATGCTTAAGCAGAGTGGTACGGGTATCAGCATCTCCATGAGTCCCGCATAGTGGTTGTGGTTGACATAGCTTCCGTAAATCGAGCCATGGTATCGAGGCGTATAGAGCCAGAAGATTTTTCCGTTCGGAGCCAGCTCTTGAGCTAAAGCAAAAAACGCGTAGAACGTGCCGAAAGCGAGCACTCCCATGCCGACTTTCTTGCGCAACTCTTCCCCCCGTACGCATTCGGCTGCGACCAGCATTACGATCCCGTAGGACAGATAACGCGTAGCTTCGTAGCGCGTGATGTAACTGTAGGCGGTGGTCCGCAAGAGAATCTGCGCGAGGATCAGCGTGAAGAACAACGCTGCGGGCACATACAGTGGATTTTTGGACAGGGTTACCTGACCCGAGACGACTTGTTCCGCCACCCAGACGAGGAACAGGATGGCAGCGCCGGCTTCGAAAGTGAAGGTGGACCACTCGTCGACCGCGCCAAATGCCAAGATTCCGAAGGCGAGCAGTACAAAAAGGCCGACGACCAGAACATTCTGAAAGATGCGCTGTGCGCCCTTCTGGGGAAGCACCGTCTGCGGGGCTTCGGCCGTTGTGTCGACAATCACAAATGATGAAAGTTGCACTTCAGGATCCTTGAGTGGCGCTTTCGGTCAGAGTGACGTCGTCGACCCAAAACTTGCCACGAATGAGCGGCTTGGCAGGATCGCGCACAATTTCCAGTAACACGAGATTGGTATCGGGGCCGGTACGGAAGCGCGCCCGTTGCGGACGCCATGGAGTCGTTCCGAGGGTGTCGTCGGTCAGGACGTAGGACTGGTTCGTGTAAGCGTCCACGACCGCGAAGCGCGGACCGCTAGCCGTGTCGATATCCTCAGAACGCGATTCGGCGCTGAACTCGTAGGTTGTATTCGGTTTCACGGGGACATACTGAAGAATCGGTGCTCCAGGGACGCTGTGACCGTCGAAAGTTACCGACAGGGATCGCGATCCGCTGCGGAACTCAGTGGTGTCGATCGCGAGGGCAGCTTGAGGATAGGTGTTGTACCACCAGTCGAAGCCCCCATTCAGCATGTTCTGTTCAAATCCGCCGTTAATAACCAGATTTTCGCGCGTGGGCAAGTAGGCTTTGATCGACGGGTCGATGCGGGACAACTGCTCCCATGCCGTTTTGGCGGCGGCCGGTTCCTGCTTGGTGAGGAGGAGACGAAAATAGGGCAGGGCGAGCCTGCCAGAAAATGGCTTGTTCAGGCCCACAAGGTTCGCCCAGACTGTCTCGGCGCCAACAGTCTCTTGCTGGGTGATGAGCAGACGAAGAAACGAAAGGTAGACTTCGGGGATTGGGGGTAGCGCCTGCGCCACAATTTTTTCGACGTTTCCAGTGGCGCGCCAGCAAAGCTGGAGAGCGGAGTTGACCGCTTCCGGGTCATTCGCCAGTACAACGCGGAAATAACGCAGCGCCCGATCGGGATCGCCCTGTACGACGAAGAAATTCGCAGCCTCCCAGGCCACATGGGGAGAGGTGGGCTCGGCCAGCGCAGCCTGTTCCACGCTGTCTCCCTGCTCTTGGGTTCGCCCCGCAATCTGGTAGGCTCCCGCCAGATCTAACCAGTAGCGCGCCTCGTAGGGATTCAGTCGAACCGCGGTTTGAAAATTTTGGATGGCTGGATCGAGACTCGGACCGGAAAGCGCAAGGTTTCGACCGAGAAGATCGTAATACTCGGCATTTCCAGGTTCCAGTCGGATGGACTTCTCCAGACGCGAGGCTTCGAGGCTGGACGCGAAATGAGCTGCGAGAAAGGCTCGCAGCGCCGCCTGGATATAAAAGCACATCCCGGCGAAGCAGACCGCTGCCACAAGAAATCTCCCGAGTCGGGATCGTAATTCGATGTGCATCCAGATTCAGAAATCAGTGCGCGGCTTACAACGCGGGTCCCAGGATTCTTTCGTGGCAGTTAAGAAACTTTGTCGGCTGTCACAGACGGCTTACCGTTCGTGGATTCGTCATTGTAGTAGCTGTTCGTGTAAGCCCCGCCGTAATAGTAATAGCCTTCCACCGAATTCAGGTTCAGCGCGTTCAGCACGATGCCCATGACTTTCGCATTTACTTGCATAAGAAGGTCGCAAGCGCGCCGCAGAGCGGGCCTTGTCGTCTGACCAGAGCGGGCGACCATAATAACCCGATCTGCCTCGGGCGATAACAGCACGGCATCGGTGACCGACAGACACGGCGGTGTATCGATAATGATGTGGTCAAATTCGTCGCGCCAGCGAGCGATCAAATCGCGCATGACGGCCGAGCCCAGGAGTTCCGCGGGCTGGGGAGGGATCGGGCCGGCGGGCAAGACCCAAAGGTTCGGGACTTCGGAGAAGCGGAGGATCGCTTCGTCGGATGTGCACGAACCGGTGATGAGGCTACTAAGTCCTTTATGCGGGGCCAGGCCCAACATTTTTCCGACTCCGGGTCGACGTAGATCGGCGTCCACCAGAAGCACACGGCTTCCACGTTGAGCGAGGACCAGCGCAGAATTCGCGCTGATGGTGGTTTTGCCCTCCTGAGGCATCGCGCTGGTGACCAGAATCACCTTGGGGGGCGCACCGAAAGACGAGAGCAGGATTGAGGTACGGAGTGCTCGATAGGCCTCGGCTGCTTCGGACTTCGGGCGTTCGTAGGTCACCAGACCGACCACCGCCGGTTTTTCTCCGTTGCCGGCGATGGGTAAAGCGCGTTTCCGAAGCGGGCCATCAGTTGCCAACTGCAATGGAATCGTTGCCAATGCGGGCAGCGTGGACACGGTGCGCACTTCGTCGATGCTGCGAATGGTGCTGTCGAAAGTCTCGACGACAAAGGCGAGCCCGATTCCCAGACTAAGACCGAACAGAAAACCGAGTACCAGGCTCCGCTGGACGTTGGGAGAAATCGGGAAAGTGGGAACGCGCGCAATATCAACGACCCGGATGTTGCTGGAGCGCAGACCAGCACTCACGCCCGCTTCTTTTAGACGCTGCAGAAGATCCTGGTAGAGCTGGCGGTTGGCCTCGGCGTCGCGCTTGAGGACTGTATATTCGATCGCGCTCTCATTCAGCTTATTCTCTTCCTGCTTTTGCAGGTTGAACGCATTTTCCAGCAAATTCTCTCGTTGCAGGGCGGCCAGATATTCGTCGCGCATCTTTTCACGGATGCGGTTCTTTTCTGCCTCGATGGCGGTGCGCACCTGTTTCAGCTGGTTGCTGAGTTCCGTAACTTTTGGATAGCCAGATCCAAACTGCGTGGTGGCCAATGCATACTGAGTCTCGAGGTCTGATTCCTTCTCGCGCAGCTTGTCGATGAGGCCAGTCTCGGTGCGTCCCGTCGCAGTGACTTTCGAGAAAAACTCGGGGTCGCCTTCCATTGCAAGCTTGTACTCAGCCTCTTTTTCAATGCGGTCAGTTTCTGCCTGCGTCAATTCGCGGTTTAGTTCGACGAGTTTTTCGGTGACGGTGTTTTGCTTCTCGTCAACTCCGACGATGCCATGGTCTTTCTGGTAACGGACGAGTTTTTCCTCCGACGTTTGCACCTTTGCCTGCAAGTCGTCCAGTTCCCGCGAAAGCCAATCGGAGGTCTGGCTGGCGGAGGCGTATTTGGTGCGGAAGTTTTCCTCGATGAATGTCTTGACCAGGTTGTTGGAGACGTCTGTGGCAAATTGCGGGTTAGGGTGCGTGTAACTGACCTGGATCAGGCGGGTGTTCGGGATGAGGACAACGCTGAGCCCACCACGAAATGCTCCCAGCAAGGCGGCGGCTTGCGCCGGATCAGGTTGCATGCTCGACTCGGGCATTGCAGTTTCCGCCTGCGGCTTCACTGTTGTGAAGCGCGAATCCTGATAGAGGCGCATATTCTCGATCACCTTGAGAGCCAGAGAATCGCTTTTCAGGATGGCAATTTGTGTCTGCATCGTCGCGTCGAGCTCATAATCCTGCCCAACTTCTTCCGTGTCCTTGAATCCCAGCACGTTGGGGACTTCGGGAAAGATTGCCACTTTCGACGTGGCCTGGTAGAGGCGCGTCTCACTGAGAGTGGCCACCGCCGAAATCGTGAAGACAATGGCGAACGTGGCTAAAACAATCCACTTCCGCTTCCGAAGGACCTCCCAGTAATGCAAGAGCGGGTGGAGCGGCTGAACAAGATGGTATTGGGGGTTGAGTAGCTGCCCATTCAGTGGAAGGGGATCGACCGGCGCCAGAGCTTCAAATTCATGGTTGTTCTTGTTCTGTAATGGCTGCGAAGGCATCAGTAAATCCCAAGGACCCCCTACTTACGGCGCTCAATCGCTTGGCGGGTGGAATGAAATTCTAACACTCTCTCTTCGTTTTCCGTATTCCGTTTGCAGACGGATGATGCGATTTCGGGGACATTGGACCGAACCGGTCGTTGGCTTTGAAGCCCGGAATTGGAGCCGTTTCCGAGGGATCGGTCGGGGTTGCGTAAAGCGTAAATGAGGTAGAATGAGGCGGAACGACCGGCATGCCAATGCGAGCAGTTCTTTCGGCGAGGGTCGTTCGTCTCAGCTAGGTGTAGGAGGTTGTGTGGCGGAGTCGGCGAAAGCCTGGTTTGCCGAAAGTGCAGGTGTCGGAGAGGGAAGTCTTCCTCTTTTGGGAGTCTCTCAGGATCCACGATCGAGTCGCTGGTATGCGCTGTACGTCAGGTCACGTCACGAAAAGGTCGTGGAAGGCGGGTTGCGAGGAAAGGGATATACAGCGTTTTCGCCCTTTTATCGCACGAAGCGGAAACGCGTCGATCGAATCGCCGAGATCGATGTTCCCCTATTTCCCGGCTATGTGTTCTGCCTCTTCGATTCTACGAAGCGGCTACCCATCCTCACCACACCCGGCATTGTAGGCATCGTGGGCCCGGGAAATCGCCCGGAGCCAGTGGATGACACGGAGATTGCATCGATTCGAACGCTCGCCTTGTCGGGGCGGTCGGTGCAACCGTGGCCTTTTCTGCGCTCGGGGCAGCGAGTCCGGTTGCAAGCTGGTCCACTTGTCGGCGCGGAGGGAATTTTTCTGCGCGTAAAGGATGAATTTCATCTGGTCGTGTCAATCAGCTTGCTGCAGCGTTCGGTGTCGGTGATGGTCGAAAAGGAATTTGTCTCTCCGGTGTTTGCAGCAGAGTCTTATCCAGAAGGATCCCAGAACTAAGATTTGGCGGGAATCGCGTCCTTTGGGAGTCGCGTCGCGACGAGGCTCTGTTTTATGCACTCGCACTTGCGTTGGGCGGAAGCGAGATCCAACGCGAGCGCCTATCCCACAAAGACTGGTTCGGTGTCCAGGCCGATTCCCCATGTGTTCTCGACCTGCCGTTGAATTTCGTCTTTCAGGGCAATGATTTCGGCGGTCGTGGCGCCCCCTCGATTTACGATGGCCAGCGCGTGCTTGCTTGAGATTCCAGAGTGTCCGCTCTCGTAGCCTTTCCTGAACCCAGACTGCTCCACGAGCCAGGCGGCCGAGACTTTTCTTTGGGCGTCGAGGGCGGGGTAGCTTGGCACTTCGAGGTTGCGGGTGGCAGCGCGGCGACGCAATTCCTCAAACTGCTTCGCGGTGAGCACCGGATTCTTGAAGAAAGAACCCGCGCTTCGGCTGTCGGGATCTCCCGGAGTAATCAGCATACCCTTGGAGGCCCGGATCTGCCGCACCGCTTCGCGCACGTCGGCCAAAGTCGGCTTGGTGGTCCAGCCAGAAAAGTGCTTTTTCAGGTCGGCATACGCCACCCGGGGTGCGCCGTCATGTGGCAGGGCAAACGTCACGCGAAGAATGACATATTGGCCTTTGGCGGTGGTGTTAAACAGGCTGGTTCGATATGCGAAGGAGCAGTCTGCGTTTTCAAATTCCTCTTCGTTCCCCGTATCGAGGTTTAACGCGTTGAGCGCGACGATGGTTTCCGAGACTTCCTGTCCATACGCGCCGACGTTCTGTACCGGAGTGCCGCCGACACTACCTGGAATTCCACTGAGGCACTCGATTCCTGCGCAGTTATGCTGGACGGTTGTGGCGACGAAGGAATCCCAATCTTCGCCAGCGCCGACATCGAAGTAGGCAGTTCCATGACCATGACGATGATTGATGCCCGAAATGGCTATCTTCAGGACCAGCCCCGGCCAGCCAGCGTCGGACACAACCAGATTGCTTCCGCCACCAAGGACGAACAGTCGCAGGTTGCGGGACTTGGCGTACGCGACCGCCTTGTGAACATCGTCGGTCGTAAGTGCCTCCACGAAGAAACGCGCCGGACCGCCGACCTGCATGGTTGTCAGCGGCGCGAGGGGAACGTTTTCCTGGAGATGCATAGAGGCCTCTCACTATAAACGGAGGCGCTGTGTTTTCGCGCGCAGACGGCAAGGGGCCGCTTGCCGGTGTTTCAGGGGTTGCCAACAAGACACCGGTGAGGAACGGATCCCGATGGGCCGCGCAGGCGTGATAGTGTTGAATAGTACTTATGTGAGGAGGTGCCGATGTATCCGGAAATTATGCTGATCCCGATGCGTGAAGAACTGACCAGGGCTGGGGTGAAGGAATTGCGCACGCCCGAGGAAGTCGATCGTGCCGCCGCCGCGCCGGGCACGACCATGATCATCGTGAATTCTGTTTGCGGGTGCGCTGCCGGCCGCATGCGTCCTGCTGTACGAATGGCGCTGCAGCATTCCGCGACTCCGGACCATATCTACAGCGTATTTGCCGGGCAGGATAAAGAAGCCACAGAACGCGCGCGCTCCTATTTCACGGGATATCCTCCGTCATCGCCCTCAATCGGGATCCTGCGCGACGGGAAGTTGGTGTACATGATGCAGCGCAGCCAGATTGAGACCCGCGAAGCTCCGGCAATCGCCGCCGATCTGGCGACTGCTTTCGACCAACTGTGTTCCACGACCAGAGCGTGAAGCCGCTCGACGGTGTCGCCGGGTTTGAAAATGTTGTCGCGGGTGTGAAGTCGAGCGAGACTTGCGCTGAAGGCCAGTGACCAAAAGAAAAAGGGCACACGTCGCGTGTGCCCTTTCTTGCTCCGAGAGATGCCCCAAGCAAAACTCGCTCACCGCGCCGAAGCGTATAAGACCACGTCTTTCGAGGTCAGATCCAAGGCCACTTCGGATTCCAGATTCGTCTTTGGCAGTACGCGCATATGGTCGCTTCCTTCGACCCAGATCTGCGACAGGAAGTAGCGGTCGCCGTAGCGATGGAAGACGAGCTTGGACCGGTCGTTGGTCTTCGCGGAGCTCCGTCGCATCGTGCCCACGAGTAGAGCCGCCTTGCAGCTGAGACCGCGAATCGCAAGAGCGTCGCTGGTGATACCGGTTCGGGTGATCGAATAGGTGCCCGCCGGCATTGTGGTTTTGTTGACAACGAAGTTGAAAGGAATGTTGGCGCGCACTTCTTCGGACTGCGCGAAGGCCGAACCGGCTACCAATATCAGGCTCAGCACACCAACCAAAGCCAGCAGTTGCTTTTTCATATCTCCACTCCTTCGTGAGGAGAACGGCGAACCAGAACCGGCCCGACCTGAGGATCCCGTCGCTTCCCCAACGGTGGGATCCGTCCTCACTCCCAATACGGTGTTGATCACCGTATGCGCCTTCTATGGGCATGCGCTCTGCCAAACGAGGCGAACCGCGACGGACTACGACTTAGCAGCCGTTAACTCCTTGATTTTTCGCGACGTCGCGATTTGAGGATGGCCGGCACGGCGCATCGTGAAACGTTTGCGCTCACCAATTCACTAACCTTTGGGTTAATGCAGACGTCGCCTGACCCGCCGTTGGGTTAATCGGCCAAGACCTCCGCAAACCGTGTGCATCGCGAAACTGGATGTGGTAGTAATCGGCTCGCGGACAATGGCATGAGTTTCTCGTCTGAGCAAAATCCACGGCTGGTTGGGATCGCCGGGCCATTCAAGGGGAAGATCCTGCCCATTTGCGCCGAGGCTTTGCCTATCGGCAGGGATACAAGCAACGCGCTGTGGGCAACCGATCCTGCCATGTCGCGCCAGCATTGCGTGGTCCGGTGCGAGAACGGGGTCGTCGAGATTGAGGATCTTGGTGGGCGCAACGGAACGTTCGTGAACGGTTGCCGGATCGAGAAGCAGCAACTGCAGCATGGGGATCGGATTTCGATCGGAATCTCTTTGCTGGTTTTTCTGACCGAACCGGGCGAGTTCGAAGAGGAGGCGAGTGTCGTGGAGTTGTCGGAAACAGAAGAGTTCAATGTTTCGCCTGTGCTTCTTCGCTCCGAGGATGCTGTTTACCTCCACGCCGATCGCCTGCTTGCGCGCGTGCCCGAAGGTGACCGATTGACGCGCGATCTGAATACGCTTTTGAAGATCGCGAATGGCATCGGCAGCATCCGTGACCGTGACGCCCTGGAATGGCAACTGCTGGGAATGGTGTTCGATGTAGTCCCCGCGGATCGTGCCGCCATTCTGCAGATCAGAAAAGACGAAGAGAATTTTGAGTCGGCGATCGCGTGGGACCGGGTGATGGGTCCGAAGGAGCCGGTCCGCGTGCCGCGCACGATCGTGCAAAGAGTTCTGCGCGAACGTGCGGGCTTGATGCTGAATGATGTGGATACAAATAGCTCGGTTTCGGGCGTGCATACGTTGGCGCAGGCGAAAGTGCAATCGCTGCTGTGCGTACCTATCTTCGAGCGGGAAGTGCCGGCCGGAATTATTTATCTTGACCGCAGAGATCGAGCTCATCTTTTCGATTCCAATCATCTTCAATTCATGACGGGTGTCGCGAATCTCGCCGGCCTCGCGCTGGAGAATATCCGGCACTGGCAAGGACTGCAGGAAGAGAATCGCCGTCTTCGCACGGAAATCGAGCTCGATCACGATATGGTAGGAACCAGCCCGCGGATCCGGGAAATCCTCGGAGTGATTCAACGGGTCGCACCCACCAGTTCCACCGTGCTCATCCAGGGCGAAAGCGGCACGGGGAAGGAACTGGTCGCCCGCGCAATCCATGGCAATAGCCCGCGGGCGGAGTGTCCGTTTGTCGCGATCAATTGCGCAGCTCTGACCGAGTCGCTGCTGGAGAGCGAATTGTTCGGATACGAGAAGGGCGCGTTTACCGGGGCATTCGGGCAGAAAAAAGGAAAAATCGAGGTTGCAGAGGAGGGCACGCTGTTCCTCGACGAAATCAGCGAACTCGCGCTCGGCCTGCAGGCGAAACTGCTGCGTGTTCTTCAGGAGCGGGAATTTGAACGAGTGGGCGGCACGCGGCCGATCAAAGTGGATGTGCGCGTGATCGCCGCCACCAACAAGAGTCTCGCGGAAGCCGCGCAGGCGGGAAGCTTCCGCAGCGATCTTTTCTACCGGCTCAATGTTGTGACGATCACCACGCCTCCGCTTCGGGAACGTCGCGAAGACATTCCGGCGCTGGCGGAGAGCTTTCTGCGCAAATTCAGCAAGAAGTGCAACATCCGAAAGAAGTGCATTTGTGCCGAGGCGCAGTCGCTGCTCAGCCGTTATGACTGGCCCGGCAACGTGCGCGAACTGGAAAACGCAATCGAGAGGGCGGTTGTGCTCGGGGCAACGGAAGACGTTTTACCGGAGGATCTCCCTGATTCGATCCTCGAGACGTCGTCGCCGTCTGCGAGCGGGACGAAGTACCTCGGGGCGCTCAAGGAAAACAAGAAGCAGCTAGTCTTGCAGGCGCTCGAGCAGGCGAATGGATATTACGTGGACGCCGCCAAGATTCTCGGGCTCCATCCCAACTCGTTGCTGCGTTTGATCCGAAATCTGGGATTGAAGGCCAACAAATCCGGAGCTCCGCCGAACGCCGTAGATTGAAGGCGCGAATGCCTAGATGGAGGCAGATGCCCGCGCCGCGCGACACTTTCCCGACCAGAAAAGCCCGACGCCGATCAACAACAGCACCGCTGTCGATCCGATGATTTTCAACATTGCGAGAGGCTTGTTGGGTTCATCGGGCGGTGGCAGGAGGGAGAGGCCGATCGTCAGAGTGACGACGGCGAAGCCGACAATCGATATCAGCTTCGCAACCGGCTTTCCTCCCGGGACGCGAATGACCTCGGGTCCAGCCGGTTCGCTCTGTAGTTTGTACATCGCGGCGAAGACGTAGAGGTAAGGCAAGAAGTAGGTGATTACGCCGATGTTCACGAGGACGTCGTAGGCGCCTTTGACGCTAGTTCCCGCTTGCCCCAGAAAAATGAAAACTGCGCCCAGCAGCGATTGCACGACGAGTGCGACCCAAGGCGTACGCCAGCGAGGATGAAGCGCGCCGAAGGAAGGCGGAAGAAAGCGATCGATACCTGCCACGAAAGGAAGCCGCGCAACCGCGGCGAGGTAGGCGCCAGCAGCTCCCAGATTGCTCAGCGCTATCAAAAAAGCGCCCAGCGGAATGACAGCCTGCCAACCGATGCGATCGGCAGTCTTGGCGATTGCTTGCATCAGCCCCTGCAGATCGTTGACCTCGGATGAAGGCAGGGCGAGCAGTACGCCGACCGTGCCGCCGATGTAACAGAACGCGACCGTCAGTCCTGCCAGGAAGAGGCCTAATGGAATTGTGCGGCGCGCGTTTTTGATCTCCTCGCCCATAAAGGATGCTGTTTCGCATCCGCCGAAGGCGAACGTCAGAACCGACCAGAAGATGATGTCATTGAGGTGCGTTTTAGGAATCAGCGTATGCGCGGTGAAGGATGTGGCCGAGCCGAAACGGTGCCATGCGATCAGCCCCATCCCGATGACGATGAGAACAGGAAGCCACATGGCCAGCGCACCCACATTGTGCAGCCACTTTCCGACGTCGAGTCCGATGACGTTGAGCAGTGTTACCGCGGCCAGGGCGATCAGCGAAAAAAGGATGTAAAAGGACGGACTGCCGGAGAGATATCCCCAGGCGGCCGGGCGCATGAAGAGCACGTTGCTGGCCGCGAAATAGAACACCGCGGGGAAGAAGGGGAGATTGCTCGTCCAGTAAATCCAGGCCGACATGAAGCCGGAGAAGTCGCCGAAGGCGCGTTTGCTCCAGACGTAGAGTCCGCCCTCATTAGGATAGCGGGAGGACAGCTCGATGACCGAGAGGGCCAGCGGAGTGTAGAAGACGAGCCAGGCGCCCAGCCAGATGATGATCGAGCTTGGGCCCGCGGCGGCCGCGGTCGCGATCCAGCGCAGGCTGATGCCAGTGACGACGTAGAACAATACGAGATCGCGAAATCCCATTGCCTTTTTGGGGCGATTCGGGTCTTCCGCGTCGGCGATCGAAATGCCAGAGCCCAGGAGAGGAAGATTGTCGGACGGGTTCTCGGAGGTGGTTGCGTTGTTCAATGGGTTCGGAGTCAGAAAGCGCGGTTCTTGCGCGGGCTGAGAACTGATATCACCGCCAATCCGGTCCTAGCAAGATGAAACGTGAACCTCAGATAGAAAACTGCACACAAAAAGCGAGATGAACGGATTCCCTAGGTTTGGGAAGTAAACGCTGCTTTGGGCTTAGGGGGTCTCGGAAACGGCGGCCTGGACTTGCGCAATCTTCTGCACCAGCAGGTCGGTGGAGAAGGGCTTGTTGAGCAGGATGGCATCTTTGCCAATGGGAGTGTTCTCGAGGGCGGCAGCTTCAGTGTAGCCCGACATGAAAATTACGGCGAATCCGCCGCGCTTCCGCCGGATTTTGTCCACCAGTTCCGGGCCGCCCATTCGCGGCATCACGATATCGGTGACGACGACGTGGATTTCAGCAGGGTGACGGTCGGCGACAATCAGGGCCTCGAGTCCGTTGCTCGCTTCGAGAACCTCGTAGCCAAGTTTACGGAGTGCCTTCGCCGCGAGTGTTCTCAGGGCTGTTTCATCTTCGACAAGAAGGATAGTCCCTTGGCCTCTTGCGGCCCGAGAACCGGCTTCGGCCGGCACGAGAGACACCGGCTGATCGATAGCAGGCAGATAGACCTTGAACGTCGTTCCCACGCCTACTTCGCTGTAGACGTTGATGTGTCCATGACTCTGCTTGACGATTCCGTAGACAGTGGCGAGGCCAAGGCCAGTGCCTTTTCCGGGGCCCTTGGTGGTGAAGAAGGGCTCGAAGATGTGGGCCATGGTCTCGTTTGTCATGCCGCAACCCGTGTCGGTGACGGCAAGCAGAACGTGCGGTCCCGGATCGACCTCGGGATGCTGCGCTGCGTACGCGTCGTCAAGCGTGCAGGGTTGAGTCTCAATGATGAGCTTGCCGCGGCCTGGAAGCGCATCGCGCGCATTCACGGCGAGATTCATGATGACCTGTTCCAGTTGGCCGGGATCGGCTTTCACGCGGCCAATCCCGTCAGAGAGGCTGGTCACGAGGTCGACATCTTGGCCCAGCAGGATCCGCAGCATTTTCAACATGCCACGGACCGTGTGGTTCAGGTCGAGCACTTGCGGCTCGAGCACCTGTTTGCGGCTAAAGGCAAGGAGTTGGCGCGTGAGGCCGCTGGCGCGCTCTCCGGCGCGCTTGATTTCGTCCAGGTGGAAGCGATTTTCGGGCGTCGCGGTTTCAAGCAATAGATCGCTGTAGCCCTTGATGATCATCACGATGTTGTTAAAGTCGTGCGCAATGCCACCGGCGAGTCGTCCAACCGCTTCGAGGCGCGCCGAGCGCAACATGCCTTCGTGCGAGAGCAGCAGACTCTTCCGCATCTGCTCGAAAGCGCGCGTCAGTTCGGCGACTTCGTCTTGTCCAGTGGCCTGGATAGGAGATTCGAAATCGCCTTTGCCGATCTGGCGGCTGGCCGCGGCGAGTTCCTCGAGCGGGCGTGTGATTTGCCGTGCGATCAGGAATCCGATGCTCGCTCCGCTGACGATCGCGATGACGCCAACTACCAATAGCATCTGATTCAGCGAGCGGAGAAAACTCGTGGCCTGATCATACGAACGCAGGGAATACAGGCGAATCGGGTGGTCTCCACCCATCTCGATGAAGCTTCCCAGATAGCTCTCACCACCGATGTCGATCTTCTGTATCGAGGCGGATCCGTCGGGTGATTGCGAACGCCAGTTCTCGTAATCCGGCCACAAACTCGGAGACAGGGAACTGCGAAGAACCTTGCTATTTCGTTCAAAAACGATGGCTCCGTTTTGAAGGCGGTCGGCGCCGGCTACAGATTCTGGAGTGACCTCTCGGCCGAGTCCGACGCGGCCGAGCGAATGCCGTTCGTTCGATGCACCGGTGATGATGGGCGCGAAATTCAGACAGTAAAGATGACCGTCCAGGAACCACCAGTCGTGCTTTCCCTTTGCGCCAGCAAGGAGGGGCTGCACACTCGATATCGACACATTTCCGGAACTGGAATGGACTGCAAGGACGTCTCCAGAGGCCGCTTCCAAAGTCAGGAGATCGGCGCCCGTCGTGTGAAGAATCGACTCCGAGCCATCTTCGATGGTCGGTCGATCGTGCGTTGACATCAGCGCCTTAAGGCTGGGAAGTTCTGCGATGAGGGCGACACTCTGTTCAGCCTGCTGCCGGCGAGCGGCTTCGACCGTGCGGAAGACCGTGGCGTCGGTTCGCAACGTGGAGGCCAGATCTTCCCACACGTGCGTTCGCATTCGAACCTGCACAAGGGCGAGCATCGCAGCGGTGAGCAGAGAAACGACCGCGAGCATCGCAAACAGGAGCTTGGTGCGGAGATGTTCGAACGGCTTAGTGAACACGTGTAGAGGGCAGCTTACTGACCACTTCGGTCCAGAGCCAGAAACTTTGGTAACGGGGGGAACCGTGCGTAACGTTGTCGCGTTGGAAGTTTGGGGGTCGCCGAGGGAACATGGTTGCCCTTGCGAAGTGCAAGCATGCCCAGTCAGGTTTTTGGGCTAGAGCAAGTTTCAAGGTGCGCTTACATGATCCGTTGTATCGACACTTCCGCGAACGGATCGCAAGCTAGTAAACGGACGTCGAGTCTCCGGACGCGCGCAGGTTTTGTGCGTCGCGTCGGTCCCACGACTCCGCAGAAGGTCATTTCGCAACTTTTCAATGCAAGGAGTTTTCATGGCGAACCCAACCAGTGACAATCCGAAAACAGGGCAAAATCCTCGAAACCCTAACGAGAAGAACGATCCGCGACAGCAGCAACATAACGATCCATCGCAGCAGCACGGTCAGCAAGGCCAAAACCCACAGAAGACGAACGAACCAACGAAGGATCGCAGGCCGGGTGGCAACGCACAGGACGAACCGTCGGATCGTCGGAAAGCGTCGTAGGAGTTCGCACGAAGCACTGCCGGAGACGGGGCGAGTCTGCCCCGTTTTCGGACTTATTTTGTTCAATTTGAAGGAGGAGACGATGAGAAGGAATTGGATTAGTTCGGCACTAAAGACCGCTTTATATCTAATGGAAGTTACCGACCAGGCCTCGGACAACGTCCGCGACCGGGTTTCGGATCGTTTCGGCGACGTGCGGAGCAGGGCGGGCGACACTTACGATACCGTCTCGGAGCGGGTGAGCAGTGCAGCTCGCGCGTTGCGTGGAGAGAATGGCGGCGTGGCACGGAGTGCCATGATGTTTGCCGGTGGGCTGGGCGCTGGACTCGCGCTGGGTGTGATCTTCGCCCCCGCCAGCGGAGAGGAGACCAGGCGGGCAATCGTCGAGCGCATTGAGGACTTGGGGACGCGGGCTGAGCGCAGCTCGGCAGCCTAAGTACAGCCAAAGCCGGTAATTCCTGCTGGATTCCGAGGGGCAAGGCGCAAAGTCGGTGTAGAATCCGCGAATGGAAGAGACGCAGAAGATCTCCGTGTATCGCCTTGACCCCAGACCCAGCCGGTTCACGATTCGCGTGACCGCTGGCGGATTACTGTCGGCCTTTGGCCATAACCCGCTGATTGGTGTGCGGGACTTCAGTGGAGAAGTACAGTTTGATCCGGCGTCTCCGGAGTCGGCATCATTGCACGTAGAGGTCTCCGCCCGATCGCTGGAGGTGGCGGGGGATGTCAATGAGAAGGACCGCCGCGAAATCGAGCGGATCATGCACGAGCAGGTCCTCGAATCGGATTCCTATCCGGTCATAGAATTTCAGAGCTCAGAAATTAAGGTGACTTCTTCGGGGGCAGGGCAGTTTCGCGCCGAGATCTCCGGGGAACTGTCCCTGCACGGGGTGTCGCGTCAGCAGACGATCGTCGCGCGGGTTACGAGCAGCGGTGAACGCTTGCGTGCTTCCGGAGAGTTTTCGATCTATCAAACTGAATATGGTATCCAGTTGGTGACGGTGGCTGGCGGAGCGCTCAAAGTGAAGGACGAGTTGAAGGCTTCCTTCGAAATCCTAGCGTCGGCTGTGAGGGCGCAGGATACGGCTGCGGCCTAGCGAAACACTCCATAAAACTGAGACGGTACTCGAAAACGGGGCAAGTCTGCTTTGTTACCGAGCATTCACTCCGTTTCTCGCTCCCATGCCCGCGACGCGGTACAGCCGGGCGGAACGATTCCATACTTAAGGTCGAGAAATTCCTGAAGGCGCTTGGGCAAGACAGCGGCAAGTTCTTGCCACGTGAGAACCATGCACCTTGTCTTGAGGTCGGTATCCACGACACATCGCATGATCTCGTACCAGGCGTCCTTCAGGTCTGGGCGGCGTTCGTCGAGCAGCACGCAAAATGATGCGTTCAGTTCGTGTGCTGCAAGCACATTGCGGATCAGTTGATACGAGATGTAATCGCCGAGAGTGTTTCGGGGCAATCGCCCGGGCTCGAAGACGGAGCCTAGATCGCGATAGGCCTCCACAATCTCTTTCTTCTGCGTCTGGAAATTCGTCTCGGTGAGTTTTGCTTCGACCAGCAGACGTCCGATTTTCATGTCGACTTCGGTCCGGTCGGTGTGGCCGTTGCCCAGCGGGATGCGGGCCCGAAAGCCGAATTTCGCCAAGGAAGGGTAGTCGGTTCCGAGCATCGCGCATAACGAAGGGCTGATCGTTGTGGGATGGCAAAAGACGTTCATCAGCAGCGCGTCGGAACTCATGCACGAGTCGAGTTCCTTCCAGCGACGATCGCTCGCGGGAAGTGAGCGGCGCGCGGTAGTGTGAATTTTCTCGAGCCGGATCCTCCATTCCTGGCGGGCGAGGATGGCAGAATAGCTGGCGTTCTCGAAGTTCCCGTGGCGCGACTGTTCTTCGGAGGGTTCGTACACCACGACCGACTGCTCGCCGTAGCTGAGGGCATGTGCAAGATTGTGCGCTTTTGCGAACGCGAGGTTGCGAAGACGGAGTTCCTGGCGCAAAAGGCTGCAATATGGGCCCATTTCGAAGGATTTTCGGTGATGGCGTACCGGTTTTCAAGAGACTACCAAGTGGGCGAGCAGCTGCCTTTTCATTTCACAGCGACAAAATTTCTTCCGAAATCGTCGGGTGAGATGTCGATTTTTGGCTGGCTCGCTCGTCTTACCAATGAAGGATGAAAAGTCTCGGGCGAGCGGCACTGAGGTTGGGCCGCTGCGGACCTGGATTTTGTTCAACATAACAAACGGCGGTAGTTGAAGAAGCCTGACCGGAGGGGTCCGTTAAATCAGAATCTTTTTACAAGCAACTTGAATCAGATCAACAAAGTGCGGGGTCTGCACTTTCCCTAACATATTGATAAAAGGTGTGTTCGGTCGGAGGCGTGCCGATGGTAAGACGGATGTTGCTCATGTTGGCGGTGGTGGCTGCAGTCATCGCCGGTTTGGGGTTCATGAAGTATCGCCAAGTGGAGACGGCGGTACATGCGGCGGCGTCCTTTCAACCGCCGCCAGAGGCTGTTACCAGCATCGTGGCGAAGCAGGAGCACTGGCCCGCGACCATGGGGGTTATTGGCACCATGGAAGCCGTACAGGGAGTGACGGTCAGCGCCGACCTTCCGGGGATCGTAGCAAAGATCAATTTTGAGTCAGGGCAGTTTGTAAACAAGGGCGATGTGCTCGTGGAGCTCGATACCCGCCAGGAGGTCTCTCAACTTGCGGCACTCGAAGCGCAACGCGATCTTGCCCAGATTAACTACGACCGCAGTCAGGAGCTGGCTAAGCAAGGCGTGATCTCGCGTCAGGACTACGACCGTTCCACTGCTGACCACAAGCAAACAGAGGCGAATGTTGCTGAGACTCGCGCGACCATCGAGCGCAAGACCATCCGTGCGCCGTTTTCGGGAGTTCTGGGAATCCGCAAGGTGAATCTGGGGCAGTACCTCGCCGCGGGAGCACCAATCGTCCCGTTGCAATCGCTGAATCCGATTTACGTAGATTTTGGCGTACCGCAGCAGGAGTCGGCGAAGGTACGAGTTGGCGGCACACTGCAGGTTGCTTCCGAGGACCTCGGAGGGCGCCAGTACAACGGACGGGTAACGGCCCTCGATTCAGTTGTCGACCAGACCACTCGCAACATTCAGGTGCAGGCGACGCTGCCCAATCCGGACGGCAAGCTGAAGCCGGGGATGTTTGTGCAGGTGCAGTTTGGCGTAGGCGCCAGCCGTGATGTGGTTACGTTGCCCGCGTCGGCGATCAGCTATGCACCGTACGGGGACTCTGTGTTCATCATCACGGACATGAAGGATCCGAAAGGCCAGACCTATCGCGGGGTTCGCCAGCAATTTGTGAAGGTCGATGGTTCTCGCGGCGACCAGGTGGCCGTCGTGTCGGGAGTGAATCCCGGGGATGAGGTGGTGACTTCGGGCGTGTTCAAGCTGCGCAATGGGGCAGCGGTGACGGTGAACAACAAAGTCCAACCTGAGAACAACCCGGCTCCGAAGCCGGCGGATAGCTAAATCGAGGACAGTGCATGAAGTTCACAGACCTGTTTATAAGACGCCCGGTCCTCGCGATCGTCGTGAATTTGGTGATCCTGATCGCCGGCCTGCAGGCGATTCGTTCGTTGAGCGTCCGCCAGTATCCGCGCAGCGACATCGCGGTCGTTCAGGTGACGACCGTGTATACCGGTGCTAACGCCGACCTGGTGCGCGGCTTCATCACGACCCCACTCGAGCGCGTGATCGCCGCCGCCGACGGCATCGATTACATGGAGTCGTCGAGCGCCCAAGGGCTGAGTACGATCTCAGTCCACCTTAAACTCAACTACGACACTAATGCCGCATTAACGCAGATCCAGGCGAAGGTGGCGCAGGTGAGAAACGATCTGCCACCCGAAGCAGAAGCGCCGGTGATTGAGCTGCAGACTGCAGACAATCAGTTTGCCTCGATGTATCTCGGCTTTTCGTCAGCCGACCTGGATCAGAACCAGATCACGGACTATCTGACCCGCGTTGTGCAGCCCAAACTGAGTGCCGTAAGCGGCGTGCAGCGAGCCGATATCTTGGGCGACCGAACCTTCGCGATGCGAATCTGGCTGAAGCCGGACCGCATGGCGGCGTACGGCATTTCGCCCTCGACGGTCCACGACGCGCTTGCGAAGAACAACTACCTGTCGGCGGTTGGGAGCACCAAAGGGTCGATGGTGTCGGTAAACCTTGTCGCCAACACCAACCTGAAAACCCCGGAAGAATTCCGGCAGTTGGTGGTCAAGCAGGACAATGGCGTGGTGGTTCGCCTGGGTGAGATTGCCGACGTCGTTCTCGGCGCGCAGAACTATGAACAGGACGTGAAGTTCAACGGCGAAACCGCGACCTTCATGGGCATCTGGGTTCTGCCGACGGCGAACTCCCTCGAGGTCATCAAGCAAGTTCGAGAAACCATTCCCGGAATCCGGGCACAACTGCCCGAAGGAATGAAGGTCGGGATTCCCTACGATTCCACGGCCTACATTCAGGACGCGATCAATGAGGTCCTCAGCACGCTGTCGGAAACGCTGCTGATCGTGATCGTGGTGATCTTCCTGTTCCTTGGGTCGTTCCGGTCGGTGTTGATTCCGGTGGTGGCGATTCCGATCTCGCTTATCGGTGCTGTTTTCCTGATGCTGGCGGCAGGCTTCACGATCAACCTGCTGACGCTGCTGGCCATTGTGTTGTCGGTCGGACTTGTGGTCGACGACGCGATCGTGATGGTGGAAAACGTCGAGCGCCACCTCCACATGGGCAAGACGCCGATACAAGCTGCGAAGGACGCAGCTCGGGAACTGGTGGGGCCAATCATCTCGATGACCATTACGCTGGCCGCCGTCTATGCCCCAATCGGCATCCAGGGTGGACTGACGGGCGCGTTGTTCCGTGAATTTGCGTTTACGCTGGCGGGCGCGGTGATCGTGTCGGGTATCGTGGCTCTGACACTATCCCCGATGATGGGTTCCAGGTTGTTGCGAGAGGGCGCGTCGGAGCGCGGATTCGCTGGCTTTGTCAACCGGCAGTTCGAGCACGTCCGGCAGTTCTACATGCGCAACCTGACTGGAACACTGAAATACCGACCCGTGGTGTTGGTGTTGTGGGCGGTTGTCGCGGCCCTGATGATCCCGTTCTACATGTTCTCGCAGCGGGAACTCGCGCCGGCGGAGGACCAGGGCGTGGTGTTCGGCGTGATCCAGGCGTCGCCGAATTCCACCATCGATCAGACGAACCTGTACACCAAAGAAGTGTACGACGTGTATCACTCCTTCCCAGAGAACCAGAGCATCTTCCAGATCACGTCACCGACGGGCGGCTTTGGCGGCATGGTGACGAAGCCATGGAGTGAACGCAAGAAAACTGCTCAGCAGTTGCTGCTGGAGTCCACTGGACCCCTGTCGAAGCTGGCAGGCGTTCGCGTGATTCCGCTGACGCCGCCTCCGCTGCCGGGCGGCGGCGACTTCCCGGTGGACTTCGTGATCGCGACGCCGGGCGAACCGCAGCAGTTGATCGCATTTGCGAACCAACTGGTGCAGAAAGCGATGACCAGCGGCATCTTCATCTATGCGGACTCGGACTTGAAGTTCGACCAGCCGCAAACGGAGGTTGTTTTCGATCGCGACAAGCTGCGTTCGCAGGGTGTTGACCTGAGCCAGGCCGGACAGGATCTTTCCACGCTGCTCGGCGGAAACTATGTGAACCGGTTCAGCATTCAGGGCCGGAGCTACAAGGTGATTCCGCAGGTGAAGCGTTCGGAAAGGCTGACGCCGGAGCAGTTGTCCCAGATCTACGTCACCGGATCATCGGACAAACTTGTGCCGCTCTCGACTTTCGCAAGCCTGAAGACGACCACCGAACCGCGGGATTTGAAGAAGTTCCAGCAGCTCAACGCAGTCCGGATTCAGGGCGTGGTGCCACCCGGAGTGCCGCTGGATAAGGCGCTGACCTTGCTTGAGGACGAGGCGAAGAAGATCCTGCCTCAGGGCTTCACCGTGGATTACGCGGGCGAATCGCGGCAGCTGCGCGTGGAGGGAAGCAAATTCCTGGGAACGTTCCTGCTTTCAGGAATCCTGATCTATCTCGTGCTGGCTGCCCAGTTCGAGAGCTTCCGCGATCCGTTCATCATTCTGGCGGGATCGGTTCCGCTGGCTCTTTCCGGAGCGCTGTTGTTCTCGTTCATGGGGTTCACGACGTTGAATATCTATAGCCAGGTCGGATTGATTACGCTCGTCGGATTGGTGTCAAAGAACGGCATTCTGATCGTCGAGTTCGCGAATCAACTTCAGGAAATGGGTAAGGAGAAGCTGGCGGCGATTATAGAAGCGGCCACCACCCGACTGCGGCCCATCCTCATGACGACGGCGGCAACGGTCATCGGCCACTTCCCGCTGGTGCTTGCGAAAGGACCCGGCGCGGGAGCCCGCAACAGTATCGGCATCATGCTGGTGAGCGGCATGATTATTGGAACGGCGTTCACGTTGTTTGTGGTGCCGTCGATCTACATGTTCATCGCCAAGACGCATACTCACGCTCCGGAAATCGAGGAGTCTGAGGCTACGGACGTTGGCGAACCGGTGGACGCGGTCGCGTAATTTCCGGAAAGTATGTCGGAGGTGAGTGAGAGGGCCGAAATGGCCCTCTCATTTTGTTTCCATGCCGCTGAGGGCAGGAGGCACCGAAGACATCTTGCGGGCGACATCGTCTTCAGATTTCTGATGGATGCTCTTTACCTTGGCGAACTCCTTGTCGGACTCTGCCGTTTTCCCCATCGCGCGGTAGAGGCGTCCCAGGCGGTAGTGGGCGTCGGGTTCGTCTGGATCCAATGCAATCGCCCGTTCAAACGCGGCGATTGCTTCCGGATTTTGTTTTTGCTCGGCCAGCACTACCCCTAAATCGACATAGCCGATGCGCAAATCCGGCTTGAGGGCGATTGCCTTGCGAAGCAAAGGAAGGGCCGCATCGGGATCGGACTTTATCTGCATGTCGCCCAGGTAGGCCCAGGATTGTGCGTGCTGCGGATCGTTGGCCAGTTCGGCCTCAAACTCCTTCTTTGCCTCTTCGTAGCGGTGCGATTTCCAGTAGAGATACCCCAGGCCAAAGTGAACATTCGGTTCCTGAGGCGCGGCCTTCGCAGCGATTTCGAATTCGCGGATGGCTTCTTGTTTTTCTGACAAGCCGTCAAGGGCCTCGCCGAGCAGCATGTGGGCGCTCGCTGAGTCCGGGTCTTTCTCAACGATGGCCCGAAATTCCTCCCTCGCGCAGGCGTAGTCTTTGGCCCAAAGACAACTTTGCGCCAAGGCCTGGCGCAGTTCCAAATTGTCCGGATCGGTTTTGGTGGCGAGTTTCAGTTCGCGAGCGGCATCCCGAAAACGACGTGACCCGTAATAGCTGAAACCGAGTAGGATCCGAGCCTGCGAATTCGAGCCCTCCGATGCGAGCGCCGCCTTGAACGGCGCAATGGCCGCTGGGAAATGACCTTGCTTGAACTCAGCCAGTCCCAGGTTCAAAGAAATTCCCGGCAGCTGAGGATTCAGGGCCAATGCTTTTTTGTAGGCAGTTGCAGCGTCCGAATATTTCTCATCTTTCGAGAGGACAACGCCGAGGCTTGCGAAGGCGGCAGCGTCCTGCGGATTACGACGTGTGATCGCCTGCCAGGCACGGGCTGCGTCCTCCAATTGGCCTCGCTGCTCGAGGGCGATTGCGTCCCGAGGTGTTTGAGCCTGTAGCGCGCCTGCAAACAGGCAAGCGGCAAGGATCCAAACCGTACGATAAATCTTCATGTTCAGAAAACGTGGCTCTCCGCGGTCTTCATCAGAATTCTGTGGCGTATTCCAGTCTACTTTGAATCCGGAAAGGCCGCGTTCACTGAGAGAAAAACGGCCTCGTTCGCTTGCGATCGCGAGAACGAGGCCAAGGGGTACAGCCTGGAGGTCAACAAATCGGATACCCGGCAAAGCTACTTTTGGGGGGAAGGGCACGGTTACTCGTCGGGCACAAGTTCCTCGCGACCAGATGCAGTCATCACCGCGCGGTCGGAGCAACTGAATGCGCCAACGTCTAGCTGACTGGAAGAAGTTGGAGGAGCGCCCAGACCTGATTTCGTCGGGCGCCCCCGGTTGCGGTTTAGTAAATCAGCTTCAGTCCGAGCTGGAACGTGCGCGGATCGAAGGCATTGGTCACAGCCCCGAAATTGCTCGCGCCGAAGCTGGTGCTGATGCCCTGACCCGAACCTGGTCCGCCCTGGCCAGACCCTCCGAACTGCGTGTGATTCCAGGTGTTGAAGCTCTCCGCCCGGAACTCGATGCGGCTCCCGCGCGCTTCGCTGAGGACGAATTGCTTGAAGAGCGAGAGATTCCAGTTCTGCCGACCCGGAGCGCGGACGGCGCCATATTTGAGATCGCCCCAGGTGCCGGCCGCTGGCGCCGCAAATGAGGCGGGATTGAACCACTCATTGACCGCCTTCGGGTACGAGATCGGCGCCACGAGATCGGGACGGTTGGCCGCGTCCCCGCTGAAGATGCTGGCCACATTTTGGCCGCTCACGTTGATGTTGAGCGGCGCGCCCGTCATCGCCGTCACGATGCCCGACAGTTGCCATCCCCCAACTGTTGTCTTGAGAAACTTGTTCGAGCTGTTCCGGAGGACGGGAATGTCGTAGACGAAGTTGGTGAAGAAAATGTGGGTACGATCGAAGAGCGATGGACCTATATCGTATCTCCAACCGGCGTATGGATTAAACACGGAATCCAGATCCCAGCCATTGCCACCATTCCCTGTGCTGGGATCGATGGCTCGCGACAGTGTGTAGGCCGCCTGTACGTAGAGATCGTGAGTGACTTGCCCGTGTATTTCGGTTTGTAGGGAGTTGTAGTGCCCGTTCTGGCCCGTGAACGCCATCTTCAGCGAACTGTAGCCTTGGTAGGGCACTAGGCCGTTGAACGCGGGCTGAGTTCCACCCGGACAATTCGTCTTGTCCTGGAGACAAGCCAACTGGCTCTGTGGCGGCAGGTTAATTTCCTGGAAGTAACTTTGGTATCGACTCTGGTTGCCCACATAGGTGAGCGATAGCACGGCATTCCTTCCCAATGCTTGTTGAACACCCGCGCTGTACGAGTAGGTGGTCGGAACCTTGTAATGCTGGGTAAGTCCCGTAACCGACGATGTGAGAATGGGAACCGTGATCGCTCCTCCGTTGAGCTGGTCGTGAGGGTTGCTCAGGGAAACGCCGGTCGAACCAGTATTTAGACTGTAGCCGAACGGTGGGTTGGTTGCCGCGTTGTACATGTCGTTACCCTGGATGCGCTCGTACATCGCGCCAAACCCTCCACGAATAACCGTCTTGCCCTGACCAGTCAGGTCATACGCGAAGCCAATGCGCGGACCGAAAGCGTCCCAAGTGTCATTGACGAGACCTTTTGGAACGCCGTTCTTTCCTTCGAAGCCGATGCCATTCAGATAGAACTGATAACCCGACAATTGAGGCACAGGGCTAGGGCCTAGGCCGGGGCTGTTTGGCGCGATCTGGGTGTCGTTCGTGCCAGGCACAAAGATCGGAGCGAGAGCGGGGTTATAGCGACTCGGATAAAAGTTCGCCATGTTGTTGTTGGCTTCGTAGGTATGCGGGATTCCGTCCCAGCGCAGGCCTAAGTTCAGAGTCAGGCGTTTGGTAGTGCGCCAGTTGTCCTGAAAGTAAGCCGCTGGAGAAACTGCATTCCAGTGGCCCGCTCCCTTGAAAGCCTGCTCCTGGTACTGATTGGAGAGGCCAAGCAGGAAATCAGCGAAGTCATTTTTGTTTCCAGTAAATGACCCGTTGAACTGGAATTGGCCCTGCGTGTTGGCGAAGTAGTCCTGCACTTTCTTGTAAATGGCGAAGCTCCCGCCGATCTTGAACTGGTGCGCTCCTTTCGTCCAGGAGACGTCATCGCGAATCTGGTAATCGTTGGCGGTATTGTTCCACGGCAGCCAGTTCACGTTGAAGACCGAACCTGTGCTTCCGGAAAGCTGAATGGTGGGGATGCGGTTGTCGACATTCTCACCAGTGAAGATGCGGTTGAAGGCGAAGCCAGACGGAGCCTTGTAGACGCCGGCAGGTAGAATGTGAATTCTGTTACCGTCGTAAGCAAAAGCAATCTCGTTGAGCAGAGTTGGACTGATGCTGTGTGTGGCGTGGATCACGTAACTGTACGACGGGTTGTTGAAGGTATTGAATACCGAGGGGACGTTGTCGTTGCTCCACTGCGTTGTACCGTAAGTCTGAACCGCCTGATCGGCGATGAAGTGTCCGAAAACAGAGAACTTGTCCGTGAACTGATGGTCGATGCGGACGAGTTCCTCCTTGCCTGTGGTCGGCGAGTTGTTTCCTCCCTGGAACTGAGTTCCGTTTGTAGGCTTCGGGAATATTCCCGCCCCGAGGAGCGCAGTGGCGTTGGAATTGACCATGCAGTCCGGAATCGTATTATTGGGGAATGGCTGCCCTTGCACGATTCCCGCCGGAGCCGCACCTCCGGGACAATTCGCAAACAGGATCGACGGGCTGACCGATGCCGCGCTCGGAACCGTGATTGCGGAACCAAATACGGCACCTGTACCTGCACCGCCCGCATCGGGATACTCACTCGCCAAAGGCACCGTCTGATTCAGCAAGCCTCCCGCGATATAGCGGCGCCACTCCATGTTATAGAAGAAGAAAGTCTTCGGGTTCGACGTGCTGGGATGGAACGACACCGGCCCGCCCACGTTGAATCCAAAATCATGGAAGCGCAATTCGGCAACTTTAGCCGGCGCAGGATTGAAGTAGTTGCGCGCGTCGAGTGCATCGTTGCGGCCGAAATACCAGGCGCCGGCGTGCAGTTGTTTGGTGCCGGACTTAATGACCATACTAATCGTACCCGCCGACGACAATCCGTATTCGGCGCTGTAGTTCGAGGTCATGGTGCGGAATTCGGCGATAGCGTCCATCGACGGCAACACATCCGCCCCGCCGCCACCCCCACGATCCGCGGCCTCGCCACCATCCACGAGCCACAGGTTGTGGCTTACGCGCTGGCCGTTAAAGCTGACGTTGAAATCGCCCCCAGCCGAGGTGGGAACCTGAAAGTCAGATTGAACGCTGGAAGCGCCCGGTTGCAGCGGCTCAAGCGTAAAAATGCTCCGCCCGTTGGTTGAAAGTTGACTGATTTGTTGCCCTGTGATGACTCCGCTCACCTCGCCGGAGTCGGTCTGCACGGCGACGGGGTTGGCCTCGACCGTAATCGTCTCCTGAGCGTTACCCACTTCCAGGCGGAAATCGATGCGGCTCCGATCCCCGACTTGCAGCACGACATCCTTCTTTTCGCCGACCTTGAAGCCTGCGGCTTGGGCGCGGACTACGTACCGGCCGATACGAATATCGGCGGCGACATACTGACCTTCGCCATTCGTGTTGATGGTTTTTTGCTGCCCGGTGTCGGTGTTGGTGAGGGTAATGGAAGCGTTCGGAACCGCGGCTCCCGATGGATCGGTGACCGTTCCGACGATGGTGCCTTCCTGTGCAGCTCCACGCGTTACGGCGATTCCCAGGAAAACGAGAAGGACCGCGAGAAACTTCAGACTGCGGCTCCCTAGAGTTGCGGCAATACTCCCGGCATACGCGGGCGAGAGTGCTTTCATTGCGATCCTCCAAGCTTCGTTCGAGGGCGGCTGTGCCATTTCGCGAACGCCCATGGCGATGAGCTTGTATCGCCATTACGCTCGCCTTGTCAAGAAGAAAACGCGATCTAAATCGAATCTATATCGATTTAGTTTATTGAAGGCCAATTATGAAAATCGGGATTTCCTGCGATGTTATTGCTTGCTGCGAAGTTTCTCTTGTGCAACACTGCAAACCATGGCGAGAGGCAGGAGTAAAGATTCAGATCCCATTCGGAAGAAGTCGCCAGAGGAACAGACGGTTGGTTTGAAGGAGTTGGCCGATTATCTGGGCCTGGCACCCGCTACGGTTTCCCTGGTGATCAATGGTTCCTCGGTGGCAGATACGATTGCGCCGAACACGAAGAAGGCAATTCTTGCCGCAGCGAGAAAGTTCAACTACCGTCCGAATTTTTTCGCACGTTGTTTGCGCACGCGGCGCAGCTTCACGATCGGAGTGATGGTTCCGGAAGTCAGCGAGGGATACAACGTCTCGGTGCTGAGCGGAATCGAAGATCATCTGCTGCAGGAGGGCTATTTTTATTTTGTCGCCAGCCACCGCTTTCAGGCTGATTTAATCGAGGAATATTCGCAGTTGTTCCTGCATCGATCAGTCGACGGATTGATCGTGGTGTGTACGCCGTGGGAGCACAGCTTGCCATGTCCGGTGGCGACCATTTCTTGTCACCACGGAGTCACGGGCGCGACTCGCATTCTTGTGGATCACGATCAAGCGGCACAACTGGCTCTGCAGCACCTGGCAGAACTGGGGCATCGCAAAATCGCTTTCATCAAAGGACAGAAGTTCGTGCCTGATACTGAAGTCCGGTGGAAAGCGATCACTCGCGTGGCGGCGTCGATCGGCTTGCCGATTTCGTCAAAACTGGTCACGCAAATCGAGGAAAATTCTCCTTCTCCCAACCTCGGCTACAAGGCGACTCGAGACCTGCTCGTAGCCGGTGAACAATTCACGGCACTATTTGCGTTCAACGACATCTGCGCGATGGGCGCGATCCGCGCGCTGCACGAGTTCGGCTTGCGTGTCCCGGACGATGTCTCCGTGCTGGGTTTCGACGACATCGAGAGTGCGGCCTATCAGACGAGGGGTTTGACGACCGTTCAGCAACCGCTGCGGGAGATGGGAAAGACGGCGGCACAAGCCGTGCTCAATCGCATCGCGAAGGGCAACGATGCAGATCGGGGACCCGAGCAGATCCTGTTCGAACCTCGACTCGTGGTGCGCGAGACGACGGCTCCGGTGCGGCAGGCGAAGGTTCGCAAGACATTGGCCGAGGCCTAAACAGGGGACAGGCTGCCTTCGCAGGCGCCAGTCGCTCGAAACTTCCTGCGATGCTCAGGTTCGACCAAAAAAATGTTTCCTTGACCCCGCCAGTTTCTCTGTGTTAAAAAACAACCCCGTCTAAAACGATTTAGTCGTAACACGCTCCAAAGGTTACTGTTTAGTTTCTGTTGCCACCCACGGGTGCGTGGCTCAGGGTCGAACCTCGATGACTGCGAATGCTTCACAGGTGCTGCGGTTGTTTGCGTTGATTCTAGCGGCGGTGCTGCCGCAAACGATGTCGGCGCAGCCAGCCCATACGGCGCAAAGCCCTGCTTACCTCGATCCCATGCTGCCCATCGATGTGCGAGCTGATGATCTGCTGTCGAGGATGACACTCGAGGAAAAGGCTTCGCAATTGGTGAATCAGTCCAGAGCAATTCCTCGGCTGAACATTCCCGAGTACGACTGGTGGAGCGAGGCTTTACATGGCGTGGCGAGGGCCGGTACGGCCACGGTTTTCCCTGAACCGATCGGACTAGCGGCCACATTCGATTCGCCGCTGATTCACGAGATGGCCGTGGTTATCGGAACGGAAGCCCGCGCCAAGCATGAACAGGCAGTGCGCGCCGGGCGGCGCGACATCATGGAGGGGCTCGATTTCTGGTCGCCGAATATCAACATTTTTCGCGATCCGCGCTGGGGGCGCGGGCAAGAGACGTACGGCGAAGATCCCTACCTTACGGCACGTATAGGTGTCGCGTTCGTTACCGGATTGCAGGGCGACAATCCGAAGTACTACCGCGTCATCGCAACGCCCAAACATTACGCTGTGCACAGCGGCCCCGAGCCGACGCGGCATTCGATAGACGTGGGAGCGTCCAAACACGACATGGAGGATACTTATCTTCCAGCGTTCCGGGCGGCCATCGTTGAAGGGCAAGCGGCGTCGATCATGTGCGCCTACAACCGAGTGAACGGTGAGCCAGCTTGCGCCAACGCATTCCTGCTCAAAGATCACCTGCGCGGCGCGTGGAAGTTTGACGGCTATGTCGTTTCCGACTGCGATGCGATTACCGACATCTACGAAGGCCATCACTACACGCATAGCATGGCGGAGGCGGCGGCGATTTCCCTGAAAACCGGGATGGACAACGAGTGCGCCGACTTCTTTAAGAAGGCCACCAGCAACGCTGACTATGCGAAATATCTGGATGCGGTGAAGCAGGGTCTGCTGACGGAAAAAGATCTGGAGGTCGCGCTGAAACGGCTTCTGATTGCGCGTTTCCGGCTGGGCATGTTCGACCCTCCCGAGATGGTGCCGTATGCCGGCATTCCGGAGTCTGAGATTGACAGTGCACGACATCGCGAGCTTGCGCTGAAGATGGCACGCGAATCGATGGTCCTGCTGAAAAATGACGGTGTGCTTCCGCTGTCGGGAGTCAAGAGGATCGCGGTGTCAGGCCCGTTGGCGGAGTCGACTCGCGTGCTGGAGGGAAATTACAACGGCACGCCATCACGATCGACAACAGCGCTCGAGGGTATCCGCAAGCAATTTGGCGGAGCCGAGGTGAGTTTCACCCCCGGAATGAATTTTCTCCGCACGGAGACCCTCGTACCGACCGCACGGCTCTCAACTCCGTCCGGGCAGCCAGGATTGACGGCGGAATATTTCTCTACGAACTTCGATGGCCCTCCGCAGACGGTGAGGGTCGATGGCGTGGTGGATTTGCAAACGCTATTTCCCGAGCGCGAATCGATCGCACCGCCGGATGGCTTGAAAAATTTCGCCGTGCGTTGGACGGGCTATTTGACGCCGGATGAATCCGGCTCCTACCGGGTCGGTCTCAACGGTTCGATGAATCGGCTTTGGCTCGACGACAAACTGATCGTCGACGATCTGGCCTTGCACGATCCCAAACCAAACACTGCTGCCGTCGAACTCGAGAAGGGACGCCGATACGCAATAAAGATCGAGTATGGGCCGGGAGGAACGGGGATCAAATTCATCTGGCTGCGAATTCTGCCGAACCCCGTCGCGGATGCGGTCAATGCCGCAAAACAGGCCGATCTAGCAATTGCGGTCGTCGGAATTACCTCGCAACTCGAGGGCGAGGAAATGAAAGTCGAGGTTCCGGGATTCAAGGGCGGCGACCGCACGAGCCTCGATTTGCCGGCAGAGGAAGAAGAACTGCTGGAGGCATTGGCGAATACGGGCAAGCCGCTGGTCGTGGTTCTGATGAATGGCAGCGCTCTTTCCGTGAACTGGGCGGCGCAGCACGCGAATGCGATTCTCGAGGCGTGGTATCCCGGAGAGGAGGGAGGAACGGCTATCGCTCAAACGCTGGCAGGCGTCAACAATCCGTCGGGGCGTTTGCCCATTACCTTCTACAAGGGGGTCGATCAGCTGCCGCCCTTCGAAGACTACTCGATGAAGAATCGCACCTATCGATACTTCGAGGGAGAACCTCTGTATCCGTTCGGTTTCGGCCTGAGCTATTCAAAATTTACCTATAGCCATCTCAGACTGTCGACCAACGACCTGGAAGCCGGTACTCCGTTGGGAGTGGAGATGGACGTGAGCAACGCCAGCGACAAAGACGGGGATGAGGTGGTGCAGGTGTACCTGGAGTTTCCGAAGGTCGCTGGCGCCCCGCTCCGCGCGTTGCGGGCCTTCTCGCGAGTCCATCTGACGGCCGGATCGACGGAACATGTAACGTTCACGCTGCAGCCGCGCGATTTGAGCTACGTCAATGCGAACGGAGACCGGTTTGTCTCGGCCGGGTCCTATCGGATTCGCATTGGGAGCGGTCCGCCGGAAGGTGGCGCCGAGGCAGAGCTCTCCATTCACGGCCAGCAGGGCTTGCCGGAGTAGTCTCGGTTGTTGCTTCTGATCCCCCGAAGTTCGGGGACAGGTAAATCGGAATCATGACTGATGTGCCTTTCCGGCACGCCGACGGTGGGAGAATTTTCCGAGCAGGGATCGGAGAAATTGTTGGCGCATAGCTTCGATCGGGCCGCGATTGCACGCAAGAAGCCGCCGTACGAGCGATTGGATCAGCTAACAGTGGATATCCTTGCAGGCGTGAGATGACGGTTGGGGCTACTTACCGCTCGTTTCATCTGTTTGCCCTCCTTGCCCCAGCCCAAACTGAACAAATATGAGAAGCAACTGGCTCGCGGCTTCGATCGTCTGCGTGATAACTGCGTGCGGGGCCGCATCAGCAGAAGATGGATCGCAGGCCTGGTTGCGTTACGCGCGACTCAATGAGCAAGAAGCTCATCGTTACGCGTCCCTGCCAGCGAGCACAGTGCTTTTAGGCAAGTCCGTCGTACTCACCACGGCACAAAAGGAACTGATCCGCGGTGTGAAAGGGATGTTGGGGACGACACTTCGCACCGTCCCGTCGCCTTCCGAACCTGCGATCGTGCTCGCGACCTTCGTCGAACTTCAGAAGGAGAATGCCGGCCTCACACCGCCGCAAGAATTGAGGAAGGACAGTTTCTGGCTCACGCATGCGAAGCTTCGCGGGGCAGATTGCGTGGTCATCACGTCGCCGAGCGATCGCGGGGTCATCTACGGAGTGTTTGCGTTGCTGCGGAAGATTAGTCTGGGAGAGGACGTCCACAATCTCGACGAAGTCCAGCAACCCTATGCGCCCCTGCGATGGGTGAACCAGTGGGATAATCTCGACGGGCATATAGAGCGCGGCTACGCGGGGCCCTCGATCTTCTTCGAGAATGGACACGTGCGCGCGGACCTTCAACGAGCCCACGACTACGCGCGGATTCTTGCATCCATTGGAATCAACGGATGCGCGGTCAACAACGTGAATGCGAATCCGAAACTTCTGACGGATGAATTCCTCCCTGAGTTGGCGAGAATTGCAGGAGTGTTTCGACCGTGGGGCCTTCAACTCGCGCTGTCTATCGATCTCAGCAGCCCGAAATCGGTCGGCGATCGCGACACGTTCGATCCGCTGGATGCGCGAGTGGGGGAATGGTGGAAGCAAAAGGCCGATCAGATTTACAGGCTGATTCCCGATTTTGCCGGTTTCGTGATGAAAGCTGACTCCGAAGGCCGGCCGGGGCCTGCGAGCTATGGCAGAACACCGGCGGACGCCGCGAATGTGATCGCACGAGCGGTGAAACCACATGGTGGCGTGGTCTTCTATCGCGCTTTTGTGTACGACCACCATCTCGACTGGCGCAATCTTAAGAATGACCGAGCCAGGGCGGCCTACGACATCTTTCACCCGCTGGACGGAAAATTCGACGAGAACGTCTTGATCCAGATCAAGTATGGTCCGATTGACTTTCAGGTGCGCGAACCGGCGTCGCCGTTGTTCGGCGCATTGAGCCGCACCAATGAAGCAATCGAGTTGCAGATCACGCAGGAGTATACGGGACAGCAGAGGCACCTGTGTTTCCTCGCCCCGCTCTGGAAGGATATCCTCGATTTCGATATGCATGCCACGGATGGCAGCACGCCAGTAAAACATCTGGTAGCAGGACACGTGTTTGATCGTCCGACAGGAGGGTTCGTCGGGGTTGCGAACGTGGGGATGGATACGAATTGGATGCGGCATCCGCTGGCATTGGCGAACCTGTATGCGTTTGGCCGGCTCGCGTGGAATCCCAATCTGACGCCTGGGCAGATCGTCGACGAATGGACACGCCAGACATTTGGAGACGACCCTGCTGTTGTTCAGATCGTTGATCGCATGCAACTCACTTCGTGGCGCACGTATGAAGACTACACGGGCCCATTGGGGGTCGGAACGCTGACCAACATCCTCGGACCGCATTACGGGCCCGGGCCTGAGTCTTCAGAGAACAACGGATGGGGACAGTGGCACCGTGCCGATCACCAAGGTGTCGGCATGGATCGGACGGTTGCCACCGGAACAGGGTTCCTCGGCCAATACTCGGCGGCGGTGCAGAAATTGTACGAGAACGTCGCTGATTGTCCGGATGACTTGCTCTTGTTCTTTCACCACGTTGCTTATACGCACGTTCTGCATTCGGGGAAGACGGTCATACAGTCGATGTACGACTCGCACTATGCTGGGGCGGAGGCTGCGGAGCAAAATGTGACGCAGTGGGAGCAACTACGCGGGAAGATCGACGACGAGCGCTACCTGGAAGTGCTGGGCCGGTTACGCTATCAAGCTGGTCATGCGATCGTCTGGCGCGATGTAATCTGCGACTGGCTGCTTGGTTTGACGGGCATTCCGGACGCAGAAGGGCGCGTGGGGCAGCATCCGGATCGAATCGAAGCAGAGGACATGCAGCAGCAAGGTTATACGCAGGTTGATATCACTCCGGCGTACTTTGCGGCGGGAGGGAAGGTAATCAGCTGCTCCGCCGCGCAGCCATGTTCGGCGAGCTTCCACTTTAAAGGGAACTCTGGCACATATGATCTGGATGTTCAGTACTTCGATCTGAAAACGGGCGTCGCCCGGTTTTCTGTTCTTGTGAACTCCCTGCCGGTGGACGAGTGGCAGGCAAATGACGATCTTCCATCCGCGAAGCCTGACGGGGACACGTCCACGAGAAGAACAATTCCTGCGGTCGCGTTACGTTCCGGCGATGAAATCACCATCCGCGGAACACCGGACGGCGGCGACCCGGCCATGCTGGATTACGTTGCGATCCACAAGGCGCAGGAATCAGGCCACTAAGACTTCCGATCTCGCCGAAGTTAAAACCTCGAACGCGTTACCATTGCGTGTCACCCTGGGCGTTCCTGCCGTGCGCATTAAGAAAGTTGAGGGTTACGGAATGAAGATCGTTGATGCGAAGGTGATTGTCTGCTGTCCCGGACGAAATTTTGTCACGCTCAAACTCGTGACGGACGACGGTCTCTACGGCTTGGGCGATGCCACGTTGAATGGCAGGGAGCTCGCCGTTGCGAGTTATCTGAGCGATCACATGTTGCCTTTGCTGGTCGGCCGGGACGCGCATCGCATCGAGGACATCTGGCAATACTTCTACAAGGGCGCTTATTGGCGGCGGGGGCCGGTCACGATGACGGCCATCGCGGCCGTCGATACGGCCTTATGGGACATCAAGGCCAAAGCGTGCAACCAACCCCTCTACCAATTGCTCGGTGGCGCATCGCGAGAAGGTGTTCTCGTCTACGGACACGCGAGCGGCGACGACATCGACGATACGGTTAAGGCGGTCGAGCATTATTCGAAGCTTGGGTATCGAGCCATTCGAGCGCAGTCGGGTGTTCCCGGTTTGTCCACGACGTACGGCGTCGGGCGCGGTTCGATGTTCTACGAACCCGCGGAGAAAGACGCCCCGCCGGAAGCACGGTGGTCTTCGGAGCAATACCTGGACTTCGTGCCAAAATTGTTTGCGAAGCTTCGCAAGGAATTCCCTCCAGAACTGCACCTGCTGCATGATGCGCATCACCGGCTGACTCCTATTGAAGCAGCACGATTGGGCAAAGCTCTCGAACCTTATCATCTGTTCTGGTTGGAAGATCCCACGCCAGCGGAACTTCAGGAAAGCCTTCGCCTGATTCGCAGGCACACCACGACGCCACTAGCCGTAGGTGAAGTTTTCAATACGATCTTCGATTGTCAGCAGCTCATTGAAGAGCAGTTGATCGACTACATCCGTACCACGGTGGTACACGCGGGCGGGATCTCCCATCTGCGGAAGATCGCGAGCTTGGCGGAAATGTACCAGGTGCGCACCGGGTCGCATGGCGCCACCGATTTGAGCCCGGTGTGCATGGGGGCTGCCCTGCATTTCGATCTCAGCGTGCACAACTTCGGCATTCAGGAGTACATGCGTCACACGGACGAAACCGACAAGGTGTTCCCGCATGCGTACTCATTTCAAGATGGATTCATGTATCCGGGAGACCACCCGGGGCTGGGAGTCGACATCGACGAGGTCGAAGCTGCGAAATATCCCTACCAGCGCGCCTACCTGCCCATCAACAGAAAATTGGACGGGACGATGCACAGTTGGTAGCTACTGAGTTGCGGGCGTTTGCCGCAGTGAGCGACTCGTGTCAATAAATCAGCTTGAGGGAAAACTGGATTTGGCGCGACGAGCCGGCAGTTTTGCTGACGACGCCGAATCCGGTTCCGCGCAGTATGTTGTTGGGCAGTCCGAAATTGACGATGTTGAACACGTTGAAGAATTCCGCGCGAAATTCCAACGTGCCAAGTTCTGATCCCGCGCGATGACCGAAGGGCGTGTCTTTGATCAGCGCGATGTCGTAATTCTGGAAGCCGGGTCCGCGGAACGTATCGCGGCCCAAGGTGCCGAACCGGCCGTGATTCGGGCCCGTACCGCCCGGAACGTTGATTGGAATAGAAAAGAACGAGGCGTTGTCCGCGCCGCGTCCGAAGTAATCTTCGCGCACGGCATGATCCGTGGAGAAATGCGGTTGTTCGACCAAGTCGGGGCGATCTGCGCCTCCAGCCCCCACGCCTGTCTGCTGAATTCCTGAATACACCGAGAATGGCGGGCCACTCATGAATGTGGTGATGTTGAGGAACTGCCATCCGCGCGTGAGCGGCCTTCCGAGCGGACGCAGAAAACTGACGCGGTCCAGCGGGAGAATTTGAATCACACTGGCTGTGAAAACGTGGGTGACGTCGAAAGTAGAAGGTCCTTTTTCGGCATCAGGATTCCATGGGTTCTGCGGGAGCGTCTGCAACACCACACCGGTTGCTCCCAACAATCCGCCAAGAACGGAACTCGTGTCATCGAGAGACTTGGAGTAGGTGTAGCTGGCCTGTAGCCCCAGCCCGGCCCGCGCCGAATTCTTCGCCACACTGGTCTGCAGCGAGTGGTAGGTCGAATGCGACCGGCTGCTCATAATAATTTCGGGTCCGAATCCACCAACGGCGTTGCCGGCAGAGTCGAATTGCGTAAACGGCGCGAACGGCGCCGTTGCGCCTCCGTAGCTGTTGGGCGAGTAAACGCTCGCCAGGTGGATACCGGCGGTTGCAACGTAAGCAGCGCTGAACTTCACGTCGCCGAAGTCGTGATCAATCCCCGCGGTGTACGTCCCGATGTAGCCGTTGCGAAAGTTTTTCGCGATTCCACTCATGGAGAGTAGTTGAACTTGATTGCCGGGGGTGAGCGCGGTGAGATCCTTCTGGTAACGAACAAGGTCAATCTCAAGGTTCGCACCGGCGCCCTTGGTGGTGCCGTTCGGGAACAATGGTTGTCCTGCCGGCGTATAGGGAGTCGGAAGCGTGACTGGAATTACCGAGTCCTTGAAGGGTACCGGGACATTAGGCTGGGCGCTCACGAACAAAGTCGCAACGAGTGGCAGCGCGCCGGTAAGAAAATTATCCTGCCAAAGATTGGGAACGATCGAGGCGATCGATCCGCCCGCGTGCAGCACTGTGTGAGGGAACACCGCGTAATCCACAGCGAGCCGAGGTCCCCAGCCCCGCCAATCCTGGTCGTATGGCGGCTGCGGGTTATAGAGAAAGATCTGCTTCGCGCTGTGATCCCAATAGGGCAGCGGGTTTCCATTTGCATCGACGAATTTCGGAATCGAGGTGCGACTCTCGGCTTCGTGGATCCGGCTGTTGACCTCGTAGCGAAGGCCATAGTTCACGTTGAGCTTCGACGTTGCTTTCCAGTTGTCCTGAAAGTAGAAGTCGTAGGCCTCGCGGCGGACCGCCGCCTCATCGAAGCGATCGCCTCCGGGTGTGAAGCTGGCAGTCCCGATCACGTTGTAGTCGTAGGGAGTCGCGGTCAGTAGACCTGTCAACGAATCCGGCAAGGGATCGCCGACATGAATATTGTGCGTGCCGCTCGCCGATGTGATCTCTACCGGCGAATATGCGGTTCCTCCACCGAAACTGTACAAACCGTTGGGATTGGTTCCGAAGATCGTGGCATCGCGATTCAGGCGGATCTCCGTTCCGAATTTAAACGAATGGTTCGCGCGAGTGAGGCTGAAATCCTGCCTGATCTGGAACAGATTGCTGTACGACCCGAAAATCGAACCAGCGGGCGCGTTGAATGGCTGGAACAAGCCGTCGCCAAACGTGAGCGCAGGTTGCGTGTGATTGATCGCCGGGAAAAACGGAGTGCTGCGGATGTAGCCGAGCGAAGTCTCCGAGGTTAGGAGTGGCGAAATGTTCCGGATGTACCGCACACCTGCATTTCTTTGATGATCGAAGAACTGCACCGCGAAACTCGGATCGATCGTGATCTGATCCGGATTTGTCTGCGGCCCAGTGACCTGATTCAGGCTGAAGCGAGTCAGCAGGTTCGCTTTGTCTGAAATTTTGTGGTCGACGCGAAAGGAGAATTGATCGGTTCGCGTGGTGACTTTGGAATACGTCGCGTAGGTGTGCTCGCCGTAAGCTCCCGTGGGATGATTCGGTAGCGGGTAGTGCGCCAGTACCGGCGCAATCGCGGAATTGACCGGTACAGCGAGCGCGTCGCCGGGAAAAGTAATTGTGTCGATACCTTGCCGCTCGGCCGCGGTCGGGACGGGGATGACTTGCGTTGTTCCCAGCACCTGTCGGAATCCCTGGTACTCGCCGAAATAGAACGTCCGATCGCGCCCGTCGTAGATGTGCGGGAGCACGACTGGTCCGCCGTTGGTGAATCCGAATTCGTTGCGGACGAACGGAGGGATTCGCCGGTGATCACCGACGACGTTGTGATCGAAATAATTGCGGGCATCGAACGCGGCGTTCCGGACGAACTCAAACACGCTCCCATGCAGTTCGTTCGCGCCAGATTTGGTGATGATATTCGTGAAACTCGCCGCCCCGTGACCGATTTCCGCGGGCATGACGCCGGAATTGGCCTGCACCTCCTGAATCGCGTCGACGTTAAAATTGGAAAACGTCGCTCCGCCCATCTCGGGATCCGTGGTGTCGAAGCCATCCATCGCGAAAACCGTCGCAGTGCCGCGTTGACCATTCACGGCAAATTGCTGCGTGAAGTTGGCGGTGCCATTGGCGTCGGTCATCGTCCCGGCGGCGAGTAAGAGCAGTTTGCTGAAATCGCGTGCGTTGAGAGGCAGGCTCGAGATGGCTCCGCTGGAGAGATGCTCACCGCCACTTCCTTGTTTCTGGGATTCTCCTTGCGCGGGAGAAACTTCTTTGCGCGCTTGCGACGAGAACTGAATCAGAAGTTCCTGATTTTGCGAGGACAGTTGAATATCTGCCGCGACGGCTTCACCTTCCCGAATGACGAGGACACTCTCGCTCTGCAAGCTCTTTTCGTTGATCGCAACGTCGACATGGTAGTTGCCGGCTGCAATGCCGCTAATCTCGAACGCGCCCGCGTCAGATGAGACCGCCTCGGCCACTAGACTTCGATCCGCCGATCGAAGTTGGATTCGAACTCCCTTAATGGGACTTCCGCTAGCGTCTCGTAACGTGCCGGTCCACGATCCACTCCCGGCCGCCCAGGCAGCAGCAGAAAAAAGAACGAATAGACTTAACACGAAGGGCCGGTACTTCGAACAAGTCCGCATTCCGGACCGAATTATATTCGTGCTTGGCTGATCGGAAGAAAGACTCCCGCAGAAAAATCGACTTTCTACTACGAATTTGGGAAGTCCGCGCTAAATCGCGGCCGTCGAGCGCCGCATGACGAGGTGTGTGGAAATCGTATAGTCGGCGTGCGAGCCGTCTTCTTTTCGGATTAAAGCTTCGAGCGCGGCGAACGCGGTAACGGCGAGCTGGGTACGCGACAAAGTTATGGTGGTCAGCGGCGGCTGTGTCAGGTGCGCGAAGGAAATGTCGTCGAATCCAATCAGCGAGATGTCATCGGGGACTCTCAGCCCCGCGTCCTGGACTACTCCGAGCGCCCCGATCGCCGTGAGATCGTTGGAGGTGATGACGGCCGTCGGGCGCTGGGGCAGCTTCAGCAGAGTGCGCATCGCCATCGCGCCGCCTTCGATTCGATGATTTCCTTTTTCGACCAGCGCTTGATCAGCCAGCCCCCGTGCCTTCATGCCCGCAACAAATGCCGCGTGGCGAATGCGCGCCGACTCCAGGTTCATCGGGCCCGAGATAAATGCAATCCGACGGTGGTTCAGGGCGAACAGGTGCTGTAGCGCCTCCTGAATTCCCTGTGCGTAGTCAATCCGAATGTTGGCGCAGTGCGGGCCGGGTTTTCCGGTGTCCATGAATACGGTGGGAATATTTCTGCGGATAAGCTCCATCATCATCGCGGGGTCGGCCTCTGAGGTCATGATCGCAACACCATCTACTTTGCGCTCCACCATGCGCTGAATACATCCGGCCATGCGTTTGGGGTTGTAGTCCGTGTTGCCGATGATTACTTCCTTGCCGCGCTGAACAGCCTGGTCCTCAAAGCTTTTCACCAGTTCCGGGAAGAACGGATTCGTGATGTCGGAGATGATGAGGCCCAGCATCCGGCTCCGGCCCGATACCAGCGTGCGCGCATGTGTGTTGGGATAGAAGTTCAGTTCTTCGATCGCCCTCCGCACACGCTCCGCAGTCGCCGGTTTCACCTTGTCGGAATTGTTGATGGTACGCGAAACGGTCGCGGTGGAGACCTTGGCTCGTTTGGCGACCTCTTTGATGTTCATCTGGTGTAATGCCAGAATCCGGTAGGAAAGCTCATTCTAGCAACGATGAAGAGTGGAAGGGAATCCGGAGTCGGCTTCGAGCAACCTTGGCGTTCGGAACGCAGATGCAACAAGCCTTCGCGACGTCGCGTATGTAAGCGTTTACAGGAAATCGCCCGTGGAGGATAATGCCCGGTTCCAACATTCATAAACGCACTCCCGAGGAGTCCAATGGATCGACGTGATTTTCTCAAGAGCACGGGCACGCTAATCGCCAGCGCGACTCTCGCGCAGGCTGGAATTGCAAGCGTCGCAGCGGAATCCGCCCCGTCAGCAGGCCGCGTGATCATCCCAATTAATCGCAACTGGCGTTACAGCAAAGTGGTTGCGGAGAACTCGCACGCGCGCGACTTCGACGACTCGGCCTACGAGCGCGTTGTGATTCCGCACACCAATGTGAAGGTGCCGTGGCATGGCTTCGACGAGAAGTCGTACGAATTTGTTTCCAGCTACCGCCGCCGTTTTAAGCTTCCCACCTCCGCCAGGGGCAAGCATGTCTTTGTAGACTTTGAAGGAGCGATGACCGCATCCACGGTCTGGATCAATGGCAACAAGCTTGGCGAGTACAAGGGCGGCTACACGCCGTTCTCGTTTGACCTGACGCCGCACATAGATTTCGACGGAGAGAACGTTCTGGTCGTGGACCTCGATTCGACCGAACGAGCGGACATCCCACCGTTTGGTTACGAGATCGACTACCTGACATTCGGGGGAATCTACCGCGAAGTCTCTCTGCGAATTGTTCCGGGCACGTTCATCGAGAACATCTTCGCCAAGCCGAAAGACGTATTGAGCGAGCATCCGGGGTTCGATGTCGATTGCCACGTCCAGCATCTGGAAGCATCCAAGCAACCGATGCGGCTCGAGGCTGTTCTGCGTGATGGCGACCAAGTCGTCGCGAAAGCTTCTCAGAATGTCCCCGCTTCCGGTGTCACCACTGAGCCCGCGGTGCACCCCATCCACTTCGCACCTTTGACCGGAATCAAGCTCTGGGACCTGCAGCGCCCGAATCTCTACAAAGTGGAAGTCAGCCTCTACCGCGGAAATCAGGTAGTAGATCAGGACGCACGCGTCATCGGTTTCCGCGAAGCGCAATTCACCGATCATGGTTTCGAACTGAACGGCAAGGTCATCAAACTGCGCGGGCTCGATCGCCATCAGACATTTCCATGGGTCGGCCAGGCCATGCCCGGGCGCGCGCAGCGTCGCGACGCGTACGTGCTGCGCAACAATCTCAAGTGCAATATCGTGCGGACCTCGCATTACCCGCAGTCTCGGCACTTTCTCGACGCCTGCGACGAGATCGGGCTGCTCGTGCTCGAGGAGATTCCGGGCTGGCAGCACATCGGCGATGAGCAGTGGAAACTGCTCGCGATCGACAATGTCGGGCGCATGATCCGCCGCGACTGGAATCGTCCTTCGATCATTCTTTGGGGCGTGCGCATTAACGAATCGAAGGACGATCACGATTTCTACGTGCGCACCAACGCGCTCGCGCACAAACTCGATCCGACCCGTCAGACCGGAGGCATCCGCTACTTCCAGGAATCCGAGTTCCTGGAAGACGTCTTCACCATGAACGATTTCGGTTGGCCGCTGAAGCCTCCAAATCACCCGCGTTACTTGAACACTGAATTTGCTGGCCATACCTATCCGACCAAGACCATCGACCAGGTGGAGCGACTCACGGAACACACGGTGCGCCATGCTCGCGTGCACGATCAGCTGGCTTCGAGTCCGCAGTACGCCGGCGGCATCGGCTGGTGCGCCTTCGACTACAACACGCATGGCGATTTCGGTTCCGGCGACCGTATTTGTTATCACGGCGTGACCGACATCTTCCGCGAGCCCAAGCCGGCCGCGGGCTTCTACAAGTCGCAATGCGATCCTTCAGAGGAGATCGTTCTGGAGCCTGCGTTTCACTGGGCACGCGGTGACGCTTCGATTGGATTCTCGAAGGCGATGGTTTGCTCCAACTGCGACCACATAAAGCTCTACATCGCCGACCAACTGATTGCGGAGGCCGACCCTGACCGGACTCAGTTCCCGCACTTGAAATATGCTCCGTTCACGATCGAACTGAAGGAGCTCTTTCACAAGTGGGGTGACCTGCGCCTCGAGGGATACATTCAAAGCAAGCTTGCGATCACAAAGAAGTACTCCGGTAGAGGGGTCGACACGAAGTTCGTTCTTCGCCCGGACGACACGAGTCTTATCGGGGATGGAGCCGACACGACGCGCGTCGTGCTGCGGGTCACCGACGAGTTCGACGCCATTCGTCCCTTTGCGAACGATTCCATCAAGTTCGAAATCGAAGGCCCAGCGGAGATCATCGGCGACAATCCGTTCTCGCTCATCGGAGGGACCGGGGCGATCTGGATCCGGGCAAAAGAACAGGTCGGGAAAGTCCGGCTGACCGCAACACATCCCGTGCTGGGCAAGCAGGAAATTTCGATCGACGTTGCCGAGGCTCCCGCAGAGCTCGCGTGAGCCGGCGCCATGAAGATGTGGCGGGATGTGGACGACCGTCACTCCACGAGATAACGATCGACCAACGCAGAAAGAAGGCTCTGTCGATGATTAACCGGCGTGACTTCCTTGGTGGCACAGTTGCCGCGCTCGCGGTGGCAGGTTTGCGGCCTTCGGTCTGGGCGCTTGCCCGAGCAAACGCACCGAACGACGCCTCGACGATTCCGCTGCTTCTGGGCGTCGATTACTATCCCGACCAGACTCCAGAATCGCTCTGGGAAGAAGACGCGCGCATGATGGCGGACTTCGGCATCACCAACGTCCGCATCGCCGAATTTGCCTGGGCCTTGATGGAGCCGTCGGAAGGGAAGTTCGACTTCGCCTGGTTGAAGCGTTCAGTCGATATTCTCAATAAGCACAATATCGCCATCATCCTTGGCACGCCTTCCGCCTCGCCTCCGCCGTGGTTGACGGTCACCTATCCCGAGGTCGTCGAGGTCGACGCGCAAGGTCTGCCGCTTCATCCCGGCGGCCGCCGCTTTACCTGTCCGACGAACAAAACGTATCGACGGCTGTCGCTTGCAGTCGCGAACGAGATGGCGCGAACATTTGCTGAAACGCCGGGAGTGGTTGGCTGGCAGATCGACAACGAACTGACGCTCTCGGGTTCGCCGCGCTGTTACTGCAATTTCTGCCGTGCAGGATTTCAGGATTGGCTCCGAGCCAAGTACGGCAAACTCGACACTCTCAATCAGGCATGGGGGACCGTCTTCTGGAGCCAAACCTATACCGATTTCGCGCAGATACCCTTGCCTCTTTCGTCCGGTGGGGATCCGAATCCCGGATTGGCCCTCGACTACGACCGCTACCAGTCCTACGCGAACGTCTCATTCCTCGAAGAGCAGTTGACGATGCTGCGCAAAGTCTGCCCGCGCCATTTCGTCACCACCAACAACGTGGGTCTTGTCGATTACATCAACCAGCGGGACCTCTACGCCAAACTCGATTTCGTCGCCTTCGACAACTATCCCGGCTTCTTCAAAATGCACTTGCACCAGCAATCGAAGTCGGAAAACGTGACTTGGGATCCGGTCCTCACCAGCACAGCGATGTCACACGATATCGGGCGCAGCCTGCAAGGCCGGCCGTTCGTGATCATGGAAGAACAGTCGGGGAAAGCGGGCCAGCGAATGTTCTCCCCGCAGCCTGAAAAAGGCCAGCTGCGGCTCTGGACCTATCAGGCTGTCGCTCACGGAGCCATGGGAGTGAACTACTTCCGCTGGGACACGGCGACGTTCGGCGCGGAGGAATACTGGCACGGCATTCTCAACCACGACCGCTCGCCGAGTCCGGGCTTCGACGAAATCAAGCAGACGATCAAGGAACTCAAGGCCCTCGGCCGCGAAGTCCTCGAATCGCAATACGTCGCCGACGCCGCCGTCATCTTCGACTATGACAGTGATTGGGCGGTGCAGATTCAGCCACAACACTACCAGTTAACGTACATGTCGCAAGTGACGGCGTGGTACGGCGCGATTTCGCCGAGCCATACGGGAATCGATGTCATCGTGCCCGGTGCCGAACTCGCGCCGTACAAGATCGTCGTTGCACCGCTGCCGTACGTGCTCTCGGAAGCGCAGGCGCAGAAAATCCGTGAATTTGTGCGCAGTCGGCGGGACGTTTGTCGCCGGTTTTCGCCTGGGTGCCAAGAACGAATTCAGCCAGATCGTCCGCACGCCCTTGCCGGGGCCAGTGCGCGATGTCATGGGCGTTACGGTGGAAGACTATGTGCCGCTCTATTGGGAAAAACCGGGAGTGAAATTCTCCGGCGCCCTCGCCGGGCCCGACGGCCAGTGTGGCATATGGGCGGATGTCCTGAAGCCCGAGACTGCCGAGGTTCTCGCAACGTATTCGTCGGGTGAGCACTCGGGCAAAGCCGCCATTACACGTAACAGTTTCGGAAAAGGGAAGGCGATTTACGTCGGCGCGGATCTCGATCCGGCCAGCCTCTCCAGAGTGCTACAGACCTTGGCGGCGTCCGCTGGAGTTCAGTCGATGATGGAACTTCCCCGCGGCATCGAGATGACGGTTCGGCAAGGTGGCGGCAAACGATGGATCTTTCTCATGAACCAGAAGCCGGAGCCGCAGGCGGTGAAGCTCGCAAAACCTGGCACCGATCTTCTGACCGGACAGGCCAGATCCGGAGAAATCGAGTTGAGCGCTTACGGTGTCCAGGTGCTGCGGTTAAGCTAGAGAAGTGCGGCGGAAGGGAATACATCGAATGTCGAAGCGAGCTCTGATTGTCGTGTTGATGCTGGGCTCGACTTGTCTTGCCCAGCTTCCTTCCAGAAAATACCTCGACCTTGCGGCCGTGAAGACGATGGTAACTGCGTCTGAGGCCGAAGCCCAGAAACGCCAGGTGCACGTCACGATTTGCGTGGTCGATGACCACGGCAACCTGCTCTTTCTTGAGAAGGGAGACGGCGTTCCGGTAAACACGGTGGATTTCGCGCGTCTGAAAGCTCGTCATGCCGCCTTATACGGAACCCCGTCCAAGAATGGCGCCGACATGGTCAAGAACGGTAGTGTCGAAGCCATCACGTTTCCGGATTTCTTTCCGAATCAGGGCGGCGTGCCAATCATTGTGGATGGCCAGGTGCTCGGCGGCATCTCCGCCAGCGGCGCCAAGTCCGAAATCGATGAAGCCATCGCGCAGGCAGGCGTCGACGCGTTGCTCCAGAAGGTGAAGTAAGGCCTCGTCAGAGGCCGGCGAGTTTCCGCCGCGGAACGCTCTTTCGCAACCGGACTTCGATCGGATCACTTGCTCTTAAGCCTCGCCGCGGGCTTCATCACGTCGACGATGCCGCTGCCTTCTTTGATCATCAGAATCTGATTCGCTTTCACCTGCGTAAAACGCTCGACCTTCTGAGTCGTCGGCCACTTCACCGCGATGACGTCCACGGTTTCCGACTTTCCTAATCCGAAGTGAAGGCGCAGATCGCTCTGCGACATGACGCTCGATCCGCTGTGAACTTCATCCATCTGCGTGTGCGTTCCAGTGGTGACACGCACGCGCGCGCCAATCGCAGTGCGGTTGCATTTCGTGCCGATCAGTTTGATCTTGATCCAGTTTTGCGCGTTACCTCCGTCGTTGCGAAGAAGAGACGGCGGATCGTTCATGTTGAGAACGAGCACGTCGATGTCGCCATCGTTGTCGTAGTCGCCGAAGGCCGCGCCGCGGCTGGAAAACGTCTCGGTGATTCCCGGCCCCATCGCGGCCGACACGTCTTTGAAACGGCCTTGACCCAGGTTCTTGTAGACGAGACGCGGGTTCTTGTAAGTTTGTCCGATCTCGTGGCCCTCGATCTCCGGATACACGTGGCCGTTGATCTGCATCAGGTCGGGCCAGCCGTCGTTGTCATAGTCGAGAAATCCGCACCCCCACGCCACGTAGCGATTGTTGATGCCTACGCCGGACGCGAAGGTGACGTCGGTGAAGGTGCCGTCGCCGTTGTTGTGGTAGAGGTTGCAGGTGTCGTCGGCAAAGTTCGTCTTGAAGATGTCGAACCATCCGTCGCAATCGTAGTCGCCGACCGCAACGCCCATGCCCGCTTGCTCGTGGCCATTGTCGCTGTACGCGCAGCCCGCCTCGACCGCGATGTCGGTGAACGTGCCGTCTTTATTGTTGCGGAAGAGCATGCTGGGCTGCGAGTCAACCGCGACGTAGATATCGGGCCAACCGTCGTTGTCGAAGTCATACGAGACAGCGGTGATCGAGTATCTCGGCCCCGGCTTCAGAATGCCGGACTTTTCGGAGACGTCCGTGAACGTTCCATCACCGTTATTGTGGTACAGCACGTTGGTATCGCCAGTGAGGCCGCGCGGCCCGCACATCACCGGGATTCCTTTCCACTGGCACATGGCGGCATCGCCCGGCGCAGCCGTCTTTGCTGGATCGAGCTGGATGTAGTTGCAGACGAACAGGTCGAGATGGCCGTCGCGATCGTAATCGAGCCACGTGCATCCCGCGCCCCAGTGAATTTTCTCGTTGTAGAGGCCGACCTTCTTTGTGACGTCGGCGAACGTGCCGTCGCCGTTGTTGTGGAAGAGAATATTGTGTCCCCAGAAACAGCAGAACAGGTCATCCCAGCCGTCGTTGTCGTAATCGCCGACGCAGACGCCAGTTTGCCACCCCGTCCGCGCGAGACCGGATTTCTCCGTGACATCGGTGAACGTTCCATCGCGGTTGTTCCTGTAGAGATGCGATGTGGGCGCTTGTCCGGCAGGCCACTCTGTGTTGAGACGCGTGCCATTCGTGAGATAGATGTCGAGCCAGCCGTCGTTGTCGTAATCGAAGAAGGCGAGGCCGCTCCCCTTGGCTTCAATGATGAGGCGCTTGTGATCAACCGCGCCCCATACGTTCGGCGCCGTGACGCCCGCTTCGCGAGCGACATCGACGAAGGTGACCGGGGATGTCGGCAGCTCTGCCGCGGTGGACATCAACGTGAGCGAACGGTTCCACCGCCATAGCGGCGTGGTGAGCGCGTCGAGCAGGGAACTGCCGAGCACGATGAGCGATGAGCCGAGAAACCGACGACGAAGAAAGTTCATCAGCGGTTTGGCACCTTCGGAAATGGATGAGACACGATGCCAATGCCTTCTTTGACCGCGATGATCTGGTCAGGCGCAACGTTCGTCAGCTTGTCGACCTGTCCGCTCGGCCAGGTGATTTCCAGAGAATCGATCTTCGTTCGCTTGCCGAGGCCGAAGTGAATGCGCGGATCGCTGGCTGACATGTAGCTCATCCCGCCCTTGGCCTGTTCGACGTGGGAAACACCTTCGGCAGTCAACTTGAGAGACGCTCCAATGCCGTCGCGATTGGATCGTGTTCCGATCAATAGAATCTCCAGAAAGTGATTGGCGTTGCCGCCGTCATTGCGGAGAAGTTCCGGGTAGTCGCCGCGAACGTTGATGGCCACGTCGATGTCGCCATCGTTATCAAAGTCGGAGGTGGCGAGGCCGCGTCCTGCAATCGGGCGCATGAAGTCCGGGCCCAACGTTTCTGAGACCTTCGCAAACTGACCTTTTCCAAGATTGCGATACATCAACAGCGGCTCTTTGTAGGTCACTTCACTGTGATAGAGCTGCACGTTGTCGAGCATGGCGCCGTTCAGTTGCAGGATGTCGGGCCAGCCATCGTTGTCATAGTCGAGAAATTTCATGGATACTCCGCTCAGCAGGATCGCCTTGTTACCGATCCCAGAGCGGAAGGTGTCGTCCTCAAAGGTCCCATCCTGATTGTTGCGATAGAGGCGATTGAGTTCGAAATCGAGATGGGTAACGTAGATGTCCTGCCAACCATCGCCATCGATGTCGGCGGCGTCGATGCCCATTCCCGCTTCGTAGCGCCCGTCTTCCCCGGCGGCGATTCCAGAGATGAAAGAGACGTCCTGGAAGGTTCCATCCTTCTTATTCAGGAAGAGAAAGTTCGGCCAGGAGTCGTTGGCGATCGCAATGTCGGGCCAGCCATCGTTGTTGAAATCGGCGAGCACGACGCCCATGCCCTTTGCTTCCGGTTTGCCGACCCCCGAAGCGTCGCTCACGTCGGTGAAAGTCCCGTTGTGGTTGTTATGGTAGAGCTTGATCTTCTGGCCCTTGTAATTGCCCGGATGACAATAGGAACGATAACCGGGACGCCGTTCCCCGCACCAGATATTGTTCTTCGGGGACCATTCGATGTAGTTGGTGACGACGAGGTCGAGGTAGCCGTCCTTGTCATAGTCGAACCAACCCGCGCTGGTGGACCATCCGTTTTCGTCGGCGACACCTGCCTTGGCGGTGACGTCAGTGAACGTTCCGTTGCCGTTGTTGTGGTAGAGGATAGCGCTGCCGAAACCCGTCACGTACAGGTCAGGATAGCCGTCGTTATCGAAGTCACCAACCGCGACTCCTTGCCCGTAGTGACCGGCACCGCCAACGCCGGCTTTCTCGGTAACGTCGGTGAAGGTCCCGTCGCCGTTATTGTGATAGAGAGCGGATCGTATCGGATGCGGTGGCTTATAGATATCGGTCGCCGCCGACTGAACGAAGAACAGATCCATCAAGCCGTCCTGGTCGTAGTCGAGCCACGCGACTCCGGTCCCCATCGTCTCAAGGTAGTACTTTTCGTCGGTGCCAGTGGCGTCCTGCTGAAAAGTAATGCCGGCGGACTGCCGGATATCGGTGAAGCGCACTGGGATTGCGGCGCCGTCCGCGGATGCGGCGTGACCGGAATTCTGCTGTGCAACAATCCCGGGGCGCAGGGACGCCGCCAGAATGAAGGCCAGTAAGCTAGTTGATGTACGCAAGGGCCGGGTCAACATCTGGATGCGGGACGTTGCTTATGCATTTTAGCGTATCGAACCCCGTGGCCGTAGTCGCACGCGCTCGTAACTGTTGCGCTCACGACCCTATCGCGGCAACGGTTTTTGAGAAACGGACAGCGCAGCAAAGGGCCGGTTCGTGCAATTGGGCAGCCGCATAGTGATAAGACCAGCCTGAGGTCAATTGGAGCATCGACTAAGCTCCGCCAAAACGCTATAGCGTGCGGTCCGCGAGCGACAGAGCTAACTGCAGCAACTGCTGGCGCGCGGCCATGGGCATCGGTTCGGTGGCCGCGGCCGGCTTGTCGGGAGCGTTCGAGAGCGCGTTCTCGATGCGACTGATATCGAGTGCCCCCGCCGCGTTGCTGCCTTTGAAGCGGTTCAGGACCTCACGGGCTTTTGCGATCTGCCCGGTCTGATAATAGAAGACGCCTAACGTCGAGTAGCTTCCCGCCCATTCCGGAAGAAGATCCACCGCGCGCTCGAGGCGCTCGGCCGCCTGGCCGGTTTTTCCTTCAAGGATCGAGACGAGTCCCAACCCCCACAGAATTTTTCCGGAGCTCGGCATTCTCGTGAGCCCCTTCTGCAAAGTAGCCGAGGCGCTCGTGACATCGCCATCGCGCAGCTGTACCAGGGTCAGCGACAGATAGTACTGGTCGTTGTCGGGATTGCGGCTGATCGCATTTTGGAAAATCTCCGCCGCACGCGTCGTATCCCCGAGGTGCCCATAAATGTCACCGAGCAGAGCCAGCACGGCATCGTCTTGCTGCCCCGAAGCCGATATCTGCTGCGTCACCGCGAGTGCATCGGAATACGATCCTTTGCGGAACAAGGCATCGGCGAGATCAAATTTCACATCGTCGGACTCCGAATTAGCTCGCAAAGCGGACTGAAAATGTGGGATGGCCTCGTCGTACAAGCGGAACCGCGACAACAACACGCCGATTCCTGTCTGCGTTCGATAGTCTGCCGAGCTGAGTTGATCCAATTGGCCGATTGCTCTTAAGGCATCGTCGCGGCGGCCGAGCTTCAGGTAAGTCTCGGCGAGCAAATAAAGGTCCTGCGGCTGGTCCGGGTGTTTCTGAATTTGCTCCGTCAGTTCCGTGAGATCGAGCTGCGTCTTCGCCTGTGGCGGAAGATCGGAGCGGTTGTTGAGATAGTCGAACAGATGCTGATACGGGTAGGGGCCCGGGTTCGGATCTTTCGACAGTGTCTGGAACACGCTGAGATCCCGCTGTGCGGCCTCGGTCTGATGAAGGTTGCGCTCCACCATGGCCAGCTTGTAATAGCCCGGCGCGGGATCGCGGCTGACCTTCACATACTTGCGAAGCAGTTCTGTCGCCTCCGCAAATTGTTTCTTCTCGATGCGGAGATTGGCGAGCTCCAGCAAGGCTTCGGGAAAATCAGGGTTGACTCGCAGTGTCTCCTGAAATTTGGCTTCCGCGGCAGCGATGTTTCCCTGGCGCTCGTCGATGTATCCGAGATTGAAAAGGCAGGAAACGTTGCGCCGGTCAAGCTTCAAGCCTTCCTCGAAATATTTCCGCGCCTCATCGAAGCGGCCCAGGTGCCGATACGAGAGGCCCATAAAAGCATATGAGCGCGCGGACGGATCGACCTCGATCAATGCTTTGAATTCGTCGATTGCTTTTTCCGCTCTCCCCGACATGAAGTAACTTTCGCCGAGAGCGGCGCGCAGGTCGGCCCGCTTCGGAGCGATTTTTAGACCAGACTCGAGCAGCGGAATCGCGTCTTCGAAGTAGTTTTGCGACATGCTCACGCGTGCCAGGAGAAAAATAATGTCGGTATTGTCGGGTGCGAGTTTGTGGGCACGCGCCAGCAGATCCAGAGCATCGACCGGGCGCGACTGATCCGAATCGACCTGTGCCAGCAGGTAGAGGGTTTCAGGCGAGTCGGGCTTGAGTTTCAGTGCGCGATTGAGAACGACTTCCGCCTTCGCATAGTCCCCCGTGCGCAGATACGCCTGCCCGAGGTTGTACAGGATTTCCGGGGTCTCGGGTTGGAGAGCATTCGCCTTTTCCAGTTCTAGCTGCGCGGCTTGGTACTGCTTGGCCGACGCCAGCAGAACGCCGAGCGTGAAATGCAGCCGAACATCGTCTTTGTTCTGGGCTGAGAGATCGCGGGCGATCTTCATTCCTTCGGCCGTTTTTGCAGCCAGCAAGTACGCACGAATCAGATTGAAGCGGGTCTCAACTGTCTGTGGCCGGATGCGCAAGAAGTGGAATATCGCCTCCGCCGGAGAATTCCTGGCGAGCAGCAGCAGGCCGAGATTGTAGTTGCCGTCGCGGTCATTGGGTGCGATGCGTAGCGTCTTTTGGAACTCGGTTTGCGCGAGATCGGGCTTCCCTTGGGTGATGTAGAGATTGCCGAGATTATTGTGGGTCTTGGTGGAGTTAGGATCGATTTTGAGCGCCTGCTGAAAAGCCTCGAGCGCCTTCGGGTAGTCCTTTTCTGCGCTGAAGGCGATGCCGAGGAGGGTGTAACCCTCGACACTCTTCGGGTGCAGCGCTAATTGCTCCTGGATTTTTTCTTTTGCTTGCTCGATGGAACCCTGACTCAGTAGTTCCTCGGCTTCTTTGAACGGAGAAGATGCTTGCGCGGAAGTGTGAGCTTGGGACGACCGTATGCCTGGCACTTGACTGGTGGTCTGAGCAAGCGCGGACGAAAACGCTAGAAGTACGGCGGCGAGAATGCCGAGAAGCCCACAGGCCGGTTGATTCAGAATTTGTCGCGGTGAGGAAACCCAGCCCATACTGCCTATGCCCTCGCCCGCAAAAATGTCGCGAGCATCGCGAGAGTCAATGTAGCATCTCCAGCGCTTGCTGAGCCATTTTGTGATCGGGTTGCAGACGCAGAAGGGCCTGCAGAGTTTGCTTCGCCTTGTCATCTTCGTGGAGAAGCACGTAGAGGCGAGCCAGATTGAGATAGGGCTGGTCGAAGTCCGGCGAAACTTGAATACAGGTTTTAAACCGGGCTTCCGCATCCGGGTAGCGCTGCTCTCGGATGTAGAGAACGCCGAGATTGTTCAGCGCGTCCGCGTAATCGGGCCGCAGGCTGACGGCCTTCTCGAGATATTTCAAGGCATCCTCGACCTTGCTCTGTCGAGCGCAAAGCATTCCCACGCTGTAGTTGGCCTCGGGATCATTCGGCTCTGCCTGGAGCGCGGCGAAAAGGTATTTCTGAGCCTCGTCGTTATTTCCGACCCGGCGGTACACGTTGCCAAGGTTTAAAAGGGCAACAGCGTAGTTAGAGCGGAGCTCCAGTGAGCGCTGAAAGTTGCGGATCGCCTCGTCGTTCTGGTTTTCCTGCGCAGCAATGAGGCCGAGATTATTCCAGGCTTCCGGATAATCAGGTTGCAGATCGATAGCTTGCCGAAGAAAGCGGCGCGCCTCGGTCGGAGACTTTCGGCGAAGGTACAGTGTTCCCAGGTTGTAGTAAGCCTCGGCGTTTCGAGGCTTCGCCGCGATTACCTGCTGAAAGGATTCCTCGGCCTGGTCAAGATAGCCGTGTTGAAACATCGCTACGCCGTAAGTGAAGTCATTGCGCGGAAACCCACCATCGGGAATCAAGCCCGGAAATGGCAGGGCTTTCCGGATACGTTCCTCGGAGGTGCGCGGAATTGATCGCACGTCCTCAAGCACACGTTTCGTATCGACAATTCCCTGGTAGAGCTTGACGATTCTTCCGTCCTCATCGATCAGGAAAGACGCAGGGATCGGCAGGTCGCGTCGGCGGTCGTACAGATATCGATAGATGATGTTGTAGACGCCGGCTACTTCCGAGCTGCCGCAGACAAGCGGGAAGGGAAAGGCGTGCCGCTTCGCAAAGGCGCGGACTTTCTCGGGATCGGGAGGATCTTCGACGACGATGGCGAGCAAGTGAAGGTTGCTGTCGCTCGACAAGGAACGAAGCAATTGAAGTTGGTCGTTGCTGGCTTCGGAACTGTTAGAGCAAAACGTGAGTAGGAGTGGGGCGCCCTGAAACGATTTCGATGTCAGGGTATTGCCGGCGGTGTCGGGGAGCGAGAATTTCGGAGCACTGAGCGGTTCGATCAGCCAGGTCTCGACCTGCTCTGGCAATGGCAGAATCGCAGCCTCGCTGCTGGCTTTCGACAGAGCCGACCCGGCCGCGAAGGGCGTCGCATCAAAATTGGCCGCGCCTTCGTGCAGAGTGATCCGATGGTTCGCCGGCAAATGATCGAACGTCTGGATCACGCCGCTTGGCCAGCGAACGGTTGCCCGAACCGCGTCGGACTCTCCCAAACCGAAGAAAAGTTCCTTGCTGTGCTGTCCGAGAAATCCCGAACCTGCCTGCAGGTATTTTGTTTGACGATGGCCGCCTGATTCCACCGTGATTGCGGCACCGATCGCGTCACGATTGCTCTTCTCTCCGCGCAATCTGAACGAAATGGAGTGGCCGATATGCTGCATTGCATTGCGCAGCACGCGGAGTTGCGGCCCACTGCGATTCTTGAGAACGATCTCCTGCCGACCGTCGTGATCGATGTCGGCGAAGACAAAAGACCGGCTGTCATCGAGAAAATCCAGGCCAAGGGCGCCAGAGACATCGGTAAAAGTGCCGTCGCGGTTGTTCAGGAAGCAGACATTCCGTTCAAAGCCGCTCCAGGAGAGATCGGAACGAATCGACTCATTGATGGCGTTCCAGCCATGCTCGTATGCCGGTGTCGGTGTCGCATCGGCAGGGGACTCTCCAACCACGTGCCGCCAGAAAAAACTGGAGAGATCGCGACGATCGGGTCCAGAAATGTAACCGTTTGCGCAATAGAGGTCTGGATAGCCGTCGTGGTCCAGATCCCAGGAGTCGGAAGCCCAGGCCCAGCGGCCCATCTCGACCCCTGCCTGCGAACTGACGTTCTGAAATTTCCCATTCCCCAGGTTGCGGTAGAGAGAGTTTCCGCGAGCGTGCTGACGATAGAAAGCGCGCATGCTCTCGGGATCGGTCGCGTGGAAACTGCTCTGTTGCGACACACGCATTCCTGCCGCTGACCACATGTTCGAAACGTAGATGTCCTCATGGCCGTCGCCATCGTAGTCCAGCCAGCATGCGCTCATGCCCGCGCCAACATCCTGAACGTGGGCTTCCTCGGAGATGGCGGTGAAGGTCCCGTCCCCGTTGTTCCGGTAGAGGTTATTGCGCCCGAAATCGTTGGCGACGTACAGGTCTGGACCGCCGGTGCCGTTGATGTTCCCCCAGGCGCAAGCGAAGCTGTACCGATCGTTCTCAACATTCAAGCCAGACGCAGCCGTCCGATCCACAAACGTGCCATCGCCTTCGTTGTGAAGCAGGAAGTTGGGCGGTCCGTTGCGTGCGTCGAAATACGGCGCGGGGTAGTGATATTGGTCGAGGCCGAGATAGTAGCTGTAGAGGCAGAAGTAGATGTCGAGCCGTCCGTCATGGTCGTAGTCCGCGATGGCCGCGTGCGTGAACGTACCTTGCGGGGGCTGCCCGAACCGAAAGGCATCGCGCTTGAGCTGAAATTTCCCGTCTCCTTCATTGAGAAAAAGCAGCGGGCCCGTCGCGCAGACGACAAGAAGATCCTGCCGTCCGCGATTCAGAAAATCGGCGAATAGAGCGCATGCCGTTCCATCCAGTACCCCCACGCCGGCCGATTCGGTGACATCTTCAAACCTGCCATCGCCGTGATTGCGATAAAGCCGATTCGGAAGGCCGGAGGACTGGCAGACGTACAAGTCGTCGAAGCCGTCATTGTTGAAATCGCCGACGGCCACGCCGTTATTTCCGTATACATCGATTCCGCAGGCGCTATCGAGAATCGTGCGCCAATCATCGGCCCCGCGCAGCATTTGCTTGTGATAAGAGTCCGCGGTTCCGAGCGCCTGAGCCGTGACGTCGAGGAAGGCAACTCCTCGAATCTGTGCAACGGACTCGCCCAGCGCTTCCCACTTCGTGACACGCCAATTCCCCGAGCCATCCCGCGCCCATTGAGTTTTCCAGTTGCCAATGCGTTGCTCGCGGACCTCATCTTTGCGACTTCCGACGAGCTCGTAGCGAATCTCAGCCACAACGCTCTCCGCGCCTGCCGACGAATCGATTCCGACGACCAGGAATTCCGCAGTCTCGAAGCGGCCCAACGAGCCAAGGTAAGTCTTCATATCGCTCAGGAACAGCTCGCGTCCCTCACGAATCGAACTCGGAAACTTTCGGCGCACAACTTGGATCGATCCGTCGGAGCGTACCGGAACGACTTGCCCAGGGATGAGAGGCGTCGCCGCCATCGTTTCATGTGCGAGCGTCTTAAGTGATCCGATCAGATCGGCTTTCGATGTGAGTTGCCGGCTCCAATCGTGAAGAAGATCCGCGATCTCATACGCATATTTTTCTGACACGTACTCATCACGGCCGGGTTCGATCTGCAATAACAGATCGTCGAGCGGCGATTTCGTTGGATAGTGCGGCGTGAGTCTTTCTGGCGAGAATGCAAAAGAACGATCGTGTCGTGCCGGCGAACTTGAAGACGAGAGCGCGAACGACGAGGGAACGAGCGCGGCTGGAATACAACTTATGGTTTTTAGGAATTCTCGTCGTGAAAAATAGATTTTTTTGTATTTCTCACGCACCATCCTCGGAGGTCCTCGTGGAACTGACTGATTCTGCATCGTAGCACTCGCTTCGCAGAGTAAAGACGCGAGAAAAATTTCCGACGCGCGGCGGCGAGTCGAAACTGCGTAAATGCAAATTGGCTTGACTTTGAAAAATGAATCGTGATACGAACCGCACAAAAGCGGGGATAATACAAATCTATTAGTTTTCTTCTTGACAATGCCTAAGCACCTATTTTAAGTTTGCGGACGGTTTTAAATGTACACGTTTACATAAAACTGTTCTCACCGGGGGTCCGGACCTGTGGGGGTCCGGGGAAAACTGGCAGGAGGAAGTCATGAAGCGGAGGACCGAGTTGTCTTCGACGATACGCTTGTCTTGCGCCCTTATCTTGGGCGCTTTGCTTTTCGGCGCAAGTCTCCTTCATGCGCAGGTGGACACCGGCAGCATTTCGGGTACGGTGACAGATGCGTCGGGCGCCGTTCTCAAGGGCGCTAGTGTGACCCTGATCAACGAGGGAACCGCCGCCGAGCTGACGACGACAACCGGTGACTCGGGAACCTACACTTTCTCGCCGGTGCGCATCGGGGACTATACCGTCCGGGCAAACGCGCAAGGCTTCCAGACAACGACGCAAAAACACATCACAGTCAACGTTGGTGCAGCTCTGTTGGCGAACTTCACGCTCAAGCCGGGCGCCGTATCTGAGACGGTGGAAGTCACTTCGACAACGCCGCAACTGCAGACGCAGGACGCGTCGGTTGGCCAGGTGGTCGATGCGCGCAACGTCAACAATCTCCCGCTCAACGGCCGCAACTTTACATTCCTGGCGCAGACCGTAGCTGGCGTGAACACTCCGCAAGCCGATACGCGTGGCAATGCCGCATCCGGCGCATTCGCGGCCAACGGCAATCGTCCGGCGCAGAACAACTACATGCTCGACGGCATCGACAACAACTCCGATACGGTCGACTTCCTGAATGGAACCAATTTCGTTGTGCTTCCCCCGGTAGATGCAATTCAAGAGTTCAAAGTACAGACAACCGACTTCAGCGCAGAATACGGGCGCTCGGGTGCCGCGGTGTTGAACGCGACGATCAAGTCCGGAACGAACGCCTTCCATGGAACGGTGTGGGAGTTCTTCCGCAACGACAAACTCGATGCGGCAGATTTCTTCGAACGAAAGCAAAATTCGAGCACGGGTTTGCTGGAGACGAGTAAAGGCGAACTGCGCCAGAATCAATATGGATTTTCCATCGGCGGCCCGGTCATCATTCCGCACTTGCTGGACGGCCGAAACAAGCTCTTCTTCTTCGGGGACTACGAAGGGCTCAAACGGCGTCAGGGTGTACCGCACAACGGCAGCGTTCCAACGGCGCAGGAACAAGCCAGCTTATTGACAAGCACCGCGAATTTTCAGGAAATCATTAACGATCAAGCGAACTCTTGCACTACCCCACCTTGTACCCAAAAGGATGCGTTGGGTCGTACGATGCCGGTCGGAACAATACTCGACCCAGCCACGACGCGCCCCGCGGGTTCGGCCTTTGTGAGAGATCCCTTCAGCACGGTTTGCGCCAACGAACCAGCCGGCTTCACCTACACACTGGCAGCATGCCCTGACCTGAACATGATTCCCACGAGCCGGATGGATCCGAACGCGATTAAACTGCTGCAGCTCTTTCCGATGCCGAACGCGTCAGGCATTTCGTCAAATTACAATGCCTCTCCGAACTTGAAGGAGGATCGCCAATCCTTCGACGTGCGCATGGACGCCAACTTCAGTCAGAAGGATCAGGCGTTCTTCCGCTTCAGCCTGGTGGATGATCCGCAATTCATTCCTGGCATTTTTGGAGGGGTCGCGGACGGCGGTGGCTTCCAGGAGGGCAGTCAGACGGCTCTTGGTCAACAGAGCGCACTGGCGTGGACCCATGTATTTTCGCCAAACACAATCAACGTTGCTCGTGGTGGATTGAACTACCTACATACCACGCGTGTTTCCCCGGAGGCGAATAATCTGAAGGGCGCGGGCGGGAACGGCATTCCAGCCGACTTCGGGATTCTCGACATACCTCAGCAACACGAAAACGGCGGGCTTCCCGCCTTTTCCGTTACGGGGTTGTCGACCTTAGGTAGCAATGCTTTCCTGCCCTCGGATGAAGTCAGTTCGACGATTCAGTTCACCGACGACTTCACGAGGATTTATGGGAAACACACTTTCAAGATGGGCTACGAGTATCAGCACGTGAAGTTCTCGACCCTCCAACCGCCGTGGTCGCGTGGACAGTTCAATTTTGAAGGTGTTTACACGAACATTCCGGGCGCTAGCGTTAGCTCGAACAACACTGGGATCGCTCAATTCTTGCTGGCGCCAACGGCCTCCACAGTGGCTGGCGGAGTGGATTATCTCGGTGGCCCAGCTAGAGAAGGAGGTTCGAATAATACGAGTATTTTCATCTCGAACATTTCAGAAACTGATAATGGCAAGAACTATAACGGACTCTATTTCAATGACGATTGGAAGGTGAGTCAAAAGCTGACCATCAACTTGGGCTTGCGATGGGACTTTTTTGGTCTGGTATATGAGCATCACGCGAACCAGGCTAATTTTGTACCGAGTGGGCCCCCGACGGGCAGCCCGATGTACATTATTCCGCCCGGGGCGAACTCCACTTTCCTCACCAGCACACCGACCTGCACCCCGACCTCAACTTCGTTCCAATGCCTACTCACAAAAGACGGGATTGCGCTCGCGATCACCAACAGATATGGCAAGGGCTTGGGGAATTCGCAGAAAGCAAACTTCGCTCCGCGTTTCGGTTTTGCCTATCAGGCGACTTCGAAGCTCGTCGCTCGCGGGGGGTTCGGCCTCTTCTACAACGGCTTCGAGAATCGTGGTTTCTCACCCAACATCGGTGAAAATTATCCCTTCCAGTTCAATTTCAACTTCAATGCAGCCGACGACAATCACCCATACATATATCCGGGTTGCACGACCGGGACGACCCCAGGTGGAGGTGCGACACTTGAGACTGGGTTTGCGTGCACACCGTTAGATCCGCAGAGTTCGTTATTTACTGCGGCGGGCCTGCAGTTGAGGGGGATCCAGTTTAACTACATCACGCCGTACACGATGGGTGGGAACCTGACCTTCCAATATCAGGCGACTCCGTCGCTCTCGTTCCAGGCGGGCTACGTGACTTCACTCGCTCGACACTTGGAGGTGTTTCCGAACTCCAATAATGTCACTGCGATCCTGCCGCAAGGTGCGTCGCAGAAGCCGTTCCTCCCTTTTCCTGACTTCGGGCAAGGGGCCAGCTACGCGGCCACCATCGGGAACAGTTACTATCACGGGCTGCAAACGACAGTGGAGAAGCGCTTCGGCAACGGCCTCAACTTTCTGGCGACCTATACCTGGTCCAAGGTGCTTTCGGATTCACAGGATCTGCTGAACGGGTTCTCCGGAAATGGTTACCGCGCTCCGTCTGTACCGGGGTTCGGAGTTCACGGTGACTACTCCCTAGCCAACTTTGATGTTCGGAACGTTTTCCACTTCACCGGCAGCTATGAGCTTCCCTTTGGAAAAGGCAAAAAGTTCATGGGTTCCCCCAGCGGAGCGGCGAACGCCGTGGTGGGAGGCTGGAGCTTGATCTGGGCCACGACCCTGCAGGGGGGGCAGCCTATGAAGCTTGACTGCCCAACGTCGACAACCTCAGGAACAAATTGCACCGATATGCTAGTCCGGGGACAAAATCCCACGCCCGGTCTGCATATTGCCAGCAACGGCAATCCGGTCTGGCTGAATCCTGCCGCGTTTACGCAGCCGTGTGTTCTGGGAGCGAGCGGACCGATTCTGCCGGGGTCCGGTTCCACCGAACCGGCCAATTGTGTACCCCTGACCGGCTTTAATGCGTTAGGAGGTCTTCTGCGCACTACGGTCCCAGGGCCCGGTTTCCACAAGCTAGACCTATCGTTGTTTAAGGATTTTCAGTTGAACGAGCGCTTCAAGCTCCAATTCCGGACAGAGATGTTCAACATCTTCAATCATCCGAATTTCAACCAGCCGAATTTTGGAGGGAACGGGGTAGTTGCGATCAGCGGATCCGGCAACTACACGAGTGGTGCCTTCGGCCAGATCGGTTCGACCCGCGATGCGCCGTACGACTCGCGGCAGATCCAATTGGCTTTGAAGCTGTACTTCTAGGTTGTAATCGAAATGCGGGGAGCCATTCCATTCGAGTGGCTCCTCTTAGATTCAGCTCTCCCCATGCGCCTTCCGCAGCAAATGCGGTGGTAACATACGTGTCCGTGCGCAGCAGACTCCGGGTATTCGTGTTGACTTCATTGGGCATGCTTACGTGCATGTCCGGCTGGGCGGTCGATCAGCCAAAGGACTTGGATCGCCAGTTTCAGAACGCCGTCGCCGAATACAACTCCGGAAAATTCCCCGAGGCTGCCGCTCAGCTCGAAAGCCTCGTGCGCGAAGTCCCCGAAAGTTTTGAAGTCCACGAGCTGTTGGGGCTGGTGTATTCCGCGGAGTCCCGCGACACGAAGGCCAGCGAGCATCTGGAGCGCGCCGTTCACCTGAAGCCCGAGTCTACTGCCGCGCGCACAAACCTCGCGACGAACTATGCGCGCTTAGGCAAGCTGGATCTCGCCGAGAAAGAATTCAAGAAAGCGGTCGAACTCGAGCCGAAGAATTTCGACACCAACCACAACCTGGGCGAGCTTTACATCCGATCGAACAAGATTGCTGATGCCGTTCCGTACCTCGAGAAGGCGCAGCGCGTCGATCCGTCCTCGTACGACAACGGCTACGACTTGTCGCTCGCCTATGTCGAGACAGACCATCTCGCGGAAGCGAGGTCCTCGGTCCAGCAGCTCCTGAAGGTCAAAGACACTGCCGAACTCCACAACCTGCTTGGTGAAATCAACGAGAAAGACGGGCAGTTCGTGGCTGCGGCCAATGAATACGAGACAGCGGCCCATCAGGACCCGAGCGAGAGCAACCTGTTCGACTGGGGCAGCGAATTGCTGTTACATCGCACGCTGGATCCGGCGGTCGAGGTCTTTCGGCAGGCAAGCCAACGCTATCCCAATTCGCCGCGCCTTGCCGTTGGGCTTGGAGTGGCTCTGTACTCGCGCGGAAATTACGATGACGCGGTCAAGGCCCTGATCAAAGGCGCCGATCTGAACCCCTCGGATGCGCGTTGCTATCTCTTCCTCTCGAGAGCGTACGACAGCTCTCCGAACCAGGCGGACGAAGTCATCCAGCGGTTTCGCCGGTTCTCCGAGCTGCAACCTACAAATGGCCGAGCGTTTTACTACTACGCCATGAGTCTCTGGAAAGGGAAGCGGGCGCAGGACCCGGATCTGGATCTTGGACAGATCCAGGTGCTGTTGAAGAAAGCAATCGCCTTGGAGCCCAAACTCGCTGAGGCCCATCTGCAGATGGCGAATCTGCTCTCAGATCAAGGCAAGTTCACGGAGGCCATCCCGGAGTACACGACGGCGCTAGGGCTCAACGCCGATTTAGCGGATGGTTATTATCGGCTCGGGCAGGCCTATGTGCGGACAGGCCAGAAGGAACAGGCGCAAAAGGAATTCGAGACGTATCAGAAGCTGCGGGCGGAACACTTGGCCGATCTCGACAAGCAAAGGGCCGAGATCCGGCAATTCGTTTACGCCGCCAAGGAGTCGTCGGCAGCCAAGCCTTAGCTGATTTGCAGATCAGCGCATGTTCGGCAGCTGTCTCACAGCGTGGAAGTTCAGAACCCATGGCAATTTCCAGCCAATCCGGCTCGCCGCTCGAAATGAGCAGGCTGATTGCGAAAACACGGCGAGACTTCTTGAGGAGCGCGGCGGGAATGGCCCTGGGAAGCGCTCTGTTGCCTTCCAGAGCCTTCGCGCGGTCCAGCGGGAGGCGCAGTGCCCATAAGATCGTCGTCATCACATTCGGCGGCGGCGCGCGCGATCAGGAGACCTTTGCCCCCGAGGGGCAGGAGAACATCCCGCACCTGATGCGGGACTTGCTCCCCCGATCGGCATTCTTCACGCAGGTCGTGAACCGGGGCATCCTGGGGCACTACGTGGCGACAGCGAGCCTGGCGACCGGGGTTTACGAGACAATCAATAACTTTGCCTCGCTGCCTCCCGAGCATCCCACGATCTTCGAGTACTTCCGCAAGGATCTGCGACGCCCGTCCTCAGATGCGTGGGTGGTGGCGCCGAGCAACGGCTTCAACCGCATCGGGGAAAGCAGTTACCGGTCGTACGGGCCGGGATCGGGGGCTCGCGTCATCCTGCCGAAGCATCTGTTGGCGGCGGCCTCCCAGAAACGGACCGATTACGAACACCTGCTGCGCGACAACTACGAGACGCCGTACTACGCGCCGGAGTTGCAGGGCGGGGAATTCGAGTTAAGGCAACTGGAGGACATCCTGAAGCTGTCGGTGGATGACTTCAAGGCGCACGCCCGAACCTTGTCGAGTCCGGATGAGTTGTCGGTGTACATCGTGCGCCAGCTCATGCGGCAGGTTGCGCCGAGCCTGTTGTGGATCACGATGCACGACATCGATGTCGCCCACGCCGGAGCGTACTCGCTCTATATCGAAGGGATCCAGCGAACGGATCGGCTTTGTGCCGAGGTATGGGACGCCATCCAAAAAGAGCCTGAGTACGCCGGCAAGACCACGCTATTTATCTTGCCGGACTTCGGCCGAGACTCGGACGAGGATGCGGGTGGCAATGGTTTCCAGCACCACCGTACCGGAGACGTGCTGTCGCGTACCACCTGGATGCTGGCGCTGGGAGCCGGTGTGCGGGAAGGCGTGGTGTATGACCGGGCCGTGGATTCGAGAGACTTGGTGCCCACGCTTGGCGCAATGCTGGACTTCTCGACTTCGCAGGCACAAGGCAAGCCGATTCAGGAACTGGTCTAGGTCTCATGCTGCCCAGCGATCTCAAAGCGGAAAACTTCCGAAACTACCCGCCCGAAGCGAGGAAGCTGGCGGAGAACTACGTTGGGTCACTCCGGCGACTGCCGCTCAGCTTTGTTCCAAGCCTGCTGCGCGAAGTGATTGACTACGACTTCAAGTTCCCGGCCGAGCGACGACGCCTGGAACAGGAACTCGCCAATTGGAATTCGTTGCCCGAGGACAAGGGCAAGGAGTGGGCCGAAGAATTCGCACAGATTTCGCTGTCCCCTCAGTTGGAGCAGTTCGACTGGGTCAACCAGCCTGCTCAATTTGTTGAGCAGCTGTCAGCGTATCTGTGGACGACCCATCAGTTGGATGCATTCCGAAAAGCCGCGACCGATTATGCGGATCGTCTGCATGCCGCCGTTCCACCCGAACAGCTTCCCGTGCCGCGACTGGGGATCACGGTGATCGGGCAGAAGGCGGAGGGACATGATCGCCCACTGTTTCGGAAACTGCGTCCGCACGGTGCGTATTACAGTCGCATCAAGCCGGAAGGTGGGCTTGCGCGAATTGTTGGACGCGGTCGATGCCCGTGCCAAGGCGCATCCCCTGCCGTACGGACACTGGTATATCGACGGCGGCGAAGCGGCGGAACACAGTTCCGCGGTGACGTGCGTTTCGTACCAAGCTTTGGAGCCGACGCGGGCCGCATTGTTGCGGAAGGTTCGAGCAGAAAAAGACAAGCCCGGCATGGGACCGGAGGCGTTGCGCACATTGCTGGCGCAGATGAGCCCGGCGGAACTTGGATTTGGCAAAGAAGCAGACCCGGTCCTGGAGCGTTTTCAGGTAAAGCTGCTCACGGAAGGTTCCGGAACGCAGGTATTCAGCACAACCTTCGCGCAATGGGCAGCACGCGAGGTCTTACGACGCGCGCAGCCTTGCACTCTGCTCGTACGGTTCGCGCCTCGCGCGAAGCCCACGAACGACTTGTTGTCCGCCAACCAGGATCAAGCCGAAATGGATCCAGCCGGCGCGCTGGTGGACGCCGATTTTGGCGCCTATTACAACTGGCTCAACCAGCAGCGCCTCTCCGGCGCCGAGAAGTCCGCTTTCCTGGTGTGGTTTGAAGACCATGGGGAAGCGCTCGCGATCGGTCCCGCGATGCCGCGTGGCACCGAATCCACTCAAGAAGCGAATCTGAAAGAAGTCCTCTCGTGGATTACCTAGCTGACGACACGAATTCCAATTTTCTGGATGTCGGCGTCTATATATTATCTATAAGATAAGTTTGCGCTACGATCGTTTACAGGCCTCGCGCAGAAGTCCGGGTGACTCAAACCACCATCCTGCCCTTAGAAATGCAGCAGCGGCCTTCAGAACGCGATTAACTGATATCCTACGCAAGCTTGCTCCCGTAATTTTCAATCACTTACACAGAGTAACGAAGTTTCAATAACTTAGCTTGCAGTGAATCAATTTGAGACACTGACGCGCTTGCAGTCATCAGGGATGAATCCTCGCTGCCCAACCGCCACCCGGTGCCAGCTTCACTTTCAGCTTCGTGGATTTGCTGACTTCACCCTTCACTTGGCGATAGTCGCTACCCATCCGGTCGGCATTGACACCGTCCTGGTAGGAGACCATGGAGAAGTTGCCGTCCGGCAGGAAAGACAGATCAATTTCGAGTTCCCGTGGCGTCCAGTTCGTCATTGCCCCCACATACCAGTCCTTGCCGTTGCGGCGCGCCACGACCACGTACTCGGCGATCTTGCCATCAAGAACTTTTGTTTCGTCCCATTCGCTCGGCACAGGCGCAAGAAATTCCATCGCTTGCGGCTCGCGAAGATAGTTTGAAGGGCTGTCAGAAAGCATTTGCAGCGGGCTTTCGTAGACCACGTACATCGCGAGTTGGTGACAGCGCGTCCCCAGGCTCATGGGGCGATCGTGAATCGGGCGGAAGCTTTCTTTCTGTGCGTTGAGCATGGCGCCGGGAGTGAAGTCCATCGGTCCGAGGAACATGCGAGTAAAGGGCAAGGTCACGTCGTGTAAGGGATCCGTTTCCGCGCTCCACTTGTCCCATTCGAGGCCGCGGACACCTTCAGTGCTGATCAGGTTTGGCCACGTGCGCGTCATCACCGATGGTTTCTGGTCGCCGTGGAAGTCGACCAGCATCTTGCGCTTCGCACATTCGTAGCTCAGCTTGTTGTAGAAGTTGATTAACAACTGGTCACTGCGCTGCATGAAGTCGACCTTGATCCCCTTCACATCCCATTTGGCATATTGATCGAGTGCAGGAATCATCTGGTCGTCGAGCGTCTTCCACACCACCCAGAGAATCACGCCGACGTTCTTTTGCTTTCCGTAGGCAGTGAGTTCGGGGATGTTGATCTCGGGAACGACATCAAGAACGTTGCCGAGCTTGTACCAGCCTTCGTCGAGAATGATGTACGGGATGCCATACTTGGCGGCGAAGTCGATGTAGTACTTGTAGGTTTCGGTGTTGACGCCGGATTTGAAGTCGACGTCGTATACGTTATTGGCATTCCACCAATCCCACGCCACCTTGCCAGGCTTGATCCAGGAAGTGTCTTGGACTTGGGAGGGCTTCTCGAGCAGCCACACGAGTTGATTCGTCAGCAAATCCCCATCCTTTTCGGCGATGCCAATTACGCGCCAGGGATACGTGCGGGTTCCCTTGGTGACGGCAATGTAGTCCGCACTCTCAACGACCTTAAAGTCGCGGTCTCTCTCGAGTTGCTCCTTGAGCGGATACGGAGGGAACGTGGCGGCGAGCGCGGGTCCGCTTGTCCCATGCAGCCAAAGGCCGGGATACTCGTCGAGATCCGATTCCGCGAGAGCGACCTTGACGCCGTCTCCGACGTCGACGACGGCGGGCAGGGTGGCAATCGCCGACGGAGCAATGCTGCTCATCTGCTGCGGCAGGTATTTGCGCTCGTTGTGCGAAAAGAAGCTTTCTTCTTGCGGGTAGTAGACGGTGTGGTCAGCCGCAAAGTTGAAAATGCCTTCTTCGTTGTAGACATGGACCTGTCCCTGGGGCAGCGATGTCTCGAAGCGATAAGCGACACCCTCGTTGTAGGCGCGGAAGACGACTGCGTACCCACCGTCAAATTCGAGGCGCAGCTCTTTGTAGTTCTCCCGGATCTTCGCGAACTTCTGGCGCACGACGGGCTCGAGGACCTTATCCTCGCTGCGTTGCTTGTTTCCGGTCACCTTGGGGTTGACGCCGAGGTTCTTGTGCTCAACGTCCATCGCAATCTGCGAATCGTGGAGCACGGGCTGGCCTTTATGGGAAACGTCATAGCGGATGCGATCCGTCGCGCGAACCTCGACTTTGATGCGCCCGTCCGGCGAAGTGAGGCTGTAGTTCGATTGCGCGGAACCGTAAGAAACGAAAGCTGCGAATAATGCGATTACCACGAACAACCTGAGAGCATTCATCACTATGGGTCTCCTGTCAGAGGCTGCAAAACGCGATCACGGCCCCTAAAGGGGCAGTTGAGTGGAAACGAGTAACGGCGTCGCTAAAGCGATGCCCTGATACGAATCTCGGAGCTGTTCAACGAGGCTCGCTAAGATTTTCTGCGCTGCACTCATAGTTCCGAGCTACTCCTCTCAGCTTGGTGCTTTCACTCCCGAGAAGGTCCGACCGGTTTCGAGGCCAGGGCGCGCACGGCTCCCGTGGAAATGCCGCCGTCGACCAGCAATGTCTGTCCGGTCACATAGCGGCTGGATTCGGCGGCGAGAAAAACTACGGCCGATTCCAAATCTTCGGGCTTACCTGGCCTCTTGACGGGTATTCGATCCGAGAGATATTCGACCCATTCGCGGCTCTCGTAGAGAGTCTTGTTCTGGTCGGTGCGAAACCATCCCGGTGCGAGGCAGTTGACGGTGATGCCATAGGGGCCCCAGTCGTCGGCGAGGCTCATGGTGAGTTGGCGGATGCCGCCGCGGCTGGCGCCGTAGGGCGCGAGCCCCGCATAGCCAGCGACGCTGGTGACAGAACCAATGTTGATGATGCGACCGTAACGGCGTTGGACCATCCCGCGCGCGACGGCCTGGGCGACGAAGAAGCTGCCTCGCAAGTTCGTGTCGAGAATGAGGTTCCAGTCGTCCCAGGTCACCTCGAGAGCAGGCTTGCGCACGTTGCATCCGGCGTTATTTACGAGGATGTCAATACGGCCGAATTCCTTTTCGGCGTCTGAGGCCATTCGCTGGATGCTGTCGTAGTCGCGCACATCCAATGCGAGGGAAAGCGTTCGGCGGCCGAGTTTTTGGATTTCTTTCTCGAAGTCGGCCAGCGTGTTCGCATGGCGGCTGGTGAGTACAAGATCGGCCCCGGCGCGGGCCAGAGCTCGAGCGAACGTCTGGCCGAGGCCGCGACTGGTACCGGTCACGATGGCCACGCGTCCAGTCAGGTCGAACAATTGGTCGCTCACGGGTGCATCCCCGGAGCGAGGACAACCTTCATCAGGTTCGGCTCGTGCGAGTAGAGTCGCTCGAACCATCGCGGCCCGTCTTCCAATGGCGCGATTGCCGAGATCAGAGGCTTCACGTTAATTGCGCCCGTCGCCATCAGTTCGATGGCACGCGGATACTCGCCTGACGATGCGCACGATCCCTGCAGCCGGATCTGACGCGACACGACTACTTGCAGTGGGATCGTCACTTCGGGCGAGATATTTCCGACCAGCACGACAGTTCCGCCCTTGCGAACACTCTGGATCGCAGACTTGATCGTCTCCGTTCGGCCTACTGCCTCGAGGGCCACGTCGACGCCCATTCCGCCACTGAGCGCCGAGACTCGGGCAAGAGTGTCCGCGTCCGCCAGAATGGTTTCTGTTGCTCCGAGTTCTTTGGCCAGCTTCAGCCGCGTACTGTCGACATCGGTGATGAAAACCCTGGAACATCCCGTAGCTCGAAGAGCTTGAAGAATGAGCAGGCCGATCGTTCCGGCTCCGATGACCAGGGCCGTGCTGTCAGGAGGTGTCTCCGCCAGCGATACGGCGTGCATCGCGACCGCGACGGCTTCCAACATCGACGCTTCGGGGAAGGAGATGGAATCCGGCAATTTATGCACAATGCGAGCGGGGGCGGCGACGTACTCCGCGAATGCTCCCGCGCGGCGGTATTCGCCGCAGGAAACGCCGAGGACCTGTCGTTGATCGCAGAGGTTGATCTGGCCGCGCAAGCAGTTGGCGCACTGTCCGCAATAAACCGTCGAATCGAGCGTGACGCGGTCACCCTGGCTTAAGCCGCGAACCCCTGAGCCGACCTCGACGATTGTTCCGGCAGCCTCGTGGCCCATCACGATGGGTGGAATGCGGCGCCCGGAGGAGCCATCGTATCCGTGGACATCGCTGCCGCAGATGCCACAGGCCTCAACGCGGATCAGGACGTCGTCGTCACCGATGTTGGGGTTCGCGGTTTCGGCAACTTCCAGTTGCCGGTATTTCGAGAGCAATAAAGCCTTCATTTCGTCCTCATCACAAGAAATCGAGTTCTGGCAGTGTGCAGGTTAGTCTGTATGAAACTCGTGCCGTCCGCCGAAGCGGACTCGGTTCTTACAACGTTCCCTCACCCACAACTACGTTGTGGGCTAGTATCTGCCGTCGCTACGCGACTGGAGCACATTTGTCCCACCGGCAAAGCGAAGGTTCGTGGCTCGGTGTTCGGCTTGATAAAAGCCTTACGCCGAGGCTACTGCACCGTTACCCGCTCGACGCAAGTGAGCGCAGCCGCTCGGCGGCGGTTTCGGGTGTGATGTCACGTTGCGGAGTGCCGAGCATTTCAAATCCGACCATGAACTTGCGAACAGTCGCGGACCGCAGGAGTGGAGGATAAAAATGAGCGTGAAAATGCCACTCCGGATGTGCTGCTTTATCGGTAGGAGCCTGATGAAATCCCATCGAGTAGGGAAAGGGAACTTCGAATACTCGGTCGTAGGTCGAAGTCACCTGCTTCAGGGTGTTGCCGAGGTCCGATACTTCCGCGATCGAAAGATCGAGGAACGTGGCCAGATGCCGGCGGCTGCAAATCAGCAACTCGAACGGCCAGAGAGCCCAGAAGGGAACCAAAGCTACGAAGCTTTCGTTTTGCCAGACGATGCGTACGTGCTGCTTTTCCTCGAGAGCGATGTAGTCGCAAAGCAGGCAAGTGGAATGCAGGCGCTGATAGTCGCTCTGCGCAGCGAGTTCCTTGGCAGGCGCTTCGGGCAAAGAATAGGTTGCCCATATCTGGCAGTGCGGATGAGGGTTGCTGGCTCCCATCGTGGCGCCGCGATTCTCGAAAATCTGGACGTGGTTAATGTCCGGACGCGCGCCCAACTCTTGAAATTGGCCTGCCCAGGCGCGTACCACTTCGGCGATGTCCGGCGGATCCATGGTGGATAACGTCAGGTCGTGGCGCGGGGAGAAACACATGACTCGGCACATGCCGGGCTCCCCGGCGGCAACAAGGAGTCCTTTTCCGTCAACATCGAGGCGATCGGGGGTGGTATCAGGCTTCAGGGCCGCGAAATCATTGTCGAAGACGAAGGTGCTCTTGTAGACAGGATTGTGCACCCCTCCGGCCCGCGAATTTCCAGGGCACAGGTAGCAAGTCGGGTCATATTCAGGTTGCCGTTCGACTGGAATTTTCTCGATGGCACCTTGCCAAGGCCGCAGAGCACGGTGAGGGGACACCAATATCCATTCGCGGGTGAGCGGATTGAATCTTCGGTGCGGGTCTTGGGTCAGTTGCAAACTCGTCCCTCGCAGGCTGCCAACGAATCACGCCTTCAATTTTTGGGGCCCGGAATGCGGAGTGGGCGGGGTAGACGTAGCAAACGTTTATTTGACATCAGCGTAGTAACGTCATATGGTTTGGTCAATTGTAAGCGATTACATGTTCCAGGCAAGGGCTGTTTTCTCTAGGGCAGGAAATTGGGGTCAGGCACCAAAACTGACCGTTACGTAACTGCGAAGCGGGCCGCAGTCACCCACGGGGGTATGCGCAAGTCGTGAACACAGAGGGATTGACGCGCCGATTTGAGAAAGAGTTCGGAAGCAAGCCGAAAGTGTTTACTGCCCCCGGGCGTGTCAATTTGATCGGCGAGCACACCGATTACAACGATGGGTTTGTTCTCCCCTGCGCCATCGGATTCAGGACCCAGGTGGCGATCGCGCCGCGCGACGACCGCAAACTGGTTCTGGTCTCCGAAGATTTTTCCGATCGATTCGAATTCGATCTCGAGCAATTTCCTCGAGTTCGCGTGGGTGCATGGTGCGACTACATCCTGGGAGTTGTTTCTGTTCTGCAGGCGATCGAGCCGATTGCGTCCGGCGCCAACGTCCTGATGCACGGGGAGGTTCCTATCGGTTCCGGCTTGAGTTCCTCAGCGGCGGTGGAAGTGGCGAGCGCGCTGGCGTTCATGAGCCTGAACGGAACTTTTTTCCCGATGCCCCAGGTAGCCAAGTTATGCCAACGTGCCGAGAACACATTTGTTGGTGCCCGCGTTGGGATTATGGATCAGTTTGTCTCGTGCCTGGGCAAAGCAGGGCACGCCTTGCGACTCGACTGTCGCTCACTGGACTTTGAATTGGTTCCGATTCCAGACAACGTGCGCCTTGTCATCTGTAACACGATGGTGAAACACGGACACGCTGGTGGCGAATACAACCGCCGCCGCGAGGAATGCGATGAAGGCGTGCGGATTCTCGCAAGGTGGTATCCGGGCATCAAAGCGTTGCGAGACGTCTCGGTAGAACAGCTTGAGAAGCATGCGGGCGATCTTCCGCCCACCATCCTCAAACGTTGCCGCCATGTCGTTACGGAAAACCAACGCGTCATGGAAGGTACTGAGGCACTTTTCGCCGGGGATGTGGCCCGTTTCGGCGACCTCATGCGCGAGTCGCACCGTAGCCTGCGGGACCTTTACGCTGTCAGTTCTGAAGAACTGGACATCATGGTCGAAGCGGCCGAGGGGCTTCCCGGATATTGGGGAGGCCGCATGACGGGCGGTGGTTTTGGCGGGTGCACGGTAAACCTGGTGAATGCGGATGATGCTGCACCCTTTGTGCGGGAGATCAAGAAGCGCTACCACGAGAAGACGGGAATCGATCCCGACGTCTATATTTGTGCGGCGGCCGACGGGGCGAGCGCCGAGCTTAGGGCGCGTGAGCGGGATGCGTCGTCAACGCCTGTTTTGGAGTAGATTTTCTTCGAGATAAATTGGCGATGGTGAGGGCGAGACGCCCCTTCGGCAGGCTCAGGGCAGGCTCTCACGACAGCCGGCGGGACGCCGGCGCTATGTCCCACCCCAGTTGTGCCGCGAATGGCTGGTCAGGCAGAATTAAGAGTCTCATCATCTCCAAAGATCCTCGAAAGAAAGAGTGCCCTATGCATGTGGCCCGGTTTGGCATGTTGATCGCGGTGATTGCGGTATGCGGATTCGTGTTGGCTGTGACTCTGCTTGCGAAGGACGAAGGCTCGATTCCACATTTGAGCTATCCGGTCGCAAAGACTGTCGATCAGGTGGACGACTATCACGGCGTGAAAGTGGCCGACCCGTACCGTTGGCTGGAAGATACCGACTCGGCCGACACCCACGCATGGGTTGAAGCGGAAAACAAGCTGACGTTCGGCTATCTGGAACAGATTCCGTATCGCAAGTCGATTCATGATCGGCTCACAAAACTGTGGAACTACGAGCGATTCGGAGTTCCGGAGCAGCAGGGCGGCCGGTATTTCTATCAGCACAACAGCGGCCTGCAAAATCAGAGCGTCTTGTATGTCGCGGAGTCATTAACGGCGGAGCCGCGGGTTCTGCTCGATCCGAATACACTCTCGACCGACGGGACGGTGGCGCTGGTTGGTCATGCCGTTTCAGACGACGGCAAACTGCTTGCTTATGGCACATCGGCGTCCGGCTCGGACTGGATGGAATGGCGTGTACGCGAAGTAAGTACGGGCAAAGACCTGCCAGACTTGATCAAGTGGGTGAAATTCTCGGGCGCTTCGTGGACGAAGGATGGGAAAGGTTTTTTCTACAGCCGCTACGACGAACCCAAGCAGGGCACGATGCTGCGCGACGCGAACTATTTTCAAAAGCTGTATTTCCATCGGCTGGGAACGCCGCAAGCGGAAGATAAGTTGATTTACGAGCGGCCGGACAATAAAGAACTGGGGTTTGCGGGGCAGGTGACTGATGACGGTCACTACCTGATGATTACAGTTTGGCAGGGGACCTCGCCCAAGAACCGTCTCTACTACAAGGATCTCACTAAGCCGGATTCGGAAGTCGTGAAGTTGCTGGATGACTTCGACGCCGAATACCAGTTCATTGACAACGACGGGCCGGTGCTCTGGATGAAGACGGACCTGGACGCCCCGCGCGGACGACTGATCGCGATTGATACTCAGCACCCCGAGCGTGCGAACTGGAAGACGATCGTGCCGGAAGGAAAAGACAAACTCAATTCGGCCAATGTGCTGAACGACTCTTTCGTTCTTGCGTATCTGAAAGACGCGCAGACGGAGGTTCGCGTTTACGATCTCAATGGGAAGTTCGTCCGGAACGTCGATTTGCCCGGCATTGGGACCGCCGACGGATTTGGCGGCAAGCGCAAGGATAAAGAGACGTTTTACGCCTTCACGAGTTTCATCGTACCGACGTCCATTTATCGGTACGACTTGGAAGCTGGCAAGAGCGCAGTGTTTCGTCAGCCTAAAGTCGATTTTGATCCCAACCGGTACGAGACAGAGCAGGTTTTCTACAACAGTAAGGACGGTACTCGGGTGCCGATGTTCCTTACGCACAAGAAGGGCCTGAAGATGGACGGCCAGAATCCGCTGCTGCTGTATGCCTACGGTGGATTCAACATCTCGCTGACTCCCGCGTTTTCCGTGCCAAACATTGTGTGGCTGGAAATGGGCGGTGTTTACGCACAGCCGAATCTGCGCGGCGGTGGAGAATACGGCGAGGACTGGCATCAGGCTGGGACGAAGCTCAAGAAGCAGAACGTGTTCGATGACTTTATCGGAGCTGCGGAGTGGCTGATTGCGAACCACTACACGACGCCATCGAAGCTAGCGATAAGAGGAGGAAGCAACGGCGGGTTGCTCGTTGGTGCTTGCCTCACGCAACGGCCCGATTTGTATGGAGCGACGCTGCCGCAGGTCGGCGTGATGGACATGCTGCGCTTCCACAAATTTACGATCGGCTGGGCGTGGACATCGGATTACGGATCATCGGATGATCCGGACATTTTCAAGGCGCTCTACGCGTACTCGCCACTGCACAACTTGAAGGCTGGGACGAAGTATCCGGCGACGCTGGTGACGACAGCGGATCATGATGATCGCGTCGTGCCGGGACACAGCTTCAAGTTTGCCGCGACACTCCAAGCCGACCAGGCTGGTTCGGCGCCAGTGCTGATTCGGATCGAGACGAAAGCTGGCCATGGAGCAGGGAAGCCGATCTCGAAGCAGATTGAAGAGATAGGGGACGCGTGGACGTTCGTGGCGAAGAACTTGAATATGGAGGTTGCGCTGAATTAGAGCGACAGGGGGCGCACGGCCGCGCGGTACCCCCACAATTCGATCGGCTTGTTATGGCATCTCCATCGCTTCGTGCCAATTGCCAGCGTAATCGCGATTCACGGTTTCTTGCGACTCAATGAAGAATCGCACAAAGGGCACTGAACTCGGGGGATATCCGACGTCTAGCAAAGCGTGACGAAGTTCTTGAAGTAAGCTTGTGTCAAGGCGTAACCGGTCGCGTTCATCGTCGGTCTTCGTTGCAATGTAGAAGGCCAATAATGCAGCATCGATCCGAGTCGCGCCCTCCTTTGTCATAACTTGCGCCTGTGGGCAGTGCTGCCGCGCGATGCGGATCATCTCCCGCCTTGCATGAAACACGACAATGCGTCTCTTGCCAAACCCTAATGGCGGCAAATCGATTCCCCTTCATTTGTCGCCATTTTGCCATAGAAGACGATTGACGCCCGCCCTAAAACAGTCGTCATCCCGCTAGCTCAATCGCGACGAACCGACTCTTACAGGCAGGCGGAATGATTCTATACTGAGTAGGACACGTCGTCGTCGGTTGCGACCTGTGCATAACCGGTTCCGGCCGCCGTTGCTGTCACGGCTTTTGTACCTCGCCGCATGGCGACGATTCCTGTGCGGACCATCTCCAAGACGCCGTAAGGGCGCAGAACTTCCAGCAGGCCGTCGATCTTGTCTTCGGCCCCGGTGATCTCGATAGTCAGCGATTCGGGAGCGACATCGACGACGCGCGCGCGGAAGACGCTGGCGAGCTCAAGTACGTGGGAGCGGGCTTCGTGGGTGGCGGCAACTTTAATCATCGCCAAGTCGCGAACAATCGCCGGCTGGTTCGTAATGTTCTCGACCAGAAGAACGTTGACGAGCTTGTAGAGATTGGCCTCGATGCGGCGCGCCTGGTCGCGGTCAGCATCGACCGTGATCGTCATGCGCGAGACTTCAGGCTTCTCGGTTCGGCCAACCGTCAAAGAATCGATGTTGAAGGCACGCCGGCGAAACAGCGACGCCACCCGGGTCAGGACACCGGGTTTGTTTTCCACGTAGACAACAAAGGTATTCATCATAGAGAGCTCATTCGTCGCTGGCCGTCTCCACAATCGGACTGGGCCTGCGAATCATTTCATGCAGCGCGGCCCCGGCCGCGACCATGGGGTAGACCGTGTCTTCCTGTTCGACTTTGAAGTCGATGAGCACGGGGCCGTCGTGCCCGCGCGCAGATTGCACGGCAGGAACGACCTCAGAGCGCTGCTTGACCGCCATGCTTCGTATTCCGTACGCATCAGCGAGCTTCACGAAATCGGGGTTCAGCAAGGGAGTCGCCTGATAGTTTCGCTCGTAGAAAAATTCCTGCCACTGCCGCACCATGCCCAGGAATCCATTGTTGATGATAGCGATGTTGACCTTGAGATTCTCCTGAACAATTGTTGCGAGTTCCGACATAGTCATCTGGAATCCGCCGTCGCCAACCACAACCCAGACCTCCGCTTTCGGACGAGCCACCTTGGCGCCAATAGCGGCAGGCAGCGCAAATCCCATGGTGCCAAGGCCTCCCGACGTGATGAGGGATCGCGGGCGATCATGCTTGTAATACTGCGCCTCCCACATCTGGTGCTGGCCGACGTCTGTGACCACGATGGAGTCCGAATCGCGCGTTTCGTGCCACAAGTCATTGATCACGTGAGCCGCGTAAAGATGCCCGTTGTCGGGGAGATTCTGAATGTCGCGAACTGCGGCGTCGCCTTTCAGGCGATCGATGTAGTCGAGCCACTCGCTGCGGTCGACTGACGCGACATGCGGTAAGAGTTCGTTGAGGACTTCGCGCAGATCGCCCACAAGGGCAACATCTACTTTGACGTTCTTATTGATCTCGGCGGGGTCAATCTCGACGTGGATCTTCTTCGCGTTCGGCGCGTACGTCTTCAAGGTGCCAGTGACACGGTCGTCGAAGCGCATGCCGAATGCCAGCAGAAGATCGGCCTCCTGGATCGTGTGATTGACCCAGGCTTCGCCGTGCATACCCATCATTCCAAGGTTCATGGGATGCGATGCAGGGAAGGCGCCGAGACCCAGCAACGTGAGCGCAACCGGAATCCCGGTGCGCTCGGCGAAATCGCGGACTTCTTTCATCGCGCCAGAGATGATGATTCCGTGTCCCGCCAGAATTACCGGGCGCTTCGCGTTCTTGATGAGTTCGAGAGCCTGTTCGTATTCCGCTTGCTCCGGCGACAGATCAGGGCGATATCCGGGCAGCTGAGGCTTGGCCGCTTCCCAATCGAACTCACACGAGGTTTGTTGCGCGTCTTTGGTGATATCGACCAAGACGGGACCAGGTCGGCCGGAGCGGGCAACATAGAAGGCCTCGCGGATCGTACGGGCGACTTCGCTGGCGTGAGTGACGAGATAGTTGTGCTTGGTGATCGGCAGAGTGACGCCGGTGATGTCCGTCTCCTGGAAGGCGTCGGATCCGATCAATTTGCTGCCCACCTGGCCGGTGATGCAGACGATAGGCGAGGAGTCGAGCATGGCCGTGGCAATTCCGGTAACCATGTTGGTAGCGCCGGGACCCGAGGTCGCGATGGCGACACCGACCTCTCCGCTGGCGCGGGCATAACCGTCGGCCATGTGAGTCGCGCCCTGCTCATGGCGGACCAGGACGTGATGGACCTTGCTGTGCTTGAGTGCATCGTAGGCTGGCAAAATCGCGCCGCCAGGGTAGCCGAACACGGTGGTGACGTGTTCGCGCTCCAAACATTCCCAAAGGATCTCGGCTCCGGTCTTGGTCATAAGTTTCACTACCTCAACGTCAAGTGTTTCGTGGTGGGCATCGGCGCAAGGTTGCCGATAACGCAAAGGGCCATCATCCTCGCTGGATGATGGCCCGTTCAGAATCTTGGCTGAGCGTTACATCATCCGCTGGAGTCGGTTCCTACAAGTACTCGTACTACCAGCGCAAGCGTGCCAATCCCTGCCAGCGAAATGCCGTTGTCTGGGCGAATCCGATTTGGGTTGGCTCCGAAAGTCAGCATAAGCAGTAAGTTCTTCCAAGTTTTGTATCCTGTCCGGCGCAATTGAGTCAAGGACAATCGAAAATCCTGCATTTTTAGCGGCTTTTTTAGCGCCAGGCCCTCTGAGAGTCAGTCCGCAATTCGCAGCAACAAAACCGGTTCCACCATAAAGTCGAAGGCGTTGATGGTCTCTACGGCTCGGCGGATCACAGGTTCCGAGACAGGTTCAACCGTAATCACAAACGATACCCTGTCCTTGGGAAGATGAGGTTCCTGCTCGAGAGAGTCGATGTTGATCGCCTCGTGAGCGATGACCTCAGCGACACGCGCAACGATTCCCCTTTGGTCTTTCACCGTGAGGCGGAGATACCAGGCAACAGGTTTTGGGTTTGTGCAAAGTTCCAGATCGTTGGTATTGAGGAAGCCGGAGATGTTTTTGGCGCTCATCTGGCCTGCCGCAAAGTCACGGGCAATCTCGATGAGGTCGGACACAACAGCTGAGCCAGTCGCGTCGCCGCCGGCGCCTCGACCGTAGAACATCTGGGTCCCGATCTTGTCGCCTACCAGGAACACGGCGTTGTTGACACCTTCAACTTTGGCGAGCATCGAGCGCCGGCCGACGAGCCAGGGACGGACGGCGACTTCGAGTCCGTTCTCGGTCTGTTCGGCTGAACCGACGAGGCGAATGGTGCTGTCGAGGCGGTTGGCCGAGTGGATGTCGATGGCGCGGACATGACGGATGCCGTACGTCGGAATCTTCGAGACTGTCAATCTCCCTTCGAATGCCATGCGGGCGAGAATGCAAAGCTTATCGCGAGCATCCTGACCGTCGATGTCGAAGGACGGGTCGGCCTCCGCGTATCCTGCCTGTTGTGCCTCGTTGAGAGCCTGGTCAAACTCGATTCCGCGGGTTTCCATCTGCGTGAGGATATAGTTTGCCGTGCCGTTCAGAATTCCATGGACGGACCGCAGACGATCGCCAGCGGTCGATTCGTGAATGACGCGAAGAATGGGTATGCCGCCGGCCACGCTGGCCTCGAAGCCAATCGGAAGTTTGCGTGACGCCGCCAGAGAGAAAAGTTCGTCCCCATATTCCGCAAGCAGGTTTTTGTTGGCTGTAACTACGGGCTTCCCTTGCTCGAGCGATGCTCGCACGAGTTCGCGTGAGTCGCTGGTGCCTCCCATGGTTTCGACGACCACGTCGACGTCGGGATCCTCAACCAGACTTTTCCAGAAGTAGATTGCCCGTGCTCCCTTGGGAACGTCCTTGGAAGAAATCGGCGAGCGCCGGCAAACCGCCGTTATTTCGAGACGAACGCCGCTTCGCTGCTCGATGAGGTCGGCATGGTTGCTGACAATGTCGGCCGTCGCGCGACCAACGGTGCCAAAGCCGACAATGCCAACACGGACACGTTTCATAAAGTGGTGATCACGAAGGACACACCGTCAGGATTGCGAGGCTGCAGATTTCGCTCCCGGACTGAGGAACTCCTGGTGCACTGCGCGGACGATTTGATCCACATGCGCGGCTGATACAGCGAAACAAATGTTGAGTTCGCTGGCGCCCTGGGCGACGGCGATCACGCTGACGTTATTACGGGCCACAACGGAGAAGAGCCTCCCCAGAATTCCGCAAGTGCCCTTCATTCCCGACCCCAGAACCGCAATGACAGCAATGTCCCGGTGAACGGTGACCGGATTCAGCACGCCATGCTTAAGTTCTGTCCGGAAGAGTCGTTGCAGCGCGTGGACGACGCGTTCGGTGTCGGGTTCGCGGAGAACAAGGCCCAGCGAGTCTTCCGATGAAGACTGCGTTGAAAACAAAACGTCCACATGCTCGTGACCCATGCGCAAGAACAATCGACCGAAGATCTCAGCGAAATGCACATCTCGACGAGTCGTGAGGGTGACAAGGGACGCCTGAGGGACCGCGGTAACGGCTTTGACGGGCCGATCGCTGGGCGGCAACGACTCAACGATTTTTGTTCCGGGAACTTCGGGTTGGAAAGAATTCTTAATCCAGACGGGGATTCCACGCTCCATGGTCGGCCAGATCGCCTTGCGGTGAATCACTTTCGCGCCGTAGTACGAAAGCTCGATCGCTTCGGCGAATGTGATCTCCGGCAGAGTGACCGCGTCGGGGCAGACCCGCGGATCTGCGGTGAGGACACCATCCACGTCGGTCCAGATCCAGACTTCGTCCGCGTCCATGGCCGCGCCGACGATTGTTCCGGAGTAGTCCGATCCTCCGCGGCCCAACGTCGTGACTTGTCCACCGGGGGTCGCGCCGCTGTAGCCCATCACCACCGGAATCTGCTTGCTTTGCAGCAAAGGTCGCAATAGCTGAGCGCATTGCGAGCGCGTCGCGTCCATGTCGGGACTGGCGTCGCCGAACTTGTCGTCGGTGACGATCACTTTTGCCGAATCCACGAAGGCGCCTTTGACCCCCAGGTCGTTCAAACACGCAGCAAACATCCGGGCGGAGATTTGTTCGCCTAGCGGCAGAACCATGTCCATGACCTGCGGGGTAGCGGATCCGAGCAACAACAGCGCGGAGCATAATTCCTGCACGCGCCTGAGGGTTGCCTCGACTTCGACGGCGACGGCATTGCGCGTCTCGCCCTGGCACAGTTCGTCGAGGACTTGTTTATGGCGAAGTCTCAGTTGCTCCAGGCCCTCTTCGGTCTCCGCCGTCTTTCCGAGGCGGGAGGAATTGAGAATCTTCAGAATGAGGTCGGTGACCTTCGACAACGCGGACACGACGACGACCACATCGTCTCCACGCTTCGCGTGTTGACGGACGATGCTTGCTGCCTGACGAATTCGTTCGGCACTGCCGACAGAAGTGCCGCCAAACTTCATGACGATCAGACTCATGGAGTGAAGGGGGGAACGCTATTAGTACAGCACGCGAACGGGAAGACCGGCAAGGGTATTTCCGGGATTTGCACACCAAAGTAAACGGTGGCGAGGGCAAGAAAAAAGGCCGGGCCAACCCACAGCTACGGTGAGTTGGCCCGAGGTTATTGCTCGTTCTGGCGGTTACTGCTTGCCGATGAACGTGCCGTTGATGTTGATGTTGTCGATCACGACCATGCTTGCGCCCGTCTCCGGTCCATCATCGAGAACAAGGTAAATGCTCTTGACCTTGCTTCCGGTTGCAATCGCCGGGCTGGTTTGCGCCGGGTTTGCCGGATCGAAGCGAAGACGAGTCCATGCTGCAGCGGGTGCTGGTTGAGCGGTGCCCGTGCTGCAGCCGATTTTGTGAACGACATCATCGGTGGTGACGACCACGAATCGCGGACTCTTGGCCGTGCACTGGCCGCCTGTCCGGATGTCGTAGCCGAGTTCGGTGATCGTCATGCCCTCGACATCGCGAATGACCACTCCAGCTTGCGCCTGGTTGGACGCTGCGCTGGTTTTCGAGAGCAGTAAGCCTTGCTGGCGAGTATCGGTTGGCGTCGTCGTGGAGGCGCCAGTGCCGTCAACCCAGGTGGCAGCTACTGAGTTGGTACTCGCCGGATCGTAGGCGTAGGGCCAAGCGTGGAGCGAGGTGGATGCATCGTCGCTTCCACCATTGCTACCGCCAGTGCTTCCACCCGTGTTAACAGAGCCGCCATCGTCACCGCCACCGTCGTCGCCGCCACCATCGTCGGAGGAGACGACTCTGAGGACCACCGGCACAGAGAGACCGTTCGTTCCCTGCGCTGCGATCTTCACGGTTGCACTGTAGGTGCCGGATGCCAAGCCCGCCGGATTCGCCGAGATACTGAGCGATCCGGGCGTTGTGCCACCCGACGGAGAAACGGACAACCAGCTGCCGCCCATTGCCGATGCGGTAAAGGCTACGGGTGTGCGGCCGCTCAGCACCCGGATGGTGCGGGGTGCCGGGTCGGATTGTCCTGATTGATAGTCAAAAGTGACAGCGTGAGTTGGATAGATGTGAAGGTGAGTGGTGCCACCGCTTCCGACCACGAGCTGCACCGGTACTTTTTGCGGGCTGTTGGCCGCCGTGCCGGAGGTGATCGTGATCGAGCCGTTATAGGTTCCAGCCGCGAGGCCTGACGTGTTCACCGCGACTTTCAGCGATCCCGGCGTCGAGCCACTGGCTGGAGTGACCGTAAGCCACGTACCTCCAGACGCAGCCGCAGTGAAGCTCAGCGCAGCGCCCGTACTCGATATCGATAGAGTCTGAGAGCCGGCCGAGGCTGTGCCGGACTGGTAGTTGAAGGACAGAGTGCCCGGCGCGATGCTTAAGGACGCACCGGTGGACGCGCTCGTCACGGCCAAGGTTGCAGAAATCTTCAGGGGAGAGTTAGACGTCCCTGCGGCAGTGACCGATACGGTTCCGCTGTAGGTTCCCGCTGAGAGTCCTGAAGGATTGACCGAGACACTCAACGTGCCCGGTGTGCTTCCGCTGGCAGGAGTTGCAACCAACCAGGCTGCAGACGAGGCAATCGTGTAGCTGAGCGCTCCGCTGCTGCTAGTCAGATTTACCGGCTGGGCCGCGGGAGTGGCACCACCGGTCTGGTAAGTGAACGAGAGATTTGACGGCGCCGCGCTGAGTGTCGGCAGTGTCGCCGATGTAACTGTGAGAGTGATGGGTATCGTCTTGGGGCTGTTCGAGGCACCACTCGAGGTGAGGGTGACACTTCCGGTATAAGTGCCTGCCGCCAAGCTCTGCGGAGTCACCGAAACGCTGACACTTCCTGGTGTACTGCCGCTAGCCGGAGTTGCCGACAGCCAGGTCGCGGACGTGGATACGTTGTAAGTGATCGCGCTACCGCTGCTGGTCACGGATACGCTCTGCGCGGCCGGAGCCGTGCCGCCACTTTGATAAGTGAAGGACAGGCTGGCCGGGCTGGTGGCGAGTGTCGGATTGGTTGCCGGAGCGGTTACGGTGATGGCTTGCTTCAGGGTGCCGGTGCCGCCGCCGAAGCTGTCAATGGCCGCCGCGTAAAAGGTAACGCTCGTTGTGGCCGTCACGGTTGGAGCCGTCCAACTAAACGTCCAGGTGTGGGTGCTGCTTGGTCCGCTGTGTACGACTTCGCCATTGAGCACTTTGGTTCCAGTGCCCGCGGCGAACGTTCCACCGGAGGCGGCGAGATCCATCCCGCCATTTCCCGCGGTTACGGTGCTCACGCTGAGCGTGTAGGAACTGGTGGAGCCTGAAGCGACCGATGTGGGACCGGTCATGGTGACGGTTGGGGCCGTGCCCGAACTGTGGCAGGAAGTGCAGGTCGAACCATTCATTCCAGAATAGCCGGAAATTCCGTTACTGGTGGCCTGAGCAGGCAAAGACAACATGACGGAGAACACAATGAGCGCGAACGAGAATAGTGTTACGCAGAGGCCCTTGGTTTCCTGGAAATAGTTGGATTGAGGTCGAACCGATTGGGTCGAAACATTTGCAGGCAGAAACTTTCCGAATTGCTCCACTGTTGCTTCCTTTCTTCGGAGTCGTATGGCGCGTTACGAGGTCCGAGGGGGACGAAGGATGCAGCTCTCCCTTTGCTTCCACTCGCAAGAAGAAGCTGTTGTGTTGGGCTTACCAAGAAAATGCGTGATTCCGAAGTCGCAAGTGAAGCTAACTAGCAGACCGCAACGAATGTGATTCGAAAGTTACCGGCGAATTACAAATTCGACAAGGGCTCACCAGTACATCTCGATGAGACAATCTACCCACAGACCAAAGTAACGTCCTTTTGTGTATCGATGCAGATCGATATTGAACTAGTTGGTAGGGTTTCTCGGAAATTTCAGGTAGGGCAGGCGAATGCCGTTGATGGTTACTTGATCGGCCCGAATCGTGGTGGGCGCCTGGAAATTCTGTGCGCCTGCATTGGTGACGTAATCGTCCTGATCAACGCCATCGCCGCTGACACCGAGCCCTCCGACTAACGTGCCGTTTTTGTAGAGAGGCAAACTGCCCGGGAAGAAGACCACGCCACTCTGGTGTGCATTGGATGCTTGTGAGCCTTGCGTGCAAGGATGCGCGAGGTCCTGGAGAAACAGGTTGAAGAAAGGTCCTGGCGACGTTCCGTTGATTCCGGGAGGGAAGAACGGTTGTGCTCCGTAGCCGATAGACCGGTTCGTGACAGCTGTTCCCTGGGGCACGCCGGGCAGGTCCGGAGTTCCGGCGGAGTTGCTGAAGTAAATAACGTTCCTTGCCTTCGCCACCGCAACATCGATGCTGAAGACCGTTGCGTCGGGCATTCGATGGAGGCCGAGAATCGTACCGTCCAGGTCTGAAACGGCTATTGTCATCCGCGTTCGAGATCCCGAAGGCAGACGAATGACAGCGCGGGTAAGGTCGGCCGTTGCGACCGCCTGACTGATGATCGAAGAAACGTCCGCTTGCGTGAGGCCAAATGATCCCGCATTGGGCCCGACCAGATCGCCATCCGGAGGAAGACTTCCCGCTATCGGTCCGACAAGATAAGTGCCGGTCGCTGTGGCAGGAGTTACTCCTGTCGGAGAAGTAGTTTGATTCACGAACGGCACTGCAATGCCGCCGATCACGACAACTCCCGGAGGAGGAAGTTGTGATGCGCTGGGAAGAAGTCCGGACTGAGTCGCGCCTGCGAAAGCCGCGTATTCCGAGATTTCTGGAGAACTGTTCACGACTCCCACGCCGCCCACTGCGTGTCCGTTCTTGAAGAGCGGCACCCCGCCCGGATTGACCGCATTGGGATCGCTGTCCATCGCATCAGCTTTGCCCGTAATGATTCCGAGACCGGGAGCACTGCCGTTGATCAGTGTCGCCGGAGGAACGCTCATGCCCGCGTTGAAGGCGAGATTCAGAGAGCATCCTCGATTCGTGTTTTCGATCCCATACAAATCCGCGTTTGGAGCGTTGGCTACTCCCGGCGGGAAATGAATTCCGCTGATGTAGCGAACTGTGCGGGACGAAAGCGGCGCCTGGTCATTGCTGAACAGGGCGGCTGTACGCGCAAGAGCGACCGCCAATTCGTGACTATCCACGGCAGCTCCGAAGTTGCCTGTCGCATTTGTCGCAGCACCGGTCGTTTCGAATACGGCGAGAATGTTGCCGGCCCTGTCAGACACTGCGACGACCAATGGCACATTGACGGATTGGCTTGCGTCTTGGACAACTTGCTGAACATCTGTGGTGGTAAGTGGCGTTGTCGCAGTCGGAGCGGGTGCGGTTGAATTCGAAGAATTGCTGTTGCATGACAGCGAGATCGCGACGATCGATAACAGCAGCGCTGTTCCTGCTGCCTTCGACGCTCGCCTTCGACTTAGGAAGCCGTTCATGATCCGTTCCGAAGCAATCCTGTAATAGTGAATGAAGTCCTTGTTGCGAGAACTTTAATATGCATGTCGCTCGCGAACGACGGTGCTGCGACTTTCGTGTAACCAGAAACGTCAATCCCGAGGCTGGTAACGTTGACTTTCTTTTCCCCTCTGGCAGAATTCGCACAGACCCTCGAATTTCCTATTGAAACGCAGCTAAGGAGAACCTCGGATGTGCAGAACGCTGATTGCGGCTGTTCTATGCCTATTACTTTCGCCGTTGCCGGCATTTTGCGCGCCCGGTGACCATGCTGGACAAATCAATGCTCTGGTGCCCGCGGCATCGCGAAATTCGGCGCCTGCCAAGGTTAGAGACGATTTGCAATGGAATGACCTCTTGCAAACAGGCAGTGCGGGCCGGGTGCGGGCTGGGTTGGCCGACGGTTCCATCCTGAGTCTCGGGTCAAATAGCGAATTGCGGGTTGTTCAGCACGACGCAGCCTCGCAGCAGACATCGCTGGAAGTGAATTTCGGCAAAGTTCGGAGCAAAGTCGTAAAGATCACGCAGCCCAATGGAAAGTTCGAAATGAAGACCCCTAATGCCGTGATCGGCGTGGTGGGAACCGATTTCTATGTCGGCTACGACGCCAATCGGACGACAGTGATCTGCTACACCGGTCGAGTCATGGTAACGCCTGCGGGAAACGCGAAGGTCCTGCGCAATTCAGGGCAGGCTGATTCCAACGGAAGCATCGCGGTTTCTGCCGGCCAGATGGTCGTGATCAGCACAGAATTTCCTCCCGACGGTTACCAATCGACCACGACGCCTCCAGAGGTTCAACGTGCCAGCATGAACGACACGGATGTTCCGGATGCTCCGCTGCCCGCTGCGCACCCGCACCTTGTCCGCAACATAATCCTTGGGGCGGGCTTGGCTGCAACCGGATGGGCTGTTGGAATTTCGCAGTTGCATTCGGCTGGAGGAGCGCCGGCCACGGCTGTCACAACGGGTTGCAAGCCGAATCCGAATACTGGACTCTGCCCGTAACGAGCCCTGCGATATCGATTGCCGCGCGACATGAGGCCCGCATATTTTTTCGGGCACGGTCTGCGGGACCCTGCCTCCATGACATGGCACCCAAAACGCTTGTCCCAGTGGCTCGGCAGGGTTTCGACTCGCCAGGTCGACATCGCCTTGGCGGTTCTCGTCACCGCGGCGGGGTTGCTGATTTTCGCGTATGCCGGGATCGGCGAGAACCGGGGCGCCGGTTTCCTGTTCCTGCAAAACGTTGAGCAACGATTGCTCGACATGCGGTTCGACCTTCGCGGGCAACGGCCTCACGACGACCGGATCGTAATCGTTGGAATCGATGAGCGTACGCTGCAGCGCATCGGGTCCTTTCCTCTTCCTAGAAGAAGCTACGCTAGCCTCGTCGAAAAGCTGAGCGCCGCCGGCGCCAGCGTTATCGCCTTCGACGCAACCTTTCCGACGCCCGAGACAAATTCCGCCACCCAGGCTCTCCATCATCTTCAGGCGGAACTGGGGACCTCTGCGTCCTCTGCGCTCACCGAGAAAATTAAGCAACTGGAAACCGCGAGCGATCAGGACGGGAATTTCGCTGCCGCCTTAAAGCAGTCCGGCCACGTTGTTCTTGGTCATCTTTTCCTGGATGAGGAGCGTGCCAAGAACGCCGATCCCAAGCTCGAAGAAGAGTACTTCAACATTGTTTGGGCTAAGTCCTTTCCGCAGGTTCTGAAAGTGAAAGGCAAAGATGGCCGTGACTTCGACATGAACCATGCTTGGGTTGCCAATGGCGGTACGGTCGCGGCGGGTGCCGAGGCAAACATTACGCGCCTGGCTGAGGCAGCGGCGTCCTACGGTTTCATTGACATCAACCCGGATCCAGACGGGACGCTGCGGCACGCGTTGCTGATTTTGCGTTACCGCGACCAGGACTTCTTTCCGTCGCTGGCGCTCCAGACCGTTCGTGAGTACGAACAAATTCCCGATCAGCAGATTGCCGCCTACATCGCCGAGAACGGGCTCGAGCGACTCCAATTCGGCTCGCACACGCTGTGGCCGTCGCACAACGGCACGGCGATCATCAACTACGCCGGGCCTTACGAGACATACGCGCAGTACTCCATGTGGGACGTGATGAGTGGCGCGGTTTCTCCGGACACGTTCCAGGGAAAGATCGTGCTGGTTGGAGCGACTGCCAAGGCGATTGGAGACCTGCGCAACACGCCTTACACGGGCGGCGAGGCATACATGGGCGTGGAAATCCACGCCAACATCATCGACAACGTTCTGCACGCCACCGAAGCCGGGCGCGGTTTTCTGACTCGCGGCGCAAGCGAGGAGATGATCGACATTGGATTCATCTTGGTCTTCGGGTTGGCTCTGGGGGTTTTGTTTGCACGCGTGCCACCGCTTTATTCGACGATTTCGGTGTTAGTTGTCTTGAGTCTGTTCGGGTGGTTCGTTTATTTCGCGTTTGCGCACTGGGGCCGCTGGCTGAGTTTCGTGATTCCAGCCGGCACGCTCGTGGCGAACTACGCCGCGATTACCAGCTTCCGCATGATCTTTGAGGAGCGCGAGAAACGAAAAATCCGCAAGACCTTCTCGCAGTACTTGTCGCCCGGCGTCATTGCTCTGATCGAGAAAGACCCTCAGAAGTACATCCGGCCCGGTGGCGAGACGAAACAACTGACGGTAATGTTCAGCGACATCCGCGATTTCACACGACTGTCAGAAGGACTCACCGCCGACGAACTCGTCCATTTGCTGAACGAATACCTGGGGGAGATGACCGATGCCCTTTTCCGAAATCTTGGCACCCTCGATAAGTACATCGGCGACGCCATCATGGCGTTTTGGGGTTCGCCTTATCCACAGGACGACCATGCATTGCGAGCTTGCCTCTGTGGCCTGGAAATGAGCCGGGTTCTGGACAAGCTCAACGCCAAGTGGGTTTCCGAGGGTCGGAAACCGATATCGATCGGTATCGGCCTTAACACGGGTTCGGTTAACGTTGGGAACATGGGATCTTCGAAACGCCTGGCATGGACGGTGATGGGCGACAACGTGAATCTGGCGTCCCGTCTGGAAGGCATGACGAAGCAGTATCGGACGCGCATCGTCATCAGCGAGGCGACATACCGGCAGGTGCAGCATCAGTTTGTCTGCCGGGATCTCGACAGAATCCGGGTCAAAGGCAAATTGCAGCCGGTTGGGATCTACGAATTGCTGGATGTCGTGGAAAACCAGAAACGACACGAACTATTGTTGACGGACTTCAACCGGGCGATGGCCGCGTATCGCGATCAAGACTGGCAGGAGGCCGCTGGCCTTTTCGGCGTACTTTCGACTACGTTCCCAGACGATGGTCCGACGCAGGTATTTCTCCAGCGCTCCTTAGACTTCATGGAGCATGCACCCGAACCTGATTGGGACGGTGTGTACGTGATGAAGACGAAGTAATCTCGCTTATTTTTCGAAGTTTCTCCAGTGCCGTCCGTCGTGCTCGAGAAGCGCGTCGGCTTCCTTGGGTCCCCACGTTCCCGCCGCGTAGTTGGGAAAGCTTCGCGGCGGCAGCGCCTTCCAAACATCCAGGATTGGACTGACGACGCTCCAGCCGGCTTCGACCATGTCCGCGCGTTGGAACAGCGTCGCATCGCCCACCATGCAGTCGTGCAGCAGACGCTCGTAGCCAGTACTCGGTTGCTTGCCAAAGTAGTCGGCATATTCGAAGTCCATGTCGACTATGCCGAGACGCATAACGGGCCCTGGTGTCTTGGCTGCAAAACGCAAGGAGATTCCTTCCTCTGGCTGAATGTGGAGAACGAGCTGATTTGGCATCAGGTTCTCGACGCTGGTATCTCGGAACAACACGAACGGGGCCCGTCGGAACTGGATCACGATGTCAGTGCTGCGTGCAGTCAGCCGCTTGCCCGTCCGAACATAGAACGGAACACCCGCCCACCGCCAGTTATCGATCTGCAACTTCATGGCGACATACGTTTCGGTGCGTGAATCAGGTGCGACCGAAGTTTCCGACCGGTATCCGGGAACATGTTCGCCGAGAAGATCTCCTTCTCCATATTGACCGCGCACGGTACGGCTGAGCACCTCTTCGGCCGTCAGGGGCTGGATCGCATGTAAAATCTTTGCCTGCTCGTCGCGCACGGCGTCCGCCTGAAACGAGATCGGAGGCTCCATGGCCGTGAGGCTGACGAGCTGCATGATGTGGTTTGGAACCATGTCGCGCAGGGCGCCGGCATGGTCGTAATAGCCGCCGCGTTGCTCGACTCCTACCGTTTCCGTGACTGAGATCTGGATGTGGTCGATGTAGCGGCGGTTCCAGATCGGCTCAAAGATTCCGTTCGCGAAGCGAAACGCCATGATGTTCTGAACGGTCTCTTTGCCGAGGTAGTGATCGATACGATAAATCTGCGATTCGTCCGCGACTTTCAGGAGCTGCTTGTTGAGGGCCTTCGCAGATTCAAGATCCCGTCCGAACGGTTTTTCGACGATCACACGGCGCCAGGAGTGATTTTCCTCAGCCATCAACCCAACAGCGCTTAACTGCTCAACTACCGGTCCGAAGAAGTTGGGCGCGATCGCCAGATAAAAAAAGTAGTTCCCGTGGGTTGCATAGTCGGTGTCGAGTTTCGCGAGCAGATCCTTCAGCTGTTGAAAGGTCTTCTGATCGCCGAAATCGCCGGTGAGGTAATACATCCTTTGCTGGAACCACTCCTCCAGGTCGGCATCGATCTCAATGTCGGCGAATTGTTGTAAATCCTGTTTGAGCTTGGCTCGGAATTCTTCGGTCGACATCGCATCGTGAGCCACTCCCACGACGGCGAATTCACGGGACAAAAGGTGATGTTTCCCGAGGTTATAGAGAGCTGGAATCAGCTTCCGGCGTGTGAGGTCACCAGATGCTCCGAAAATCACCATCACACAAGGATCGCCGGGTCGTCCGATCCGTTCGCTGTTCGTACCATTGCCGTTCTGAGGCATAAAAATCTTCCTTGGGAGACTCGTGAAAGTTTAGCAAGTGGCCTACCTGCCTTTGTTTCAATTGTGGATACCGTTTACGAACAAAAGTCCCACATTCTAGTTATCTTGCACGTGCCGGACCGCTATGGTACGAAGAGAAATATCAACGAAACGGATGGTGTTGGCTAGTGCGAAGCGGCGGGCGTGTGTCCCGATACCTTTACGGGTGGTTCTCTGTACGCGCACTCTCAACCTCGCTCATGTCTGCGGTGCTGTTGGCCCAGTCGCCGGCTGCCTGCCAGCAAACGACGATGCGACTCGCACAAGAACAACCCGATCGACGCATTCCCGAACACACTATCGCCGGTATCGTAAGTCTACAGGGCACGGTACGCGATCAGGATGGCCACGCGGTTCCAGGCGTTGACGTTCAGTTGCGAGATGTTCATCGCATCATTGGGGTGACTACGGATAGCGAAGGGATTTTTCGCCTGCGGAATCTAACGCAGGGAGTCTATGAGTTGTGGGTCACCGGCGGGCGCATTGAAACGCTCGTGATGCCGGGAGTGAAGGTGGAGGAGCCAGGGATCAAAACGATGGACCTTCGCGTCAGAGTTGTCGAACTGAGACAGTCTTCGGAAAAAGGGCCAACGGGAGTACCGGCGAGTCTGGCTCCTCTACTGTCTGGACGAGCGCCAACCAGTGCCTATCCCGGCTTGCGCAAACCTGCTCCGGAGCCAGCAACTTCGACTCCGGCGGCCAACGAGATGGCCACTAGAGCCCGCAACTTTGAGTCTGTCCCCAACCGATGGAGCATCGCGACCCCTGAGTGGCAACGTTACTCGCAGCAATCTGATCGTAACGCCGGAAGCCATTGGTACGATCCATTCAATCGGAATCGCCTTAAGGGCGACTATCCCATCTTCGGACAGCGATGGTTCCTGAATTTCACTGGGACGAGTGAAACTGCGTTCGATGGGCGCAGGCTGCCATTGCCTAGCGGGCTTGACGCTTCCAATTCGGGCAGCAGCGGATTCTTTGGTCGAGGCGAGCAGGCGTTCGCAGCCGAGAATCTTCGATTCTCTTTCGATCTTGTACATGGCGATACGAGCTTTCGACCGGCTGACCTGCGGTTTCGATTTACTCCAGAACTGAGGCTTAACTTTCTTCAGGCGCGGGAGCGCGGCATCGTCTATGCCGATCCTGCAAAAGGGACGCAGCGCTTCGACGCAGATCTTGGAATTCAGGAAGCCTTCGTGGAGAAGAAGCTGAAAGATCTCAGCCCTAACTACGACTTTATTTCTCTCCGAGTCGGGATCCAGCAGTTCACAAGCGACTTTCGGGGCTTTCTGTTTTCTGAAGAGCAGCCCGGGGTGCGGCTGTTCGGGAATCTGCGGTCGAATCGGGTTGCGTACAACTTGGCTTGGTTCTACTTCCTCGAGAAGAACACGAACAGTGGATTGAATGCGTTGCAGAATCGCGGGCAGCAGGTGTACGTCGCGAATGTCTATGTACAGGACTTTCTGGCGAAAGGGTACACCAACGAATTTAGTTTTCATTTCAACCGTGACAACGGGGGTCTTCACTACGACGACAACGGGTTCCTCGTTCGTCCGGCACCGATCGGCAGCGTGATTAACGGCACCATTCGAACCCACGACATCCAGGCGTGTTACCTGGGCTGGGCGAGCAACGGCCACGTTGGGCGATTAAATGTGAGTCATGCCTTCTATCAGGCGTTGGGACACGACACGTTCAACGCGATTGCCGGAAGGCGCGTCGACATTAATGCACGCATGGGAGCCATCGAACTATCGGTGGATCATGATTGGGCCAGGTACCGAGCCTCGGTCTTCTACGCCTCGGGCGACTCCAGCAATCGCTTTGGAAGTTCCAGAACCGACGGGACCGCTCGTGGCTTCGATTCGATTGTCGACAACACCCACTTTGCCGGTACCGATTTCAGTTTCTGGGACAGTGAAGGAATACGGCTGACGGGAACCGGAATTGGGCTCGTAAGCCCGGGAAGCCTGTTACCCAGCTTGCGAGCGAATAAAGAGGAAGGTCAGGCCAACTTCGTGAACCCCGGGCTCATACTGTTCAATCTCGGAGCAGACTTTACGTTGACTCCGAAGTTGCGCGCATTCGCCAATACAAACTACTTGCGTTTTGATCGGACCGAACCACTCGAACTGTTGCTGTCTCAGCGTCCGATTGATCACAGCATTGGCACGGACCTGGGAGTCGGAGTGGAGTACCGTCCTCCGCTCACAGAAAACATCGTGATACGGAGCGGCGCATCAGCGCTTGTGCCTGGAGAAGGCTTTAGGCAGATATACAACGGAGAAGTCCTGTTCTCACTGTTTGCGAATGTGCGTTTTCAGTTTTGAGCTTCTTCGCCCCCATGAGATTTCCTCGACCGAAAACGATCCTGCGCTGGACGGCAATTGGCCTGACCTTCCTTTCCCTCAGGCTTTCCAGTGTTCGAGCGCAAGATGTAATGGCCCCGGCATCTGATTCGCTTCTTGTGCAATCCCAAGCCGATGCCGATCGAAAATCTGCGGGATGCATGAGTTGCCACACCTCCACAGACAAGCGGACGATGCACACCAGCGATACCGTGCGCCTCGGTTGCACTGACTGCCATGGCGGGAACGCGGACGTTCACGTCGCGACCGGCACTCTGCCCACATCATCTGACTACGCTGCGGCCAAAATAAATGCACACCCCCGGCCTCGGTTATTGGCTCCAGATCGTTCTTCGAATCCGGTTCGTGTTTACACTGAGTGGCTACGGGAGGATGCGGATTACATCCGCTTCGTAAACCCGGGAGATTTGCGGGTCGCGGAGAAGACCTGCGGCCTGTCCGGTTGCCACGCCGCCGAAGTGCGTAAGGTCCAGACCAGCATGATGACCCACGGGGCGATGCTGTGGGGCGCAGCGCTCTATAACAACGGGGCATTTCCATTCAAGTCTCCGCATTTTGGGGAGAGTTACGGGCCAGACGGTTCTCCGCAGCGGCTGATCACGTCACCTCCGCCCACTGACGAAGAGATCGAGAAGAAGGGAGTCTTGCCTTACCTCGAGCCTCTTCAGCGCTGGGAGATATCACAGCCAGGGAACGTGCTGCGCGTGTTTGAGCGAGGCGGACGCAAGCGTCCAGAGGTCGGAAATCCGGACCTCAGCGAAGATCCGGGAAAACCGGAGATCAAGTTGAGTGATCGCGGATCAGGCACCGAGCTACGCACGGATCCAGTCTTTCTCGGTCTTCAAAAGACCCGCTTGCTCGACCCGCTGCTTTCGTTTCCCGGAACCAATGATCAACCCGGCGATTACCGCGCCAGTGGGTGTAGCGCGTGCCACGTCGTCTATGCCAACGACCGGTCGTCGGAGCATTCAGGTTCATATGCGTCGGCGGGCAATAGTGGGCAAAGCACCACGAGCGATCCGACGATCTCGCATGTGGAATCTGGCCATCCGATTCGACACGAATTTACGTGCTCGATTCCATCGAGCCAGTGCATCTCTTGCCACATCCACCCAGGTACGAACATGGAGGCGACCTACTTCGGCTACACCTGGTGGGACAACGAGGTCGATGGCAGCCACATGTGGCCCTCGCAGGAGCGTCGCCCGAGTGCGGCCGAGCAGAGCGAGATTCAAGCGAGAAATCCAGAAGGGGCTGCCGTTCGTGGGCTCTGGGCAGATGTGAGGTTTCTCGAGAAGACCGGCGGGCCGGAGTTCAATCGCGCCCTCGAACGCACGCAGTTTGGAGATTTTCATAGTCACGGCTGGATCTTCCGCGCTGTCTACAAACATGATCGAAAGGGAACACTCCTAGACGCGCAGGACCGTCCCGTTCCTTTTAGTGATAGCGAAAAATTCCAGAAGGCCGTTCACCTCAAGGACATTCACCTCGAGAAGGGCATGCACTGTGTGGACTGTCACTTCGAGCAGGACAATCACGGCAACGGCAAGCTCTACGGCGAAACGCGCAACGCGGTAGAAGTCGACTGTGTGGACTGCCACGGCACAATTCAGCAGAAGGCGACTCTCACGACCTCGGGGACGGCGGCACCGAATGGCGGAACCAATCTTGCCGCGCTGCGCACTCCCTGGCAAGAGCGTCGCTTTTACTGGAAAGACGATCGTCTCTACCAACGATCGATGCTCGACAAAGATAAAGAGTGGGAAGTCATCCAGGTCGTCGACACCATCACGCCGGGGAACACTCACTACAGCGAGAAATCGCGGCTCGCCAAGACCATTGAGCGGGATGGCAGTACCTGGGGTGAACCTCCCGCTGACGAATCGAAACTGGCCCACCAAAACAGTCGCATGACGTGCTACGCGTGCCATTCATCGTGGGCGCCGACTTGTTACGGATGCCATCTTTCGATGACGGCGAATCAGCGTACCCCCATGCTGCATAACGAGGGGCTGACCACGCGCAATTGGACCTCTTACAACTTTCAGATCTTGCGAGACGACATATACACGCTCGGGATCGACGGCACGGTAACCGGACATCGCGTGGCTCCAGTGCGCTCGGCTTGTGCCGTGCTAGTCAGTTCGCAGAACAACGATCGCGACTGGCTCTACTACCAGCAACAAACCATCTCCGCGGAAGGTTTCAGTGGGCAAGCATTCTCCACCTTTGTTCCCCATACTGTGCGCGCCAGGGAAACGAAGGGCTGCACCGATTGCCACGTGTCGCGCGCGAACGATAACAACGCGTGGATGGCGCAGTTGCTGCTGCAAGGCACGAACTTCATGAACTTCATTGGCCGTTACGTGTTTGTCGCGGACGGGAAGGGCGGATTCGAAGCTGTAGCAGTCGCGGAACACGACGAGCCTCCTGCGATCCTGGGAAGCGATTTTCAGAAGATTGCTTATCCGCAAGACTATAAAGCTCACGTGGGTCGCTCTGGCCTCCTGACCGAGGCCTACGGACACACCGGCTCCGAAGTGCTCGACGTGCAGGCGCGCGGCGAGTATCTCTACGCGGCAATGGGCAAGGGCGGCCTCCGCATCTTCGACGTCGCTAACATCGATAACAAAGATATTTCTGAACGACTGATTACCGCTCCTACCTCTCCCTTGGGCCAGCGCTTCTACCTTCCAACGAAATATGCAACTGCAGTGGCCACTCCTACCACGTTGGGAGTCGATCCTCTGCGCTCCCATCGCAAGGAGAATGAAGAGCAAACGGTTCACCTGATGTATGGCTTCCTCTACGTGGCGGACAGGTACGAAGGGCTGGTAATCGTGGGGGATCCCAATCTGAAAGGCAAGAGCCCGGGGGTCGGAACATTGCTCGATGGGAATCCCGCGAATAACTTTCTGAAGCGAGCTTTGGCATTTAATCCGGACGGCATTCTCAACGGAGCGAGACGAATCACGATCGCCGGCACATATGCTTATGTTCTGTGTGATCGCGGACTGATTGTTGTGGATCTGGACAATCCCCTTCAACCGAAGGTGACTGCTCAGATCGGATCGCCCGAGTTGAACGATCCGCGTGGGATTTCCGTGCAGTTCCGTTATGCCTTTGTCGTTGACCGGGATGGATTGAAGGTGCTGGATGTGACACACCTCAATCAGCCTCGACTCATTTCAGGTGCGACGGTCACGCTCGACGATGCGCGCAACCTGTATGTCGCTCGCACCTACGCCTATGTCGCCGACGGCAAAAGGGGGCTTGCAATTGTGGATGCAGAGCGTCCAGAACAGCCGAAGCTGGAACGCATCTTCGACGCGAACGGGGAACTGAACGACACCAATGACGTTAAGCTAGGGATGGTAAGCTCCAGCCTCTTTGCGTACATTGCCGACGGAAAGAACGGCCTGAGGGTCGTGCAGTTGTTTTCGCCTGTCGAGAACCCGGCGTTTGCCGGCTTCAGTCCGACGCCTACGCCGAAGCTGATAGCACGCTATCGAACCCGCGGGCCCGCATTGGCAATTTCCAAGGGAATTGATCGTGATCGCGCGGTCGACGAGAGCGGAAATCAGTTAGCGGTCTTCGGCCGGCGAGGGGCGCGGCCCTTCAATCGTCAGGAAATGGAACGCATGTTTCTTCGGGACGGGCAGGTCTATACGGTCACTGACGACCCGCCGGGAGCAGCTGTGAGCAACCCGACTGCAACATCTGCGAACACACACTAGTCTGTCGAGATTCGCTTAATTTGGAAGGTGCAGTTCGGCGGTTCCGCGCAACTCCTGAATACTAAAGCGCCCCTTGGTTCGCCTTGCTTTCGACCAGTCATGATACTGGTGACATTCGAAACATCGGCTCTCTGCTGTGTCTCTGGCTGTACTTTCGCGATGACATTGTTGGCAGGTCTTGATGCTGGGTAAAAGCACATCCGCCGTATCGTGGCTTTCGGGCGCTTTCGAATGACAGTCCACACACAACATCGCCCGATGAGCGCGGTGATCAAACTCTGCATGCGGCAGCCAGCGCTCTGTAATGTCTGATTTGGCAACCTCGGGCAAGGATGTCCCTGTCGTGGTCAAGGAGTGGCACTGCTTGCAGGTCTTCGCCCAGAGAAGCCACTCTGCCTCTTGAACCCTGAATAACACCCATTCGTCGGAGCTGCGAGCGATCGGGCGGGTTCGCATATCTTCTGGAAGCTGGCGGTTCGGTGGCTCTGTTTCACGTACGGAGGCAGGGTGCTGCTTAATATATTCGTTAAATTGACTCGTCAAGAATGCGTGCACAATATCGGGCCGGTCGTGAGGAACTTGAACGTCTCCAAAACGCCGATCGAATTGAAGCGTGTGGCAACCACTGCAATGAGTCGAGAACCGGATAGGCATCATCGCATCCGCGGCATGTTCAACCACGCGCATCCTTTGCTGAGGAGTAGCGTTTGCCTGTGCTGTCGCCGTCGCATAAGGCCACGCATCCGATGCGTCGCTCGTTCGGTGGCAATCATCGCAGATCATCTGAACACGGCGGTTCTGCGGGCCAATCAGGTTTGGCTGAAGATGCAGGTAATGGTTCAGCTTTACCTGTCCCGGGTCAGAGACATTCCTGCCGATCGGCGCAAACTCCGGATGGTTCTTGTCAAAACCGGCGATCGAGGATGCGTAATGCGGCGCCCCACCTCGTGCCTCTAAGCGTGCGTGGCACTGAGTGCAACTATTGTCGGAGGTCGCGGCCAGCCGCACAGTACCCTTATGTTCCAAGTGGCACGAGGAGCATGCCGGCGTGAAGGTCTGATTGGCCTGGTGGATGGGAGCATCATGGCAGGCCAGGCAGGCGTCATCGCTCACATTCTTGGCGAAGGTGCCAACCCTGCTGATGTGGCATAGATTGCACTGCTGAGTGAACGCGGCATGCGCTTGAGAAAGCGGGCCACTCGAGTACGCTTTTTGCCCGCCCTGGACGCGCTGCGTGAAAAGCCATCCTAACGCGATCACAGGAACTGCAACCGATAGCCAGAAACGCCAGCGCCGGAAAGGATGAGGTCGTGTGAAGTATTGCAGGTCGATCCGGCGAGCGAGCGTTTTTGTAGAGCGCGTTCGTCGGAGCATGATCAGAATCTCAACGCGGCCACCGCATGCCACGCTCCCAGGAGCAGCAAAGCATAGGAAAGAGGGATGTGAACCAGCAGCCAGCCGTGCAGAATCTTATGCAGGCGCCTTTGTGCATCGAGTTGGCGCTTTTCTTCACAGACGTTTTCAAGGTCATCGATATTCGAGTGCAGGTTCGCAGGCAGGAGTACGCGCAGTTGCTGAAACAGTGCGTGGGCTACTGCCCCCTTACCGATCCGAAACTTGTGCGTTCCAGAGTGCGAGAGAAAGGGCTCGATCTCGTCGTGGAGCAAGCGTCGTAATTCGCCACTGGCTTGCTCATCGACTGCCAAACTCGTTGCGACAGTGACATCCCAGTTGGCCCCAGCCGCTGCGGCGAGTGCGCGCTGCTGCTCGCTCGCACTGCCGACATCTCCTTCAAGAGCGGCGCATGTCTCCTCGACGATCTTGGTTGCCTCTCCAACAAGCTGCTGCCTCACGTGATCGATCTGCTCATAGATGGTCTCCATGGGAAGACGCGACGTGTGCAAGCGAGGCACGAAGTGTTGCAGGACTGTTCCGAGAATTCCGCTCGCGTAAACGAAAATAAACAGCCACATCAAGACTCGGGTCAGAGTCCCACCGAAATGAAATCCGCCGTGCATCAGGATCACCGGAAAGCTGAGAAAGCCGAGCCACAGATGCCCGCGCATCCATGTCTGCGCACGTCCGATTCGCCAGATTGGGAACTTCTTGCGCAGCCCGAGCAGGCCTGCAAACAGCATGAAAGCAAAACCGACACTTCCATACATGAGCCCAATGGGGCTGCTGCCCCGCGGCCCAGCAGCGGATCGCAAAGCGTAAGGGACGTAGATAGCGCTTGCAATCACCAGCCCGGCTAGGCTCCCGATGAACCATCGACGATGAGTGCGGTCGATCAGCATCGGGCTAGCCCTTAACCTCAGCGATTTGCTTCAGCAATCCCGAGAAGAACTCCGGGGGATTCACACGGTGAGCCGCGTCGTGAGGACACGCGTACACGCAACTCGGCTCCGCATGATCGTGACAGAGATCACAAGAAGTAGCCTTTACCCGCACGCTGGCGATTTTTCGGCCCGGCTGCGATGGATCGTCCATCTCGACGGGGAACGGATGCAGATTGATGTTCCCGTAAGGGCAGTTATTCGCACACAAGCCGCATCCGATGCACCAATCCTCAATAATCACTTCCAGGGAGTTTCGGCGGCGGATCGATCCTACCGGGCAACCCACCATGCACAGTGGATCGCGGCACTGTCGGCATGACGTGGCCACCAAGTACTTGTCGAAACGCAACCCTTCGCGCACAAGTCGACTGACCCCGTCATGCGCGTCTGCGCAAGCGCGTACACATTGATCGCAGCGAGTGCATCGCTCCAGGTCCAGCACGAGCAGGCTCTGGGCTTCCATCAAGCCGTGGGCGAGAAATTGATCGACCGGAAGGTGCTGCACATGGGTAAGCCGCTGTCTATTTTCGGCAAGGCGTTCTCTGGCGACCACTTCCAATCGCGCCCGCACCTCGGGAAACTGCTCCAGCATGAACTCGAAGTCTTCGCGAGATATCCGCACGACCTCCACATGGTCGAGTGCCGTACAGGTTGCTGTGCGCGGCGTGCGGTTCAGAAGGGCCATCTCACCGAAGTAGCCGCCGCGAGCAAGGTAGGCGAGAACAAGCTCTCCCCCTGGACGGTCCTCCGAGACTTTTACGAAGCCGATGCGAACCAGGTAAAAGCTATCGACCGCTTCACCCTGCCGACAAATGACCTGTCCCGGACTGAAACGAAGAAGTTCTACGCGATCGCGCAGGTGATCAATGAAATCTTTGGTTAGCGAAGCGAATATCGGCACGCTTCGCAGATGCGAATCCAGTGCGCGAGTGCGGTAATTTCGCTCCAACTGCGCGCGAAACGTCTTGTTGCGCTGCAGGATGTCGAGCACATTGCGCAACATCTCGAACATTACGCAGTCTGTCTTCGCGCGGACCGTCGCAGAGCGGGGATAGTAGCTCATGCAGGTCATTTCGCCGAACAACTCGCCGGGATTCAGTTCCGCGATCGGGCAGTCATAGGGCAAATCGACTGAAGCATCGATAGGGATGAACGGTCGGTCCGACTCTTCGACACGGCGATCCTGCTGCCGGGGGCTCAGAAAACTGGTGAGCCTGCGAAAGAATCCGTGGCTGCTTCCCTCTGTCTTGACGTGAGCGACGGGGCTTGCGAGATAGACTTCCGCCTTGCCTTCAAGAATGTAGAAAGCGGTCGAGCCAAACTCTCCTTCGCGGCAAATGATCTCGCCGGCCTTGTAGTGCCGTTTCACAACTGCTTTCTGATTGAGTTCCAGGAAGGTTCCGGACACGTTCTCAAAGATTGGGAGATGCAGTAGTTCAGAGGGGTCAAGCACCTCGCCTTCTCCCAGTTCCGTGCCGACAATCTTCTTGTTCGTGAGCGCACCGGTCGGACACGAGACCATGCATTCGCCGCATGAGACGCAGGACGACTCGCCCATCGGCAAATTGGTATCGAAGGCAATCCCAGCCTGGTATCCCTTGCCGCGACGTGCCAGAACCCAGTTGTGACGGATCTCGTCGCAGCCGCGAATGCAACGATCACAAAGAATGCAGGCTTCGTGATCTACAGCGATAACTGGGGAAGTTTCATCCTTGCCGCGAGGCGTTGAGCGGCGTGGAAAACGCGGCTCGCCGATTCCCGCGGCACCCGCCAGCTTCTCCAGTTCACAATCACCCGAGTGCTGTTGGCGCGCGCAGGGAGCGGGGTGATCTGACATCAGCAGTTCGATCAGCGTGTGCCGCGCTGCTTGAACGCCCGGAGAGCAGGTTTTTACTGACATTCCGGGTTCAACCTGCCGGATACACGACGCTGCATAGACGCGCTGGCCCACATCGACGACGCAGACCCGGCACACGCCAACCGGACTTTCGTTCTGCTGGTGGCAGAGTGTGGGTATGGGGATCCCGTTCATCCGGGCCGCGTCGAAAATAGTCGTTCCAGCGGGGACGGTTACCGCGGTGTCATCGATGGTCAGCTGGACCAGAGCCGTCGTCGCGGTAGTGCTCATCGCGCCGCGCCCCGTGAAAAGCAGACCCCGGCGGGGCAGTGCTTGTGACTGATATGTTGTTCAACGACCTCAGGAAAATGCTTGAGCACTGAAGCTATCGGGACGGGCACAACTTGTCCGAGTCCGCAGATGGACGTGAGCCTCATGGCAGAGGATAGTTCGTCCAACAGTTGGCGGTCGGTGCTCAAAGAGTGGCCTTCTGTCCAACCCGTCAGCATCTCCACCATCTTTTGCGAACCCATGCGACAGGGAACGCACTTGCCGCATGATTCATTGCGGTAGAAGCGAACGGCATTTAGAGCCATGTCGAGCATGCAGCGCCCTTCTGCACAGACCACGATTGCGCCCGAGCCGACCATGGACCCGGCTGCGGCGACCGCATTCCAGTCGAGGGGCAGATCTGCCATCGAGGCGGGCAGATAGCCGGAGGACGGGCCCGAGGCGGCGAATGCCAGAAGGCTTCGATTTCCGAGGATTCCGCCAGCGTTCTCGTAAATGAGTTCCGAGTACTTTGTCCCCATCGGGACTTCGAAGACACCCGGACGGTTCACATCCCCGCTCACACCCACAAACTTCATGCCGACGGAGCCACCTTTTCCCTGTGCTTTGAACCATTGCGGACCGCGCGCAAGGATTGCCGTCGCAAACGTGAATGTCTCGACGTTGTTGATCACGGTGGGCTGGTTCCAAAGACCGTTGGTCCCAGGAAAGGGCGGCTTGTTCCGAGGTTCAGCGCGCTTGCCTTCGATGGCTTCGAGCAGGGCAGACTCTTCCCCGCAGATGTATCCGCCGGGACTGACGAAGATCTCCAGATCAAAGGCGAGGTCACTATTTAGGATTCTTTTTCCAAGCAGGCCTTCTTGATAGCAGCGATGAATTTCTTCCTGCAGGATCTCTCTTGCTTCCTCGTACTCATGCCGGATGTACAGGATCCCCTGGCGTGCACCGGTGACGAGCCCAGCAACAATCATTCCTTCAATCACGAGATGAGGAACTGCCTGCATGATAAAGCGATCTTTGATGGTTCCGGGCTCGCTCTCATCGGCGTTGCAGACGATGTATTTGGCTTTCCCTGGAGCGTTCCGAACGATCTCCCACTTGTTCCCGGTCGGAAAGCCTGCTCCTCCCATGCCGCGCAGGCTGCTCGCCTTGAGGGCAGCAATGACACCGGCCCAGTCACGAGTCTCCACAAAGCGTCGGACAACGGAATAGTCCGATTTGCCCTGGTACGGATCGGACAGGACCGGAATCGACACCTCGTCGCGTGGCTCTGGAGGAAGTTTTCTTCCGGCCAGTGAGTCGCCGACTAATGCCAGCGCTGCCGACCCATCGAGGTTGTTATATATCCGGTTGTTGACCGAAAATGCGGGCGCCTTATCGCATCGGCCGAGACACGAGACATCTCGTATAGACAAGTCCTCAGTTTTTCGGCCTCGGAATCCCTCCTGCAAGCACGCTTTCAGTTCCGGGCCGCCACGGAGGTGACAGCTCATGTCCGCGCAGACCTTTACTTCCGTCTGCGGCGGCGGAGTCAAATGAAAATGGGGATAGAAACTCGCAACCGTGTGGATCTGGCTTACGGGCACGTTGATTCGCGCCGCCAACTGCCGCAACTCGTCGGCGGGCAGATACCCAAATTGCTCCTGGATCGCCCTGAGTTGGTCAAACAAGGCGGAATTATCCCCTTAGCCCACGACGCAGATTTTGCAGATTTCTAGAATCTTAGCGACAGACCTGTGCCACGGGGAATGCCGATCTTGGAACAGGGGAATCACGTTAGTCGCTGTACGTGCGTGCTGCCGTAGTATCAAACTGTCCATTGATTCGGAGCCGCGGAGTTGGGTATAAGCAACCCAATCCGCCAAAAGCAGCGGAATCTTTCCTGACGCCTAGTGACACATGAGTAAAACGGCGAATCCGGCGTGGTGTGTGGTGGTGTGCCTCGCTCTGGAAGTCGCCGGGATCTGCCAAAGTTCGCCGGTCGGGAAATATAACGGTCCCGGAGGCTGCGCCAGCAGCAGTTGTCACGGAAGTATTCAGCCGAAACAAGTCACCCGCGTCGCCCAGAACGAGTACAGCATTTGGGCGGGACAGGACAAGCACGCCCGGGCCTTCCAGGTGTTGTCGAATTCAGTCTCGATAAGAATCGGCAAGATCCTCGCGATCGGTCGCCCCGACCAATCCTCCAAGTGTCTTGCCTGTCACGCGCTGTCTGTTCCCATTGACCAGCGGGCCGAATCTTTCGAGTTGATCGACGGAGTCAGTTGCGAGAGTTGCCACGGTCCCGCTTCAGGGTGGCTGGGACCACATACGACGCGTGACTGGCCGCACGAAAAATCCGTCCAGTTAGGGATGTACGACACGCGTGACCTGGTGAAGCGCAGCGAACGCTGTTTAACATGCCATCTCGGTACCCCCGATAAGTTTGTGGATCACGAGATGATCGCTGCCGGCCATCCTGACCTCACCTTCGAGCTCAATCTCTTCAGCGCGGTGATGCCCAAGCACTGGAAAGACTCTTCCAACGAAGGCTGGAGGGGTGTGCAAGAGTGGGGCGTGGGGGAAGCGGTGGAACTGCAAAAGGGAATGGAGCGGCTGGCACGACGTGCGAACAGCGCGAATTGGCCTGAGTACGCGGAACTCGATTGCTTCGCCTGCCATCACAGTCTGACCAAGCCAGAGGATAGCTGGCGCCAGGAACAAGGATACCCAGGCCGAACCCCAGGCGTTCCCGCATGGAACGAATCGCGCTACGTCGTTTTTCGACATGTTGTTCGAAAAACGAATCCCGATGCCGCAATCCAGTTGGATTCGGATCTCAGACATCTCCAAAGCCTGCTCGGACAGAGGAACGGCAATGCCCAGGAAATCGCGACCACGGCCAGCCACGCGGCATCCCTTGCAGGACAAATCGCGCAACAACTCAATGCTCGCGCGTACGATCAAGCGACAACACTTGCCCTAATGCGGGCAATCGCGGAAGATGCCGACTCCATCTCTGCGTACGGCCAGCGCGCTGCCGAACAAGCAGCCATGTCTCTGGATTCTCTGGCCGTTGCTCTCGAACAGAATTCCAGCTCGACTTCGGAAAATCCTTCATTGCGCCAGTCCATTCAACAGCTGTTTCAGGAACTCGACAATCCATCCGCCTATAATGCACCTCGCTTTGCGACGCAGATGCGCAAGGTGAGCGCTGTTCTCTCCTCCGAAAGTCGGGACGAAAAGGCCAGCGCGCGTCGATGAGTCCCCCTTCCCGGATCATGCCAATCACGAAAGAACACGAACGCCTGGCCGAGCCTTACTCGGGCTTCCTAGCTCCCTGGCGCAAATGGGGACCGTACGTTAGCGAGCGTTCTTGGGGCAGCGTGCGTGAGGACTACAGCGCCGATGGGTGCGCGTGGGAGTTTCTTACCCACGACATGGCGCGCAGCAAGGCTTACCGCTGGGGGGAAGATGGGATTGCCGGTATTTGTGACCGCTACCAATTGCTGGTGTTCGCGCTCGCGCTCTGGAACGGGAAAGACCTGATCCTCAAAGAGCGCATGTTTGGACTGTCGGGCAACGAAGGCAATCATGGCGAAGATGCAAAAGAGTATTGGTTCTACCTCGACAACACGCCAACGCACAGCTACCAGAAACTCCTTTACAAGTATCCTCAGGAAGCATTTCCGTACTCCCGGCTTGTGGAGGAAAACCGGAATCGATGGGGACACTCTCGCGCTCCTGAGTACGAACTGTTAGATACAGGCATTTTTGAGGATGACCGCTATTTTGATGTTGTGGTGGAGTATGCCAAAGCAACCCCGGAAGACATTTGCATTCGGATTGAGGCGACGAATCGCGGACCTGACACAGCCGTACTCGAACTTCTCCCTCACTTGTGGTTTCGCAATACCTGGGCATGGACCGATCCCGTCGGAAGCGAGCCACAGATCATATTAGTGTCGGGAGACGGTAAAGGCATTACTCTCCTCGCCGACGACTTTAATCGTTCGCAATTGAAGAACCTCCAGTTCCCGTATGCCCTCGGGACGCGCTACATGTATGCTCCGCTGGGCGAACCTCTCTTCACGGGAAACGAAAGCAACTCAATCCGGCTTTATGGGTCTTCGTCGAATCGGGTGCCCTTTGTAAAAGACGCATTCCACCGCTACATCATTCACGGAGAGAACGCCGTTAACCCAACAAGGGTCGGCACCAAGGCGTGCATCCGGTATCGATATCAAATCTCGAGTGGAGAATCGGTCGTTCTGCGCCTCCGGCTGACGCCAGAGAAATTGGTCTCCCCGCTCGACGACGTCGACGAGATCGTTGCATTGCGCAAGGCCGAAGCGGATGAATTTTACGCAGCGATTCAGCCACCTAAAGCCACTCCCGAAGAAAAAGCCATTCAGAGGCAAGCCCTCGCCGGAATGCTTTGGAGTAAGCAAATTTATCTGTGGGACGTGAATCTGTGGCTGGAAGGAGACAACCCGAAAGCCCCGCCACCGCCGTCGCGAAAGCAGCTGCGCAATGTGCGCTGGCGACACTTGAATTCCATGCGCGTCATTTCGATGCCCGACAAGTGGGAATTCCCATGGTTCGCCGCGTGGGATCTTGCGTTTCAATGCGTGACGCTGGCGCTGATCGATCCGGAGTTTGCCAAACAAAACCTATGGATTCTGCTGTTTGAGCAATTTCAGCACCCCAACGGGCAAATCCCCGCCTACGAGTGGGAATTCTCCGATATGAATCCACCGGTGCACGCGTGGGCGTGCTGGCGAGTCTACCAACTGGAGAAAGAACGCATCGGGACAGCTGACACACAGTTTCTTGAGAAGTGTCTCCACAAGCTCCTGATGAATTTTGCCTGGTGGGTCAACCGTGTTGATAGCCAGGGCAACAACGTCTTTGAAGGCGGATTCCTCGGACTCGACAACATCGCGGTCGTCGATCGGGGAGAAAAATTTCCAAATGGCGCAATCCTCGAGCAGTCCGACGCGACGGGGTGGATGGGTTTCTTTTGCCTGTACCTGATGCGGATCGCCCTGGAGTTGGCCAATACGAACCCGGTGTACGAAGGTGTCGCCACAAAATTCTTCGAGCACTTCGTTTATATCGGGGCCGCGATGAAGAAAATGGGCGGCCGCAATTATCAGCTATGGGACGAAACCGACGGTTTTTTCTACGACGTGCTCCGCTACCCGAACGGTGAGTTCCATAAATTTCGGCTGCGCTCATTAGTCGGATTGATCCCTCTCTACGCGATCGAAGTGCTCGATCAGCAGGAACTGCAATCACACCCGGCGTTCCTGCGCGACGTCGAATGGTTCATCAAGAACCGTCCGGATCTGGTCGGAGACACATGCTACGCGGTGGACGACGCCGAGAAGCGTTACGTCTTGTCCATTGCCGATCCCAATCAGTTCAAGCGTTTGCTCCAGCACGTCTGGGATCCCGAGGAGTTTCTTTCGCCATTTGGAATTCGCAGTTTGTCGAAATACCACCAGCAAAAACTTTTTCAGTTCGGCGATCGATCTCTCGGGTACGAGCCTGGTGAAGCCGAGGTCGAGCTCAAGGGCGGCAACTCGAACTGGCGTGGACCGATCTGGTTCCCGACGTCGTATCTGCTCATCCACTCATTTCTGAAATTTGACCAGGCGCTGGGTGCTTCTTCGGAGGTGTGCACGCCCGCGACCAATGGCGAACCGATTACTCCAAACGCGATGGCGGAAGAAGCCGCCAATCGCATGATCTCCATCTTCAAGCGAGGGCCAACCGGCGAAAGACCGTGTTTCGGCCGATATTCGAAATTTCAAAAGGATCCACACTGGCGCGATTTATTGCTCTTTAACGAGTACTACCACGGAGACACGGGGATGGGTCTTGGGGCCAGCCATCAAACGGGGTGGAGTGGCCTGGTCGCGAATCTGATTGACGAATGGCGACGGTGAACTGATGGAACTACGCAAACGTCTGCTGTTCGCAGTCGGCCTGCTGATTGCTCTTATCGCCATAAGCGTCACGGGGTATCGGGTACTTGGGGGTGATTCAGTTACCTTCCTCCAAGCTCTTTATATGGCGGTGATCACGCTGGCCGGGGTTGGTTACGGCGAGATCGTTGATACGAGTCACAATCCAGCCCTCCGTATTTTTAACATTGGCATTGTTCTGTTTGGCGTCGCAATTACGGTGTATGTCTTCTCCGTAGTGGCTGCCTTCCTGGTGGAAGTGGAAGTCACAAATCCCTTCTGGAGGCGCAGAATGCAAAAGCGCATCAGCGAACTCAGCAATCATTTCGTCGTCTGCGGCCTCGGTGACACGGGACGGTACGCGGTGGCTGAACTTCAGAAGACGAATACTCCCTATGTGGTCGTGGACATTTGCGAAGACAATCTGAAGAAATCGCGCGAACTGCACGCGGAGACCCTTCAGGAAGTTCTTTATGTCATTGGCGATGCCACGGAGGAAGATACGCTGGAAAAAGCCGGAATCGAGCGCGCCCGAGGCCTGATCGCTGCGCTTCCCAATGACAAAGACAATCTCGTCATCACCGTCGTCGCTCATCAGCGCTTCCCAAAGATGCGCATTGTCGCCCGGGCTGCAGACAGCAAGTTTGCGGATCGTATGTCCCGCGCCGGAGCCAACTCAACCGTATCTCCCAGCCAGATCGGTGGACTCAGGATGGCGAGCGAGGTTATCCGTCCACACGTTGTCGGTTTCCTCGATCGCATGTTGAAGGAGCAGGGAAGCACCCTGCGCGTGGAAGAAATCGAAGTGTCCGCCCCGTCAAAGTGGGCCGGAGCTCGGCTGCATGATCTCAATCTAAAGAGCCAATACAACCTGCTAGTTCTCGGGCTGAAAAACCCATCCGACAATGGGTCAGGTCTGGTTATCAATCCCCCCGACAATGCCGTTGTTCCGCAAGGGGGCATCATTATCGCGATGGGGGACATGAAAGACATTCAACGAGCCCGTCAGAACGCCAGCCTCTAGCCCGGCAAGCTCCCTCCAGCCCTTGATCCACCGAGAGAACGGGTCTTTTGTCTAAACATGCTACCGAACCGGCGAATTTGATTAGAATACGGCGGCGGTGTGAGATGGCACGTCTCCTGCAAAGAGGCGTCGAACGGCCGCCACGAGTGCGCGGTTGATGAGCCTAGGGTGGGGTGAGTTCGAATGACCCAGAGCAACGAACCATCACCGAAGATCCACGAACTCGACATCCTTTGGATTACGGCGGGGCTCGGGTGTGATGGCGATACCATCGCTATGACTGCCGCTACGCAGCCAAGTCTGGAAGACCTTCTCTCAGGGGCGCTACCTTGGCTACCCAAAATTAATCTTCACAATCCCTTTCTCTCCTTCGATAACGGCGAGGAATTCATGGCGCATTTTCACGCCGCGGCCGAGGGTCGATCCCAACGAGAATTTATCCTCGTTGTCGAGGGTTCCATTCCGAACGAAAAGAATAAGGAAGAAGGATATTGGGCTACGTTCGGAACGGACCAGAAAACCCTGCAACCGATTCTGACCTGCGACTGGCTCGATCGGCTGGCTCCGAAGGCCTGGGCGGTGATTGCGGCAGGCACCTGCTCCGCGTATGGCGGAATTCATGCCATGCAAGGCAATCCCACGGACTGCATGGGATTGCCCGACTATCTCGGATGGCAGTGGAAGTCGAAAGCGGGCATTCCGATCGTCTGCGTTCCGGGATGTCCGGTGCAGCCGGACAACATGACCGAAACTCTTCTGTATCTCCTCTACATGGCCGCGGGACGAGCTCCGGCGATTCCACTCGACGATGCGTTGCGCCCCACGTGGCTTTTCGGATCGACTGTCCATGAAGGCTGTGACCGAGGCGGCTATTACGAACAGGCGCAATTCGCTGATGAGTATGGCTCTCCCCTGTGCATTGTCAAACTTGGATGCTGGGGACCCGTGGTCCAGTGCAACGTCGGAAAACGAGGCTGGATGGGGGGCGTTGGTGGCTGCCCAAATGTGGGAGGAATTTGTATTGGCTGCACGATGCCGGGATTTCCCGACAAGTTCATGCCCTTCATGAATCAGCCACCCGGGTCGCTGCTCTCCTCGCAAGCGGTGCAGAGCTATGGGCGAGCGATCCATGCTCTTCGAAGATTTACTCAGGCCTCTCTCAATAAAGAGCCGGTTTGGCGGAAGCCTTCGAACGCGGTTGCAGGTCCACGGCGGGATCGCTAGCATAGCGGAATGCAGTGGTGGCACGGCACAAAGAGGCGGGCTTTATGACCTCATTTGCGCGACTGAATGGCGGCGAGCCAGCTCCGAGAAATGGAAAACAGGACAGTTCAGCCACCACAACGCTGGTGCCGTCCGACGCAGAAGCGATCCTCAGAGACCTGGCGAGTGTTTTCCTGCGCGACACAACGCCGAATGCCTCGGCGTTTTCCTACTCATTCGAAAAATCAACAACGAAACCCAGCGGTCAACAGCAACAGCTTCCGAACCTCGAGGCCCGTTATCGAGCCTTGGTGGAGCAGATTCCCGCCGTCGTGTTCATGGCATATCTGGACCGCGGCATCGGTGAAGCTTACGTGAGCCCGCAGATCGAAGCGTTGTTGGGCTTCTCACAGGCAGAATGGCTCGAGGATCCCGTCCGCTGGTATGAACGCATTCATGCTGACGATAAACAACGCTGGAGCCATGAAGCCGCTGAGATGTTCGTCTCGGGAAGGCCTCTGCGCTCCGCCTATCGAGTAATTGCGCGCGATGGACGTGTGGTGTGGTTTCACTGCGAAGCGAAGATGATTCACCGCGAAGACGGAGAGCCGTGGTTCATTCACGGAGTCGCCTTCGATATCACCGATCTCAAGCGAACGGAAGAAGAGCTACAAGCAGAACGAAATGTTGCCTCGGCCATCCTCGATACGGTGGGTGCCCTCGTCCTGGTGATGGACCGAGAGGGCCGGATCGTCCGGTGGAATCGCGCCTGCGAACAACTCACGGGTTATCCCATGGAGGAAGTGCAAGGCAAATGCCCATGGGATTTGTTTCTGGACGGTGAAGAAGGTCAACGTTTTCGAGCATCTTTCTTTGACGCTTGCGACAACCTGGTGGGAACAGAATACGAAGGACTATGCGTCAGCCGTGATGGACGGCATCGACTGATCGCCTGGTCGACTTCGATTTTGCCTGGTACCGAGGAGACGCCTTCGTATGTGATCGTATCTGGAGTCGATATCACTCATCGGCAACGAGCGGAAGCAAAGTTCAGAGGTCTCCTCGAAGCTGCGCCCGATGCCGTCGTGGTCGTTGATCGAAAAGGCGATATCGTGCTGGTCAACGCGCAGGTTGAAAAGCTGTTCGGCTATAAGCGCCAGGAACTTCTGGGACAGTCCATTGAAATCCTGGTCCCCGAGCGTCTCCGTAGTAAACACCCCAGCCATCGAAGAGACTTTTTTGCGGAACCGCGAGTCCGTCCGATGGGCGCAGGCTTCGAACTCTATGGTCTGCATCGGGATGGGCACGAATTTCCGGTGGAAATCAGTCTGAGCCCGCTCGAGACCGAGGAAGGCGTGCTCGTCTCGAGCGCGATTCGCGACATCAGTGAGCGCAAGCGGCTGGAGAAAAGCATCCTCGACATCAGTGCCAGAGAACAACGACGTATCGGCCAGGATCTTCACGACGGGTTGGGCCAACTACTCACCGGCGTGGCGTTCATGTCGAAAGCACAGGAGCAGCGCCTGGCCGAACGCGAGGCGCCGGAGGCTCCGGATGCCGCGAAGATCGTGTCGCTGGTGAATGATGCCATTCGAAAAACACGAGAGCTATCCCGGGGTCTCCTGCCTGTCGTATCGGACTCCTTCGGGCTTATGTCGGCCTTACAACGTTACGCCGGCGAAATCCAGGACTTGTTCGGAGTATCATGCCGCTTTCATTGTGAAGTGCCGGTGCTGATCCACGATGAGACGAAGGCTACCCATCTTTATCACATCGCACAGGAAGCGGTGAACAATGCGATCAAGCACGGCCGCTCGCAGAACATTCTGATGCACCTGTACGCGGGCCAGGATCGCGGGACCTTGATCGTTCGCGACGACGGTATCGGAATCAACCCACTGCCGCCGAATCACGGAGGGATGGGCCTTCACATCATGAAGTATCGCGCCGGAATGATCGGCGGCGCATTGGAATTGCGTCGCGATTCGACGAATGGAACAATCGTGACCTGCGTGTTTCCGATGGGAAATTAAGGAAGGACGAGTTTGAGAGGGCTGGGAGTCGATAATCAGGAACCCAGGAGTTATTTATGGGCGGAGCGAATCGGTTGCAGACGACGAGTGGGACGACGAAAACGCGGGTTCTAGTGGTTGACGATCATCCAATCGTCCGGCAGGGATTGGCGCTTCTGATCAATCGCGAGTCCGATCTGGTGGTTTGCGGTGAGGCGGAAGAGATGCACACCGCGATGCAGGAGATCGTCACGACCCACCCCGACATTGTCGTGGTTGATATCTCGCTGAGCGGGCCTGACGGCCTGGAACTGCTGAAGTCAATCCGTACGCGCCATCCGCACCTGCCCGTCTTGATCCTCTCGATGCATGATGAATCGATCTATGCGGAGAGGGCCCTTCGCGCGGGCGCGAACGGTTACATCATGAAGCAAGAGGCCACCGAGAAGGTCCTGGAGGCTCTCCGGCGTATCGTGAATCGCGAGATTTACGTCAGCGACCGAGTCGCTAACAAGATGTTGCAACAGTACATCGGAGGGAATGCCGTAGCGCAACGATCGCCCGTTGCCGACTTGACAGACCGTGAACTTGAGGTGTTTCGACTCATCGGCGACGGTCACTCCACGCGCCAGATTGCCGAGGAGTTGCGCCTCAGCGTCAAGACCGTCGAGTCCTACCAGGCGCACATCAAGGAAAAACTCTCGCTGCGCAGTGCGCGCGAACTCATGCAGCACGCCATCCAGTGGAGCATCAGCGAAAAGACTGCCTGACATTCCACCAAATTCTTCCAAAAAATTCCCCTTTGCCGTGATTACGGCAGATTTTGCTTTGCCAAATCCCAATCTTCATAAGATCGGGGAAACCCCTACCCGCGTCTTGGGGTTTCCTATGCTCAAAAATTCAGGGTGCAGCCCTCTTGTGATCGCAAGCGTGATTCGTCATTGTAGCTAGCAGACATTCCGCGAGATTTTTGGGGCCAATTTCCGCCATTCGTCGGGAAACAATCAACCAGGTTCAAGGAAGTGAAAGCAGGCTCCGTCTGAGAGAAGACACGCAACGAGTCGACGTGGGCGGCGTCGTGAATCTCCGCTCAGGCAAAGAGATTTCCGAAAGGAGCGTCCAGCGATGGCAACGGAAACAGTTCCGTACGGTCGGGCAACCCAAAAACCTCCCGCTGTTGCGGAAGTACACATAGTCTGGATCACAGCTGGTCTCGGCTGTGATGGAGATTCCGTTTCAATTACCGCAGCCACCCAGCCCAGCATCGAGGATGTCTTGCTGGGCGCGATTCCGGGGCTACCGAAAGTCCACCTGCATAATCCTGTCCTGGCGTACGAAGTCGGTGATGATTTCCTGAAGTATTTTTATCTCGCAGAAAAGGGCAAACTCGATCCATTTGTGCTCGTGGTCGAGGGTTCGATTCCGAACGAAAAAATAAAGAGGGAAGGATATTGGGCAGCGTTGGGCACCGATCCGAAGACCAACCAGCCTATCACCACCAATGAATGGATCGACCGGTTGGCGCCGCATGCGATTGCCGTGATCGGCTGTGGCACATGTGCCACCTATGGGGGAATCCATGCGATGGAGGGAAACCCCACCGGTTGCATGGGTTTGGCCGACTATCTGGGGTGGAACTGGACGTCGAAGGCTGGTCTTCCTATTGTGAATGTGCCGGGCTGTCCCGTCCAACCGGACAACTTCATGGAGACCGTTCTCTACCTACTCTATCAAGTGGCCGGTCTGGCGCCGATGATTCCGCTTGATGACCAACTGCGCCCAACCTGGTTGTTCGGGAAAACAGTGCACGAGGGCTGTGACCGCGCTGGTTATTACGAGCAAGGTGATTTTGCCGAGAACTACGGTTCACCGAAGTGCATCGTGAAATTGGGCTGTTGGGGGCCAGTCGTCAACTGCAACGTGCCCAAGCGCGGCTGGATGGCGGGAATCGGGGGATGCCCGAACGTGGGCGGCATCTGCATCGGTTGCACGATGCCTGGGTTCCCCGACAAGTTCATGCCATTCATGGACGAGCCACCTGGAGCGCGTGTTTCTACCAGCGCGGTCGGCGCTTACGGTCGCGCGATCAGCGCTCTCCGCTCGCTCACGCAAGCAACCGTCAACAAAGAGCCCAAGTGGCGGCACCCACGGGCTGAACTGACCACCGGATATCACCCGAGATCCTATTAAGGAGCGATTGGAATGAGCACCATCACTGCACCGACCAAAGAAGTTCCTTCCAAGTCGAAGAATGTGGTCGAGATGAATTGGGATCCGATTACCCGGATTGTCGGTAGCCTTGGCATCTTTACCAAGATCGACTTCGCGAACAAGCACGTTGTGGAATGCCACAGCACATCTTCCATCTTCCGCGGTTACAGCATCTTCATGAAGGGCAAGGATCCGCGCGATGCCCACTTCATCACGAGCCGAATCTGTGGAATCTGCGGCGATAACCATGCCACCTGCGCCACCTACGCGCAGAACATGGCTTTTGGCGTGAGACCGCCTGCACTCGCCGAATGGATCGTGAACCTCGGTGAGGCTGCCGAGTACATGTTCGATCACAACATCTTTCAGGACAACCTGGTTGGCGTCGACTTCTGCGAGCAGATGGTCAAAGAAACCAACCCAACGGTCTTCGCAAAAGCAGAGAAGACGGCCGCTCCCCACGGGAACCTGCATGGATACAAGACGATCGCCGACATCATGCGGGCTTTGAATCCATTTACAGGGTCCTTCTATCGCGAAGCCTTGCAGATGAGCCGCATGACTCGTGAGATGTTCTGCTTGATGGAAGGACGACACGTTCACCCGTCGACTCTCTATCCCGGCGGCGTGGGCACCGTGCCCACCATTCAACTCTTCACGGACTATTTGGTCCGATTGATGAAGTACGTCGAATTCATGAAGAAGGTCGTTCCTTTGCATGACGACCTGTTCGACTTCTTCTATGAGGCTCTGCCCGGGTACGAAGAAGTCGGCAAGCGGCGAGTTCTGCTGGGTTGCTGGGGATCATTTAACAATCCGGCTGTCTGCGACTACACGTACAAAAACATGACCGAGTGGGGCCGTGCGATGTACGTGACGCCGGGAGTGGTCGTTGATGGAAAGTTGGTGACGACGGACTTGGTCGACATCAACCTCAACATCCGAATTTTGCTGGGCAGCTCTTACTACGACGACTGGCAGCACTCCGAGACTTTCGTCAAGACGGATCCTCTGGGCAATCCGGTGGATAAACACCATCCTTGGAACCAATCGACGATCCCACGGCCACAGAAGCGAGATTTCGGCGGCAAGTACACGTGGGTCATGTCTCCACGCTGGTTCGATAAACGCACTGGCGATCACCTCGCGCTCGACACGGGAGGAGGTCCGATTGCGCGGCTTTGGGCTACGGCGCTGGCTGGTTTGGTGGATATCGGCTATGTGAAATCAACCGGGCACAGTGTGAAGATGTATTTGCCAAAGACAACATCGCTGCCTGAAGTTGAGTTCGAGTGGAAGATTCCGAAGTGGAGCAATGCGATCGAACGCGATCGCGCGCGCACCTACTTCCAGGTCTATGCCGCCTCATGCGCTCTTTATTTCATGGAGCAGGCTCTGGAAGAACTCCACAGTGGAAGGACGAAGACCTGGACGGACTTCAAAGTGCCGGAAGAGGCCATTGGCTGCGGATTCCACGAAGCAGTTCGTGGAGTACTCTCGCATCACGTCGTAATCCGCAACGGCAAAATCGCAAACTACCATCCCTATCCGCCGACGCCATGGAATGCCAATCCACGCGACGTGTATGGCACGCCGGGGCCCTACGAGGATGCGGTGCAGAACACGCCGATCTTCGAGGAGAACGGGCCGGATAAGTTCAAAGGCATTGACATCATGCGGGCGGTACGTAGTTTCGACCCGTGCCTGCCGTGCGGTGTGCATATGTATCTTGGTGATGGCAAGGTGCTGGAGACGCGTCATTCCCCGATGTTTGGTCTCCAACTGTAGTTGCGGTCGGTCTTGAGGGGCGAGAGGCAGAGGTTTGCGCTAGTCGGCAGGTCAAGATTGCGCTAGAGTAGCCCGCGCTTTCGCCCCTTGTTTTCTGAAAGGAGTGATGTGGCCGAAGATAAAGACTTTCAGAAACGCATTCAGCGCATTAGCAGCTTGGTCAACGAATTGGACGCCATTGTTGATCCCGCCGCGCGGTCTGCTGCCAAACAGCTGATTCAGTTGCTGATGGAACTGCACGGGACTGCGTTGGAGCGCATGCTGGAGGTGACCTTTGCGTGCGGAGAGCCGGGGAAAAGCCTGATCGATCAGTTCGGGCGCGACTCCCTAGTGAGCAGTCTTCTTGTCCTCTACGGCCTCCACCCCGATGACTTAGAGACGCGTGTCGCGAGAGCAGTAGAGCGGCTGAAACCCTCGTTGCGCAAGCAGGGAGCCGAACTTGAAATCGTCAGCATGAGCAGCGGGGTCATTCGTCTGAAGGTCGCGACGAATGGTCATGCGTGCGGTTCAACCACGCAAGCTTTGAAGGCGACCGTTGAAGAGGGCATATACGAAGTGGCGCCAGACGCAACTGAAATCGTCATCGAGGGATTGGAGGAAAAGACAGCTTCCACATTTGTCCCCCTCGACAAACTGATTGGTCCCTCGTTAATGCCCGAGACCCCGAGGGCGACCGTGGACGTTTCAACCGGCGCGGACTAGAGGGGATGGTCAGTGGATCCGATGATCAGTGCGGGAAACGTTGGAGGACCGGGCAAGGCCTTTGACGTATTGCGCCAATTTACTCGGCGGCCGCGTCGGGCGGAACAGTGCGAAATGTGCAGCCTCGAAGTGGTTTCCGATCACCCTCATTTGCTTGAGATCGCGCATCGTCGCCTCATCTGTGTATGCGGCGCGTGCGCTGTTCTGTTCAGCGGCCAGGGGTTGACCAAATACAAGCGGGTGCCGCAGCGTATTAGCCTGTTGCGCGATTTCTCAATGACCGCCGCGCAATGGGAAAGCCTTTTGATCCCGATTAACATGGCATTCTTTTTTCGGAGCAATGTCGAAAGCCGTGTGATCGCCATGTACCCGAGTCCTGCCGGAGCAACCGAATCTCTGTTGCCGATGGATGCATGGAAGGATTTGGAGTCGCAGAATCCTCAGTTGCGGCAAATGGAATCCGACGTGGAAGCCCTTCTCGTCAACCGTGTAGGCGAAGCTCGGGGCGTGCAACCCTCCGAATACTACGTGCTTCCGATCGACCAGTGTTACAAACTGGTGGGCCTGATCCGAACGCACTGGCGCGGATTCTCGGGTGGAACAGAGGTGTGGCAGGAGATCGGAAAATTCTTCGCTCACCTCCGATCCATTGCCACTGTCGCTCAGGGAGAGCCCAATGCCTGAGCTCAATTTCCAAATCGAGGGCGCCGAGGTCGTACCCTATGCGGCAACTCCGCAAATCGCCCTGAAACTTCGCGTTTCCAACGCCACCGGAGAACCGATCCACACGGTAGCGTTGCGCTGTCAGATCCAACTTGAGGTCACGCGTCGCCGTTACACCGCGGAGGAACAAGAGCGGCTGCTGGATCTGTTCGGCGAACCAGACCGATGGAGCCAGACTCTGCGCAGCATGCTGTGGACGCACGTCAGCGTTGTGGTGCCGTCGTTCGAGGGGAGTACCGTTGTCGATCTAATTGTGCCCTGCACGTTCGACTTCAATGTCGGTGCAACGAAATACTTCCATGGGCTCAGCGGTGGTGACGTTCCGCTCTGCGTCATGTTCAGTGGAACGGTTTTTTACGCGCGGCCCGAGGGCGGCCTTCAGGTTTCTCCGATACCGTGGGATAAAGAGAGCCGGTTCAAACTTCCCTTAAGTACGTGGCGCTCGATGATGGACGCTTACTATCCAAATAGCGCCTGGTTGTGCCTGCAGCGTGATGCGTTCGAACGGTTGTATCAATACAAAGTTCAGAATGGCATTCCGACGTGGGAGCAGGCATTAGAAAGACTGCTCACTGTGAATGAGGTGGTCGGCTCATGAACTGGACGCAGGCCCAAAAGATTGCCGACGCCGTGCTGTACGAAGGGTACCTTTTGTATCCTTACCGTCCGTCGGCCATCAAGAACCGCCAGCGGTTTAATTTTGGAGTCGTCTATCCGCGCGCCTACTCCGAGCGCCAAAGCGGTTCTGATCCCTGGATGATGCACACCGAGTGCCTGGTGCAGAGTAGGCCCGAGGCGGCAGTACAGGTGAAAATTCGCTGCTTGCAGCTTTCATTGCGAACTGTAGGCGAGTTCTTAGCAGCGCGGAGCGAAGCATCAAGCGCAGACACCGATGAGTATCGCTTGGTGGGCCGGCTGGTCGTGGGAGAGCGGGTCTTTCTGCCCTGGCAGGAAGCCGTGGAGCAGGAGATTTTGCTGCCGTCTTGTGAGTTGTCTGAGGCGACTCGGCTCACAAAAGAGTTTCGCTTTCCTGCTGCGCACACCCAAGAAGAGGTGCAAGACGAGAGTGCAAAGGTCGTCGGGGTCGTTATCCGTGAAAAGCGCGCTATAGAAGGCGCGGTGGACCTCTCGATTACTCCGTTGGGTGGCGACCTTCGGAAAATCGCAGTCACGATCAGGAATATATCCGGATTCGATGGCGGCACCCACAATCGTGATGAGGTACTGAGGTACTCCATGCTTTCCGCACACTCGATTCTGAGCGTCGAAAAGGGTCAATTTTTCTCGTTGCTGGAACCGCCAGAAGATCTCGCCGCCGCGGCTGCCGAGTGCAAAAACGTCAATACCTGGCCCGTTCTTGTTGGAGAGCAGGGAAGCAGTGACGTGATCTTGTCCTCTCCCATCATTCTTTACGACTATCCGCAGATTGCTCCCGAAAGCCCGGGTGACTTGTTTGACGGAACCGAGATCGACGAGATCCTCTCTCTTCGCATCATGACCATGACTGACGAGGAAAAAAGGGAAGTGCGGGAGGCGGATCCTCGGGGAAGAGCACTGCTCGAGCGTACGGACGCTCTGCCGCCCGAGCAACTGATGAAACTGCATGGAGTGCTTCGGGGACTGCGGTCATCGGAGCAGAAGGCGTCATGAACGAATGGGAGTGGCAGCTTCTCGAGGACAAGACCGTGGTGGACGCGGTCGATGTCGCCGGCACCAAGGTCAGAGCAGGAGATCGGGTCCGACTTCGTCCTGGTAAACGAGGGGACATCCTTGACATGGCCTTGGACGGCCAGATCGCGACCATTGAGTGTCTTGAACAGGATTACGAGGGAAAGTCTCATATCTGCGTGGTTCTCGATGACGATCCTGGGCGCGACATGGGATTGCTGCGCCAGCCGGGCCATCGTTTTTTCTTCGATCCCGATGAGGTCGAGCCACTTCCACAGGACAAACATGCCGCCAAGCGCGCTCGTAGCACGACTCATCGGATACTCGTCGCAGGCATCGGGAACATTTTTCTCGGAGATGACGGGTTTGGTGTTGAGGTAGTGCGACGCCTTGCACATTGTGAGTTACCCGCTTCGGTGCGTGTGAGCGACTTTGGAATTCGAGGCTTCGACCTTGCTTATGCACTCCAAGACGGCTACGACGTCACGATTTTGGTAGATGCATGCGCGCGCGGAGCTGCGGCCGGAACGGTGTATATCATCGAGCCGGATCTCGAGGCGCTCGAACAACCGGAGGCGACGCAAGGATTCGTCGAAACGCATGGCATGCATCCGATGAACGTCTTGAGAATGGCCAAAGGTATGAACGCACAGTTGAAGCGAGTTTTTGTCGTAGGCTGTGAACCCGCTTCGCTGGGAGGCGAGGAAGGAGCAATGGAATTGTCAAGCGCCGTAGAGGCTTCGCTGGATCAGGCAGTGGAGACGGTGCGGTCCCTCATTGCCCGGAGTTTGCAGGAGTTGGATGTCGACGCGAAAGACTAAAAATTGTTTCATCATAAGGAGATCGCCGTGGCCATGGATCTTGCGCAACAGACGAACGGAAGTTCCTCGATGACCGATCGCGACACCCTATACATGCTCAGCGGCGTAGCGCTGATCGTGTTCGGTGCAGGATTGATTCTGTCGAATCCGCTGGTCCGGCGTTATCTCGGACAGGTTGGCGTAGGTAGCCTGGCTCAGGCCGCGCTGCCGGATATTGATCGCTATTTGAAACTTCGATCGATGTAACTCGTTCATGTATGCTCGGGACGGACGGCCGGGTAAATGAATCCTGGCCACCGGGGTGACTGCATGACGGTGCTGGAGCAGGGGCTTGTTCGCTACTCGATCGACACACGAATGAGCCAGTTTAGTGTGCAGGCATTCGCGAGTGGATTGATTTCCGCAGTAGCGCATAGTCCCAGGATCGCAATTCGCGATTGGAGCGGCGAGGTTTCCTTCGCGCAGGGAACGCTGCGGAACGCGAAACTGGCGGTGAAGATCAAGGCGGCATCGTTGGAGGTTCTTGACGAGCTGCGAGAACAGGATCGGCGCGAGCTGCAGCGGGTGATGAACAGCGAGGTGCTTGAGTCGGCGCGCTACCCGGAAATCGCCTTCGAGAGCAGTGCGATCGGCGCCGACAAGTTGAAGGAAGATCTGTTCCGCGTGAATGTAGAAGGGAGGTTGGCTTTACACGGAATCACGAACAGTCACTCGTTCGTTGGTCAGGTTGCCTTCGGAGTGGATACACTTCGGGCGTACGGCGAATTCACGCTGTTGCAGTCGGATTATTCGATCAAAATCGCGTCCATTGCCGGAGCGACATTGAAGCTGCAGGACGAGTTGAAGTTTGTGTTCTATGTGATCGGCAGAAAGAAGCCGTAGTGGCACGGCCGTCGTACGGAGGTGGTAGCAGGTCGGCGACGGAATCCGGGCATTAGCCTTTGAGGGTGCCGCTGTTCGATACGTGATTGAAGCAAAGACCAGTAGTTTTGTGGTGCGCGCCTTTTCCAGCGGGCTCTTGGGAGCCTTTGGGCACGACCCGACCATCGGGATTCAGGATTTTCACGGCGACGTGGAATTTGATCCCGATGCCATGGCGAGTGCGCGCCTGCGAATGTCGGTGGCTTCGTCTTCGCTTCAGGTGCTGGACGACATCAGTGAGAGCGACCGCGCCGAGATTCAGCGGAGGATGTATTACGACGTGCTTGAGGTCAATCGGTTTCCCGAGATCGCCTACCGCTGCTCGCGAGTGTCCGCGAACAGCGGCGGAGCGGGAAGATATTGGGTGGCCCTGAATGGCGACCTCACCCTGCATGGGGTTAACCGTAGCCACTTGGTATCGGCAAGGCTGATGTTAAGTGGCGAGAGCCTTCGAGCTTCAGGCGAATTTGTTTTGCGTCAGAAGGACTACGAGATCCGGCCCCCGATCATCGCGGGAGGAGTTGTAAGCATTAAGGACGAGCTGAAGTTTTCCTTCGATGTCGTGGCGCGCAAGGACGGGAGCACCAGTGAAGGAAGCGTATGACAATTTTGAACCGCCCGGAGGATGTCGCATGTGCCTAGCGATACCTGGAAAAATTATCGAGATCTCTTCCGACAACCCGGATACAGCCCTCATTGATGTTGTAGGGGTGCGTCGCAAAGTGGATCTCGGGCTGCTTCAGGACGATCGCCCGGTTGCGGGTGACTGGGTGTTGATCCATGTTGGCTTTGCAATGAGCAAGATCAGCGAGCAGGACGCAGCCGAGCAAATGGAGACCTTGCGCATGCTGGGCGAAAGCGAGGCGGCTGTGCAGGAGGTGCGCGGATACGGTCTGGACGAGCCGTCGAATAGACCGTGGGATGGTCGAAACAGGGTAGAGGATTTGGAATGAGATTCGTTGATGAGTTTCGACAGCCCGAGTTGATCGCAAGGGCGGCAGAAGAAATTCGCCGGCTCGCGGATCCGACGAGACATTACCGCCTGATGGAGGTGTGCGGCGGACATACGCACGCGATCTATCGGTTCGGGCTGAAGGACGTTTTGCCGGACAACATTGAATTGATTCACGGGCCGGGTTGCCCTGTGTGCGTACTGCCCATGGGCAGGATCGATGATGGCATGTCGGTGGCGCAGGATCCCAACGTCATTTTCGCCGCCTTCGGCGATATGATGCGCGTCCCGGGCACGCACGGAAGTCCGCTCGAACATAAGGCACGCGGTCGAGACGTAAGGATTGTTTATTCGCCTGCGGATGCGCTCAAGCTTGCCCGAGCCAATCCTGACAAGCATGTCATGTTCTTCGCGATCGGCTTCGAGACGACCGCCCCTTCGACTGCACTCACTGTCTTGCGAGCAAAAGCGGAAGGCGTACGCAATTTTTCGGTGTTTTGTAATCACGTTACGATTATCCCCGCTATCCGGGCGATTTTGGATTCGCCCGATATGCGCCTGGATGCTTTCATTGGCCCGGGACATGTTTCCACGGTGATTGGTTGCCGTCCTTATGAATGGATCGCTCAGAACGAGCACAAACCGATCGTTGTATGCGGATTTGAACCGCTAGATCTGCTTCAGTCGATCGTGATGCTCCTGAGGCAACTGAAGGCTGGGGAAGCGAAAGTCGAAAACCAGTACAAGCGAGTCGTCCCATGGGAAGGGAACCGGGCCGCATTGCGCGCCATGGGAGAGGTCTTCCAGTTGCGGTCGTTCTTCGAATGGCGAGGTCTTGGTTTCATCTCCCAATCCGCCTTGCGGATGCGCGACGAATTTTCGGAATGGGACGCCGAACAGCGCTTCAGCATTCCTGGGATTCGCGTTACCGATCCTAAGGCGGCTCAGTGTGGCGAAGTGCTGAAAGGAGTGCTCAAGCCACATCAGTGCAAGTTGTTCGGACGTGAGTGCACGCCGGAGCATCCTATCGGAGCTCTGATGGTTTCCTCGGAAGGATCATGCGCAGCATACTTCAATTACGAACACCGGAAGCAGGCAATGGTAAACATCCTGAGCCCGACGGCCTGAGCGATCCGGCGCGAGTGCCGATCCGATTTCGCGATCCGCAAATCGAGATGGCGCACGGCGCGGGTGGCCAAGCAAGCCGCCGCCTGATCGAGGGTTTGTTTGCTCCAATTCTCTTCGGCGCCTCTGCGGAACCGCTGACTGACGCCGCCCACGTGAAGTTCGACGGGGCCCAGCTAGCCATCACGACGGACAGCTTTGTCGTAAAGCCCATTCGATTTCCGGGCGGCTCGATTGGAGAATTGGCAGTGAACGGAACCGCCAATGATTTGGCGGTCTCGGGGGCTCGACCGGAAGCGCTGGTCGTGACGTATATCGTCGAGGCGGGACTCCGTTCAGAAATTCTGGAGGCAGAAGTGCGAGCGATGGGAACAGCCGCTCAAAAGGCAGGCGTCCGCATTGTGGGTGGAGATACGAAAGTAGTCGAGCACGGCAAAGCCGATTCGATGTACATCACGACTGCAGGTATTGGGCGAGCCTTGAAGGGCGTGGTTATCGATCCTGCATCGGTGAAGCCCGGGGACAAGATTCTGGTCTCCGGGCCCATTGGGGATCATGGCATCACGATCCTGCTGGCGCGGGGCGAGCTTGACCTTGAGGCCGACCTCACGTCGGACACGCGCTCGGTTTTTCCTTTGGTCGAGGTACTGGTACGCGCGGCGGGCCCGGGTGTTCGTTGGATGCGCGACCCGACGCGCGGCGGAGCGGCCACATCGCTGAATGAATTGGCACGGGACTGTGGCTTGGGAATCGTATTGCAAGAGGAGGAGATCCCAGTGCGCGATGCGGTGCGCGGAGCCTGCGAGTTGCTGGGGCTGGATCCGCTTCATATCGCGAATGAAGGGCAGTTCCTGGCGGTTGTTGCTCCGGAGTATGCCGATGCTGCGATCAATGCGTTGAACCTTACTCTTGGCGGCGAGGATGCAAGGGTGATTGGTGAGGTGCGGGAACAACCGACTGGCGCGGTCCTGATAAGTACCCGATACGGAGGCAGCCGGATTATCGATATGTTGGTTGGAGATCCCTTGCCCAGGATTTGCTAGAGAAACCGCAATGGCCATGGCGTATCAATTCACGAGCCAAGTGGAAGAGCATCTCCTTGAGCGCAACCGGCTTTTTGATCGTTTCTTTGCTCGCGAAGCCATCCGTCTCGCCTCTGCCTGTCATGAAATGTCAGAACGTTTTCTTCGAGGAGGACGGTTGCTGGCTTTCGGACGTGGGCCTTACGCGACGGACGCGCAACACGTGTCCGTTGAGTTTGTGCATCCGGTCATTGTGGGAAAGAGAGCTCTTCCGGCGCTGGATCTCTCAATCCTCTTCCGGCCCTGGCTGGAGGCTATCCTGCGACCCGAAGACATTGTCATGGGCTTCGGCCCACCAGAAGGGGATCCCGAGGTCTGGGCCACGCTACAGCTAGCCCACCGTCGTGAAGCCATGACGTTGGCTCTCCCCGGTGTTGAGGGTTCGTTCACTATGGAACCAGCGACCGAGAATGTTTTTGCTCACCAGGAGATGATCGAGATCCTCTATCACACGCTTTGGGAGACGGTGCACGTGTTTTTCGAGCGCCGCGAACTTGGTCATGATCTCGGAGCTACCGAATTCCTATACCCCTTCCTCGGCAAAGAAAAGCAGTCAATCGATGGTCTCGAGCAAGAGGTCGCCTCTTCGATTCAGATGAAGGTCGCCGACGATGCCAAGCTGCGCGAGCAGGTGGCCCGGGAACTCGGAGAGCAAATTAGCAATACCGTGTTGGCCATCTACGAGCGTTTGCTTCGCGGAGGCAAGCTGATCATCTTCGGAAACGGCGGCTCGGCGACCGATGCGAATGACCTGGCAATCGACTGCGTCCTGCCTCCCCACGGGTATAGGCCGATTCCAGCGGTTTCGTTGTCGCTCGAACCGGCCAATATCACCGCCGTCGCCAACGACATTGGCACCGAGGTCATCTTCCTGCGTCAGTTGATTGCGCAAGCCCGCCCGGAGGATGTCGCGATTGGAATATCGACAAGTGGCGGCTCGCGCAACATCATTATGGCCCTGGAAGAAGCTCGCAAGCGAAACATGCTCACCGTCGCGCTTCTCGGATACGACGGTGGAGAAATTTTGCGTCGTGGGTTGGCCGATTTTCCACTTGTCGTGCATTGCGACTATATCCCTCGCATTCAGGAAGTACAGGCATCCATGTATCACGTGATGAGGGAAGGGCTGGAGGCTCTGGATCGTGGCCACGCTTGAGATGTACGGCACGGCGCGCTGCCCGCACACGCAGGAGATGCGCGACTGGCTGGAGTTCCGCCGGCGCGATTTTGTCGAGTACGACGTGGAAGTGGATGCGCAAGCCAGGCAACGCATTCGCGCCTTGATTGGCAGCAAATGCAATGTACCGGTGCTGGTGGAAGACGGCAAGATTCTGCAGGTTGGCTGGCAGGGGCGGGGTTGCATGGTCGACTTGGAGTAACGATGGCGTCAGCCTGCTCGATCCGGGTTCGCGGCGTGGTCCAGGGTGTCGGATTTCGTCCCTTCGTTTATCGGCTTGCCTGTGTTCACACACTCACTGGGTGGGTCTTGAATGCTGAAGAAGGTGTGGAAATCCACCTCGAAGGTCCTGAGCAAGGGTTGGATGCGTTTGTCCGCGAATTGAAAACGAAGCCTCCGTCGGCCGCGACAATCGCTCAAATTGAAGTTGCTCCTACTAACGTTGCCGGGTTTCGTGAGTTCACCATTCGCGAGAGCCGAAAGCAGCAACGGCCAACTGTTCGCGTGTCACCGGACTTGCCGGTTTGCGACGATTGCCTCCGAGAACTGTTTGACCCGGGTGATCGGCGCTATCACTACCCATATATCAACTGTACGAATTGCGGACCCCGATACACTGTCGTGACGGCCCTTCCCTACGATCGCCCAAATACGACGATGCGGGCGTGGCCGCTCGATGCGTATTGCGCCGAGGAATACCGTAATCCCGGCAATCGCCGCTTTCACGCTCAACCAGTCGCATGTCCCGATTGCGGTCCAGGGTTTTTCCTGGAACAAGACGGCAGGTTCGTCTGCTCGAATGCAGATGCCATTGCACAGACGGTCACACTCCTGCACGAAGGCAAGATTGTCGCGGTCAAAGGCTTGGGTGGCTATCACCTTGCCTGTGATGCGCGTAATAGCGGAGCCGTAGCGGCGTTGCGAGAACGCAAGTTTCGCAAAGAAAAGCCATTCGCCGTGATGGTGAAAAATCTAGACGCGGTCCGCGAATTGGTTTTGTTGTCTGTGGAAGCCGAAGAAATGCTGGGGTCAGTGGCCCGACCCATCGTACTTGCCCCCTCCAAAACAGATTTGGCTGGCGTGGCTCCCGATAACGGCGAACTTGGCGTCATGCTTCCGTACACTCCCCTCCATCACTTGCTCTTCGCGAGTGGTGCTCCGGAAGCTTTGGTGATGACCAGCGCGAACCGATCGAGCGAGCCCATTGCTTACGAGGACGCGGAAGCAGTCGAACGCCTATCCGAAATTGCCGACGCGTTCCTGGTCGGAGAGCGGCCGATCGCGCGTCGTGTTGACGACTCCGTTGCCACGGTTGGCCCTTATGGCCCTGTAATTCTGCGGCGCTCGCGCGGATACGCGCCTGGGGCTGTTACGACATTTCCCACACAGGATCCGATTCTCGCTCTCGGATCCGACTTGAAGAATACAGTCACACTGGTCGTAAATGGCCAGGCGTTCGTCAGTCAGCATATCGGCGATCTGGATCACTACGAGGCGTTCGTCGCTTTTGAGCAGACGGTCCATGATTTGTTGTCGATGTACGAAGTGTCGCCAGCGGACCTAATACTCGTCAGAGATGCACACCCGCAGTTTGCCTCCACGCGTTACGGGGACAGCTTGACTGTTTCGAGAACCGTGGTTGTTCAACATCATCGGGCGCACGTAGCGTCGGTTCTGGCCGAGCGTGGCGAATGGACGAAGCGAGTACTCGGGGTCAGTCTGGACGGTACTGGCTACGGAGACGATGGAGCCATCTGGGGTGGAGAGTTTTTCGTCGGGAGTATTCAACAGGGCTTTGAAAGGGTGGCACATTTGCGTCCGGCATTACTGGCCGGCGGGGATGCAGTTGCGCGCTGGCCCGTTCAAGCCGCGGCGGGTTTTCTGTCTCAGCTCACCGCTTTGCCCGCTCTGGCTGGCGCCCCTTTCTACTTTTCGAAACGTTACCAATACGCGGATCAGATATTGAAGCAGAACGTGCGGTCGTTTGCGACTACCTCCATGGGTCGATTGTTTGATGCTGCCGCCGCTTTGCTTGGGTTCGTTCGCGAGGCTACATTCGAAGGCCAGGCGGCGATGTGGCTTGAACAGATGGCTCGACGTGTCGCAGAGGCAGATACCTATCCATTTCCCCTCGAGGGAAATGAACTGGATTTCCGCCCGCTCCTTGCGAGGGTTGTTGCGGACAGACACCGTGGTTGCAGCCCGGAAGAAATCGCTCGTGGATTTCAGCTTGGCATCGCATATGGGTTGCATCGTGCTATCACCCGATTCTGCGATCAGTTCAAGGTCGATACGGTGGTCTTCTCCGGTGGAGTCTTCCAGAATCGTCTCCTACTCGAGGATCTAAAATCCTCGTTTGCAACCGACAGTTTGACGGTATGGACGAACCACGCAGTGCCTTCGAATGATGGAGGCATCAGTTTGGGGCAGGCTGCGCTCGCCGTCTTCTCGGGGAGCAACAACGTAAAGCACCAAGACAGAGATTATCAAGCCACGGCCCAATGACATATGCATGAGCTTTCCATCGCGATGAGCATTGTCGAGCTTGCCGAGGAAGAAGCTGTTCGCCGGGGAGCCAAGATCAACGCGGTGCACCTGAAGCTGGGGGCTTTGGCCGGGGTTGTGAAGAGTGCGTTGCTGTCCTCCTACGAGATGGCTTGCGAGAACACTGCCTTGCAGGGATCGCAATTGATCGTGGAGGAAGTGCCGGTCGTCGTGTACTGTCCCGGTTGTCGCGCGGATCGCCCGCTGAGTTCGATTCAGTTCTTCAGCTGCGCAGAATGCGGCGCGCCGGTGTCCCAGATCGTTCAAGGAAAGGAACTCGAGGTGGTCGCACTGGAGATCGAAGAATGAATTCCGAGCCGCGCTTGGTGGAAGTCCGAAAAAATGTGTTGAAGCAAAACGATGTCGTGGCGCGAGCGTTGCGCGAGCGCTTTCGAGAAGCGGGTGTTTTCGTGGCCAGCCTCGTTTCGAGTCCGGGCTCGGGCAAGACAGCCTTTCTGGAAAAAGTTCTAACGGAGCTTCGCAAAGAGTTTCGGGTTGCTGCTCTCGTCGGGGATCTGGCGACCGACAACGATGCGTCTCGTCTCGCGCGGAGCCAGGCACCCGTGAAGCAGATCACCACCGGCACACTGTGTCATCTCGAGGCCGCAATGGTGCAGATCGCGCTGGAAGGCTGGAATCTTGCAGAACTGGATTTTCTGTTTATTGAAAACGTTGGGAATCTGGTTTGCCCTTCGTCCTACGATCTGGGCGAGGCCATGAGGGTGGTTCTGCTCTCCGTAACAGAGGGCGAGGATAAGCCGCTCAAGTACCCAACCATCTTCAACAGTGCGGATGTTGCGATCGTGACAAAGACAGATCTGGCGATCGCAGTCGAATTCGATTGGGCTGCCGCCTCCGCGAATATTCAGGCCGTGCGGCCGGGGATGGAGGTGTTCAGGTTGTCCACGAAATCAGGAGAAGGGGTCGACGACTTCTTGAAGCATTTGGCAACTCGTCTGGCGGAGGCGCGCAGCACATCGGTGGCATAGGACAACGACTCTCGTGGCCAAAAAAGAAGGGGAGCGCACGCTCCCCTTTTGTATTTGACGAAGCCCTGGTAACCGATCGCTAGAGTGCAGTGCAGACTGCCTTCACTTCCGTGTAAAGCTCGATCGCGTCGTGGCCCATCTCGCGTCCCCAGCCAGACTGCTTGTATCCGCCGAAGGGAAGCGCTGCGTCGAAGATGTTGTAGCAGTTGATCCAGACGGTTCCGGCGCGAAGCTGGGCTGCCAGGCGATGGGCCTTCTGAATGTCGCGTGTCCAGATGCCCGCTGCCAGACCGTAGACCGTATCATTCGCCTTCGCCAGCAGCTCATTCGGATCCTTGAAGGGGATGGCCGTAACCACCGGCCCAAAAATCTCCTCCTGCACAACCTTCATCTTTTCGTTCGTGTCCACAAGAACGGTTGGCTTTACGAAGTAGCCTTTGTTCCCCTGGCGACTGCCGCCCACCACTGCTTTGGCGCCCTCCGACAATCCGGACTCAAGATAGCCGCAAACCCGATTCAGTTGCTCTTCGGAGACGAGCGGGCCCATGTCAGTCGATTTTTCCCAGCCGGGGCCGACGTTGATCTTTGAGGCTTTCGCCGAGACGCCTTCCACTACCTTGTCGAAGATGTCTTGTTCGACATACAGTCTCGATCCAGCACAACAGCATTGCCCGTGGTTGAAGAAGATGGCGCTGGCTGAACCAGCGATGGCGGTGTCCAGGTCTACATCACTAAACACGACGTTCGGAGATTTTCCTCCAAGTTCTAGCGAGACTTTCTTCAGGTTGCCTGAGGCGGCCTGAAGGATCAGTTTCCCGACTTCGGTCGAGCCGGTGAAAGCAATTTTGTCGACGTCGGGATGGGCTGCCAGAGCGGCACCGGCGGTCTCACCGTATCCGGGAACAACGTTCACGACGCCATCCGGGATGCCAGCTTCCTGAACCAGTTCCGCCAGACGCAGACACGACAGCGGCGTTTGCTCGGCGGGCTTTATGACCACAGTGCAGCCGGTTGCGAGGGCGGGCCCGAGTTTCCAGGCCGCCATCAGCAGCGGGAAGTTCCACGGGATAATTTGCCCGACGACGCCGACTGGTTCGCGCAGCGTGTAGGCCAGGTATTTCGCTCCCGGCGTGTACGGGACTGAAATCGGGATCGTATTGCCTTCGATCTTGGTAGTCCATCCCGCCATATAGCGGAACAGGTCAACAGCCAGCGGGACGTCGGCTGCCCGCGCAACCTTCAGTGGTTTGCCATTGTCGAGCGTTTCAAGTTCGGCGAATTCCTGCGCGTGTTCTTCCAGCAAGTCGGCCAGTTTCCAGATGAGTCGACCACGCTCGGACGACGTGAGACGAGACCATGGGCCGCTCTCAAATGCTGCCCGTGCGGCTTTTACGGCACGATCTATGTCCTCGCGGTCGCCTTCCGCGACCCGCGCCAAGACTTCTCCGGTCGCCGGGTTATATGTGGGGAAGGTCTTTCCCGAGGCTGATTCGACCCACTTGCCGTTAATGAGCATCTTGCGAGGTTTGGAGATAAATTCCGCGACTTTATCGTCAAGCTGGATTGTTGGCAGAGTCGTTGCCATAGTTCCTCCTTCGAGTTGGTTACGTCGTGGCGGCTGCTGTTCTACAGTTGAGATTCGCCGTCGTCAGACAGCACCGGGTACGCGAGTAGTGGTCGGCGCGCGAGCCGGGCTCCTATGCCATCCCCTGAAATACGGCTGAAATTCTAGCGCATCCGACCGCTCGTGGGGTGAAATTTACAAAGAAGTGGAATGCATCCGACGCGGTGCAAAATCGTTGTAGTTGCGGTGTTTTCCCGAGACCCCGCCACTGCATTCCTCTCGGAGACGAGGTCGACGAGTCCGCTCGGCTACAATCCCTTACTTAGGAATCGCGAGATGAGACAACGATTGCTCATTGCAACACTGATGGCCTTTGCCTTGAGCGGTGCTCTTAGTTCAATCAGCTATTTCGGAGTCCACCTTTCAGCGGCCGCTCTCATCGCCTCTCGATGGATCGCGATCGGCATCTTCAGTAGCTATGCCCTCTACAGGCGATCCCTTACTACCTGGATCCTGGTGGCAATGCTTGCCGGAGCCGCTATTGGCCACGACTGGCCTGCGGTCGCAGTCAATCTTCGGGTCCTCAGCCAGATTTTTCTTCGCCTGATCAAAACCATCATCGCACCGCTTCTGTTTGCGACGCTGGTCAGCGGTATTGCGTCGCATGCCGACCTGAAGAAAGTTGGGCGCATGGGTGTCAAGGCGCTCGTTTTCTTCGAGGTTGTTACGACGCTTGCACTCGTCATTGGGCTGGCAGCGATCAACCTCAGCAAGGCCGGAGTGGGTGCAACGTTGCCGAGCCCCGGCAACGAGCCGCTGCAAGTACAGAAGTTGGGCGTGAGTGACACCATTCTGCATGTTTTCCCGGAGAACATCGCGAAGTCGATTGCTGAAGGTCAAATACTGCAGGTCGTCGTCTTTAGCATTCTGTTCGGCATTGCGTTAGCGATGGTGCGAGAGGAGCGCCGGCGTCCGTTACTGAATCTCACCGACAGTCTCGCCGAAACGATGTTCAAGTTCACCAATATCGTCATGTATTTCGCTCCCGTGGGAGTTGGAGCCGCGATTGCGTACACGATCGGCACGACCGGGATGGGTGTCTTGGTGAATTTGGCGAAGCTGTTGCTCACGTTGTACGTCGCGCTCATCGTGGTGATCTTCGGAGTGCTGCTGCCCATCGCGATGCTGGCAAAGGTACCGCTCCGAAGATTCGTCGCAGCCGTGACCGAGCCGGTATCGATCGCGTTCGGAACGGCCAGTTCGGAAGCCGCTCTGCCTCGAGCTATGGAAGCCTTGGAGGAGATGGGCGTTCCACGACAGGTTGTGGCCTTCGTCATGCCGACCGGGTACAGCTTCAATCTCGTCGGCAGTACTTTGTACTTGTCGTTGGCCTCAATTTTCGTGGCACAGGTCGCCGGTATTCACCTAACGCTTGGGCAGCAGATTCTCATGATGTTGACATTGATGCTGACGAGCAAAGGAGTTGCGGGAGTTTCGCGAGCTGCACTCGTCATTCTGTTAGGCACGGTGGGATCGTTTGGATTGCCCGTCGAGCCAGTTTTCATTTTGCTTGGGATCGATCAACTGATGGATATGGGTCGTACGGCTGTAAATGTCCTAGGCAACTGCTTGGCGACGGTGGTCGTGGCGCGATGGGAAGGCGAGTTTCCCTCCGATTTGCCTTTGGCCGCAATGAGTGTGACTGCCATTCCCGTCATACAGAAATAAAGTGAGAGTGTGACGACCGATCGCGCCAATTCCTATCGTGGCCGCCTCGCCCCCTCCCCCACCGGATATCTGCATCTCGGGCACGCCCGCACGTTTCTCGTCGCCGCCCAGCGCACACGCGAGAAAAACGGCACCCTCGTCCTTCGCAACGAGGATCTCGATCCGCAGCGCTGCCGCCGGGAGTTCGTCGATGCCATGATCGAAGATCTGCATTGGCTCGGAATTAGTTGGCAGGAAGGCCCGGACCGCGGTGGACCCTATGGCCCTTACTCTCAGAGTGAGAGACGAAGTTCCTACTTGGCCGCGTGGCGTCGCCTGCGGGATGGTGGTTGGATTTATCCCTGTACGTGCTCGCGAAAAGAACTGGCATTGATCGCGAACGCGCCGAACGATGCCGACGACGAGCCGCTCTATCCCGGCTTGTGCCGATCTCGTTCCGATGCAAATCAATTCTCCGAGCCGAAGGGTGTGAACTGGCGCTTTCGCGTTCCTGACGGCGAGCAAGTCGGCTTTAGGGACTTACATCTTGGACCGCAAGCCTTCACGGCCGGGCGGGACTTCGGAGACTTCGTCATCTGGAGAAGAGACGATGTACCTGCCTATCAGCTGGCAGTCGTGGTTGACGACGCTGAGATGAGGATTTCAGATGTCGTGCGTGGGGCGGACCTTCTGAAGTCGACGGCGCGCCAAATCCTGATCGCGAGGGCGCTCGAATTCCCGCGTCCGGATTACTACCACTGCGATCTGGTGCGGGATGAAACGGGACAACGAATGGCCAAGCGTCATGACTCGGCGAGCATTCGCCGCCTGCGAGAGGATGGCCGTAGCAGGGAAGCAGTGTTACGCAAGATCGAGGAATTGGCAGCAAATTCCGTCGACCGTTAATCCGGCGCTTCTGCCCAAAAGATTCGCCACCACTAGTTAGCCGATTAACTTTTAGCGCGCGGCCTTCTGCCCGGCTTCAAAGGTCGTCCACGGACCCGCCTTCATATCTCTCAGGACCGAACTCTGCCAAGAGTATTCCGGGTGATGATCAAGGAAGTCTTTGGCTAGAAAGTCAGCGCCGCAGGGATGGCCCGCGCGGGCACGCAGCGTCATTTTGCCGGCCATATTGCTGTCTGTCGCTTTGCCTTGCACTGCTCCGCCGGGATGGTACGGGTCCCACTCGAACTGACTGTCATGGGTAGTCATCGTGTCGCCGTGGCCGCAGAGCGTGCGGGCGTTGGCCGCTTGCTTCTTGTCGTAGCTGTCGTAGTGGTCGCCTATGAATTTCTCGGCCATTTCGACATCGATCCTGCCTTTGTTGTCAGCCATCAGCTGTTCCCAGCGAACCCTGCGCGCGTTCGGTGAGGACGTCATGTCCTTGGAATCGAAGGTTGTTTCTTCCTTCAGGACCTTGGGATCCTGGGCGAAGTTCGAGCTGATGAAGTAGCCATCCTTCTTTCGCCACATCGGCGTGTTCTTCAGGCCCAGTTCGAGATAGGCAATCTCGCCGGTCTTGCGGTCGCCGATCAGCCAGTCGTTGGCGTACCCACCGTTGTTGCCCTCCTTGATGATTCTCGCGTAGTCGTCAATGGTGTTGGAGTATTGCAGGGCCTTGCGCGCGCGCACGAACTCGGGCGTGCCGTTCGGGTCCCAGCCCTCAAATTTGCTGATGGTGGTCTCGGAGACCATCATGCCAGCGGAATTGATCCCGAAGTCATCGTCGCTGACGATCACTCCCGGAAACCCATCCATGATCATGCGGTTGCCGTTTGCAGGCACGATATCGAACATCATGACCCAGCGCGAACCATAGATGTAGCTTGTCCAATTGTTGTGTGCGATGACGATCTTGTGGTCCTTGGTCATGCCACCGGTCGCAATGAAAGCGCTGCAATTTCCGGGAGCCACAAGATCTGGAATGGCTGACTTCCTCTCCCGCTTGTTCAGCCACGGGACGTAGTAGTCCGAAAGTTCCATGAAGGCATTTACAGCGACAACGTCGTCAACGTCATACTTGCTGCCGCGCGCCTTCAGGCCATCGGCGATGCCCTGCAGTTCCTGCTGATATTCCGCATCAATGTGCGGCCAGAGCATCGTGTGAGCCGCGTTGCGGAAGAATGCCCAGTCGCGCCGCGTGCTGTACGTGTCTTCGACCTGCACCGCGTGAAAAGCGTCTTCAATCTCAGGGGCGAGCAGATACCCGTGCTGGAACCCAACCTCGGATGGGGAACCTTCGAGGTGAACGTAGGTCCACCCATCCTGCGTGAAGCGATAAGACTTCTTCAGCCTCGGATCAGGGGCAGGTTCATTCGAGTTGGCTGATGCCAGCAGCGAGCCTTGGCTGACTCGGAAGAGTCCTGCAGCCAGGATTAAAAGAAGACTAAGCAAAACAGCAGTGTAGAAAAGGCGGGCGGATCTTGCTCGCATAGGCTCTCTCCGGCGTCAAGCGAGAGTGCAGTATCAGATGGATGGATGCTAGAGACTCGGAGGTATTCAAGTCAAATGCGATTGTGATTCGCGTGAGAAAGGCGCCCCGCGAGGACGAGGCGCCTTTGTGCATCATGCCGAGTTAGAGAAGGGCCGTCGCACGGCGACCCCAGTCCTTGCCCTTCTCCTTCGCGATGCCTTCCATGTCTTTTACATAGGCTCCTGCCTGCGTCAGTACGTGATGGAGATCGTTTCCGACGCTGATGAACGTGAACCCCTTTTCCAGGAATTCCCCGACTCGCGAGGTGCCGAACAGGAACAGGCCCAGGATCACGTTGTTCTTGTGCGCGTGTTCCACGAGCTTTTGCGTAGCAGCGCCCAGTTCAGGCGATGTATACATGTGGGGGAACTCGTATTTTTCGTAAAGCCCCATCGACATGCAAAGGTCATTCTGCCCGAGGAATAGAATATCGACGCCCGGGACGGCTGCAATCTCAGCGATGTTCTCGATACAGGACGCCGTTTCCACCTGCAGCGCCACAATGCCGTTGTTGTTGAAATTGCCTGCGTAGCCGAGAAGTCCGTCCTTATTCATGCTTCGTTGCGGAAAGTAAACGGATCGGGTGCCCGTACGAGGATACTTGGTGCAGCTTACGGCTTGCCGCGCTTCCTCGGCAGTGTTGATGTAGGGCACGAGTACGCCGTCGGCACCCAAGTCCAAGGCCTGCTGAATGCCCGGGCGATCGTCATAACCGCCCACGCGCACCATCGACTTGGCACCGCCATTCGAAATTCCCGAGAGCATCGCGGATAGTTTCTCGTAGCCCATCGGGCCGTGCTGCGTGTCGACCAGCAACCAGTCATAGCCGCTGTGCGCCAACTGTTCCGCGATGGTCGGGCTGTGGGCATTCAGAAACAAACCCATCTTGGGCTTGCCCGCGCGCAATTGTTTCTTGAAATCTGCGCCACTCAATGTGGCTTCAGCCATAGCAGAAGTCCTCCTGGATGTTTGTCAAAGATTTCTAGTGTACCCCACAGCTCGTTGCCAAATGTCGCAAGCAGATTGAATTCGCTTCCGCGTGTCCCCGAGTCATCTTCCCGGCATATAATCTTCGGCGCGCAGCCTTCGCGGAGAGGAGAAGCATTATGCGGTGGACACCCGGCGGACGAAGCGATGATCTCGAAGATCGGCGCGATGAAAGTGGTGGCAGCGGCGGAGGCGGCATTGGCGGGATGCACATCGGCATCGGTGGGATGCTGGTACTACTTGTTCTAAGCTTCATCTTCAAACGGGACTTCTTTTCACTACTTGGCGGGCAGGGCGTGGCCTCCGGTCCAGCTGTCAGCCGGCCCGATCCGCAACGCGATGCGCGTGAGGAACCGACCGTGCAATTCATTTCGTTTGTGCTCGACGATGTGCAGCGAACCTGGACGGGAGTCCTCCAGCCGAAGGGAATTGCTTATCCACACGCGAAGCTCGTTCTCTTTCGGGATGAGACTTACTCAGGATGCGGAACAGCGCAGGCCGCAACAGGACCTTTTTATTGTCCTGCGGATCAGAAGGTCTACATCGACCTCGGTTTCTATGACGAGTTGGAACGCCGCTTCGGTGCACCTGGCAAGTTTGCACAAGCATACGTCCTAGCGCACGAAATTGGACATCACGTCCAGAATTTGTTGGGTATCGAGCGCAAAGTGCGCAACCTGCAGGGACAGAATCCGGGAGCCACGAATGCTCTGTCCGTGAGACTCGAGCTGCAGGCAGACTGCTTCGCTGGTGTCTGGGCCAACTCTACGCAACAGCGGAATCTGCTGGAGAGCGGCGACGTCGAGAGTGCGCTTGGTGCCGCCGCCGCCGTGGGCGACGATCGCCTGCAAAAAATGTCAGCAGGACGGGTAAGCCCTGAGAGCTTTACCCACGGGTCATCGGCGCAGCGAATGGATTGGTTTCAGCGTGGAATGAGCGGCGGGACGATCGAATCCTGCAATACGTTTCAGTGACCTCGCTTAGGGGCTGTTGCCTGTAAATAATTGAAAATACTGCCCTACTGAGAGGGATGAGGCCCGGTTCACTGAAGTCCCTGTTCCGCGGTTACCGGCTTCCCCTTATCTCCTCTTAATATACTGATGTCTCTGAATCGGGCGGATCGTAGCTCCTCCCTGCTGGACTTCTTCGCATCTGAATTGCTGGTGTCGGGCAGGCCTCATGCAGACTGCTGAAAAATCCCGTGAGCATTTGCAGGAGATTCTGGGCAAGCCGATTCGCGACCTCGGCTTGAAGCTGGAAGGGTCGCCAGTGGAGCAGTTTGTTCATCGACTCTACTCGGAACTCGACGGCAAGGGCCTGGCAAAATTCCGGCCCGGGTTTTATCTGACCGACGAATGGGGCTGCCCTTCGGGCGAGCCGATCATCGGGATCCCTTTCTATCTAGCGAATCCTGAACTTGCTGCGTTTGAGAAAGAGATAAACGATCTCGAAGACAAGCGGGAGATCATGATGTACTTCCGCCACGAGGCCGGACACGCCTTCAACTACGCGTACAAGCTCTACCGAACCCCAGAGTGGAAAGCGCTTTTTGGGCCGTTTCGCCGCCGGTATCTCGATAACTACCGGCCCGTTCCATTCTCGCGGAATTATGTTCGCCACTTGGCGGGATGGTATGCACAGAAACATCCTGACGAAGACTTCGCTGAAACATTCGCAGTGTGGCTCACACCACGATCCAGCTGGCGGAAACGCTATCGTGGCTGGGGAGCGATGGCGAAGTTGCGTTACATGGAACGGATCGCGCGAGAGCTTGGCAATGTGGATCCAGTACGGCGCCGAGGATACCCGGACGTCACCGTGGATGACATGGAGTCCACGGTTGCGGAGTTTTATCGACAGTCGGTATCGGAAACGATCCCGATTGTGGACTTGGCGCTGGATGCCGATTTGATAGATATTTTTAACGTATCGAAAAGACGGAAGAAAACGGTCCGTCCGGCGCAGGAATTTCTGCTCCAGCATCGCAAAGTAGTGGTCGATAAGGTTGCCTATTGGACGGGTGTTCAGCGGCCTCTCATCAAGAAACTCGTGGAAGCGGTCGAGGCGAGAATTGGAGAGCTCGGACTGCGTGTGGATAGGGCGCGCGAGGCAGAGCACCTGGCAGAGATTACGGTGTACGCAACCACACTGGCAACCAACTACATGACGCGTGGAAAGTTCGTGCAGCCATGAGATTCGATCAAGAAAAGCCTATGATGAAAGTTGCGAGGTTGAACTCCTTGCGGAACTGCGCATGAAGATCGGAATTTTGTACGACGTGTGGGAAGAAGAAGGTGCGCCGCCGGAGCCACCCGAGCCCAAGTTGACGACTCGGAAAAAGAAGTCTCGCAAGAAAGCCAAGCGCGAAAAAGAAGATCGCGAAGAGATTTTCGAGGCACTCGAGAAACTCAGCCACGAACCCTTCTATCAGGTTCTCGACGGAACCCCGCAGTGCCTCACCGCTCTTACCAAGTGCGAGGCGGATCTCATGTTCAATCTGACCGAGTCTTATGCCGGCGATGACACCAAGGAAATGCACGTCGCCGCCTACCTGGATCTATTGGGAATTCCCTATACTGGCGCCGGACCACATGCGGCGTTCCTGGCGCAGGATAAGGCGATCGCGAAAAAGATGTTTGCCTTTCACGGAATCAGGACGCCCTATTTCGCCACCTCCTACCGTGGTTCCATCGAGCATGCGCACGACATTTCGTTTCCGCTGATCGTGAAGCCCGTCGCCGAAGACGGCTCCATTGGCATTAACTCTGACGCGGTTGTCACCAGCGTGAAGGAATTGATGGAGCGCGTGCAGGACATCCAAAACGAGTTCGACTCCCCGGCGATTATCGAGGAATACATCGAGGGGCGTGAGATATACGCTGCGATCCTGGGAAGTTATGAAACGGCACAGGCGCTCCCGCTCGTCGAACTTGATTTTTCGAAGCTTCCGAAGGGGACCCCGAAAATCGCTAGCTACGATGTGAAGTTTGAAAAAGACGCTGAAGCCTACAAACTGACGAAATCCGCAATTGCAGAAGACCTCGACGAAGAAACGGTCCATCGTCTTACCGAAACAGCCCTTGCCGCTCACCGTGCAGTGAAGTTGCGGGATTACGGACGCATTGACATGCGGCTTTCGCCGAAGGGAGATGTCTACGTAATTGAGGCCAATCCGAATCCGTGGCTCTCGAGCAAACAGGAGTTCGCGATGGCCGCCAAGGCATCGGGCCGATCGTACACACAACTGATCGGCGAGATTGTAGAACTGGCCATGGCCAGGTACCGTCCACGCAGCTGAGATTCAGGACAAGAGCTACGCTGGTCTTCCTTCCAGTTTCATTTTTCCCGAGTAGATCGCCATTCCTACGACTGAGTCCGCACCCAACGCATGGATCTCATCGACTTCTTCGTGGCTCGAGATCCCACCTGCCACGATGAGTTGCCGCGATGTTGCGGATCGCAAGTTGCGAACGACATCCAGCGGGATTCCTCGCATCAGCCCTTCCGTGTCGATGTGGGTATAAAGGAAGGCCCTACAGTAGGGTTCGAGCGCGCGCATCATTTCCGCTGGCAGTACGGATGTCGTCTCGCGCCATCCTTTGATGGCGACGCGGCCGTTCTTTGAGTCGACCGCGAAAGTGAGCCGATCAGCCCCAAATTTGTTGGCAAAAAGCCTTGCCGCTCCGGTGTCGACCGCATTTTCTCTCACTAGGACGGAGCCGAGGATCACACGCTTGGCACCCGCTGCGAATACTTTTCCGGCATCTTCGATGGAGCGAATTCCTCCTCCCACCTGGCATGGCAGATGTTCTGTAAAAGAGCGAAGCAGATCACAATTGTTCCCGCTGCCAATGGCGGCATCCAGATCGATCAACTGGACCAGCGGATAATGTGCAAAACGCGAGATCCAATCTCCGAAGTCGTCGAACTCGAGCGCCTTTTTTTGGCCCTGGACCAGTTGAACGATCTTGCCGCCCATGAGATCGATCGAAGGAATCAGCACGGCCACCTCATAGGGATGCCCGCGTTTGCCAATTCCTGCTTGAGATCGCCCACCTTCGTAAGTCCGTAGTGCAGGATTGATGCCGCCAGGGCCGCGTCCGCCTGTCCATCGCGGAAGACGTCGACAAAATGTTGCACAGTTCCTGCGCCCCCTGAGGCAATGACTGGAATGCGCACGCTGTTCGTCATTGCAAGCGTGAGGTCGCAATCGAAGCCGATCCCGGTTCCGTCGCGGTCCATGGAAGTCAGCAGGATTTCTCCGGCTCCCTTTGATTCAGCTTCGCGCGCCCATTCGAATGCATCGCGTCCAGTATGTGTGCGGCCGCCAGCTATAAAGGCGTGATATGTTCCCGTTCCGTTCATGTTTTTGGCATCAATGGCGACGATCACCGCCTGGGAACCGAATCGCTCGGCGATCTGAGTGATGAGATCTGGATTCGCAAGCGCCGCTGAGTTCAGGCTAATCTTGTCTGCCCCGGCATCAAAAACAGAGGATGCATCTTCCAGCGAGCGAATTCCGCCTCCTACTGTGAACGGAATGAACAGTTGGCGAGCCGTTCGCCGGACCGTATCAAGCAATGTCTTACGCTTCTCGGCTGTCGCGGAAATATCGAGCAGCACAATTTCGTCAGCGCCCGCCTCGCTGTGCGCAGCAGCCAACTCCGCGGGGTCTCCGGCGTCCCGCAAGTTCACGAACTTCACACCCTTTACGACGCGTCCGCCATCCACGTCGAGACAAGCGATGATGCGCTTCGTCAGCATGACAGGTTGCAGAATGCCTCCAGCATCTTGATGCCTGCTGTTCCGGATTTCTCGGGATGAAACTGCACGCCGAACACAAGGTCGCGCTCGACCACTGCAGAAAACGGGCCGCCATATTCGCAGTCGGCGACCGTACAGACACCCACCGGGGCGCGGTAGGAGTGAGTGAAATAAACAAATGGTTGATCGTCGACGGTGGCCAGAAGTCTTGAGGTGCTGTTACGGCGCAGCCGATTCCAGCCGACGTGAGGTGCCTTCACATTTTGAGGGAATCGCGCACATTCCCCGGAAAAGAGACCGAGCCCAGGCAGACCCGGCGCTTCGGTACTCGATGAGAACATCCATTGCATTCCCAGGCAGATCCCCAGCACCGGTCTTCCCTCTTGTATTGCGGACTCGATTGCTTGCCGAAGCCCGTTGCTCTGCAAACCGCGTGTCGCGGCGAAATGGCCAACGCCAGGCACCACCACTCGTTCGGCGCGAGCGATCATTTCAGGATCCGACGTGATCGTTGCCTGGTGGCCCAGCCAATTAAAAGCCTTCTTCACCGATGTGAGATTACCGGCGCCGTAGTCGACGATCGCGACACTCATAACACGCCTTTGGTGCTCGGGATGAATGCGGCCATCCGCGGATCGCGCCAGCACGCGGCCCTGACAGCGCGCGCGAAAGCCTTGAACAGGGATTCAATCTTGTGATGATTCGATCGGCCGTACAAAACTTTCGTGTGGACGTTTGCCTTGGCGCCTCGGGCAAAGCCTTCAAAGAAGTCGTGCACGAGTTCGGCTTGCAGGTCTCCAACCAACCGAACTCGAACCTTGGTATCCACAATCACTGACGTTCGGCCGCAAAAATCGACAGCCGCCAGGCCAAGCGTTTCGTCCATCGGCATCAGGAAATATCCTGCGCGCAGAATCCCTTTCTTGTTGCCAAGGGCTTTGTCGAAAGCCTGTCCCAGCACGATTCCGACATCTTCGACCGTATGATGCTGGTCGACATCGAGATCCCCCTGGGCTTTCAAATCGAGGTCGAAGCCGCCATGGTGCGCGAACAATTCCAGCATGTGATCAAAGAACCGAATTCCAGTTGAGATCTTGTACCGTCCTTGCCCATCGATGTTAAGCGCTGCACGGATGTCGGTCTCTTTCGTGGGTCGGTGGATGCGCGCTTTTCTCATGAGCGAGCCTCCTGTTTAATGGCTCCGATTTCGTGAAGCGTCTCATGTAACGCAGTGAGGAGTTTCTGTGTCTGCTCTTTAGATCCGAGCGTGATGCGCACACATCCCTGGCAGCCATAGTCGCGCGAGCGATCGCGAACCAGGATGCCACGATCTCGCATGCCGCGGATGAACGCAGAATTCAGTTCGCCAAGCCGCATCAGAACAAAATTCGCACTGCTCGGCCAATAGGGAATTGCCAGGCTTTCGAGTGCTGCCTGCAGTTGCTGGCGTCCTGCCCGAACATCTTCAACATACTGCTGAACGTAAGCCCCATCCGCGAGCGCTTCAGGCAGGCACGCGAGAGCTACGCTGTTTACGTTGTAGGGCGAAGCGACCCGGCGGACTGCGTTCATTTGTTCACGATTCCCGCAGAGTACGCCGACGCGCAGTCCCGCCAGTCCGTAAGCTTTCGAGAACGTCCGTGCCACGAACACATTCGGACGTGTTCGCCACTCGTGCAGCAGTGTCTCGCCATGGAACTCGAAATAAGCTTCGTCCACGAGCAAAGCCGCATTTGAGGTAGATTCAGCGATGAGAACCAGATCTTCCAGCGAAGCTGCAGCGCCGGTTGGGTTGTTGGGATTTGCGACCACAATCAGGCGAGTGGAGGAGTTAATTTGTCGACGGAGTCCTTCTGTCGGAAATGCGAAGTTCTCTGCGGCGGGCACGCTGACAACGCGGGCGCCAGTTGCGGCTGCAAAGATCTCGTACATCGAAAATGTCGGTACAGCGATGCACGCCTCGTCGCCTGGTTCGAGATAAGCTTCGCAAATCAGATGAATCGCCTCATCGACACCGTTCGTCAGAAGCACTTCGCCGGAATCAACGCCCAGATGCGTGGCCACGATGCCTTCAATGGGTTCTCGCTCGGGATATCGTGCCAACTCCTCGAAGGTGATACGACGTAGACGCTCCAGCACTCGCGGAGAGCAGCCGACTGTATTCTCATTGAAGTCGAGCCGCAGTCCCGTACGGCCGCCAAGAGGCGGATGGTAAGTCGGAAGGTGGAGAACAGCGTCGCGTGGGCTAAGCATGTGCGCACCTTACACGAATGGATTCCGCATGGGCGATGAGACCTTCTGTCTCTGCAAGGTGGGTTATTGTTTTGCTAATTCCATCGAGTCCCTTCTTCGAGACTTTCTGCACTGTGATGACTTTCACGAAGTCCATTACGGTCAGTCCGCCTCGAAAGCGTGCAACACCGGCAGTCGGCAGGACGTGGTTCGGTCCTGATGCGTAGTCGCCCGCGGCCTGTGCAGAATAGTCACCAACGAAGATCGACCCCGCGTTTTGTACAAATGGCAGGCTCTCCTCATCCACGGTAATGTGTTCCGGTGCGATTCGATTAGCCCAGTCGATGGCCTTTCGACGTGACTCCGCCAGCAGAACCGCGCCATTGGTCCGGATCGACTCAGTGGCTGTTTGATTCTTCGCGGCCAGGACAGTCACTTGTAATCGGACCTTTTCCGCCAGCCGTTTCGACGTCGTAATAAACACGGGCACGGCCGCAGGATCGTGTTCAGCTTGCGCGACCAGGTCCGCCGCGATGAAATCTGCACGTCCTCGATTGCTCAAGATGACGACCTCGGTGGGGCCTGCCAAGAAATCGATAGAGCAGTCGAATGCCACGAGCTTCTTCGCAACCGTCACGAACTGATTGCCGGGTCCCACAATCTTGTCCACGCGGGGGATGCTCTTTGTACCGTAAGCCAAGGCTGCAATGGCGTGTGCGCCACCGATCCGATAGACCTCCTTCACTCCCAGCGCGTGGGCTGCCGCCAGCACTTCCACCCGCGGGTTGGGAGACGCGATGCGAATGTTGGGCACACTTGCAGTTTGAGCGGGAATGACCGTCATTAAGAGCGTGGACACAAGAGGGTGGCGGCCGCCTGGAACGTAGCATCCGACCGACTCGATTGGACGGACGACTTGCCCGAGAGAGATACCCGAAACATGTCGCGTCCATTCCTGTGGCCGTTGCCACTGACAAAATCGGCGGATGTTGGTCGCTGCCTGTTTCAGAGCATTTCGAAACGGTGAGCTTACTTTGCTTGCCGCATTTTCAAGTTCAGTTTCAGATACACGAAACGGCTTGCCCGGCCGCAGGCCGTCCCACTTTTCCGCGTAGGCTCGCACCGCGCGATCACCAGTCTCGCGAACATTCTCAACAATCCGGCGAACCTTTGGCTCGAGAGCTGCGAACTCGCAACTACGATTGGCGAGTTGTTCAACCCGGCGTTCGGCAGCCGCTCCAGCGAGAATTCGCATCAGAGCACCACCTTGTTGAGTGGGTACTCGACGATCCCTTGCGCCTGAGCGGCCTTCAACCGGGGAATGATCTGCCAGGCCTCCGACTCCTCGATGACTGTATTCACGGCGACCCATTCGCCGTCACTGAGCGTGGAGATCGTGGGCTTCTTCAGCGCCGGCAGAACTGCGAGCACGCCATCCAAGTGTTCCTTCCGCACATTCAGCATCAGGCCGACTCGATCTTGTGCCTCCATGGCTCCTCGCAACATCAGCGCGAGATTCTCGATCTTGCGACGCTTTTCGCAATCAGCCCACGTGTTCTTGTTGGCAATGATCTGAGTGTTGGATTCAAGGACAGTTTCCAGAATACGCAGGCGATTCGCCTTGAGGGAGCTACCCGTTTCCGTCACCTCTACAATCGCGTCAGCTAGCATCGGAGGTTTTACTTCCGTGGCACCCCATGAAAATTCCACCTGAACATCGACATTTTTGCTTCGAAAATAATTGCGGGTTACGTTCACCAGTTCGGTCGCGATGATGCATCCGGCAAGATCTTCGGGGCGTTGAAATCGAGAGTCTTCCGGCGCCGCTAGAACCCAGCGCACTTTTCCTCGGCTGCGTTTCGCATAGATCAGATCGGCGACCGGAACCACATCCAGCCCGCTCTCCACAACCCAATCGAGTCCAGTCAGGCCCGCGTCGAGGGCGCCGTGGTCCACATAGCGAGCCATTTCCTGCGCGCGTATCAACATGCACTCGATTTCCGGATCAGCTGTAGATGCGAAGTATGAGCGCGCGCTGGTGTAGACCTCGAGTCCCGCGCGGCTGAAGAGTTGCAGGGTGGCTTCCTGCAGACTGCCTTTTGGGATCCCGATGCGAAGCTTCATTGCCGAATCTCCTGGCCGTCGGCGTTGCTCGCCTCCGCGCCCAACGGAATCTCCTGCGTGAAGCACGATCGTGTTCCCAAGTGACAAACAATACCCGCGCCTTCCACTTGCACGCGGACCAGAAACGTGTCTCGATCACAGTCGGTTGTAATGGAAGTAACTTTCAGGCGGTTACCGGAGCTCTGGCCCTTCGTCCACAGTTCGTTTCGCGTCCGGCTGAAGAAGGTGACATAGCCACCATTCAGAGTTTTGTCGAAGGCTTCTGCGTTCATGAATCCGAGCATCAGCACTTCGTGGGTGGCGTCGTCTTGTACGATCGCCGGCACCAGGCCCTGCATTTTCGCGAAATCAATTTGAGTGTTCATTCGTAATCCTTCCCAAAAACAGAAAGCCCGCTGGGCTTGGCTGCGTCAGCGGGCTGAACCTTTTATAAGTGCTGTTCTATTTCAGAAGCACGCCCCCGCCGACACGCGATGCGCATGGTGATGATGGCGGTGGTGGTGATGAACAAGCATCGACGCACCGAGCGTAGTTTAGGTTCGGTGCCGAGTCAAATGCTGAAATCCCGTGCGGAGCAGCAAATTTTCGATTCGATCCATTCGGATTTTGAATGCTGGCTTCGCTTAGAACCCGTTGACAGAATCCCGTTCTCACTCTACTATCGTTCGATCATGCAGGCTTGTTGCCAGAACATGACGGTGTGTTGTTGTACTTGTTGTCACACCTTTGTGCGCTCTGGCAACGGGAGGCTGCTGACCTAGTAAGTTGCTAATAAATCAGCACTTATCCACCCACCGCCAGAGCAATCTGGCGGTGGGTTTTTTGTTCTTATGACAAATCCAGTCCAAGAAACGAAAGCACAAAGAGTTGAGCGCTTGAAGCGCGAAACGAACCCCTGGGAGGGGTTGGAGGACATCCGGCGCTTTGCCCGCGAAGGATTCAGCTCTATCCCACCCGAGTGGATCGGCACCTATTTCCGCTGGTGGGGCGTCTACACCCAGGGTGACGGCGCCGGCGTAACGGGTGGCAAAGGTGGGGAGGGAAAGGCGATCCCCTACTTCATGGTCCGGATTCGGATTCCCAACGGCCTCCTTCAGTCCCATCAGCTTCGCGCGATTGCCAGCGTCAGCGAAAAATACGGACGCGGCACGGCGGATCTCACCGTACGCCAGAACATTCAACTCCATTGGGTCACGATTGAAGCCCTCCCCGAAGTACTGGACGAGTTGTGGAGAGCCGGACTTACCACGATGGGTGCCTGCGGTGACGACACGAGGAACATCACGGGTTGCCCACTCGCTGGCGTCGATGCCGACGAAATCTTCGATGCCTCTACGCTCGCACTTCAAGCCAATCAGTTCTTCGTTGGAAACGCAGACTTCTATAACCTCCCTCGAAAATTCAAAATCTGCATCACCGGCTGCCGGTCATGGTGCGCGTATCCCGAGATTAATGACGTAGGTCTGACCGCGGTCACACGAAAGATTCGGGGACACGAAGAGATCGGCTTTTCGCTTCGGGTTGGCGGCGGCCTCTCGACCGACCCGTTTCTGGCCGCGCGCCTGAATGCCTTCGTAAAGCAGGATCAGGTGATTCCTGTCCTACGCGGAGTGGCCGAAATCTTCCGCGAGAGCGACAGCCTTCGGGAACACCGGGAACGGGCCCGATTGAAATTTCTCTTCCTTCGTCAAGGCTGGACCACGCAGAGTTTCCAGCGCGAACTCGAAGCGCGCATCGGTTTTCGGCTTGAGCCTGCAGCGGACGAGCAGCCACCGAGCGACTTATACCGCGACCACGTCGGCATTCACCCGCAGAAGCAGGCCGGACACTTTTACGTCGGCGCTGCGGTCCTGCGCGGGCGGATTTCCGCGCAGCAAATGCGAACTGCCGCCGATCTTGCGCAGCGCTTTGCCGACGGCCATCTGCGCACCACTAACATGCAGAACCTGTTGATCGCCAATGTCCCGTGGGCCAACACCGAGGCGCTAGCTGAAGAACTCAACGCTGCCGGACTTCCTGTGCAAGGTTCATCATTCTGGCGAGGAACCGTTGCTTGCAGCGGATCTGAATACTGCAAGCTTGCCATCACGGAAACAAAGAGCTTCTCCCGATGGCTGGTGGAGGAACTCGAAGAACGGCTGCCCGGTTTTGAGGAACACTTGAAGCTGCATGTTACTGGCTGTCCGAACAGCTGCGGGCAACACTGGATCGCTGATATCGGTATCGAAGGGAAAAAGATCAAGGTCGGCGATCGAATGGAGGACGCCTACTACTTCTGCGTGGGGGGCGCCGTTGGCCTGCACCAATCCATTGCCCGGCCCGTTGGATATCGCTGCCTCGCGACGGAAGTTCCCGATGCAATCGAGCGGCTTCTGCGACGCTATCTCGACGATCGCCGGGACAACGAAAACCTCCGCCAGTTTTTTGCACGACACACCGACATCGAGTTGCGTGAATTCCTTGCCGGGGAGTGGGTTCCCGCAGTTTTGCGCGATGCGTCGGCGGGGAAAATCCCCCATGGGATCGAGGGCTGAGCAAATGTCCACACGTTCACGGGAGTCCGAACAATGAGTCTCTTTCCGATGTTTCTGAAGCTGGAAGGACGAAAGTGCCTGGTAGTTGGGGCGGGCAAGATTGGCGAGTCCAAGATCCGAAGCTTGCTTGTCTCGAAGGCGAATGTCCATGTCGTTGCCCCTTGGGCAACGCCGACTGTGACGGCTTGGGATCGCGTCGGGATTTTGCGGTGGGACGCTCGAGTATTTCATCCGAGCGACCTTGATGGTGTCTGTCTGGTTGTGGCGGCAACCTCGATTCCAGCAGTCAACGATGTTGTCTATCACGAAGCGCAATCCCGCGGCGCCCTTTGCAACGTAGTGGATGTTCCCGAACGGTGCGACTTCTACTATCCAGCGGTCGTTCGGCGTGGTGACCTTCAAGTTGCAATCTCCACAGGAGGACAAAGTCCCGCTCTGGCCCAAAGGCTCCGGCGCGAATTCGAACGGCAGCTAACACCGCTCTATGCAGGCTGGCTCGAGCGCCTGGGTAACTTTCGAAGAGATTTGTTTTCCCGCCGATTGGATCCTGAAAAACGACGTGCTCTTCTCCATGCTGCCGCGAAGAGCGGGCCATTCGACAATCCGATCCTGGAGGCAACCAGCGCACGAGGAGTCACCCGTGGACGGTAAGGTCTTTCTTGTGGGCGCGGGACCCGGAGATCCTGAACTGCTGACGGTCAAGGCACTGCGGCTTTTGCAAGGGGCCGACGTCGTTCTTCACGATGATCTCATCAGCTCACAGATCCTCGACCTCGCGTCGAAAAATGCGCACGTCCGAAGTGTAGGAAAACGCTGCGGCCGCAAGAAGATTCATCAGGAAGAGATCAACGCTCTCTTGATTGCGTACGCATCCTTCGGCCTCAAAGTCGTTCGGCTGAAAAGTGGAGACCCGCTTTTGTTTGGCCGTGCGGGCGAGGAAATCGAAGCGCTGCGGAAAGCGCACGTTAATTTCGAAATTGTTCCGGGCGTGACTTCTGCCTCGGCCGCTGCTGTTGCGCTGGAAGCTTCTCTCACACACCGGAACAAGGCGTCCGCGGTGGTCTTTCTCACAAGCCATCGGGCGGCACACCGCTCGACTGAATGGAAAACCTACCTTCGCTCGGGCGCGACTCTCGCAATTTACATGCCTGGTGCTGACTACGCAGGCACCGCGGCCAGTCTCGTCGGTGCCGGAATTCACAGCACGACGCCCTGCGCCGTCGTTTCCCAAGCCAGCACAAAAGATCAGCAGATTCATCGAACCACGGTGAGCGGCTTGACGGACGCGCCGCAACTACCAACGCCCACGATTCTGCTCGTCGGCGAGGTTCTTGCAGCCGAGGAAATAGCCTCCCAGCGCAATCCCGTCTCTGCGCTGCCGCTATTGCGTGAGCCGGATCTAGGCTTGCCGGCATTCGAAGTCTTTGCTGATAACCAGGTGTTTTTGAGGTGACTAGGAGCCGGTAGTGATCGACAACTTGGAAAAAACGCAAGCCTTGGCGGAAACGTGGGACGCTCCGGAAGTTCTGCATTGGGCGTTTGAATCGTTTGGCAGTTGCGTCCAGATGGCGTCGGGTTTTGGCGTCGAAGGCATGGTCCTGATCGATATCGCGAGTCGAATTAATCCGGACTTCAAGATCTTCACGATTGATACCGATTTCCTCTTCCCAGAGACATATCGCCTGATCGAGAAGGTCGAGAAACGCTATGGCATCCAGGTCGAACGCGTGCGCTCCCAACTCACTCCAGAAGGTCAGGAAGAGATGTTTGGTCCGGCGTTGTGGAGCATTAATCCCGATCAATGCTGCGCTTTGCGCAAAGTCGAGCCGCTTAGGCAGAAGCTGATAACGTTGCGCGCCTGGATCACTGCCATTCGGCGCGATCAAACTGCAATCCGCGCAACGGCACGCAAAATTGAATGGGACCGGAAGTTCCGGCTCATCAAGGTCAATCCCATCGCGGACTGGACAACTAGGGATGTATGGAACTACGTCCACGAGCACAACGTCCCCTATAACCCCCTGCACGACCGCAATTATCCGAGTATCGGGTGCACTCACTGCACGCGCGCGGTCCAACCCGGAGACGACCCGCGCTCCGGTCGATGGTCTGGCACTGGGAAAACCGAATGCGGCTTGCACCTTCCGGATCCGCCGGCGCCGCTCATCCAACTGAACACGGGCGCTTCGAACCTGGAGACCTAGAGTTCATTCCTCGGTGGTGACCGCTCCCGGGCGCTAAATTTCCGCAAGCTAGAACCGGCAGGGGGAACGGCCAAAAGGACCCCGTCGTCCGTCTGTGGCACACTGGTTGCCGGAGGCGGAATGAACAATCTCGAGTTCACCATCCTGGTTGGACTGGGAGCGTTGACGGCAGGATTTCTGGGTTCGCTCACCGGCCTCGGCGGGGGCGTAGTGCTCGTCCCCTTCCTCACGCTCGTGTTTAAAGTGGATATTCGCTACGCGGTCGGGGCTTCGCTCGTGTCCGTGATCGCTACATCGTCGGGCGCGGCAGCCGCCTACTTGAGGGAAGGGTTCTCGAACATCCGCATCGGGATGTTCCTCGAGATCGCGACGACGCTGGGAGCATTATTCGGCGCATTTCTCGCCGCAATTGTTTCCACCAAGGCGATAGGCGTTGTTTTTGGGGTCGTCTTGCTCTACTCGGGTTTTCTCTCCAGCCGGACTCCTTCAGACTCGGCCGACAACAGACCACCCGATCCGCTCGCAACTCGCCTCGGTATGAACGGGGCCTATCCGTCCTTGACCGGCCTCAAAAACTACAATGTCCATCGCGTTCCAGCCGGCTTCAGCCTGATGTTTGGCGCCGGAGCGCTCTCCGGGTTGCTTGGGATTGGATCGGGTGCGGTGAAGGTCCTCGCCATGGATCATGCCATGGGCATTCCGTTTAAGGTTTCAACGACGACCAGCAACTTCATGATCGGGGTAACGGCAGCCGCAAGCGCCGGTGTTTACCTGAGCCGGGGATACGTCGACCCCGGATTGTCAATGCCGGTCATGCTTGGGGTTCTCGCCGGGTCTCTCATCGGCGCACGTGTACTGGGTCGCACCAAGACGAAACTCTTACGCTGGTTGTTCGCGGCGGTGATTGTTGCGCTTGGAGCAGAGATGATCTACGGCGCCTTTACGGGGAAAGTCTAAGAATGCTGAAACGCTCCGATTGGACCGACCAGAACGTCGAGGTCATCATCGCTAACCTTCTCCGCGCTGGGGTGATGGTCTCGGCATCGATTGTCCTGGCAGGCGGCATCCTGTTGCTTGCTCGCCACGGCTTTAGTCACGCCAGCTATCGGGTTTTTCGGGGAGAGCCAACCGACCTCCGCGAGTTTACTGGCATTGCCCGTGCCGCCCTCAATTTGCATGGACCAGGAATCATTCAATTAGGTTTGCTGTTCCTCATTGCGACTCCTGTGGCCCGCGTGGCCTTTGCTGCATTTGCATTTGCCGTCGAAAGAGACTGGTTATACGTGGGGATTTCCGTTTTCGTGTTGATCGTGTTGCTTTATAGTTTGCTCGGTTCCGCTATCTAGAGCGGGCGTGATCCACAACATGGAAAACGACAACCGGGTTTCGATCCCTCACCCGGCGAAAGGTGCCACGGTTCTATGAAGATTGAGGATGTGACCCGCGGTGATGAGCTATTGGAAGCCGTTCTTGGCCCGGAATCGTGCGGCGTCAAATGTTCATCCAACCCTCGAGTGGCATAGCTTCACTAAGCTAAAGAGTCAAATTTTCCGGATTGATTTTCATGTTTGAATCAGTAAGGAGCATTTCAATGGCAAAAAAGGTCGCAGTCGGCAACCACAAAATCAGCGCTCAACCACGGATACACCAAAATGCTCGTGAGCTACAGGCCTATGGGACTGTAGAGCATCTACTTCCTCTGGATTTGGAAGAGCCGGTCCGGCTTGAGATGACCGAGCGGCTTAATCAACTGCTCGCGGATACCATCACCCTTCGGGATCTGTACAAGAAGTCCCATTGGCAGGTTGCTGGACCTACCTTCTACCAGCTTCACCTGCTTTACGACAAACACCACGAAGAACAGGACGAACTCGTTGATCAGATTGCCGAACGGATCCAGTTGCTGGGAGGCATTAGCCTGGCCATGGCTCACGATATCGCCGAGACCACAAGGATCGAACGCCCTCCGCGCGGCCGGGAAGAGGTTCCGGTGCAGATTTCACGGCTGGTCGACGCTCATCAGGTCATTATCAGCGACTGCCGGAATCTCGCAAAACGCGCCTCTACGATTGGAGACGACGGCACCAACGATCTCGTCATCAGCGATGTGCTTCGCACCAACGAACTGCAGGTCTGGTTCATCAGCGAGCATCTCGCCAACGTACCGCTGGTGATCGCCGAAGACCCCGAAGCGGCAGCTTAAGTCGTCTCCGTGGATTTGGGTCCAGTGTTCTGCTGGGTGAAAGACCGTTCAGGTGGAAAGGGACTCAAGGTTTCCTTGAATCCCTTTTTACTTTATGTGCTCGCCGATCCGTCCAGCCAGAAAGACCATGCGCAAACGTTTCTTCCACCGCAACTACTTCATTTCGACTTTGTCGTGATCGTAATATTCAAATGCTGACATCGGTTTGGTACCGCCCGTCTTCCATATCCGGGTGTCCGGACCTAATTTTCCGAGTGCTTTTGCCATTTCGCGTACATGGGAAGCCACCGAACCACAGCATGATCCGATGTAGTTGATCCCAATCTCACGCGCTCGCGCCGCGTAGTCCCCCATCTCTTTGCGGCTGAGCTGCAACGGTTCGAGCCCGTACGGAAACTCGGGAAGGCTCGTGAAATCGGGCTTGTCTTTGGGCGTCCGGAACCCGACCGGCTGACAGGCCAGATAACCATCCACTGCTCGGCGCATCTCTTCCATGGGACCTAGCATGTGCTCGGGTGGGCGAAGGCAATTCATTCCCACGATATCGGCTCCCGCATCGAGCAATGTCTTCGCAGCATCGGCCGCGCTGGCGCCATCCGTCGTTTCATTCTTGTTTTCAAAGCAGATAGTGACCATCACCGGCAGGCCGGTGGTTTTGGCGCGCTCGACGGCCAGCAGTGCCTCTCCAAGCCACGAAAAAGTCTCGCCAATAATGAAATCGACGCCCTCTTCCATTTGCACCCTCAATTGTTCGTCGAATGTCGCGCGTACGCGATCGGAGGCAGATGGGCTGTTCGGTTCGTACATCCAAGTGAGACTCAAATTGCCGGCGACAAGGCACTCGTTGCCGGCGACTTCCCGGGCAATGCGAACCGCCGCGCGATTGATGTCTTCCACGCGATCTTCGAGGCCGACGGTTGCGAGTTTGTCGCGGCTCGCGTAGAAAGTGAGCGCCTGCAAGACTTCGGCGCCCGCCTCCCGAAATTCGACGTGCAATTCGCGCAGGGCCTCTGGATAGACGATCGCAACCTCGGGCGTAAACGGCCCCGGACGGACCCATCCCCGCTTTTCCAGTTCCAGTAGGTAGCCGCCATCGCCCAGGACGGGGCCTTCTTTCAGCCGCTCGAGAATTCCTTTCTTTTTCATGCGCGCTCCTTAGTCGTCGACATATTCAAACTCCGCGTGGATCAGCCGCTTCTCTACAAACCGGTTGGGGGAAAAGGCGCTGATATCGACTGCCTTGGCCGCTCCGTCTAGCAGCAATTCCGACATCACAATCCCGATCGCGGGGGAGATCTTGAAGCCCATGCCGGAAAACCCTGCGCATACGTAAAGGCCATGGATCCCGGGAATCTCGCCCAGCAAGGGACGCGAGTCGGGGGTCATGTCGTAAACGCCGGTGACGCCACGCATCACCTCAGCATTCTCGAGCTTTGGAAGTCTCCTGGAGGCGCGCTCGATCAATTCTTCTAACGATTCGTCCGATGCGCGCTGCGGAAAATTGTCGGCGTCGATGGGTCTTGTACCGTAAAAGTCGCCGACAAGAACCTTATCCTGTCCGTCGGGGCGGAAGTAAGTGGTCGTGCCGGAATCAATGCACGCGGATCCCGCGGGCTTCATGTCGGCCGCGTTTCTTAAGATCGCGACCTGGTGGAACTCGGTCTCGATGGGAAGGGGATAGCCGACCTCTTCAAACAAGGGTCGAGTCCAGGGGCCCGTTGCAGCGATGACCAAGGACGCGTGTACCTCTCCTCGATCCGTGGCGACGCCGTAAACAAATCCGTTCCGCCGGAGGAACTGCGTTACGCGCGTATGCGGGGAGTAAGCAACCCCCAAATCGCGTGCGCGCGCGAGGAAATCATTAGCGACGCCAGCTCCGTCGCCATAACCGGAATCAGGTTCATAAGCCGCGAACTCAACGTCATCGACCAACCAATCGGGTTCCAGTTCGCGGAGTTGCTGGCGTGAAATGAGTTGGACGTTGGCGCCAAGGCTGCGCTGCATCTCGACGTTCGACCGCAAACGGTCAGTTTCATTCGGGTGCACAATGCGAACAAAGCCAGTCTTATGAAAGAACGTGCTCTCTCCGACGACCTCCTGCCATTGTTCGAACATCCGCAGGCTCAGCAACGCGAGTTTGACCTCGGCCGGAAAGCTGTAGTGCATGCGGATCAGAGCGGACGAGCGGCCACTACCGCCACTGGCGACGTGATCTTTGTCGAGAATCAGGACTCTGCCTGCCTTGCGCTGCGCAAGCTGAAATGCGATGGAGGTGCCCATGACACCGGCGCCCACAATCACGATATCGGCCGTGCGTGTGCCGTTGGAACTCACGCGGCGGCCTCCTTGAAGCGCCCTTTCTTCAAGTCCCGCAGCACCTGGTGCGCCGCATTGTGCCCCGGCGCCCCGGTTACACCGCCGCCGGGATGAGCGCCGGCACCGCATAGATAGAGGCCCTCAATCGGAGTTCGGTACTGCGACCAACCCGGTACCGGGCGCATGAAGAAAAGCTGCTCGAGGTTGAGGTCGCCGTGGAAGATGTTGCCTTCGGTCAGTCCGTAGATGCGTTCCAAATCAAGCGGCGTCAGCACCTGCCGCGCGATGATCGAGTTCGCCACGTTGGGGGCATGCTCCGCGATCTTGCGGATGACTCGATCCCCAAGAAGTTCGCGATGTTCGTCCCAAGTCCCATGCCGCAACTTGTAGGGAACGTACTGCACGAAGCAAGTCATGACGTGCGTCCCGGCGGGCGCGAGCGAATCGTCCGCGTTTGAGGCAATCACGCAATCCACCCAGAGTTCCTCGGGAATCTCGCCGAACTTGGCAATGTCGTAACAGCGTTCCGCGAACTCCAGGGAGGGAACAATGGTGTAGAAGGTCCGCTCGAGCTGCGTATGGCTCGCAGGCGTGCCCGTGAATCTCGGTTCTTCGGAAAGAGCGAGGTTGACCTTGGCGCAGGGGCCGGCCATCTTGATCGCTCGGACCGCACGCAGGAACTCGGAAGGAAGGTCTTTCTCAGCCAGCATCGTCAGGAAGGTCCGCTTCGGGTCCGCATTGGAAAGCATGATCCTGGCCCGAATCTCGGTTCCATCTTCGAGGACGACGCCACGAGCGCGACCACTCCGTGTATCGATTTGCGCCACTGGTGACGAAGTGCGGATCTCGACACCGAATTGCCGGCAAGCGGAAGCCATGGCTTGCGTGATCGCTCCCATGCCTCCCATCACATGCCCATAGAATCCCTGCAGCTCATGTTCGCCGCCGCTCAGCAGATGAAAAAGCAGGCCGATGGCAGTGCCAGGTTGATAGGGTCCTCCATGTTTTCCGTACACATTGTTGGCAAGAAATAGAGTCTTGATCACATCGGACTCGTAGTTGCGGTCTAGGAACTCGCCGAGGCTTCCGGTGAGGAACGAAATTAGTTGAGAGATCTCTGCGGATGAAATGTTGCGAAATCTCTTGCCGACCCGCAGCAGATTGCTCCATCCGGCCACGCTCTTTGCATCGACCTCGGGTGGGGGTTCCATGAAGAAAGGCTGCAGATAGCGAGCCAGTCTCTTGAGCCGGTCGTCCATCTCGACGAATGTCTCTGCATCGCGAGGGCAATGTTTGCGAAACTCACTCACCGCCCGATCGCGCTCCGCCCACCAGGGGACGACTCGCCCATCGGGAAATGCGACCTGAATTGCCGGATCGCAGGGAACCATCCGCAACCCGTGCTCGGCCAGCCGTAAATCGCGAATCACTTCGGGGCGAAGCATGCTGGCGATGTAAGATGTCGTCGACGCTCGACAACCCGGCGCGATCTCCTCGGTGACGCAGCAACCGCCCACGATTTCGCGGTGCTCGAACACAAGCGTCTTGAGCCCCGCACGCCCGAGATAGGCGGCAGCCGTTAGTCCGTTATGGCCAGCGCCAATTACAATCGCGTCGAAGTGATTCGTGGAGTTGGGCACTCTGCGGTGACCTCAGGTCAAATTACTGCCCTAGTGGGACTCATACATTAGCGCATCAACCCAAAAAAATGGAATTGAATTTGAAGCGAATCTTCGGTATTGTGCCGTGACTCGAGGTCAATCTCATGAGTGGAATTGCCAGCAGTCTGGTCAGTCCCCCGAAGTATCGGAACCACGTTCCTCCGCGCCCTCGTTCCGAGGCGAAACGCACCCGGATTATCGATGCAGCCATGCGCCACTTCGCCGAGCAGGGGTACCACGCCGCGCGAGTCGGCGATATCGCCGCCGAACTCGGCATTGCGAAGGGTTCCGTCTTCCAGCATTTCGGCAGTAAGGACGGCTTGTTCTTCGAGGTCTACAAAAAGGCAGTTCGGACATTCCCAGCTTATCTCGATGCCCCAACCGAGGTTCGCGAGAAGGGCTTCTTCGATGTACTCCGTTACTGGTTGGCAAGTACCGAACATCTGATCCACGAAGACTGGATTCCTTACCGCGTCTCCCTGCTCGGAAACTACGGGACGGATTTGACCCTGAAGCGCGAGATCAACCGTTTTCTCATGACCGAAGATCCGTATGGTACGGTTGCCTTCGTTCGTTTCGGTGTGCAACGGGGAGAACTGCGCAAGGATCTTGATATCGAGATGGTCGTATCCATCCTCGACTGGACAGTGGAGCGTTTTCAGGACGCGTTGCTGACCGAGGAGCTGGATCCCGGGCTCTTCCGGAAGCAAGGGGAGGTCGGCGAGAAGAAGGAGACGCGGATCAATCAATTTCTCGACGTACTGCAACGAGCCATCGGATCGGATACGGCTCGCGGCTGACGCACTCACGAACCAGAGAAATCTCATTCCATGCTCAGACAGACCTCACTCGAAGACATTCTGGCAAGCTACAACGATCGCGCACCTTTGTCGGAAGCCTCCACGATCCCGGCGCCGTGGTATGTCGACCCGCGCATCGCGAAACTGGAGGACATGACCGTCTTCAGCAAGAGCTGGCAGGTGATTGGGCGCGCCGCCCAGGTGGAGACGGTGGGCCAGTTTGTGACCTCGACCGTGGCCGGGGAACCGATCGTCGCAGTGCGGGGCGTCGACGGACAATTGCGAGCCTTTTATAACGTCTGCCGGCATCACGCTGCCAAGGTTGTGACGGAGCCATGCGGAAGTGCGTCGATCCTGCATTGCCCTTATCACGGCTGGAATTACGGTCTCGACGGATCGTTGAAGGGCATGCCGGAATTTGACGGCGTGAAAAATTTCGAGCGTGAGGAAAATGGCCTGGTACCGGTAAAAGTGGAAACCTGGGAAGCGTTCGTTTTCGTCAACCTGGATCCGCAAGCTAAGCCTTTATCAAAGTTCCTCGGCGGTCTCGTGAATCGGTGTGCTCCGTTGGGGTTGAGCAAGCTGCACTTCTTTGAACGGAAGACCTACGACATTGTCTGCAACTGGAAAGTCTATGTCGACAACTACCTCGACGGCGGCTATCACGTGCCCCACCTTCACAAGGGCCTGAACAGTGTATTGGACTACAAGCAATACACCATCGAAAACGAAGACCGGTATTGCCTGCAATCCAGCCCGATGGTGACGTCCGATGAAGACGCGGCCACCGCGACGACTCGAAAGGGCGATCGTGCCTGGTACTTCTGGCAGTATCCGAATTTCATGATCAACTGCTACGAGGGCTACATGGATACGAATCTCGTAGTACCCGTCGATGTCGATCACTGCCGCGTGATTTTTGATTTTTATTTCAGTGACATCAGCGAAGCGAGGCGCGGGTACAACACGCAGAGCATCGCGGTCGGGGACCGTGTTCAGGATGAAGATCTTGGCATTTGCGAGGACGTGCAGCGCGGACTGAAGTCGCGCGCCTACGGGGCGGGCCGCCTCTCGGTCCGCCGTGAAAAGGGAGAGCAGCTATTCCATCGCTTGCTGGCCGCCGATCTGAAGAGCGGATTACCAAGTGCCGTCGCCGCGGCGGATTAGTTATCGTTCAGCGAATGCAATTTTCAGCCGGCGTCGAAAATCACTGCAGGTCCCTCGGGATTGTCTTCTCCCACGTCTTGGTCTTGATCAACACGCCGTCTTTGCGGAGTTCGCGGGTGTATTTGTAGAAAAAATTGCGCGCGTCGCTGCGAAAGGACAGGTGCCCGCTCCAGACCAGCACGCGATCTTTCAGATTGAAAGTGGTTTCGGCGTCGCCCTGAATCACGTTGACGTCTGGATGAGCGTCCTCAACCTCGTAAGTGAGCTTTTCCAGGTCCGTCTCTTTGCCCCAAGGATATTCCGCCCCCATCTTTCCTTTCCAGAGCAACGGTCGACTTGTGGCGGCCTTCGTCTCGTGTAACGATCCATTCCCCCGGCCAGGGAAAGCCAAACGACTTCAAATCCGTGCGCTCCTCCGTCGGTTGAGGCGGAGAGACATGTGCCGGTTCGCCAGCCACTGGGACGATCGGCAGGGAGACCCGGGAGCCGTGACTTCCGCCCAGTTGAAGCGAAGTAGTCATGTCGTAGGGAGTGGAAAGCACCATCGGCCACCGGGCATTCGAGACCGACAGACGAATGCGGTCCCCCTTGGGGAACACCCAAGTAGTCAGATGCATTTCGATGTCCAGAGGATCGATCCTGCCAGGTTCAAGAGGCTTCGGATCCGTCATCGAGTCGCGCTGCGCTCCGCTCAAACCCGCTCCCGTAATTTGTGTCACCGTTCCACCTGGCGCCACGTCGGATAGCCGGGCAAACCAGTTCGCCAGCGGTGCGTCCGCAGACGCCTCCAGCAAAGCATGTGGTCGTCCCATGATCGCGACTTCTTCGGGGAGCGGCGCCGAGTCGTACACAAGGCTGAATGCGTCAACGGGGCGCTGATCTGACAGCAACTCGCCCCACCAGAAGCCCGCTTCCACTCCGATCGAGGGAACATATTTCAGACGATGCGTGCGCTTCGGCCCAGATTCGGCGGACAGAGCGTGATTCGGTTGCAGGTACAGCACCGAGTCCTTCTGTCCTTGAGGGGGCCATCCGGTCTCCGCCCGCCACTCTCCGGGAACGGACTCCAGATTCGGATCGGGAGGAAACCAATGACGCATGTAGATCACGAACTTTGGATCCTGCAGGACACCCGTATCACGACCCTTCAGCCAGTAGTCCCACCAGCGTACCGCGTCCTCGCGCCACTCGATGCGCGGGCCGAAGTCGGCATCGTTCGGATACGAATGGTTCCACGGTCCGATGAGGGCCTTCACGGGCGCAGTGACTTGTTCGAGCATGCGCGGAATGCTGTCGCGATACCCGTCGGCAAGCCCGCCGATCAGAAAACACGGAACCTTGATTTCCCCCAGCGGGCGCACGGGACTCCGCCAAAACAATCCGTCGCGCTGATGTTCGAAGTACTCGAGTGACCAGGGCGCGGCGTCGAAACGCAGTCCGAGAACTTTTTCGTCCAAAGTGTATTCGGGGGCGCCAGTCATTCCCGGTGCCATGTCCATGTTCAGTTCGAACTCATCCACATGCATCAGGCCATCGATGTAGTGAATGTCGTCGTGAAACAGTTCTTCTGTCGCGTCGGTCGCGATAATCGCCTTCAACTCGGGAGGGTTGCGCATCGCCATCTGCAGCGCGTTGAACCCGCCCCATGAAATTCCGTACATCCCGACCTTGCCGTTGGACCAGGGCTGCGTGGCGAGCCAGTGAATCACCTGCTCGCCATCGAGTTGTTCCTGTTCGGAGTACTCCCGATCCGTCGGCCGCCCCTCGCTAGAACCGAAACCGCGAATGTCCACACGCGCAGCCACATATCCTCGTCGCGCGAAATATGCGTTCTTGGGATAGTCGCCCGCGGCGGTGCTGTCGTCCTTGCGATAGGGCAGGTAGTCGAGCAGAGCGGGGAACTTTTCACCCGGCTTCGCACCATCGGGCATGTAGAGCGTAGCCGCCAGTCGCACGCCGTCTTTCACCGGAATCCAGACATTCTCCATGCGGACGCCATATGTCGCGGGAGAGGGCGGCTCAGCAGCAAACGTTGCACTCACCAACAGAATCACGGCAAGAGAATGCGTGCTTCGAAGCACCACCACCTCCAGTTGTCGATTGCCGGGAATTCTACGTTGCGTTGTGTGGCGACTCTTGCTCTCTGCGCACGGCTCGAAGGTCGATGCCGAGCTGCTCGGCCTTCTTATAAAGATGACTGCGTTCGAGATGCAAAGCCTTGGCCGCATTCGTGACGTTGTATTGGTGGCGTTTCAGTTCCGCAAGGATGACCTCCCGCTCGAAGCTCTGCACACGGTCTGCCAGCGGCCCCGATTCGCTGCCGGTGAAGCTGGTGGCGACAGCAGCTTGCGGCAATGCGAGCTCCACTGTCTCGAGGTCCACTTCGCCCTTGGGAGCGAGCAGCATCAAACGCTCTACCATGTTGCGTAATTCGCGCACGTTTCCAGGCCACGGATGCGCTTGCAGCCTGGCAATCGCCTCAGGCGTGAAGGGAACCGGTTTCCATCCGTTCTGCGCGCTCACCTGCGCCGCAAAATGCTCGACCAGAGTCGGGATATCTTCTCCGCGCTCGCGCAATGGGGGCAGTACGAGCGGAAAGACATAAATGCGGTGGAAGAGGTCTTGGCGAAATTTTCCTTCTTTCACTTGTGCTTCGAGATCGCGGTGCGTCGCCACGAGCACGCGGACGTCGACGTGGATTGGTTTTTCGCCACCGACGCGCTCGATCTCGTTTTCTTCCAGTACACGCAGCAGTTTGGCCTGCATCTGCAGCGGCATGTCTCCAATTTCGTCGAGGAAGATGGTGCCGTGTTCGGCTTGCTCGAACTTGCCCACATGACGGCCGGCGGCGCCGGTGAACGATCCTTTTTCATGCCCGAACAACTCGGACTCGATCAGTTCGGCGGGCACGGCGGCGCAATTCAGCGTCACAAAAGGCCCCGACGCCCGCGCGCTTCGTTCGTGTAGCGTCCGGGCTACCAGTTCTTTCCCTGTCCCTGTCTCGCCCAGAATGCAGACCCGGGTCTCGCTGGCGGCGACGCGCTCGACCTGAGCCATCACACGCCGCATGGCCTCGCCCTTCCATACGATTTCGTGTTTGCCCAGACGTTGCCGCAGTTGCCGATTCTCGCTTTCGAGCCTTTGGAGTCGAAGAGCGTTTTCTACGGTCAGCAAAAGCTTTTCAGTCGAGATCGGTTTTTCAAGGAAGTCGAGCGCGCCCAATTTGGTGGCGCGCACTGCCATTTCGATGTGCGCCTGACCAGACATCATGACGACCGGGGCCACGACTCCCTGCGTCTTCAGTTCCTCGAGAAGAGAAAGACCATCTTTGCCCGGCATCACCACATCCGACATGATCAGGTCGAAACTTTGCGCCTTGGCCATCTCCAGAGCTTTGTTGGCGTTGTCACAGACGACAGCGTCATGCCCGGCGAGCCGAAAGGCACGCGACAACGAAGCGAGCGTGTTCGCTTCGTCATCCACAATCAGAAGTCGGGCTTTTGACGGCAATGAGTTCTCCTCTACTGACCCTCAGTCAGCACGGCCGATTCTTGTTCGTTGACGGCTCGCAGTCTATCCAAGTTGCGAGGGAGTTCAATGCGAAAAATCGTGCCGCGACCACGCTGACTCTTTACGCCGACCGTGCCCCCGTGATCGCTGATGACCGATTGCACGATCGCCAGTCCCAGCCCAGTGCCATGCTGCTTGCTGGTGTAGTAGGGCGTGAAGAGCCGAGCGCATTCTTCCGGCGTCAAACCAATTCCGGTATCGCTCACATCGATCGAGACGCGATCGCCACTCTGGCGCGTGCGCAGAGTGAGGGCTCCTCCGTTCGGCATGGCGTCCATGGCGTTCAGGACGAGATTCGAGATTGCGCGGTGCAGCAACTCGGGATCGCCGGCGATTGGATTGTTTGCGCTCAGATCGAGTTGGCACGCGATCGGTCCGCCACTCCGCGATTCCAGTTGTGCCTGGAAGAGGCGAGCCACACCCTGCACGACCTGATCGACGTTCAGTTGCTGCCATTGCGGTTGCGGCATCTTGGAAAATTCGCTGAAGCGGGAGATGACTTGTTTCAAATTGTTGATTTCTGCCAGGAGCGTGGTTGCGCTTTCGCGGAAGATCTCCTCGAAGAGTTCGGGGCTCTGGTCGCGCGCCTTGATCAGATTCTCCACGGTGAGCTGAAGCGGAAAAAGGGGATTCTTGAGTTCATGTGCCAGGCGGCGGGCAAGTTCGCGCCAGGCCGCGACGCGCTCGGTCTGCACCAATCGTTCTTTCTGCTCCAGCAAATCGCGAGTCATCCGATTGAAGGCTTCTGCCAACTCTCCCACTTCGTCGGCAGACGCGACCTCCACCTGCGTGTGCAGATTCCCACTGGCGACTTCACGCGCCGCGGCAGCCAATTGCTCCACGGGTTTGGTGACACGAGCGGCGGCCCAACTGCTTAGTAGAATCGCAAGCACAATGCTGGCGCCACCAACGAGCATGGCCGCGGATTGAATGTGGCGCTTTACTTCCACGTAAGGTCGTCGAGTCGTGCCGACAAGCAGCACGGCCAAGGGCTTGTCGTCTTGTCCGTTCAGCGGGATGGCGTGGAGCGTTTCATCGTCAACCGGATCATCGGACCAATGCACCAGAAGTCGACTCTCTTTCCCCGCACTTGCCACCTCCTGAATGAGAGGAGCGAGCCTCTCAGCGTCCTTCAAGGTGCCCGAGGCGTCGATGAGCGATTCTGCGGAAAACGCCGCACTCAATCTGGGATACAACATCGCGCGCATGCCGGGTGGCAGTTCCAGAGCGGCCAGAAAATTCCGGTCGACTCGCTGGCCGCCAACCACGTAAAGCAGCTTGTCACCAACGTTTGCGGCCCGCACCGCAAACAAACCCAGAGCCGAGCCATTTTGTAGCTCTTCTTGCTTGAGGAATGCCGGCCGGGACGCCAGCCTGCGCAGGTCCGCCAGAGAAGAATCTGGATATCCAAATTTGGCAGGCGATTGCGCCGACGAAACGATGGTCCCGTCGCCGTCAACGAACTCCAGAAAATCGAGCTGATGGCTCGCAGCGATGGGCCCGGCATCGTTTGCGAAATTGCCGTGGCTGGCGGATCCCTGACCCTGGGCGAGCGCGATTCGCGTGGCGGCGTCGCTACTGGCGATAGCTTCAACGCGATGAACGAGATCGTCGCCTCTTCGGTTGAACTCGTGTTGAAACTGGGCGACCAGCGCCGATGTTCTCTCCTCGTTCGCCTTCTCAAATGCTTGCCGCGTCACGAGCGAGACGAGCCACGCCACTGCTGTCACTGACAAGAAGACGGTGATCGAAAACAACAGCAGCAGTTTGCGGCGAAAACTCACGGCGCACTCCCCAGCCAGATGTCGGGTAGATGCCAGCTTCCGTCCGGGCCTATATTCCAGTTTTGCACGGCGGGACTTACAGCATAAGACAGGGGGAGTTGAAACAACGGAATGACTCGCTTGCTCCTGAGCAATTCACTTTCAGCCTTATACACGTCTTCGATGGACGTTCCACTCACCTTCGGCGCAGTCAGTCCCAGAGCGGTCGCAGACGCCTGCAACGCAATTCGCGGGTTCGTGGACGATAGCGTCACTCGGACCACTCGGATATCCGTTTTCGCACCGGCAATAGCTTGCAGCGTGATGCCTGCATCGCGAGCGTTCAACACGATTCGCTCGGCAATGAGTCTCACCAAGCCATCGTCCGGATCGTAGCCGACGCTCAGTGCAGGTGCTCGTTGGATTTCGCTGCGTTCTTCCTGGGCTTTTGTGAGTTCGCGGCCACTAGGGAAAACGAAAGCGTATCCCGTGATCCAGTTTGGAAGAATGGCCGCGCTGGGTTCGCCCGAATCCTGCAAAACACCGCTGCGGATAGATGCTCTGTCGATGCTGAGCGCAATTACCTCCCGAAGTTTCGCGTCGTCGGTCGATTGAGGCTCGCGCGCAAAGACCAGCGCCACCAGTTCAAGCGGGGCAGAATTCACAATGTGCCGGCCTTCTCCCGCGATGTAATGAGTTTGTTCGAGAGCGACATCGGCAATCTGAAGCTTGCCAAGATCGAAGTCGATCAACTGGTCCCGCGGATTTCTTCCGAACTGAACATCGATCGTATCGGGAAAAGCTCGGCCGCCCCAATAGTCCTCTACGGCGCTCAGCGTCACGCTCTTTTGCGGCTGCCAGTTTGTGATGCGAAAAGGGCCGGTGCCGACCCAGGCTCCGCCGGAGAGTTTCTTGGCGACGCTGTTGCGCGCCATTGCGAGTTCAGCGAGGAGATCGGGATCGTTGGCGTTCGTTTGAATGATGACGGAATCATTTGCAGCCAGAACGGTCCAGTCCGGATTTGCCGTCCTGAGGGACGCCGCCACGGCCTCAGGCGTCATTGGCGATCCATCGTGAAACTTGACATTATTTCTTAGCCAGAGCTGCCATCTCTGATTGCCTGACTCGGCACGCCAGGAAACCGCGAGCGCGGGTTGCGCCTTTCCCTCGGCGTCCAGCGAGACGAGTGTGTCGAAGACCAACCGAATCAAATTCCGTCGAGCCAACGAGTCGCCTTGTGTCGCGTCCGCAGGGTCCAGCGACGACGGAGAAATGCGCGTGGCCAGGTGCAACGTTCCTCCATATTGCGGCCGAGTTTCTGCCGGAGACCTTAACCCCAGCAAGAAACTACTGACCACAAGCCACTGCCACACGGTACGCTTCATAGGTCCCCGTTGCTGCATTTTTAGACACCGCCATCACGCTCGTGCCGGTCGATTCTGTCCACAGCGCAGTGATCGGACCGGCAAAGTCGACACCAGCACTCACCGGGACAGGATTACGTTCTGGCATTTCGAAGGCCCGAATCGCGTCGCTCGAGCCAAGGCCCGGTTGACTCGACAGAATCTGCGAGCCCGATCCGCACGACGATCTTACGGAGGCAACATCACTTCCCCAGCGCACGCTTAACGTCTGCTCGGATGATCCGTCCAGCACGTGGAAGGTTCCATCGGTCCCGGCGATCACCCACAGGGCTGAGTTCTGTCGAGCGATTGGAGCGGCAGAATAGAACTTGGAAATCGAAGTTTGGCGTCCGATGCCGGGTGCCAAAACACCACTAAAGAAGTTTCGGGTAGGCGCGAAGAACGCAGCCAGCGCGAATTGCGCCGACAGAGGCCATGGATCATTGCTCTCGCGGCACGCCACGCTTGTAGAGGCGGCTGGAACCTGACACATCACGCCTGGCAGATAAGCATCGACGCCGTGATCCGGGCGCAGCACAAGTCTCCCACGCAGGTCTCTGGGCCAGGGTGTCGAGTGCGGGAGGGACAACGACTGCTCCTGCTGCCATCTTCCATTCGCGGCGCGGTAGACCCCGACTCTCTCCGGGTCAAGCACCATTATCCTTGTGGCGCCAGACTGTTCCAGAACCAGCACGTCGAGAATCTGCCGGTCCTGTGTCCAGAGAAGCGTTTTGCGCAGACTCACCGGTGGTAATTCCTGGATCGGAGTGCTCGTCTCCGAACGCGCAACCGGCACCATCACAACTACGCGCTCAGTTTGCGCGCGATGCACCACAGCGACCCACAAATAGCCTCGGGCATTTTCGGAAAGCGTCACCTCGACCGACGTTGTTGCTTGACTAGCACCAACTGCGTGAACACCTAAGGACGCGAGTTGAAGCCGCAGATCGCGATCAATGTCTTCCGTTTCTTTCGGGAGGAGGGAAGAGAGATTCGTGACGCTCAGAACCACGTTCCCGGGACCGGCGACCGCCGCAATTTTCCTGGCGAGTTCCTGCGCCGGGGGATTCGAGTCACTCGCAAGGCCAACGGAACTCCAAAAAACGCAAATTAAAAGGAGAAGGAGGGAGTGGACGCGACTTCGGCAGCCTGACGAAGGAATCCGCATTTCCGCGATGGGCGAATTATAAACTGCATGATCCGTTGGGCTGCTCATGGGCGTCAGTACTCATCAGAGTCATGTGATCCATTCTGCCGACCGATTTACTCAACTACGAATGCCGCGAATCCGATGGCGATCATCAAAGGCGCCCATCCCAGCATGGCGAAAGCTACGGCAGTTCGCCAACGGGGTTTCGGAATCGCGGGGATCGGGCCAACGCTTGTTGCGAATGCACTCCGGTACCGAATCTCGAGCGCCAGGTCGTGAGTCAGAATGCCCACCGCCGCTAATACCATTCCGATTCCGCTGATCAGCAGTAACGCCTTCAGATAGTCCATCGTGATTGTCCCCCTGTCCTTTAGCGCTTCGATTCGGCCTTCACTTGAGCCTGGCGAAGAAACATCAATCGGAAAACTTCTCCGAAAATGAATTCTTCGACCAGAAGAGCGATTGCCAGCGAGAAAACCATCCCTGCGATGACCGCAAGAGCTGTGATTACGAGTTGCATGACCTTCCTCCTTGAAACGTGCGTACCGAAACTCTTTGTCTACTGCCCACTCACGGCGACAGTTGTCGATTGAGCAGTTTGGATCGCGGCCAGTACGGTGGCGCTGTCTCCCGCGAAGATGCGTGCCACGTCTTCGTCGCGTTGGCCGCGGATTTCCACCGTATCGCCAACATTCACCAGCGTCGCGAACTCGACCACATCCCGGTTGTGCATGCGAATGCAACCATGCGACGCTGCCTTGCCGATTGAACCCGGCGCGCTCGTTCCGTGAATTCCGTAGCCTTGTTTGTCGAGTCCAACCCACCGGGGTCCGAGCGGGTTGTTCTTGCCTGCAGGAATGACGACGCCTGAGTGGTAATAAGTCGGGTTCGCCAGTCGATTCACGATCTCAAACTTGCCGATTGGACTCGGACTCACTTCCGCTCCCACCGACACGTTGAAGGTGCGAAGAACTTTTCCGTTCTCGATCACCGCGAGCTTGCGGTCCGGAATGCTGACGAGAACTTGGCGACGTGCTCTCACCTCTCTCGCCGCTGCCGACTGGCTCTGGGCGAGACTGGATGCGGAAACCACGAGGACGAATGCGATCTGCCGTAGTAAGGTTCGAGCTTCTTGGCGCGTCTGCCTCATCAGTGTGTCTTTCGTTTCGTTCGTCATGCACACCTATGTGGCAGGCCGGCAGCCAGGCGTTATGTCATTGATAGGCGGATAGTTAAGTCGAGGATGGGTGTGTGGTGCGAACTACACCGTGTCAGGGCTGACACGCCGAGGTGGCGCGCATGCGTCGCAAGCCGTTCCGGCGTCGATTTCGCCGAAAAGGCGCTCGTTGCCTCGCGAGAAAAGATTGGGGGTTTGAAAAGTGCCCGGCTCGCCGCTGAGGCAGCGGCTTTTGGGGTCTTGGAGGGGAGCCGGGCAATTTTCTGGGGTCAGTACATGCGTCTCTGTTTGCACTACTTGTACACGGGTTACGGATACCGACGCTGTGACGACGATCACACATGCGTGTGAGGGAATGTCACAGAACGCTCTCCCCGTGACGCTCGTCACCGCCGCTGCTTGACTCTACGATTTACTCTCAATCCGGCGGCGCTCGCCGACCTTTTCATAGATCGAGGCTTCCTCATGGCTTACGTGATTACCGACAAGTGCATCAAAGACCTGCTGTGCGTTGATGCCTGCCCGACCGACTGCATTCATCCCAAAAAAGACGAACCCGCTTTCGAGGCCGCCACTCAGCTTTACGTTGATCCAAACGGATGCATCGACTGCGGCGCTTGCGTGCCGGTCTGCACATCGGACTCGATTCACCCGATTGACGAGTTGCCGCAAGACCTGAAGGCCTTTGCCGAGAAGAACGCTGCCTTCTATACGAACTAGTCTTCTCGGGTTTTGCCGTTATCGCCGATCCAACTTGATCAGGGTGCCGCTCCGACCTCTCCCTCGTGAGTGGCACCCCAATCTCTTTCACCCGTTCCCGACCTCCTTCCATTGACATCTTTCGCGATAACGCACTATCGTTCATGGCCGGATCATGAACGTTGTCAAGGCCACCGCGCGATACGAGCACTGGCTCTCCTCCCACACGCCTCTCGTGAAGGCGGATCTTCGCCTGAAGCATCAGCAGATGGCCACGTCCGTATTTCCGTTTCTTCGCGCGACCTTCTACCGCTGGGTGCAGCTCTGGCACGAAGTATGTCCTGACCTCGCCAAGGCGCCCAAAATTCTCGCGGTCGGTGATTTGCACGTCGAGAATTTCGGCACCTGGCGCGACGTGGAGGGGCGCCTGGTCTGGGGAGTTAACGATTTCGATGAAGCGTGCCACCTGGCGTACACCAACGACCTGGTCCGGCTCGCCGTGAGCGCGCTGTTGGCGATCGAAGAGGGACACCTCGCCGCCAAAGCTAAGGACGCCTGCTTTGAAATTCTCGACGGGTACTCCAAGTCTTTGGTCGAGCATGGTCGGCCGTTTGTTTTGGAAGAGGGAAATCGGTGGTTGCGCTTGATTGCGTTGGCCGAGTTACGAGATCCTGAGCACTTCTGGAAGAAAATGGACGCTCTCAGTTCGGTAACAGGAGAAGTATCTCCCGGGGTTTTGTCCGGGCTCGAACATATTTTGCCACATCCCGAGTTGACTTATCGGTTGGTCCGCCGGATCGCGGGTCTGGGCAGTCTGGGCCACTTGCGGTTTGTGGCAATCGCCGATTACTGCGGCGGCAAAATCGCGCGCGAAGCCAAATTACTGGCTCCTTCCGCCGTTTACTGGGCGTATGGTCTCCCAAAACCTGAGGAGATTCTGTACCAGGCGATCGTGGACCGGGCCGTCCGCTGCCAAGATCCATTCGTTCACTTACATGGCCACTGGATCCTCCGTCGCCTGTCGCCGCATTGCTCGCGTATTGAGTTGAGTGTTCTGCCCAAGGATCGCGACGAGTGCCGCCTCTTGTTCTCTATGGGCTGGGAGACCGCGAACGTCCACCTCGGGAATCCCGACGCCGTAAAGAGGATTCGCAAGCATCTGAGTAAGCAGAAGGCCAACTGGCTGTACATCGCTGCCAGCAACATGGCCGAGGCAGTCAAGCGAGATTGGCAGGCATGGCGAAGAGCAGTCGCCGCGTAGCCTGAGTGTTCCCCTCATTTGGTCAGACTTCGCTTAGCACGCACAATTCTCGGTTTTCCTCAAAATCCTGTGCGTTCCCAGATTTCTGGTAGTCCTTGCCAGTAAGGGCACTGGTCAGGGCTTCAAGAATAGCGGCCAACGACTCTGGGCTTTCCTGCAGAATCCGTTCCAGGCTCTCGCGGTGCACCGCGAGTTCTCCCACGACGCGCGTGCCCCTGAGATCGGCCTCCGCGCGAGGGATCTCTTTCACGCACCGGGGCTTTGTGATTCTCGCAGTGCGCGGCCCTTGGGCGAACGGATACTCCAAGCTCCCCATGGTCATCCAGTGCACCACCAATTGCTGCACGTGGGCGGCTCCGCAAGCCAGATGTGTCTCATCCGCCGAAGCTAGCGCCTCATTCCACACCAATATTTTAAGGCGGTCGGTCCAACGGTTCTCCACTAAGACGAACCAACCATCTTCGTCCTGTCTCTGCTCCCCGCAGATCGCACAGGTTACTTGATCGTTTTTCATTTCCGCACCTCACATACGCTGCGCTCGCCAACTTTGGCGGTCTCATTCGGTAGCTCGAGTGTCACAACCCGAACGGTTTTCTTTCCGGCTCCGTCTGGCAGAGGAACGGTAACGACGCCTCGCTCTTGGTCGAAGGTCAGTGTTACGTATGGCGAACACGCATCGCAGAGCCAATAGTGTTCGACTCGCCTGCAGCTTCGCGAGCGTCGCACCGAGGTTGGTGCGCCTGGGTGCCCGGCGAAGTATTCGGTTTCGACCTGAAACAGCTTCCCTTCGCGCAGTCGGCGAAAGGGAGCCGAACAAGCTTCATTTGCACATTTGTAGAGCATCCGCCACATCCTGCATGAGACAGTTCTTAATCTCCGCCCTTTGCGGGGCATGAAAGGCAAGATGTCTGCACGCACGATTCCAACCTATGTCCCAAAGTGCCCGGGCCGGCCCTGCCTTAACTTACTGTGGGCGAGGAAGATAGCGGTGCTATAAGGCAAGGAGTGGATTTGCACATCTGGTTACACGACGATCGGGCATCATTGATGCCGACGCATCGTCGATTCGCTCGGCAAACCATCAATCGGCGAACACTTGCGCCCGGCATGTTTCGCAAAGCGACACGTCTTTGAGGTCAATCCACTCCACGGCATGCGAAGGTGCCATGGCACATTGGTAGTCTTCGCAGTGGGTGAGGGCCAGAGTATGTCCAACTTCATGAACGGCCTCTTTCAAAAGTCGTTGTCCCAGCATCTCTGCGTTTGGAGGAAGTCCGTAGAACTCCTGGCGCAAACGATGAGCTGAGACGAGCCCGCAAGGACCGCCGATCTGCGCCTCACCGAACACAAACGTGAGAATCGGAATGTAAAGATCGACTGCAGTGACGCCCAGTACTCGCCACGAGTCCCTGGTGACGAGCCGCTGCATCGCCTGAAGGATTTCCGATGAGTGATACTGTTGCCGCTCGCCGTGATAGGCGAACTCCGGGTCCAGCCGCAGGCGCGCAACTTCACAGGGGACGCGGAACGTCTCCGCCATGGCCGGCCCCAACTCTCGTAGAAGCCTGGGGTCGAACTCCCCAATCGGCAGCAGTTGCAGCACCTTCATCGCGTTTCAACAGTTCGCCGGCTCCACCCATACTTCTTCAACTTGTGATGTAACGTGACCCGATCAATCTCGAGAATCTCAGCCGCACGCGTTTGGTTCCACTTTACGGATTCGAGAGTTCGTAAGATGTGCGCGCGTTCGATCTCCTCGAGGCTCTTCGGCGTCCCATTAGGGGCGGCCGAGACTTTGAAAACAAAATCCGATTCCCGAATCTCCGGTTCCTGCGCCACGACCATAGCCCGCTCGATCGCGTTCTCAAGCTCTCTTACATTGCCGATCCACGGCTGCTGTTGCAACAAGTTCATGGCACCTGGCGAGACGCGGGTGATCTTCTTGTTCATCTGTTGCGAGAACTTATGGACGAAATGGTTTACGAGAATCGGAATGTCATCGTGCCTCTCCCGCAGGGGCGGCAACTCGATCCGAAACACGTTAAGCCGGTAGAAAAGATCAGGACGGAACTTGCCTTCTTCGATCATCTTTTCGAGGTCTTTGTTCGTCGCGGCCACGCATCGAAAATCGACCTTGATCGGCTGATTGCTGCCCACTCGAACGATCTCACGTTCCTGTAACACGCGCAGCAGATCAGTCTGCGTCTTCAGGCTGATATCGCCGATTTCATCGAGGAAGACTGTCCCGCCCTCGGCTATCTCGAATTTACCTTTCTTGCGATATTGCGCTCCGGTGAATGCGCCTTTTTCGTGCCCGAAAAGTTCACTCTCTAATAACGTTTCCGTCAATGCTCCGCAATGAATGACCACCAGCGGATGAAACTTTCGCGGACTCGCATGGTGGATGGCGCGTGCCACCAGTTCTTTCCCCGTGCCGCTTGCGCCGGTGATCAGGACCGTCGCATCGGTTGGTCCAACGGTTTCGATCGCGTCATAAACACGGTTCATAGCCGTGCTTTGGCCGACGATATCTTCCGGACGTGCGACCTCAGCAACCGTCTCGCGCAGACGCACGTTCTCCTCCTCAGTCTTTTTATGCGCGAGGGCCTTTTTCACAAGGTGTGAGATTTCATCCGGATCGAGCGGCTTGGTAACGTAATCGTAGGCCCCGTTTTTCAACGCAGCCACAGCGGTCTCTACCGACGCGTAACCGGTCATCATGATGACGATGAGTTCGGGATCAACTTCATGCATGCGCTTCTGCAGCTCGATCCCGTCGGTTCCGTGCATTTTGATGTCGACCAGCGCGGCATCCCATTTGCTTTCGCCCAGGCGTGTCAGTGCGTCGCTGGCGCTCTCTGCAGTGACGACGTCGTATCCTTCTTCGTGAAACCATTTGCCGAGCGAGTCGCGGACGCTGAGTTCATCGTCCACAATCAGCAATCTACTTTGTGCGCTCACGAGATCACCTCGATCTCACCCCATCGCTGTCGCCCACTACCACCGCTCGCGGCATGTCGCCGCTGGACTGAGGCAGAGAGACTGTGAAAGTTGTTCCTTTGCCGACTTCGGATTCCACATCGACGTGGCCGTGATGTCTTTCAATGATGTTGTGACTGACGGCCAAGCCCAGACCAACGCCTTTGCCGCTCTCCTTGGTGGTCACGAAGGGCTCGAAGATACGCTCCAGAAGCTCCGGGTCAATTCCGGATCCATCGTCCCGGACTTGAAAGACAAGTTCTCCGGGCGCCTTGAATCGCGTGCCAAGCCACAGGTTTCCGCCGCGCGGCATCGCGTCAATTGCATTGATCACCAGCGCGAGAATCACCTGCTCGATCTGTCCCGGATCGCATTGAAGGGTCGGAAGTCCCTCGCCTAGGTCCAGATGCAGCTCGATCCCATTCATCTCCATCTGGTGAGTCAAAAGACGGATGCTGCGATCCACAATCGTATTGAGATCCGTGGTCTGCACGTTCATCTGCGAAGTTCGCGAGAAGGTCAGAAGATTCTTGACCAGTTCCCCGCACCGCCGGCTTTCTCCGGCGATCAGTTCCAGGCACTGCTCGGCCTCTTCCTTCTTCGGGGTAACAACGTCCCCCCGTTCTACCCAGCGCTTGAGCAATTTGGCGTAAGTCAGGATTCCCGCGAGCGGATTGTTGATCTCGTGCGCGACTACGGCAGCCATCTTGCCGATCGTCGCCATCTTCTCGACCTGTAGGACGTGGGCGTGCGCGCGCTTCAGTTCCCGTGTCTTTTCGTCGACCCGGTCCTCGAGCGTCTTGGCCCACGAAACAATCTCTTCATTTGCTGCGCGGAGTTGCAGGCTCATGCGATTGAACGAGGTCGCCAGCTCCCCGGCCTCGTCGGTCGATTCCACCTCGAGCTGGTACCCGAGATTTCCGTCCGACAGTTCTCGCGTGCCGTCTTTGAGTCGCTTCAGCCGTTGTCCGACGAGCTGCCAGACGAAAATCCAGCTCAGTACCGAAATCGCCACCAGCGCCAGCAGCGTGTAGGCGAGCATGCGCCCGCTGCTCTGCTTCACCTGCGCGTCTGCGCGTGCCAGGGACAAGTTCGTATCGAGAACCCCGAGAATTTTCTGCTCGGCGGGATGAGCATGGCAGACCGCGTTCCAGCACGAAGGTTGATTCTCGATCGGCGTGATGATCCCCAGCACACGCTGTCCACTCGGGTCGCGGTAAATCCGGAAGCGGTCCGGTCGATTCAGTTTCGTCAGCGGTTGGGATTGCACGTGGCAGCCGTAACAAGCTTCGGCACTCTTGTCGACGATATGGCTTACTTCTCCCGGATCGGAGGAGTAGCTGATCCGCCCTTCCTGGTCGAAGATGCGGACCCGCACCATTCCAGGCTCATCCGCCATCGTGGCCATGGCGTGATACATGCCCTCACGATCGTTGTGCAGCATGTAGTAGGTGGTGCTGCGCTTGATGACATCGCTGACTCGCTCGGCGCTGGTGAGGGCCGCCGCCTCCAGGTGCTGGCGGTGCAACTGGATATTGAGATATCCGAGAAGGGCAAAAACCACCACCATTACTGCCAGCAACAAGCTGATCAGCTTGGCGCTAAGGCTGCGTGACAGCCGATTCCACTGTCTTCGTCTTGGCTCAGTCTCCAGCATGGCCTAGCACCGGCGCTGCACCCATAACCGTTTGTTCGGTCACCGTGTGCGCTTCCTCTTCCGCGGGGAAGATCGGCAGATATTTGGTCGCGAGTCCAAACAGCGCAAACCCCGCCGCGATGATGGCGCCCGTCACCGCGATCTCCGTCCACTTCGGGACGTAGTGCATGCCGGCCGATGTTTCCTGTCCGGTGATGCTTACGTTCAGTCGGTTTGTGATGAAGCCCAACACCACCAGTACCGCGGCAAGATACAGTCCCTGCGCGGTCGTGCGAATCTTCTTCTGGGAAAGCAGCAACAGCGGCGCGATGAGGCTCAGACCAATCTCCAGCCAGAACAGATACATTTCGTATCCTGGCTGAAACATCAGCTTGAGCACACCGCGGTGCAGCAGGTCCTCAAAGCGCAGAATCCCGTACACACAAAGCACCACTACCAGCACGCGTCCGAGTTCCTGCAGGATGGGAAGCTCCAGCTGCCGTCCGAAATGCTTCGAGCTCATTGAGGACTCGAAGATCGTCATCGCCAACCCCACCGCGATCGCCGAGATAAAGAAGAACACCGGCAACAGAGGGCTGTACCAGAACGGATGCAGCTTCTCCGGCATGATCAGGTACACCGTGCCCAGCGACGACTGGTGCAGCGTCGACAAAATCACGCCCAGAATCACCAGCGGGATCAGTGCCGCGCGCACGATCTTCAGCGGCTTTTGCAGATTGAAGCGCTCCAGCACGATTGGCGAGAACTCCAGCGACAGCACGGTCGTGTAGAGCATCACGCAATACGCCACCTCGAACATCACCGAGTGCGGATTCCGCATGATCAGCGGATGCCAGATGCGATACGGCCGCCCCAGGTCATACATCAGCGCGATGCACACCAGAACGTAGCCCAGGAACGCGGTCAAGATCGTCGGCCGCACGATTGGGCGCAGGCGCTTGATGTTGAAGATGTGGACCGCTGCAGTGAGCGTGAAACCGCCCGCCGCCAGCATCACCCCGCACAACACGTCGAACCCGATCCAGATTCCCCACGGGAACTGGTCGTTTAGATTGGTCGAGCGCCCGAGTCCCTGGGTAAAGCGGACGACCGTGCCGTAGAAGCCAACCGCCATCAGCGCAAAGAAAACCACTTTCCAGAAAGTGAGTTTCACCTTCATTGTTCGCTCTCCTTCTTTGCGCTCACTTTTGTTGCCTGCGGTCCTTCGGCCGCGGCGACTTCTTCGCGGCGGTGGGTTATCCACCAGATCCCGGCCAGCATCATTCCCCCGAGCGGCACGAAATCGGGAATGCGCGACAGCACGCGGTAGGTGTACATGGGCAGCGGATCGCGCGTGAGGTCGGCCCGATAGCCGAACTGCTCGAAGGGCACGCTGGACAGCAGCAGCACCGACGTGCCGCCCACTTCGTTGACGCCGTAGATGTGCGGAACGTATTGTCCGGGATTGTCCCGGATGCGCTGCTGCGCTTCTGCAATGAGTTCGTCGCGTTCCCCAAACTTCGTCGCGCCCGTTGGGCAAATCTCCGCACAGGCCGTGGGCTTGCCGGCGCTCACCCGGTCGGGGCACATCGTGCACTTCTGCACGCGGGGCAGCAGCTTGTTCCACTCATACTTCGGAACGCCGAATGGGCACGCCACCATGCAGTAGCGGCAGCCCATGCAGCGATTCTCGTCGTAAATCACGGGTCCCGCCGCTGTCTTGCGTAGCGCGCCGACGGGACAGACCGAAGCGCAGGCAGGTTCGTTGCAATTCATGCACAACCGCCGCATGAACTTGTCGCCCTTGGTCAGCAGGACGGTAAATTTGTGTTCGGATTGAACTTCTTCGGCAGCGACCGAATCGCTGTAGGGAAGCTTGTTCTGAGCCGCGCACGCCCCCTCGCACTGCTTGCACCCGATGCAGACGGTGGCGTCGTACAACAGAGCTTTGCTCATTGAAATCTCTCCGGCCTTTGCGCGAAACGGCGCCTCCGCTCCGGAGAGAGGAAAGGTAGATGTCTACGATTGGGGGAGAAACTCCGGAGCCGAGTCCTCGATGGCCGGTCGAGGAGACTGGCCCGGACCCTGGAAAACCGACACCAGGGTCCGGGGTGGCTGTTCCTATCCGAACGCTCAGCTCAGAGGGGCCTCTTCATCGGCTGCGAACGGTCCAAATCATCTCTCGTTCGAGCTGCCTGGTTCCGTGTGAGGCTCTCAAGAGGCCCCCTCTGGCTTTTCCAGCCCCACCGGAATGGCCACGGCCAGGCTGGTGCGCAAAAGGGAACAGCCGGTCCTTACTTCTTCTGTAGGTCGCGGATGTACGCAACCACCATCTTCACCTGGTCCGGGGTCAGGCTCTTCGCCACGCCGGCATGTTTCGGCTTCTCGGTGATCGCCTTGCTCAGATCCGCATCCGAAAGCTTCTTCGCGTCGTCCCCATTCAGCGCGGGAATCTTTGCGGCCGGCTTGCCGGCAGCGTCGGCGCCATGGCACGCAGCGCACTTCGTCTTGTAGACCGTCGCCCCGTCATCGGCCCAGGACAGATTCGGGATCAGGATGAACAGAGCCACGGCGATCGTCATCACCAGCATGACCAGCTTCGTCGTCTTCATGATTACTTTTTCTCCTTATGAAATATCAACCGCCGGATGAAAGCAGTGGCGCTAGCATGGCCTAAGCTGGCTGTTGCGAAATTCGCCACTCAAAACCCATTACTGAGAAACGCTGTAACAGAACTCAGCAAATCTCAATTACGACCTTAAGTGTCCGGCTGGAGAGATGTTTTGTGCTGTGACACGGCTCACTTTTGGACGTGACCCAGGGCAGGGAAGCGTGTGCTGCAGAACGCCGGCATCTTGCCGGCTGTTGAGAGGGCATCCTGCCCTCTCAATGACTCTTGCTGGAGAATAGCGGGCTCAATGCACTACGAATCCCACCAACGCCATGACCAACCCGATCACTCCCATCAGTAAGCCGGCGTGCCAGAAGACGCGTCTCCCCGAAAGCAGCGTAATCGACGTCACCACCAACCCGATTTCCAGGAATACCTCTCCGAGATCGTAGCGGTCAGCCCGGCGACGCTCCGTCGCCACTTCTGTCTCCAGGGCGCGCGCCTCTTTCTGGATTTCGTTCTGTTCCTCCTGGTAGCGATCCGACTCCTTCAGAAAATCCTCGCGCACCTTGGCCAATGCCTCGGGATTGCTGCTGTTGGCGACCGCTGTCAGAGCTGCGAACAGCCTGTCGTTGTGCTGCCGGATGTTCTTTGCCTGGTAGTACGCCCACTGGTCCGACGCTTTGGCCTGCAAAAGCACCTCTTCAGTGTGCGCGCGATGTCCCAGCAGCGAAACCACCGCCACCAGCACCGCAAGGATCGCCATCGTCAGCGAAACCGGTGCCAAAGAACGATCGTGTGCGGCATGCTCAGCGTGCTCTTTGAGCTCCTGCAGCTCCTCAGAACTCATGAAAGCGTCTCTCCCTTAATTAAGAGTTACTGATTTCGATTTGATCCTTAAGCAATCAGCATTCAGCAATTAGCACTCAGCCAGTTGAGGTTCGAGGTTGCAAATCCCAATGTTGAGTGCTGAATTCACCCTGTCAGATCACTGAAGACCGGCGACCGATAAGTGCTTTGCCGACGCCCGACACCTAAAATCTAAGACCTAACGCCCAACACCTAAGACCTGCCTTTCTACTCTCCCATCACCTTCACAATCACCCGCTTATCCCGCTGGCCGTCGAACTCGGCGTAGAAAATCCGCTGCCACGTACCGAAGTCGAGCTTGCCGGCAGTGATCGGCACGATTACTTCGTGATGGATCAGCAGGGCCTTCAGATGGGAGTCCCCATTATCCTCACCTGTTTCGTGATGCTTGTAATTCTTGCGGAACGGCGCGAGGCCCTCCAGCCATTGATCGATGTCTTCAATCAGGCCGTCTTCATTGTCGTTCACGTAAACACCGCACGTAATGTGCATCGCGGATACGAGCACCATTCCCTCCTTCACACCGCTCTTGCGGACGATTTCCTCCACTTGTGGCGTGATGTGGACATAGGCCCGGTGCGTGCGCGTATGAAATTTCAAATACTCGGTGAATACCTTCATTTTGGCGTCCTCATGCAGGGGAAGCTTCCGCATATCCCGGCTCGTCAATCCATTATCAAGAGCTGCATGGGTTTTCGGAATCGAGTGAACCGGGCACGAAGAAAAAATGCTCAATGGATCCGGAAATCGACCTCAACGGCGATGGCGACGGCGACCGGCTTTCCGTCTTTCATGGCCGGATCGAATTTCCATCGGCTGACGGCGGCGATGGCTTTTTCGTCGAGCCCCGCGCCTAATGGTTGCGTTACTTGTACGTTCTGAACGGATCCGGACGCATCGACCACTAAAGACAGTACCGCGGTTCCCTGCCACTTCAACTGGCGCGCCATGTCGGAATATTCTGGATCCGTCCGGGTGGTCTGGTGGGGCGGCGTGATGTCGCCCGCCTTCGACCCCACCGAAGCAAGGCGAAACACGCCGGGTGGCAATTCTTGCGCCTTAGAGCGGCCGTCTCGTTTTGCGAAAAAGTCCCGGTAGTAGGGAGGCGCAATGTCGCCCATCGGCTCATCCGGCGCCAGGAAAACGGCGTGCAGCGTCTCAGGAATCTCTTTTGGATCGGGATTCGGCGGCATCTCAATGCGAATCTCGACCTGCCGTTTCTTGAGCGCCTTCTCGACCTCTCTCTCCCGTTTGTCCGGGTTGATCGGGATCAGCGTCAGGGCATCGACAAACTGATTGCGCTTGGAGTCATAGACCTGATAGATGCGGCGTGCTTTGATTGTCAGCACGGAGCCAGTCTGGCTCGCATCTCGAACTTCAATCTGTGCGTCCGACGCCCACGTTCCCGCAGGCGCATCGTCCACCAGTGCCCCGTCCCCGTAAAGATGCAGCCGATCCCCACTGTAGAAATGCCGCATAGTCAGGATCTTGTCGGGATATTCGGACGCGATGACGTTGTCCAGATTACCGGCGAAGGCGGGCGGCACCCACAGGCAAACCAACAATCCAACCAGGAATACAATCCGATTTCGATTCAAGCGGGCGCCTCGCTCGCGATGCGAGTGTGAGCATTTTAACCCGAGAGACGAGCGGCGGTATTCTCCGCCGGCACCGCCAGCTGCGATGCCCGCTTCGGAAGTGACCGCGGTCAAAAGGAGAGGCCGTCGTTTTTCACTAAGCTGCCAATCAGTGTCATCCCGAGCGAAGTGAGACGCGCATTGCGTCGAACGGAGTCGAGGGACCTTGTGTTTGCGGATGCTCAATGCGACGTGAATATCGGTTTTACGTAGACATCGTTCAAAGCGTTTCTCGCCGTGCCCTCTACATAGGAATGACGAACAACTTGCACAAACGGGTTTGGCAGCACAAGATCCATAATTTTGAAGGGTTCACCGACCGTTACAATGCGACGCGTCTTGTTTATTGGGAAAGTTTTGATGACGTGCGCAATGCCATCGATCGCGAGAAGAAATTGAAATCGTGGCCACGGGAAAAGAAACTTTGGCTGATCGCAAGGTTCAATCCGACATGGCAGGACTTAGCGGCCGAGTGGTACAAAACGGCATAAAACACAAGGTCCCTCGACTTCATTCGGCTGCGCCTCGCTCGCTCGGGATGACAAGAATTAATTTTAAAGCTCCACTTACTGCGCCGTCCCCCCGCCCGCCGGCTTCTCGAACAGCTTCGGGTCCACGTCCGGATTGACGTGTATCTCAGTAAACGTGACCACGCTCGAATCCTGTCCGTTTTGCTTGTTCACATGCTTGGTGGGCAAGCTGAAGCCGTCGAATGTCTTCCAGTCTGACAGATCAGTTTCGCCCTGGAACGGCCCCGACGAACCGACGGCCGTGTAGGTCTCGCGCAGGATGTGTCCGCTCTTCGGATCCACGTACCAGCGAATGGGCGTGCCATCGGCATTCACATCGACGATCTTCGTCTCGACATCCCCAACCTTTTCCGTTCCGCCAGCTGTGAACGTGAACTTCGGATCGTCGACATGCTGCGCGATGAACGTCATGTCGCGCTTGATCTGGTCCAGGCTTTCTTTCCGCTGCGAGCTCGGAATCTCCCGCACCTGCCCTTGCGCCGCCATGAACGACGACGTCGGCGTGAATACCACCGTCATCGGGCCCATGGGCGAGTCCATGGAAAGGTGCATACGATCGGGAAAGACAATCGTGACCTCCATCGCCGGGACTGGTTGATCGCCCGCCTGCTGCTCCATCTTCGCGCGCAGCGCCCGCACCGACTTCAGCTTCTCCGCCCCTCCCATCGACTCGGCCACCTTCGCGGCCAGCGCCTTGCCCTCGGGGTTCGACGCGGCGGGAGCGGTCGCCGGCGCGGCCTGACCACCGGATGGTCCCTCTGCGCCTTGCTGCTCACCCGGCGGCGGTGGAATCGTGATATCCACGTTTGTTACTGGTCCCAGTGACGACAGCGGCTTGTCGAAGTCTTTCGGATTTCCCACCACCAGCACTGCCAGTTGATCCGGGTGAATATACTTCCCCGCGACGCGGTTCACGTCGGCTGCCGTCGCCTTCTCAATCCCTGCGCGGTACTGCTCCAGGAAATTGAGTGGATACCCATAGAACTCGTAGGCCATACGCTCGTGCAGCACTTTGTCCGGCGTATCAAAATTAAAAATGAATGAATTGAGGATGGAATCCTTGGCGCGTTTGATCTCGTCCTCGGTGATCGGGTGCTTCTGCAGGTCGGCAAGATTCTCGTAGAGAGCCTGCACAGCCTCCGCCGTGCTCTGGCTCTTGGTTCCCATCACAAAGCGCACGATGCCGGGATGGTCAAACGCCGTCCCGATTCCGCCACCAACCGCATACGCCAGCCCGCGCTTGGTGCGGATGTCCTGAATCAGGCGCGAAGAAAATCCTCCGCCCATGACTTCATTGAAGACCTCGATCGCGAAGTAGTCGGGATTCTTGCGCTCGACACCCAACTCCACCAGTCGAATATTCGACTGGTTCACGTCGTCCTTGCTGACCAGGTAATAGCCGGGCTTCGCCGAATGAAATGCGATCTCTTCCTTTTTGACCGCCGGACCCTTGGGCCACGATCCAAACGCAGCTCGCAGCTTCGATTCCATCGCTGCGGAATCGAAGTCGCCGACCACGCCCAGAATCATGTTGTTGGGATGGTTGTAGGTCTGATGCCACTTCACCAGGTCATCGCGCTTGACGGCATCGATCGTGGCGTACTCGGCCTCACGTGCATAAGGGTTATCCGCTCCATACGCGAGCTTGGTCGACTCGCGTCCCGCAATCCCCGCCGGATTGTCGTTGCGCCGCGCGATCGCCTCCTGAAAAGACTTCTGGGCCAGGTCGAGTTTGTCGTCGCGGAACTCGGGATTCTGCAGCAGATCGACGACGACCTTGAATACATCGTCAAAGTCACCCTTCAGGCACGACCATCCAATCGATGTCGAATCTGCCGTACCTCCTGTCTCAACCTTCGCTGCCCGCGCCTCCAGGAAATCATCCATCTGGTCGCCCGTCTGCGACTTCGTTCCGCCCGTCCGCCAGACTTCGCCATAGAGATCGACCAACCCCGTCTTCGCCGCTGGTTCATCCCGCGAACCACCACGAATCCGGATCGTCCCATCGATCAACGGCAGTTCATGATCCTCCTGCAGAAAGATCACCATGCCGTTCGCTAGCTGAATCCGTCTCGGCTCGGCTGGATGAAATGGTGGCAGCTTCCCAATCGGGATGTCCTGCCAGTTCGTGGCCTGCGCCGACGCGAACTGAGCCAGCAGCAAGACGATCAGCACCGCCCCGACCTTCAGCAGGGACGCTTTGCAGACTTCGCCACAGTAGAGACTCTTCATTGCTCACCTCCCTGCGACGCCGCCGATGCCGATTTCACGGTTTCGCTGATACCAACCGTCCGATTGTTTTCATTAAAGGTCTGATTGGCCACGCGTCGGATATCCGCCTTCGTCACCTTGTCGATCCGGTCCACGGACTTGAACAGCTCCCGCCAATCTCCATAGCGCGCTTGGTAGATCGCCAGCTCTTGCGCAAGGCCCGAATTGTCCGCCAGCCCCCGGAGTAAGTCCGCCTTCGCGCGCGTCTTGATCATCTGCAGTTCGTCGTCGGTGATGTCTTCTTTCTTCAGGCGGTCGATCTCGGCATGAATGGCGTCGGCAAGTTCCTGCGGCGTGTGGCCAGGCACCGGCACGGCATAGAACGAGAACAGATGCGGATACTTGTTTCCCGGTAGTCCGGAAAATCCCGCCGCGAACGCCGCAATCTTTTTGTCACGGACCAACGCCCGGTAAAGCCGCGACGTCCGCCCATTCGACATCAAGTCCGAAATGGCGTCGTACACCGCGTCGTCCGGATCGCGGTAATCCGGCCGGTGATAGCCCTCGATGTAGAACGGCTGCGCCGACTGCCGCAAAATTACGCGCCGCTCCGAGTTTTGCGGAGGCTCGGTCGTCGTCCGTTCATCCGGTTTCGGCTTGGTGGGCAAACGGCCAAAATACTTCTCGACGATCGGCATCGCCTCCGACGCCTTCACATCGCCCACGACCGCAACCACCATGTTCGACGGAATGTAGTACTGGTCGAAAAACTTCTGCGCGTCGGTCGCCGAAAACGAGTTGAGATCCGATGTCCATCCCACCGTCGGCCGGTGATACGGGTGCGCCTGGAAACTCGCGGAAATGAACTGCTCTACCAACCTCCCGATCGGGCTGCTGTCCGTTCGCATACGCCGTTCTTCGATCACCACATCCCGCTCTTTATAGAACTCGCGCAGCACCGGGTGCAGAAACCGCTCCGATTCCAGGTAAGCCCACAGCTCCAGCCGGTTCGAGGGAAACGAATAGAAGTAATTCGTCTCGTCGTCGCTGGTGTTGGCGTTCATTCCTTCGCCGCCCTCGCGCTCCACGATCTCGCCGAACGCGTTCGGAATCACGTATTGCTGCGCGTCGGCGATCGCATCCTTCCAGGCCTTCTCCAGTTCCTTCAGCTTGTTGTCGTCGCGGCCAATCGGCTTGTCGCGTTCTGCGATAAACGCCGCGTATGCAGTCTCAACCTTTTCCAGCGCGGCCTTCTCGGCGGGATAGTCCTTGCTGCCGATCTTGTCGGTGCCCTTGAAGGCCATGTGCTCGAACATGTGCGCGAGACCGGTTTTTCCCATCGGATCCTGCACCGACCCGGCATCCACATGCGTGAAGAAGGAAAAGACCGGCGCCTCCGGTCGCTCCAGGATCACCACCGTCAACCCGTTGGGTAGGGTTTTGACCGTGGTGCGCTTCTCGAACGACGCGACATCCTGCGCCGTCGCAAGCGCCTGCGAGAGAACCGCGCCAAATAAGAAGAGTGCAAACGTGCGGGCAGCTACGGACTTCATCGTACCTCCACTGTCTGTGCGCATGGCATAACGGACAGCATCCAGATTGGACGGCCCAGAAACCGGCAAGAAATCCACAGTACGTGTCGGGAAATGGGATTGTCAAACTACGGATACGGCTCCGGAACGTCTATTTCGCAAAACACCTCAACAATCAACTGCCTGGCCGCATCACAAGACAAAACCCGGAAAGCCCGGCTCGCCGCTATACTGACCGCGTTTACGGATTGTGAAATAAGGAGTTGATCTTGCCGCCCCAATCTCCCGTCGTCGAAGTCGAAGGCAAACGCCTCAGTCTCTCGAATCTTGACAAGGTTCTCTATCCCGCCACCGGCTTCACCAAGGGACAGGTCATCGACTTTTACGCGCGCATTGCGCCCGCCCTGATCCCGCACCTGCAAGGGCGTCCGGTCACGATGAAGCGCTATCCCAACGGCGTCGACGACGAATATTTCTATGAAAAGAACGCCCCCAAGCACCGGCCGGACTGGGTGAAGACCGCGCCCATCTGGAGCCGGCACAACCGCCGGCACATCAACTATCTCCTCGTCGAGGACCTCCCGACCCTGACCTGGCTCGCGAACCTCGCGTCGCTCGAGATTCATCCGTCACTCGCCTTGGCGGAAGACATCAATTGCCCGACCATGATGGTCTTCGACCTCGACCCCGGGGCGCCCGCCAACATTGTGCAATGCGCCCAGGTCGGGATCTGGCTGCGCGACATCTTTGAGCATTGGGGACTCGAGAGCTTTCCCAAGACCTCTGGATCGAAGGGCCTGCAGATCTACATCCCCTTGAACACTCCAACCAGCTACGACATTACCAAGCCCTTCGCCCACGGGCTTGCGCGGTTGCTGGAGCACGATCACCCCGAACTCGTTGTCTCGGAGATGAAGAAAGAAGTCCGTGGCGGGAAAGTCTTCGTAGACTGGAGCCAGAACGACGAGCACAAAACCACCGTCTCGGTGTATTCGCTACGCGCACGCGAGCATCCGACTGTCTCAACGCCCGTGACCTGGGACGAAGTCGAGCGGGCGTTCAAGAAGAAAGACGCCAGCCTGCTCGTGTTTGAAGCGCCCGACGTCATCAAGCGCTTTGAGAAGATGGGTGATTTGCACGCGCCCGTTCTCAAGCTCAAACAGAAGTTGCCCGATGTGCGTGCCGCGGCATCGTCCGCGCAGGCTGCGAAGCCGACCGAGAAGATAGAACTCGCCGCCCAGGCCGAGGAGCCAGAGCCAGAGCCCAAGAGCACCCGCAGGGTCGCGAGCGTGAACGAAGCAGGGAAGCCAGCGAAGCGCGCCACTGCCCCCCGCAAGAGTTCCACCAAGACTTCGGCCAGAAAACGCCGGGCGGTATAATCCGCGAACCATGGCCCAGTTGTTCGCAGGCACCTCCGGATGGGCTTATCCAAGCTGGAAGCCGGATTTCTATCCGCAGAAGCTGGCGCAGAAAAAGTTTCTAAACCACTACGCGACGCAGCTGAACGCGGTTGAGGTGAACTTCACCTTCCGCCAACTGGTGAAAGAGACAACTCTGCAGAACTGGCTGGCCGAGACCCCGCCTGCGTTTCGCTTCACGATCAAGGCTCACCAGGTCATCACTCACATCAAGCGCCTGAAGGGAACTGAGGACTTCCTTCCACGCTTTCTGGCGACTATTGAACCCGTCGCCTCGGTGCAAAAATTAGGTCCAGTTTTATTTCAGTTGCCGCCAAACCTTAAAGTAGATCAGGAACTCTTGCGATCCTTCCTCATGACCCTCCCCAAGCGCCTTCCAACGGCGTTCGAATTCCGCAACGCATCTTGGTTTGCGGACGAAACTTACGCCGCCCTGCGAGACCTCAACGCCGCTTTGTGTGTCGCCGAGACCGAAGAAATGAACACGCCCGAAGTCGCCACCGCAGACTTCGTCTACTACCGCTTCCGCAAGCCCAACTACCCGCTGGACGAGCGCAAGGCTATGGTGGACCGCATTCAGCAGCATCTCGATGCGGGACGCGATGTGTTCGCTTACTTTAAGCATGAAGAAACGCCCGAAGGCGCATTGTACGCAAAAGAGTTGCTGGCCAGCTTCCAGAAATAAAAAATGGAGGGACGGGCGCCTCGCCCGTCCAAACGTGGGGACAGCCGCCGGGGTCCTCGGCACGCGCGGTTTCGCGTGCTGGGGTGGAGGCGCCCTCGGCTGTCCAGCGGAGCGGAGCTCCGCACTTACGCCTGCTGTCTAGGTAATCACACAGTGACCCGAAAGACACAGGACAATCGGGCTCCCCATATTTGCCATCTCTCACAGAAGCTCTTCGTCATTCTGTCCCTGCGTGGTGGACTTGTCATCGTATCCACTCCGATACTACAGAACGTCCGATAATTCGTTACCCTATCCAGAGCCAGAACGGAAATCCTAATGTCCTCCGAAGCCAACGCGCGCGTCCTCTCCTCCTTCCTTGACTACCTCAAGGTCGAGAAAGGGCTTGCCCCGCTGACTATCTCGGCCTACACAACCGACATCTGTCAGTTCGCCGATTTCCTGGAGACACGCAAGCGCCTGCTGACGACGGCCCGCCGGAATGACGTGCGCGACTTCATTCAGCAGCTCTTCTCCAACTCCGTCGACGGACGTTCGGTGGGCCGGAAGCTCTCGGCCCTGCGGCATCTGTACCGGCATCTTCTCCTCGACACGAAAATCGACCACGATCCCACGCTGAACATCGATTCGCCCAAGCAGTGGAAGGTCCTGCCGAAAGCGCTGGCCCGCGACGAAATGGACAAGACGCTGGTGGCGCCAAAGCCCGCGTCTGGTTCCAAACTCGCCCAGGCGATTGCCGCTCGCGACCATGCCATGCTCGAGGTCTTCTATGCGGGGGCGTTGCGCGTGTCAGAGATTGTTCAAGCAAAACTTGAAGATCTGAAGTTGGATACCGGCTACATGCTGGTCCGCGGGAAAGGCGACAAGGAGCGCATCGTGCCACTCGGACGCTCGGCGCAGGAAACCTTGAGCGCATACCTGGAGCAGCCCAGAGCGACGCTCGCCGCCGGAAAGTTCTCGCCATTTTTGTTTCTCGCGCGCGGCGCCCACCGGCTGACGCGCCAGCGTGTCTGGCAGATGGTCAAGTCGGCTTCAATGGCCTCCGGCCGCTCGGCCTCGCCGCACATGTTGCGTCACTCCTGTGCCAGCCACATGGTCGAAAACGGCGCCGACCTGCGTACCGTGCAGACCATCCTCGGCCACTCCGACATCTCGACGACCCAGGTCTACACGCATCTTGCCCTGGATCGTCTGAAGACCGTCTATCAGAAGCATCATCCGCGGGCGAGAGCCAAAGGCTGATTACCACGGAGACACAGAGCCACGGAGAAAGCAAATGCAAGAGATTATTAATGCCAGGCGATCTCTTCACATTCGACACACCAGAGTTCACACCAAGATCAAGAAAAAACTTCATTTCCTCTGTGTCTCCGTGTCTGCGTGGTGACAAGCCTTTTATGACGGAAGCCCGAGCCCACAAGCGAACCACCGTCGAACGCGCCACCGACCAGTTCCTCCGCGTTCTGCGCGAGCGCAATGCCTCTGCCCACACGATCAAAGCCTACGCCGGCGACCTGGAGAATTTTGCGAACTACGTCGGATCGCGCGACTGGAAGAGCATCGACCACATCGCCGTTCGCGGCTTCCTCTCGCACCTCTACGAAAAAGGACTGAGCAAGCCATCCGTGGCTCGATCCCTGGCTGCCGTCCGTTCTCTTTACCGCTGGCTCGCCCAGGAAGGCGTGGTCGAACAGAACCCCGCGAAACTGGTCTCGACCCCGAAGCTTCCCAAGAAACTCCCCCGAGTCCCCACGATCGAAGAAATGAACGGCGTCCTCGACGGTGCCATGCCGGAAATTGCTGCCTTTCCCGAACGCGATCGCTTACTGCTCGAGTTGCTCTACGGATGCGGCATCCGCAACTCAGAGCTGATCGGCATCAACCTGGACGATATTCGCACCAGCGCGGAGGCGATCCTGATTCGCGGCAAAGGGAAGAAAGAACGCTACGTACCGTTTGGCGGATCGGCGGTGGCGGCGCTCGGCGCCTACCTTCCGGCGCGGCAAACACTCCTCGCAGATAAGAAGAAGACGACTCCCGCTCTCCTGATCAACCAGCGCGGCGGCCGCCTCACCGTGCGCAGTGTCGGCCGGATCGTCAAGAAGATCGCCGTCGCGAAAGGCCTCTCACCCGACGTTCATCCGCACACCCTCCGGCACGCCTTCGGCACGCACATGCTCGAAGAAGGCGCCGACCTCCGCGCGATCCAAGAGATGCTCGGCCATGAGCGCCTTTCGACGACCCAGCGTTACACCCAACTCTCCATAAAGCACGTGCTGGCCGTATACGACCAGACCCATCCGAGGGCGAAGTAAACCAACCCTACGCGATCCGGCCTCCGCGCGCCCCATAGCTTTCCCGATTCGCCAATGCCCGATACTTGGGTGTCCCCAGTTTCTTGCAGAAATTACCTCGGTAATTTTTCGATGCCCGCTTTTCCTCACTACCATGGAGGAGGCTGGCTCATTTGTCAGCAAGCACAAGATAGTCGCGCAGGAAGAACTGAGAAATCATGAGAAAAGTCCGCCAGGAACTATGGCTGCTGCTCTCGCTGGTGGTGATTGCGGGGCTGCTGAATTTCCTCGTCTCGTCCCAGCGCGTGGTGCTGTGCTTCTTCTTTTTGCCCACTCTCTATTCCGCCTATCACTTTGGACGGCGGCACGCCACGCTCACCGCCGTCGCCAGCATTGCTGTTGTGGTCCTGCTGACCTGGATGAATCCGACACTCTTTAACCGCCGTGTGGCTGCCGCCGGCGAAAATCCGTGGTTCGACCTGGCCGCCTGGGGCGGCATCTTGGTTGTAAGCGGCTACGCAATGGGGACTCTTTACGAGCGCAATCAAAAGAGCCTCGCCGATCTGCAGGACAGCTATGACGGGATGATGGTCATTCTCCAACATTTCCTGGCGAACGAAAAATACAGTAACGCTCACTCCTACCGCGTCTCGCTGTATGCGCAGAAGATCGGCGAGTCGCTGGGACTGGACTCCGGCAGTATCGAAGATGTTCGCATCGCCGCCCTGCTCCAGAACGTTCGCGATCTGGGGATCAGCAACGACGTTTTATACAAAGTCGCCAACCTTTCCCAGCAAGACATTGAAGAGAGCCTGAAAAAGAGTGGCCGGACCACCAACAAATCCAAAGCCCTGGCCGGGGTGATGCAGCGCGCCATCCCGATCCTGATGATGGAGCAGAACCTGACCAAGAGTGGAGCGAGCACGGTGGATGCGCCCATCGAGGTCCAGGTGCTCGCCTTGGCCGATGCCTACGAAACGCTGATCAGCGCGACTGGTCCGCGCAAGCTTTCTCCCCAGCAGGCCGAGGAAGTCATCGTCAAGAGTTCCGGCAAGCGCTACGATTCGATGGTGGTCGACGCCTTCGTGAAAGCCTTCGGACAAACGGCGCAGGGCGCCGGAGCCTAGTCCGCCGCCTTTGCCTCAGGCGCTGAGTCTTCGTCCACGCCCCGCAACTCATTCCACATGGCCACCACGTTTTCCTTCACTTTCCCGATCAGCTGGGCATACTCCTCCTCCGACGCCTGCGCCTCCGGCGGTGGATAGATCGGATCCCCAAACTTCATCTTCAGCGGCGCGAACTTCTGGAAGCGCTTTCCGCGTGGCCAGGCGTCATAGAAACCGTCGATCGCGATTGGCACGATCGGCACTTGCAAATGCATCGACAGAATTGCCGCACCCTTCTTGAATGTGCGCGGCGTTCCGTCGATGCTGCGCTCGCCCTCGGGATAAAGAATCAAGCTTTTCCCGTGTCGCAGGCCGAAGGCCCCCGCCCGCATTGCCGGCACCAGGTTCGCATCGGGATCGACGACCACTACTCGAACCGCCTGCGCGACCTTCTTCATGATGCCTTCGCCGAAAATCTCGCTCGTTCCCACCGCAAACAGGTTCACAAAAACTTCGCGGGGGACCACCGACGCCAGAATCAGAGGATCCAGATAGCTCTCGTGATTCGACGAAAGAATGTAGGTGCCTTTTTTCGGAATCTTCTCCAGCCCCGAAACCTTCAGCTGGAAGCGGTCGCGCCCCACGATCTGAATCACGCGCGAGACGAGATACCAGAAGCTCTCAATCGCCGGGTGCGGGTTGGCCAGATCGAGGACCTCCGGATCCGTTGGATCCTCGCGCAGGACAGCCGACCATCCCGCGAAGTGCGCTCTCGACATTGTCTTGCCGCTGGCCGCGCTTTCCAGCACCGCGTTCACCAGATCGCGCACAGTGTAGATGTCGGCGAGTTGCGACTCTTCCACGTCGCCGCCTAGTTCTCTCTCCAGCGTCGTCAACAACTCCACGCGCTGCATCGAGTCGAGACCCAGATCGAGTTCCAGATTGTCCGTCGGACGTAATTTTTCCGGCGCGTTGTGTGCGTTCTCGCGAATGATCGCCAGCGCTCGCTGCACATCCGGCTGTTCCAGCCACTGCTCGTCCTCCGGCGTCAGAGGCTTCTCAGCCGGAACATCTGCACCCGCAGTTCCGCCGCCGCCCTTCGCCTGATTCGCCCGCACGCGCTTCTCGATCTCGAATCGCTTCAACTTGCGCGTGGTCGTGCGCGGCAAGTCATCCTGCCAGATCTCGTAATTCCCGATCCGTTTGGTCGACGCGATCTGTTGCGACAACCCTTCAATATCAAACCGGATCACCTCTTTCGCATTGACGACTTTGCGTTCTTTCAAGGCGTCAAAATTCGGCACCACCACCGCATACAGCCGCTCCGAACTCGGATCGCCCGGCTTCGCCTCCAGCCCCATCACGCAAATTTCCTTGATGAACGGCGACTTCAGATAATGTGACTCGATCTCTTCCGGATAAACATTCTTCCCGTTCGCCAGCACGATTACTTCTTTGCGCCGTCCGGTGATAAACAAATTCCCGTGTGCATCGAAGTAACCGAGGTCCCCTGTATGCAGCCAGCCATCTTTCAGGACGTCGGCTGTCGCATCGGGCCGGTTCCAGTAGCCCTTCATGATGATCGGCCCGCGAATCAGGATCTCGCCCACCGCTGGCCCACCATCTTCTGACGGTTGCGGATCCAGAATCTTCCCTTCGATCGTCGGCAAAGGCGGCCCGACCGATCCGATCACAACCTTGCCGGGCGGATTCAGAAACGCCGCCGCCGAAGTTTCCGTCAGTCCATAGGCATTCAGCAGGTCGATCCCGAAATCGCGGAAATCATTAGCGACGACCGGATCAAATCGCGATCCGCCCGTGATCAGATATCGCATCCGCGAGCCGAACGTCGCGTGAATCTTGCCGAAGAACAGCTTCCCGGCATTCAACCCGATCTTTCGTAGAAAGCGGTTCACCCGCATCAGGGTCCGCAGCACCGATTCGGCGATCTTTCCGCGCTTTCCGACCTCTTTGAAGATGCGTTCATGGATCAGGTAGAAGAACTGCGGCACCACCGCGAAGGCCGTGATCTGCCGCTCCTGCAAGGCGCGCAGCAGTTCCGTCGTGTTCAGTGTCTCGAGGTAGACCACGCGCGCGCCCTTCACCAGCGGCAGCAATAAATTCGCCATCTGCGCCAGTACGTGAAACATGGGCAGGATTCCCAACACTGCGTCACCTGACCCGATATTCAACAATCCAAACACCGCATTCACTTCTCCCAGCAGGTTGGCATGGGTCAGTTGCACACCCTTCGGATCTGCCGTCGTACCGGACGTATAGAGCAAGGCTGCCGTGTTGTCGGCTGGCGCTTCCACTGCGCGGAAACTCCCGGGGCCGGTCTTGAACATCGCATCCAGTTCGCCCACCCACCGCGGCTGGCCCGGATCCTTGTCGGGCTTCAGGCTTCCTGGATCGGTCAGCACCAGTTCCACCGCCAGTCCATTCACTGCCTTCTGCGCAGTCGCCAGATGCTTCACATCCGTCACCAGCAAGATCGCTCCGCTGTCCTTCAGGAGCTTGGCGACCTGGTCGTCGTGAAACGCCGTATCGAGCGGGACCGCCGTGTACCCGGCCGCAATCGTTCCCAGGTACATCGCCACCCACCGCGGATGGTTATCGGCGAAAATCGCAACCCGCGCGCCCGCCGGCAGCTTCTTCTCGGTCAGCCACCGGCCAACTGATTCGGCCATCTTGCGGACTTCGGAGTAGGTGTAACTCTCAACTTGGTCATGGCGCTGGATTTCGAGGGCTACGTTCTGGGGACCAGACTGCTCGCAGGCGACAAACTGATCGTAAAAGGTGGGCATGGGGGACGGGGCCAAATATACCTGAAAAGGGTTGTGAACGTTGGACTCCTGCTGCCTCGCGCCGCATGCAATATGCTACGCTTATTGCATCCCTATACTTGGGGTACGTGTCCCCTCTGAAGGATTCCGCATTTGATTAACACCTTAGTAGCCAAGGTCTTCGGGACCAAAAACGAGCGCGAGGTCAAGCGCCTGCTGCCTCAGGTCGAGGCCATCAATGCGCTCGAGCCGGCGATGAAGAAGCTTTCCGACGCCGAGCTGCGCGCCAAGACCGACGACTTCCGCCAGCGCGTGAAAGACCGCCTCGCAAGGATCGCCGACGAGCCTGAGGCCGATCCCGACCGCGTCAAGCAGATCGAAGCCGACCGCGACGCCGCCCTGAAAGAAGTCCTCGACGAACTCCTCGTCGAAGCCTTCGCGGTCGCCCGCGAGGCTAGCTGGCGCGCGCTGAACATGCGCCATTTCGACGTCCAGTTGATCGGCGGCATGGTTCTGCATTCGGGCAAGATCGCCGAAATGAAGACCGGCGAAGGCAAGACTCTCGTCGCCACCCTCCCCGTCTATCTCAACGCCCTCAGCGGACGCGGCGTGCACGTGGTCACCGTCAACGACTACCTGGCCAAGCGCGACTCTGAGTGGATGGGCAAGCTCTATACCTTCCTCGGCCTCACCGTCGGCGTCATCGTTCACGACCTCGACGACGACGAGCGCCGCGAAGCCTACGCCGCCGACGTCACCTACGGCACCAACAACGAGTTCGGCTTCGACTACCTCCGCGACAACATGAAGTTTGACCTCAAAGACTGCGTGCAGCGCGTGCACAACTACGCCATCGTCGACGAGGTCGACTCCATCCTTATCGACGAAGCTCGCACGCCTCTCATCATCAGCGGTGCCAGCGAGGAATCGACCGACAAGTACGACCGCGTGAATCGCATCATCCCGAAACTCGAAAAGGGCGAAGAAGTCGACGTTCCGCCGGGCGAGCCCAAAATCTACACCGGCGACTTTGTCGTCGACGAAAAGCACAAAAACATCACCGTCACCGACGAAGGCTGGGAAAAGGTCGAGAAGCTTCTCGGCATCGGCAACATCGCCGACCCCGAAAACTGGGACCTGAAGCATCACGTCGAGACCGCCGTCAAAGCCCATGCCCTCTACCGCCGCGACGTGGAATACGTCGTCAAAACGAAAGAAGACAATCCGCGCGAGAAGGAAGTCGTCATCGTCGACGAGTTCACCGGCCGCATGATGCCGGGGCGCCGCTGGTCCGATGGCTTGCACCAGGCGATCGAAGCCAAGGAAAACGTCAAGATCGAGCGCGAGAACCAGACCCTTGCCACCATCACCTTCCAGAACTACTTCCGCATGTACCGGAAGCTGGCGGGCATGACCGGCACAGCCGAGACCGAGGCCCCCGAGTTCGACAAGATCTACAAACTCGAAGTGGTCGTCATCCCGACCAACAAAACGCTGCTGCGCGTCGAGAATCCTGACGTCGTATACCGCACCGAAAAGGAAAAGTACTTCGCCGCTGCCGATGAAATTCAGCGCCTCTACGAGAGTGGACAGCCGGTGCTGGTGGGCACCACGTCGATCGAGAAATCCGAGCGCCTGTCCGAGTTGCTCAAGAAGAAGGGCATCAAGCACGTCGTTCTGAACGCGAAGTACCACGAGCGCGAAGCGGAGATCGTCGCCCAGGCCGGACGCAAGGGCATGGTCACGATCGCGACCAACATGGCAGGCCGCGGTACCGACATTTTGCTCGGCGGCAATCCCGAATTCATTGCCAAACAGGAGTCCGTGAAGAAGGGACTGGCCCAGCCGCTGCGCGCCGCGCAGGGCAAGGTAGACGCGGGCATCGACGACGCCAACATGACCAAGTGGTATTACGGCGGCAACGAGTATGCCGTGCCCACTGCGCAATGGAACGAAGTCTTAAATCGCTACAAGGGCCAGACCGACGCCGAACATGGCGACGTCGTGGCTGCGGGCGGCCTGCACATCTTCGGCACCGAGCGCCACGAGGCCCGCCGCATCGATAACCAGCTTCGCGGCCGCGCCGGCCGCCAGGGCGATCCGGGATCATCGCGCTTCTATCTCTCCCTCGAAGATGACTTAATGCGCATCTTCGCCAAAGAGTGGGTCTCGAACCTGCTCCAGCGCCTCGGAATGGAGGAGGGCATTCCGATTGAATCGCGCATGATTACCAAGCGCATCGAGGCCGCGCAGAAAGCGGTCGAAGCGCAAAACTTCGAAGCCCGCAAACACCTGCTTGAATACGACGACGTCATGAACAAGCAGCGTGAGGCCGTGTATGGCCTCCGCCGCAGCCTGCTCGAGGGACTCGATCAGAAGGACCTGATTCTCGAAGACTACGTTTCGGGAATCCTGGGCGACCTCATCGACCAGTTCTGCCCAGTCAAGGCCCACGTTGACGATTGGGATGTAAAGGGCCTCAAAGACGGCATCTTTACCCGCTTCGGAGTCGACATCTACGCCGAAGGCATCAAGCCCGAGACACTCAACCGGCAGGAACTCGGCGACGCGATTTTCGACAAACTAAAAGAACGCTACGCGGCCAAAGAGCAGATCATCGGGCCGGAAGCGATGCGCTACCACGAGCGCATGATCATGCTGAGCGTCCTCGACTCGCTCTGGAAAGATCACCTCCTCAACATGGATCACTTGAAGGAGGGCATCGGACTGCGCGGCTACGGTCAGCACGATCCGCTGGTGGAGTACAAGCGCGAGTCCTTCGACATGTTCGAGGAGATGATGAAACGGTTCCAGGAGCAGACCGTTCAATATCTCTACCTGATGCAGATCCTCGAGCGGCCACCGGAGGGAAGTGTCGGACCCGAAGGGGGGCCCGGTGGTCCCCATGGCCAGAGTCCTGACGCCAGCGTACCCGTTTTGCGTTCCGGCGGTGGAGGCAACGGACGTCCTCCGCGGCAAGTTGCGACCTCTGTCGACGATCTCGAAGAATCCTTCCAGCGCAAGAAGCGCCGCGAACTCGAACAGGCACGAATGGCCGGAGGCGGGGAGCAGCGCACCGTCCAGCAAGTCGTCCGCGGCGCCGAAAAAGTCGGCCGCAACGACCCCTGCCCCTGCGGCTCCGGCAAGAAATACAAGAAGTGCCACGGGGCGTGAGGCGTTAGCCCCGAGCGCAGGCGAGGGATCGCTGCTCCGTCGTAGTCGGCACAGTCCACGTGGGGACGGGTGCCACCGCCGTCCGTAACAAATTTGTCATCCTGAGTGAAGCGAAGGACCTGCTTTTGTTTTGTCCTCGCGCAAAAGTGGCGGATCTCTACCATCCCCACGTCCAATCACCCGCGCTTGTCAAGCCCCCAAAATCGCGCTTTTCCCCGCAACACACTCAATCCGCGCCAAATATATTTCCCGCGCAACTGTCTCAATTACCCTACCCAAATTGCTATTCTAAAATTAGAGCCAGAGATGGAAACGATTCCGTGTGACCCGGGCTTAACCATGCGGACGCTTGCCGGACTCCGACCCGAGGGAGTCGTACCGGACATCTGAGCGGCCGGGCTCCTCCCCTATCGAGGGGGCGTTAGCCGCAGTAGAAGTGATCACTTCGTGTCACTTACGAGTCTAATCATAAGGATGGACTCGTAAGTGACCAAACTATAACAAGAACAGGAAGCAGGAAGGAAAATCGGTCCAGGCGACCGGAGAAACGAGAAGCTATTTCATAAATCACTTTTAGGGACCACAGGGTCCGCTAGGGAATTCGGTATAGAGCACTCGCTCCGAGTGTCGTAATCAGCGCACCGCCGTTCAGAATTTCCTTCACCTTGCTGTTTGGGACGAAGATGATGTCATCCGGCTCAAGTGGAACATCGGGCGCTTTGGCGCTCAGAATCTTCTTCAGCGGCACGGGAATCTGTTCAAGTCCATTTGGCGTCTTGCGCAACATCTTCGTTTTGCCCACGGACGCGTCGCGCGTCGGACCTCCCGCCGCTGCCACCACTCTCAAAATGGTCACACCATTAATGCCAGAGCCAAGAGCATAGCCTCCCGGTTTGCCGACCTCTCCCAGCACGTAAACAATCGGTGCGATGGGCACCACGATCGTGTCCCCCGGTTGTACCTCGACGTTGCTCTGCGCCATCTGCGCGGGATCCTTTGACAACTCAAAAGTGCTGGCCGTGTCACTCCCGCGATGCGTGATCACGGCCCGATTCGCAGCCTTCTCCGTCAATCCCCCCGCCGATTGGATGATGTCGAACAACCGGTGCGGCCCCAGAGTCGTATACGCACCCGGCTTCCCGACCTCGCCTACCACCGTGACGCCGCTGCTCGCAAATTCCCTTACGAACACGGAGACATGCGGATCATTTACGACATTGGTCTGCCGCAACTGATTCTCGATCGCCGCCTCCGCCTCGCTGCTGGTCAACCCAGCGACGCGCACATACCCAACCAGCGGCAACGAGACATTGCCGTCGGACGTGACCCGCGTATGCGCGCTCAGATCCGGCGCGCCATAAACGGCGACTTCCACCTCGTCACCCGGTCCCAAAGTCAGCGACGCCGAATTCGCCTGCGCTGCATTCTGCGGTTTGGCCGGCTTCGCGGCCGGTTCGGTCGGTGGCGCGGTGTTCTGTCCGTCCGTCGCGGGTGGCTTTTGCGTGTCTTGCGAGGGAGCGGCATTCTGTGCTGAACTTGCTGGAAGCATCACAGCGAATGCCAGAACGACCACAGATAAGTTGTGAGAGAGAACGTTGAGAATGCGACGCATGGCCTCTGACGATTCTATGCTGCGCTTCGGACATGCACAACCCGGAGCGGCGCGCTGCCGCGAGCGCTCGGCCATCATGACTTCAATCTTCCCATCCCGTCATTCCTTCATGCTCGAGTAAGCCCATGAACCTTCATGCACGAGTAAGCCCCATGAAATTTCTTGTCCGCACAGCCTTTCTTACGATCCTCATTCTTTCTTCTGCGTGGAAGCTATCCACTTCCGCAAGTGCCTTCCCCGACAATTCGACCGCAATCGCTGCCCAGGCCGTCACTCAAGGCTCGGCCGACAGCCGCCCTGCTGAGAATCTGGTGAAGGCGAGCGTCCAGTCCGGATCCACCGGAGACGCTCAGATCAACCGCGCGGTCATCTCCATGGGGCGCCGCAGCGGAATCATCTGGGCCGATTACTCCGCGAATCAGACGTGGACCACCTGTCCGAATTGGGGGACGCAAAACATCACGCTCGTGCTCTATCCCGTCACCTATACCATTGCTACCAACTGCACGATTCCCTCCAACGTAAGCCTGCAGTTTTCGCACGGCAGCTGCCTCGCTCCGGCCGACGGAACCACCACCACGATCACCGGATACTTCACCGCGCCGATGTCCAAGATTTTCTGCAACGCGGTCGCCGGCCACGGCACAATCAAGCTCGCCTCGGCCGACGCGAGCGACGACGGGGGCCAGGCCCTGGTCGACGTATATCCAGAATGGTGGGGAGCCTCCGGCAACGCGACTCCAGCGATCAATACGCCCGCGCTTCAAGCCGCCATCATTGGCGCGTATGGAAACAACCGAGTCAACGGAAATTCCGCGACTCGATACAATCGCATCCTGCATTTTTCAACGCTGTACAACATCAACGCCGAACTGCGCGTGTATCACATGATCGGTTTTCGCTGGGAAGGAGAAAACCAGTTTGGCAGCGGCCTGCGACAGCAAGCGTGTGGGCTTCGCATCATCGACGGCCAGTCCATCGCCTACGGCCGCTTCGAGAACCTGCGCTTCGAGAATGGCTGCGGTGGCAAGTCGGGCGCCGCACTGGTCGACATCGATTACAACAAATCCCAGGGGCCCGATCTGTCCCCGCAGAATATTACGTTCTACGACGACTTCTTTGCCGGCAATGGCTTGACTGACGTCGGCGTGTTGATCGCCAAAAGTGGCGGCGGCGCTCAGGGCGATAACATTCGTTGCTACAACTGCTACTTCACCGGTTTTACTGGCGCCGGTTGGCAGATCGGCGGCAACAACACCGGACGCAACGCCGGCCGTTTTTACGCCTATAACGCAGTAAAAGAGCAGATTATCGGCGGGGACATCCAAGGATGTCCCCTTTACGGAGTCGCTTCGTACGGCGGTTCCGTCGAGGTGAACGGAACCAGCATGGAAAACGATCTCGCTGGCTTTGGGACACAGACAGGCTTCGATGTCTACTGCGAAGGGCCCCAAGATAAGTGTATCGTCCGCAGTGTTCGGTCTGAGAGTCATAAACTAGCGGCCGGCAACCCGATTATCATCGAGCACAGCCACACCATCTTTCAGGCCGCGCAGTGGTATTCCGTCAGTCGCAGTTTGTCGTTGTCGGGAACTTCCTGGCCGGTTGGCAGCCTGTTCTCCGGGACGGGCCAGGGCGGCGACGGCAAGTACTACCAGATCAAAGTCCGCGGCAAATTTGGCGGCCTGGGACTCACCAACGCTACCGGCGGGACTGCGACCACCATCAGCAACTCATCCGCTTCGTGGCCCGCCGACACCTTCAAAGGTCAGCAGGCCACCATCGTAGCCGGTACCGGAAATGGAGAATACTGCGCGATTACTTCGAACGCTGCGTCCGTCATCACCTGCGCTGGCGGCTGGGTCACGAACTACTATCAACTCGCCATCGTCAATCCTGATTCATCCAGCAAGTTCGTTGTGGAGCCGAACTGGTCGTCGCACCCAACCACTAGCGGCACCGTAACCTTTGCTCCCTTCGAGTTCAATGTGATCGAAGGCAGCGTGGGCGCAGGAATTAACGATGGCGAGCTCTATGACGTGACCGCCCCGGGCGGACAAATCAAAATTGGCGGTTCTTCCGATCTCAAGCGCGTTTACGTCTCGCGAACTGATTGGAACTCGTCCACCGCCTTCTCTTTCTCCGACGCTATAAATCTCGCCAATTTCGAAGATATCGTGATCGAAAAGCCCGATCAGGATATCAATGTCGGCGGCACGACCAAGCGCATCCCCTGGGGATATCCCCGCAACAGTGGCGGCACCAGCTTTTACTCAGGAGTCTCTCACAAGAACATGGGCACCAAGCCCATCTGCTGGAGCTACGGTCAGAACGGAGGCGGGCTATCGACCAACGATGTCTGCATCGGCATCCGCACCGACAACGCCTCCATCAATTCGACCGGTCGCGCTGTCCTGGGAATCCTAGGCACTGTCGGCCCGGTGACGCCGTTTGGGACCAACCAGGCCGGAATCGACCTCCCCGTCAGCGGAGGCCTTTCGACTGGAAATGGCAAGCCGGGCGGCATCAGCTTCCGCCTGGGAGCTTCTGGTGGCTCCGGCGCCAGCGTGAACGACAGCAACGAAGTCGCCCGGATTGATGTCAATGGCTACAAGCTTCCCTCGTTCACCTTCGCTAAACTACCAGCCTCACCTGACGGCTACGTGGTGTTTTGTATTGATTGCAACCCAGGCTGCACCGCGGGCGGCGGCAAGGGGAGGACGTGTTTCCGCGAAAACGGAGGCTGGACTCACTGAGAAGCTTGGACTCGCTCAAAATTACGACATAAGAAAGCCTGACACTCACGCCCCTCAGCGGCGTATTTGGCCCTTCGTTGTGCTCTTTGAGTTCCATTCGAACCCGATTTCCGGGCGTCGACAAGAGTTGATTCTTTCCTCTAACCTGGCTGCATTCAAGCGTTTACCGGATGATTGGAGATTGAGTCTCTATGCATTGCCGGTTTCAGGATCGATCAGCTAGAAATCCAACAAGTCTTAGGATCGATCGGCTTGGACATCCCCACACAGCCCGATCCTGAGGGGGTGATTATGAAAAGTGCCAAGGCAGCTTGGGTGGTTCTTATCGCCATCTTCACGGTCGGCTTCGCGTATGCCCAGCAACCGCCCGAGCCTCAGCCAGGGGACCAACAGCAGCCCTACGAGCAGGCCCCTGCGGACCGGCAACAGCCTTCCAGCCAGCCGTTGCCCCAGGATCAGCAATCGCCTGACGAGCAGCAACCCCAGGGGCAATACGCGCCGGAACAACAGCAGCCACCAAATCTACAGTACCCACCCGATCGCCATCGCGCTCCGGAGTCCGTTCCCCAAGCGCTCGAATCTTTGCGCCAAAGCGCATCCTCGAAGACCGAATTTACCCTCGACCACTCGATGTTGATCTTCGCCTCGAAACTCGATTCGGATAATGACGATCTTCGCCGTGTGATTGCAGGCGTGAGCGGAATTTCCATTCACCGCTTTCATTTCTCCGGGCCGGGCATGTACGACCCCGCAGCTCTACGTTCCGTGAAAGAGGAATACAAGTCTGCCGGTTGGAAGCAGTTGGTGAATAACCACGAAAAGGGCGGGGGACCCGGAAGCACCGGGCTTTGGGTTCGCTTTGAAAACAATGCAATCAGCGATGTCGCCGTCCTCCTTGCCAAAGGGGATTCGGTCAACTTCATCGTCGTTTCGGGTTCGATCAGTCCGATGGACCTCATTCATCTCGGAGGACACTTCGGCATTCCGAAGATCGAGGGTGGAGTGGTCGTTCCGAACAATAAGCACCACTCCTAAGGGATTCTACGGACCCCGGGGAGGACAACACATTCCCCGGTTCCGGGAGTCTCGATTCAGGTACAGTCCGGATATCCGGCGCTAAGTTCCTCGTGCCATGCTTTGTGTCGTGTTCGAGCCTGTCACCGAAAGCAGGATCAGAGAACTTTGCGCCAAGGCGGTATCCGCGTCTGATGAAGATTGCGAGCGTATCTCTGCCGAGCTTCGGGACGCAATGAGCGCGCACATACGCTTCCTCCGCAATATGACGACCGAGATGCGGGAACGCGAGCGCGCAGCGAGCCTGACCGGAACCGCCGCTTGATCATCTCTTGATTCCCAGCCAACACCGGCACCAAATAACCACTCTCCCGAACTCCTGACAACTTCCTGGGTTTGACGGCAAGATCCGGAGTGCGCTTTCTGGTTGCGATCGTTACGTTAAACTTGATGCGAACCGTCAGGGGCTTGGAGGAGTCTCGAGCCCCGCTACTGATTTCCAAAAGCAGCTTGTTCAGAGATCAGGAGAATGCATGGATCCGAACGAATTTCGGCATCTCGGCCACCAAGTTGTCGACCTCCTCGCCGAGTATCTCGAACATATCGAAGAGAAACGCGTTTTTCCCGACGTCGAGCCTGCTACGGTGAACGCACAATTTACCGAGCAACTTCCGCAGGAGCCTTTGTCCCCCGAGAGTGTGCTCAGCGAGCTTGAGCAGAAGTTGCTGCCTTACTGCACGCACGTGGGCCACCCCGGCTACATGGGATTGATCACCCCTTCGCCGGCCCCGATTGGCGTCGTCGCAGATTTCATCTGTTCTGCACTTAATCAAAACGTCGGTGCTTACTCCATCGGCCCTTCCGCGGTCGCTATGGAGCGCCAGGTCGTGCGTTGGCTCTCGAATCTTTGTGGGTATGACAACAACGCCGGTGGAAATCTCACCAGCGGAGGCATGACCGCCAATTTCATTGGTCTCAAGCTCGGTCGCGATGCCGTCAGCGGCGATCGCGCACAGCAGGAAGGTATTCACGAGCGCTGCGCCGTCTATGTGTCGGAGGAGCGCCACGTCTCGGTCGACAAGGCGGTGGATGCGATCGGCCTCGGCCGCAGTGCTTTGCGGGCGTTGCCCACAGACCCCGAATTTCAGGTGCGCCTCGATGCCCTCGAAGAGGCCATTACGCGCGACAAGAAAAATGGCATCCGGCCCTTCATCCTCATCGGTGTTTTCGGCACCACGAACACCGGTGCGGTCGACGATATTCGCGAGCTGCGTCGGATCGCGGATCGCGAGGGCATGTGGCTCCATGTCGACGCGGCTTACGGTGGCGGGATGCTTCTGTCGCACGAGTGGTCGATGCGTAACCGTGGCCTTGACCTGGCCGACTCGATCACGATCGATCCACATAAGTGGTTCTACGCGCCGCTCGACGCAGGTGCCGTAATTGTGAAAGACGAAAAGCGCCTTACGGCGTCGTTCGGAATGAAGCCTTCCTATTTGACCGATGAACTTGATAAGGCGAACGAGCGTTATCAGTATTACGTGCACGGCTTTGAGCAGTCACGGCGGTTCCGCAGTCTTAAAGTCTGGATGAGCTTCAAAAGGTACGGTGCGCGCCAGATCGGCGAATGGGTCGACAACAACGTGCGCCAGGCCAGACACCTGTACCGAGTGGTGGAAGCCGACTCCGAGTTCGAGGCCGCGAGCAAACCGCCCATGTCCGCGATTTGTATTCGCTACAAGAATCCGGCGTTCGGCGAAACGGAGTCCAAGGAATTGCATGCCGAAGTTGCGAAACGCGTCGAGCAGAGCGGCCGCTTCTGGATATCGACCACGGAACTGAAAGGAAAGTCCTGGTTTCGCATCAATCCCGTCAACTTCCGCACCCGCAAAGAGCACATGGACGAACTTTTCCAAATGCTCCAGCATGAATGCCGGGCGGTCGCTCAAAGCCTGATCCGCATATAACGGGAAGCGGCGCGGCGTCGGGTCAGCCGACGACCGAAGACCGACGACTGACTGCCGAACGGGGCGCCGAACCCCGAAGACCGCTGTGAGATATACTCCCAAAACCCTGAGTTGCGGGTTCCTGCTCGATGACCTTTGCAGTTCGCACCAAAGACCTCCGAAAGGTTTACAGCTCCGCTCCGCCTGCCGGGGCCTCAACGGGGCGCACTGGTGCTAAAGGCAAGTCATCCTCCGCCAACGTGACCGCTTTGGATGGCTTGTCCCTCGAGGTAAACGCCGGGGAAATTTACGGACTGCTAGGTCCCAACGGTGCCGGAAAATCCACGACCGTGGGAATTCTGACCACCCGCGTGCGGCCTACGAGCGGCGAAGCGTGGATTTTGGACCATGAGGTCTGGAAAGAGCAGGCCGCGGTTCGATATCTGATTGGAGTCGTGCCGCAGCGTCCCAATCTCGATTTCTCATTGACAGCGCGCGAGATCCTCCTCTTTCATGCTGCCTATTTCGGAATCGCGTCCAAGCAGCGGCAGGAACGCGCCGACGCGTTGCTCGAACGATTCAAACTGTCCGATCGTGCCGACCAGATGGTGCGCGGCTTCTCTGGCGGAATGATGCAACGGCTCTCGATTGCGCGCGCCATGATGCACGACCCGCAGGTCTTGTTCCTCGACGAGCCCAGCGTCGGCCTGGATCCCCAGACTCGCATCCTGCTTTGGGAGATCATTCGCGAATACAACCTTGCCGGCAAAACCGTGGTTCTCACCACGCACAACATGGAAGAGGCGGACGCGCTCTGCCATCGCCTGGCCATTATCGATCACGGCAAAATGATTGCCCTCGGGCCTCCCGCTGAGTTGAAGACGTCAATTCCCGGAGGCTATCTCCTACGTCTGCGTTTCGCTCGTCTCACTCCCGAAGTGCTGGAACGGTTGCGGTCGTTGGCGGGAGTACGCGAACTCCGCAAGAATGACGAACTGAGCGCGGACATCTACGCCGATCGTGGAGGCTCTCTCGTCGCCGAGATCGCGACCGCGGCGGCTGCCAACGGAGTGGAACTCTCCGACGTGCATATCCTGGAGCCGAGCCTGGAAAATCTGTTCCTGCATCACACCGGAAGGAGTTTGCGCGATTGAACTGGAAAACGTTCGGTGCCATGCTGGCGCGCGACGCGCACGTCGCCCGCCGCAACGGAATTCAGCTCTTCCTGCAGACATTCCTGCAGCCGTTGCTCTTCGTCTTCATCTTCGGGCGCGTCATGGTCGGAAGCGGCTATATGCCGGAGAAGTATAAGAGCGTGTTGCTGCCCGGCATCATCGCCATCAGCATGGTCTTCACCGGAATCTGGGCTGTTGCCATGCCACTGATTGCCGAATTTCAATGGACGCGCGAAATCGAAGACCGGCTGCTCGCGCCTATAGACATCCACTGGATCGCGATCGAGAAGGTCGTCGCTGGCACGCTGCAAGCGGTGCTTGCCGGCCTCGTTGTCATCCCCCTTGCATGGCTCGTCCTACGTCCCGGTATCGACATCCGCATCTCCTCGCCCCTCGCCTTCGCGACGATCATTCTCCTGGTCGCTATCTTCTCCGCCTGCGGTGGCCTTGCCCTGGGATGCAGCATCAACCAGCAGCACATCGGCCTGATGTTTGGCATGGTCATTACACCTATGATTTTTTTCGGGTGCGCGTACTATCCGTGGAGCGCGCTGAACGGATTCCCGATTCTGCAGAAGGCCGTGCTGATCAATCCGCTGGTGTACGCGAGCGAGGGGCTCCGGGCAACACTCGCGCCGCAAATTCAGCATCTATCGCAGCTTGTCGTCTTGGTGGCCCTTAGTATCTTTGATGTGGCATTGCTGGCGATCGGACTACGCCAATTCGAAAAGAAGGCAGTTAGCTGAGCGGCTCCGCTCTGGCGTATCGACGTGCTCGAATAGGCGCAGATGGAAGTGCAGGCGACGAGGAAGAGCGTTTCTCCACTGTTTGGCCTTGTTGTTGAAAGCGATTCGTGTTGACACCTGTCTCATTTCGGTTCATGCTGCCGGTGACTAGCAGGTTCAGTTCCGCGGCCGGAGGTTGTCACCCTTCCCTCTCGTCTCCGGCTCAGCGTTGATCATCCAGTCAGCAGTACAGTCCCCCGAAGTTGTGGCAGTGGTGCGGTTCAAGTAGTGCGCGAACGACGAAGTCCACGCGCAGCGCAGGAGGCTAACTGTCATGTCAGGAGCAATTTCCGACACAGCAACTCAGTCGCGAGTGCAAAGCGCAGCCGTTCGAACCTTGCAGTCGGAACGGCTTTTCTATGTGGTCGCCGGAAGCGTGATGCTGATCGCGACCGTTGCCGGATTTCGTTTATTTCTTGCGCATGGGAAGGGCTTCGGGGGAGCCGAAATCACCAGGCAGATTGTTCCGCTGGTTGTCATTCATGGCACTGCCATGTTCACTTGGATACTCCTGTTTCTGGTGCAGAGCATCTTCATCTTGAACGGAAACCGCCGGCTTCATATGCGAATCGGTGTGGCCGGCGCTGTGCTCGCGGGCGTCATGGTGATTCTCGGATCGACGGCGGCAATCTTATCCACCCGCCACAACCCTGAAATGTACCAACCCTTGGGTGGACCCAGATTTTTCCTGGCAACGATGCTCGGCGAGATGCTCTCCTTCGGAACTCTGGTAGCCATCGCAGTCGTTTACCGTCGCCGCGCCGAGATTCACCGTCCCATGATGCTGCTGGCATCATTAATGATCATCTCGGGCTCGCTGGGCCGCTGCCCTTACATTGCAGATTTTGCTGCGATGCCGCCTTTGTACGTACTTGGTCCGGCGCTGGCGCTGGGCGCTTTGTTTCTCGTTCTTCAATGGGGAATGACGCGCGTGGTGAGTCGATGGTATGTGTTCGGTTATTGCGCATTTGTGATTGCGTCATTCATTTTCGTCATCGTCGGCCACAGCGCTTTGTGGAACCGGATAGCCGGAGTGATCGTCCCGTAGACGCGAGACCGTCACACGGTGGCTCGGGCCTGCGCGCTCGTGAGTGGCTGCCACGATCCGCTACGGTATTTCCCTATTACTGACGTAACCTTCTCCCTACCCTTCTGTGCGAGATCTGCCGGCATCGCGATCTAGAATCAATCCATTACGCGCCCAGCAACATTTACCCCGCAAGTTGGGTTTGTACTCTCCAGAATGTTCTCCCTGTTTCAAGGTAGATATTTTGTGCCCACGTTCCCTCGCATCTGTCTGGCTGCGAGCCATTCATCGTAGAAGCCAGGGACCTTGGGCAGGAGAAAACCTCAATGCGTATTGTGCGTTTTGTCTGGCTCGCTCTTCTGATCATTATTCCAGTTTCCTCTTTCGCGGGCGTTTTCGTTTCCGTGAACATCGCCCCGCCCGTGCTCCCTGTTTATGAACAGCCGGCTTGTCCCGGTGACGGTTATATCTGGACGCCGGGCTACTGGGCCTACGGCCCCGAAGGCTACTACTGGGTCCCAGGCACATGGGTGACGCCACCAACGGTCGGCGTGCTCTGGACGCCCGGCTATTGGGGATGGGGCAACGGCGCGTACGTATGGCATGCGGGCTACTGGGGACCGCACATCGGCTTCTACGGCGGCGTGAACTACGGCTTCGGCTACTTTGGCAACGGCTATGAGGGTGGCTACTGGAGAGACCGCCACTTCTACTACAACCGCACCGTGAACAATGTGACCATCACCAACGTTCACATTTACAACAAGACCGTGATTAATAATGTCACCGTGAACCGCGTCAGTTTCAACGGTGGCCGGGGCGGAATCGATGCGCGTCCAACGCGCGAGCAGGAAATGTGGGGCCGGGAGCACCACTACGAACCGACCCATATGCAGAGGGACCACGAACGCGGTGCCGGCAACAATCGCGCATTTCTTGCGTCCGAAAACCACGGTCGGCCAGCGGTCGCCGCTACCTCGCGGCCCGGGGAATTCCACGGCCCGAGAGTGATGCCGACTCACGAAGAGAGATCGCCCTTTAGCCGTCCAGAGGCTCGCCCGATCCCGCGACCAGAAAGTCGTGGGCGATCCGACGATCATCCGATGCCGCGGCAGGAGATGCACGATAACTCAGGTCGCAGCGGCTATCGCCCGGAAAACGGCGCTCCACGCGACAATGGGCGCGGACATGAGAACGGCGGTTCGCACGGCAACGGAAATCCCCACGAGAACGCGCCTCAACACGAAGGACACTCCGATCACGGACACGATGAACATCCGCGGTGACCGGGTCTGAGCTCGGAATCATCGATAAAGGTCGGGCTGGCGATTAAGCCAGCCCAACCCTTCTTGGGCCGCGAATTAATTGCTGTGCATTTCCACATGTCTTTGGGTCCATATGCCACGCTACGACCTCGGTCACTTTCGACGTGACGGATCGCCAAATAGTATTCCTTTGAGCGGCCCTGTTGTTCGCTACCTTGGACGGAGTGGCTGAAGTCAACTCCTTCTCGCAACCATTTATGAGCTGTGTTCTCAGCGACCGTTAGTCTGCTGAAAGTTGTCGGAGGTAAAAAGCATGCCAGAGGCAAAAACACTTTACAGAATCTTTGAACACTGGCTTCCCCAGGATACGCAGTTGACGATTGTGCGCGAGGCGCTCCGCAAGGAAGATCGGCCTTCCTCTCTTCGTTCGAAATCGGGTTACCTGCAGGAGGGAGAGGCCTGGGTGCGCGAGCATCGGGCTCTGCTGACTCCCGTTTTGCTGAGGCACGTCGATTTGCCGGATGAATTGATTGCGGGTCTCACTTCGGACGAGGACATCCTGGTTCCGTCCAAGCATTCGCCGGAGCAAACGATCGTATTTGGCGCGTCAGCAGATGTCGCGAAGGAGCAGGCGACGCATCTACCGTTCGCTCTGATGCAGGTCACCGCGTGTTCTGTCTTTCTCTCGCAGCTGTTCATTGATATGTGCGCCGCAAATCAGGCCTGCGGAGTGCAGATGCTTCCTCCCGAAATCAATCTCGGTCCGGGTTCATTGCAGGTGACCGTGGCCAGCGGCCTATTCTCTTCGGGATTGGGATTGCTGGTGGCCTGCGCAGCCGGATTGAGCGGGGTTCCTACGGCCCCTGTGCCAACTCGAGTTGCGCAGGAGAGCGCGGAAGTTGTCGAGTGGGTTCTCGGTTGGCGTAGAGCCACGGCGGAAACCCAGAAGACATTTGCCGAAGCCACCAAAACTGACGCGGAGCGACGAATGGTCGAGCTGGACATAAGGCTCAAGGAACTGGAACTGGAGCGCGCGAAATTGAAGGGGCATCTTGTGGGCGATGAGGATGAATTTGGCCGTTCGACTCGGGTTCCGCGGAGGTTCCTTGAATCGCGGGCCGAGTCGGGCGAAGTGGCCAGAAACGTAGTCCAGCAGCAGGCGGAGCGATTCGAGATGTCAGAGTCCTACGCCAACCACGTGCTGAATCGGGCGCTTCCGAGCGCGCGTTTGCTGAAACAGAAGATGGCGGGAATCGATGTGAAACCGTCGGGGATCCAACGCCGGCGCGCCCACGGTACGAGCGCGTGACCTCGCCCCTCGGGTTCGCGCAAGCCGAGACCGCATATAAATCGCTAGATCTCCAGCGGACGGGGATGCCCTGGGGAGCCAACGGACCTTAACGACGCGGGTGAAATGGTTTCTCGCCGATGGTCTCATCGGCCGGCTCGGGGCTCTCGATATCCAGATTCACCACAATCGGTTCTTGTCCGCTTCTGACGATCACGGCTTCGCATGGTATATCCGGACGGGCATTGATTTCCTGATGCGGCACGTAGGGCGGAACATAAATGAAATCGCCCGGGTCGGCCTCGTCGCAGAATTCCAGGTGATCACCCCAGCGCATGCGCGCACGGCCTCGGACCACGTAAATTACAGTCTCCAGTTCACCATGATGGTGGGGACCCGTTTTGGCGCGAGGCTCCACGACCACCGTGCCGGCCCACAACTTGCTGGCTCCGGTGCGTGCGCGAGTAATGGCGGCGGCTCGCGTCATTCCCGGAGTCTGGGGCGTGTTCGTGTCAAGTTCCGCAGCGCGCACGATCTTCACGCCATGTTCTTTCCAGTCCAATGCTTCTTCTCCAGTTTTCAGTTTACTCGTCAGTGGCTGAGCCGCCATCCTGAAGCGCGGCGAGTCTAGCTCGGGATGCGGGCGTTCCTCGCTTTTGCGAGAGCGACATGACTGCCACTCGATAATACTCAACGCGGCGCCTTCCAAGAAGATGCTCGCGGCCGCCACCAGGCACGCCCTTGACAAAATATCAGATTAGATTTATTCCAAATAGTACATGGACACCCAGACGATTCGACGGTCTTTGGACCGCTGCGGGTTGCGGTGTACACCGCAGCGCTACGCCTTGATGGCGTTCCTGATGGAATGCAAGCGCCATCCCACGGCTGCGGAAATCTTCGAGGCCGTGAATCGGATGGATCCGCGATCCTCGAGAGCCACGACGTATAACAATCTGCGAGACCTGGTTCAGGCAGGTCTAGTGCGGGAAGTGGCCGTCGAGGGCCGCGCCGCACGATTCGATGCGAAAGGCATGCGGCACCACCACTTCATCTGTGACCGCTGCGGCAATGTCGAGGATATCGAATGGTACAAAGTGCGGAAACCTGCTGCGAGTTCTCTCGGTAAGCGGGTTCTGCGCGAGTCAGAACTTATTTTCCGCGGGCTCTGCACAAAATGCGCCCCGCGGCACGCTGCCCGTTGAATGTCGTGGGCGTGTGAGCGCCGATGAATCGCAGCGCGTCAGCAAACGGCGCAGCTGCATGGATGGAATAGCCAAGGGAACCTGCACGATTCCTCGTGGAGCGCGAAACTCTCTACGGACAGCCGGCGGGACGCCGGCGCTGCGAGCGTTTCGTATTTGATCACAGTTTTTTGAACTAATTTCGAGGAAGATACACATATGGAAAATAAATCCCCCGCTGGCACTGTTGACCCCCATACGCAGGCAACACAACAAACAATCGAAGGCAAGTGCCCTTTCACGGGCTCAACTCCCGCACACACCAACCGTGACTGGTGGCCAAACCAGATGAACCTGCAAGTTCTTCACCAGCACTCCAACCTGTCGAATCCGATGGGCGAGGAGTTCGACTACGCCAAAGAATTCAAGAGCCTCGACCTGAATGCCGTGATCAAGGACCTTCATGCCTTGATGACGGACTCGCAGGATTGGTGGCCGGCCGACTTTGGCCATTACGGCGGGCTATTCATTCGCATGGCATGGCACAGCGCAGGCACGTACCGCATCGGCGACGGCCGCGGCGGTGCCGGGGCAGGACAGCAGCGCTTCGCGCCGCTCAATAGCTGGCCGGACAATGTGAACCTCGACAAGGCGCGCCGGCTGCTGTGGCCGATCAAGCAGAAATACGGCCAGAAGATCTCGTGGGCCGATCTTATGATTCTTGCCGGCAATGTCGCACTCGAGTCGATGGGCTTCAAGACATTTGGTTTTGGCGGTGGTCGCGCCGATGTCTGGGAGCCTGAGGAGGACGTCTTCTGGGGGTCCGAAGGGAAATGGCTGGCAGACGAGCGCTACAGCGGCGACCGCGATCTTGCGAATCCGCTCGCTGCCGTTCAGATGGGCCTGATCTACGTGAATCCGGAAGGGCCGAACGGTAAGCCGGATCCGGTCGCGGCGGCCAAGGACATTCGCGAAACGTTCCGACGTATGGCGATGAACGACGAAGAAACGGTTGCGCTGATTGCCGGCGGTCATACGTTCGGTAAAACGCATGGCGCGGGCGATGCAGCCAACGTGGGTGCGGAGCCGGAAGCCGCCAGCATCGAGGAGCAGGGCCTCGGCTGGAGGAGCAAATTCAAGACGGGCAAAGCTGGCGACGCGATCGGCAGCGGCCTGGAAGTCATTTGGACTACGACGCCTACGAAGTGGAGCAACAATTACTTCGAAAATCTTTTCAAGTACGACTGGGAGCTGACCAAGAGCCCGGCCGGCGCGCATCAGTGGAGACCGAAGAATGGCGCAGGCGCTGGTACGGTGCCGGATGCGTTCGATTCTTCACAGCGTCATGCGCCTACCATGCTGACCACAGACCTCTCGTTGCGGTTCGACCCCGCTTACGAAAAGATTTCCCGGCGCTTCTATGAAAATCCGGCCCAGTTCGCGGATGCGTTTGCCCGGGCCTGGTTCAAGCTGACGCATCGCGACATGGGTCCGATCGTGCGGTATCTCGGCCCGCTCGTTCCGAAAGAGCAGCTGTCATGGCAGGACCCGATCCCAGCCGTCGATCACCCGCTGGTCACTGAGCAGGACGCTGCTGCTCTGAAAGCAAAGATCCTCTCGTCCGGCTTGTCTATTTCCCCGCTGGTCTCGACGGCTTGGGCATCCGCGTCGACGTTCCGCGGCTCCGATAAGCGCGGTGGAGCGAACGGTGCGCGCATTCGCCTTGAGCCACAAAAGGACTGGGAGGTCAACCAGCCCGCTCAACTGGCGAAGGTGCTGAAGACGCTCGAAGGCATCCAGAAGGAATTCAACAGTGCGCAGACCAACGGAAGTAAGAGAAAGAAGGTCTCGCTGGCCGACCTGATCGTTCTCGGTGGCGATGCCGCGATTGAGAAAGCCGCTAAGGATGCCGGTTACGACGTGAAAATCCCGTTCACGCCCGGGCGCATGGACGCGTCGCAAGAGCAAACGGACGTTGACTCGTTCGAGCCACTCGAACCGAAAGCCGACGGGTTCCGCAACTATCTCAGCGGCAAGCAGCGCCTCGCGCCAGAGGAACTCCTGGTGGATCGCGCGCAATTGCTGAGATTGACCGCGCCCGAGATGACTGTTCTCGTCGGCGGTCTGCGCGTCCTCGGTGCGAATACGGGGAACTTCAAACACGGCGTCTTCACCAAGAGACCGGAGACGCTGACGAACGACTTCTTCGCGAACTTGCTCGACATGGGCACGCAATGGCAGCCGTCGAATGAATCCAATGGCTCCGGAACCGTGTACGAGGGACGCGACCGCAAGACGAACGAACTCAAGTGGACTGGCACCCGTGTCGACCTGATCTTCGGTTCGCACTCGCAGTTGCGTGCTCTTGCGGAGGTCTATGGAAGTTCGGACGCAAAGGAGAAGTTCGTGAAAGACTTCGTGGCGGCGTGGACCAAGGTGATGAACCACGATCGCTTCGACGTCGCTAAACGCGGCTGAAACATGAACCCTGTGAGAAAACACTGAGAAGTAATCAAGGCGGCATTTCAAAGCAACGCGAAATGCCGCCTTGATGCTTGGCCTCCAAATTCGAAGGCCGGATCGAGAGCGGCGCGCCTTACACCGCCTCGGGGCTAAAGCGTTAGGCTATGTGAACCGCCAACGGGGAACTGGGTCCGCCAGAGGCCAGCCGTTGAGCGCTTCAACGGTGCGCGAGGCGAACGGCCGGCGCAGGATTGGGCTTGCAGGAGCGGCCGAGTCGGGACTGCAAATAGTCTGTGACGCTTTGACGTAGATAGGAAAGAGCCGGGCCGGGATCGTTCCAGTGAAATGCAATTCCGTCGGCGCGCCACCAGTTGCGAACAAGAGACCACCAGCGGGAGCGAGACTCGGCCGCGGCGTCACGTAGAGAGCGAAAATCGTTGGGCGCGAAGACGCAGGTTCGTCCTACGTCGTAGCGCGTGACTGCATCCACTGGAAGTTCCAGTGCATCGCGGTAGGCCATCGAGCAAACGTCGACTCCGCAGCGGGCGGCGAATTCCACATACCACCAGGGCCGCGCATTAATCTCGATCAATTTGCAGGTTTGGTCCCGCGGGTCGCGCTTGAATTCAGCGCTGAAGATTCCGCGATATTTGATCTGGTCGAGCAGATATTCGAGCGAGAAGACCGCGCTCTCGAGTTCGTCGAGCGGAACGCTGGAGACGAAGGTACTGTTGCCGAGCCGGGGCGGAAACATGCGGAGCCGGCGGCGGGCGAACAGTGCTTTGATTTCGCCCTTGCGATCGCGGAAACCGTCGAGGAAGTATCCGGCGTCGGGTGGTCCCGGAATGAACTCCTGAACCAAGATCGGAAACTCAAGGCGCGGAAGCAGCGAACGCGCCTGTTCGCGAGTTTCCGCGATGTAACCCTTGACTCCGTATTTCGCAGCGAATTCCACAGACGAGAGTGGTTTGAGGATGGCACCTTCGACGTCGGCGAGTTGGTCGAATTCCGCTGCGGAGGAGAGGATGCGAGTCTGAGGATGCGGGATTCGCAGCGAAGAGAGTAGTTGAGAAAACTTCCACTTGTCGACCATCGTCTCGACGTTATGTAGTCCGGGCGTGCTCGAAGGAAATCGTGCAGCGATGCGAGACGGCAAGGCCGCGACAGCGCGGAGCCAGTCGTCAGAACAGGGAAGCAACACGGCGTCGGGAAGAGAGAGTGTTTCGAGGATGGCCTCGAGCTGCTCGGGCCGCGGATCGGCATGTTGAAGCTCTAGAGGCCGATACCAGCGGGAGCTACGGACGAAGTCGCTTTCCGGGCAGAGCGCGTAGAACTGGATTCCGCAGCGGCGCAACACACTCATGACGCCGGCCATGGTAATTCCGCCGCCCAGAGCGATGACGGGTGGCGCCGAGGGACTGGGAACCATCACCTCGCGGTGCGAGAGTTTTGCCGCAGTAGCCAATGTAAGTATTCCGGAGAATCCCGGGGAGGGGAGGGAAGACCGCCAAAACAACTCTAAGCGAGAATCATCGCGAAAGCGGTGATCCCGGGCACACCAAGGTCACCGCGTCAAAGTCTTTAGTCACCGGCAAGTTCACAAGGTGTCCAAGAAGAGGGAGAAAGGGAGCAACCGAAATGGGCTGCTCCTTTTTTCTGCACAGAAACAACACAATCAGCTCGGATTTCTATTGCTCGCCTGCCGCGGTGCTGCTGCCCCACATAGCAGACGATCCCCACATCGCAGAGGAGCCCCACATCGCACTGCCGGCCCAGACGGTGCTGAATCCCTCAGAGGTAGTCGATCCCCACATCGCTGAAGAGCCCCACATGGCAGACGAGCCCCACATCGCGGACGATCCCCACATGGCGGAAGTCGATCCAACAAATTGCGAAGAACCCCAGACGGTGCCGCTGCCCCACATCGCCGAAGAATTCCAGACTGCCGTCTGATCGTTGGTGAAGTAAACGTTGCCCGATTTCGGATCGTAGGCTGCGGTGGGGGACTTCGCGGAACCCTTGGCGACATCGGTCGATGCCAACGCGGCTTCGACATCGACGTAGCCCGCGCCTACGGTGAAGACGTCGTACTGATCGGTGTAGGTGAGTCCGGTTGTCGGATCGAAGACACTGCTGGAAGCGGGGAAGGACTTCCACGCGGTCTTCATGAGCCGCGCTTTTACCTGGTCGGGATTCAGCTGCGGACTCTTCTGCAGGAGATCAGCGACCACGCCGCTAACTACGCCCGCGGCCATGCTGGTGCCGCTCAGCGTGAAGTATGACGTGGACGGAGCCGAGCGTCCGCCATTCACGTAGTAGTTGTAGGGAACGCGGTTGCCCGGATACGTGTTGTAGAGCGTGCCCGCGCTCTCGAGCGAGACGAGCAAGTTGCCGGGGGCGACCACGTCGGGTTTCACGATGTGATCAATCGCTGTCGGGCCCTTGGAACTATAGCTCGCGATGAGATCGTCGTTGCGCGTGGGCGTGCCCATCGGCTTCATTGCGCCCACGGTGATCACATAGGGATCGTTGCCGGGGGAATTGATGGTCGCGTAGCCGTTGGTGCCCTGATAGCGCCCGTCGTTGCCCGCGGCAACTACGACGACGATGCCACTACGCCAGGCGGCTTCGACGGCTTGGCAAACGGGATCGAGCGCATAGCTTTCGTAGACCGGGCGACCGAGCGACAGGTTGATGACGCGAATGTTGAACAGGGGCTTGAGCAGGATCGCCGTATTGATAGCGGCGATGACGGCACTGTCAGTGCCGGCGCCGTTCTGATCGAGCACGCGTAGATTGACGAGATTTGCTCCGGGCGCGATTCCCTTAAAAGTACGTGTGTAGTTTGCGCCGGTGGAACTGGCGCCGTCGCCTGCGATGAGTCCGGCGATGTGTGTGCCGTGTCCGTACTGATCGACCGTGCTCCCGTTGCCGGGGACGAAGCTTTGGTTCCAGACGACGCGCGAGCCACCGAGGAATCCGCCTTTTAAGTCAGGGTGGGCGGAGACGCCGCTGTCAATCAGCGCGACGCCGATGCCGGCGCCCGTGTATCCGGATTGCCACGCCGCGAAAGCGTTCACCGCGGGTGCGGCGTTGCTCAAGTTCGAGCTCTGGGTCCGGTTCAGACTGATGTATTTCACATTGGTCTGGTTCGAGAGACTGAGAATCTGCGAGAGCGGCAACTGCGCAACGACCGCATTTACGACCGGAAGATCGCTAAGGATCGTGCCAGCAAGGTTCAGAATTCCCTGCAAGTCGAGCAGACTCGGCGGCTGGTTGTATTGCACCACCACCGTGGGGTTCTGCGTGGCGAGCTTGGCTCTAAGATCAGGCGAAATTTTGGAATCGTCGGCAAACGCGAGCGAAACGCATGCCAGGATCCATAAAACTAGAAACTTTCTCATTCTGCCCTCCCCCTCCGTGCGGGGAACGGAATCATTTCAAAAGGGGGAGCGACGGGATGGTATTGGCAGGTGAAGTACCGAAACGGGAAAGTACGCCCGGTCAATCAGTTAGCGATTTTGGTCGGGATAATACGGGACACGTTGTCCGCAGGGTGGCGGAGAGTGGCGGACAGTTTGTCCGTGCCGAGGGTGGCGCGGGGCCGAGGTTCAGGCGCGCGCGAGTGCCTGGCGGCCGGGGCGTGTACACGATGGTAATCAGCGAGTTCCGTTTTGGGCGGACAGCGGGAAGGGCTTTCGGCAAAAATGTTTGGGTGGATCGTGAGACGACACATCCCTTTGGCGCCAAAGCGTTTATCGGTGGGATGGCGCTGGGTGCGCTGGCCTGCTTTGCCTTTGCGGCGACGCACTGGCACTCGTTGGATCCCGTCAAGTTTCTTTGTTACCTGATCGTCGCCATCCTGGCCTCGTCTCTGAGGATCAAGCTTCCGGGCGTGAACGGAACGATGTCGGTGAACTTTCTGTTCATCCTGCTGGGAGTGATGGAACTTAGCTTCGCCGAGACGCTGGTCATTGGGTTTGCGGCGGTTCTGGTGCAGTGTTACTGGCGGCCGGCGCACGGGCCGAGGCTGATCCACGTCATCTTTAATCTGTCGCAGCTTCCGGTGGGTGCGGCGATCTCCTATGGTGCGTATGTGGCGATCAACCAGCGTATTCCCCATCTGCTGGGGCTGACGCTGCTGCTGGTGGCGATGACGTACTTTGCGTTTAACACGATGGCAATGGCGGTCATCATCCGGCTGACCGAGAACAAGCCGATCCTGAAGGTGTGGTCGGAGTGCTACTCGTGGTCGCTTCCGTATTACCTGGTGGGTGCGGCGCTGGTCGGGTTGGTGAATTTTCTGAATCGGCACATCGGGTGGCAGTCTTCTCTCCTGGTACTGCCGCCCGTGTACCTGATGTACCGGTCTTATCGCCTTTATTTAGGGAAGCTTGAAGACGAGAAGAAGCACGCGGAACAAGTCTCCAGTCTGCATCTGAAGACGATCGAAGCTCTTGCTCTGGCGATTGAAGCGAAGGATCACACGACGCATGAACATCTGCAGAGAGTGCGCGTGTACGCGATGGAGTTGGCCAAGGATCTGGGGCTCTCAGAGGACGAGAGGGAAGCGCTACAGGCGGCGTCGGTGCTGCACGATATTGGAAAGCTTGCTGTGCCGGAGCACATCGTTTCGAAGCCGGGAAAGCTGACGCCGGAAGAATTCGAGAAGATGAAGATCCATCCGATCATCGGTGCGGAGATTCTGGAGCAGGTGGAGTTTCCGTATCCGGTGGTGCCGATCGTGCGCTCCCATCACGAGAGGTGGGATGGAAGCGGATATCCGAATGGGCTGAAGGGCGAGGAGATCCCGATTGGCGCGCGGATCCTGGCGGCGGTGGATTGCCTGGATGCGCTGGCGTCGGATCGGCAATACCGAAGAGCGTTGCCGCTGGATGAGGCGATGGCGCGAGTTGCAGCGGACGCGGGGAAGAGTTTCGATCCCCGAGTGGTGGAGATTCTACAGCGGCGGTATGTCGAGTTGGAGAAGTTGGCGCATGCGCAGCCCTCGAAGCCGGTCGCGAAGCTGTCGAAGGATCTGAAGGTCGAACGAGGGGCAGCGCCGGCGGCCGGATTTGCGGAAGGTTCAGAGGAACCGGCGGCAACGGTTGCCATCGAGCAGAAGAAAGATTCGTTGACTTCGGTGGCAGCGGCTCATCAGGAAGCGCACATGCTTTTCGAGTTGAGTCATGATCTGGGGAGGTCGTTGCGACTCGAAGACATGCTGTCGATACTGGCGATCCGGCTGAAGCGATTGATTTCTTACGATGCGATGGCAGTCTACCTGGTGGAAGATGAATGCCTGATCCCAGCGTTTGCCAGCGGGGACAATTTCCGGTTGTTTTCGTCGTTGAACATACCGGTGGGACAGGGATTATCGGGATGGGTGGCGCAGAACAACAAGCCGATCCTGAATGGAAATCCGTCGGTGGAGCCGGGGTATCTGAATGATCCGACGAAATACAGCAGCTTGCGATCAGCGTTGGCGGTGCCGCTGGAGGGTTCGACGGAAGTGGTAGCGGTGCTGGCGTTGTACCGGGCGAGTGCGGACGCATTCACGAAGGACGATCTGCGGATTCTGACGGCGATCGGCTCGAAGGTGGGATTCACAGTGGAGAATGCGGCCAAACATCGGAGTGAGGAAGAGAGCGCCAGCACGGACTATCTGACGGGATTGCCGAATGCGAGGTCGCTGTTTGTCCATCTGGATACGGAGATTGCGCGCTGTGAGCGCACCGGCGATTCGCTGGGCGTCTTCGTCGCAGACCTGGATGGCTTCAGGCAGATTAACGAGACATTGGGACAAGCTCAAGGGAACAAGTTGTTGCAGATGTTCGGTGCATTCCTGAAAGACTCGTGCCGGCAATATGACTATGCCGCTCGCATCGGAGGCGACGAATTTGTTCTAGTAGTGCCGGGAGTTCGTGCGGATGCCGCCTCGGAGTTGATGGGTCGAATCGAAGGAATTTTGAAGCACCTCAGAAAGAGCGGGGCGGGTGAGCTTACGATGTGTATCGGGCAGTCGTTTTATCCGGCGGACGGCAGGAACGCAGAGGAACTTCTGACCGCAGCCGACCGCAGGATGTACGCCCTCAAGCAGGCACGCGACAAACGATCGAGTGGCGGTGACTTTTCCTTCGCCGCCAGTTCGCGGTCCTAAGAAATTGTTGGCCGGGAAATTGAAATGAACCCCGGCCGGCTTCCCCTTCAAGATCACCGGCCGGGTGGTTTGCGACTGCTTCCCCTATTGAATAATGCGAAAAACCGGGACCGAGTCTCTCAAGACGAAGAGGAAAATCTGCTTGTGCTTCGAGACTCCACGCAGAGCACCAGACTCTCGGATCCATTTGTGGTTTCCCGTTGAATTCGCGAGGTTCAGTTAACCTCCCTTGAATCAATAGATTGACACGAACCGAGAAAGTGTTTATGCTCCTTCGCCAACCTGTACCCTTGCACGCTTGGGGGCTTTTCTGTGCAAGGCCCAGTGGTTGGTGTCAAAAGCGCGGGCCAATTGCTGACGTGAGGGGCGCCTGTGTTTTCCGTTTCCTTTTGAACGGGACTGAGACTGGCCTGTTCCCCCGGCAATACCGATCGCGTTTTCCGCTTCATTTTCAAAGCCCCAACGATGACGGATGCTGGTTGGCGCTGCCGGAGACCCGATGGATCCCGAAAAATGGAAACGTGTGAAGCAGGTCTTCGACGGCGCACTCGCATGCGAAAGCGGGGCGCAGGCGCAGTACATCGCAGAGGCCTGCCAAGGCGATCCAGACATCCTGAATGAAGTCGAAACACTCCTGCACCATCACCGGCAAGCAAACTCTCAGTTTCTGAGCCATGGCCCGGGCGTGTCGACCGAGACTTCTGCAATCGCGCAAGCAGATTTGCCATCATCGCGGGTAGGACGCCGCGCAGGTGTGTACCAGATCCTGCAGGAGATCGGCCACGGCGGTATGGGGCTGGTTTTCCAGGCAGCGCGGGTTGACGGGCTTTACGAAAAACAGGTCGCGATCAAGTTTGTCCGCGGCGGTTTCGATACCGCCTCGCTGCTGGAGCGCTTTCGCAACGAACGCCAAATCCTCGCCTCACTCGATCACGCCAACATTGCGCGCTTGCTCGATGGGGGAACGTCGGATGACGGAACACCCTATCTGGTCATGGAGCTGATCGAAGGGACACCGATTGATGAGTACTGTCGACGGCACGATCTCGGAATTCCCGATAAGCTTAAGCTTTTTCGACAAGTTTGCGCCGCAGTGCAATTTGCCCATCAACACCTGGTGATTCATCGCGACATCAAGCCCAGCAACATATTGGTGACGGACGAAGGGGTTCCGAAGCTTCTCGATTTCGGAATCGCGAAGATCCTGGACCCGATGGCCGGATCGGAGCCCACGCAACTGCGACCGATGACGCCGGAGTACGCGAGTCCCGAGCAGGTGCGTGGCGATGCAATTACCACGGCAACGGACATCTACTCGCTCGGAGTCGTGCTTTACCAGGTGCTGACCGGAGAGTCGCCTTACGAGTTGAAGACGCACAGTTCGCATGAACTGGCCCAGGCGATTTGCGAGAAAGAGCCGCGCAAACCGAGTTCGATCGTGCTCGCTCGAGATCCCGCGGAGGATCCGGCGAAAACGCAAGCGCCCGGCAAAGCGCGCGATCGGTCGCCAGCCAAGCTGAGGCGGCGACTCGCGGGCGACCTCGACAACATTCTGCTCAAGGCTCTGCGGAAAGAACCGCAGTTGCGGTACGGTTCGGCGGAGCAGTTTTCGGACGACATTCGGCGGCATCTCGACGGCTTGCCGGTTACGGCAGCACGGGGCTCATGGAGTTATCGCGCTCGCAAGTTCGCCAACCGACACAAGGCAGCCGTTGCAGCGGGATTGGCGGTGATCTTGAGCCTGGCCCTCGGATTCACACTCACGCTACGCGAACAGCGCATCGCGGAGCGACGCTTCAACGACACGCGCAAACTGGCAAACTCGTTGATTTTTGAAATCGACAAAGCAATTGCGGATTTGCCGGGTGCGACCGCAGCCCGGAAGTTGCTGGTCAGCCGAGCCCTTGAGTACCTGGATGGTTTGAGCAAAGACGCGAAGGGCGACGCTTTACTGGAGAGGGAACTGGCGACGGCATACGACCGGGTCGGAGATGTGCTTGGCTATCCCTACGCGGCCAACCTCGGTGACATGCCCGGTGCTTTGCAGAGCTACCGCAAGGCTCTGGCGATTCGAGAGACGTTGGCGTCGGGTCCTGGCACAGACTGGAAGTTGCAGAATGAGCTCGTGGGCAGCTATTACCGCATCGCCAATGTGCTCGAGAACACGACCGATTTGAAGGGAGCGCTGGACGCCTGGCAAAAAGCGTTGCCGACTGCTCAGAAAATCGCGACGGGATCTCCGAGTGCGCTCGCCTCCGATCAACTGGCCGGGGTGTACTACTTCATGGGTGCGGTGCTGGCGCGCATGGGAGATCGAGACCGGGCTTTGGCTAGTTACGAGCAGGGAAGGTCGATTCGGGAAGCGGCGATCGGGACTTATGGGCCAAGCATCGTGTTGCGAAATCACCTGGCCGCGGACTACATGGGCATTGCTTCGGTGATCGCCAAGCAAGGTCGCCTGGAGGAAGCAATCGACATGGAGAAGAAGGCAACCGAGACGATCGAGCAATTCTCTAAGGAGCATCCGGATAGTGCCGCGTTCAAAGAATATCTTGGCGAAGCCTACAGTCAACTTTCCGGTATGCAAGATACGAAACGAGACTACCCGGCATCGTTCGAGTCTGCGCGTCGCTCGCACCTGATCTTTGCGGAGTTGTTCGCTGCGGACGCCAACAACCACTTGGCGAAGGCGAACTTTGCCTTCAGCGACATGAATATGGCAAGAGCGTTGCTGAGTCAGCAAAGACCGAAGGACGCGTTGCCCCTTTTGCGGGAAGCCGAGAGGACCTTCGAAGAGATGTCTCCGGAAAGGTCCAGTGACCGGCTGGTGCGTTCCGGTCTGGCATATGCGTATTGGAAGATCGGAGACGCAACCATGGCGCTCGCCCAAACCGGTCACCCCGCTCACTGGAACCTGGGGGACGTTCGGGAGGCGCGTTCCTGGTATGAAAAGAGCCTCAACGTATGGGCGCAAAAGCAAAAGCTGAATGAAGTGATGGACGATGAAAGCGGCGACCCCAAACTGGTGGCCGCCGCCAAAGTTCATGCTGACGATGTATTAGCCGGACACGCTTCCCCTCAAAAACAGTGATGCATCACTTCTGTTCCGGCGGACGCGAAGCCGCGTGAACTGGAGGAGCCGGCGGTGCCTGCTGCCGGCTCTGCATGTGCTGGGTTTGCTGTTCGTGTCGCTGCATCATCTGCTGGGTTTGTTGCTGGTGCTTTTGCTCCATCTGTTGTTTTTGGGCTTCGTTGGCCTGCTGCTGGGCGATGCGCTGATGATCGCGGTCCTGCTGCTGTTGTAGCTGCTGGCGTTCTTTCGACTGCTGGTTGTCGAGCTTTTGCTGCTGCTTTTGATACTTCTGATCCAGCTTGGAGTTTCCGGAGTTGGGGGGAGCAGAATGCTGCGCCGGAGGAATGTCGTTCGGATGAGTCGGGTTGGGCCGATTCTCGTGGTTCGGAGGTTCGGGGACCTGACGTTGTGCGGGAGGCCGTTCCTGTTGCTGACCCTGTGGCCGTTCCGGTTGCGGAGCCGCTGGGTGTTCCGGCTGAGGTGGACGCGGCCGCTCCTGCTGCTGAACCTGTGGCCGCTCCGGTTGCGGTACCGGTGGCCGTTCCTGCTGAGATGGACGAGGCCGTTCCTGCTGTTGAACCTGCGGCCGTTCTTGTTGAGGAGCAGGTGGCCTTTCCTGCTGCGGAGCAGCTTCCGGACGTGGAACAGGGCGTCCATTGTTGGGCTGGTTCTGGGCTTGGCGCGTTCCCGGGGCTGGGCCATGGACTGTGCCTGCTTGTCGAGCGGCCACGACTCCGTTGCCCTGAAATGCTCCCGGGTGGGCCGTCGCTGCAATGGGCGGGCGGCCGTTGTTGGCCGAGGCGCGCATTTCCGGATTGGAGCGCGCCGCTTCCACGTGCTGGGTCTGAGCTGAGACTGCGGCAATATGCCGCTCGCGAGTCGCCGCCTGCTCCTGCGCCGTTGGACGAGCCGAGAGACCGCCCTCACCGCCGTTATAGCTGACGCGGGTTACGGTGTTGTTGACGACGGTGGTGTTGTAAGTATTGTGGATGACGTTGACGTTCACGTTGTTGACCGTGCGGTTGTAGTAGAAGCGCCCGTTGTCCCATCGGCCGCCCTCATAACCGTGGCCGAAGTAGCCGTAGCCGTAGTCAATCCCACCGTAAAAGCCGATGACCGGTCCCCAATAGCCCGGCGTAAAGAAGAACCCGTTGCCGCCCCAGGCCCAATAGCCGGGAGTCCAGTAGTAGCCCGGTTCGGGCGCCATCACCCACGTGCCGGGAACCCAATAGTATCCGGTGTCCTCGGTCCAAGCCCAGTAGCCAGGGGTCCAGATGTAATCAGGTCCGGGGCATTCCGGCTGGTCGTAAACCGGAAGATCCGGAGGAGCGAAGTTGACGTAAATTCCGACTCCGACTTGCGCGAACGATTGCGAACAAAACACCAAAATCAGGCCGATCATCAGGCCGCACAGCACGAGGCGGATGGAAGAGATCGAGTGCATTGAGTTTCCTTTTTGCGCGGGATTCTAGGCGCGGCCAGAGGTGAATCTCTGCCTGAATCGGAAGCGCCCGTTTTGACGGGGAGGCTGAGCACGCCCCACAGTTGAGTTTGTGCAGTCGGGCGCATTTCCTCCATACCGTGCTTACCTGAAAGGGGAACGGGAATCTCCGTGGAGCACGTGCAGAAATTGGCCGAAAAACCTGGCAATTCGATAGTTTCAAAACAACCTTTTGGACGGTTGGCGGAGGTACAGAGTGAGAAAAATAAGCCTTCAAAAAGTGGCGTTAAACGCGAGTTTTCTTCGATTTACAACATGAAATGAACTATGCTGTGCGCGCATGAAAACCATCCCCAACCAGACCGGCGCGCGTCGGTTTGGCGTTGTTCTCATCCTCTTTTTTGCATTTGTCGTACAGAGCTGGGCGCAGGCGGCGTCGCCTCAAAAAGCTCCGGAGCCGGGGCTTCCTTCCATCCTGAAATACATCGCCTCGAGTTGGGACACGCTCACGCGTTCGCTAGGCGACTGCCAGACCGTCGTCGATCCGAAGCTTGCGGAGTCCTCGGTCCTTTACTTACCTGCGCAATATCCGGAACCGAAGGTGGTTCGCGAGACTGCCGAGCGCTGCAAGGTTCAGGTAAAGGAATTGCCCGCCGTGATTACGGGTCCGGGTCAAGTGAAGACGACCCTGAATCCGCCAGGCTTGCTTTACCTGGAAAACAAGTACGTTGTTCCCGGTGGGCGATTCAATGAGATGTATGGCTGGGACAGTTACTTTATCGTGCGGGGCTTGCTCGAGGATGGTCGCATCGAACTGGCTCGCGATATGGTGGAAAATTTCTTCTTCGAGATCGAGCACTACGGAACGATCCTGAATGCCAACCGGACGTACTATCTGACAAGATCCCAGCCGCCATTTTTGACCTCGATGATCCTCGGGGTCTACGAGGCACAAAAGGCCAAAGGCAAGGACGAGCGAGATTGGCTGGAAAAAGGCTACCGCTATGCAAGCCGGGACTACGAGATGTGGAATCGAGAGCCGCATCTGGCGGGCGATACGGGCCTGGCGCGCTATTACGATTTTGGCGAGGGTCCGGCGCCTGAGAGCCTGAAGGACGAGACGAACTTCTACCGCCTGGTCACCAGCTATTTCCTCCTGCACGGCGAAGGGGGAACGTACGTCGTTGGCACGGGAGCGACGAAATCGGAAGTGCCTGTCGCGGGCCAGGACTACACGGTGGAAGTGTGCGATGTGGCGCGGACGATGGTGCATCCGTCGTGCGAACCGAGCCACAAGGTCTCGCTCATTGCGGATTATTACAAGGGCGATCGGGCGATGCGCGAAAGTGGATTCGACATCTCCTTTCGCTTCGGCCCGTACGGCGCCGCGACTCATCATTACGCGCCGGTATGTTTGAACACCCTGTTGTACAAAACGGAAAAAGACCTCCAGCGAATGAGCGAAATGCTCGGACACAAGCAGGACGCAGGAAAGTGGGAGCAGGCCGCGCGCACTCGCAAGGAACGGATCGAGCGCTACTTGTGGGACGAGCAGAGGGGGATGTTTTTCGATTACAACGTCGATTCGAAAAGCCGCTCCGGATACAACTACATCACGACGTTTTACCCGTTGTGGGCGGGCCTTGTGACGGATGAACAAGCGCGCGCGGTCGTAAAAAATCTCCGCGTGTTTGAGCACCCGGGCGGACTGGCCATGAGCGACTCGGACAGAGGGGTGCAATGGGAACTGCCGTACGGATGGGCTCCAACCGAGTTGATCGCGATCGAAGGCCTGCGCCGCTACGGATTCAATGAGGACGCGAACCGGACGTCCTATGAATTTCTCTCCACGGTGATGGAGAATTTTCAGCATGACGGCACGATTCGCGAGAAGTACAACGTGGTGACGCGATCGTCGGAAACGCCGGTGGCCGCGGGATACAACCAGAACGTCGTGGGCTTTGGCTGGACGAACGGCGCGTTCTTGGCACTTCTGCACGCACTGCCCCAGGAATGGCAACAACGGCTCAAAGGGAACCAGGTGGCGGCCAGTGGTCCTTAGGAGCTTGCCAACCGACGCAAGATCAATAGAAACATTCGCCGGAAATCTTCTCGCGAGACTACCGGTCCGACGATTCCTTCGAATCTTGCAGCTGTTGAGCGAGTTTGCGCTCACGTTCTGCGTCGTCGGTGCGGCCCATGTCCATGTACGCCTGCCCGAGCAGGTGATGAGTGACGGCGTTGTTGGGGTCCATGCTAAGCGCGTGTTGCAGGGCGCGCACGGCGAGATCGGACTCGCCTTTCTTCTGCAGCACTTTTCCTAACAAAATGTAAGGACCGGTCGAGGTGGAGTCGAGCCAGATGGAGCGCTGTAAAAGTCGCTCAGCGTCGTCGAATTTCCCCACGCGCGAGTAGGCGTCCGCCAGCTTGTAGTAGGTGGGCGCGTGGCCGGGATTCAACGCGAGTTCGGCCTCGAAGTCGGCGACGGCCTCCGGGATCCGCGACTTGTAAGTGTGCAGCTCTCCGAGGAAGAAATGCGCGAGCGGCAGCTTCGGATCGAGCTCGATTGCCTTTTTCGCGTACTCCTCGGCGATGGGATCAAATTCCTGGCGCAGGAGAACGCGCGCGGTAACGAGATAAGCTGCCGCGGAGTCGGGCTTGACTTCGAACATACGCGCGAAAGCGGTGCGGGCCTGCGGGTAGTTCTTGGTTTGGATGTAGCAGACGCCGAGAATGTAGGAAGCGTCGACGTTGGCACGCGAGTACCAGCCCTGCACCTGCTCGAGGTAAGGGATGGCTTCGGCAGGACGCCCGGCGAGGTAGTTGGAGAGACCGAGGAGTTGGATGCCTTCCTTGTCGGAGGGGTCTTCCTGGATCGCTTTCCTTAAGGAATCGATAGCTTTGAGATAGTCTCCGCTTTTGTAGTACGCCACTCCGAATTCGTGGGAGAGGCCTCTCGTGCCGGGATTTGTAGTGGCAATCTGCTGGAGTTGTGCGAGGGCTTCGTCGTTCTTGCCTTGCTGCAGGAGACGGCGCGCGCTACTGAGAGCGGAGTCGATCGCCTGGGAAGGGGCGGATGGCAACGCAGATTGCGCGTTCAAGGCCGATGCCGGAGCGAATACAAGTGCGCACAGCAAAGCAAGCAGGACCCATCTGCTGGATTTGACGAGAACGGGCACCGAACCCCGAAATGAAGGATGGCTTGACCGCATCGGAGTCTCGACCCGGAGATCCACGGATTCAGGATAACGCAGTTGGCGGGGCGAGATAGCCTTGCACGCTCGCATCGACGAGATGAAAGAGCAAAAAAAGAAGAGGGAGTCGAATAGACTCCCTCCGAGATAGAGATTCACTTTCCTGGTTAGAACTCGAGCCGCACGGCAAATTCGATCTGGCGCATGTGCGTTCCGCCCTCGAGGCCGGTGATCTTTCCGTTTGTCTTATCGGGTGTCGGGTTCGCGCAATCTACGCAAGTGTTCGCCCCGTTATTCGCGCTGAAAGCGTAGACCGGATGATTAAACAAGTTGTAGGCGTTCACGAGAAACTTTGCCTTGAACCGTTCGGTGATCGAAAAAATCTTCGTGAGCGACCCGTCATCGTAGAAGCCCCGTGGCCCAAAGTAGCTGTTGCGCCCGAGGTTGCCGATCTGGCCGCAGTTCGGCAGGGTGAATGTCCCATCCGTAGGCCGTGCCAGCAAGCAAGCATCTGCTCCAACCGCCAGCGTGTTGGGATCCGGATAGGCCAGGGCTGGCAGCGGCGTGAAGAAGGTTCGGCTGTGATGGATGGTATCCAGCGGACCGACGCTCGTGTGCAGGCTTCCAGTTCCGACGTTCGGGCGGCACGGACCGGTGTCGGTTACGCTGCCGCACTCGCCGATGCTGGGCGTCCAAGGCAGGCCGCTGCTCCAGTTGGTCGTATTGCTGATCTGCCAGCCACCCACCACATAGTCCATGGCCTTGCTGCTATTGCCCAGATAGGACTTTCCTTTGCCGAACGGCAACTCATAGATCACGTTGGCGACGAACACGTGATCGCGATTGAAATCCACCGGGCCCCATTCCACCTTGTGGCTGATGGCGTAGTAGCTGTCATGGAAGTTATTCGCGTGCGAGAAGGTGTAGTGAGACAGGAACTGGAGACCGTTGTTCCAGCGCTTGTCGACTTTGACTTCAAACGCGTTGTAGGTGCTGGCTGCGTCGTTGCCATAGTAGTTGCCCAGATCAAACGGAATCGCCGGGAAGAGCGGCCGGCGGCTGTTCTGGGAGGTGAAGGCGCTGAAGCCCGCGTACTTGAGCTTGCCTGGATTGGCTGAATCGGGCACTACGAGGTTCGTGCCCTCGCCGGCTGCGGCCGGATTGATGTCATAGTTAGGATTATCGGCAACAAATCCATGCGTCCCCTTGCTGCCCACGTAGGCAACTTCCAAATTAATGGTATTGGTGAGCTGGCGTTGAATTGTCGCGTTCCACGCGTCGACCGTCGGAAGCACCTGCTTGGTCGGACGAATGTGGGTGCCCGACAGTTGGGCGGTCAGAGGAATAAATCCGTTCGAGGGAACGGCAGGGAATGCGTTGGACGGGTTGATGTCCAGACTGCCGTTCGGCCCTGCATCCAAGCTGAATAGGGGAACCAGATTCGCGGAGCAAGAGGTCCCGACGCAATTGGGATTCGGCGCGTTCGCATCATTGAACGTGCTGGCGTCATAGTTCTGCTTCAATAGAACCGGCAGGTTCTGCGTCACTGTGTGTCCGAAGTTCGAACCGAACACGCCGATGTCGTAGCTGCGTCCATACCCCATGCGGACCACGGTCTTGGGCGTGGCTTGGTATGCGATTCCAAGGCGTGGCGCAAACGCGTGCCAGTCATTCGATACATTGCCGTTCGTTCCGTAAGGTCCGAAGCCGGCCACGCGGATTCCGCCCGTTCCGTTATCGACGATATTTGCAAAGCCGCCATGACCTTTGCCGTTCACCGTCTCAGGGAAGTAGATCTCCCAGCGTAATCCGTAGTTGATGGTAAGTTTCGACGTCGCGCGCCACGTGTCCTGCCCGTAGAAAAACCAACGTTTTTGGCGCTCCGCCGCATTGTTGGCGCCGGCAATGCCGGGGTTATTGACGTAGCGGGCGAACGAAGTTACGTCGCCCAACAGGAACGTAGCCAAGTCCAAACCACCCGTGCCACCGAATGAGGTTGCCTCGGGGCTGAAGTTGTATTCACCGGTACGGTTATTGTCGCTGGGGATTCGCAGGTTCATTGCATAGCGAATGTCCCCACCGAATTTAATCTGGTGGTTCCCCTTGATGTGAGTCCAGTTATTGACGAACTGGAACTGTTGCTCGCTTTCCGTGAGCGGGCAGTTGCAGCGGGCTACACCCAAGCCGTCGCCAAAGCTCGAGATCACAAGGCCAGCGCCGCCGTTTGCTGGTGCGCCGTTCTCGCCGCTCAGCGGGTCTGCGCCCAAGAGGAATGCACCCAATCCGTTAGTTTTCGCGTCGCCAGGAACATTAGCGCCCGGAATTCCGAATCCCGTCATCGGCGATCCAGTGTCCGGCTTCTGGGTCTGGGGGTTGTACTTGAAGTATCCGAAGCGGAAGTCCGTGAGCCACGTCGTGGAGATCGTCTTGTTAAAGCCAGCCGCCAAGCTGTAGTTGTGAGTGTTAGAACTACCTGCCAACCCTGGCGCGTCACTCGTGCCGCCATTGCCCGGTCCACCCAAAGCTCCAAGCAGTCCGGTTCCGGAAATGGTGTAGCGGGCGAGACTGAAGCGCCCGAAGAAATTCAAACTCTGGCTTGCCGTATAGTCGATGCGTGTGTCAAAGCTATTCGACGTAAACGGACCCGATCCGGCGCCTACAAAATTGTTCGTTACACCGGCGTTTTGCGGCGTGGGAAATAACGACAATATTTTTGCCGCAGCCGGCGAGATGCGGCCGATCGGTATGCAATTGCCCGTGCAGCCAGTTTGAGGACCGAATGCCGTTCGGCCCGACCCATTTTGAAGATTACCCGTGGTGGGGTCGTAAATCTTCCCTCCCCCGGACACGCCCAGATAATCGCTCAGGTCACAGAAGCCGGTCGTGTTGGTTGCTGGATTACATGTTGTTAGAGCTTTCTGCGTAGGTACCGAAAACAGACCGCTCACTCCAAGCGTCTGCCGTGTTCCCTGGTAATCGCCAAAGAAGAACAGTTTGTCTTTGATGATCGGGCCGCCGACCGTGCCACCAAACTGCGCCCAGCGCGAGGGCGGAATGAGGCGCTTAGTTACGGGGTCGGGCGTGGATTGAGCAAACGGATCGCGCGCTTGCGTCCAGTCAGAGCGCCGATAGAAGAACGCGCTTCCGTGGATATCGTTGCTCCCCGACTTCGTCTGCGATGTCACCAAGCTGGCTACGGCTTTGCCGAATTCCGCATCGTAGTTCTGTAGCGCGACCTTCGCTTCGGTCACCGAGTCGAGACTGGGATTAACAACGATGATTCCGAGGATCGGATCCTGATTATCGGTCCCATCCAACTCAAATCCAGTGCCGCTGAAATGCTGCCCTTGCGAAAAGATCTGGTAGCCTTGCTGCGGATTTTCCGTTGCCGCGTGGCTCCAGCCGACAATCTTCTGTGAACCGGGCGCCTGCAACTGCAGCTGCGTGAAGTTACGGTTGAGGATGGGCACGTCTTCGACGGCTCTTTCGTTGAATGTGACCGCCACGTCAGCACGGTCGGTCTTCAGCTGCGGAGCTTCGGCAGTGACTTCGACTGTTTCGGAAGCGCCGCCAACCTGGAACTGCAGGTCCACTCGGGCCGCCGCGTCGGCTTGGACCGGAATGTCCTTCTGCTCACTGATCTTAAATCCCGCGGCTTCGACCTTCACTGAGTAGACGTCGGGGACCAGGTGCGTGACTTGATAGTTCCCGTCAGCGTTGGTTGTGGCTTCATCCGTGCTGCCTTTGCGCTGGTTGGTCACGCTGACCTTGGCACCGGCGACGGCCGCTCCCTGCGGATCTGTGACAGTTCCTAAGATGCTTCCGTACACCGCTTGACCGAATGCAGACGGCGTGACGTTCGCGAATGCCAACATGAAGAGAAGCACTGCAACCGCGAGTACCGCGAATTTCCTCGTCATTACTAAGATCCTCCGCATCTGCTCGCACCTGACCCGATTCCCTACTGCGTGTGAATTGGTGATCGCCGCTGCGTGCCCCGAAGCGACAGTTTCTGGTTGTTGATTTGGTCTAGTACAAAAACACTACGTCTCAGCCCGATCTTGCAGTTTGATTTCCTAAATCGATCTTGTTCATAGGTTGTTGTATTTGCTGCGAATTCGGTGCTGCACTAGGGATGAGAAGCTATGGCTTTTAGAAAAACGACGGCTTCCCGGATATGGAAAGCAGGATTCCCAATTTGCGACGAAAGTCTTGAGTCACAATCACTTGCGGGTCGATTTCCCAGTCTAAGGAGCTGCGGTGCAAGAGACACTAACACACCCGCGCTGCGCTTCAAGTTTTCGCGCGGCGACCAACAAGAACGCGGAAATCTGATCTCTCGATCGAACAAATTGAAGTTTCACAAGGTTTGATACGGTTACATCCGGAAACCGGACGCAGTTGCAGTAGGATGCGCACGCTTGTTACGCTCTGTCACATGAGCGTTACAGCACCCGTCGACGAGCGCCAGCAGTTTTTGGGTGCGATTGACCGATTGGTGAAGAGCCAAGCCTTGCACAGTTCCGAATCGCTCTGCAAGCTGCTTCGATACCTCGCCGAACAGAGCCTACAAAATCCCGGAGGAGCGATTAAGGAGTATCAAATCGCGACCGAGGTCTTCGGTCGTCCCGCAGACTTCGATCCGCATTCGGACTCAGCCATTCGCGTACAGGCGGGACGATTGCGCGCGAAGCTTGCAGATTATTATTCAACGGAAGGGAATGCCGATCCCATCGTCGTGGAGCTCCCAAAAGGGAGCTACACGCTCAGCTTCCATCATCGGCAGACGGTTGCCCCCTCCATTGAGCCAATCTTGCAGGCGGCGCAAAGACACAGCTCTTTCAGACATTTGTTGCTCAATTGGGCGACGAGTGTGGTTGCCTTATCAATTTTGCTGGCTGCAGGCGTCGCCGCGCTGGTCGTACGATTTGAAACGAAGCAGAAAAGCGCCATGCCTGGCACTCAGGCGATTGCTGTGCCGCAGTCCATCGAGACCTTCTGGAAGATGTTCGTATCTGGTCCTGCCGAGCCTTCAGTGGTTTTCAGTAACGCAGCGTTTGTCGGGCGTCCAGAAACCGGCATGCGCTATCGGAATGCGGACGATGGCTCACAGGTTCCGATCCTTGATCACTACACCGGAGTCGGAGAAGTGATCGCGGTGCACGAACTGGATCACGTTTTTCACCTATTGAATTCCGAAGTGAGGGTGAAGCGCGGAAGCTTGTTTTCGCTGGACGACGCGAAGAACAACAACCTGATCTTCGTGGGTTCGCCAGCCGAGAATTTGTCACTGCGCGACATTCCGATGAACGAGCAATTCGTTTTTCGGCGGCTGGATTCCGGCGCCCGCAAAGGAGACTTGGCGCTCTCGAACCTTCATCCGAAGGGCGGGGAACCATCCTACTTCCTGGGAAGCCCCGCGAGTGGTCCGTTGACCGAAGACTACGCAGTGATTGCGTTAATGCGAGGCATGCATCCGAGCGAGTTGGTGCTGATCCTGGCGGGGACGACGACCCTGGGGACGCAGGCGGCCGTCGAGTACGTGTGCCATGAAGATTCCTTGGCGCAGTTGCTGGCGCGGCTTGGAGTTCCTCCGTCGGGCGAGGTGAAGCCGTTTGAGGTGGTCTTGCAGGTGAAGGTGACGCGCGGAGTGCCGATCGAATCGGAGATCGTGGCGGTGAGGAATTAGGAAGTCCCTGTCGTCTCTGAGTCTTGCCTTTTTGACTCGTTCCCCTATATCGATGGCGGTGTCAGCTGAGGATCGAGCTCGGCGGCGCGCCGAAATTCCTTGAGCGATTCGTCGGTGGCGCCCTTCTGGCGGAGCGCGACTCCCAGCTGATAGTGGGCTTGTCCGAAGTCGGGACTTGATGTGATAGCCGCGCGGAACTGAGCGATCGCGCCGTCAACATCGCCAGCCGTTAGTAGGCGGCGTCCCGAGTTGGTGGCGAGGATAGCGGCTTGACGTCCGGTACGTTCTTTCGCGATCTGCTGTCCGGCGCGCGCTTCATTCGAGGCGGCCTGCTCGTCTCCAAGAGCGCGATACACCGAAGCGAGAGTCGTGTGCGCTCCCGCGAAGTCCGGCTGCAGGCGGATCGCTTCGCGGAGGGCGTCGGCGGCCTCCTGCAGCTTCCCCTGCTGTTTCAAAACCGTTCCCAGCGTGTAGTAGGCTTCGGCGTAATCCGAGCGGGCGGTAATGGCGGCACGAAGTTCCTTCACGGATTCGTCGAATGTGCCTTGCTGCCAGAGGGAAACGCCGAGAGTGTAATGGATGTCGGGTTGCGAGGGGTCGAGTTGCTCGGCGGCGCGAAATTCCGTGAGCGCTTCTGAAAGGCGGTCTGCCAGCTTGAGAGCGAGACCACGATCGTAGTGCAGAGTCGCGTCCTGCGGCGAGAGCTTGAGGGCTGCATCGAATTGCTGGATTGCGGCCTTGAAATCCGTTTCCTGCAGATACGCGGTGCCGAGGTTGGTCAAGTAGCCGGGATCGTCGGCGCGGAGGCGAAGAGCGGCTTCGAATTCAGGAATGGACTCCTTCGCCCGTCCAGCTTGAAGAAGAGTAAGGCCAAGGTTGTTGTGGGCGTCGGGATCGGACGGCTGCAGTTTAGTGACGGTGCGGAACGCTTCGATGGCATCTTCGGCGTCGCCGTGTCGTTGGAGGAACAACCCTAGGCGTGTCTGCGCCTCCGCCCAGTCGGGTTGGAGGCTGACTGCTTTCTTGAGTTCGATCAAGGCGTCGTCTTTGGAGTTCTGGTCCTCGAGCACCCTCGCGAGGTAATAGTGCGCGGATGCGGAATTGGGCGCGAGCTGGGCCGCACTTCGCAGAAGCGGCGCCGCTTCATCGAGGCGTTTCTGTTGCCAGCAGACCACACCGAGGTGAATTTTCGCCTGGGCGTAGTCGGGGGCGAGTCGGGTGGCTTCGGAGAACTGGGCGCCTGCCTCTTCGACTTGCGAGTTCTGCATCAGCAGGGAGCCGAGTTCATCGTGGAGGTCGGCTCGTTGCGGAGCGAGTTCGACCGCGCGTTTCAGTTGACTGATTGCCGCTGGAAGATCGTGCCGGAAACTCAGGACACGGCCCAGCGTGCGATGCGCTTCGGCGCTGGAGTCGTCGAGTCGGACCGCCTCGCCAGCCTGCGCTTGAGCATCCTCCAATTTGTTGGCGTGAGCCAGCGCATTCGCGAGATTGATGCGAGCTTCCAGAAATCGAGGCTTGAGTCGGACTGCAGTTCGTAGCTCATCAATGGCTTTGTCAGTCTCGCCCTGCGAAAAAAGAACCCAACCGAGAGAATTGTGCGCTTCGGCGCTCGCGGGAGCGAGCTTGACGGTACGCTCGAAGACCCGACGAGCGCCCGCGATGTCGCCCGCTTTGAGAAGTTCGAGTCCTTTCTGATACTCGGAATCGGCACTGGCGGACGGCTTGGATTGTGGCGTCGGCTTGGCTTGTGGGACGGCAAGGGCAACGGCGCACACGGACGAGGCGAGCAGCGCGAGGATTTTTCTGAACCATCGGCGGCGTGACAGAAGATCAGAAATGCGAACTGCACGTGCGATGTTTCCGCGAGAACAACCCATGGATGTGAATATGATAAGTCACCGCGTCGGATGTGATCGATTCAGTCATTGACTTTGGCCGGATGCGCAGGTATCAACGGGCGGCCATGTTGTGCACTGGCGAGGCCCCCTGTGGGAATGGAATGAAGAGCTTCGAGTATGCCGGCCTGAAGGCATGAGACTCTCGCGAAGAGCATTTCTACGAACAGCGACTGCTGTGGCGCTGCCTCCTTGGGCGCTGAGGTCGTTCGCGCTTTCAGATTCGAAGACGGCGTTGCTGTGCCGCCAGTTGCAGTTGGACCCGCTGCGGCCGCAGTTTCATCTGCTGCCCGCTTCAAACTGGATGAACGACCCGAACGGACCGATTTTCTTCCGTGGGCAATATCACATGTTTCATCAATACAACCCCGACGGAGCGATCTGGGGGAACATGCATTGGGCGCATGCGGTGAGTCCCGACATGGTGCACTGGACCCACGAGCCGATCGCCGTTGCTCCGACGCCGAATGGCTTCGATCGCGACGGAGTATTCAGCGGCAGCGCCGTGCTGGATGGCGATGTGCCGACGGTGATCTACACCGGAGTGTTGCCGCCGACGTCTGATGCGGAAGCCACGCTGCGGGATGGCAAGCATGTTTGGCGGGAGGTTCAGTGCCTGGCGGTGTCGAAGGATCCGGACTTGCGCACGTGGGAGAAACTGCCAGAGCCTGTGATTGCCGCGCCGCCTCCAGCAATGAAGGTGACGGGATTCCGCGACCCGTGCGTTTGGCGCGAGGATGGTGCCTGGTGGCTGGTCCTCGGGTCGGGAACGAGGGAAAGGGGCGGGGCGATCCTGCTCTATCGATCGATTGATCTACGCAAGTGGACGTACGTGCACCCAATGCTTCAAGGAGGAGCGTCGGGGAAGAACACAACGAATCCGGTGGATGTCGGGGACATGTGGGAGTGTCCGGATTTTTTTGCGCTCGGCGGCAAACATGTGCTGCTGATCTCCACCCTGGGGAAAGTACGCTGGAAGGTGGGCACATATAAGGACCTGAAGTTCACGCCAGAGAAGGAAGGCGTCGTGGACCATGGCGCTTACTACGCGGCGAAGAGCATGTTGGACCGGAATGGCAACCGCATTCTGTGGGGATGGATTCCGGAGACGCGGCCGGAGTCGGAGTTCAGTGCCGCGGGTTGGGCAGGAGCAATGGCACTCCCGCGGGTTCTGGCTTTGAATCCCGAGGGCGAGCTCGCGATGGAGGTCGCACCGGTCGTCGAGCAGTTGCGGGAAAATCACGCTGGTTTCAGTGCGGCTGCCTCGAAAGAAGTCAAAGAGCACACGATCACTGGGGTTCGGATTTCCGATTTGTCGGCCGAGGTGCGAGCTGACGTTCGTCCGCAGAGGAATCGCAAAGCCGAGTTACGCCTGCTCGCTGGAAACGGTGAAACGTTTGCGTCGATCGCGGTTGTGGACGGTCCCAAGGGCCGGGAACTGAATGTGAATGGCATCGCTGCGCCCGTTTCTGGGCCGGCCGAATCTGCGATACGCATTCATCTCTTTCTGGATGGTTCAGTTCTCGAGGTATTTGCGAATGGTAATGCGGTGATCACCGCGCGTGTGTACCGCGCGTTCTCGGGTCCAGTGCGGTTACAGCTTGACGGTGAGCCAGAAGTCGTCGCGCTCGATGTATGGAAGATGCGGCCAATCTCGAAGAACCGGTTAACGAGTCCGCTCTGCGGCTAGTGTCTTTCACACACAAGAAGCCTGCCCGTGCGTAACGTCCTCACTCGATGCCCAACTGGTGCTGGATCTGCTCCAGCGGTACGCCCTTGGTCTCGGGGACCATCGTCTTCACCCAGATCAGCTGAAGAACCATCATGCCGGCGAAGAAGGTGAAAACGTAGCCGGGAGGAAAAACATCGACCATCTTTGGGAAGAAGGTGGTGAGCAGAGCTGCGAAGATCCAATGCGTGAAGCTGCCGAGCGTCTGGCCTTCCGCGCGATGACGATTGGGGAAGATTTCGGAGATGAAGACCCAGATGACGGCGCCTTGCCCGATGGCGTGCGACGCGATGAAGGCGAAGATGCATACGGGCACGATGGAGTAATGCTGGGTGAAGAACGCCCATGCGACGAGGCCGAGGGACGTGATATAGCCGACCGAGCCGATGTAAAGCAGCGTGCGCCGGCCAAGCCGATCGATCAACCACAAACCAACGAAGGTGAAGATCAGGTTGGTGAGCCCGATCCCAATAGATTGCAGAAGTGCCGCTTTTGCGCCGAGGCCAGTGAGCTCGAAAATGCGGGGTGCAAAATACAGAATCGCGTTGATGCCGGACAGCTGATTGAAGAAAGCAATCAGGATGGCCAGCAGGATCGGCTTACGAAGACGCGCGGTCCAGAAATGTCCGGACTCGACCTGGTCGGACGACAGCTTGATGATCTCGTCGGCCTCGGCCTCGATTTTCGATTTTGGGGCGTCGGGCTCAATCAGTTGCAGGACCTTCAGTCCGGCTTCGCGGTCGCCCTTGCGGCTCAACAGCCAACGCGGACTCTCCGGAAGGAAGAAACAGAAGACGGCGTAAAGCACCGAGGGGAAGGCGGCGACGCCAAGCATCCATCGCCAGGCGTTTTCTCCGACCCCGGCTAACAGCGCATTTGATACGAAGGCGACCAGGATGCCGAACACAATGTTGAACTGGAACATGCCGGCCAGGCGGCCGCGGTGCTGTGGCGGCGCAATCTCGGAGATGTACATCGGCGCGACGACGGTTGAAATACCAATGCCCAGGCCTCCAATCACGCGGGCGGCGATGAACATTCCGACATTCGTTGCGAGTGCGGAGCCCACTGCCCCGACCAGATAGAGAATCCCAATCCAGAGAAGAGTAGCCTTGCGGCCGAACTTGTCCGCCGGCCAGCCTCCGAGCAGGGAACCCACGACCGTGCCGTACAGTGCGGACGCCATGGCGATGCCATGCATCCCTGGGCTGAGTCCCCAGAGGGCCTGAATGGTTTTCTCGGCGCCGGAAATGACGACGGTGTCGAAGCCGAAGAGGAATCCGGCGAGCGCGGAGGTCAGCGACCAGAAGAAGATGCGACCGTTCATAGTGGGCGAGGCCGGAGCTTACCACAAAGGAGGCAATTCTCGGGTTTCTTGACGGGCGCGTCCCAATCGGACGATTCGGGCGTGATCGGCGGTGCCGTCGGGTGGCTAGCTCTTTTTCGCGGCAGGGAACTGCATGGTCCGGACGATGCCTGTACCTTCCTTCACGAAGATCAACTGATTTGGCTGGACGTCTTTCATGGTATCCACCTGACCGCTGGGCCAACGGATCTCAAGTAGCTCCACTTTGCTCGCCTGACCCAGGCCGAAGTGTACCCGGAGGTCGCTTTGTGAGAAATAACCGCCGCCGCTGCGGACTTCGTCGATTTGCTCGTGCGGCTTGGTTTCCCCGGCAACCTTGGTAACGCACTTGACGCGTGCGCCGATGCCGCTGCGGTTGGATTTCGTTCCAATTGCGCGGACCTTGATCCAGTTGTTGCCTGTGCTGGAATCACAGCGGATCAACTGGGGGAAGTCGTTGACCGTGTTCACGACGAAGTCAATATCGCCGTCGTTGTCAAAGTCGCCGAAAGCGCAGCCACGAGCGGCGACAGGATCGGAGATGCCCGGGCCCACCTTCAACGAGATGTCTTCAAAGCGTCCGTTGCGCTGGTTGCGGTACACCAGCTTTCGCTGCGCATAGCCAGCTTCGGTCTGGAGCTGTTCCACCTCGGGATAGACGTGGCCGTTGCAGATGAGAATGTCGGGCCAGCCGTCGTTATCCATGTCGAAGAAACCGCAGCCCCATCCCAGATACTGCGTGTGCAAGCCAAGGCCCGCAGTAAAGGTGGTGTCCTCGAATCCGCCGTTGCGGAGGTTGTGGTAGAGAGAGGGAGTGTCCCCCGCGAAGTTGGTCTTGACGATGTCCAAATATCCGTCAAGGTCATAGTCGCCAGCCGAGACACCCATGCCGGCCTGCGGTTTGCCGTCCGGGCTCAAGGCGCAGCCGGCATCGAGAGCGATATCGACGAACTTCCCGTTCTTCTTGTTCTGATAGAACGCACTGGCGGTCGAATCGTTGGCCACGTAGATGTCAGGCCAACCGTCGTTATCGAAGTCGGCAGTGAGCACGCCGAGGCCATAGGTGCCGTTGGCGGAAAGAATTCCTGAACTTTGCGAAACGTCGGAGAAAGTTCCGTCGCCGTTGTTGTGGTAGAGGATGTTTTTCCCACCGTTCAAACCGGGAGGACCACAAGCGACCACGACAGCCTTGTACAAGCATGGCCCAGATTCAGGCAGAGGCGCGGTGGCGAGATCCATGTCGATGTAGTTGGCGACGAAGAGGTCGAGCTTGCCGTCGCGATCGTAGTCGACGAAGGCGCAACCGGTGTTCCAGCGCTTGCCGTTCCCGGCCACGCCGGCTTTCTCGCTGACGTCGGTGAAGGTGCCGTCACCGTTATTGTGAAACAGGACGTTCTTGCCGAAGTAACTGATGAAAAGATCTTCGTACCCGTCGTTGTCGTAGTCGCCGATGCAAACTCCCTGGCCCCAGCCGGACCGCGCGACTCCGGCTTTAGCGGTCACGTCAGTGAAAGTCCCGTCGCGGTTATTCTTGAAAAGATGCGACGTGGGTTCCTGTCCTTTGGCAAATCCTTCGAGGCGTGTACCGTTCACCAGAAAGATATCCAGCCAGCCATCGTTGTCGTAGTCGTAGAACGCGACACCGCAACCCGTGGTCTCGAGAAGATACTTATTGCGATGCTCGCCGCCGTAGATTGTTTTTGCGTTCAGGCCAGCTTCGCGAGCGACGTTCAGAAAGTTGACGCCGAGGTCGCTTTTCGGAGGCTGTTCTGGTTTCTTGTCGTCAGCGCGGAGACGCCAGCTCGGCAAGGCGAGAGCGAGAACGCTTTCAAAAGGAAGAACGAGCGCGGACCGGCTGAGTGATTCGAGAAACCTGCGGCGAGAGAATCGCAAAAACGTGATACCTTCCTCAGTTGGCCCGTGCTGGAATCCAGCCCTACTTTAGTAATTCGCTGGAGAGGTTGGCAAGTTCGGAGGCCCGTATACCCGTGACCGGGGAAAAAGTAAGTCCTGCCTTAAGCACGCTCATCCTGAAGTTTACGATCTTCCTCCTGATAAGCGGCAGTAGCCTGGTGCCAGCGATGGCGCAGGAGGCTCCGCGCTTGCCGGAGCTTTCACGGCCGGTGCGTTCGTGGGAATTTCTTCCGGTAGTTGGCACGCGAGCAGGGATGTTCGGGGATGAAGCCGGGCACATGGAGGCGTGGGTCTATCCGCTGAAGATCTTCCGAAATCTTCACCTGGAATTTGAAGTCGAAGGGCGGACGATTCCGGCAGAGACGCTGGCCCGCACGATTAATGTGCGTCCCGAGTCGGCAACGATCGTTTACGCGGGGGATACGTTTCGCGTGCGTGAGACGTTCTTCGTTCCAGTACAGGAGGCTGGAGCCGTCATTCTTTTTGACGTTGAGGGCGAACACCCGATCAACATACGGGTGCTGTTTGAATCTGATTTCCAGTTGGAATGGCCCGCTGGGTTGGGCGCCACGTATGTGAATTGGGATGACAAGTTGCACGCTTTTGCGTTCGGTGAGGAACAGAAAAAGTACTCAGCGCTCGTTGGTTCGTCCACCGCAGGAAATGAGAAGGTCAGCTACCAGACGAATTATTCCTACTCCAACGAAAATGCGTTTGAGCTCGGCGTCACCACCAGCAAAAAAGAAAGCAGGATGATGGTGATCGCAGGATCCGTTCACGGACCAGCGGAGGCAGAAAGCACCTATCAGTTTCTGACGGCAAATTACTCGAAGCTGCAGCAGGAAGCGGTCGAATACTACGGATCGTTCCTGCAACGCACGGTGAATCTCGAATTGCCCGATCCTGAGTTGCAGAAGGCCTACGACTGGTCGCGGATCAGTCTTCTCCAAGGGTTGGTCAACAATCCTTTTCTTGGCACGGGGTTGATCGCAGGGTACCGGACATCGGGAATAAGCCAGCGGCCAGGGTTCGCTTGGTTTTTTGGGCGGGACGCGCTGTGGAGTTCGTTTGCGTTGAACGCCGAAGGCGATTACGCGAATGCTCGCTCCGCTCTTGAGTTCCTGAGTCATTTTCAACGTGAGGATGGGAAGATCCCCCACGAGATCGCGCAAACCGCCAGCCTCGTGGACTGGTTCAAGCAGTATCCATATCCTTACGCCTCCGCCGACGCGACGCCGCTCTACATCATTGCGGTGAACGATTACGTTCGCTCAACGGGCGACACGGGTTTCGCGAAGGACAAATGGGACAGCCTGTGGAAGGCGTACCAGTTTTTGCGTTCTACCTATGACGACCAGGGATTGCCGAAAAATTACGGGATTGGACACGGTTGGGTGGAAGGGGGCCCCCTGCTTCCAGTCAAGAGCGAGCTTTATCAGGCCGGATTGGGAGCGGAGGCTTTGCGTGCTCTTGGCAGCCTCGCGCATTTTGCGGGGAAAGACGATGTAAGCGGAACGCTCTCGCAAGAATTCTCACAGCACGAACAACTCATCAACCAGGCGTATTGGATCGCCGACAAGAATCGCTTTGCTTTCGCTTTGGATACGGCAGGCCAGCCGATCGACGAGCCGACCGTTTTGTCGACTGTGCCGATGTGGTTCGGGCTGCTGCGGGACGAGAAAGCGCTGCCAACGATTCGCGTGCTGTCGGCGCCGGAGCATCAGTCGGATTGGGGGATGCGCATCATTTCGTCGGAGGCGACTCGCTACAGCGGTGGTGGATATCACTATGGTTCGGTGTGGCCGCTGTTTACGGGGTGGGCTTCGGTCGCGGAATACCGCTATCACCGGGCTTGGCCGGCATACGCCAATCTCAGGGCGAACGCGCTACTGGCGCTGGACGGATCGTTGGGGCACGTGACTGAGGTTTTATCGGGCGACTACTACCAACCGCTCTCGACAAGTTCTCCTCACCAGATATGGTCTGCCGCGATGGTGATCAGCCCCATGCTGCGTGGCTTGTTCGGACTGTCGTTGGATGAGGGTGCATCGCTTGTGAGCCTGTCACCGCACATTCCCGCCAACTGGAAAACTTTCGCGATCAAGAACGTGCATACCGGACCCTGCGTGATGGACATTCGTTACAAAAAGACGGATACGGAATTGAGCATCGACACGAACCGGACCAGCACGGGGGAATGCACGCTGGAGTTCTCGCCCGCCATCAGTCCACTCGCCGAGGTGACGGGCGCGGAGATGAATGGGCATCTCGTTTCCTACCGGATGCTGAAATCGGCGGACGACGAGCACGTCGTAATTAAGTATGCGGTGCCGCACGGCGCAGCGCATCTGAGCGTCATGATTCGGAACGATTTTGGATTGAGTTGGGACGCGGCTCTGCCCGCGCTGGGCAGCACGAGCCACGGATTGCGGGTTCTGAACGATACCTGGAGCGCGAACCACGATCTGCTGGAACTGCAGATTGCGGGAGCGGCTGGCTCGACGTATGAGCTAGGCGTGTGGAATGCCGGTTCGCTCAATCGTGTGGAAGGGGCGGAACTGGTGAAGGCCGGCGGAGATCCCTCGGTACTGCGCATCCGCATTCCCGCGAGTTCTGCCGGCGGGTATGCGCGACAGAAAATTAGTTTTCATTTTTCAGGGAAATCCACTCCCTAGTCTGGCCAATTCCTGGAGGTAAGTAATCATGCTGAAGAGATTCACCCTGTTGGTTTCGATTTTAGTGACTTGTGTGGGTACGAGCGCGGTCGGCCAGAAGAAATCGGTCGACGCTGAAGGTCATCAGTGGTGGCAACACGCGGTCTTTTACGAGATTTATCCGCGCAGTTTCGCGGACAGCAACAACGATGGGGTGGGTGATCTAAACGGAATCCGCTCAAAGCTGGGATACCTCAAAGATCTGGGCGTGGACGCAATCTGGATCACGCCATGCTATCCATCGCCGCAGGTGGATTTTGGATATGACGTCTCGGATTACGAGAACATCGATCCGATGTACGGCACGCTGGTGGACTTTGATCGCCTGGCTGCGGATGCGAAGCAGCACAACATCCGGATCATCATGGATTACGTGATCAACCACACGTCGGATCAGCACAAGTGGTTCCTGGAGTCGAAGTCATCGAAAACGAATCCTTACCGGAACTGGTACGTGTGGCGTGATGGGCAGGGGACGAATCGGCCTCCGAACAATTGGCTGTCGACGTTTGGAGGGTCGGCATGGAAGTTCGATCCGACGACGAATCAGTACTACTACCACTACTTCTATGCGGAGCAGCCGGATTTGAACTGGCGGAATCCGGCGGTGGAGGAGGCGATGTTCGATGTGACGCGCTGGTGGTATCGGCGCGGCGTGGCGGGATTCCGGCTCGATGCTGTGGATACGCTCTATGAGGATCCGGACCTGCGTGACAACCCGATTCTGCCGGGGACGAACAAATTCGGTGACCCGAACATGGAGGACAAGTACAACAAGAAACTCCCTGAGTTGCACGAGACGCTGACGAATCTCCGGAAGGTCGCCGATGAGCACGACGCCGTCCTGATTGGGGAGACGTGGACCAAGAATATTGACGAACTGAAGGAATATTACGGAGGACATGGCAAGGAACTGCAGATGCCGATGGACTTCCTGTTTACGAAGGTGAATCAGCTTTCCCCGCAGGAATTCCGGAAGCAGATTGCTGGGGTCGATTCGTCGGGCGGGTGGCCGGTGTATCTGTTCAGCAATCACGACATTGAGCGCGCGTACGACCGTTATGGCGACGGGCAGAATAACGACGCGATTGCCAAGCTGCTGGCGGGCTTGTACCTGACGCTACGCGGGACCCCAATTATGTATTACGGCGAAGAGATTGGGATGAAGACCACTCCTCCGACGCGCAAGGAAGACGTGAAGGATCCGATCGGGCGGACTGGCTGGCCGCAGGAGAAGGGGCGAGACGGCGAGCGCACGCCGATGCAGTGGAGCGACTCTACGAATGGCGGCTTCAGCACGGCAAAGCCATGGTTGCCGGTCCCGGATAGCTATAAGACACACAATGTCGCCGCAGAAGAAAAAGATCCCGATTCGATCCTGAATTTCTACAAGAAGCTCCTCGCCCTGCGGCATACGGATTCCGCGCTGCTTGAGGGTGAGTACGTGCCGCTGAATGAAGACGATGCGAATGTTCTCTCGTACCTGCGGCGTTACAAAAACGAGGCTGTGCTGGTGGTGCTGAACATGTCGGGGAGCCAGCAGCACGTGAGGTTCGACCTGGGTGGCAAGGGCTTTGGAGGTGCGAAGCCAGCGACATTGCTTACGACGTTGAAGACTCCGCCAGCAGGGCTGAGCGAAATCAGCATGGAGCCCTTCGGGGTCTACATTGCGAAGGTGACCGTGCAAAAGTAGAGGCGAGCACAAGCAAAAGCAGGTCCTAGCTCCCTCGACTTCGCTCGGGATTTCGGCAGCGGGCTCGGACGCCCGCTGAGCGCCTCAACTTCGCTGCGCTCAGGATGACAAACATCAGATCGCGAGTATCTATTACTTACTGCAGCTGCCCGACTAGTTGGGCCACGGCCGTTGTGTCGTAGAAGTCGGAGAGGTCGGCGTGTCCTGCGAGCGTCTCGCGATCATGACCATCCACGAGGATCTTCACGCGCAGGATGCCGGGGACGTTGGCATTCAGGGTCTGGACCAGGGAAGCCACGGTTAACTCTTCTTCGAGGACACCGGAGCGGTGGCCATTGGCAAAGGCAGAATTGAGGTCGATCACGGCGATGCCGGGACTCACCAGATAGACGGCACGCAGATCGGCCCCCGGCGCGAGCGGATGCGAAGCATTCTTCGAAAGGTAGATTTCAAGAAGCGCACGCAGAACCTCTTCGGCACGCTGCTGACGGGCCGATGGAAGGGGGATGGCCGCCGACTGAGGGCGGAGGATTCCGGGATCATCGTAAGCAACATAGAGAGTGACTGGTTCGGTCGGCCCGGAAACGGGAGGAGCCACGGGCCGGGAGTCAGCGCGGCTTTCGACCTGCGCTACGCGTCCGCGCATGTGTCCGGCGTAAACCCCGAGCCCGAATACGGCAACCAGCATGACGCCCGCGGCGATCAGCAGATGACGAGGAATCATCGCGGAACTCCAAGGCGGTCGCGCACCGTCACGATCCCATTCGCTACCGCGCTGGCCACATTCTGCTGATACGCGGCCATGTTCAAATCCATCACGTCGGTCGTGCTGGGCGGAGCCACCTCGACCGCAATCGCGGCGGCAGTTACGTTGTTCAGAGGGCGCAAGGGTGCGGCGAGCGTGCGCACCTGGATCTGCCGTTTCTGCAGTTCCGCAGAGACTCCCTGCGCTGCAAGCTGGCTTGCCGGGAGGAATGCGGTCTGAGCTGTGTCCCACGCCACAAAAGGGCCGTTGTTCTCGCCTCCTGCGGGCAGGAGCGCAGTGTACACACGCACGCCCTTTCCATCCGAAGCGGCGTGCAAGGTGATATAGATTGCCGGATGCGCGGTATTCGCGAACGCCGCGCGCTGATCCAGGGTGAGTCCACCGTCCGTATCCCGCAAACTCAGCGTCGAAATTCCGCGGGATTCGAGTTCCTGGCGGAGCCGCCGCGCGAGCGACAGCGTGACATCCTTCTCTAAGAGCTGAGAGGCCAGGGCGACGCCGGGATCGTCTCCGCCGTGGCTCGCGTCCACGACAGCGAAGAAGTGCCTGGGAGCCATCGGCGCTACTGCCGGCGCCGAGGGTGCGGACGCGGGAGTGGTGCTCGGGGATGCGACGGGAGCAGGAGCACCAGCCACAGCAGCGGCAGCAGGGGATGCAGCGGTGATGGTAATTGTATGGCCTTCATTGCTGAAGCTGGCCATCAGCGGCGCGGTGCTGTTCACGTCGATTTCGGCGGTCCCATTGTTTTCGGAATAGGTAGCCGAGGGGATCGTTTTGTCGTCAAAAGTGAGCGTGGGAGAGCCGGGAGCGACGATGGGCTCGCGACGAAAAACCATGCGGAGTCTGCCGGGCTCGGTGGCGATGGTGGGATTGACTGGCGCGGTGAAATTCATGACTAGCCGCAAAGGGTTGGTGTGGTTCAGTTGAGCCGTGAAGTGGGTCGCCACGTTTCCCACAAAAATCCGACGGGCCCCTTCGTTCACAGCGACTTGAGTTCCCAGAATTCTGGGCAGCAGGGCGGCGAGCGATGCAATCGGCACAAGGCCCCGGCCGCCTTCGAGGAGGAAATTGCCGGAGAGGTCGAAGTCTCGTCCTCGAACCTTCGCGCGGGTTTTTCCGTTGGTGAAGTCGGCTTCAAGATCGTTGTAGCGGAGCCGCCAATGTGTGCCGTCGACGCGGGCATTGACGTTGCCGAGCGGCTCGACGATTTCCAGAAGGCCGACATATTCGTGCCCGTTGCGATCCAGCACGGGCAGGGAGTAGTTGGTGGCCGCACCGTAGATGGCGATTCGTTTTTCGTCGGCGGAGCCGGCGGGAAGGATGAGAACGAGGAGCAGCAGCAGGGGCAGGATTCGAACGCCGAATGTGCTGCATGGTCCCGCGAATCGGGCCGCGGGTTGAATGGAAAAAGACAATCCGAAACCTCTCGCCTGAGGTTATTTCAGCATCAGATTAACAGAGACCAAATTCGCAATCGGGCCCTGTTGAAACGATAACTCCTAACCTGAGTCCAGCGAATGACCACAATAAGAATTTGGCTGGCAGCTTTGCTTGCTCTTTCGATGGCTTTGCTCATCCGAGCGCAAGATGCGACGTTTCGAGCGCGCTCGAATGTGGTTACGGTGCCAACCCTGGTGAAGGACGATCATGGGCAAGTGATGTATGGCTTGAAGGCTGACGATTTCATCATTGAAGACGAAGGAACGGCGCAATCGGCACAACTGGACCAGAGCGCGGAACCAGCGCCGGCTTCCGTCGTGGTTGCATTGCAGTGTGGCCGGCGGGCCAGTCGCGAATTCTCGAGGATGCAAGGGCTGGCGTCGATGCTGAGTTCGCTGTTTGGAACGTCCGGCTCGCAAGTCGCGCTGGTCGAGTTTGATAGTGAAGTCAGGCTGCTGCAGGATTTCGCGGAAAATGGGGAGGCCATCGAAAACGCGTTGTCCAACCTCCGTGCGGGCGACAGTGGAGCAGCCATTCTCGATGCGATTCAATACTCTGTCCGTTTGCTCGACCAACTGCCCCGAGAGCGCCGCCGAGTGTTGTTGCTGATTAGCGAGACGCGCGATCACGGCAGCCGGTTTGCGAAGATGACCGACGTCGCAAGCCAGATTGGCAACAGCAGCACCGTAGTCTACGCGTTGCCGTTTTCGCCCTCGTTATCGCAGGTGCTCGACACGGAAAGAGGAAGCAACAAAGACGAACGGAGATCGACAGGCGACTTGCTCGCACCCCTTCTGATTACCTCTCAAGCAATGCGCAGGAATACACCGAAGGCAATTACCGAGATGACCGGCGGTGAATATGAGATGTTCACTTCGCGGAAGAGTTTTGAGAGGCTTATGACGGCCTTCGCCAATCATCTACAGAGCCGTTACCTGCTCAGCTTTCAACCCAAGGATCCTCATCCCGGTCTCCATCAGTTACGCGTACGGCTACGACAACGGGGCAAAGGCACTGTGCTCGCCCGAACAAGTTATTGGGCGGAGGGAGAATCGGCGCAGCAAAGGTGAGACCCTCACTTTCAGGGTTGCACCATCAGTAGGGCGACGTCCGCACTCTGCCCCAATGATCTATTCCAGAGCATAGATCGTCAGACCGCTAAGCAGCTTGGGGAAGAAGTCCGTCGATTTCTGGGGCAGAACTTCGCCCGCGAAGGCGATGTCGCGCACCTGCTCCATGCGGCAGGGATTCATCAGAAAAGCAGCATTGGCTTTCCCGCTGTGCACGGTGTTGAGCGCTTCGGCGGCGTCACGCACGTAGGAAAGATTCTCCTGATTGCGGATGGACTCTTCCGACAGCGCGAGCACACCTTCAAGTACGACTTTATGGAGTTGGACGACGTCCAGCGCTTGCTGGCGAATCGACAATCCCGGAAACATTTCGGGCGTCGCCCTCGGACTGTGCAGCAGAAAAACGCGTGAAGCGGTTGCCGCGATCAGAGCGGTGCCCACGTGCCCGGCTTCGCGCAGAATCGCGGTTGCGCGGGGAGCATCGACCGTCGGATCTACCTCCTCAACGTTGAAGTAGCGGCGGGCAGCCGACAGAAAGGTCTCGGGGTCGAAGGAAGGAAGCCCGTGAACGACCCGGTGAGTTGGAAGAATCATGAGGCCCGGACTATTCATATTTACGAATGTCATCATGACTAGTTCATAGGGGGCGTCTTCCTCCTCGATGGCTCGGACCATGACGCTTCCAGCGCGTTCTCGCGGCGCCCCCAACGACTGGGTGGCAAGGGCGCGGCGCTCGTTTCGATAGTTCAGGGCGGTTTCGTAACGGTGATGGCCGTCGGCGATGATGAGTTTCTTGTCGCGCATCTTGCCCCGGACCAGGTCAACCAGGCTGGGATTCGAGACCCTCCAAGTGCGGTTCAGGACGCCATATTCATCGGTGAGTTCGGTCGTGGGAGCGGAGTCCTGGCTGAGCAGGGAGTCGATCTCACCGGAATCGCTATACAGCATGAAGATCTGACCGAAGTGGGCGCCTGTCGCTCGGAGCAGATCGAGCCGGTCCGCCTTCGGCTTGGACAGGGTTTGCTCATGGCGAAAGACCACATTCGCCGAGTAATCTTCGACCCGACCTAGTGCAATGAACCCTCTGCGCTCCGCTTTCTTCGTTGTGCCGGGAACCGTAAACTGCTGAGAATACGCATAGATGGAGGGCTGGGGATCCTGAAGAAACACGCCTTGGCGCCGCCAGTCGCGGAAGAAGTCAGAAGCCCGGGTGTAGACGTTGCGTTTTTCATCGTCCCCGGATTCTCGTTTTCCCAGGATCAGGCGAACCAGATTGTAGGGACTGGCCGCGTAATAATTGTCCTGCATCTGGGGCGTGATCTTGTCGTAGGGCTGTGTGATCACGGTTGACGGTTCGGCGAGGCGCGCGTCATAACGAAGGGCTCGAAAGGGCGCAATGTAAGCCATAGGAAGAGAGCATTCTAGCAAGACAAAAAAAAGGAAACCGATCCAAAGTCAACTCGAAGTTCTTACAGGCCTGTTGGTGCACTTCTCATTCGTAAAATCGCATACGAAATACCATATTTCCTTGATTCTACCTCCTCCGAACTGTGGTACGATCGGCGTCAATAGAGGTAGATCGCATGGCCCGCTATCGTGGGTGCGGGTCTTTCCCCAAGACCCGATTTCGGATTCTCCACTCGGCCCCTTTTAAAACCGGGATCAGGAACATGCTGCGTAACGACCGTTTCTCTTTGAAAGTACTGTTGGCCCTATTTGTCGCATTCGCGATACTGGGAACGTGTCCGGGACTTCGGGCACAGAACACCGACGACGACGTCCACATCAAGCCGCGGATCGTGCCGAAGCCCGATACAGCAGCCGCGGACGTGGTGAAGGAGTCCGGTTTCACCTCGCACGAGCGTCCGATGAAAGTTTCGGTAGATCTTGTGCTTGTGCCGGTGACCATCACCGATCCCATGAACCGGCTGGTGACAGGGCTCGACAAAGACAATTTCGCGGTGTTCGAGGGAAAGAATCAGCAGGAGATCCGCTCGTTTTCCAGCGAGGATGCGCCGGTGTCGCTGGGCGTGATCTTCGATATGAGCGGCAGCATGAGCTCGAAAATTGAGCGCGCCCGTGAAGCCGTGGTGGAGTTCTTCAAGACGGCCAATCCGCAGGACGAATTCTTCATGATCACGTTCGCGGACAAGCCCGAAGAAGTGAGTGACTTCACCAGTTCGATTGAAGACATTCAAGGAAAGCTTGTGTACACGGTGCCGAAGGGACGCACGGCACTGCTCGATGCGATTTATCTCGGCGTAAGCAAAATGCGCCATGCCAAGTACCCGAAGAAGGCGATGCTGATTATCTCCGATGGCGGCGACAACCACAGCCGCTACACGGAGGGCGAGATCAAGTCGATGGTGAAAGAGGCCGACGTACTGATCTACGCCATAGGGATTTACGACCACTATTTTCCGACCGAAGAAGAGAGGCTCGGCCCGGCACTGTTGAGCGAGGTTACCGAGCTGACCGGCGGACGAGCGTTCACCATCGACAATCCGAACGATCTGGCCGACGTCGCGACGAAAATAGGGATCGAACTGCGCAACCAGTATGTACTAGGGTATCGTCCAACTAATCCAACGCGGGATGGCAAATGGCGTAAGATAAAAGTGAAACTACTTCCACCCAAGGGATTGCCACCGCTGCGGGTCTATGCGAAGACGGGATACTACGCTCCTACGGAGTAGCCGCTTTCTAGCTGTTATTGTTCTTCTGAACGTGTTGGTCTTTAAGACGGGCGCGCAGAATCAGCCCGTGGGAAATGCCTTCCCGCCCCAGGTTGCGCCTCCAAAGACGGCGGCCCCAGCCAAGCAGGACCCGCCGAAACCCGATTCCATCCAGCAGGACACATCCGATTCCAAACCTCCCCAGGAACAATCCGGGCAGGAGGAAGGCGGATTTGTCTTCCATAAGCAGGTCGAGGAAGTCGTGCTGCACGCCACGGTCGTCGATGACAAGCAGCGCATGGTGATGAACCTCGACAAGACCGCATTCAACGTTCTCGAGGACGGCAAGCCGCAGAACATCATCTCGTTCCGGCGCGAGGACATTCCGGTCGCGATGGGCATCGTGATCGACAATTCGGGGTCGATGCGTGAGAAGCGTGACAAAGTCAACAAGGCGGCCATCAACCTGGTGAAGTCAAGCAATCCGCAGGACGAAGTGTTCATCGTCAATTTCAATGACGAATACTACCTGGACCAGGACTTCACCAACGACCTGAGCAAAATGCGGGAAGCGCTTGAAAAGGTCGATACGCGTGGCGGGACGGCGTTATATGACGCGGTGGTCGCGTCCTCGGACCATCTGAAGAAAAATGCGCGGCTGGAAAAGCGCGTTTTGTTTGTTGTGACCGATGGGGAAGACAACGAGAGCCAGGAGTCGCTGGAGCAGGCGATCCGGCGGCTGCAGGAAGAGAACGGACCGACAGTCTATACAATTGGTTTGCTCGGAGACGAAAAAGCGCGGCGGGCCCGCAAGGCCTTGCAGTTCATCTCGGAAAAAACGGGCGGCATCGCGTTTTTCCCGAGGACTCTTGACCAGGTGGATGAGATCAGCCGGCAGATCGCGCATGACATTCGCAGCCAGTACACGATCGGATACAAGCCTACGAATCCCAAGAGCACGGGCGGTTATCGCGCCATCAAGGTGGAGGCAAAAGCGAAGGGATACGGCAAGCTGACGGTGCGGACGAAGAGCGGTTACTACGCCGGGCAGGAACGGGCCTCGACGTCAGTTAAATAACGCTGGCTTGTTGTTGCGTAGCGTGACGATGGACTACGAATTCTCCGCGATCTCGGATGCTCAGGTCCCGCGAGCGCGAGAACCCATCTTTCAGCACATGCTCGACACCTACGCGAGCGAGACAAACAAGGTCATTTCAGTATGGGGCGGATTCGCGGATGGCGACCTGCCCTTCAAGCCCCACGAAAAGTCCAGCGCGGTTCTGGACATCATGAAGCATCAGTTGCTGTCGGAACGGCGCTTCTTCGCGGAATTTCTGGGCTTACCTGAGGTTGAAGCGGCGGCAGTGTTGCCGACGGAACTCTCGGTGTCGCGCATGCGGGAGCGGATGTTTCAGCTCGCACTGCCGCGTCTGGGATATCTTGGCGGAGCGCGATGCTGAGTGGTGGGTAACCATCGTTCCGTTCTTCGATACGCGGCGGCAGAGAATCTGGGTGTTCTGGCGGCGAGTGCTGCATACGTCGCATCACCGGACACAGCTGACTGTGTACTTGCGGTTCCTGAACAAGACTGTGCCGGCGACGTATGGCCCGACAGCGGACGTCACGTGGAAGGGCGCCGATCCGACGTTGACCGTTGACGCAGCGGGGCGGGTGCGAGAGCCTTAGCACCGTCGTGGCGTTGACGCTTGCGGGTGAGCTTCCTTACTCTGTACTGTGCGAATCGCAACGACGACCTCACGCTTACGCGTAGCCGACGATATCACCCAACTGGTCGGCGAAACCCCGATGCTGCAATTTACCCGGCTAGTGCCGAAAGGCGCGGCTGACGTGTTTGCGAAGCTCGAATACCTGAACCCTGGTGGCAGCGTCAAGGACCGGGCGGCGATCGGAATCATTCAGCGCGCCGAGCAAGAAGGAAGGCTGGAGCCGGGGGGAACCATAGTCGAGGCGACCGCTGGAAATACTGGCATCGGGCTAGCGTTGATCGGCGTGAAGCGCGGCTACAAGGTTTGCTTGTTTGTCCCGGAAAAATTTTCCGAAGAAAAAGTTATGATCATGCGGGCCCTCGGCGCCGAGGTGACTCGCACTCCGGAGGCCGAGGGCATGCAAGGGGCGATTGATCGCGCGAATGCGCTGGTCGCATCGGATCCGAAGGCCTACATGGCGGCGCAGTTTGAAAATCCCGCCAATCCTGATTACCACTACGAAACCACCGCACGAGAAATCTTCGAACAAATGGAAGGCCACGTCGATGGCATCGCCATCGGTTCCGGTACTGCTGGAACTTTTACGGGGATTGCGCGCTTTCTGAAGGAGCGCCTGCCCGGCGTATACGCGATTGCGGTGGAGACGCAAGGGTCGATTCTTGGTGGAGGGCCGCCCGGGCCGCACAAGGTCGAAGGCATCGGGGCGAGCTTCATTCCTAAGAATTTCGATCGATCGGTGTGCGACGAAGTGATGATGGTCACCGATGAGCAGGCGTTCGGAATGGTGAAGGAACTCGCGGCGCAGGAAGGCGTGTTGGGCGGATCGAGCGCTGGAGCGAGCGTGTATGCGGCTCTGGAGTTGGCGAAGCGGCTTGGGACAGGAAAGCGGGTGGTGACTATCATCCCGGATTCGGCGGAGCGGTATTTGTCGAAGAAGATCTTTGAGGGTGGGATCTGAGGCGGCACTTGGCCGTTGGCACTTGGCCCAAAGCAATCAGCACTTAGCACTCAGCATTCAGGCAATCCACGTAACCACACGTCAATCGGCGTCGTGCGTCCTGACGCAACTCGAGGTGTAAGGAAGATGTCTACGAAAAGGCCGAAGGCAGGGTTTGCTACGCGGGCCATTCACGTCGGGCAGGAGCCAGATCCCTCGACGGGGGCGGTGGCTCCGCCGATTTTTGCGACGTCGACGTATGTGCAGGAGGAAATCGGCAAGCACAAGGGATACGAGTACGCGCGGGTGTCGAATCCAACGCGCACGCGCCTGGAACAGAATTTGGCATCGCTCGAAGGTGGGTTGGCAGCGCCCGTGTTCTCGAGCGGCATGGCGGCGATCAATGCGATCACGACGCTGCTGAAGGCGGGCGACCACGTGGTATGCGGAAACAATCTTTATGGCGGGACGCCGCGGCTATTCAACCAGGTATGGTCGGATTTCGGACTCGAGTTTTCTTACGTCGACACTTCCGACGCACGCAACGTGCAGCGGGCGATCAAGAAGAACACGCGCATGGTCTTCATCGAGACACCCACGAATCCGCTGATGGCATTGACCGATATTCGCGCGGTCAGCGAAGTCTGCCGGCCGAAGAAGATCGACCTGGCGGTCGATAACACGTTCATGTCTCCTTACTTTCAGCAGCCAATTGCGCTCGGTGCGGACCTGGTGGTGCACTCGACCACGAAATTTCTGAACGGGCACAGCGACGGACTGGGTGGCGTTGTAGTGTGCACGCGGCGAGATCAGGCGGACAAGCTGGCGTTTCTGCAGAAGGCCGCGGGGGCGATCCTGTCTCCGTTTGAGTGCTGGTTAATTTTGCGTGGGGTCAAAACGCTTGCTCTGCGGATGGAAAAGCACGATGAGAGCGGGCGCGTGGTGGCCGAGTTCCTGGCGAAACATAAAAAGGTAAGAAAGGTGTTCTATCCGGGCCTGGCGGATCATCCTCAGCACGAACTTGCCAAGCGACAGATGTCGGGCTTCGGTTCGATGATTACGTTCGAGACGGGATCGCTTTCGAACGCGAACAAGATGCTTCGCAAAGTACGGGTGTGCTCCTTGGGCGAATCCCTGGGTGGCGTAGAGACGCTCATTTCGCACCCAGCCACTATGACGCACGCGGCACTCGGCGAAAAGGGGCGGAAAGAGATCGGCATTACTGACGGCCTCGTAAGAATCTCGGTGGGGATCGAAGACGTCGAGGACCTCATCGACGACCTGGATCAGGCCTTGTCGGCGATCTAGCCAGGCGATTTAGCCGGGTGATTTCGAACTCGGCGATTGGGCCTGTTCGCCTGAGCTGTCGACGTTGTCATCGATCCACTTGAAATACTCTTCGGTTCCGTCTTCCACCGCCAGAGAGATACACTCCGGCATTTCATAGGAGTGCATCTCCTTGATCGCGTCGCGGACCTTTGGAAATAGTCCCTTGGTCGTCTTGATCAGGAGAAGGTATTCCTCCGACTCCTGCACCTTGTCTTTCCAGCGGAAGATGGAATCGAGCTTGGTTACGACGTTGACGCATGCGGCCAGACGCCGCTCGACGAGTTCGTTGGCGATTCGCCGCGCTTCCTCGGTGGAACTTGCGGTCGTGAGTACAACCCTCACATCAGTCATATAAAATCGGCCTCGATCAGACTCACCCGTTAAGGGACCGGCGAACGCGGATCTCGTGCGAAGCAGGTTGCCGCACAAAGTTCACGGCCCAGGTTCATAATATGCAACGCCCTCATGATCGAGCAATGCGCTTGATCGCGACGGTACAGGATTTCTCTTATGACAACGCAAATCAAGTTTGGAACCTCGGGCTGGCGGGCGGTAATGGCGGAGGAATTCACATTTGCAAATGTGCGGCGCGCAGTAGAGGGGATTGCGCGATACGTCGTGTCGCAGAAGCCGAAGGGCGCGAAGGTGATTGTGGGGCGCGATCCGCGATTTCTAGGCGAGACTTTTTGCTCAATCGCCGCTGACGTTCTGGCTGCGCACGGGGTGATACCGCTGGTAATCGCCGAGGCCGCGCCAACGCCCGCTATCTCTTATGCGGTGACCCAAGCCAAGGCGGACGGCGCGATCAACTTCACAGCTTCCCACAATCCGCCGGAATACAACGGCATCAAATTCTCCACGCCGGATGGGGCGCCCGCACTTCCAGAAGTGACTAAGAAGATAGAGGCGGAGATCGCGTCGGCGGATGGTTCGTCCGCAGACGGGGGATCAAAGAAGGTCGAGGCGCAGCCTCTGGACCCGCGCCGCATGTATCTGTCGCGTTTGCGCGAGATCGTGGATCTCGATGTCATCAAAAAGGCGGGATTGCGGGTCGCGTTTGACCCGCTTTGGGGTGCGGCTCGAGGGTATCCCGATGCGCTGCTGAAAGAGGCCGGCGTCGAGGTGGCCACAGTGCACGATTACCGCGATGTTCTGTTTGGCGGACACGCGCCCGAACCGGATGATCACCTGCTTGAAGACTTGCGGACGAAGATGCGCGAGACGAAAGCACGTATTGGCATTGCGACCGACGGGGATGCGGATCGCTTTGGGATCGTCGATGAGGACGGCACATTCTTCCAGCCGAACTACATCATCGCGTTGCTGTTCGATTATCTGGTGGAGAGCCGGGGATGGAAGAACGGTGTGGGCAAATCAGTGGCGACGACGAACCTGATCAATGCGCTCGCCAAGCATCACAAGGTGGAATTGCACGAGACTCCCGTCGGCTTCAAATACATCGGCGAACTGATCAAGGAAGACAAAATCGCGATCGGGGGGGAAGAGAGTGCGGGGTTGTCGATCCGGCATCACGTTCCGGAAAAAGATGGTGTGCTGGCGGGCTTGATGTGTTGCGAAATGGTCGCGCGTCGGGGGAAGACCTTAGGAAAACAGTTGCAAGAGCTATTTGCTAAAGTTGGTTCCTTCTGTCCCCAGCGGGAGAACTTCCGCTTGACGGCCGAGGTCAAAGACAAGTTCACTGGAAAGTTACAGTCCGAACCGCGCGAATTCTTCGGCCGCAAGGTCGGGGAAGTGGTGCGCACAGACGGGCTGAAACTTGTATTCGAGGACGGATCATGGATTTGCTACCGGGTTTCGGGCACCGAGCCGGTAGTGCGAGTCTATTCCGAAGCCGCGAACGCAAGTGAACTCTCCAAACTGAGCGCGGCCGCCAAGCAATGGATTTTCGAGTAGGGAGCTTTTCCAGAGTCCGGGTCCCCAAGGCAGAAGACGGCCTGCGCGCGGTCGTCGAAAAAGCTCCCCAGGCTGAAGCTTTCGCGGAGCGGTGGATGCAGAAGACACAGCCATTCCGCAGCGCACTCTACACCGCGCGGAGGCGGCTGGCGACGGCAGGCGTGCTGCTTCTCACCGTCTGGCTCTTCCTGCATGTCATGTTCGGGGCGAACGGCATGGTGGTGTACCGAGGCAAGCGCGCGGAGTATCAGAAGCTTCAGTGGGAACTCGACAGGCTGCAGAAAGAGAATGATAGCTATACCCAACAGATCAAGGCACTGCAAAGCGATCCCAAGGCCATTGAAAAAGAGGCGCGTGAGCAGTTGCACTACACACGACCGGGCGAGGTTGTTTATGTTCAGCCCACTCCGCAGAAGCCCGCGACGCACGCCGCCCGCAAGTAGTTGTGATGACGTTTCTTCGCGCCGGGTGTGATAGCATTCCTGCAACGCCACTTCCGGGGAATTCAAAAGGATTTTTCGCTACTTTAACGAACGTCGCGATCGACGTGTGGCTCGGGTTTGGTCTTAAACTACCGGGACTCTATCAGCTTTCGAATTTCAAGGAGGATGATCATGAAGAAAGTACTCGCGCTGTGTCTTCTGCTGTGCATGGTGTGCTTTGTCGTGTCGTTCGCCGCAGCATGGGACGACAAAGAGACGACCGTGAAGGGCTGGGTTGCCGACGATAAATGCGGGGCGAAGGGCGCCAATGCCGGTGCGGAAGCCTGCACGAAGAAGTGCCTTGCCGCGGGAGCGAAGATGGTGGTCGTGACCGACAGCGACCAGAAGCTGTTAACCGTAGAGAATCCGGACGCCCTGAAGGGCCACGAAGGGCATCACGTAGCGGTAAGCGGACACGTCTCTGGAGACAGCATTCACGTGATGAGCGTGAAGATGTTGTGAACTAGAGTTTGATCATCGTAAAAGAGGGGCGGTCGATTTGGCCGCCCTTGTCATTTCTAATTCGCTTCGCTCGCTTGGGATGTTAGCGAACGACGCCTTCCACAGGTGAACTTGCGGTAGCGTAAAGCTTCTTCGGCATCCGTCCGGCAAGGTATGCCTGGCGTCCCGCCAGCACCGCGTTCTTCATCGCCTCGGCCATCAGCACGGGTTCCTGCGCGTTGGCGATTCCTGTGTTCATGAGCACTGCATCGGCGCCGAGTTCCATTGCGATCGCTGCGTCCGAGGCCGTGCCGACTCCGGCGTCGACGATGAGCGGCACGCCGGTGATGAGCTCGCGCAGGATCCGAATATTAGCCTGATTCTGAATTCCCAGGCCGCTGCCAATCGGTGCGCCAAGCGGCATGATCGCGGCCGCGCCGGCATCGAGCAAGCGCTTCGCGAAGACGATATCGTCCGAGGTGTAGGGAAGTACGGTGAAGCCTTCCTTTACCAGCACCGTAGTCGCCTCGAGAGTGGCCTGAACATCGGGGTACAGCGTGGCCTGGTCGCCAATGACCTCGAGCTTTACCCAATCGGAGAGCCCCACTTCTCGTGCCAGGCGGGCCGCACGGATCGCTTCGTCGGCGGTGTAACAGCCTGCGGTGTTCGGCAGCAGAAAAAATTCCTTGGGATCGATGTAATCGAGGAGCGATTCCTTGCTGCGGTCGAGATTCACGCGGCGAACGGCAACGGTCACCATGTCTGCTCCGCTTGCCTTGAGCGCGCGTGCGGTTTCCTGGAATGACTTGTATTTGCCCGTGCCGACGATGAGGCGCGAGCGCAACTGGCGACCGGCAATGATCAACGGATCCGACATGTCCTTATTGTAATGAAACCTGCGGGGAGGGTACAGGAGGAGGTCACCCGCTGACGTGACCCGTGATAGGAGCGGCCTCGGCGTGGGCGTACATTTCGTCAATCAACGACCGGTAGCGCTCTTCGATCGCGCGGCGGCGCAGCTTCATGGTCGGCGTCAGGGTGCCGTGCTCCGCAGAGAATTCTTCGGGAATCAGGATCACCTTCTTCAGCTTTTCGAAGCGGGCGAGATTGCGATTCAAGTCTTCGACGATGCCTTCATACAAGGCTTGAACCTTCGGATGCTTTACAAGCTCGGCGCGGGATGAAAAGGGAATCTGATTGTTGCGAGCCCAATCTTCGAGAAGCGGGAAGTATGGCGAAATAAGTGCCGCCGGAAATTTGCGCTTGTCGCCAAGCACGACGGCTTCCCCGATCAACGCATTGTGCTTGAGGGAATTTTCAATGGGCTGAGGCGCAATGAACTTCCCGCCGGAGGTCTTGATTAAATCCTTTTTGCGGTCGGTGACGGCGAGATAGCCGTCAGCAGCGAGATTTCCGATGTCGCCCGTCTTGAACCATCCGTCTTGAAAGGCATTCGCGGTTTCTTCAGGACGCTTCCAGTATCCTTTAAATACAGAGGGCCCGCGGACCAGGATCTCGCCGTCCTCCGCGATTGTGACCTCGAGATTCCCAAGTGGCTGTCCGACTGTGCCGATGCGGTGATGCTTCGGCGTGTTCACCGCGACCACTGGAGAGGTCTCCGTGAGACCGTAGCCTTCGTGAATGCGGATGCCGACCATGGCGTACCACTCGGCGAGTTCGCGGCCGAGCGGAGCGCCTCCAGAAATGAAGACTTTCACGTGGCCGCCCATGCCCTCGCGAACCTTGCTGTAAACCAACTTGTTTGCCAGATTCCAATGAAACGATGAGGGGGTTACGCCAGCAAGAATTTTTTCCCGCTGCGCCCGCCCGACGGCCAAAGCCCAGCGAAAGATCAGGTTCTTCGGAAATCCCTTTGCCTTCTGGTCGGCCTGCGCATGGATTTTCTCGTACACCCGCGGGACAGCCACGAACATGCTCGGCCGCACCTCGAGCAGTGTCTTGGGCAACCGGTCGAGAAATGGACAATAGGCCAGAGTCACTCCGTTGTAGAGCAAGGCGAAATCGACGTGGCGCGCGGTCACGTGCGACAAAGGCAAGAACGAGACGCTGACGTCGTTGTCAGCGAGATCGAATCCCTTCAATGAGTACTCGATATTGGACGCGAGATTGCGATGAGTCAGCATCACGCCTTTCGAGACTCCCGTGGTCCCAGATGTATAGATAATGGTGGCCAGATCGTCGGGGGCGACGGTACGCGCCTTGGCGTCGAGTGCTTCGTCGCGCGCGGTCGGGCCTTCGTGCATGAAGCGCTCCATGTGGAAGGCATGCGCGGTCTCGACGGGGTCCATGACGACGACCTTCTCGACGGGTGTCTGATTTCGGACCGCCTCGATCTTTCTCAGTTGTTGTTCGGAAGAAACGAAGATTGCGCGTGCCCCCGCATCCTCCAGAATGAACGCCGACTGTTCGGCGGTAAGCGTGGCATAGATGGGGACCGAGACCAGGCCCAACAACTGGCAGGCGAAGTCGGCAGTTGTCCATTCGGGACGATTCTCACTCAAGATCGCGACGCGATCGCCCTTAACGAGGCCCCAACTGGCGAGGGCGTGCGCGACGCCAGCAACGTTTCGATAAAACTCCTGCGACGAGATCGGCACCCACTGGATGGCGGGCCGGTGCATCATCACCCGCTCGCGGTTTCGCTCAACCACGGAGTAGAAGATATCGTTGAGGGTTGCCAGACTCATCCTTTTGAAATTGTGCTCCGCGAACCGGGGCTTTGTTGATGACTCGCAAGATGCGTGTAAACGTCGAAATATGCGGTTGGAAGAGAAGGATCCATCCGAGATGGGCGGCTCAAAAATGGAACTCGTCGGCCTATGGATGAGACTGTAACGGGTTTGCCTCGGTTTTCGCAATGTCAAACCGGCGTCTTTTCCATTGTCATCCAAGCCGCATCCGGATAGTCTCTTGACCTGCGGAGGTGTTATGGAAAGAGTTCGACGCAACCGCCTTCTCGCGGCTGCCGCGATTGCGATGATGCTTGCGGTGCCCATGACACGTGGGGCAATGGCACAGGCGGCGGACCAACTGAAGCTTCGCGTGGGCGATACGGCGCCCGATTTCAAGTTGCAATACTGGGATGGCCACGACCTGAAAGACGTTCATCTCAGCGACTATCGTGGGAAGAAAAACGTCGTGTTGGCGTTTTATGTGTTCGCGTTCACAGGTGGTTGAACGCAGCAGATGAAAAACTTCCAGCAGAATCTGCAGAAGCTGGAAGCGGCCGACACCCAGGTTCTGGGTGTGAGCATGGATAGTCCGTTCGCCAACAGAGCGTTTGCCGACCAGATTGGAGTGACGTTTCCGCTGCTGAGTGATTGGGGAGGAGAGGTGACGCATCAGTACGGAGTCTACGTGGACAAGTACAAAGCGGCGCGCCGCGTGAATTTTCTCGTCGGCAAGGACGGAAAAATCGCGGAAGAGCAAGTCGACAAGGATGCCATTGATCCAACGAAGATCGTGGATGCGTGCCAGCGACCGAAACTGAAGCAATGATTGTCGCTGTGCGTCGGACTTGCACAGAGCGTCTACCAGTTGGGGAGCGATGCTGTGGAGTTGGTCCCGGTCGGAAGCAAGCATGTTTGCGTGCGACGCTGGCGGTGGCTATTTTTGCAACGCAACGTTGTCGTATTTCTGCCGAAACATGGCCGCGCGCCATTTGACGCTGCCCCACGTGGTTGTTATCATTCTTTCGCGGGGTGGAGCAGTCTGGTAGCTCGTTGGGCTCATAACCCAAAGGTCGGTGGTTCAAATCCACCCCCCGCAACCACTTAGCGATTTCTAGGGACTACAGGCGTAGTCCCCAATCCCAAAAATCACTGGATCGCGGCGGTTTCGGGCTTCAAATTCTGCAGGGAAACTTCCTTCGCCCTATCCTTCAATTGCTTTTTAATCGCGGGTGGCAGAACAAGGGCCGCTACCCGGCTGTTGGCTCGGCGTTTGCTTTTTTCAAATGCCGAACCGTAGGTGTTCATGGTGGTTTTGATATCGGCGTGTCGCATGAGGCGCTGCTGCACCCCGAGAGGCGTGCCCACATCGTCAATGAGCGTTCGATAGCTGTGGCGAAACGTATGCCAGCCCACTCCTAGCACCCCGACCTTTTCACCTGCCGGTCGCAAGTAGTCTTTCTGGATCACGTCGCCGTGCACTGGCCGGTTCGTGTCGGCATTCGCAAATAGCCAGCCCTCTGGCGTCGGTACACAACTCTTCTGCCAGTCCTCCAGGACGGAGACTAGCTTGGAGTCCAGAGCCACTTCGTCTTCCGAAGCGCCGGTTTTCCCACCGTTCCAGACGTACTTGCCCACGATGGATCGCGCCAACGTCAGAATCCTCCGCTTCAAGTCAAAGTCCTGCCATTGCAATGCCCTGATTTCGCTAACGCGCAATCCCAGGCACATCGCAATCATGACCATCACCTGAATGTGGTACGGAAGCTCAGCGAGAAGAGCGTGATATTGCTCCACCGTGAGGACAATCTTCTTGCGAATACGTTTCGTGACGCCCTTGATTTCAACCAACTGCATTGGGTTCCGCTGAGTCTCCAAGATTTCCCATTTCATCGCGTATTCAAAAATGCGATGCAGGAGACCCTTTATATTCGACTTCGTTTTAGGAGAATGCTTCAGGTCTTTCAACCACTGTTCCACCTTGAAAGGCTTTTTCACTTCTGCTAACGGAGCATTACCCCACTGCGGCAGAATGTGTCTCTTCAAGATGGATGCATACGACTTTTTAGTTGAATACCGTTCAGGCATTGCTTCGTGCATGTATCGCTTCACCAATGCTCCGAACGATTGGCCGCAGGACTGTTCCATTCGCTGGTATCGAAAGTCCCTCGATCCCTGCCATGCGTGTGCCTCTGTCGGCCATTCCTGTGCGTCTCCCGCTAACATTACGCTGCGCTTTCGCGTAATGCCCATTTCATCCACTTCGTAGAAGCGCCAAACCCAGACATCCGGGCCTCGCGCTTTCTTCTTGCGGATGATCGTTCCGACATCTTGCTGTGTGCGCTTCAAGAAGCTTTCCTCCTTAAAACGCGCACGGATGACGCTTCCGACTCTACACGACAACGCATGTGGGAAACCAGTTCGGAAATTCGAAAACGCCAGCGCTTGCGAACTCCATTGCCTATGGGATGTGCAGGAAGCCAGCCTTCCCGAGCCATCTTCCTCACGGTGACCGGGCTGATCTTTAGAAAGTCTGCTGCTTCTTCAGGCGTTACGAATGGTTCGTTGTCGTCGGCTGGATTCATTTTCTACTCCGTCCCGGTCCTCCGACGAAGCACCACTTCACTGGAGCGTGACCTGGGTCGTCTAACCGGGGAAACAACGTTGCCCTTGACACTAGCGCATGCGTACCAATACAGTCAATATGTAACGTTACAAAATTAAACGAGACTGAGCGCATGGCAGACAAGAGCGCAATCCTGCAACAGCCTGTGATCTCCATTCGCATCTCCGACGAGATGCGTTCAAGGCTCGAGACCTTGAAAGAAATTATGGCCGCGAAGAGTGGCGAACCTGTGTCCACATCCGAGGCCGCAAAGCAGCTTCTTGAGTCGGCTAGAGAAGAGCGCTTGGAGTTCGTAGACCTGCTGGCCAAGCCAACCGATTCCCTGGTGAAAATTCGCGGAAAGATGGACGCAAAGCTACCGCTTTCACACGCCGAATGGACCCTCGTTGCCTACTACTGCCAGCAAGGTGCGGAGCTGTTTGCAGGGACGGGCCAGACAGAGCTTTCCTATGAGTCTCTCATTGGAATTCTTGAGGCTTTCCTCGCCCTTTATGCCCTTGGATCCAAACAGAGAAAGAAAAGTGGGATGGCTCCTTATCTCCTCACCAATCTTCCCTCAGAAAAACAAACCGAAGCCAAGCGTTCAGAGGAGCTTGTGAACGAAGATTTGCGTCGTGCTGTGAATCGAAAAATTCAAATATTGAAGAACCCGACCAGCGACACTCCTCGACCGGTTCATACCGTTCGACTGCTCTACATGGTGCTGGACAACGAGAGATTCCTCAATATAGAGAAGCTCAACGAAACACTACGCCCATACTGGCCGATCCTCTGGCGCGTGTGCGCCCGTGGCCACTATCTCCGCCACGCGAAATGCATACCCGATGGCGCATTTTGGGGTGCGGACTTCAGCTCGGGAAATCGCAGGCCATTGCCGTCGTTTCAGGAAGGCGAATACCGTCTCGAATTTCATCGTGGACTTGAGACGGAGTTTTCTGTCTGGCTGCATTTTCCCGGAAGATTTGGTCTGCAATATCCGCTGTTCGATTACCCGAGAATTGCGGAACTTCGGGCGATCCTGGAAGGACTTGATGTTAGCGACACCTTGATCTTCTGGGAAGGGCGCTATTTCCTCGCAGTCACGGGTTTCGATGAAGAGGAAAAAGTCAGCGTCGAGTTTCGTTCTCGGGACAATGGCATCCGCATTGTATTTCGCAATGATGATTGGCGGGCAATTGAGACTCTGTTTCGCCGCGCGTGGCAGGCCCCAGAAGTGGTTCGTTTGTGGAACGCGCTGGCGAGGGAGTATGGCGAGTTGTGAAAGGCGCGGTGCTACGCACCGGAAGATTTGTGGACACGTCACCCCCAATTTGGGAACTGCAGAGCGCTCGCGAGCGCCGAAATGTTTACGAACGTGAACTTGTTTTGGATGAACGGTTTTGTTTCGTGACGGAGTTTCCGTACGTCCTTGGCGTTTACGTTCGTAAACGGAAAAGCATCCCTAGATGCAGTTGGCGTAAACATATTGACCCGCAAACGCTTTCACAAAGTGTCGTGAGACCGCCGCTGACGGGCATTTACTGAGAACCTTGAATAGGATTTCCCATGAGTACTCCCGAACTTCCTTTTCCGATTCGGAGCGAGACGCCTCTTAGGGATGAGACTAGGCCCGGCTTTCGCACCAAAACGATAGCTACGCGCCTGACTCCAGGAGAGCTGGCCGAGGTCGAAGCCACCGCTGAAAGCGCCGGCCAATCACTCGCCGAATGGCTCCGCGAGACTGCGCTGCACGCAGCGCGGCAACGGCCTGCCGATCCGATTGAATTGCTGCTTGCTGAGGTCTGGGCCTTGCGATACACGCTGCTAAATTTGTTTCATTCAAACGCAAAAGAGGCATCAGAAGGAAAACAATTACTGCCCGATTCCATCGTGAAAATTCGCGATCAAGCAGACGCAATGAAGCTCCAGAAAGCTCACAAAATCCTCGCGGACTTCCTCGCATTGGCCCGTGCCAGCCGACTCGACAAATGAGGTATCTGTGTCATGCTTACCATCTCGAAATCGCTCTCGGCCAGCCAAGCGCGAACTTATCACCAGCGGGAGTTTGCTTCTGAAAAACAGAACTACTGGAGCCGCGACCAGCAAGGCCACAGCGAATGGCAGGGCAAGCTTGCGGAGCAATGGAACCTTGCCGGGACTGTGGAATCGGAACATTTTGCGCGGCTGAGTGCAGGGCAACATCCCCATACTGCCGAGCAGCTTGTTCGCCACCAAGTCTCAAGGACTTACGAGGGTAAATTCGGCAAGGAAGTCAGCAGCGCCGAGCATCGCGCCGGGTGGGACGCTACATTTTCTGCTCCTAAGTCGGTGTCGCTTACCGCACTTGTGGGAGGCGATGAACAAGTCCGGGAAGCCCATCGCGAGAGCGTCCGGACGGCTCTTCGCGAGCTAGAGAGATACACACAAGCCCGTATCGGCAATGTCCACGTACCGGAAACCAGCGGCAAGTTTATTGCTGCTACTTTTGAACACGATACCGCACGTCCCGTTGATGGCTACGCCGCCCCGCAGCTTCACACCCATGCCGTCATCTTCAACGTAACGGAGCAAGCGAACGGAACAACGCGCAGTCTCCAGCCTCACGAACTATTCGTTTCGCAGCGATACGTGACTGCCGTCTATCGATCCGAACTGGCAATGCGACTGCAAATGCTGGGCTATGAATTGGAGCGCGGGAAGCATGGGCAGCCCGAGATCCGTGGCTACACCAAAGAGTATCTGGAGGCATCCAGTCCTCGACGGGAACAGATCAAAGACTATCTGCGCGAGCAAGGAATCGACGGCGCAGCGGCGGCGCAGATCGCTGCTCACCACACGCGAGATCGGAAGGAACTTTTGTCCCAGGGAGAGGTATTGCAGCGGCACAGCGAACTGGCAGCACAATACGGGAATCAGGCCGACCGTGTAGTCGCACAGGCACGCGAACATGGGCAATATCGAATGCAGCAACCGGAGATGCAAGCACAGCAAGCTGTGACATGGGCGCGCGATCACGTATTCGAGCGATCAGCAGTGCAGGATCGTCGCGCAATTTTGGAAACTGCGCTAGCGCGCAGCATGGGAGAAACCACCTACAGCAACATCCAGCAAGAATTTCAGCGCCGGATCAACACGGGGGAGTTCCAAGAACTTTCGCAGGTCGGCGCACGCAGACAGTACACGACCAGAGCTATGGCAGGGATGGAGCGCGAGATCGTTGACAGAATGTTGGAGGGCAACAGACGCGATTACAGCGATCCAATGCTCGTTTCGCCCCCGATTCGTATCGCCACCGAAGACCGTCATCCAGAATTGAATCCTTCGCAGCTTCAGGCGGTGGACGAGATCCTTCTCTCGCGGGAAAAGATCGTGGGATTGGACGGTGTTGCCGGTGGGGGCAAGACCACCACCCTGGCGGTGATCCGCGAAGGTGCAGAGCTTGACGGCTACAGGGTCGAAGGGTTCGCCCCAACATCCCGAGCAGCGCAGAAGCTTGGCGAAGCTGGCATCGAGACTTCTACTCTACAGAAGCATTTAGCACGGGGGCGGCAGCCCGACACGGGTGAGAAACGGCTCTACGTGCTGGACGAGTCTTCACTCGCTTCCACTCGGCAACTCCATGAGTTCATCGAGCGGCTGCGTCCGAATGATCGCGCCTTGTTGGTCGGAGATCGGCGACAGCATGAAGCGGTCGAGGCTGGACGCCCGTTTGCACAACTGCAAGATGCTGGCATGAAGACCGTAAAACTGGAAGAGATCGTGCGGCAGAAAGATCCCGAACTCAAGGAAGTGGTTCAACAGCTTGCACAGGGCAATGTACGGGAAGCTATTAACAATCTCGATCAGCAGGGCCGGGTCCACGAAATTCGCGGACATGACGAGCGCATCTCGGCGATCGCGAAAGAATATGCGAAGTCGCCTGAGAACACATTAGTAGTGTCCCCGGATAATCGCTCCCGCATGGAGATCAACGAACGCATTCACGCCGAATTGCAAGGCAAGGGCCGGGTCAGTGGCGAAGAGCACCCAATCCGAACTCTAGTTCCGCGCCAGGAGCTCACGGGAGCTGACCGCACATGGGCAGCGAAGTATGAAGTAGACGATATCCTGCGCTATTCCCGCGCATCGAAGGAGACCGGAATTGGAAAAGGCAAGTACGCCCAGGTTAGGAGCATTGATGCTGCCAGCAACCGGCTCACTGTGCGGTTGCAGGACGGAACCGACCGCACATACGATCCCCGCCGACAGCGCGGCGTCTCTGTATATCGAGAGGAGATGCGAAGATTCTCCGCTGGAGATCGCATTCAATTCACTGCCCCTGCCAACGACCTGAAGATTGCAAATCGTGAATTGGGGGTGATCGCTGGCATTGACAACGCTGGACGAGTAAGTCTGAACATGGATTCCGGACGCTCGCTCCAAATCGATCCCAATAGGCACACACATCTGGACTACGGCTACGCAATGACCAGCCATTCCAGCCAGGGACAAACCGCGAGTCGTGTCTTGATTCACGTTGACACCGAGTTGGCCGCGAACGACCTGCTCAACAGCCGGATGGCTTACGTCTCGGTTTCGCGCGGTGCTCATGATGCGCAACTGTTTACGAATGACCGTGAGAAACTGCCCACGGCTCTCGGTCACGACATCTCAAAGCAGACCGCCAACTCGCCTCAGATCAGCACGGAGCCGACAATTGCGCAGCAGGACATCTCTAAGGCACCGCAACAAGAGCACGGCATGGGTCTTGGAATCGGGTTTTAGAACCTGCCTGCCCCGGATAATGGCAGCGTAGCGCGGGCGCAAACTCTGTCAAGGCCGACCAAAGGTCGCCGCTATCGCGGGCACGCGCCTTGACAGAGTTTGCTCGACCCGCGCCAAAATCTCTCCGCCATTCGGGGCAAGCAATCTATAGGATCGCGAGCCAAGCCCGGCCAATGAAGCCGGGGAAGTGTACGCACAGGACGAGCAGCACCTAAGCACTGTTTGTACGGGAGGTGGTGAAGGGATAGTCCAGACTCCAGATCGGAAAGCGAATTCTCTTCACATGCCAGAACTGAACCCTCAAGGGTGCGTTTGCGGGCTAAGATTTCGGCGTCGCTCGAATCACTTTCTGGACCGCTTCGCCCATCCTCCATCGGTCCATCAGATATGCGATGCCCTGCGGGCCGCCGTTCGTGAAGGTCAGCTTCGGTGGCCAAAGCGCGGTCGGCTGCTGTATTGGCCAAATTTCGAGCAAGCAATTCATTCCAATTGCCCATCTTGCATGCCAGCTCAGGTATCTCGATGTTCTCCCCCTCGAGATGCACAGAGACTGCCTGTGTGACGAAATGACCGGCCACGATGGTCGTGACTGACCCCATTCCGATGCGTTGCTTTTGAGGATCGAAGAGGGCGAAATCCGTACCGAAATTGCCAAGGTGCATACCATCAATCCTGGCGATCCATATCAGAGTGCGTGGGGACGTCGTGGCCGATCCGCATTTTCACCCGCTCATCCCGGCTGTAAAACTGGTTTAGGGCTGCCCGACCTTTCATGGAATCGCTGACCATCGCTGTCTTGATGGGACCACGCAGCCACTGACTTTTAGCTGCGTTTCGTCTAGCGGCGTGGAGATGTCCTGCACCATGCAACCGATGGTAGGTATAATTCTCCGATTCAAGTTTGCCTCATCCAGCCGTTGTTACAGACGCCACAAACTGTCTTAACTGTGATTTGTGGGGTCCGGAATAGTCTTATTTTTCGAGCCTCCGAGTTGGAAGTTAAGAGGCCCGAAATCTTTGCGCTCATGAATCCATTTTGGCCAAAGATGTTCTTTACTTTCCGCGTTGTTATCGCAGAACAGGCACGCAGTGGGCATAGGTCATGCCAAGATATCGCACTAAGGAGTCTGGTTGGTAGCGCGGAGTATACTTCGGCGTAGGTAGCTGACTACTGGCCGATGAAGCTTTCTGAACGCGTTCTCGAAGAACTTGCCAAGATGGTGGTGGGTGACGCGAAGCATTTTCCCTTATCGCAGCAGCAGTTACATCACCCGCTTTTTTCGCCGCTGCGATTTGCCTTTCGTTCACGATGGCAGTACGCGTGCGAGATGGGCCCAGGAACGCCTCGCCGAAATGAACCTTGGCGCAGCACAGTCTGCCGACCTTCCTTCCGATGATTTGTGCCGCGTGATCTCTGAGTTATTCGATCAGGACGATTTCGACAGGTACAACGACAGGGGGGATGTAACGGCAGAACATTTGGCAGACGTGCAGCTTGCCTTGGTGAGTTTCAACAAGCTTGTTCAGCGGGCTGGATTGATCGCGTATCTGGACGAATCGGCTGGTGCTACCTGCGAAGCACCGGAACTGGCATGAGCAGTGCCTCCTACTCACAAAAGGCACGGCCTCTGTCTCAGGAGAATTTGGCGCAGCGCCAAAAGCTTTCTAATTTCCTCGACACGGCGAGCGAGGATGAATTCACCGAAAGAGTATTGGTCCCTCTGTTTCAGCGGCTTGGTTTTCACAGGGTCAGCCCCAGCGGACACACCGAAAAGGCGCTCGAATTCGGCAAGGATCTCTGGATGAAATACCAGTTGCCGACGAGCCACTGGATCTACTTCTGCGCGCAGATAAAGAGGGACAAGATCGACGCGAGTGGAGCAGGCGGAAACAGTAATGTCGCAACCGTTTTAAACCAGGCGCGAATGGCTATCGATCATCCCATCTTCGATTCCGATACCAACCGGAAGGTCCTGCTGGATCATCTGTATCTGATTTCCGCGGAGAGATTACTCGCGCCGCGAGGACATGGCTTGTGGAACAGCTCGATGCGGGTCAGCGCCGTCACATCATTTTCATGGATCGCGATGAATTCCTCGATCAGTCAGCACGCATCCTGCTTGACCTGCGGCTTGACAGCCCGATGGCCATCACAGATGAAGACATTCCGTTTTAGGTGGTTGCTACTCTTGGCCGCAGATTATCGGGGCTGATCAACCAGCACTGAAGCGGCCAGCTTTCTTTGCCTTATATTGAGTTGCCCAGAACGAAGAATCTTCTGATCTATTTTGGCTGGCCGGCTGGACATTGATTATCAAGTACAATCTCTATCCCAGGCCTATAGTAGGCCGCTCGCCCCGCGGCCGAAGTGGCGAAAAGCAGTAGATATGCGGTCGGGAGCGCGCTCC
>CAVQZP010000054.1:0-28442 GCA_963718505.1 uncultured Acidobacteriota bacterium | reverse complement strand
GTCGCAAGCTTGCGCTTTTCCTTCGCCTTTTTTGGAGTCAATGAGCGTAACGGGGATTTTGTCGCCAACTACGGCCCTTTCCGAACTAAACTCTCGTGCGGCAGCAGGAGCACGAAACATGAATTGGATCATTCTCACAGTTGCCGGGCTGTTTGAGGTGGGCTGGGCCATTGGGCTGAAATACACGGAAGGCTTCACCCGATTGTGGCCTACCGTCTGGACGATCATGGCGATGATCATTAGTCTTGGGCTACTAGGCATCGCTATGAAAGCACTTCCTGTCGGTACGGCCTATAGCGTATGGGTGGGAGTGGGAACTGTTGGGACCGTGATACTCGGGATTGTGCTGCTTGGAGAGTCTGCGAGTGTAACCCGGATGATCAGTGTTGCGCTCATAATCGCTGGGATTATCGGCCTCAAGCTTTCAACTGCCTAAGCGATGACTGTCGTTATCAAGGCGATGTCATAAGCTTGCGCCGTCTGTTCACCTTTTTGCGGCAGGACCCCCACTCCAAGCGCTGGCTTGTCATCCTGCCCCGCTGCCTACTTTGCCTTCGGTGGCGGAGGAGGATAGTTTTTCAAGAGTTTCGTTACCGCCTTTGTCAGATTCGTCTGCTGCTTGTCGGGCTTGGCCTTGGGGTCGATGGTCTTACTGGCGACGCCACGCCAGACCAGATCATGGTTCTTCGAGTCGTACATGTCGACAGCCAACTGGCCTACGTAGATGGTCGAAGTTTGTCCCCTGGTCGTGCTCATGCCGCCCGCACCTCCGTACCAACCGCCCCTGTACCAACCCGGACCATATCCCCAGCCCGTATTGTATGAAGTGAATTGTTTCTCTGTGCCGATTCCCGCTTGATATCCAACGTAGAGATCGGCGGTGTCAGCATCGGTTTTGGTAAGACCTTTCGTGGCGAGTTCTGCGTCAATAGCATCCTTGATCTGTTTGTCCCGAAGGTCGTCGACCTTCGGAGCATCTTTCATGGGCACCCATTTGTAGGTCTTGAATTTCGAAAAATCCGTGTCTTTGTCAAAGTTGTAACGTACGTCCTGGGCGACGGCAGTGCTGGCTGCCAGCAAGAACAGAGCTGTTGAGAAAAGCGCAATTTTCTTCATGGCGAAATTCCCTTCCTCCAGTTCCAGAGTCGTCGCCCTAAACTCTACGCCAAATGCGGGCGGAATTTCCAGAACGGCTGAATCACTATCGCTATCAAGGCGATTTCACTCATCGAGACTTTTTCGGCGTGAACAGTGCGCCACACTTCGGACATTTCATCCTCTCGAAGTCGATTCGCTGGATCTCACTGGGCGCTATCGAGTAGCCACAGTCTGTACAAACTGTATTCAGCGCGGCACGAACCGCTTGCAGATTGATCTTTGCTCTAGGCGTCACCTCGGGAAAGATAGCAGCATGTAGGGGCGAATACAAGGCGAAGACGTGATGCTCACCGTGATGGTCGCTTTACTCCCGACTGACCGCGTGCGCCAGACAATCTTGAGAGGGTTGCGACTCTTAGCCTGGATGATTAAGCCCCGTTCCGCCAACGCCTCGACCGTGTTGCGGTTAGCGGATGCCGGTCGCACTACTTCATCATCCTTCAAGGTGCGAAGCATGCGACGCGAAGGTTCAAGCAGTTTTCTTCTTGGCTGCGGACCGATTCTCCGCCGTCGAAGGCTTTGAATGCTCGTCAAGATGGAAGCTCAGGCATCACGGGCAGAATTTCTCCTTGCAGAGGTCGCATGACGCAGTATGGAACTGGCACAGACTCGTGCCGCAGTCGTAACAGAGGGTGCTGGCGGAGCGCCCGCAGGTCGTTCCGAGTGAATCTTCAAGGTGCCGGTACGAGACGACCCCGCAGTAGTGGTAATCCATCGCCCGAAAATATACCACCGAGCGGGTATGGCCTTCTCCGGAGCGACGACCCCGACCAACGTTGCCGAGTCTGGGTAGTGGAAAAATTCTATGGACATTTGCGCCGGAGTCACCTGAGCTTTATTGCAAGGAATACCGGCGTGGGGTCGGATTTTAAATAGAAAAATCGCACCTCGAAACTGTGCCCAATTTTGTGCCCAGCACCAACCCGGACGGAGTTGTACTGGTGAGCAGGGCGGGGGCGGAAGCCCTGTTGATCACTACTCAATGCAACTTAGTGCGTCCGCTTCCCTATCGGTGCAAGTTATTGATTCTTTGTGCAGCAACGGCTACGAACCAGAAGGTCGGGAGTTCGAATCTCTCAGGGCGCACCATCTCCTTTTTGTTCTCACTAACTTTTCAGCATTTCCCTTCCTCGCGTCTGGCTTGCGTTTCTTCCCTGTGCCCAGAATTATCCCAGGCGAACCGGGATGGTGGCGGACCGCGTCGAGCATCGCTCCAAAAGAGAGTGGCGACGGCCGTCCTCCTCCCATGTGTTACCAGCGCGGTTTCCTCCTGCAAAGGCCATCCGCCGGACCTTTCTATTTCACGTGTATTTCAGGCGCCCAACAGTCGCCGCGGTCGTCTGCGGTTAAGCGCTCTGCCCGCGCAATACTATAGAAATACTAGGACTTCCCTCACTCACGTCACAGCCGATACGTACATAGATCACCGACGCATGGTTGCCCCGACGCTACCTTTATCTCGAGCTGTCGGCAGCCAGCATGGGCGCAAATTGGAAGGAACAGTTCTCGGGATATCACCGGGTGAAACGGGCGCCAGAGTGTCCTGACTCGGTAATACGAGTTCGCGGTTTAGCGATTGGCGGCGGCGATTTTATCGTCATGGCTGGACCCTGCTCGGTGGAGTCCGAACGTCAACTGATGCAGACGGCCGAGGCGGTAGCTCTTGCCGGTGCCCGCGTTCTACGTGGAGGCGCTTTTAAACCGCGCTCTTCGCCGTACTCATTCCAGGGCCTCGGCGTCGAGGGACTCAAACTGCTCGCCAAAGCGCAAGCCAATACCGGGCTCGCCATCGTCACCGAAGTGATGTCGGAGACGGATGTTGACCTTGTTGCCGAATACGCCGACATCATGCAGGTCGGCTCCCGCAACATGGAGCACTTTTCCCTTCTGCAGCGGCTCGGAACCTGTGGCCGCCCGGTGCTCCTCAAGCGAGGGATGGTGGCCACCATCCACGACCTGCTTCGCTCCGCCGAATGCATCGCCGCCCACGGAAACCGCGACATCCTGCTCTGCGAACGTGGCATCCGCACCTTCGATACCGTTACCCGAAATACATTCGACGTCACCGCCGTGCCCGTGCTGAAGGCCGTCACTCACCTGCCGGTCATTGTTGATCCCAGTCATGCTGCAGGTGTGCGCGAGCTCGTGCCGATTCTTGCCCGAGCCGGCGCGGTCGTCGGTGCCGACGGCCTTCTGGTCGAGGTCCATCCCGATCCCGACCAGGCCTTGAGCGACGGCGAGCAATCGCTGACTTTCCCGCAATTCAATGCCATGATGCGTGACCTCGAACACTACGTCGCGCTGGCCGCGAGCCCCAGCCGCTTGAGCTTGGCCCTTCCGCAGAGGCTCGCATGCGACTAATCCCCATCGCCGGTTGCGTCGTCTTGTTGAGCGCGGTTTGCGTGCTTTGGGCTGGACCAACTCCCGATCAATCGGTCTCTAATCCGCACCTCATTTATACAGCCGCGAAGGGCTTTAATGCTCTTGCGTGGCTTCACGGCGCAGCGCGCTTTCCAAATGGTGCCAATCTATTCGTGCTCGACGGCGAGAATTCTCGCCGCCTCGTCCCGAGCTTTTTTGCTTCGGCCGACGCCTCAGTTTCCTTTGATGGAACACGCGTTCTCTTCTCGGGCAAGCAGCGCCCGTCGGACCCTTGGCAGATTTGGGAAATCCCAGTAGCCGGAGGCCAACCCACTCGCGTCGCTTCGTGTCAGGGCGACTGCATCTTCCCGCTATATCTTCCAGAAGAGCGGATCGTCTACGCGCATAAGGTGCATGAACGTTTTCAGCTCGAAGCCATTCCGCTGAAGGGTGGCGAAGCTCTGCCGCTGACCCACATTCCCGCCAATGCCCTGCCCTCCGATGTATTGCGCGATGGTCGCATTCTGTTTCAGGCGTCCTATCCACTCGGCAGCGCCGGCCAGCCCGAGCTTTACACCGTCTACTCGGATGGCAGCGGCATCGAGTCTTATCGCTGCGACCACGGCGGAAGCCGTCACTCCGGAAGACAGGTTTCGTCGGGCGACATCGTCTTCTCGACGAACGGAAAGCTCGCCCGCTTCACCTCTGCTCTGGCGCACCAGGTCGATCTCACACCGCCCGAAGGCGACTACGCTGGCGACGTTCAAGAAATGCCGCGCGGCAACTGGGTGCTCGCCGTTCGCTCCACGGCCAGGGCAAGTTACTCCATTCACGAATGGAATCCGCGCAGCAACTCCTCGAAGACGCTTCTGGCTAACGATGGGTTTGATCTCATCCAGCCTCGTTTGCTGGCGCCGGCACAGACACCCAACCGCCACCCCTCCGGTCTGCATGATTGGGACGGCGCGAACGTCCTCTGCCTGAATGCCTACACGTCGAAGCTCACATTTGCCGATGGTGCCATCGCAACGGTCCGCCTGTACACCCAATCCTCTCGCGGCCAGAAGACTCTGCTGGGCAGTTCACCTGTAGAAAAAGATGGTTCGTTCTTTCTTCATGTCCCAGCCGACCAGCCGCTGCAATTCGAATTGCTCGACCAGGCGGGCAAGATTCTGCAGCGCGAAAACGGCTGGTTCTGGATGCGCCGCGGCGAGCAACGCGTATGCGTGGGCTGTCATGCCGGTCCCGAGCGCGCGCCCGAAAACGCCGTTCCGGCAGTCCTGGTCAAGTCCACCAAACCTGTGAACCTTGCGATCTCTCACTCTGGACACCCCAAAGGAGGCCACTAGCATGCTCCCTCGTCTTCTCCTGCTCCTGGCCATCACCTCTTCCGTCTGGCCGCAAACGCAACCGGCGTCAACAATTCGCTTCGAAGACGCCACTGCGGCTTCCGGTATCCAGTTCACGCACAGCTTCGGCGCAGAGAAGCTGGGGTCGTTACTGGAAAGCACCGGCGGCGGATGCGTCTGGTTCGACTACAACAACGACGGCCTGCCCGATCTCTACGTTGTGAGCGGAAAGCCGCTCGAAAACGGCGTTCAGCCATATCCTCTCAAGCAGCGGCCGGCAACCCCGCCGCACAACCATCTCTATCGCAACAACGGGAACGGCACATTCACCGACGTGACCGACCAGGCAGGTGTGGCCGCCAACATCTACGGCATGGCCGCCATCGCCGCCGACTTCGACAACGACGGTTTCGTCGACCTCTTTGTCACCGGCTACGGCAAGGCGATCCTCTATCGCAATAAAGGGGACGGCACATTCGAGGATGTCACACAGAAGGCCGGAATTCATGTCGAAGGCTGGTCCATCAGTTCGGCATGGCTGGACTACGACCGCGACGGCTGCGTCGATCTGTTCGTCGGTCGCTACGTGAAGTTCGATCCCAAGTATCGGGCTTTCTACGCCGCCGACAACTATCCCGGACCGCTGGATTACGAAGGCGACACCGACATCCTCTATCACAACAACTGCAACGGCACATTCACCGACGTCAGCGAGAAGTCCGGCATTGCCGCTTACAAAGGCCGAACCATGGGATTGGTTGCGGCCGATTTCGACGGCGACGGCTATCCCGACATCTACGTCGCCAACGACAAGACCGAGAACTTCTTCTTTCACAACAAGCACGACGGCACGTTCGAGGAAATCGCTACCGAAGCAGGCGTCGCCTACGGACAAAACGGCGAGTCCACGTCGTCGATGGGCCCAGTCGCCGCTGATGTCGACGGCGACGGCTTGCTTGACTTATGGGTCACCGATTCCCGCTACAACCGGCTGATGCGCAACACCGGCAAAAATCAGTTTGAGGACATCAGCGCCAGCTCCGGCATCTCGCAGCAGAGCGGTCAGTATGTGAGTTGGGGATCGGGCATCTATGACTTCGATAACGACGGTTTGCTCGACATCCTGACCTACCACGGCGGGCTGATTCATCTGATCCCGCAAGAGCATTCTGTTTTCCGGGGCGTTGGTAACGGCAAATTCGCTGACGTCTCGGAAAAAGCGGGTGCGGTCTTCGATATCAAGACGGTCGGCCGCGGCGCCTGCTTTGCCGACTATGACAACGACGGCAAGGTTGACGCCTTCCTCGTGAACCTGGGCGCGCCTGCGCAACTCTTCCACAACGCTTCCACCAACACCGGCCATTGGCTCACGATCAAATTGAAAGGCACGCGAAGCAACCGGGACGGCATCGGCGCGCGCCTTGAACTGACTGCAGGTGGCCGCACCCAGACGGCGGAGCGCGTCGCCGGCTCGAGCTATCTGTCGCAGGATGACGGCCGCATTCACTTCGGCCTGGGTTCCGCAACCAAAGCCGACAAGCTGCTCGTGCGCTGGCCGAGCGGCAAGACACAAACCCTGCAGAATCTGACGGTCGATCGCATCCTCACCGTCATGGAGCCGAAGTGAGATGACTCCCCGCCGCCCCAATCTCAGATCAGCAGGCGTCTGGTTCCCTTCGGTCGTACTCATCTCGATTGTCCTGGCCTTCGCCGTCGGCCTGCGGGCAACGCCCGAGACCGAACAGCCCAAATACCTGTCCCCTGGCGAGATGGCAATCTCCGCAGACGGCGCCCGCTTGTATGTAGTCTGCGAACGCGGCAATCAATTGCTGGTCGTCGACGCGCATGCGGGATCGGTGATCAAACGGATTGATGTCGGCGCTGTTCCGCGCGGAATCACACGATCAACTTCCGGTGACCGGATTTACGTCGCCAACTCCTGGGACGACACGGTGTCGGTGATCGATGCCCGCACGCTTGAGGTCGTGCGGACTCTCAAGACCGGCGCCGAACCCAACGGAGTCGCGATCGATCACGACGGGCGCACGCTGTATGTCGCCAATCGGCTGAGCGATGACATCTCAGTATTCGACCTTCCATCCGGACAAGAGCGCAAGCGCCTGCTCGCTGGCCGCGGCGCGAGCTATCTCGCCCTCTCCCCGGATGGAAGCCGCCTCTACTGCACCCACGTCTACCCACGCATAATCGGCAACCGCACGCAGCCGCAATCCGAAATCACGGTCATCGACACGGCCCGGCAGATGGTCGTCGATCGCCTGTTACTCCACAACGTCGCCGGTGTCTTCCACGTTGCGCTCTCTAGTGACGGCAAACTCGGCGTTGCCGCCCAGTTGCGGCCGAAGAACCTGATCCCGATGGCGCATGTCGAGCACGGATGGGTCTTCGGCAATTCGCTGACGTTGTTCGGACCGGAAGTTGGAGCCGCTATCGTCCAACTGCCCCTCGACGAACTCGACCGCTACTTTGCGATGCCCTTCGATCTCGCGATCACGCCGGAAAAATCGAAGCTGTACGTCAGCAGCGCAGGCTCGGGATTCATTACCGCAATTAGCCTCCCGAAGCTCATCGCTTTCGCCCGCACCGCCCCAAAGAGCGTCGCCAACGACCTCTCCGCCTCGGCGAACTACGTGACAGCCAGGATCCCAGTCGGCTCCAATCCGCGCGGCGTGCTGCTGTCACCGGATGGCCGCCGCCTCTACGTCGCCAATCGCATGGATGACACCATCACGGTCATCGACACCGCTACGGATCAGCCTGTCTCCACCTGGGATCTCGGCGGGAATAAAGACTACGACGCACTGCGCAGCGGAGAGCGGATCTTCTACAACGCCCGCTACTCGTTCGAAGGCCAGTTCAGCTGCGCCAACTGCCACATCGACGCCACCTTCGACGGCCTGCAGTGGGACCTTGAGCCCGATGGCTTCGGCAAGGACATCGTCGACAACCGCTCCATCGAAGACCTGTCCGGCACCGAACCCTTCAAGTGGAACGGCGGTAATCCGAACCTGGCCACCGAGTGCGGGCCCCGAACCGAGAAGTTCATTTACCGATCACAGAGTTTCGACGGGCAGGAACTGAACGACTTGGTCGCCTTTGTCATGGCACTACCGCTACGTCCCAATCGCTTCCGCCTGCCCGGCGGTGAACTGACGCTCGCCCAGGAACGCGGCAAAGCGATCTTCGATCGCGTCACCTACAAAGACGGCCGCCCGATCCCGCAGGAGAACCAATGCGCCTTCTGCCACAGCGGCCCGAAGCACACCAACACGAAGCTGTCGGATGTCGGCAGTGGCAAGCCCACTGACCGCTCGCCGATGATCGACGTTCCGCACTTAACCAACGTCGTCTACTCCCCGCCCTACCTGCACGATGGCTCGGCTCGCAGCCTGGAAGAAATCTGGACGGTCTTCAACCCGAAAGACACTCACGGTGTCACCAACGACCTGACCAAAGACGAACTCAACGACTTGATTGAGTACCTGAGGACGCTATGAAACAGAAATTCTGGCTCGCCTCAATCTGCGTGCTGCTCTCGCTTCCATTGCACCCCGTGCAACTGTTCGCCGCGACGCCCGACATGCCCCGCTTCCGCTGGGAGAACTTCACCGTTGCCAACGGCCTTCCCGACAATCACGTCTATTGCGTTCTGGTCGACGGCGATCGCATCTGGGCTGGCACCGAAAACGGCCTGGCACTCCTCGAAGACGGCAAATGGAAAGTGTTCACCACCGCGGACGGTCTCGCGCATCGCGCGGTCCTTTCCCTTGCGCTCGACAAGCGCACTGGCGATCTATGGGTCGGTACGATGGGCGGCCTGAGCCATGTCTCCGCCGGCCGCATCGATACCTTCAATCAACTGAACTCTGGCCTCAGCAACGACGTGGTCTATGGCGTCACCGTGCAAGACGACTACGTCTGGACCGCCACCGCCGCTGGCGCAAGCCGACTGAACACTCGCACCGGCCAGTGGAGCCTCTTCAACGAGCGCAACACGCCGATGTACGAGATCTGGACCTACAACGTCACGGCCGGAGCCGACAAGGTCTACCTCGCGGTTTGGGGCGGTGGCGTCCTCGAGTACGACCTCAAGACACAACGCTGGAAGGACTACAACGACCCCGATGGCGAAACCGAAATCGTTCTGTTCAAAGACCAGGGCTTGATCCACGAGATCACGACATCCGTCAGCTACGTCGACAAGGTCCTCTGGGTGGCAACGTACTTCGGCGACAGCCGCTACGACGGCCGCAACTGGCACAACTTTCTGACAAAGGACAGCGGCCTTCCCAGCAACTTCACCAACCAGGTAAGGGCTATCGACGCCAACCGCGCCTGGTTCTCAACCGACAAGGGACTGGCTCTCTACGACGGCACGAACTGGTCCGTTTATCGTCCGGCCCTCGATACAGGCAAGCCGGAGATGTATGTGCGCGATGGCGAAGGCAATGTGACGCCAATCGCCGTGGACACCGCCCCCGCTCACAATTACGTCCTCGGTGTGGACTTTCAGGGCGACGACCTCTGGGTAGCGACAGCGAAAGGTCTGAGTCACGGTATTCGGCAGAAATAGTTTTGGTTCCCTAAGGAGAACGTTATGACTGTGCAGGAACTCATCCAGGAAGTCAGCAAGGCGCCCGTCACAAAAAGGGCGATCACCAATCTCGAAACGCTGAACGAAGCCTATTCGTACGCCCGTCCCAGTTCGTTTTCTCGCGGCATGCGGATTGATCTGAACGGCCTTGTCATTCTGCTGATCTCGGGCACAGCGAGTATCGACGAGCACGGCGAGTCCATTCACATCGGTGATTTCCGGGCGCAGACCCGCCGTACCTTCGAGAACATCTCAGAGTTGCTGGAGTCCGAGGGCGCCACATGGAAAGACATTGTGCGCACGACCTGCTATTTGCGCGATATCGAGCGCGACTACGCCGCCTTCAACGAAGAGCGCACGGCGTTCTATGCGGACCAAGGCTTGGACCCGCTTCCGGCGTCGACGGGCATTCAGGCAATCCTGTGCCGTCCCGAGCTCTTGATCGAGATCGAAGCGATCGCCATGTTCCGCAGTTAAGCGGTGATGGAGTGACTCCCATGAAACGTGCTGCGTGGCTTGCATTCCTGCTGCTTTCGGCTCCACTGCTCTGGGGACAGACCTTCAGTGGATGCTCCTGCGGAGCTCACCCGCCTGCGCGTCCTCAGATGCGCTCCATGAAGCCGTATGCCCAGGAACCCGAAGACCTCCGGCCGTTCTCGAAATTCACGGAGCCGTACTATCAGCACTACACCGATCTGGTCGAATACAACGGCGCTGCCCGCGACCTTCCTCTTCCCCAGGACGTCTCCGAAGTACGCATCGGTTTCATCGGACCGCTCGAGAACCGTCCTGACGCGGCGTTCGGCAAGCGCATGCTCAACGGCGCCTCACTCGCGATCGAAGAAGCGAATGCGTCCGGCGGCTACGGAGGAAAGCCCTTCCGACTGATGTTGCACAACGACTCGGCTATCTGGGGCGCTTCCAGCAACGAGATCGTCAAAATGGTATATGACGACAAGGTTTGGGCGATCTTCGGCTCGATCAGCGGCGACACGACTCACATCGCCCTGCGAGTTGCTTTGCGCGCTGAAACCCCGATCGTTAACAGCGCCTCCACCGACCCGACGATCCCCGAGACCTTGATCCCCTGGTACTTCACCGACATTCAGGACGATCGCGTGCAGTGCTTCACGCTGGCTCGCCATATTTACGACGAGGTCGGCCTCAAGCGTGTGGCAATTCTCCGCGTGAACGATCGCTATGGACGCTTCGGCGTGCCCAAATTCCGCGACGCGTCCCGCCGCCTCGGTCATCCCGTGGTGATTGAGCAGAAGTTTATGCCGTACGAGACGGATTTCCGTCGCCAGCTTCGAGTGATCAACGACTCCCGCGTCGACGGCATCGTGCTCTGGACCGACGTCGCCAAGACGGCGCTCATCCTGAAGCAGATGCAGGAGCTAGGGATGAAGCAACGCGTCTTCGGCAGCCACCGCACGCTCGACGATCAACTGATCGCACAGGCCGGCGCCGCCGCCGAGGGATTCGAAGCGGTCTACCCCTACGATCCAACCAGCAGCGACGCTCCGTGGCGCGAGTTCAACGCCCGTTACGAAAAGCGCTACAACGAGAAGCCCGACCACTTTGCCGCTCTCGCCTATGACCAGATGCAAATCCTTCTGAAGGCGATCTGTGAAGCTGGGCTCAACCGCGCCCTGATTCGTGATGCCCTCTATGGCTTGCAAACCTATAAAGGTGTGACCGGGTCGATGGTTTTCGATCCCAACAATAAGAGTATTCGGTCCCTCTATCTAGGAACCGTACATGACGGTCAAATCCATTACCGCATCGCCACAATGGAGAAGCCCTACGCGCAGGTCGGGGAAGAAGGCGTCACCTATGCGGGGCCCATTGGAAAACCTCGTCAGGGAAACGAAGTGCCAATAGCTATCTTCGGCCCCGATGCCGAACAGCAAGCAACCTCACCCGACATGCAGCGCTGGTTGAACGCGATCAACTCGGGCAACCGGCATTACTCTTTGATCGGCGTCTCATCGAATGTTCCCTGGGGAAAGGCTTCGAGCGATCTGGTGCAAGCGGTTTTCGACAAAAACGTCGTCGCTATCATCAGCCTCGACCGGCCATCGAGCCACCTCGCCGAACAGATCGCTCTGAAAGCCTTTCTCCCTGTTCTCGCAATCTCCTCGGACCATGCGTTGACCTCGGCAAATATTCCGTGGATTTTCCGCTTGCCAGAGGGAACCTCTTTGGTCTCCGCTCTCGACACGTTGGCAGACGCGGTAGGCCGGGCAGGTTCGGATCGCTCAAAGATTCGTGAGGTATTAGCCTCAGGCGCAAAGCTGGGACAGGCGCAGTTTCAGACTACAGGCGAGCCAAAAGGCAATTAACGAGAAGGCTGTGAGTCAGAGTCAAAGGCCCTACTTTCCCTCTGAGAACGTCGTCGCGCCCTCGACGATGGTGATGTAGCGGTCCAACGGAAGATTGGTGAACCGGCTCACCGCTCCGCTCGGCTGCGGCCAACGAATTTCCAGCCAATCGATCTTCGTTCGTTTGCCGAGACCGAGCACAACTCTCGGGTCGTGGGATGAGAGATAACTTCCTCCCCCGACTTTCATTCGGCTCCCTTTCAGATCTCCAGCCTGGTAAGAGATTCGCGCCCCGACGGCGTCGATGTTCGACTTCTTCCCTACCAGCTTCAGCCCCAGCCAGTGGTTTTCTCTGCCTTTATTGTTGCGGAGAAGAACAGGAGCGCCGTTGCTGGTCGACACCAGCACGTCAACCGCGCCGTCGTTGTTAAAGTCCCCGATTGCCATCCCTCGCGCCGGAAACGACTTTCGGAACACGGGGCCGCTCTCCGCGCTGACATTCTTGAAAACTCCGCCGGAATTCTGAAACAGGAGCAATGGTTCCCGGTACGTGAGCTGGCTGTAGATCTCTTCAATTTTGTCGTCGGGAGCGCCGTTTGCAACCAGCAGGTCCATCGAGCCATCGTTGTCGTAGTCGAAGAACTTTGCTCCCCAACCGCTCATGGAACGCGTGGCCATTCCGATGCCCATCGGCATGGCGACGTCTTCAAATGTTTCGTCGCCTTTGTTGTGATAAAGCGAGAAGATTTCTTCATTGATGTTAGCCACGAACAGATCCATCCAACCGTCCTGGTCGAAGTCCGCCGAATCTGTTCCCATGCTCGACCGCGTGCGTCCGTCCGCGCTATACGCCAGGTCGGCCTGGAAGCCGATCTCCTCGAACTTGCCGCCCCCACGATTCACCAAGAGCAGATCGGCTACGGTGTCGTCCGCCACGAAAAGGTCCATAAGCCCATCATTATTTATGTCGGTGGCAACGACTCCCAGAAACTTCCCCGGATATTTCGCAATTCCCGATTCCTTGCTGACGTCGGTAAAGGTTCCATCGCCGTTGTTATGGAACAGGCAATTGGTCAGCATGTACGGATAAATGCGCGGATCACAATAATGATGATCGCCTTTGGGCCCCGACCCGCAATACACATTCCGCGCTTTCGTGAAATCCACATATCTGCAAACGAACAAGTCCAACCGGCCGTCATTGTCGTAGTCAAACCAGACCGCGCTGGTCGCCCATCCCGGAGCTGCGACTCCAGCTTTCTCGGTTACGTCGGTAAACGTTCCATCTCCGTTGTTGTGATACAGGATGCTTCGGTCGTACTGCGTGACGTACATGTCGGGGAAGCCGTCGCCATCGTAGTCGCCAACGGCCGACGCCCATGCCGTAGCCTCCGGCCGCCACCCCGGCCTTCTCCGTGACATCCGCAAAAGTTCCGTTGCGATTGTTGCGGTAAAGCGCATTGCGCAAGGGTGTCGTGGGAGTAAAGAAATCCGCCTTCCCGCCGTTCACCAGGTAGATATCCATCCACCCATCGTTGTCGTAGTCGAGAAATGCGCACCCGGCGCCGGTTGTCTCCGGGAGGTATTTTTCGTCCGACATCCCTGCGGTGTGAACCCAACGAATGCCGCTGACGGATGGCGGGATCTCTTCAAAGGCCGGCAGCGGCGCCGACGCAGCGAAAGCCAATCTGGACAGCGGACTCCACACTGCCGCGCCCGTCATCCCACGCAGAAACGCGCGCCGGCATGTCCTGAACGCACCGTTGCCGCCTCGTCCGAAAGGCGAGAACATGTGCGTACCATACCGGAAAGCCTCACATCTGAATGTGACCCCGGACACGCATGTCGACTGCTCTTTTCTCGAGTTTTCGGAGACCCCGACCCGAAGCGCTGGCCGGCCGGCTCGCTGCGCGTCAAAGAGCGCGAGGGTTATAGATCACAGACCCATGTGTCATCGAGTGCTAGCATGCGCCCGTGGGAAATCCTGCGACCATCGCGAGTAGCAGTTGGTTTCGTCTCTGCGTTATTGGTGTTCTCGCCACCGTTCTTTCGATTGTCAACGGCGCCGACGCGCATGCCCAGTCGCAATCGGACACGCCAGCAGCCACTCCGGCACACTCCACCGGCAGCCCTGCATCGCCTGACGACGCTTTTGAAGACCTCGCCCGAAAGGCCAGCGCCGCACGCGAACAGGATCGGGTCGACGAAGCAATCGATCTTCATCAGAAAGCCCTCGCGCTTCGCCCGGACTGGATTGAGGGTTGGTGGTACATCGGAACTCTGTACGCCGCTTCGGACCAGAACATCAAGGCCGCCGCAGCCTTCCAGAAAGTTGTCGACGCAAAGCCTGATTTCGGCCCCGGATGGGCTTCCCTCGGCCTCGCCGAGTATGAAGCAGAAAACTATCCCGACTCATACACGGCCCTGCTCCGCGCGCAAAAGTTCGGATTCCAGGCGGCACCGCAACTCGAAAAAACGGCCAATTACCATCTCGCCCTGCTCTTCAACCAGAACGGTCGTTTTGAAGATGCCTGGGAGTTGCTCGCCTCCAACTTCGGCCACGGCGAAGATCCCGCTCGCGCAAAGACTGCCTTGGCGCTTGCGATGCTCCGCATCCCCCTCGTACCCGAACAAATCAGCCCAACCAAGGATGCTCTTCTCGATATGGCGGGCGAAACCGCGCTAGCTCTGGTCGCCGGCCGCTTCGAGCGCGCTTCGCTGCTTTTTCAGCGCATGTTGCGAGACTATCCGGACACCCCTTTCCTTCACTATGCGTACGGATCGGCCCTCGATTTCCATCAGCAGTACGAAGAGGCCGAGAAGCAGCTCCGCGAACAGGTTCGCCTGACTCCTCGCAGCGTCGTCGCCCAGGTCCGCCTCGGTGCCGTGCTTGTGAAGCTCCATCATCCGGCTGATGCCTTGCCAATCGCGCAGCGCGCTGCTGAACTCGATTCGCAGTCGGCGATCGTTCACAAGCTGTTAGCTCGCATCCTGACCGACCTCGGCCGCTCGCAAGAGGCCGCCCATGAAACTGAACTCGCCCTGCGGGGAGGCGCGGAAACATCTCAAGTGGATCAGGATGTCGCGGGAACCTATCAGCCGCCGATCCCGGCACAACAAGCGACCGAAACCCAAGAACCTTCCAGCCGCCCTCTTTCAAGCGAGACCTCTGCCACCTTCTCCGATCTCGCGGCCTCTGCCGAGAAGGAACGCATGGCGGGTCACGCCGCGGAAGCCATCCGGCACTATCAGCACGCTCTCCAGGAAAACCCACGCTGGACTAGAGGTTGGACTAATCTCGGTGTACTGCTCTATGCGTCAAATCGTTATTCGGATTCCACCAACGCTCTAGCCCAGTCGCTCAGCCTCGATCGTTTGCAAGCCGATGCCTGGGTCTTTCTCGGATTGTCCGAATTCGAAGTAAAGGACTATCAGAACGCCTTCCTCCATCTGGAACGCGGCCGACAGCTCGGCTTTCATGGCACCGATGAAGCAAAAAGACTCGCGACGTACGATCTGGCGCAACTGCGCAACCTCAACGGCGACTTCGAGGGGGCGCTCGATCTGATGGCCTCCGCTCTCGACGCCAATCAACTCAATGCCTCGATCAAACTCGTCACGGGAATGTCGCTGCTGCGCGTCCCCAACCTGGCGGCGCGCGTCGATCCGCCGAAAACCGCGATGCTCGAGGCTGTGGGTGAAACCACGGCACTTCTTCGCCAGCAGAAATACGATGATGCCTTCCGAGGCTTCGAGCAGCTACTTCAGACCTACCCAGATACTCCGTTTCTCCATTACGCATTCGGTGCGGCGCTGCAAACCTTCTCACGGTTCGATGAGGCCGAAAAACAGCTCAAAGAAGAAATTCGAATCAGTCCTCAGAGTGCGCTGCCTCGCGTCCGGCTTGCTTTGATTGCGCTTACCCTGCATCGTCCCGAGAATGCCATCTCCCGCGCGCAAGAGGCCGTCTCGCTCGACCCGGACGCGGCTGGCGCTCACGAGTTGCTGGGTCGCGCGCTGCTTGACGTGGGGAAGGTTGACGACGCCATCCGCGAGTTGGAACTGGCCGAGGACCTCGCGCCAACTTACCCTGAAGTCCATTTTGACCTGGCCCGCGCCTACTCCAAGGCGAAGATGACCGCGCAGGCCGAGCGTGAGCGTGCCATTTTTTCGGGAATGAGTAACTTTACGGAGCATGAAGGTGCGCAGCGCGGGAATAACTCCTATGGCAGCCCTCACGACAGTTCCATTTCGGAACAACACGCCGTAAAAGTTGGTTCAAATCCCGAATAAGTAATTGAAAACCGCTATAGAGCGGGGATAAGCTCCAACCGTGTGCTCGCGGTGCGTGTCTACAAAAACGTTATTGTTCACGCTCCGCAAGCGCTACGAGTGCGGACCTGTTGCCGTCCAACCGGGCCTCAACAGTTTCTCGTTTCGGTCGAGTCCTGTGGTCGCAGTTGAGCTATAGGGCAATGCTTTCTACGATACCTTCCAATTCCACGAGGGCGGCTGTCGTCGCCCGGGCCCGTTTCTCGCTTCTGAAGGACGGGCGTCCACCCCTCATCATCTCGGACTCTTGTCGTCAGAGCGATTCATCGTTTCATCTCGGAAAGGCTTACTTATGCGAAGAAATTTCTATTGGATATTAGCTGTGTGCCTGGCTCTGTCCACGCAGCTCTTTTCACAAGGAAAGACTTCAGGAACGATTTCGGGCACGGTGACAGACCCGTCAGGAGCTCTCATCAGCAGTGCCCAGGTAACCATCACAAACACGGCCACCGGTGATATCCGGACCGTGACTACCGGCTCCAGCGGTGAATTTCAGGTGCTGGAACTGCCCATCGGAACGTACCAGGTCAGAGTGCGGCAGACCGGCTTCCGCGAGTTTGTCGCAAACGGCGTTGAGATACACGTTGACTCGACCGCCGTCGTGAATGCCGCCTTGCAATTAGGCAATACCAGCGAGCAGGTGACGGTTGAGGCCAGCACCATCCAGGTGCAGACCGACAGTGCCGCGCTGGGCGAAATCGTCGAAGGCGATCAGGTGCGCAACCTGCCACTCAACTCGCGCAACTTTGTCGCACTGACCCAGTTGGCCCCGGGCGTTTCCGCCGCCAACCAGTTTGATGCGGTCGGTAAAGGCCTGAAAGGAGGAGTGGATTTCGCCGTCAACGGAAACTCCATCAAGGACAATTTGTTCCTGGTCGATGGGGTCAACAACAATGACGTTGGTTCCAACCGTACCATTCTCATCTACCCGTCGCTCGATTCCATCGCGGAATTCAAGATGGTGCGCAACTCCTACGGCCCGGAATATGGGCAGGCGGGCGGCGCAGTCGTCAGCATCGTCACTCGGGGCGGATCGAACCAGTGGCATGGCGGCGTCTTCTACAGCGGCCGCAATGACAAGTTGGACGCCTATGATTTCTTTTCTGCCCGAAGCGCAACGGCAGATAAGACCGCCAACATCTTCAACCCGGTCACCAACAGCGTTTACAGCAGCCCCAACCAGGACAAGCCCATTCTCCGGCACAATGACTGGGGCTATCACTTGGGAGGCCCTGTAAAGAAAGACAAACTGTTCTTCTTCTGGAATCAGGAGTGGAATCGCGAAATTCGCAGCGTGCACGGATCGGGTTGTGTACCGAACTCCGCGGAACGCTCCGGCGATTTCAGCGGAGGCGTGACCTGTGGAGATTTCATCAGCAGTCTCACCGCCCCTGGTGGAGCGATCGGCATTCCGAACTCCGTCGCAACCGCTCCGGGTTCCAACAAGATTGCCAGTCCGATGAAGGGCATGACGGACATGATGGGCTTCTTCCCACTGCCCAATCAAGCCTGCGATGTAACTCCGGTTGGAGCGAAAGCTGCGGCTGGCAACAGCGCGAGCTGCAAGAATTGGCAGGCGAACCTGAGCTCCCCTGTACACTGGCGCGAGGAGAACGCCCGTGGCGACTTCAACCTGACGAAGAATCACACCATTATGTTCAAGTACACGCAGGATACCTGGAACAATCCTGCGCCGAACCTTGGCTACTGGGGTGACGACGCTTTCCCACAACTGCAAAGCAGCTGGGCGCAGCCCTCGAAATCCCTCGTGGGCAAGTTGACCTCGACGATCGGCTCACATCTGATCAACGATGCGGCTTTTGCTTACTCCAATAACCGCATCCTCATCACGCCCGGCGGAACGACTCCCGGCCTGGCGACAACTCTTACGACTGACTTTCCAACACTCTTCCCAGAAAGTCTGAAGTCCCACAGCGCGGGCGTGCCCACCATCAATCTCGGCAATAATGGCGGAACCCCGCAGATGATCGCCCCCTGGAACAACGGAGAGAACCTCTACAGCGGACGCGACGATGTTTCGTGGATTCACGGCTCGCACACGATCAAAGCCGGGTTCTTCCTTGGCTTTAACAAGAAATTTGAATACAACGGCGGAGGAAGCTCGGAGCGGTTGAGCGCGAATCCGACAGATACGAACATTAGCTTGGCAACAGGAACGGGTGTGGCAACAGGCGTCCCGTTGGCCAATGCGTTCATTGCCGGGAACATGTTCAACAACTTGGGTGAGGTCTCAACGGACGTCAACAACATTGTGAACTGGCGCGACTATGAGTTCTATGTCGGCGACTCGTGGAAGGTGAACCGTAAACTCACCTTCGACTTCGGAGTTCGCTACTCGATCCTCACTAGTCCATACCAGGCAAACGGGTTGATGACGAACTTCCAGCCGAACCTATGGAGCGCAACCGAAGCAGCCGCCAATCCGGGCGACGCGTGCAACGGCTTGTGGATCGTTTCCGGGACTCAGCCGTGCACAAAGGCTAACAGCATCTTTGGAACAACGTTCAGCGCCGGCACGCCCGGGCCGAACAAGTACCTGAGAGACCAGAACTACCATCAGTTCGCCCCACGTTTCGGCCTTGCTTATGACCTGTTCGGCAACGGCAAGACCGCTCTGCGAGCCGGTTTTGGACAGTTCTATCAACGAGACCGGACCGCTATCTATACCTTAACGAGTAATGCCCCCTTCGCTCTCACCGCTAGTGGAGTATCCCGAACCTTGGACGGGGCATCGTTCACTGCCACTCAGTTGGGCGCCATGGCATCAACGTCGCCCGACGGCGGGTTTGATCCATCCAACAAAACCCCCTACACATTCCAGTGGAATGTGGCAGTCGAGCATAGCTTCGCCAAAGAAACCAGCCTGCAAGTCGGCTACGTGGGAAATCGGTCCGTACATCAACTGACCACCTCCGACATCAACGAGGTGCCACAGTCACTGTGGACGGACGCCGCTTTCGGCAATCCGGCACTCGACCCGAATGCTCCGAGCGCATGCCTTAAAGCTGGAGCCTCATCGCCGAACTGTTTCCGGCCGTTCAACAACTTTGGCTTCCTGCCGTGGTGGGGACACTATGGCGATGCACACTACAACTCACTCCAGGCACTCTTGAAGGCGAGGGTCAGCCGGGCATTGGTGAACTTCGCTTACACCTACTCACACTCCATCGGTAACGTGCCGCAGGACGAATCCAACGGCACGCCCAACTTCCAGACTCTCACCACCCAGAACAACCCGAGCCTGGACAAGGGCTACACCGCAATTAACCGGCCCCACATTTTCATCGCCAACGTAGTCGTTCCCCTGCCCGAACTGAGGGGCTCGAATCCGTTCCTGCGCGGCGTAGCCGGCGGATGGCAGGTGGCCACCATCCTGACTGCCGAGTCCGGACCGTCCACGACGATTCAAACTTCAGGAATTGGCGAGAACAAGGCCAATCTGGTGAACCCGAGCGATCCGAATGCCGGCCAGCTCAACGCTCTTTACGGCACCGGGAACGCCGGGCCGTCTTGGGCGCCCGGTTCCAACCGGCGGCCTGATATCGTCTCGGGCACCAGTTGCAACAGTGGGTCGCACTCCAATTACGCATACAACGCGGCAGCCTTCACCGTCGTTGGCCACACGATCGGAGACATCGGCAACGAACCAGTTGGGTTCTGCCAGGGTCCCCATTTCTGTGGCCACCGTCGCCATGGCTGCGGCCCCCACGCCGCCCCGGGCACAGACTGGCAATCGTTCTACTCCCTCGATCTCTACGCCCTCGCCTCTCGCCGCCACGATCCAGGATCGTCTTGCCGCACTCGAGCAGGCCAAGCACGCCGATGATCCGAAAGCTGTCAAAGACGCGAGCCGGGCGCTGGCTGCCGTCGCACTTCGGCGAACCGGGCAACTCCTCGTTTTGCTCGGTGACTTTCCCAAAGCTCAAGACGTTTTCAACCGCTCCATCGATTTCGAAGACGCGTCTGCCACTCACCTTGACCTCTGTGCTGCCTACCTCGCCGCCAAGCAACCCAGCGATTGCCTGACCGAAACCGCCAAAGTCATCTTGCGCGACCCCCAGAACACCGCCGCCTGGCAAGTCCAGAGCGAGGCCTGGAAGTTGGAAGGCGACCCAGCCCACGCCGAGTCTTCTCTGAAGCAGGCGGAATCCCTGCCTCCCAGCCCGCAGGACTTCCCCAGGGCTCTCATTCCTCCCGCGAGGCAATCCCCTGCTCAACGAATCAAACTGAAGCACGAACAATCCGACCTCGCCACCATCATCGCCAACGCGCTCAACGATCTCGGCACCACCGAAGCTCGCGAATCGAACTTCCCGCTGGCGCTCACACACTTTCACGAAGCCGAGCAATGGCAGCCCGCCCTTCCCGGACTCATGCGCAACGTTGGCCTCGCTGCCGATCGCGTTCAGGACTATCCCGAAGCCGTCCGCGCGCTGCGAAAAGTCGTCGCCGCAACTCCCTCCGACCAACTCGCGCGCACCATCCTCGGGAGTGCCCTGTTCTCTACCAACAATTTCGCGGCAGCCGCGCAGGTATTCTCTCCGCTCGGCGATGCTGCCCTGCGGGAACCCGGTGTTGCCTACGCCTGGGTCGAGTCCTTGATTAAGCTCAAGCGCTTTCCCCAGGCCGCCGCCATCCTGGACAAATGGCAGCAACTTCCGCTCACCGCCGACACCTACATCCTGATCGCGCAAGCGCGCTCGCAGATGGGCGACTATCCCCACGCCGTTGCCGCCTGTCGTCGCGCCTTGGAACTCGATCCGAAAATCCCCAAGGCCCATTACATCGCAGGTCTCGCCCTTCTTCGGGACGGCCATTCGCAGGACGCCGAAGCCGATCTCCGCGCCGAACTGGAACTCGACCCCAACAGCGAAGAGACGCAGTACAATCTCGCCTTCGTCTTGCTCCAGCAATCTCGCGCCGAAGAAGCGGTGCCTTGGCTCGAAAAAGTCGTGGCCCAGGATCCCAACCATGCCCAGGCTAACTATGAACTCGGAAAGCAGCTTCTCTCGGATGGAAAGACCGAGGAAGCCGCGAAATACCTTGAGGTCGCAGCGCGCTTGACGCCAAACCTCGCCCACGTGCATTACCAGTTGCAATCTGCCTATCGCACTCTCGGCCGACGCGCCGACGCCGACCGCGAGCTCCAGATCTACAAGGCAATCAAAGACAAGACGCGCGCACCTCAATCCCCGGATGCCAAGCAATGAGGCGCAACGAAAACGCAGTTTTCGCGAGCCTCCTGATCTTGGGATTGGCCGTTTCTGCGTTTGCGCAAGGCGGTCACGACGTCGCGTCCCCGCCACCTGCCGGCGCCAAAAATATAGTGTGCAGGGGCAAGCCCGTCCCGCAACTCGAGGACGTTACCGCCCAGACCGGAATTCATTTTTCCCACGTCACCTCGACCGACAAGAAATACATCGTCGAGTCCGTGAGTGGCGGCGTCCTCCTCATCGACTACGATCGCGACGGATGGCCCGACATCTACTTCACCAACGCGCCCACCGTCGCCATGGCGCTGAAGCACGAAAAAGCGCGCGGCGCGCTCTATCACAACAATCACGATGGCACCTTCACCGACGTGACTGACAAAGCCGGAATCGCCACTCCCTGCTTCGCGAATGGTGGCGCGGTTGGCGACTACAACAACGACGGCTGGCCCGACCTCTACATCACCTGCCTCGGCGGCAACGTGCTGTATCGCAATAATGGCGACGGCACCTTTACCGACGTCACCGCCAAGGCCGGAGTCGCCGACGGCCGCAACTCGACCGGCGCGGCCTTCGGTGACTATGACAACGACGGGTTTGTCGACCTGATGGTCACCAACTACGTCGACTTCCGTCTCGACGATCTGCCGACCTTCGGCAAGCTGCCCATCTGCACCTATCGCGGCCTCGACGTGCAGTGCGGTCCCCGCGGTTTGAAGGGTGCCGGAGACGTCCTGTTTCACAACAACGGCGACGGCACCTTCACCGATGTCTCCAAGAAAGCCGGCGTCGACGATCCGCACGGCTACTACGGGCTCGGCCTCGCCTGGGTCGACTTCAATAACACCGGACGCCCTGACCTCTTTATCGCCAACGACGCGACCCCAAACTATCTCTACAAGAACGAAGGCAACGGCAAATTCAGCGAGATCGGCCTTGAGTCCGGGACAGCGGTTAGCGAAGACGGTGCCGAGCAGGCTTGCATGGGCGTCGCGATCGGCGACTATCTTCACAGTGGCCGCCCCGATATCTTCGTCACCAATTTCGAAAACGAATACGACACCCTCTACCGGAACAACGGAAACTGGGAGTTCGACGACGTCTCCTACAAGGCAGGAGAGGCGCTACCCTCCCTCCCGCTCGTGAAATGGGGCGACGCCTTCGTCGACATCGACAACGACGGCTGGCTCGATCTCTTCGTCGTCGCCGGACACGTCTATCCCCAGGTCGTCTCTCTACCTTCGGGAGCCACCTACGCCGAACCCAAGCTTCTGCAGTTGAACCAGCGTGACGGCACGTTCTGTGATGCAAGCACGCAGGCCGGTCCCGCTGTCCTGGAAAAGAGCGTCGCTCGGGGCCTGGCTGTCGGCGACCTCTTCAACGACGGCAACGTCGATCTGGTGATCGAGAACATCGACGGCCCCCCGATCATTCTGCGTAATCGCGGTGTGCCCGGAACCCACTGGATCAGCTTCGAACTCGCCGGAACCAAGACCAACCGGTTAGGCATTGGAGCAAAGATCAAAATCACCGCGAACGGAATGACTCAAACTGGGGATGTGCGCAGTGGCGGAAGCTATCTTTCGCAGAACGACCTTCGCGTCCATTTCGGACTCGGATCGGCCACGAAGGTGGATGCGGTCGAGATGCGCTGGCCATCGGGAGCGGTCGACGTTCTGAAGAACCTCGCGGCCGATCAGTTCTATGCCATCTTGGAAGGCAAAGGCCAGGTTCCCACCTCCGATATCCGGCCCGGGTCTATCAAGAAGTAGACACTCCCCCAAAATCCCATCCTTTCGCAAACCGCGCTGGTGCTTGAAACGAGCGTTTGTTACGTCGCTAACTTATTGATCCCGAAACGATTGGCCCGCCCGGCACTTGCCCGCTGGTAACTTGCTGCCCCCCGCTTAGGACTCATAGACTCAAACGACTCCTCTCCCCCTGGAAGCGAGCGCGATGTCCAAGTTCTCCAAAGGGCTGTTGGGAGCCACTCTGGTCGGCTTTTTCCTGCAGGTCTGCGTCCTCGCGCGCGGCGACCAGGGACCTGACATCCGATTTGCTTCGAACGCTCTCGCCATCTGCCTTGCCCTACTGGCTACCGCTTCGTGCGCGACCGCCGCTCGTGAGCCCAACTCATACTCTCGTCATTTCTGGCGGCTCACGGCCGTTGGTTTTCTCCTGCTCACGTTTGCCTTCGCAATTAGCTCGTATTACGACGCGATTCTCCACGTTTCCATGGATTCGGTCTGGCCGAGCGACGTGCTCTATTTTTCGTTCATCGCTCCAATGGCAATGACGCTATTCCTTCGCCGAAGAGCTCATAACGGCGGTTTCAACTGGGCCCAGGCCCTCGATCTTTTGCAAGTCACAATTCTTGCAACGGCTGTCTATCTGTATCTTTTCTATTTGCCTTCGCACTGGAGAGCGTCCGCTCCGGCAATGGAGCGCCTCCAGTGGAGATTCGAAGTTGCTCGCGACATCTTCATGGTTGCCGCGTTCGCGATTCGGTTCACCTTCGTCACCGACCGGCTAGAGTGGTCGCTTCTCGCGCGTCTTGGAACATTCCTGGCATTCTTTACCGTGGGAAGCGTGATCTTCCTGTATCGCCAGAATGCGTACGCCCTCGATGCCGGAACTCTCTGGGACCTCTCCTACACGTTCCCCTTGGTGGTCGCTGTTCTCGTATCCTGCACTTGGCGATTGCCCGCCGATTTCCTCGTCCAAGCCCCAGATCGCCCCGCCCGCGCCGAATCGTGGGGCTCGCTGTGGATGTCCGTTCTCCTTCCGCTTATCGTCCTTGGCGTCGCCGCCCGCATGATTCATGAGCGGCCGTTGATGGCAACCGTCGTTGCTGTCGTCACGCTGGGCTCGGCAGGACTACGAATCGTCATCGTTCAGCATCAACAGCAGAAGGCGGCTGCCGCTACGGTCGAAGCCGAGCAGAAATTCCGCGCGTTATTTCACGACAATCCCCAGCCCACGTGCCTCTACGACCCGCGCACCGGGCGCTTCCTCGAAGTCAATCGCGCAGCTACGGAAAAATACGGCTACAGTCACGACCAGTTCCTGGATTTGACGGTCTCTGATATTTGTCTCGATCTTCACCCCGATCGACTTGCAGCCGCGCGTCGCGGTGTCGAGTTCCGCGACGAAATTTGGCGCCAGCGCACCAAGGACGGCTCCATCATCGAGGTTGTTCAGTTCGCTCGCACCATCGAGTTCCACGGCCGCAGCGCTCGCCTGGTCGTCACGCAGGACATCACCGAAAAGCGGCGCTCCGAGAGGCTCCAGTCTGCCCTTTATCAGATCGCCGAAGTGTCGACTTCGTCGCGCGATCTTCCGGCGCTTTATCCGAAAATTCACGCGATTGTGGCCGACCTTCTGGACGCGAAGAACTTCTACATTGCCCTCTACGACAAAGCGGCTGACTGGATCACATTCCCCTATTTCGTCGACGAATTCGACCCTGCGCCGCCCGCCCACAGCCCGAAACGAGGGCTCACGGAATATGTTCTCCGCACGGGTGAACCCCTTTTGGCGACCGGCGAGAAGCTCGCCGAACTGGCCGCCCGCGGTGAAGTCGAGCGTGCTGGCTCGCCTGCCGACGACTGGTTGGGCGTGCCTCTGAAGCGGGGCGACAAGCCGTTCGGTGTCCTCGCGGTACAGCACTATGCCGCACGCACACACTTCGGAGAGCACGAAAAAGATGTCCTCACATTCGTCTCTCGCCAGGTCGCCAACGCGATCGAACGCAAGCAAGCCGAGGAGGCCCTGCTCCGCTCCGAAGCGCGTTACCGTTCCCTGGTCCACAGCGCCGTGGTTGGCATCTACCGCGCTACGGTGGACGGTCGTTTCCTCGATGTCAATCCCGCGTTGATTGCAATGCTGGGCTATCAATCAGCAGCCGAATTCGTCGGGCTCGGCCTTCTGCGCGACGTCTTTGTCGACGGCGAAGCAACGGCAACGATACAGCAGAGCTTCCTCCGCCACGGCCGTTTTGAAGGGCTGGAGGCGCGCTGGAAACGCAAGGATGGGCAGGTCATCTCCGTCCGTCTGAGCGGGCGCGGTGTTCGCGACGAGCGGGAAGGCGCCGAAGTATTTGAAGTCATCGCCGAAGATGTGACTGCGCGCAAAGCCCTCGAAGACCAGCTCCGGCAAGCCCAGAAGATGGAGGCTGTCGGCACCTTGGCCGGTGGCATTGCCCACGACTTCAATAATCTTCTCACCGTCATAACAGGCTATTGCCAGCTGTTACTCGGCCAGCACGAGAACGATCCGCAGTCGTGTCGCTCCCTGGAACAAATTCTCCGCGCCTCCGACCGCGCCACTGACCTGACCCGTCAGCTACTCGCCTTCAGTCGCCGTCAGATGCTGCAGCCGCGGGTAGTCAATCTCAACACCTTGGTTCAAAACGTCGGGCACATGCTGGACCCCTTATTGGGAGAGCGGATCCAGGTGGTTCTGACTACGACCGCCACCCGAGCAACAGTCAAAGCTGATCCCGGGCAGCTCGAGCACGTACTGATGAATCTCGCCGTCAATGCCCGCGACGCCATGCCGAACGGCGGAACTCTGTCGGTTCGAACTGAAATCGTTGAGCACCTCTCCGGGTCCTTCCCCAAACAGCTTGAGTCCTCTGGGCCCTTCGTGGCTCTGCTCGTATCGGACACCGGTCACGGAATGGATGCCGATACCCTCGCTCATGTGTTCGAGCCATTCTTCACAACCAAGGATCCCGGAAAGGGCACCGGCCTTGGATTGTCGATGGTCTATGGGATCGTTCAGCAGAGCGGCGGGCACGTCACCGTCAGCAGTGTGCGTGGGGAGGGAACAACTTTCGTTGTCTACCTCCCTCTAAGTCTGGACGCCGAAGATGCTGTCTTCGGCGATGCGCCGTCGATCGCGCACCAGGCGGGATCCGGGACCGTCCTTCTCGTTGAGGACGAAGCCGCCGTGCGCGAATTGGTGCGAGCGATCCTCGCTTCCCATGGCTATCAGGTGTTAACCGCGGAAAACAAAGCCCAGGCTGTCGCAATCTGCCGGCAGAGTCAGCAGCCGATCGACATCCTTCTCACCGACGTCGTAATGCCTGGTGTAACGGGACCCGAACTCGCCAAGGAGTTAATGGCGATGCGCTCCGATCTCAAGGTCATTTACATGACAGGGTACGCGGGTGAATCTCTCGAGGAACAAGGACTGAACTCCGACAGCTTTCTGATTCTTCAAAAGCCATTTACGGCCGCCGATCTCGAAAGAAAAATTCAGCAGGTTCTTTGCCGCCCCGTTTCCTCCTGACCGGAGCCGGCTTTACTGACTTCCCGAACCGCTCAGGTTGACGTATCTGAAATCGATCGATCCTTGACGCGCTCTCTCAAGCTTTGGTACTGTGCCGCCCTCTTGTAACAAAGGAGAGCGCCATGCGTCCGATTGGTGTTTCCCTCATTGCGGTTTTCACCTGGATCCGCGCCGCTTTTTACGGAGTGATTGGCCTCGCGATCCTCGGAATCGGTCATCTCAGCGGCTACATGATGTCAAAGATGGCGAGTGAATCCATGATGCAGACGTGGATCACGCGGCTCGGGAAAGTGCTCGGCCTGGGCGCCTTCGTGGTCGCCTTAGTCTATCTTGTCGTGGGACTTGGGCTCTGGGCCCTAAAGAACTGGGCGAGGGTCGTGGCGATTGCCTTCACAATACTTTGGTTCTTCGTCGGGCTGATCGGCTTGCTTCACTTCCCGTCGCCCTGGCCCATCGTCCGCGCCGCGATTGAGATCGGAATTGCCGTCTACCTGATGCTTCCAGATGTGAAGCGTGTCTTCAATCCGGTTTGAAAAAGTTGGGGAAGGAGTACGCCTCCACATCTCTCGCGGAACACCCCTGCAAACTCAAAGAGCGTCGGGACTCCTGCGAGTCGACGACGCCCGAACTGCCCTCCCCCCAGAACTGCTCGCCGCAAAACGATAAGCAGCCATCGGCGTGAGTAAATGACCCTTCTGTGCCACGTGACTGGCACTCCCGTACGATTTCCCGACAACCTTTCATCGCACTACCATGACTCCTGTAGGCGGCGCTTCTGTCGCGCCTTCCCGGGCCACTCACCGCGAGCCGCCACTGCTCGCCCGACCGCAAGCATTTGTGTCGAGTGTGCAAATACTTGCATGAAATTGCCATCCGGTATTCACTGTAGTCTCTGTCTAACTCCGAGTTAATTCAGTAACCTACGCCGATGGTTACTTTTGGCACCACAGATGCACGTTACTCGGCAGCAGTCTCTGTGTGTTCTCCTCAGGTGGGTCTCGATCCCCCGAGGCTCAGCAATGTGGGCTTCTCGACTTGCAGGTTCAGGAGGGCTTTTACTATGAGGCGAGTAATTCTCTTGATATTGCTTTGTTTGGCACTTCCATTGGCAGTGTCAGCGAGCAGTATCGATCTTTCCACCGACGGCGGCACCATCTCAAGTGCAACAACTGGCTTGTCTCTCAGTGGTGACGTAATCACCAAGTACGGCGCGATTTTCGGAAGTAACCTTGGAGCGGTTACCTTCACCACAGGTGCGTTTGCAACCGGAAACGCTGCGAACGGCGGAACGCTCGGCGCAGGCGGAACGTTCACCATCACCGGCAACGGTGCCGTGATGGGTGTTCCCAGCGGCACGATTTTCACTGGCACATTTGTTTCGGGAACGTGGACGCACTCTACAATAACTGGTGCCTATACCCTCACGGCAGATGTTAAAGGCTCCGCCGCCGGTTCCGGGGTTTCATTTACCGAGATCACGGTGAGTGGCACGCTTAGCCCGGGCGGCACCATTACGGTTGGCAGCGGCGACATCGTTCTCTCCACCACCCCCGTCCCGGAGCCCGGAACTCTCGGACTTTTGGGAACCGGGTTGGTCGGTCTTGGTGGTCTTCTGCGGAGACGTATCTTTAAAGGCTAAGCAGCACTACTTTTTTTGGGAAAGGGTCTCGTCTCAACGAGACCCTTTCGATTTCTCCAAACCCCGCGAACCGCTCTTGCACCGTCGCAGTAACCTTCTCCCCGAACGGCGCCCAACTCCTCGTTCTGATTTCCCAATGGT
>CAVQZP010000053.1:0-101750 GCA_963718505.1 uncultured Acidobacteriota bacterium | reverse complement strand
CCGGGTCCTCCATGGATCCCCCGCTTAGCGCGGTGCCATCCGGATGGAGCCGTCGAGGCGGATCGTCTGGCCGTTGAGATAGGGGTTCTCGACGATGCTCACGGCGAGGTGGGCGTAGTCGCCGGGGTCGCCCAGCCGCTTGGGGTGCGGCACGGACGCCGCCAGGCTGTCCCGGATGTCGTCGCGCAGCTGGGCGAGCATGGGGGTGTCGAAGATGCCCGGGGCGATCGTGTTGACGCGGATCTGCCAGCTGGCCAGGTCGCGCGCCGCGACCAGCGTCATTCCGTGCACCCCGGCTTTGGCGGCGGTGTAGGAGGTCTGGCCGATCTGGCCGTCGAACGCGGCCACCGACGCGGTGAGCACCATCGCGCCGCGGTCGCCGTCGAGCAGGTCGTTGCCGCTCATCCGCGCCGCCGCGAGCCGCAGCACGTTGTAGGTGCCGATCAGGTTGATCCGGACGACTTCGGCGAAGGCGTCCAGGTTGCCCGGCGTGCGCTGTTTGTCGATGATGCGGAACCGGTCGCCGCCCCGGCCCGCGCAGTGGACCACGGCCCGCAGCGGGCCGTTCTCCTCCGCGGCGTCCAGCGCGGCCTGTACGCCGTCGGTGTCGGTCACGTCCGCCGCGACAAAGGAAGCTGACGGGCCTAGCCGCTCGGCCGCATCCTGGCCCGCCGAACTCGGCAGGTCCACCAGCACCACGCTGGCGCCGCGCTCGGTGAGCAGGCGGGCGGTCGCGAAGCCGAGGCCGGAGGCACCGCCGGTGACCAGAGCGGACAGTCCTTCGATACGCACGCGTAACCCTTCCGCGGCTCGGTCAAAGGCCGAGCGACTTGCTGATGATCGACTTCATGACCTCGCTGGTGCCGCCGTAGATGCGCGTCACGCGCGCGTCGGCGTACAGCCGCGCGATCGGGAACTCCATCATGTAACCGTAGCCGCGCACAATCGGGTGAGCCACCAGCCGTCTTCGGCGTCTTAATTCCTATGCGAGTTATGCATCTTGTATCGGAAACGATCGTCTGCGCAACACCAGCCGGGGGTACGTATGGTTGAGCCCGGCCGTTCGTGCCTCGCCTGCCGGTTACCGGTGCGGTATGAACGACGTCGAGCAGGTGCCGCGGCTGCCGGACGTGACCGTAACGGTCTGGTTCCCCGGCCCAGCGCTGAGGTCACCCTCAGCCGAAGCGGCAGGCCCGCAATCCGCTCCGCCTATGCGGCTCGGCTATACGCGAGCGGCCGGTGGCATGGCCGGGGACTGGCGTGCCCTGGTGCGCGAGCGGCGGGGTTTCCTGCTCGCGTGCTAGGTGACGGGCAGGCCGGGGCGGGCAACGGGCTAGCCCGACTATTACGTTGACTGATATATTCGCCAACGTAATAGGAGGGCAGATGACCACACGAGAGCAGGACGTGCTGCGCCGGGTCGGGGAGGCGTCGGTGCTGATCCTGGTCAGCCTCGCCGACGGGCCGAAGCACGGCTATGCGCTGATCCAGGACGTCAAGCAGTTCGCGGGCGTCGAGCTCGGGCCCGGCACGCTCTACGGCGCGCTGGACCGGCTCGAGAGGCTCGGGCTCATCGAGTCGCTGCCCGCCGACGAGCGGCGGCATCCCTACCGCATCACCGCACCGGGTGCGGCAGCACTCCGGGTGCACCTCGATTCGCTGGAGCGGGTCAGCGCGGCCGGACGGCTGCGCCTGCAGCTGGGCGGCGCCTGATGCGCGCCCCCGAAGCCCGGGAAGGCAGGCTGGTCGATGCCGCGCTCCGCTGCTACCCGGCCCGCTGGCGGCGACGCCACGCAGACGAGGCCGCCGAGCTAGCGGCGCTCCTCATCCGGGACGGCACCCCGGCGGCATCGATCGCCTGGAGTTACCTCGTCGGCGCGGCCCGCGAGTGGCTGACCCCGCCTCCCGGCCGGTCCCTGAGCACGGTGGCCGCGGCGCTGCTGGCCGCGACATGCCTGCTCGGCTTCTCGGCGGCACTAGTAGCCGAGACCGCGCCGGCCAGGGCGGCAGGCACGACCCAGTCGCCGTCCGGCCCGGTCCCCCCGAAGATCAAGCCCGCGCCCCCGAGCGCCGGCTCCCCGCACCAGTTCACCCCGTGTCGCCCCGTCCTGCCCAGGCACGTTACCGGCGCTATTCCCGCCGCAGGCCACCCGCAGCTGAGCCTCCAGGGAACCGCGCATGCCCGCTCCTGCTGACCTCGGTCCCGCGAGCACCGATCCGGCCAGCGCCGAGCCCGCCGGCACCGGCCCGCAGCGGCGGCGGCGATGGCGGCGGGGACTGACCGAGACGGTCATCACGCTCCTCGTGGCGGCGCTGCTGTCCGTCCTGCTGCGAGCGTACGCAGGCGAGATCTTCTGGGTCCCGTCGGCGTCGATGGTCCCGACGCTCGCCGTGTACGACCGGATCCTGGTGCAGAAGGCGTTCTTCAACTGGCACGACGTCCGCGAGGGCGACATCGTGGTGTTCACCCACCCGCCCCTGGACCAGTGCGGTGGAGTACCGGCAGGGGACCTCGTCAAGCGCGTCATCGCGCTGCCAGGCCAGACGATCTACTCCGCTGGCAACACCATCTACATCAACGGGCACCTGCTGGCCGAGCCGTACCTGCCGGCCTACGACCCGCTCGGCCCGCCGATCGCAAGCAGCCAGCATCCCTACCGCGTCCCGCCCGGCGAGTTCTACGTCCTGGGCGACAACCGCGCAGACTCCTGCGACAGCCGCTACTGGGGGCCCATCCAGGGCTCCAGCATCATCGGCAAGGCGATCCTGGTCATCTGGCACGACAACCATCCCGACCTCCACGGCCTTTAACCCGAGGCCCGTCCGACATCGCCGAGTTCCCAGGTCATGGCTTCGACTGCGCCCTGCCGATCTCCCCCAACCGCCAAGCCCAGGGCCCGGTCCCCACTCCTAACCCGTGGCGGATTGCCGGCCGGCCGCTAGGACAAGACCCGGCTGGCACGGGTGATGACTTCGAGTCGATGCGCCCGCTTTCCCGCAGCCCGCGCCGCGCGGGCAGGATCCGGCTGCTCAGAACGTCCATGCCACCATTTCAGCATCACGGTGAGTGACCTGGGAGCTCAAGGGGAACGCGCACCGACCCGCCTACCGTGCGCCGCTACCGTACGGACAGCGTCCGCCCAGCCAGTGCCGGACTGGATGTTCTGCGCCGCTCCTCCTGTCATCTAGTACCAACCGGACAAACCGCTGTCCTACCGTGGACGCATGACCGGATGGGGCAACCTGCCGCCCGCGCTGCCGCCGCACGGCACCGTGCTGGCCTGGGCGCGCGGCTGCCGGTGCGAACAGTGCGAACGCGAGTACCAGCTTTTGGTGTCCGAACTGGCATGGCGAGGGCCGCCGAGGCTTCCCGCTGAGCCGCAGCCCCGCAAGCTGGATGCCGGCACCCTGGCCCGGCTGGAACCGGCGGTGCGCCAGTCTGAGTGCCCCGTGTGCGGCGCGCTGCGCCATCAGCGGTGCCGCAACCTGGCGTTCCCCCAGCATTTCGCGCCGACTCATCCTGAGCGCACAAGCGGCCCCTGACCGGATCCAAGGGACCGGCGGCCACCGGCCGCCAGATGGCCGGGATTCACGGCTCACAGCCGGACCCTGCTACCCGCGACGAGCTGGCCACCGGGACGCCGATCGCACCTCATACCCTTCGGCGCGCACACTGCCGATCTGGGCGGGCGCCGACTGTAGGCCGACCAAGGCCCTGGCCATCCAGAACTTGACATTCTGCGCGCCGGGCAGGCCCAGCGGGTTCTGCGTGATCATCTGGTTGACTTGCTCGCATCGAGGGGGTCAGGGTTAAATCCCCTCAGCTCCACCCGAAAGTCGCAGGTCAGTGGCCTATCGGCTGCCCCTCGACTTGTTCTCCCGCGATTTGTGTCCGGCCAGCCTCCGCGTCACGATGGTACCTGCGTCATCGGCGGCCCGGAGAATTCGTGAGTTCCGGAACCTACTTCGAACACTGCTTCGCCGATCCCGCTGGCACCGGGAAATTCTTCGAGACCTGTCGGCAGGCCTCCGTCGGCGTCGCGGACATTGCTGGGGTCATCGCTGGGAATTCTCACGCTGGCCGTTGTGTTCGGCGATAGCTCGGCGCTGAAGGTGAACCGGTCGGCGGACCGCTGCCAGCGGATGACGATGGGCCCGCGGACCGACTGGTAGCAGCCTGAGGCCCAGCTGAGCTGGCCACCGGGATGCGGGCGAAGCACCAGCCGGCTGAAGCCGGTTGATCCCGCCTCCTGCTCGATTCCGAGGACGAAACGGTAAAGCCATTCCCCGACGGAGCCGAGAGCGTAGTGATTGAAGGAATTCATCGCGGGCGAGGTGAAGCCGTGCTCGCTCGTCCAACCGTCCCAGCGCTCCCAGATGGTGGTCGCGCCGTTCTCGATCATGTACCGCCAGGACGGCCGTGACCGCTGTTCAAGCAGCCGGTAAGCCGTGCTGTCGCAGCCGTGAGAGCTGAGCACCGGCAGCAGGTAGCCGACACCCACGAAGCCTGTGGTCAGATGCCAGTCCGCCCGGCGGATCGCCTCCTGGAGTTCGCGGGCGGCGGTCTGACGCAGGTGGCCGGGTATGAGCCGCATATTCAGGCCGAGCACGTAGGCGGTCTGTGTTCCGCTGGCGATGCGGCCGTCGGCTGATACGAACGCTTCCGCGAATGCCGAACCGATCTTCGCTCGCAGCGCCCGGTACCGGGTGGCCTCATCCGTCCGGCCGATGGCCTCGGCCATCTCTGCCATCAGCACGGCGTCGTGCGCCCAGTATGCGGTAGCAAGGAGTTCGTCCGGCGTGTCGTCGGCACCTGGCGCGAGCCAGTCGTTGTAGCTGGCTCCCAGGCCGCCGGTGCGCAGGTAGTCCGGGTTGACGCGTTCCAGGTAGTCCATCCAGGCGGTCATCGACGCGAAATGCCGTTGCACGATTCCCGGGTCCCCGTACATCGTGTACAGGGTCCACGGAACGATCACCCCGGCATCCGCCCAGGCCGGCGCCCCGGTCGGGTCGAAGCCCCGCAGTCGCGGTGCGACGTCGGTGAAGGCACCGGAGTCCAGCTGCGCATCGGCCACATCGTCCAGCCACTTGTCGAAGAACGCCGCGACGTCCCGGTTGTAGCAGGCGGTCCGGGCGAAAATCTGGGCGTCGCCGAGCCAGCCGAGCCGCTCGTCACGTTGCGGGCAGTCGGTCGGCACGCTGATGAAGTTGCCGCGCTGTCCCCAGTCGATGTTGCGGAACAGCTGGTTGAGCCACGGTTCGGAGCACTCGAACGACCCGCACGCCGGGATATCGGAGTGCGCGACGCGGGCGGTTACGTCACTCGGGCCGGGCTTGCCCGGGTAGCCGGAGATTTCCGCGAAACGGAAACCATGCAGCGTGAACCGGGGCTCGAAGGTTGCCGTGCCGCCCGGAGTGATGAACTCGTCCGTCTGACGGGCGGTCCGGAGGTTCTCGGTGTACAGGCTGCCGTCCCCGGCCAGTGCCTCGCCATGCCGGATGCGGACGCTCTGCCCTGCGGCCCCGTCGACCCTGACCTTCAGCCAGCCGGGCAGGTTCTGGCCGAAGTCGACGATGTGCCGTCCGGCCGCGTCACGTCCGATGCTGCGCGGCGCGATTTCCTGCGTCACCCGGATGGGCGGCGCGGGATCGGCCACCAGGCGACGGGAGTCCCGCTCACGGCACCGCACGCTGCGCCATCCCTTATCGTCGAAACCGGGGGTGTCCCAGCCTTCTGGCTCTAGCGGCAGGTCGTGACGCTCGCCCATGAGCAGGTCGGCATGTCGGATCGCGGCGAATTGGCCCCGCCACTCGCGGTCGGTGACTACCCACTGGCCTGTGCCGTCGGCGAAGGCGATCACGAGCTTGCCCATGCTGCCGGTTCCGAGCACGACCGGCTGCGGCTGCGCGGCGCCCGCCGGGCCGCGGCCTGCCCGCCCCCGCCGTCCGGGCCGGTGAGGGGGCAGCGGCGGGTCTCCTCCCGCGGCGAAGATCTCAATTGATGGGCACAAACTGGCTTCGATCCAGCGACCCCTCGCTTGTAAGCGTAGTTCTAATGGATGATAACCAGCGACCATTTTGGATGGACTGCAGTGGTAGGTGCGCCAGGATACGCGGAAGTCCGCGAGTGTTCGCGGTGCTTGTCACTCAGTTAGTCACTCAGCGGTGGGGTCGTCTTGACACTTAACTGTCAACGGAATAGTGAGGGGCGGAGCAGCAGATGTGACTTTAGCGGTTGAATGAGGTCACTGAAGTGCGGTGCAGTTGCTGCACTTTGCTGCTGCACTCCGCGCCCGCAGCCGGTTACTCGCCCATTACAGCTAGCAGGAATCCGGCTAGCCGGGCTAGCCGCCAGAGCAAATTGCCGCTGGCGCCGATGACCGGGGCCGCATGCGCAGGCATCGTTGGAAGCACCCCGCAAAGCGACGTTCAGCGGAGGATGCAGGCGTCAGTGCATATGGACTGCACGGCACCGAGGACAGGAGGGTTCGGAGTAGCCACAGGCCGCCTTATAGGGGCCTCACATGAACGGCTGCCACTCTCAGATCAATGGCATCGACGACAGGAGCTCAGCAAATGCCTTCTCGCAGACTCACCATGTCCATCGTTGCCGGCGCCGTGGCCATCGCGGTCGCGGGCTGTTCCTCCGGGATCGTCAGCGCAACCTCCAGCAGCGCCTCACCCGCTGCCAGCACCACCCCCGCTGCCAGCACCACCGCCGCTGCCAGCAGCAGCTCCGGCGGCGGCGGATCCAACGCCCGGTCCGGACCGGCCGCCGGGGGATCATCCGGCACGGTCGGCAGCGTGTCCACGTCGGGCTTCACCATCACGACATCAGCGGGTCAGAAGGTGACCGTCAAAGAGGCGTCCTCCACGACATACCAGAAGGGGACGAGCCTCGGCCTCGGCGAGTGCCATTACAACCGGCGAACCCGTCCTCGTACTCGGGACGGTCAACGCAACGACCATCACAGCCACGCAGGTCACCGTGCAACCGGCTGGCAGCGAAGGATCGGCGGCTTCCTCGGCGGCCGGGGTGGTCCCCTTCCAGCAGGGTGCACCGGCCACGTCAAAGACGGTCGGTCAGATCCCGGCGGACTACACCCAGGGGTCGGGGACGCTCGCCAGCGGAGCGACGGCGAATAAGGCGACGGAAGCTGCGCTGGCCGCCTACCCGGGAGGCGTCGTCGACCGTGTTGTGGAGCTGAGCAACGGCGAGTACGAGGTCCACTACATCGGCGTCAACTGGCCGCACCACATCTTCGTCAACCAGGACTTCAAGGTCATCGGCGCCAACGCCTAGCCGCCCTGGTAGGGCATCCATCATGCCGGACGGCGAGGTAGTGGGAGGATTCCGCCAGGTGCTCACGGCCCTCCCAGCCGGGCATGCAGCGGGTGCGGTGGCGAACTCCGCGTGCGTCGTGATCGCCGCGTGCTGGGCCTGCGGATGCGCTGCCAGATGAGGCGCCACCGCGCTGGCCGAGGCCGCTGGAAGTAGGCGAGCGCGACGATGGACCGGGCGGGCCGGTTCTTCCGGGTCGACCAGCAGATCCAGGCGCTGAGCCGACCCGACCTGCAAGCAGCCGCCGACGAACTGCTGGACGGCTGCGCGCGCACACCCGGCGCCGGCTCGACGACGACGTCGCCGTGCTGCTGGCCGAGCTCATCCTCACCGACCCCGGCTCGGCACTCCAGCCTGCCGCGCCAGGCCAGCGGCCCGGCGCAGACGCGACAATGCGGCCCGCATAACATGCTCGCCCGGTTGTCCCCCGGGGCCAGAACGCCGACACCGCATACCGCGGCTGACATCCTCGCTTCGATCCCACGTGGCTATGCCGGGCCGGCCTATCGGCCCGGCATAGCCACGACGAGGTCCTCCGGCGTGACCCGCTGACGATCACGAAGGCCAGGGATTGAGGGGTTCGCGGCGGTTATGCCCTCATGCGTCGGCCGAGGCCGACCCGGCGTGGCTGGGCAGCGAGCCGCCGCAAGCCTGCGCGGCCTGCCCGAAAGATCCCACGGCCGATCCGGTGGGCCGCGGGTGCAGGGTTCCGGTGGGCCGCGGGTGCGGGGTGCCGGTTCCACCGGACGGACGGCCCTGCGGCAGCGTCACCCCATGGCGCTCAAGGCACTGCCGGAAGGCGGAGTTCTGCGATGCGTTCTGCGACGTGCCGGAACCGGACGACGACGAGGACGACGAACTGGCGCCGCAGCCGGTCACGGCCAAGGCCGCGGTCAGCATGACGGCCCCGAGCACGCCCGGCCTGGCCGCCCGGCCAGGAACGCTGTGGGACAGACGGGTCAACAATGTCTCCCTCACTGATTACAGGCCGGCGCACGTCGCGCCGGCCGGGCGAGACAGGGTGTCTCGCCTTGTGCAGTCAATGGGCCGGGTCTTGCGATTTCGTTGCGGCCGCCTGAGAGCTTCCTGTCCGGCCGCCCGGGCTTTCGGCCGTGCACGCGGCGGCAAGAGCCGTTCAGGTCACGCTTTCCACACTGGCGGCCAGCGGCAGCCGGACGTGGAAGGCTGCCCCCTGACCAGCCTGGGTGTCGACGATGATCTCTCCGCCGTGGGCGGCCACCAGCGAAGCCGCGATCGACAAGCCGAGCCCGACGCCGCCGCGGGCGCGCGTCCGGGCATCGTCGGTCCGGTAGAAGCGCTCGAAAACGCGCGCGGCCTGTTCCGCGGTCATCCCCGGCCCGTTATCAGCGACGGTGATCTCCCCGATCGCGGTGGTACTGGTCACGGACACGGTGACCGGCGACCGCGGCGGGGTGTGCTGCATGGCGTTGCCGAGCAGGTTGTCAATGACCTGACGCAGGCGTCCCTCATCCGCGTAGACGATGACCGGATCGACGGCCAGGAGGCTGACCGGGCGGTCCGGGTTCACCATGCGGGCGGCCTGGACCGCCTGCGCCGCGATACTGGCCAGGTCGACATGGTGCCGGTCTAGGGGCCGGCCGGTGTCGAATCTGGCCAGCACAAGCAGGTCTTCGACGAGCCGACCCATCCGGCTGGCCTCGTGCTGGATGCGGGTCATCAGCCGTAGCAGCTCGTCAGGACTGGCCGCGTTGCCCTGCTGCAGGCCGAATTCGGCCAGTCCCTTGACCGACGTCAGCGGCGTGCGCAGCTCATGGCTCGCGTCGGCGACGAACTGCCGCATCCGGTCTTCGGACCGCAGGGCACGTCCCTCACCCTCCGCGCGCGCCCGGTACGCGGCCTCGATCCGGCCGAGCATGATGTTGAGCGCATCGGCCAGCCCGCCAACCTCGGTGCTGCGTGACGGATGATCGATGCGCCGCGAAAGGTCACCGCCGGCGATCGCCGCGGCCGTCGCCTCGATCCGGCGAAGCGGCGCCAAGCTGGCGCGCACGAGCGGCAGCCCGATACCTGCCAGCACCGCGATCGCGATCGCCCCGGCCAGCGCATCCGCTATCTCCAGCTGAGTGACCGTGTTGTTGAGATCATCGAGGCTGAAGGCGATGATCGCGCGCTGCCCGCCCGAGAGCGGCTCCACCAGGACACGCCAGGAATGTGTCTGCGCGCCGGCCGCCGACGCGGTGAACGGGCTCCCCTCATCCCGGAGCTGCGCCGCGGACAGCCGCGGAGCGTCGGCATCGGTACGAGCGCTTCTGGGAGCCTCCGGCCCAGGGACTTCAGTTCCGCAGCAGGGATCACCGCGTCGCAATACGTGTCGTAGAGCGTTTGTCCCTTCTCGGGGTCCGGTCGAAAACGACGAAAATCTGCCATGCCCGGTTTCCAGACGACGTAACGAAATCCATCTGGGAAAGACGCCACAAAAATTAGAGGCTTTCCGCTGGCCCAGACAAAAGGCATAGCCTCGGTGAGCGTGCGGACGTCGACCACAAGATCGGCCTTAGGATTCTTTCTCCGCACGACACGGAGCCACGCCAAAATGCGTTCGTCGGAGTCGATGAAGCACAGGCCGCAGCCATAAGGATCGCCCAACTCGGCTATCCGTGTTTGCCACTGTTGCTCAACACTTCGGATGATTGTTTGCTCTGCTGAGTGATCAAATCGCTCTGTGTTTCGCATTCCAGCCTCGTTTCTGTGATTTGATGAAAAAGCGCGTGCAGTTGTGCACGGATTTGGTGAAGGATCGCTACTCCTACCCTTTTCGTTCACAACCGGGACTATCGGGACGATCGGTCCACCCTCATGGTGTGGATTTGCTCTTCTTGTCCCGGATGTCCCGTTTGTCCCGATCTTCAAACAGCAAGCCCCAAGGTGCGCGGGGACAGAGCAACGACACGCTGCCGCCGTCCTCCGGCCTTAACTCTGACGAGGTTTCGCTCAGCGTCAGAGCGCGCCAGAAGCCCACGATCGCGCATACGCTGCCAGAGGGCCTTCTGACCAATGGGAAGAAACTCACCCTGCTCCTGCGCCAATTTTTGTGCCGTTCCGAAGGCGGCGTCGGGATCAAGAGCAACCATATCGTCAGAGATCCAGCCTAAGAGATCACCCTTACGCGTTTGCGGATAGCCGTTGCCAGAATCGCTGAGATAGGCCCTACCCGTGGAGAGGGCGGACCTGATGAGCTCGAGAAATCTGCGAACCGGGTCTTCAGCTCGCTGATAGCTTTTTTGTGCGGCCGCCGCATCACCCAACGCCTGCCACGACGTCTCCCTCAGTTCTCGGGCTTCGTCTTCGGAAACAGCCTTTACGCCTCGGGCGAATTCCAGGAAGCGGCAGAATCCCAACTGCAGATGCGCGACAATCTCAGGAGTCCGCCGGTGCTGCGCAGAGTTGGCGGCTCGTTCCCTCCATTTCGCGAGCGAAGCAGAGAGCTGCTTCGCTCGCGCCGCATATCGCGGAGCCAGCCACTGCAGGTATGCGGACGTTGCTTGGGCGTACAGGCCTGCGTTGGCGTCCTCCTGGCATCTGGTGAGTAAATCCCAGTTGAGCGCCCCAATTGCAAGATTCAGCACCAACATCCGAGCTCTGAGAGATTGACCTCGCGGGACGTCTTCGCCTGTTGAGAGAATTAACCCACGTGGCATTTTGGCGGGGCGGAGGCTTCCGTCCGCTCGCATGCGAAGTCGCCCTGCTGCATTGCCCTGAGCGCGGATAATTCGATCGGCCTCACGGTTGTAGCGGGCCACGTCGCCTCGAGTGCCTGTCGGGGCGAAGTCATCCAGAATCAGCAACGCGTCTTTGGCGCTAAACGCAAGGGCCTCGTTCGCGTTACCCGTGCTGCTCCATGATCCAGGCAAATTTCGTGCATTGAAGCTGGGTCCGAAATGTTGCTGGTGAAGGGCTGCGACCTCCGTTTTGCCCACGCCGGTTTGTCCTTCGAGAACCACTGCGTAATCAGCGCGTCCAATAACTGAGGCCCATATGGCGTCGAAAAGGGGGAGCGTTACCGGTCGTGGAGCAAGATCAAGGAGTTTCAAGCTGGCTTGGACGGCGAGTCTTCGAGCCTCGCCCTTAGGCGGTGACGGCAAGCGCAAGGGCGAAAGACTGCTGGGGAGCCGGACGCTCACGCCACTGATCAGACCCTCTTCGCCAATCGCCCCCTCGCCGTGCAGGTACACCCATTCGGCCCGGTACTCCCTCCAGCCCGAGTGGGTAAAGACGATGCTTTCTTCGACATCTGTGGAAAGTTCCTGGATCGCGGCCCGGGCATGGTCGCGGAGGCCCATGCCCGGGAACACGATTGCCTGTGCACCCAGATTTTCCGTCGCCCAGTTCATGGCTGGAAACTGAGCCGCTGGAACGGCAAAAACCTTCCGCCGATTCAAGAGCTCCGTCTTGATGTCGTAAGTGCGTCGGACCTCGATCCCGTCGTCCTCAGCAACGTCCCCGATAATGCGAGCGGTGAAGTTCGTGAGTCTCGTAGGGACGAGGCCGTCCCTGGTGACCCGGCTCCAAAAGATGCCCGTTCCGTCTTCCGAGTACCGCGAGAAAGCCGCTGCACCCGGCTCCCACTTTTCAGCGCTTCGCGCAATATCGGCGACTTCTTTCTCAGGCAGGGGTGGAACACACCGAGCAGCGTTTGACATCGATATAGCGCTTTCAATCTCTTCAGGCAGGGCTCCCTGTCGGCGAAGTGCGCCCGCCATTCGAACCAGATAGGAGTGACGCCCTCCTTCAGAAATAGGCTCGGCGGTCTCGCCATCGGTCCGGTCTCGGCGTGTCCGCCCCGAAAGGGCCTTCTGCAGCCAGCGTGGCAGCGATACCAGCGGCACCTTCCCCGGCGTCAGGCCGGAAGCCCACACGTACGTTCTGCCCGATTTGTGAATCGACGCGGGCCCGATTACATACCCGCCGTCCCCTTTCACGTCCAGCCCCGGTAGGACTGAGTTCCGACTTTTGAGCTGCAGACCCTCAGGAGACGCGAAGTAGAACTGCAAGCCGCCACCGCCAGTCCGGACGGTGGGAGTCTGCGGCAGGTCTCTGCCGTCGACAAGTTGCTTCAGCGACCTCTGGCCCCCGTTACGCGGGTCGACATCGAGTACGAACAGTCCCGAGGCGCTGCCAGTGGCGACGGCTACGTTCGCGTCAGGCCACTTCGTCCACCACCGATCGATCTGGGCAGGGTCCGTACTGGCGTCCTTGACTCCGTTCATTGTGCGAGGGTGTTTGCCACGCCTCTGGATCGGACAATCGTCACGGCTACATGTGCAGCGGCCATCCCGCACGCTGTGCGCAGGAAACACCGGCCAACCACGGCCTGCATAACGCAGTGCAGCTTGATGCTGAGGTGAGGGTGATTTCGCGGGAGGGTTCTTCATCCTGATCACCGATTGCCATGCTTTTTTGACTTGGTGGTGCGGGGCTTTCCGGCCCCGATTGCGATGACGCGCTCGATCTCCGAAACTGGGACAAGGCGCCGAGCGCCGACGTACACGGACTTCAGGTAACCGGCATCTGCCAACCGACGAACAGTAAATATCGAGACCCCTAACGCCCGGGCTACCTCTGGAAATGCCACGAGTTTGTTCATGCGTTCTCCTCCGAGCCCACCGCAGCCTTGATTTGGCTGTGAGGGTATATTCAAGAATGAGCTTTTTTGTGCTAGAATTAAATACGCATCGTGAACTCTAGCAAACAAACGACAGTTGGTTATCTAGCGCGACTAAAGGACTTCCTGGCATCTTTGGCGAATCTTCCGGACCAATCTGACGCACCAGCGGTTCGACGTTTCAATCTGCAGTTTGGTCAGTTGTTTGAACCAGAGATCCCACGGGCTTTGATCCTTCACTGGGCTGTTCGAGGCGAGGAAGAGGACGTTATCGATCTATCGGAAGACGAACGAATCTGCCGATATTGGTTGCTGCCTTTGCGGAACGCGGTGCGAGTGGTGTGGACAAAAGCAGATTTGCGGTTCAAGCAGTGGGGCGTATTCCGGATTCTAGAAAAGTATCTCTTAGTGGGCGACAGGAGTCTTTCTGTCGGACCAGTCGATGATGAAGGCGAATGGTTCATCGGTTCTCTTGATCCGCCAACCTTCTGCGAAAACGCCTTGATGCAGCTGGTGGAATTCGCGACGCTGACCAAGTTCTGTCGGAATCCCGAATGCCGCACGCCGTATTTCCTGGCTACACGGGAGTCACAGAAATTCTGTTCCGGTCCTTGTGCGAAGCCTGCGCAGCGATCAAGCAAAAGAAGCTGGTGGGCGGCAAACGGCCGGGAATGGCGCAGGAGGAGAGAGAAAGGACAAAATCGTCGAAAGAGCATCCGCGCAAGTAGAAAGCAGAAGACAGGGAAGGGCGTGAAGCGGAGAAAGGCGAGAACAACTCGAGGACAAGGATCGACATATGGCACACACTAAGAGGGATGGCCTGTACAGGAGAGAGAACCAAATCTTGGCCTTCCGTTACAAAGGGCCCGACGGCATCTGGCGTGAAAAATATACGGGCACGACTGATCGCCGGGAGGCGCGGGCCTTCAAGGGCAAGTTTCTCGACCAGGTGGATCAGGGCGCATTGCCCAACGAAATGGCAAAGTGGCCTGTCCCGAACGCGCTCGAATACTACCTGCAAACTCGGGAAGCTGTGTTGGCACCCCGGACATGGAAAGCACATCGTTCTCGGTGCAACAGTCTGATCCGAACAATCGGGAAAAAGCGGCTGGACGAGATCGACAATCGAATCCTGGATGGCTATCAAGCGACTCGGCGGAAGTCCGGAGTTTCTGCGGGTACCGTCAACAAGGAGGTCGAAATCTTGAGCTACGTCTTGCGAAAAGCCAAATTGTGGAAACGGCTGGAAGAAGATTACCATCCTTTACCAATCTCCCATCGAAGTCCCCGTCGGCCCTTGGATGTGGCGGATTTCACGACTCTCGTGAAGTCTGGCTTGAGCAATCCTGACTGGGAGGCAGCATTGATGGCTGCAGTTGTGGCGGCGAACACAGCCTGTCGCTCGTGGGAAATCAAGTCGTTGCAGATCGCCGACGTTGATTTGGGTGACTCCAATCCAAAGCTGCTGGTTAGGCGCGAGAACACCAAATCAGACGCCGGTGCGAGGGAGATCGAGCTGAATAGCCTGGCATTGTGGGCGATCAAACGGCTAATAAGGCGTGCAGCCAAGCTGGGGGCCGTCAGGCCAGACCACTATCTGCTACCTGCGGACCTCTCGCGGCACACGAAGTCAACAGATCCTCTAAAGGGTAACCGTGGTTACGACCCAACCCGGCACCAGCAAAGTTGGCGAACGGCGTGGCGAAAGATGACGCAGGCCGCCGGACTGTCTCATGTTCATTTTCACGATTTGAGGCACACGGCGCTTACCCGAGGTAGGGAACAGGGGGTTGACATCGGGATTCTTAAGGCAATTGCCGGACACATGAATGCTCGTATGACTGAGTACTACATTCGTGTCGGTAGCCCCGTAAAACGTAACGCCGTTGACCGGATCGGCGAGACCTATCGACCCGTGGCGTTGTTATTGGGCCTTGAAGATAGCACTTCGGATCCAGTCAATTAGGCAGAACAATTTGTGGGGAAATTTGTGGGGAACAGGATTTGGCTTCGAATCGGGCACTGCTTAAACTAAAGGAAAGAATGGTAGGCCCGAATGGACTCGAACCATCGACCTCTTCCGTGTCAAGGAAGCGCTCTAACCAGACTGAGCTACGGGCCTACAAATGTTGCCGTTAGTTTAACAGACTTGGCGCGGACCGCTCCGACAGCGGTGATTTCGGCGCCTGCGGATTGGGAAGCGGGTTCCGACGGCTACTCTTCATCGAGCGATTCCGGTTCGATCCCGATGTTCTTTTCGCCGGCGGCCTTCTTCTCGTAGTACTTCTTGACCCAGGCAGCGAAGCTCTTGCCGGCGGCGGTGTCTTTTCCGGTGAAGGCAAGCGCCGCGATATCGGCGTAGGAAATTTTGATCCTGTCCGGGCCAGTTTTCGGTTTCACGCGAATGTAGCAGTCGGCCAACCGCGGGTTCTCATCGTTACGATCGAAGATGTAGCCTTCGACTTTTTCGCCGCTCTTTAACGTGATCGTCAGATCCCCGCGATAGTCGAAAGCCTTTTCGAAGGCCGCGCGGATCTCCGGGTCGGTCGCCATCGAAGGAACCCAGCCTTCCAGATTTTCGTGGGCGAAGCCGAGTTTCTCGTCGTCGGGCGAGGGAGCGGCATCGGGCGTCGCGGGCACTTTGCAGTCTGGCATGATAAGAGCTATGCGTCCTGCGTGTGGCTGATCTGTACTAGCGGGACATGCGGGCGAGAGGGCGCAGTCGGAGCGTCGCCGTCGACATCATGATCGTTATAGCGATCGAAGAGTGTGGCGCGCACGGTGGCTATGAATCCGCGCATGGAGCCGAAGGTATCGTTCACGGCGCTTGCTTCGTAGCCGCTGTGCACCATGCAGTTCGCGCACTTCGGATTGCCGCTCTCGGTGCCGTACCGCTCCCACTTGGTTTCGCGAAGCAGTTCTTCAAATGTGTCGGCGTAGCCGTCCTGCAGCAGGTAACAGGGCTTCTGCCAGCCGAAGATGTTGTAGGTCGGCATGCCCCACGGCGTGCACTTGTACTCACGCCGGCCCATCAGATACTCGAGGAAGAGCGGGCTCATGTTGAAGCGCCACTTCTCGCGGCGATTGCTGAGAATCTGGCGGAACAGGTGGCGCGTCTTCTTCTTGCTGAGGAAATGATCCTGGTCGGGAGCCTTATCGTAGGTGTATCCCGGGGAAAGCATCATGCCCTCGATACCCAGGTCCATCATTTCGTCGAAGAACTCGCGCACGCTTTTGGGATCGGCGCCATCGAACAACGTCGTGTTCGTGGTCAGCCGGAAGCCGCGCTTGAGCGCCTCACGGATGCCTTCCACCGCCTTGTCGTAGGTGCCCTCGCGGCAGACGGCAAAATCATGGTGCTCGCGCAAGCCGTCCATGTGCACGACGAACGAAAAATACTTGCTGGGCTTGAACTGATCCAGCTTCTCCTTCAGAAGCAGGCCGTTGGTGCAGAGGTAGACATACTTTTTCCGCGCAATCAGTCCTTCCACGATCTCGGCAATCTGCGGGTGCATTAGTGGTTCGCCCCCGGGGATGCTCACCAACGGGGCGCCGCACTCGTCGACCGCGGCGAAGCATTGCTCGGGCGTCAGATCGGTCTTCAGGACGTGGGCGGGATACTGGATCTTCCCGCACCCGGCGCAGGCCAGGTTGCAGCGCAGCAGCGGCTCGAGCATCAGGACGACCGGAAACTGCTTCGTTCCCCGCAATTTCTTCCCGATGACGTAGCTCGCCACCGTCCACATCTGCGATACAGGTACGCCCATCTCTTCGCGATCTTCCTCTCTTAAAAGGACTTGGCCAGATCCCGCCAGGGACCCTGTACGTAATTGGATGACGAATTCGGCTTACGGATTGTCTTAATGATACCGGATAAAGACGCCGGCAGCCAGTTACTCTGCGGCTCTCCGCTGGGTCTACCCGGATCACCGGATCGCGGCGCGGAATCCCTATAGATCCACTTGCAATTTTTGCGTCTCAGGCCGCGAGACTCTCATCCAACTGCAGAACATGACGCGTCAAGTAATTTTCTTGCGTCACGTTCCTAGGCTCAATTACAGCTGTGTTTTCAAAAACTTAGTTCAGGATCAATTCAAAATGAGATTTCTTCGCCTGCCGTTCTGGCTGATCGCAGTGTCGGTAATAGCCGCCACCGCCGTCGCCCAAACTTCCACCTGGAACATCGATCCAAATCACTCGACGGCACAATTTACGGTGCGGCATCTGGCCATCTCGAACGTGAGCGGCAGCTTCACCAAGGTGACTGGAACCGTGCAATTGAACGATAAGGACATCACGCAGGCGCAGGTGAACGCGGTCATTGATGCCGCATCGGTCGATACGCGCGTGCCCGATCGCGACAAGGATCTGCGCAGCCCGAACTTTCTCGACGTCGAGAAGTACCCGACCCTGGAGTTCAAGTCGAAGCGCATCGTGAACAACGGCGGCAAGCTGCAGATGATCGGCGACCTTACCTTGCATGGCACGACCCGTGAGGTCACACTCGACGTGGATGGTCCGACGCCGGAACTCAACGATCCGTGGGGCAACGTGCGGCGCGGTTTCTCGGCGAACACGACCATCAACCGGAAGGATTACGGCGTGGTCTGGAACAACACTCTCAAGACCGGTGAGGCCGTGGTCGGGGACAACGTGAAGATCCAGATCGATATCGAGATCGTGAAGAAGAAATCGTAACTAGAAATTCTATTCACCACAGAGACACGGAGGGAATGAGTCTTCGTGGTTCTTCTCTGTGTCTCTGTGGTGAGTGGCTTCCGGGGACAGCGTCCTCGCCCGTGCTACTTCGGCTTGGTAATCGCGCCTTCTGACGCCGAGTGCACGAGCGCGGCGTACTTCGCGAACACACCCGTTGTGTACTTCGGCTTCAGCGCCTTCCACTCTGCCAGGCGATGCTTGAGCGTCGCATCGTTTAACTCGACCTCGAGTTTCCGCTGGTTTACGTCGATGTGGATCGTGTCACCTTCACGCAGCGCGGCGATCGGGCCGCCGAGCGCAGCTTCAGGCGCAACGTGGCCGATCATCAAACCGCGAGTGGCGCCGCTAAAGCGTCCGTCTGTCAGCAGCGCGACCGAGTCTCCCAGGCCCTCGCCCACGATTGCAGCGGTCACGCCCAGCATCTCTCGCATGCCCGGGCCACCCTTCGGCCCTTCGTTGCGGATCACGACCACGTCTCCGGATTTGATCTGCTTGCCCGTGACAGCCGCCATCGCCGCTTCCTCGGAATCAAAAACGCGAGCCGGCCCGCGATGTGTCAGGCGCTCATGGCCGCTGATTTTCACGACGCAGCCCTCGGGCGCGATATTGCCGTGCAGGATCACCAGACCACCCGTCTTCTTCAGCGGATGATCGAGCGGTGCAATCACGGGCTGGCCCGGTGTCTCTTTTGCAGCGCTCGCTTCCTCGGCGAAGGTGCGTCCGGTCACAGTCATGGTCGATCCATCGGCGTACTTGCCGTCCAGCAATCGCTTCGCAATGACAGGAATGCCGCCGGCTTTGTCGACGTCAGCAGCCACGTACTTGCCCGCCGGTTTCAGATTCGCGAGCATCGGAGTGCGTTCGCTGACCTTCTGGAAGTCGTCGATTGCCAGCGGCACACCCATCTCGCGCGCGATTGCCAGCAGATGCAGGACAGAATTCGTCGATCCGCCGGTGCACGCGACGCCGGCAATCGCATTATCGAAAGCGGCGCGCGTGAGGATTTGCTTGGGCAGAATCTCTTTCTTCAGCAGGTTCAGAACGATCTCGCCGCAGCGGAATGCGACGTCATCCTTGCGGGCGTCCATCGCGGGAATCCCATTGAATCCCATCGGTGACAGCCCAATCAGCTCCATCACCGTCGACATTGTGTTCGCCGTGTACTGGCCGCCGCAGGCGCCGGCCCCTGGGCAGGCGACATTTTCGAGTTCGGTGAGTTCCGCGTCGCTCATCTTGCCGGCCGCGTTGGCCCCGATCGCCTCGTAGACGTCCTGAATCGTTACGTCTTTTCCGTGATAAACGCCCGCAGCGATGGTGCCGCCATAGAGCACGAGCCCGGGAAGATTCATCCGGGCCAGCGCCATTCCAGCCGCGGGGATCGTCTTGTCGCATCCCACTACGCAGACAACCGCGTCGAAGAGCTGCCCGCGGCAGACCAGTTCGATGGAGTCGGCGATCACTTCGCGGCTGACCAGGGAGGCCTTCATGCCTTCCGTTCCCATGGTCTCACCGTCGCTGATGGCGATGGTGTTGAACTCCATGGGCGTGCCGCCCGCTGCGCGAATGCCCTCCTTCACCTTTGCCGACAAGCGGCGCAGGTGGAAGTTACAGGGCATGGTCTCGATCCAGGTATTCGCAACGCCGATCAGAGGCTTGCTGAGGTCGTCGTCGGTGAATCCGACCGCCTTGAACATGGAGCGCGCGCCCGCGCGGGAGCGCCCTTCGGTGATACCGCGACTGCGATGCTTGAGATCCATAGGCCTAGAAGATTACGCCATTGGTCAGTGAAAGAAGAAGTGCTGCGGAATCGATCACCGGGTGTTCGGAATATCGAGGCGATTCCATCCAGCTCATCACTTCACAAGTAAGTGTGGCGTGAGCTTCGACGATTGAATGACTGATCGCCAGAGCGCCCGATCTTCCGATCACTTACGCATTCACGACTTTCTGCGGGGCTTCCTGGGCCGGCTTGGCCTTCTTGGCATCTTTTCCCGGCAACCACGACATCATCGCTCGCAGGCGGGCGCCGACCTCTTCGATCGGGTGCTGCCGTTCAGCTTCGCGCAACGCGGCAAAATTCTTGCCACCGGTCCGGTTCTCCTCGATCCATTCCTTAGCGAATGCGCCGCTCTGAATGTCAGCCAGGATCTGCTTCATCTTCGCGCGCGTCTCATCGCCGACCACGCGATTACCCCGCGTCAGGTCACCGTACTCCGCCGTGTTGGAGATGGAATGACGCATGCGCGCCAATCCGCCTTCATAGATCAGATCCACAATGAGCTTCACTTCGTGCAGGCACTCGAAGTACGCCACTTCTGGCTGATAACCGGCCTCCACCAGCGTTTCGTAACCCTTCTTGATAAGCGACGTCAGGCCGCCGCACAGGACCGCCTGCTCGCCGAACAGATCGCTCTCGGTTTCTTCCTTAAAGGTCGTCTGCAAAACTCCCGCGCGCGTTGAACCGATTCCATATGCATAGCAAAGCGCGAGCTCGTGCGCGTGCCCGGTGGCGTCCTGCTGGATCGCCAGCAGCGCCGGTACTCCGCGGCCCTCGGTATAGACGCGGCGCACAAGATGTCCGGGGCTCTTCGGCGCGATCATGACGATGTCGACGTCGTTCGGCGGTTGAATGGTTTTGAAGTGGATGCTGAAGCCGTGGGAAACCCCGAGCACTTTTCCGGGATGCAGGTAAGGCTTGATCGCCGACTCGTACAACTCGCCCTGAGTCTCATCCGGGGTCAGTACATGAATCCAGTCCGCGCGCTTGGCGGCCTCATCGGGGGCCACCACGACCATACCGTCCGCTTTCGCCTGCTGCGCCGACGCACGGTTCGGGTCGAGACCGACGATTACCTTGTATCCGCTGTCGCGCAAGTTCTGTGCCTGCGCATGGCCTTGGCTGCCGTAGCCGAGAATTGCGATGGTTTTGCCCTTCAGGGCATTTTGATTGACGTCTTTCTCGTAGAAAACAGTAGCCACAAAAACTCCTCGTTTATAGGACAAGGGAAGGGAGTGCGCCCTCGTCAGGATGTCCGGTCAGGGTAACAGAAGGAGAGCTAAGAAACACGAAACCGACCGATCGGTCGGTACAAAGATGGTATGGTCTGGCAACTCATCTGTCAAGGTGCACAGAGACGTTTCGATCGCAGGAGAAACGACGACTCGCCGGGGAAACGCGCGCTGATAGAGCATTCCGTGCCCCTGAATTTGCATGGCATGAAAGTCTGGATGGCCCAGCAGTCACGCCGTACGGGCGAGTTTGATATCAGTCTGGGATTACAGGCTGTGAGCAGGCGGATCAGGAAGACAATTCCGAACTGACTACAGGCTCAGAAAATTCGCGATCAGTTTCTTGCCCGCGTCGGTCAGAACACTCTCCGGATGGAACTGCACGCCTTCCACGGGAAATTTCTTGTGGCGCAGGCCCATGATCACGCGGGTGCCGTCTTCTTCCACGGTGTGTGCGCTGACTTCGAGCTCGGCGGGCAGGTGATCGTCGGCGACGATCAGTGAGTGATAGCGAGTGGCGGTCATTGGCGATTGGACGCCACGAAAAATGGTGCGGCCGTCATGCTCCACCTTGCTGGTTTTTCCGTGCATCAGCTTTTTCGCGCGGATGACCTTTCCGCCGAAAGCCTCGCCCAGCGCCTGGTGCCCGAGGCACACTCCTAACACAGGGACCTTGCCTGTGAAATGACGGATCAATTCGATGCTGATTCCCGCTTCATGCGGCGTGCACGGCCCCGGGGAGACGACGATGCGATCCGGCTTCATCGCCTCGACATCGGCCACGCTCAACTGATCGTTGCGGCGCACTTCAACCTCCGCGCCCAGTTCACCGATGTACTGGACCAGGTTGTAGGTAAACGAGTCGTAATTGTCGAGAACGAAGACCACGAAAGACCTTGGCGTTCAGTGTATCTGGAGTGAAGAAAACGCGTCCATTACCACAGGGATCGAGGGGATGTCGCTCGGCAAAAAAAAATGCTTAACCACTGAGGACACAGCGAACCTCGAAGGCTTGTCCTGTGGTCCCCGTCCCTCTCGGTAAACAGTCCAATTTTTCAGCGAAGGCCGATTCGCGGAAACGCCCTGCCACGGCCCTGCACGATTTCAAGGGTGCTCGGATACGGCTTTCGCCTTACGAGGGCGTGTTCGGGCATGGTTACCGCCCTGAAGTGTCTCATTCTTGGACAGTTCCGATTGGAGAGAAGTGACCAATATCGCCCGTTGGTGGTCTTGACAGTCTGGCCGCCGCACGCCATGCTTACACAGCTTTTTCGGAGGAAAGTTCATGGCTGAGGCCCAGCAGGAAAAGCGGGCAACACGACGTTTTGCCTTGCGGTTGCCAGTAGCTGTGACTTACGCCGATAATGGTACGCAGGAACGTTCGGCGCAAACCCGGGACGTCAGCGCGCGCGGCATTTCATTCTATGTGGATGCTCCGATCGCGAATGGGTCACCGATCGAGTTTACGCTAACGTTGCCGGCGGAAATCACGCTCACCGAAAGCATCCGCGTCCACTGCAAGGGCAAGGTTGTGCGGCTGGACCAGGGCAACCCGAACGGAAAGGTTGCGGTTGCGGCTGTCATCGATGAGTACGAGTTTCTATCCGAGTCCTGATCTTTCGGAAGCGGTTTCCCCCCTGCTTTCTTAGCTCCGGGCATGAGTGGTGTGTTCCTCACGAGTGTCTCCCGGTCCGGGTGAGTTCTTGCCAAGGATTATCGTAAAGCGAGTGAGTTGGCTGGCGCTGGGCGCAGGTTTGGCTCTGACCGCGACAACTTTGCTCGCCCAGACATCGCAGCAACCCTCACCGGATCAGCCCCCGGAAAGCAGAGCGCGTCGCCTGCAGAAACTGCTGAATCCGGATCAGGCAGAACGAACCGCGAATGCCGTGCAACCGGCCGACACCTCGAACCCGGCGCCGGCTCCGGTAGTCAGCCCGCCGCCCGTGCCGCAGCCGATTCCACCGCAACCGGTTCCGCCACAACCTGCGCCTGTTCCTGTCGCACCCGCACCGGTTGCTACGGCTCCTGTTCCTACAGCGGCTGCTGGGCCAGCCACGATCACACCATCTGCCGCGACGTTGTCTGCGGCGATGTCCAATCAGCCTCCGGCAGCGGTGAAGAGCGTTCAGATCGTCCACGACAAGGCAGGCCCAGCGATTGAGATCCTGACCAGTCGCCCGGTTCCACCAGCGCTGCAAACGTTGCCCACGCCACCGCGGCTGGTGATTGACCTACCGAACGCGAATGTGGCCGTGAAGCAGAGCAAGGTTACGGGCGCTCCGGGCGAGCAGTTCAGTGGCTTCCGCGTCGATCAGTTCCAGGTCACGCCGCCGGTTACGCGCGTGACAGTCGACCTGATCGCGGCCAATCAGTACACGTGGGACGCGGCGGGCAACCGGCTGATGATCCGCTTGAGAGCTCTAGAGCCGACCAAGCCACAACCTCCAACGCCAGTACAGCCGACGACCGTCTCGACATTTGGTTCAGGATCGAAACCGGCTGTCGTTCCGGTGATGACCAGCACTTCAGGGTCGATGGTGCTGGCAGGAAGCCGCATTGGAAACGGATCTTCGGTGACGGCGACTGCCGAGACCGCGGTGCTGCATATTGCACGCGGCGGCGAAGTTCACGTGTGTCCGGGAACGACGGTTTCTGTGACGGCCTCGAAGACCGGCGAAGAGCTCATGCTGGGGATGAGCAGCGGCTCACTCGAAACGCACTATCATGTGGGCGCGAGTTCAGACACGGTGCTTACGCCGGATTTCCGCGTTCAGCTGGCCGGCCCGGGCGATTTCGATTACGCGATCAGCTCGAATTCGCGCGGCGATACCTGCGTGCGGGCACTGCTGGGCAACACCGCCTCTGCGATGGTGACGGAGTTGATGGGCGATCGCACCTACCAGGTCAAGCCCACCGAGCAAGTTGTGTTTCATGAAGGGCGGATTGACCGCATCAGCAACGACGTGCCTCCGGAATGTGGATGCCCTGGTGCTGCGCGGCCCGCGGTGATGCTGGCCTCGACGTCGCCAAATCCGCCGATCTCGGACGCCAATATTTCTTCGAACGTGCGCCTGGCCAGCGGCGCAGCGCCCGGGTTCCGCGCATCGATTGACCCGATGTTAGGGCCGATGCCGAGCGGAGCAAGGTCGGGCATGGCGGCTTCTTCGGGGTCGCAGATAAACCTGGCGTCGATGGGTCCTGAGACGGCTCCGTTGCCGCCGACAAAGCCGAACGATATTCACGTGCAGATTGTGGCGCCGTTCACCTTCCGCGGAACGGATCCGGCTCCGGCACCCGTGACGAAAGCCCAGAATCTGCCGGTAAAGTCTGCTTCAACGACAGAAGCGAAACTGGATCCGCCGGTTCTGCCTCCACCTTCAGTGCCCGCGCCCAAACCACCCGATTCGATGAATGCTGATCCACCGAAAAAGCAGCATCGCGGATTCCTTGGGCGAGTGAAGGGCTTCTTCTCGGCGGCGTTCAAGTAGAAAAAGCAGGTGTCAGGTGTTGGGTCTCAGGTCTTGGGAACGAGCACGCCGGACGCGATATGCCGGTCATGACACCCAATAAATAAATGTCCAAGAGCGTCAAAGCCTAAGACCGACCTAACACCTAAGACCCCAAGACCTAACACCTGCCCGACTAATCGCGGCGCAGAGCCTTCCCGATCGGCGCGGCTTTCTGGCGGGCAACGTCGCGTAATTCTTCGGCCCATTCAGCGGTGTGTTCCACAGCGTCCTGAACACGATCAGAAGCCTCTTCTGACCAGTCCTGCAGGGTGTCGCGCGCGTCGTCGAATTTCCGACGGAGGTCTTTGCGCATCTGCTTGCCGCTCTTGGGGGCGAGGAGCAGCGCGACCAGCGCGCCTGCGCCCAGGCCAATCATCAGGAACGTCACTGCGGTGCCGACGTTGCTGCGCTCCGACGATTCATATTTTCCGATTTTCATGAGAGCAACCACCCTTCCATGGATCGATGTGTAAGTAATGATGAAACCAGTGCTTTCTATTTTAGCCCTCGGGTAGGGCCTTCCGGTGTTAATTTCGCCTTGCACCGCCAGCGACGCAGGGACGACTTACGGGGGGTTGGATGCGTGCAGGCCAAGCGCCGGCCCGAAAGAATTCACCCGATGCCAACGCTTCCCGAATTTCTGGCTACACTCACCCGGAGTTCCCCACGATGCTGAAATTTATGGTGGTCCTGCAGCGGCGTCAAGGCATGAGTTCTGCAGAATTTGCGAGACACTTGCGAGAGGTCCATGGCCCTCTCGCGCGGAAGCTGCCGGGCTTGCGCAAATACGTGCAGAACTATCCGGCGGCCGATCCCACAAGAAAAGCGCCGGCTTGGGATGCGATAGTCGAGCTTTACTGGGACGACCGCACCACGATGGAAGCGGCGTGGCGGAGTCCGGAGGGCGCGGCCTCGGACGCGGACCTGCCCTTGTTCGTGGACATGGAGCGAACCAGTTGGTCGGTGGTGGAGGCGTTTGAGATGTGAACCGGAGGCGCCATTCCAGCTCAGGGTTCGCGCGTGCACATGCGCCGGGGCTTCTGATTCCGGCTTCCCAACCCTTCTCAACCCCGTGTAAAATAAAACGTTTGATCCCCGTGCCGGTGGATTCCGTGGAATTCCCGCCATTCGCCGGTTCAATCGATCGCAATTTTCCGAGGAGACTGTAAGCCGCAATGTCGATTCCTGCCACCCAACTCCGCCCCGGCATGATCATCAAGCACAACAACGATCTGCACTCGGTGTTCAGCGTGGAACACCGCACGCCGGGAAACCTGCGCGCCTTCATCCAGGCCAAGCTGCGCAATTTGCGCACGGGCGCCATGTTCGAGCACCGCTTTCGTTCGCCCGATCCCATTGAGAAGATTACGGTCGACGAAATCAACATGGAGTACCTCTACAACGACGGCGACGACTACTACTTCATGAACACCGAGAACTACGAGCAGACGCACCTGACCCGGGACACGCTCGGGGGCGCGGTGGACTTCCTGACAGCGAACTTGCAGATCAAGGTGGAATTCTTCGACGGAAAAGCAGTCGGCATCGAACTGCCGCAGACCGTGGAGCTGACCGTGTTGGAAACCGAGCCCGGCCTGAAGAGCGCGACGGCCTCCAGCGTGACCAAGCCTGCCAAGACCGAGACCGGCCTGGTGGTGCAGGTTCCGCCATTCATCAACGAAGGCGAGCGGATCAAGGTCGACACCGCGGAGGGAACCTACCTCTCGCGCGCGTAGTTCAGAATCACAGTGTGAGCACTAAGACGCGGCTAGCCGCGTCTTTTGCTTTTTTGGTATCACTCTGCGTCCTGGTGAGCCCGTGATCCTCCAACCCTTGGTCCTCCGAGGATTGTGTAAGATACCCGTCGCGTCTGCCCTTAAGGCTCCCTTCCCAATTCACGTCAAGGAGATGGCCATGTGTCGTCGCTTCGGGTCTGTTTCCGTCGGTCTGTTTGTCAGTGCGCTGGCTTTGGTGACGTGGGCGCAAGACAGCCCGCCGGCGAAGCCTGTGGTCGTGCGGGCCGCTCGCATGCTCGATGTAAGTGCGGGCAAACTGGTGCCGAACGCGGTCGTGGTGATCGAGGGCGAGCGCATTACAAGCGTGGGAAGCGGATCGGCGATTCCGCAGGGTGCCGAGGTTATCGATCTGGGCGAAGCGACCCTGATGCCCGGTCTGATCGATTGTCACACGCACCTGATGGATCGAAGCGACCATCCTGGTGATCCGAATAGCTACGCCATCGATCTGCTCACCAAATCGCAAGCTTACCGCGCGCTCGAAGGGGCGGCGGACGCGCGGGTCACGTTGCTGGCGGGGTTTACGTCGGTTCGCGACGTGGAGAGCGAAGGTTCAGGTTACGCTGATGTGGCGCTGCGGGATGCGATTGACCGTGGCCTGGTCGAAGGCCCGCGCATGATGGTGGCGACGCGCGGGATTGCGATGGTCGGACGCTACAACCCGTTCGGCGTGTCACCCGATCTGCCGGATTTTCCTACGGGAGCGCAAATGGTCAGCGGCGTGGAGGAGGCCCGGCGAGCCGCGCGCGAGCAGATCGGGTACGGCGCGAACCTGCTCAAAGTCTATGCGGATTGGGATGCGCCCACGCTGACCGAGGAGGAGATCAAGGCGGTGGTCGACGAGGCGCATCGTGTGAAGATCAAAGTCGCGGCCCACGCAACCCTTCCCGAGGGAATTCGGAACGCGCTGAACGCCGGCGTGGATTCCATCGAGCATGGACACGAAGCCGATCGCGCATCACTTGAGTTGATCAAACAAAAGAACGCATTTTGGGTACCGACCATCGGCTACTACTTCTACAGAGTGGATCAAGTGAAGTCTTCGAAGGCGCATAAATACATGAGCGACGCGCTGGATCGGACACGGCAGAACTTTGTGATCGCCCGGGAACTTGGCATCAAGATCGCGGCCGGCTTTGATGCCAGTAGCGCTGATGGACAGGGCAAGAACGCGCGCGAACTGATTGCCATGACGAAGCTCGGCCTGCCGGCTGCCGAAACGCTGCGCGCGGCCACCGTGAATGCGGCGGAGCTTCTCGGAAAGTCAGACGATGTCGGGAGCATTCAAAAAGGGAAGTTCGCCGATCTGATCGCGGTCTCGGGCGATCCACTCTCGGACATCACGGAGGTCGAGCGTGTGAGGTTCGTGATGAAAGGTGGGGCTGTCGTCCGAAACGATTTCCAGAGTGTCCGAAAAGCACACTGACCTTCCCACTCGCAATTTGATATTTTGATCATTCGTCTTCCATGGGCGATCGGCAACAAAGATGACTGATCGGATGCAAGCTCGGCGTTTCCTCGTGCGTGGACGGGTGCAGGGCGTGGGCTTCCGCTGGTTCGTAGAGCGGGAGGCGCGACTGCTGGCGGTTGCGGGCTGGGTGCGCAACAAATCAGACGGCGCGGTGGAGGTGTTTGCGCAGGGAACGCGCGAGCAGTTGTCGGCGTTGCGCGACCGCCTGCAAGCGGGGCCGCGCGCGGCGCGCGTCGATCAGGTGGAAGAGTTGGAGGCGAATCTGACAAAGGATCTCACCACATTCCGTATTGAAGGAGCCTGGTAAATGTCGGGTTTGAACTCCGACCAACTGAAGAAGCTGATCCGTGAAGTTCCCGACTTCCCGAAGAAGGGAATCCTGTTCTACGACATCACGACGCTCTTGAAGGACAAGACGGGCTTCGCGCAGCTCATCGACCTTTTCTCGGAGCACTACATCGGCAAGCAGATCGACTTGATCCTGGGGATGGAGGCGCGTGGCTTCATTTTTGGGCCGGCACTCGCGTACCGGCTGAATGCTGGCTTTGTGCCGGTCCGCAAGCCAGGCAAGCTGCCTGCTGCCACCGTAAGAGTCGAATACGAACTGGAATACGGCAGCAACACGCTTGAAATGCATACAGACGCCGTGCAGAAGGGCCAGCGCGTGCTGATCGTTGACGATTTGTTGGCCACCGGGGGGACAGCCGAAGCGACCGCGCGATTGGTGACATCGCTGGGCGGCGAGATCGCAGGCCTGGCATTCGTAGTCGAACTCGATTTCCTCAACGGCCGCGACAAGCTGAAGCCCTACAACGTGTTTTCGCTGCTGCATTACGACAAGTAGAAAGCCAGCCGTGGCCGGTGGTCATTGGTCTGTGCTCGTTGGTTGTTGGTTGTCAGCTGAACCGATATCACCTGGTTTGTTTGCCATTCAACACGTCCCGCCATTCGCGGATTAGTTTGTCCGCGCCGGACGCAAGATATCCTTCTAGCGCCGTTCATCATAAAATCTCGCTTCTCATCGAACCCAAAGCCAGGCGGTGGCGTCTGGCAAGTTGTACGGAGAGAACGGATGCAGGAATTCACCTGGCCCGATCGCACGGCGGAGACCGAGTTGGCGCTCGATCTGGACAAGGCTGTCCTGAGGCGCGAATTTGAACAGCGCCTCGACGAGTGCGGCACGCTGGCGTTCCGGGTCGCCCGTGGCGTTTTGCGCAACGCAGCCGATGCAGAAGACGTCGCGCAGGAGGCTTTGTTGCGCGCGTACCGCCGCTTTGCCCTTCTCCGCGACCCAGCAAGGTTTCGGGCATGGCTGGTTCGAATCAGCTTCCGTCTCGCGTTGGATCACGCGCGTTCCGCGCGCCGGCGCGAACATCGGGAAACCGTATGGGCGACCGAGGTTCCGAAGCCGACCGCTGAAGATAGCGCCGCGTCGAACGAATTCGGGCGCCGCTTGCAGGAAGCGATGGAGTCATTGCCAGAGAAGTCGCGCCTCGTCCTGCTTCTGGCAGGCATGGATGGTCACTCGCTCGAAGAAGTGGCGGAGGTGTTGCAGCTTCCGCTCGGCACGGTGAAATCACGCCTGCATTCCGCGCGGAAGCAACTGGCGGAGAAACTGCGATGAATTGCGACCAGAGCGTTCAAGCATTGCGCGAAGCAGCGGCCGGTGGGCGAGCCCCCACGGGCAACCTGGCTGCGCACTTGGAAGAATGCGCTACGTGTCAGGCGAGCTTTCAGCGCGAGCAAGCTTTGTTCGTGGCGATCGATCATTCTTTGCGGAAACGAGTAAACGAGGATCCACGGGCCAGCGTTCTGGCCGAACTGAGAGTTCAGATTTCGAAAGAGACCCTGGCCAATCCCAGATCGAATGCAGTGTGGGCCGTCACGGGCGCAACATTAGCAGTCGTCTTGATTGGAATGTTCTACCCCTTGGCGAGTCCGCGCCAACCAAGGCTTCAGGGGGATTTGCAGGCGGCAACCGTTCGCGCCCCGCAGAGCACGGAGGGAACACAGCCTTTGCGCACCTTCGGTGTGGATTCTGGAGTGCGATCCGGTAAATATTCCGGCAAGCATTCCCCCGCCAAAACCACTGTAGGCCAGGAACCCGAGGTTTTGGTTCCTCCTGATGAACAAAGAGCCTTTTCGCAATTCGTGGCACGCGTGGCCGGGCGCGATGCGATGGCGGAAGCGGTCGTGAGTCCAGCAGCTAACAAGACCGCCGCCAGAAATACGGAACTGCCCGAGGTGCCATCGGTAGACATCGCCGATCTTCAGCTGGATGGGACGAAAAGCGATCAGTGGATGGACGAGACCGGCGGTACAGAGTGAACTCCATAGCTTGAGGTGCAGGAGGAAGAATGCGAAGAACGGCGATATGGTTGGGCGCAGTACTGACAATGGCAGCCGCATGGATGTCAGCACAGGACAAGCCCAAAAGCGAGGACTCGTCCACGGAAGCTCGGACAATCGAAACGACGCCGCTCAAAGTGTCAGTCACGTTCACCGAGTTTGAGGGCGGGAAGAAGGTGAAGAGCCTCCCCTACACGATGGTTGTGGTCGCGGACGGAAGACCGCCAAAGTCGGTGCTGAAGATGGGAAGCCGCGTGCCGGTTTATACGGGCAAAGAAAACGGGATGCAATATCTCGATGTCGGGAGCAGCATCGCCTGCCAGGCGAACCGAACGAAAGATAACAAGTTTGATGTACGGCTGGATCTCGATCGATCCTGGGTCGAAGGCGATGTTGCGGTTCCCGTTGACAGGGGAACATCGTCGGGATCGTCTTCCGGACAATTTCCGGAGCCAATCGTCCGGCAGTTTCGGTCGGAGTTAAGTCTGACGCTCCGCGACGGGCAGACAGTCGAAAGCACGTTCGCAACTGATCCGCTCAGCGGCAATGTACTTAAGGTGGAGGTCTCGCTCAGCATCGTGAAGTGATTCGCCCTACCGATCGCAGCTCAATTCTTCGCCGCCACTTCCGTCACCGCAGCCCACTCGTATCGCAAGAACACGCCCAGTTGCTTGATCTCGATGCGCTCGTCGTTGCCGTGAACCGTACGGCTTTCCTCTTCGGTTTTGGGGACGCCGATGCCGTACGCCTGCACACCCTTGGTTCTTAGAAATGAGGAGTCGGTTGCGCCCGTGCCCATCGTAGGTAGAGTGATGGCATCGGGAGCAACTAACTTTTGTGCGTGCTCCAGTGCGTCGAACATTTCGGTGTGCAGTTGGTTGACCGGGGCGGCGGGCATCGAGTATGTCGTATCGCTCGCGACGACCTTCACCTGCGGATCGTTGATGACTTCGGCCAGCATGTCGCGAAATTTCGCTAGATCTTCATCGGGCAGGGCGCGAATGTCGAGCGTCGCTTCCGCGGTTGGTGGAATGACGTTCTCTTTGATTCCCGCTTTCAACATCGTAGGCACAACGGAAGTGCGCAGCATCGAGTAGTACTGCGGCTTTTTCACCCGCAACTCCGCCTGGACTTTCGGGTCGAGCACGTTGCGGTACCACGCGGCTTGTTCCGGCGGAGAGATCGTCGCCAGCCGCTGAAAGAATTCGCGCGTGGTTTCGTTCAGGCGCGACGGCGTCTCCCATGTGCCGGCCTTGGCGACGGCGGCCGCGAGATGCGTGACGGCGTTATCCACGCGCGGAACCGAACCGTGACCGCTGCTTCCGGTCGCTTGCAAAGTCACGCCGCGCGGCAGTTTTTCGGACGCGCCTACTGCCACGTACTTGATCTTGCCGTTCTCGAGCAGCGCGCCCCCGCCTTCGTTCAGCGAAAACTCGCAATTGAGCTTGTCCCAGTAGCGCTCGACGACAGCCGACATCCCGGCCGGCGACGACATTTCTTCACTGGCTTCGGCCAGGAAGATCACATCGCGCGCGAGCGGAACCTTCAGCCGCTTCAGGTGCAGAAAGACTTCGAGGTTCGCGGCCAGCATCGCCTTGTCGTCGGAAACGCCGCGCCCGTAAAGTAGGCCGTCTTTTTCGATACCGGCGAAGGGATCGACCGTCCAGCGGGCGCGATCGACCGGAACCACATCTTCGTGAGCCATCAGAAGAAGCGCGCGCTTGCTTCCGTCCCCTTTGAGTCGTGCCACGATACTGTTGCGGCCTGGGACGGTCTCCAGCATCTCGGCATCGATTCCCTCACCCTGGAGCGTTTTCTGCAGGTACTCGGCGACACGGGATTCGTTTCCCGGTGGGTCCTGGGTATCGATGCGGACGAGATCGGCGAGGAAGTGTGCGGCCTCTGCCTGGGCTTTGTCTAGATCGGGCGCGGAAGATGCTGTCTGGGCAGTTACGGATATGGCAACAAGGCTCACGAAAATCGCGACAATCCTGGGAACTCGACGCATGGTGGGACCCTCGGAAGCGCCCGATTATACATAACGCGCCCCGAGCGGATGGAACCGGGGGAAACGAGCGGGGAGCCGGTGTCAAGCGAAATTACTGGCAGAAAGTTGACTCTTCTGCTAACGTAAGCACGCGTTTGAATCAGAATCGGTTGTGAGCAGCATCCAGCTTTAGAAGCTTGTATCTGCCCTGCAGTACCTTCCGACTTCCTTCCAGCGTAAATTCACCGAAAGGTATTCGAATAAAAGATCTATGGAACAAGGAACAGTAAAGTGGTTTAACGATGCCAAGGGTTACGGATTCATCAGCCGCCAGAGCGGCGAGGATGTATTCGTGCACTTCTCCGCGATTCAGGCCAATGGCTTCCGCAGCTTGCAGGAAGGCCAGAGCGTGGAGTTCCAGGTGACGAAGGGTCCCAAGGGTCTGCAGGCCGAGAACGTGCGGCCGCTGTAGTCTGAAGGTCTGATGTCGGAGGCTCCGGGCAACCGGAGCCTTTTTGTTTTATGCGGAGGGATTCATAGTTTGGGCTGCTACGTCTCGGCGAGTACCAACGTCGTTTCCTTCGGCAGGTAACTCTTCTTCCGGAACCAGTCTTCCATCGCGGTCTTCAATTCCCCAAGTGGAACCTTGGCGCCGATTTCCATCAGTCCGTCGGCAACGGGAAGTGTGTCATCGAAGACGCTGGCGTTCGTGAAATTGCGCATGCTGAAGCTATCCATCCACTTCATGGGGCAGGGATGGCGCTGGCCGTTCTCCTCATAGTCCACACGAATTCTGCGGGCAAACATTTCTTGATTTAAGCACATCGCAGGCAGCCGAATCGTGCCGCGCTTGACATGCGTGGTGGGCAAGCCATACCCTGCGCTGCACGAATGGGCGGCGGAAACATTGTTGCCGCACCGTGTTTTGTCGCCAGCATCGTTCCAGGAGGTCACTAAAATGTGGCTACTGTGGGTCATCATCGTGGGTTTGATTGCAGGCTGGGCAGCCGGACGGATCATGGGCGGCGGGGGGTACGGCGTCGTCATCGACTGCCTGCTGGGAATTGCAGGCGGCATCGTCGGCGGATTTGTGTTGCGGTTGCTGGGTCTTTATTCGTCGGGCGGCCTGATCTCGGAGATCATTGTGGCGACGATCGGCGCGATAATTCTCATCTGGATCAGCCGGAAGCTGAAGAAGGCGTGACGGCAGGCGCCTGAGCACTAAAGTCTTCGATTGTCAGGAATCTTTCCTGGCCACGTGGGGACAGCCGCCCTCGGCTGTCCGGCCGAGCGCCTGCTCGGCTACCTTTGATGTTGACGAGCAGCGGCCCCGTCAGGACTTCACTTCGACGGTTTCTTCGTCTCTTCCAGCCGTCGCTTGAGATTCGCGACCTCGTCGCGCATTCCCTGCGGCAGATGTTTGCCGAATTGTGCGAAGTGCTTTTCGATCAGTGGCAACTCCTCCAGCCAGCCTTCCACGTCCACACTGAGTACCCTCAGGAGATTGTCCGCAGGCAGTTCCAAGCCCTTCGTATCGAGATCCGCCGCCTCGGGCAGACGCCCAATCGGCGTCTCGGTCGCGCGGGCCTTTCCGTCGCAGCGTTCAAAGATCCACTTCAGCACGCGGCTGTTGTCGCCGTAGCCCGGCCAGAGGAAGCGGCCGTGCTCGTCGGTACGAAACCAGTTCACGTAGAAAATCTTGGGCAACTTTGCGGCATCGGAGTGCTGGCCGATCTTGAGCCAATGGCTGAAGTAGTCGCCCATGTTGTAGCCGCAGAATGGAAGCATGGCCATCGGGTCGCGGCGCAGTTGTCCCACTTTTCCAGCGGACGCCGCCGTTGTTTCGCTGCTGGCCGTCGCGCCCAGGAAGGTTCCATGCTGCCAGTCGAAGGCTTCATTCACGAGCGGCACCACGCTGGCACGGCGTCCACCGAACAGAATTGCATCAATAGGGACGCCCTTCGGATCTTCCCACTCCGGCGCGATCGACGGACACTGTGACGCCGGCGTGGTGAAGCGAGAATTTGCATGTGCGGCCCGACGGCCCGAGGTCGGCGTCCATGGTCTTCGCAGCCAGTCGACCAACTCGGCGGGCTTCTCTTCGGTCATGCCTTCCCACCAGATGTCACCGTCAAGCGTGAGCGCGCAGTTCGTGAAAATCGAATGGCTTCTCGCGGTGAGCATGGCGTTGCGATTCGACCTCATGCTCGTGCCAGGCGCTACGCCAAAGAATCCATACTCGGGATTGATGGCGTAGAGCCGCCCGTCGGCGCCAAACTTCATCCACGCGATGTCGTCGCCGATCGTCTCCACTCTCCATCCGGGGATGGTCGGGATCAGCATGGCGAGATTTGTCTTCCCGCATGCCGATGGAAAAGCTCCCGTCATGTACTTCACCTGGCCGGACGGGCTAATCATTTTCAGGATGAGCATGTGCTCGGCGAGCCAACCCTCGTCGCGCGCCTGCACCGACGCGATGCGCAACGCGTGACACTTCTTGCCGAGCAGCGCGTTCCCGCCGTATCCCGATCCGTACGACCAGATCTCGCGGCTCTCGGGAAAGTGGCAGATGTACTTGTACTCGGCATTGCAGGGCCAGGGAGAGTCCTGATCGTTCAGCGCCAGTGGCGCACCCAGCGTGTGCAGTCCGCGCACAAATTCGCCATCGCTGCCCAACGCCTCGAGCACCCGCGCGCCGACGCGCGCCATGATGTGCATGCTGGCGACAACGTACGGCGAATCGGTGATCTCGACTCCAATCTTGGCAATGTTTGATCCGATCGGCCCCATGCTATAGGGAACGATAAACATCGTGCGGCCCATCATCGACCCGTTGGAGAGGCCACGCAGCCTTAGCTGCATGCTCTCGGGATCTTCCCAATTGTTCGTGGGGCCGGCGGCTTCTTTGTTTACCGAGCAGATAAACGTCCGATCCTCCACGCGGGCCACATCGGCGGGATTCGAGCGCACCAGCACGCTGTTGGGACGCTTCTGTTCGTTGAGGGGAATCGCAGTCCCGGTGAGTACCATCAGCCGCAGCATGTCGCGATACTCAGCTTCCGAACCATCGCACCAGTGAATCTGATCAGGCTTACAGAGGTTCGCGACTTCATCCACCCAGCGCGCAAGCTGCTTGTGCCGGTTCTTACTTCCGGCTGTCTCTACATCAATTGTCAAACTGGACATAAGTGCGTCTCCCGCCGACACAAGAAGAACCGAATCATCTTAAGAACAGGTGAAGGATCGGATCCGGAGAACAGGGCGTAGAGAACGGAAGTATGCGTTGCGCCCAACGATCCAGAATGCACTCACCACGACGAACTTGATATTTTCGCTCATTGTTGCTCGCGATTCCAGTTCGAACCTACGTTCCGACCGGGCGTCCGGTTGTGTGGCCAACATTATGAGCGCATGAATGCCGGATGGGGTCTAGCCGTTATCACAAAGCAACGTGATATGGCCAGAAAGGAAATTACCCTGAACTCGAGCGCGCAGAAATGATTGACCTATAGGCCGACAGGCGTAGGTGTTTCGTCGGTCGCGACCACTTCGTCCAGGTGGCGCAAAGTCTCCTCGACGGTAAGCGAGTACATCTCGCAGCCAACACCTTCGCCGGATTCGAGCGCAGTCTTCAGATAGTGCCCGGCGATTTCAATCGCGAGCGCGTCGGTAATCATGGCGCCGGTGCGTTTCTGGTATTCGACCCAGGCGGGATGAGGCAGGGCAACCCAGACCGGACGTCCATCGACCAGAAATTTGATATCCACCGCATCGGCATGCCGGGTGGCAATCGCGACGATCAGAGCTTGATAGAGGCAGTGAACCTTCTTCTTGGTCCAGCGGTCTGTGGCGGCGAAGTCCCTGTACATGGCTGTGAAAACTATATCGAACAGCAGCAAAGGCGGCAAACCGGCCGGCGAAACCGGGTTCGCGTTACCCGTTTCGCTACGACGGCTTAAATTCTCGCCCCAACGTCGCTCATTGGGTGAGCTCTGCAATCAGTTCGTCGAACTTCGCCAAGATCGCAGAATTATCGGCGCGCGGATAGCCAGCCAGATTCTTACGATACTCGTCGAGGTTAAACAGAAAAGACTCGACTCGCTCTTTGTTGAGATCTTCCCAGTACGAGCCGTATCCCATCTCGCCGATGTAGAAAGCGTTGAAAACCTGCTCGAACTGCCGTTTGACCGGCCAGGCCAAATAGGGCTTTCCGAGATGCAGAGCTTCGCTGATCAGAGAGAAACCGGCGTTAGCGACGATCGCGCGGCAGTTGCACAGGTCGTGCAGAAAGCCGTCGAGACTCGGCTTGCGAAACTCGAGATTCCCTTCTCGCCCCTCACGATTGAACCCGTAACAGATGAATCGCTGCCGGACTTTTCCCAGGATGTCTGCCAGTTCTTGCGCGGCCGAGGTCACGTACACTAGCACGAAGTCGCCCTCAGCAGCCTTAGCCTGCAGGATTTCAGCGCGTAGGATCGGCGGGAACAGAAACGTCTTTTTCTTCCGTGGCTTGATCTTCGCCGTGAAGAAGGAAATCACCAGGTATGCGTCAGCATGCGGGGTCATCATCCGCGTCACGAGCTTGGTCGCCGCGGCTTCTTTTCGATATTCGCGTGGATACGTGATTTCCGTATCTGTGAGCAGGTGCTGATTGTCGATCGCAATGACCGGAAGGCCCAGCTTGCGCCCAACATGGCAGGAGATCGGCTCGAAATCGGTGATCACGAGATCGAGATTCCAGCCCTTTGCCGTGCGCTCGAGGGCGCGAATGCTGCGCGCGGCCTGCGGCACGTGAATCAGATTCCGCAGGACCGTCTTTCCGTAGCGCACGCGGTTGTGGACATAGGCCAGTCGAAGACCGCCGATCTCGGTGACCTCGAAATCGTCTTTCAGATTCCGCAGTCCACGATCGAACGAAACCACGTGCACGTGGTGCCCTTTGGCCTCGAGGTGGACGATCACTTCCCGTGCGCGGCTGGAGTGGCCCGAACCCTCGCCATTGACGCCGTACAGTATGTTAGCCATGCGTGCAAGGGAATCTATTTCATCTTGCCGCAACTGTCACGCTTGACCGCGATTGGCCGAGGCTGATATCAACATCGCTTCCCGAGGGAGGGCTCCTTGTCCGCAAGACTGTCGTTCCGTTCTCGCACTTTTCTGCTGTACGCCATTCTTTGCCTGTTCACCGCGAATCTCGCGGCCCAATCGTCCGGCCTGCGCTTCGAGATTTCGTTCCCAAAAGAAGCCAGCGCAACGCCGCTCGATGGCCACGTACTGCTGCTGATCTCCACCAACGACAGCGACGAGCCCCGCTTCCAGATCGAGGAGGAGTTCGCGCAATCGCAGCAAGCGTTCGGCACCGACGTCGACGCCCTTGCTCCTGGCACACCAGTGGTCATCGACGGCTCGACCTTTGGCTATCCCACACGAAGCCTCACCAACCTTCCCGCCGGCGAGTATTACGTCCAGGGCATGCTCAACATTTACGAGACGTTTCATCTGGGCAACGGCCAAATGGTTAAGCTGCCGCCCGACAAGGGCGAGGGCCAGCACTGGCAGACCAAGCCCGGCAACCTTTACAGCAAGCCGGTGAAAATGCACATCGACCCGAAGTCGGACAAGCTCATTCAAATTTCCCTCACCGAGAAGGTGCCGCCGATCGACCGCGAACTCGACAAGGTCGACAGCCTGCTCGACTGGGGCCGCGGCCACGGCGCGCCAGTAGAAGACAACAAGTGGGTGAGACACATCCGCATCGAAAGCAAGTTGCTAACGAAGTTCTGGGGACGGCCGACGTATCTCGGTGCGGTCGTGCTCCTGCCAGATGGTTTTGACGAGCATCCGAATGCGCAGTTTCCGCTTGTAGTCGAGCAGGACCACTATCATCGGGACTTGTTTCTTCCTGTGGGATTCAGCGCGGAACCGCCGGCACCCGATCTAAAGGGCGGCGCCAAGATCGGCGCGCAGTACGCCTACAAGTTCTATCAGGACTGGACTTCGGGGCGTCTGCCCCGGGTGATCATGATGACCATCCAGCACCCGACGCCGTACTTCGACGATTCGTATGCCGTGAACTCCGAGAGCCAGGGACCCTATGGCGACGCAATCACGACTGAGCTGATTCCCTTCATCGAAAAGAAATTCCGCGCAATCCCCGACGGCTGGGCGCACGTTGTCTATGGCGGTTCCACGGGTGGATGGGAGGCGCTGGCCTCGCAAGTCTTCAATCCCGATCTCTACAACGGAGCGTGGGTCTTCTGTCCCGACGTGGTCGACTTTCGCGCCTACAGTACTGCGAATCTCTACGCCGACAACAACGCGTACTTCGTCGAGGGATTCTTTGGTCGCGTGCCACGTCCAGAGATGCGCGAACCTGATGGGCTCATTGTGGCAACCATGGAGACGGCCAACCACTACGAACTCGTGCTCGGAACCCATGGCCGCTCAGGTGAGCAATTCGATATCTGGCAGGCAACCTTCAGTCCCATCGGTGCCGACGGGTATCCCAAGCCAATCTTCAACAAGCTGACTGGCGAGATCGATCACGACGTCGCGAAGTATTGGAAAGAACACTACGACCTGAGCGCCATCATGCAGCGCGACTGGAAGACGCTCGGCCCGAAGCTCGCGGGCAAGATGCACTTTTACGTCGGTGAATCCGATACGTGGTATCTCGATCGGGCCGTTCATTTGTTGCGAGACTTCCTCGAAACCACGAAAGATCCCTACTATCACGGGACGTTCGACTTCGGCGTGCGCGAGCCACACTGCTACTCTGGCGCTGGCGACTCATCAGGTCCACCCACTTACAGCATTCCCCAGCGTTTCCTGCCGGCGATGGTCAAGCACATCGAGGAGACCGCTCCCAAGGGTGCCGACCTCAGCAGTTGGAAGTACTGAGCAATCACCTGGAGCTGCGGAAAAATCATGTTTCTGCAACAAACGGGAAGGCCACGAATTCATCCGTGCCGTAAATTGCTCAATATTTGTAGGCGCTCTAGCGCCTGAGGTCTCTTTCTGTCCCTTACACGATTTTTTCCGCAGCCTGCCAGAACCTACGCAGCCAATAGTGGACTTCCGAACCCGGAGGCTAGAATTTTCGCAATCGTTTGGGGAGTGCTCTTACTGGAAACTTATTGGTGAAACTCTCCGGCCGCAACTGGGTTTCACCGTTTCAGCAATCTGAAAATCGGCGTGTGCCGATTGTTCCCAACAAGGAGGATTCCGAACGATGAAAGCCCATAGAACGATCGCAAGCTTGTTCTCCGCCGCGGTCTTGGTCGCAGCCATGGCCTTGCCTGCAGCTGCTGCCAGCGGCGCACCGAAGCCGGCTCCGACACCCGCTGCCAAGCCCGCGCCGGCCGCTCCGGTTCCACCGGAGCGCCATCCGAAGATCCGCGAAGCTATCGCCTCATTGCGCGCGTCGCGCGAAGATCTCGAGCATGCCGCCCACGACTTCGGCGGTCATCGCGTTGAAGCGATGCACGCGATCGACGAAGCGATCAAGCAGCTGGAAATTTGCCTGAAATACGACAAAGATTAACGTCCTTCGGCTACAGTTGGAGCGGTGTTCCGCGAAGAAGCTCACGGGACACCGCCTTTCGTTCGCGGACAAACCGGTACGAGTCGATTCGACACAGTCCTGCAAGAATGCCTGCTTGGTAAGATGAGCCCGTGCCAACCTCGGCCCCTGTTAAATCACAAATTGTTGCCCTTCATGCGGATCGCCTGAAACGACTGCCCTGGCTCGTACATGGCTTTTCGACGCGCGTGGGCGGCACTTCTCGCGTATATGGCGGCAAAGGTCTCAATCTCGGATTTACGAAGCACGACTCGCGCGTTGCCGTCGCGCGCAACCGCGCGGCTTTTCTGCGGGAACTCAGAGTAGGCGGGAAGCATCCATGGCCGCTCGTCACCTTGCGGCAGATCCATTCCGATCTGATCCATTGCGTAAACGCTGTCGCGGATCAACCAATTGTGGGCGACGGGATGGTCACAGCGACCCCGGGATTGCTGCTCGCGATCCAAACGGCAGATTGTTTGCCCGTGATCATTGTGGACACGAAGCAACGCGCTGTCGGAGTTTTCCATGCTGGCTGGCGTGGTACCGTGAGGCGCATCGCGGAAAAAGGTGTCGGCGAGATGCGGCGCTGGTTCGGCAGCCGTCCGCGCGATCTGGTGGCGGCGATCGGGCCCGGAGTCCACAACTGCTGCTACACGGTGGGCGAGGAAGTGCGGGAGAACTTCGAGTCACAGTTTAGCTATGCGGCGTCGCTCTTCCACGAAGTCAAAGAATCGGACCCGGTGCGCGAAAAGTATCCGCTGCTGTTTTTGACGGCGCGCGCCCCGGGTCACAGCAAGCTTCCCGTGAACATCTTCCTCGACCTGGTTGAAGCGAACCGGTGGCAACTGATTGACGCAGGCGTGCCGGCAAAAAACATCGAGTGCTCGCCGCTATGTACATCGTGCAGAACCGACCTGCTATTTTCCTATCGCGCGGAAAAGGGAGTCACGGGACGAATGATGGGCGTGGCCGGGGTTCGCCCAGGGGCAGCCCGCGGAAGGAGCTCCTGAATGCGCGTGTCTTGGGGATTGAGCGCTTTATTCCTGACGAGGATGCTGGCGTCGACGCCAGTTCCAGTTCCCGCATCTTCGCCGCAAATTGACAAGCTGTTCGCCAGCATCGATTCGAAATCACCCGGCGCAGCTGTTCTGGTCATCCAGAATGGCCAAACAGTGTTCCAGCGCGGCTACGGGCTAACCGACCTGCGCACGCTGCACAAGATCGACGAGCACACGAACTTCCGGCTGGCGTCCGTCACCAAGCAGTTCACGGCGATGGCGATCATGCTACTCGTTCACGACGGCAAACTGCGTTACGACGAGAAGTTGACCGAAATCTTCCCCGAGTTCCCGGCTTACGGAAAGACGATCACCATCCGCAATCTACTGAATCACACCTCCGGATTACCCGACTACGAAGACTTGATGGCGCATCGATACGGGAACACCCCGGACGACCAGATTCCGCAGATCCATGACGCGGGCGTGCTGGCCTTGCTTGAGAAGGAGAGCAAGGCGAAATTTCCAGCCGGCGCGAAGTGGGCCTATAGCAATTCAGGCTATTGCACGCTGGCGATGGTGGTCGAGAAAGTTTCCGGCCAGCCGTTCGGCGACTTCCTGCGCGCTCGCATCTTCCAACCCTTGCAGATGACGAACACTGTCGCCTATGAAAAAGGCAAAAACGAAGTCGTGAATCGCTCCTATGGATACACGAAGGAGTCCGACGGCTGGCATGGGACCGATCAGAGTTCCACGTCGGCGACGCTGGGCGACGGCGGCGTATATACCTCGCTCGCCGATATGGCGCGCTGGGATGCCGCGCTGCGCGAGCACACGCTGTTGAATGAGGAAGAAATGCAGCCCGCGCTGGTGGCTGTGAAACCGACGAGCACGGCCGCGGAAGAGAACGGTCATGCCGTCAGCTACGGGTTTGGTTGGTTCCTCGATCCCTACAAAGGCCACGCGCGCATGTGGCATTATGGGGAGACAGTCGGGTTCCGCACATCGATTCAACGGTTTCCCAAAGACAACCTGACCGTCGTGGTGCTCTGCAATCGAACGGATCTGCACGCGCCGGAGTTGGCGCTGAAGATCTCTTACTTGTTCCTGAAAGGTGGAAGTTAGGGACGTTCCGAATTCGGTGTTCGGTTTTCGGTGTTCGGTTTTCGTTGTTCGGCGTTGAGACTCTCCGCGAGCACTCTCCCTTGGCCTAATCCGAAGACCGACGACCGAAAAACGACGACCGGCTTCAAAACTGCAATCCCTCTGCTCTCGCCAGAAAACCGACCAGCGGCGCGAGCTTCTTCGCAGCAGCAGTGACATCTTCAAGCAACCGCGGGCCACACACTTGTAAGTCGGCGAACATGATGCTGGCGATGAAATCAGTGCGCTTCAAATCTTCAATCATCGGGTGATTGTCGGCATATCCTCGCGGCGGCCTCTTCAATGTGTCCCCTTCCAGTTCGAGTCCGCGTTTCACCTTCTTCCATTCGTCGGCCTTCCATGAAATGGAGTCGCGAATCTTTGCCAGCGAGCGCCGGTCGGGACGCCACGCTCCGGCTGCCAGGAAGCTTGCCCCCGGGTCAAAATGCAGATAGTAGCCCGGTCCGTGGATCTCCTCAGTGGATCCCCCATGCGGGAAGTTCATGCCTACGTGCGTCTTGTAGGGCGTCTTGTCGGGCGAGAAGCGAATGTCGCGATAGATTCGCAGAAGGGATCCGCCATTCGGCTTCGCGTCGGCGACGATCCACGGACTGATCGTTTTCAGCCGGAAACCCATGTCGAGGATCAGGCGCAGGCATGGTTGGCGCACCGTTTCCTCGTAACGGTCCTTGTTTTTCAGGAACCACTCCCGACGGTTGTTGCGCTTGATCTGCTTGAGGAACTGGAACAACTCAGGGGTAAAGTACGATTTTCCCATGAATCACCGTAAGTATTCAGCGCTGTGAGGGTTGACGTCGTTCGGGACAAGAAATAGAGATGCGGGCAGGAAACAAAAGACGCGGCACGCGATACGGGGCATTCCGCGATTTGCTTCCCGTCCCAAACGGTAGCTTCCGTCACATTCAGGACAGGATGCGTCCTCGAAGACGAGATCTATTGCGCGGGAGCAGTCGGTGCTGGCGGCGGAGGCGCAGCGGCGGCCGCAGCAGCGCCATCCCCGTGATTCACGAGGTCCTTCAACTCCTTGCTGGGCTTGAAGAAAGGAATCTTTTTTGCGGGCACTTCCACGCGATCGCCGGTCTTGGGATTGCGACCCACGCGCGGCTTGCGCTGCCGGGTGCGGAAGCTGCCGAAGCCGCGGATCTCGATTTTGTCGCCCACCCGCAGAGAGCGCACGATGCTGTCAAAGATCGTCTCTACAATCACTTCGCTGTCCTTGCGGGTAAGCTCTGCCAGACGAGAGACTTCATCGATGAGATCGGCTTTTGTCATAGTGCCTCTTGGCTCCCAAAATGAAAATTGACGGGCAGCCCTCCCTCCGGGCGACCGCGGCCCTCTACTGGGGCCTGCATAACCTTCTCAAATTTCAGGTACTTCGCGCAAGTAGCACGTGTTGAAGCAGCTGTGGGCCGGCCGCCCTCCCCTTTTTGTCCCAGGGGAAGGCTAATTCGAGTTACCGGGATCCCTGCCTCGGTCCCTGAGACCTGAGACCTGACGCCTGACACCTGACACCTGACACCTGATTCTTTCACTTCCACATGTAGTAAAAGCCAACGTGCTGGTCCATCAACTTCTCGCGCGAGGGGAGCCACTCGGAAAGGTCTCCAAACAACAGATCCGCCAGCGTTTTCTTGTCCCTTTCTGGACGCACAAGCACCGGTTCTCCCCGTATTCCCACCGACTTAGCCGTATCTTCGACCGCTGCCTGAAAATCAGCCACCTGGTCGATCAGCTTCATCGGCACGGCTTGTTGCCCGGTCCACACTTTTCCATTCGCGATCGTCTTGACGTCATCGAATTTCAGCTTGCGTCCATCGGCAACTGCTTGAATGAACTGGGTATGCATGTTGTCGATCATGCCTTGCATGTACTCGCGTTCAGCTGGCGTAAGGTCGCGGACGGGCGAGCCAGTATCCTTGAATTCCCCTGCTTTCAATGTGATCTGCTTTAGTTTGGCCCACTGCAGGAGTTCGCCGTAGTTTACCCATTCGGCAATAACGCCAATGGAACCCACGATACTCCCGTTATCGGCGTAGATTTTATTCGTCGCCGACGAAACGTAATAAGCGCCGCTCGCCCCGACCGTTTCAATGGACGCGACGATGCGCTTCTTCTTCTCGTCGCGGATGCGTTTCACCTCGCGATAGATCTCCTCTGAGGCAGCGACCCCGCCACCGGGTGAATTCACGTGCAGGATGATCGCCTTGATCGAGTCGTCGTCGCCAAACTTCTTCAATTGCTGGACGACCGGGTTCGGGCTGAAGATCACGCCGTCGAGATCGACCACGCCGATCTTGTCGCCGAAGGCGATGGTCGTGTCCTTCCCCGCGTGTAACGTCAGATACACGAGTGCAAAGACCGCCAGCACGAACAGGAAAAAGGCTCCGCCGCCGATCAAGATCCACAGAAATGTCCGCGAACGCTTCTGGTCGCTCATAAGGAGAAAAGTGTAACACCGGGTGGGAACGCGACGGGCATGCCCGCGGCAGTGCATAATGCACGGATGCATCATGCAATTCTGGGTCCCGGTGGCGTTGGCGGATTGATCGGAGGTTGTCTCGCGAAGAACGGCGAGAAGGTGACGATGGTCGTCCGACGAGAGACACTGGCCGAATATCCGCGCCAACTCACGATCGAAAGTCGCATTGGAAATTTCACCGCGCCCGTCGAAAAAGTGGCGGATGTGCCGCCCTGTGACGTGGTGTGGTTTACGGTGAAGACCACGCAAATGGAAAGCGCGCTGCGATCGTTTGCGGCGACGACGCCGCTTCGTGGCATCGTTCCCCTCCAGAACGGCATCGACCACGTTGCGTATCTGCGCGAGCGCTACGGCGCTGAAAGAGTCTTGCCGGGCGTCTTCGCCGGGGAGACGGAGCGCGTTGCTCCCGGACACATCGTCCATCGCACACCCTTTGCGCGTCTGAACCTTATCGGAAAAGCGAGGCATTTGCTGGGGGATACGCTTGCATCTCTCCTGAAAATGGGCTTCACCGGCGAGTTCATTGAAGACGAGCCGACACTGCTGTGGACGAAGCTCGTTTTCCTCGCGCCCGTTGCATTGACGACCTCGGCTGCCGACATGCCGATTGGTGGAATCATCTCCAGTCCGGAATGGAGGTCACGCCTGGAATCCTGCGTGCGCGAAGGGTGCGCGGTCGCAACAGCCGAAGGCGCAAAAGTCGATCCCAACGCCGGAATTCCGCTTCTTTTGAATCTTCCCCCAGGCATGAAAAGTTCCATGCAGAAAGACATCGAGCACGGCAATCCCACGGAACTGGACGCGATCGGCGGACGCATTCTACGGGGCGGAGCACGCTTCGGAATTCCGGTCCCGATCACAACGTTGCTGGTGGAGATGGTCGCAAAAAGGACGCAGCAACTGGTGTAGTCCCGGTTGCGCAGAATTGGCTTCAATCCCGACATAGGCCCCACTGACGACAAAGTGTGCAGGAGGAAACGTGGTCATCCACACGTTTGGATTTCGCTGGAAACCGGGTGTAACGGCGGCGCAACGCGCCGAAGCGTCACAGATCATCCGCGCTCTGCAGGGGCAGATTCCGGGACTGCTGAATACGTGGGTGGGCGAGAACATTTCTCCACGTTCACAGGGATATGAATTTGGCGGCGTGATGCAGTTCTCCGACCGCGCCTCCCTCGATGCCTACAACTCGCATCATGCCCACCAGAAGGTGCTCGCGTTTTTGCGCCCTCTCATCGAGGCGGTCGAAATCGATTTTGAAGTCTAGAACCACATGAACTGAGGAGCAGATGGATCAACGAGTCAAAGAGTTCTTCTTGCAGTATCAAAGAGCAAATTCCTCTACAGATGTATCGGCAGTCGGCGAATTGTACGCGGACACGTTCATGTTTGGCGGGCCCAATGGCGTCCAGACGGTCAAAAAGGACGACTTCCTCCGAGTCATTCCCAAAATGAAAGCCCACTTTTCATCGATCGGGCTTTTTGAGACTCAACTTCAATCCGTGGAAACGAGCCCGATAAGTTCCAAATATCTCCTCGCGAAAGCGACATGGAGAATGACTATACGGAATTCATCCGGGCACAAGCATGTTGACACCTTCGCAACTTACATTTTGTTGCGAGGCCAGGATGACGTGCTCTCGATCGTTTTCCAAATCGATCATCAGGATCTGGCGAGCGTTCTTAAAGACCAGCAAAACACCCATTAACTTTTCAACCGAGGAGTAAAAGACAGCCCCGGCAGATCATCGCACTGGGGCCATTTACTCGGTGCTCTCGACCTTGCGTAAATAAATGGAAGATGTGACGTTTGGGGTTGCCAATTCGGCCCGCGACGTAGCAGGATAGGGTCCGAAAGAATGAGCGGCTCCCCCCCTACCCCTGTTCGGGAATCCCGAAGAAGTACCCGTGTGCCCCTGCGCGTTGTCATCAGCGTTGAAGGCGGCCAAGAGGACCTCACCTGCGAAGGCCAGACGATTGTTGTCAATTTGCACGGGGCTCTGCTGAACACCGCGATTCCCCTCGCGCAGGGTCTGAAAATTTCCGTGCAGGTCTTTCTGACGGGAAAACGCTCAGGCGCGCGCGTGGCCTATGTCGATCCGGCCAATTCGTTGCGCTGTGGAATCGAACTCGATCATCCGCAAAACATCTGGGGCGTGCCGCTGCCGCCGGCGGATTGGACGGAACCTTCGGCCGAGAAAGACCGCAGGTGACGACGGAGATCCGGGGGGGCAGTTGTGTTCTGATGCTTCCGATTGCGAATGCTTGACACTGCTCGCCCAGCGTCCTAAACTCCGCGTACTCATTCCCTTTCTTCGTCATTCCCTCAACTCAGGACACGTGTGTCCACCTTCGTGAGGTGCCTGTGGACCAACTCCATTGGCTGCTTGTCTCGATCAAAGTTCCCGTCGTCTACGTGTTTCTGCTGCGCTTTCCAATCCTGTGTATGTTGTTTCTCGTCGGCTTTCGCTGGATTGCCCTGCGGTACAAGCCCGACCTGCTCGCGAACCTGTTCGACGTCAATGGCCCGGGGACGTTTGTGGTGACGCTGACCGCTCTGTTGTGTGCGTGGAGCATCTTTCTGACGGGCTGGACGATTTATTCGCACGGTCCCGAACGGTTCTGGATTGGAAAGTGGTCATCGCTCGGGCCGCCGCCACTGTGGGGATTCGGCGTGGCGGCGATTCTTGGACTGATTTGTGTTTCGGGAGTCTTTTCTTACGCGCCCGAGCAAAATCCATCGCGAGGAACGAAGGGGCTTTGGCTGGGATCAGCTCTCGGGGCGGCATTGGGCCTCTTGATTCTTCTGGGCATGCCGCCGCTCGCGGAGTGGCTGGGAAGTCGACACCTCGCCGGCGAGGGCCTCGTGTGGCTCTTGCAGTTGGTGGGCCGGCGCGGATACCTGGACGATCACGGGAACGTCTATCGCGAGCACATGGTGGCGCTGGCGCTCTTTCTCATGTCGCTGGTGATATACGGAATTCTCGGCCTGTTCAAGCGCTCGCGCCGAGGAGAGCCGTCGGGTATCCCGACCCTGGTGTATGTTCTTCTGCTGCTGATGCTGGTGGCGTGGACGCTGCCAGCTTTGTCATTCGCCCTTGATCCGTTCCACGTTCCGATTGTTGTGCTGTTGGTCGCCTGGTTGATGATTGTCTCTCGTTCTCCGCGAACGGATCATTTCTTCGCCACGTTCTCGATTCCCTACGCGCCCGGCGCGCGAACTCCGCAACCGTCGAACTGCGCGCCAAATCCTGGGGAGGTGCTGGCTTTCCCGGAAGACGGCAAGGCTGTGATCGTCGCGGCCAGCGGTGGAGGCATTCAGGCAGCAGCGTGGACGGCACGGGTTCTTACGGGTCTGGAAGCGCAGAATCCCGGAAGGTTCGCGCGGGCCGTGCGGTTGATCAGTTCGGTCTCCGGAGGATCGGTGGGCGCCTTGTACTTCTCGAGCCGCTACCAGGTGGACGGAAGTGTGACCGAGTTACCCGACATCGTAAGCGATGCCAAGACCTCGAGCCTCGAGGATGTGTCCTGGGGATTGGCTTACCCGGATCTGCTGCGCGTGCTCCTCCCAGTCATCTGCTGGCGTTTTGGTGGCCGTGGCCGTGCCCTGGAGCGTGCCTGGATGCACACACCAAAGTTGCAACAGTTGCTGGGCGCGAAGCTCTCGGAATGGTTTGATGGTGTTCGTTCGGGCAAGCGGCCTGCGAATATTTTCAACGCGACGCTGGTCGAGACCGGAGACCGGCTGCTGTTTTCGACCACCTACATGCCGGTTGGCAACCCGCCCACACCGCCCGCGCGATGGGACTTCCACGAGTTTCACCTGAACGACCAAAAGACGGAGACGCTGGATGTAGCGGTCGTAACGGCTGCACGGCTCTCCGCAACTTTTCCGTACGTTACACCGGCCGCCCGTCCCGACGAAGGAGGGCCCGACAAAGCTCACATGCACATCGTGGACGGAGGCTACTTCGACAACTACGGGATGGATACGCTTCTCGAGTGGCTCGACGACGGTCTGACGGAATTGCAAAACGATCCAACGAAGAACGACCGCTTTGCAAAGCTGCAAGTGATGGTCGTAGAGATTCATGAGGCGCCGGACCCGCACCGCCTGGTGCCCCCGAAGGTGCGCCAGAAACGCTCGTGGTTTTTCCAGACATACGCGCCGCTCGTCACCATGTTCGCGGTGCGCACGGCGGGACAACGCTCGCACAATCAGGTCGATCTTTCGCTGATGAAGCAGAAGTGGCCAGGCAAGATCCAGCACGTGCTGTTCGAGTTCGGTACGCACGATCCGAACGAGCAAGTGGATTCGGATGATCTCAAACGCGCGTTGCTGAATGATCCGGCACCGAAGCAGGAAGACCAGCCGAAGCAACTCACGAGCCAGGCGCCCATTCAGGATCCGACCAAGCTCGAGCAGGCGGTGTCGCCGCCGCTCTCGTGGCATCTGACCGAGCGACAGAAGGACAACATCGACAGCGAGTGGTCGATCCAGTCCACGGGCAGCCAGGCGCAGGCGGTGGCGGCATTCTTGCGGTAGGGACCGCTTAGGGCATGATCACACGAAGCGCGGCGGGAGCCACGCCAACCTCGACCGGCGTGCCGCAAACTCTCTCACCATCGGCGTACACATCGAGCGGTCGATCGGTTTCCACCCGCGCACAGCCAACGGAAAAGTAGTCGACCTCGCGAATTCCAAGATGGCGTCCGAAATAGACGCTCGGAAATACGCTCAGCAGCTTGAGCTTGGATATATCGCGAATCAGGCAGACATCGAGTTTTCCGTCGTCCATCTGAGCCTTGGGTGCGATCCGCATACCACCGCCGTACACGGGCGTGTTTGCGAAGACAACAGCGACGACAAGCTGGTCCGCATAAGCTCGAGCCGTCGCTGAGCTTTCAGGGTCCGCCGTCGTGAGCTTCAGGTTGAAGGACCTGAAGCCTAGCAATGCTCCTGGCAAGCTGAGGGCGTAGCCACCATGAGCGCGAAGCCAGCGCGGCAGTTCGTTAGCGCGGCGCGCGATTTCGCCGTCCAGGCCGGCTCCGGCCGCGCAGGAGAAATAAGTCGGCTCGAGTTTAGGTTGGGTGGAAGAGACAATCGGCGTAATCGTACCGAGATCGACGGCGCGCACACGGGCCGTGTCAGCGACGAACTTATGCCAAGCGGCAAGCGAGTCGACCTCGCGGAACAAGCCGAGGGCACGCGCGAAGTCATTCCCACTGCCGGCGGGAACGACGAGAACCGGCAATTGCAGATTCACGAGCGAACGAAGATGCCGGTGGACGGTTCCGTCTCCACCGAAGATGAGGATGGCGTCGAGTCCCTCGCGCGAAGTCGGCAGGCCAACCGTCCATTCGGTCTGCGCGATCTGAAATGGCTGCAAGTCACGCAGCGTCGATCCGAGCCCGAGAATGGCAGCGGCACGCATAGCGCCGGAAGCCTAACAGATAAACCGCGGCGGAGGCACGGGCGAGCGCATTCTGCCGTGAAAGAAGCCTGATGGCTCATGGAAAATGGCGCATGGCGGAGGATATAAGACTTAAACCTGACACCTGAGACCTGAGACCTGATCTTCGATCGTTATAATCAAATCGCATGCCGAACTTCGCCTCGGTTGACGAACAAATCGCCTACATCAAAAAAGGCTCGGCGGAAATCATCCGCGAGGCCGACCTGCACGCCAAGCTCGAAAAGTCGCGATCTACCGGCAAGCCGCTGAAAGTCAAACTCGGCATGGACCCGACCGCGCCCGATCTACACCTCGGTCACACGGTCGTGCTGCGCAAGCTGAAACACTTTCAGGATCTCGGACACACGGTTATCTTTCTGATCGGCGACTTCACCGGCATGATCGGCGACCCCACCGGGCGCTCCGCCACGCGCCCGCCGCTGACCCGCGAGCAAATCGACCAGAACGCCGAAACCTACAAGGAACAGGTTTTTAAAATTCTCGATCCGACGAAAACACTGGTCGACTTCAACAGCCGCTGGTTTTCGAAATTCAGCGCGGAAGATTTCATCCGGCTGACGGCAAAGTACACCGTCTCGCAGATGCTCGAGCGCGAGGACTTTCACAAGCGCTTCCGGGAAGAAAAACCGATCGCCATGCACGAACTGCTATATCCGCTGGCGCAAGGGTATGACTCGGTTGCGCTCGAGGCCGACGTCGAACTCGGGGGCACCGATCAGAAATTCAATCTGCTGGTGGGACGCGAACTGCAGCGCGCCTACGGGCAGGAGTCTCAGGTAGTGCTGACCACGCCGATCCTCGAAGGTCTCGATGGCGTGAACAAGATGTCGAAGTCGCTGGGCAACGCGGTCGGCATCCACGAACCGCCGCTCGAGATGTACGGCAAGATCATGTCGATCTCCGACGAGATGATGTGGCGCTATTACGAATTGCTCACCGACGTGCAGTTGCCCGAGATCGAGAAGATGAAGCGGGACGCGGCGTCCGGCGTGTCGCACCCGTTGACTCTCAAGAAAGATCTCGCGCGGAGAATCGTCGCCGATTTTCATTCGGCGGAAGCAGCAACCAAGGCGGCAGAAGATTGGGCGAAGCAATTTCAGAAGGATGAAGTGCCGGAGAATGTGGAAGAGATCAGTATCAGTCTTGAGAAAGTGAGGGTCGCCGACGTCCTGCCCAACTCCGGGGAAGGCGGCAGCGCCCAAGAAATCGCCGCTGATCCCTGGGAGCCGGACAGTTTCATCGTTCGTGCGGACAAGTTAATCAGAGAAGCGGGGATGGCGAATTCGATAACGGAAGCAGGGCGGAAGCTCAAAGAGAAGGCGGTGAGCATCAATGGCGTGATTCTGAATCAGCCAGCGATCCGGGTGTCAATAAGGAAGCCGCTTGACGTGCGTCTGGGACGCAAGATCAAGAAAATTGTCCTGACGCTACCATGAGCGAAAATCTCGTCGCAGCGTGAGCGCGGGCACGTTCGTTACGGGAAGTTAATAAGGTCTTCTACCGGACAGTCGCGAAGCGACGTCAGAGATTAGCCCCGCACGTCAGTGCGGGGTAGCTGCCAATCCTAGAACCGAGTCCGCTTCAGGGGACGGCACTCTTCAACGAGCAGAATGGTCAAACGGCCCGACGAAGTGTGACGAAATACACTTCGCTTCCTCGTTAGAACTGTTACTGGTAAGTCGAACTGTATGTCCCACGCCTACTGTGCCCAATTCGTACACGTCGTGTTCAGCACCAAAGAGCGGCGCGATTTGATTCCTTCATCGCTCCAGCCAAGACTCATGGCATACCTGGCGTGAATCGTGCGGAAGCTGGGCCTAGACTCTCTGGCAATCGGCGGAACTCCAAATCATGTGCACCTTCTCATTGGAACTCGACCGACGAGCCGATTATCTGAGTCGGTGCAGAAGTTGAAGGCGAATTCCTCTCGCTGGCTGGGCGAACAAGGTGTCAATTTTGAATGGCAGCGGGGATACGGCGCTTTTAGCGTCAGTCCCTCGATGATCAAGGTTGTGACTGAATATATCGAGAATCAGACAGAGCACCATTCGAAACGAACATTTGACGAGGAATTCTTGGCGCTACTTCGAAAAGCGGGCGTGAAGTTTGACGAGGCCGAAGCGCTTGGGTAGCGCATGCCCTTCTGCAATCGGATCGGTCTCTCACCGCGAGCCTGTCTCCGTCTGAGGGTGTTCTGTGTCGTCCTATCGGACTCGCATGATTTCTTCATGCCGCCCCCGCACTGACGTGCTGGGCTAGTCTCTGGCGTGCTATCGCACTCTCTTCAAAAAGACCTGAGATGAGGCTTTTCAGCACGAATACGGCGGCATCGGCTCGTCACCGTGCACGCGGTTTCCCGGTGATCCGAGCCGAATGTGCTGTCGCGGGCTGCCCCCAGTATAGACATAACATCCCACTCGCTTTCTGTGTCCCTGTTAGCTAAGTTCTCAGAAATAAACAGCTAACTGTGCTCACCGATCCATACTCGCCTCGTCTAACCATGCAAATTGCGGCCGGAGTGATCCTGGGCTGAAGGTTCGGAGAGCGTTTCCGGAGTATTCGCTTTCAGACAACAAAGCAGGCGATTTGGCGGAACCGGTCGGTGACGAGGATCGTATCTAACCGGAGGGACGGTGTGCGATTTCCGCTACGGTCACCTCGACGTTGCGGCTCGGCGCACCAGAGGATGGGGTAGTCATGGAAATCGGACGTAGTGAATACAGCAACCATGGGAACAAAGTCATGCCAGGCAATGATCCACATGTGCTGGAGGTTGTGCGTCAGGCGCACGAGGAATTGAGACAGTTGATGCGCCAGCGAGCCGATGTCATGAAGCGCATCGGTACTGTGAAACAAACGATTGTGGGCCTGGCTAATCTTTTCGGGGATGACGTACTGAACGAGGAACTTCTGGAGCTTGTTGATCGCAAGACCAACGGGCGGCAACCCGGCTTCACCAAGGCGTGCCGGATGGTGCTGATGGAAGCGGATCGTCCGCTGGGCGCGCGCGAAGTTTGTGAGTTGATTCAGCAGAAGATTCCGCCGATTCTCTCGCGTCACAAAGATCCGTTGGCCTCGGTGACCACGGTTCTGAATCGCCTCGTCGAATATGGAGAGGCGCGCACCATCGTCAGGGAAAACGGTCGTCGTGCCTGGCAGTGGGTGTCGGACCCGGAAAACACTCCGGGTCAGAATCACGGTATTCCGCGCGCCTGATCTGAAGGAACACCGGGAGCGCGGATTCCCTCCGCGCTCCAATGCGCGAAATACTCTCCGCTCTGTTACCCTCGCTGGATGGCGGTCGATCAGGGAACCGCATCGCAGCGCTCACCCGACCCGCGCTGGCTCGCGATGATTCCGGTCAGCCTCGGCTTGGCGGTAGGCTCTCTCCTGCTGTTCGCCTGGCTGGCAGAGGTCGTTCTGTCTGAGAGCGTGGTTCGCTCCGACGAGAAGATCCGCGCCTTCGTCCACCAGTTCGCCTCTCCCGACCTCACCCACGCCATGCGGTTCGTCACCAACTTTGGCGACTGGCAGATTGTTCTCTTCGGAACCGTCATCCTGCTTCTGATTCTTCTGTACTTTCGCGCGTTCAATTACATGAAGATCGTCGCGGTCACGATGACGGGCGGCGGCATCCTCGACGGCGTTTTGAAAGACACCTTCCATCGCGCCCGGCCGGAGGCCTTCTTCATACCGCGGCCAACTACTTACTCCTTTCCGAGTGGCCATGCACTAATCTCTCTCTGCTTCTACGGATTGCTAGCAGGAATCATCTCGCTGCAGTGGCGGAAGAGATGGCAGCGCGTGCTTACATGGTCGCTGGCCATCGGAGCTATTGGAACGATCGGGTTCTCGCGAATCTACCTGGGTGTGCACTGGCCAAGCGACGTGCTCGCCGGATATCTGGCCGCCCTGATGTGGATGGGAGCTGTGCGCTTTGTGGCCGTGAAACTCGATGAGCGCCAGGCGGCTGCGCCCGCAATGGCGTCACCGCCCGAGCAAGTCCCCACGCCGGAAGATCCGACACCCCTTGAAAAATAAAGAGCGGGCGTGGCGCCCGCCCTGGTGAACCTCTGACTCGCAGCTAAACCGGCAGCAACTCACCCTTTTCCAAATGCCGGATCACGTGCGCGTACGAGGCTGCGTGCGGATCGTGCGTCACCATCACGATCGTCTTCTTGAAGTCTTCGTTCAGCCGCTTCAGGATTTCGAGTACTTCGGTTGCGGAATGACTATCCAGGTCACCCGTTGGCTCGTCCGCGAGCAGCAGCGTCGGATCGCTGACGATCGCGCGCGCAATCGCCACGCGTTGTTCCTGTCCACCAGAAAGTTGCTTCGGCAGATGATGGACGCGCTCGCCCAGTCCGACCAATTTCAGCGCGGTCATCACGTGATCGCGCCGCTGTGCGGCGTTCAACTTGGTCAGCAGCAGAGGCATCTCGACGTTCTCAAAAGCGGTCAGTACCGGGATCAGGTTGAACGTTTGGAAGACGTATCCGACGTGCTCATTCCGCCAGCGCGCCGACTGCGCGTCGTTGAGCCGAAAGATGTTTTCGCCCATCACGAGCAGTTCGCCGCCCGTCGGCCGGTCGATGGCCGCAATCATGTTCAGCAGTGTCGTCTTGCCCGATCCCGACGGCCCCATGAGCGCCAGGAACTCACCCTTCTGGATGTCGATCGAGACGTTGTCCAGCGCCTTCACCTCGAAAGCGTCGCGCTTGAAAACTTTGCTTACGTTGCGTGCCTGGACGACTTTCGTCCCGGCCGCTACTTCGGGCTGCGTCATCGTGCTCATGAGGACTGTCCTTTGATCTTGATGGATTGGCCGTCTTTTAAGTTTTCCGGTGCGCTCGTGATGACGTTCTCGCCGTTGATCGGCCCGTCAACAAGATAGCCGTCACTGCGCTGGTTGATTACGCGCACGGTCTTCATGACCGCCTTGCCGTCCTGAACGATGAAAACCACTTTCTTGCCGTCGCGATCCCGCACCGCAAGCGCCGGGACGATCGCCCCCGAGGGCTCTTTGCTCGCACTCTTATCGTCGTCCGCCAGGAACTTCACGGTCGCGTTCATGTCGGGCCGAAGATGCTCGTCAGGATTCTTGATCTGCACCTTTACCTGCACGGTTGCCTTCTGCCGGTTGGCTTCCGGAGACATCTCCGCGATCTGCCCCTCCCACTTCAGATTCGGGAAAGCGTCGACAGTAACGATGCCCCTCTGCGCCGGCTTCAGCCGCGAGAAATCGTTCTGCGCGATGTCGAGTTCGACCTGCAGATCGTTCAAGTCGGCGAGTGCGACAACCGAGCCTTGCGGGCCACCCTCGGCCGTACTCGCGAATTGCGCCGTCAACAGTTCACCCTTCTCCACTTTCCGTTCCAGAATTGTACCGGTCACGGGAGCGCGGATGACCGTGGCGTCGAGCAGGGACTTCGCGTAGGCTGCGGCGCCTTCCGTCTGCAACAAGGCACCTTTGGCGCGCGCAATTTCCTCCGCGCGCGGCCCGATTTTCGACATCGCAAATGCCTGGTTGAGCGAATTCATGCGGTTCTGATCGGCGTCGTATTTGGCCGTTGCGTCGTCGAGGGACTGCTTCGAAACTACACCCTGCGCGTACAACTCCTTGGTACGGTCCAGCGTGACCTTGTCGTTGGCGGCCGTAGCACGCGCTTCGTCCAGGTTGTGCTGCGCCTGTTGCACTTCTTCTGGACGCGATCCGTGCTGCAGTTCTTCGTAGTAAGCGCGGGCGTTCTCCACCGCGCCCTCTGCCTGCTCGTATTGGGCGCGGAATTCGTCGTCTTCCAGGCGCACAAGCACCTGGTCCTCTTTGACCTTGTCGCCTTTTTCGACGCCGATCCACTTCACGCGGCCCGTGACCTTGGAGTTCACATTGATCTTGTGGTGAGCCACGATGTAGCCGCCCGCAGAGAGAACGACGCCTCCGGTGTCGGGGCCGCCCTCGGCTGCCGCGCGCACGACTTCCACTTCGGCCGGGGAGGCAGCAAACAAGCGGTAGGTGATCGCAAACAATCCCAGCACGATGACGACAGCAATTCCACCGACGATGTAGCGACGGGCCCAGGCGGGAACTTCACCGCCTGAGTCGTCACGATGGGATCGGTCAATGCGCAGACTCTGCAGGTCTTCGTGTTTGGAATCAGGGTCCATATATGTTTCAGATACAAAAAAACGCGATCTTACAAATCAGTTTTGACTGTTTGCTTCGAGCTACCAGCCACTAGCTGCTGCCCTATCCTCGCAGCGCCGTCAAAATATTCTGCCGCGCGGCATGCCATGCCGGCGCTAGTCCGCCAAAAAATCCCATGACCAGCGCGAAAATCACCGCGTACAGAATGACCGTGGGCGTCATGCGCAGCGCAAAAACCACTTCGCTGAATGTAACCGCGTTCGACGTGCCGGTCGTCATTCCATTAAAGGGCAGCATCAGGGCGATGCCAACGATCGCACCCAGCAGTGACAGCACCAGCGATTCAAATACAAACGACGTCAGGATACTCGGCCGGCTGAACCCGATCACTCGCAGCGTCGCGATCTCCCGGCTGCGATACGCCACCGCCGCATACATCGTGTTCATGGCCGCGAAGATCGAGCCGATCCCCATAATAAAGCCGACCATGTAGCCGACCACTTTGATCGGGCCGCCCGAACTGGTCTGCTTCGCGTAGTAATCGGTCTCGAGCATGCCGTCGAGCTTCAGCCGCTGATCGTCACTCACGGCGCTCTTCAAGGCGGTCGCAGCCGAAGCGTCAGTCGCGCGGAGATACGCGGATGCAAATCCGCCTTGCCGGTCGAAATCCGACGACATCTGGTTTACATCACCCCAGACCTCCGACTCGTAGGCGCTGCCGCCCGCGTCGAAAATTCCGACCACCTTCCATTGGCCTTTGCCGAACTGGATCGTGTCGCCGACATTACAATTCGCAAAGCGCGACTGAATTGATTTGCTTACGACGACTTCGCGCTGGCCCGGCACGAACCAGCGGCCGTCAACCAGCTTCACCTTCGGGTGGTCCTTGGGAAGCTGCCTCATCTCCAGGCCATCTTCCATCATGCCGCGAACCGTGACGTTCACTTCGCCGGTCCCATCCTTGCGCGGCAGAACGATTACCACCACCCACTCCCCCGAAGCCATCGGCTCGCCCTTGCTGTCTTTCGCGATGCCCGGCAGGTTCTTGAGCGTCGGAAACAGATTTGCGTCAAAACCGCCGGAAAGCTCCGCAGTGGAGCCCTTGCGCAAAACCAAGACGTTGAGCGGATCACCGCTCGAGACGAACGCCCTCTTCAATCCGGCGAGCAGCGCCATCAGGAAGACGACGGTGGTGACCGTGAGCGCAATGCCGAGCGCGGTCATGATGGTGAGGCCCTTGCGAAGCTTCAGGTTGCGGATGTTATAGCTGATCGGGATCGCCATAGTTTCATGCTCGCTATCCGATGTAGCGCAAGCCCTCCACGATATCCACCTGCGAAGCATGGTAGGACGGGAACAGCGCCGCCACAAAACCTACCAACCCCGCCAGCAGCAGGGACAAAATCATAGTCGCCGTGTTGACCCCGAATCCCTGGAAGAACCCGAGGTTGGGATTGTGCCCGACCCAGAACATAAGTCCGGTGGCCAACAAAATGCCGATGGCTCCAGCGATCGCCGCGACCACCACGGCTTCACCCACGAAAATAGCCAGCACCGTCTTTCGCGTGAACCCAAGTGTCTTCAGGACGGCGACTTCTCGTGTACGTTCGCGGATCGTCATCGCCATGGTATTTGCCGACACCAGCAAGCTCGCGAACACCACCGCCCCGCAAATGCCAAGAATGAAGGCCTTGACGTTGCCGAGCATGGCCACGAAGTCGAGGCCGAACGCCTTCTCGCTCTCCGTCTTGGTCTGTTGCGGCGCGTTGTGGAACATATCGTCGACCGCGGCCGCGATCTTCGGCACGTCACCCGGCGAGTCCGCCAGGATGCCGAACGTGCCGCTCTGATCCTTCATGACGGGAACGGCTTCTTCCAGATACTTGCGATCGAAGTACAGCGATTGCGTGGGTTGCGGCGCCGTGTAGATCCCGCGGACCGTCAATTCCAGATTGGCATCCCAGATTGTGCCCTGCAGCACGACGCGATCGCCGATCTTCCAGTTGAATTTCTTGGCGAGCTCGCTGTCGACGACCGCTCCGGCTCGATCGTGCTGCCACGCATCCAACTGATCCGGCGGAATCTTGAAGTCGGTGTAGACCTTGAAGAATTCCTGCGGGTCAGTGGCAAACTGCGCGAAGAAGTGCTCTGGCTTGTCGTCGATATACTTCCCGCCAAACCACTGCGTGGGCACGACTTCCACTACTCCCGGCACCGTCTTGATCTTCTGCGCGTAATAAATCGGTAACTGGAAGGTGAGCGAGACACGATGGCGCGTGATCAGCCGTTGGGTCGATTGCTCGCTGCCGTTATCGATGTAGAAGGCACGCCAGACGGTCATCATGACCGTAAGGATCACCAGCGGGAGAGCAATTCCCACCATGGTCAGGAGAGTTCGGCGCTTGTTGCGGAATGCACTTTTGGTGACAAAGGTGGTTAGGGTCATGTGCAACTCCAGAAGAAACAGGGGAAACGCCCCGAACAACCTTGAACCGAGCAACCTTGAACTTGGACCGGCGCCAGCTGCGCACAGCCCCATGTGTGCCAGGCCTGTTACGTTTCCATTAGCATAGTCGATGGGAGCCGATGCCACAACCGGCCACGCTCGGACTCATGATCTCGCTACGATCGAAACGCCTCGAAGGTTCCATCGAAGAATAACGATCATGTAGGTGAGATTTGCTATGTGAGGGAGTTTGACGCCGGCAGAAATTTCTTGCCAGTGGACTCTGTCATCCGGGCCGGATGACAATTGTCATGAGCAGCGGCTTCACCTTGACGTGCCCGATCAAGAACAAATGTTATTTGTTATGAACGAGCGGCGACCGAGAATTCGAAGAAAGCCAGACCAATCGCAGTTCCGAAGTCGGAGCCGAAAACCGAACACCTAACAACTGAGACCTGACGCCCGTCCGCACCCGACTTCAGTAAAATCGGGAGCAAAAGCCAAGAGCCCAGAGCCGAAAGCCCAGAGCCCGCCTCCATGCCCGTCATCCGATCCGTCAAACCGAACGTCACACGAGACGAGGCCATCCGGCAATTCTGGGGACGCGGATTGTCCGGCGCGCTCCGGCGGCTCGCTCTAGGACACCTGCATTCGGTAGCCGAACTCTACATCCCGTTTCGCCTCTTTCGTGTGCGGATCACCAACGATAGCGTGAGCGAGGAAAAGTTGGTCGCTCTCGACGCGGTGAACGGTAGCCTCGATCTGTTTCAGTTCGATCGCATTCCCGATGGCACGGAGACGATTTCTGTCGAAACGCGCAACTGCCCCGCGGCGGTGGTTACCGATTCCGTATTAACCGAACGCATAACAGCCAAGCTTCGCCGCGTTCTGTACAGCCGGGGTTTTTTCAAGATGCGCGATCTTCAGCTTCATGCGATTCCCTTGCCTGATGAGTTGCACATTCCGTACTGGATCGGTTTTCGAGGATCGGACGATCGTGTGCGCATCTCGGTGATCGACGCCGTGCGCCGCCGCCCGGAGGGAGCAAAGGTGAGACGGCTTGTGGAAGAGTGGCTGGCGAAGAAAGCTTGAGAGCGACGTCGTGATCCAGCGCCGCTCTCTTCGCGACCTTCCATTTCACAGCAGATCAGTCAAGTATTGCCGTGGCTTACGCTGATGCTGCCTTGGCACCTCGTGGCGTCAGAAGCGCGAGGACTCCCGCCACGACAAAAAGTGCGAGCACGTCGCCCCACAGATGTCCCATATTCATGGGATTCACCACGGACTGTGCCGCCATGATCCCTGCGTGCACGATGCTCGACCACACCGTGAACCAGATGAGACTCAGGTGCGCCAATGGCTTGCGGCTGGCCAATAACAAAAAGACTCCGAGCGTCGCATACAGCCCGAGAATCATCTGCAGATAGTCGGAATGGCCCGTGTGCCACGACCACCCCGAGGGCCACACGACCGTGAGGGGGTAGATGCCCACGATGAAAATCAGTCCTACCACCACCAATGCGATGCGTAGATATTGAACCTTGCCGGCTTCCGCGGTTTGCTGCCCTGGCGAAATCGCATCTCCGGCACGATGTTCGCGAGCAAACGCCTCCATCGATTTCCCCTGAGTCGCCATTTTTTTCACGCTCCTTCCAGCGGATTTGGATACACGTATCCCGATCATTGTCGCCCTACCCAAAACTGGACGATCTACTCGGCCCCGTAGAACTTCAGCGCCATCGCACCGTGCGTCGCTGCTCCGCCGGCCCGCAGAGCGGCAGCAAGCAGAGAGCTTTCGGTCACTTCCTCACGCGACGCGCCGGCGGCTTTCGCGGCCTTGGTGTGCACCTCGATGCAGTACGGGCACTGCGTCGTGCAAGCAACGGCGAGCGCAATCAGTTCGCGGTACTTCCTTGGGATGGCCCCGTCTTCGCGGCCAACGATCTTGTCGAGGTTTAGCCATGCGTTGAATTCGGTGGGCGCGAGTTTCCCCATGTCTTTCAGGAAACGCAGGTCCGCCGGATCATGATAGTGGTCGCTCATTCTTTCTTCCTCCCCCAGGATTTCGATTCATTCCTGCATGTGAGAATAGGCACCGGACGGCATTGCAACAAGATGGCAGATATGCCATTGTACATATGTGATCAGGCCAACAGCAGTGGTTGCGCATGGGTGAGCATTTAACCGATGTTACCGTTCTCTTTCTGGATCAGACCTTCTCTTCCACCGCGGTCGGTCCGATGGAAGTGTTTCGACATGCGGGCATGTTGTGGAACTACCTCACAGGCGTACCGCAGGATCCTCGTTTTCGCGTGACCGCCACCTCCGTGGACGGTCGCCCGGTTCGTTGCGATGGGCCGATCACGATCTCCCCCGAGGTCTCCATCGCCGATGTGCACAAGACGGATCTCATCTTCATCCCTACCACCGGCATCAGCGTGGAAGACGCCGCCAAGCGCAATGCTCCAGTGTTGCCCTGGCTGAAGCGCTGGCAAAAGCGTGGCGCGGCAATCGCCAGCGTTTGCTCAGGGGTGGGGTTGATCGCCGAGACTGGTTTACTCGATGGCAAGCGGGCCACGACTCACTGGGCCCTCGCCGAAAAGTTTCGCCAAATGTATCCCCGCGTCAACTGGATGCCCGAGTTGATGGTGACCGAGGACCGCGGCTTCTACTGCGGGGGCGGAGTGCACGCCGCGCTCGACCTTAGTCTGTATCTTGTAGAGAAGTTTTGCGGACACGAAGTCGCGGTGCAGACCGCGAAGGCTCTGCTGATCGAAACGCCGCGCGCCTGGCAGGCCGGATTTGCCATCGTCCCTTTAAAGACCAAACACAACGACGACAGTATTTCCGGCGCGCAGGAGTGGCTGCACCAGAATTTTCACCGGACCTTTCCACTCGAAGAGCCTGCCCGCCGCGCCGGCATGAGCCTGCGCAACTTCGTCCGCCGGTTCAAGCAAGCCACCGGAGACAGCCCGTTGACCTACCTCCAGAAGCTTCGGATCGCCGCCGCCAAGCGGATGCTCGAGGGCGACCACCGCACGATGCAGGAGATCAGCGACGCTGTCGGCTATCAGGATGTCGCGTTCTTCCGCAGCCTCTTCCAAAGGCACGCCGGCGTTTCACCCAGCGAATACCGCGAGAAATTCGGGACATAGATTAGTGCCGGTGCCGGTCATTTCGCTTTCGCACAAGCAGGCGATCTTCGAGCGGGCGAGCGCGGCTCCATCGGGTAAAATGCCGCGCATCGCGAACCTCTAAACTAGAGGAAGGTCTCGTATGGCGTCACTCTCGGATCCATTGGTTCAACAACTGTTGAACGGACGTTACATCGCTTCGCTCGCGACTCATCAAGCGGGCGGTTCCATTCATGTCGTCGCCGTTTGGTATTGGTTCGATGGCGCTCACATCTACGTGGCCACGTCCACGCGGACCCGCAAAGCGAGGAATATTCAGTCCAATCCAGACATCTCTCTCATGATTGACGCGCGTGATCCGGCAGCGTCGTTCGGGGTGAACATCGCCGGCACCGCGAGTCTGGTGACGGGGGAAGCATCGAAGAAGTTGAACCTCGATATCCATCGGAAGTATCTGAGTGCTGGCGCGCTCGCGGACCCAAGGGTCGGTCCAGTCTTCGCCGCATGGGACGACGTCACCATTCAGATCGTGCCATCCTCCATGGTCATCTGGGATATGCGAACGGCCGACAAGCAGGTCTTTGGCGGCTCTTTCAGCCGTAATCCAGGCTACCTGTTGGCATTGGAGCGATAGTTCTCCCAAACGAGGCGCTAAGCCACCGAGGAACGTTCGGCTTCGATGCTGTCCCGTGGAACTCTGCCCATTGGTACGTCCTGAGCTCGATTTTCGACTTACTTTCGTAACTCGAAGGTACTTAGACCCCGCGATATGCTGGCTATGACCCGCCCCCATCGGCTCCGTGTCCGTGCGTTGCAAAACGCAGGCGGGCATCGGATTCGCCGCAGAGGCACAGAGAAATGTCCAGCAAAATCGGCCGCTTCGAAATACTCAGCGAACTCGCGAAGTCTCCTTCTGGCTGCGTGTACAAGGCCAGCGATCCCGAGTCCGGACAGACCATTGCACTCAAGACCATTCACCTCGAGGAATTCGGCGAGCACGCTGAAGAGCTCGTGAATCGCATTCTGGCCGAAGCGGAAAGTACCAAGGTTCTGAGCAGTCCGAACATTACCCTGGTCTACGGCGCGGGCGAAATCGACGGCCAATTCTGCGCCGCCATGGAGTACATCCAGGGCAACAGCATTCAGACGATGCTGGCGCGCAAGGAAGGCTTCTCGATCTGGGATCTGCTGGATATCAGCCGGCAGGTTTGCCAGGGCCTCGATCACGCCCATCAGAGCAACGTATTTCACTACAGCCTGGAGCCGTCGAAGGTGATGGTCACCTGGGACGGCACGGTAAAGATCCTCAGCTTTGGCATCTCGAGCACGGGCTTTGTGACGGCGGTCGCGACGGGAGCGCCGCAGGCGCCTCTGTATTACATGTCGCCCGAACAGGTGAGCGGCGAGAAGATTGACGCGCGCTCGAATCTTTTCACCTGGGGCGCGATGCTCTACGAGATGGTCACCGACCAGAAAGCGTTCCCGGGCGATGACGCAGATGCCGTCCGCCAGAAAATTCTCGGGGAGATGCCCCCACCTCCTTCTTCGCTGAATCCGAAGATCAATACCGTAGCCAGCGAAGTCATTATGAAAGCCCTGGCCAAGGATCCCGCGCAGCGCTACCAGAGCGGCCGCGAGATGGCAACCGATCTCGAACGCTGCCGCGAAGCCTCGAAGACGGCAAAGAAAGCGCCCGAGGCCCCCAAGGGACCAGGCGTTCCCGACAAACTTAAAGCGGCGGCGGCTTCCAAATTCGTAGCGGGGGCCGCTCCTAAGGCGCCATCGGCGCCAGCTGCACCCAAGTTTGAAAAACCGGCGGAGACGACGTTCTCGTCTTCGTCCTCATTGTCGGACGAGTTGGAGACCAGCTGGACGCCGGCGCCCACGCCGAAGCCGCCTGCGCCGAAGGCACCAGCGGCCGAAAGTGCTCCCAAGAAGGCCGCCGCGGCAGCCGCGGGATGGGGTTCCGCGAACGCCACGTCGGGCACGCGCACACCTCAGACCGATCCAAGTTCGCAGTTTGTCAGTGCGGTTGTGCGCGCGTCCGTCGACGCTATCGAGAATCCCGCGGCCAATATGTCGGCTGCCGTTGTCGAGCCCGAAGTCGAGCAACCGAAGGTTGCAGTCGATCCCATGATGGCCGAAAGTGGCCCCGCTACCGGCAAGGGCGTGAGTTTCTCGGACCTCGAGGAGCTGCCTCCGCTGAAAGAAGTGTACGTGGCTCCTCCTCCGCCGAAAACCGAGGCGCCCGCGGACGAAGGTTCCGCCGCCACGGTCTTCCGGCCGCGCGAGCCCGAGAAACCGAAGGTTCAGCCGCGGGAAGTCGCCGAGAAGGCGATCAAGGAAATCAAGGGCCTGCCTCCGAAGCTCATGCTGTATTCGGTTGCTGGCGCCATCGCGCTGATTGCCGTAATCGGAATCGCGGTATTCTGGCACTCGCATTCTCAGAGCACAGACGAAGAAGGAACTGTTCCAGCGCCGGTTGCGGCCACGCAGACCCCGGCTGAACCTGCGCCAGTTCCTGCTCCGGCAGCCGCGCAGCCGCAAGCTGCTCCCGCAGAGCCGGTGCAAGCCGCGCCGCAACCCGAGCCCGCACCGCCAGAGCCCGTCGCCGAAGAACACGCGACGCGCAGAGGCGCTGCTGCCGCGGCAAAGACTCGCGGAAAGAACAAAAAAGGTGCTGCGCCCGCTCCCGCGCTCATTCCGGGGCAGATCGTCGTGGATTCCACCCCCGAAGGCGCGCAGGTGCAGGTGGACGGACGTGGGGACCCGAGTTGGGTGACGCCTTACACGATCACCAATCTCGTACCGGGACAACACACGCTGCTGATCAGCAAGTCCGGCTTCGGACAGGAGTCGCGTACAACGGATATCGCTTCCGGCGGGAAGACATCCGTTTCTGTGCACTTGAACGCGCTCGCCACGACCATGGCCGTGACGAGCGATCCGGCGGGAGCGGCGATCTTCGTGGACGGCAAAGACACGCTGCGCGTGACGCCTTCACAGATCTCGCTCGACAAGGGAACGCACACCGTCCTGGTGCGCAAGCCGGGCTACCTGGACGAAACCACCAACGCCTCTGGACAACCCGGGCAGACCTTGAAGTTTTCGCCCACGCTTCGTCCGCTCGGCAACGCTGAGGACATCAAGACCGTTGGCAAGTTCAAGAAGCTGTTCGGCGGCAAAGGCGACCAGGCCGGTATGGGGAAAGTAAGCGTGAAAACCAGCCCCAAGGGCGCGCAGGTCGCCGTCAATCGCCGGATGGTTGACAAGAACTCGCCAGTTGATTTCCTGCTGAGTCCCGGTAACTACATCGTCGATATCACCCTCACCGGCTACAAGCCCGTGCAGAAAGTGATCACGGTGGACAAGAGCGGCACCATCAACATCGACGAGACGCTGGAACCGCAGCAGTAGAAATCCGTAGCGACCGCTCTCGGCCTTCGGTTGCATTTGCGAGTGTCCCCCCGGAAATTACTCGACAATCACTTGGCTATCGCCATCACGGGTGTTGGCCGAACTCTGCGATATGCCACGTACTTTGCCAGCATTGCGACCACGACATACTTCTTCGGTTCAAGCCCGCTTACCCAACCACGCGCTGAAGCCTGTGTTATAGCTAATAGAAAATAACTCACTACGAGAGTCTGAGACGCAATCGTAAATCTTCGCTCGAGGTAAAAAAGCATACCCGCGCCCTCAAAGTGCGTCTATATCGCTTCCAGGCGCAAAGAAACGGCATTCTACGCGACGTCGCCTAGGTAATTTTCAATCACTTAGCGGCCTCAACGAATTTTCAATAACTTAGCTTGTGGTGAACTGTGCCATGGGTCCCATCTGGGTTAACCCCTGCTTTGACTCTCTAGCAGGCTGCGGAAAAGTGCTGTTCCGGCGAAAAAACGGGAAGGGCACGAATTTTTTCGTGCCGTAAGCGGCTGAAAATACGTCAGCGCTTTAGCGCCTGAGGTCTTCTTTCGCTGCGTCTCTCCAGTTTTTCCGCGGCCCTGCTAGGAAAAACTGTTACGCCCGCGGACAGACGGGGACACAAAGAGAGCCCGGGCAAACTACTTCACTGTGTTCCGTGTCCTCTGTGGTGAAGGTTCTTGCTTTTTTCCCAGTTCAGATTTCTTCATCACAATCCTTGTACGATTTCGCGGAAAACTAGTGGCATAACTGTCGTGCACTCGAAGTTGTTTATTACCCCATCGGCGCAAAAGCGGAAAACAAAAACTGCGCGAGCAACGTCCTCGCGCAGCTTCTGACCAGAGCTCGAAAGAGAATTAGTTAGGCAGCTTGAAGTTCACCAGGATTTGCGTTTGGATCTCGACCGGGTCGCCGTTCAGGTAATACGGCTTGTACTTCCACTGCTTGACGGCTTCCTGTGCGGCGCGCGCCAGAATGCCGTCGCCGCTGACCACTTTCAGATTAGTGATGTCACCCGTCTTGCTGATCGTGGCCTGCAGTTGCACCGGGCCCTGAATGCGCATCTGCATCGCCTGCGCCGGATAATGCGGCTGCACCCGCTTGAGAATCAGGCCTTCCATCACGCCCTGCGAAACCCTGATGACCTGCGGGGCAGGAGTGGGGATGTGCGCTGGGCCGTTGTTTAATCCAGCGATCGCTTTCGCATCTGGAGCACCACCAAGTGTTAGACCCGTTGGTTCCTGCACAGGCTCGTCCTGCGGCTTCGAAGGCTTGGCCACGCTGCCGGTGTCGTTCTTTACGATCAGGCGCTGCGTAACTTCCGGTTCGTTGTCGTCCGCTGTCGAGGCGGCGCTCGCCTTGGCATTCGCTTTGGAGGGCGAAGGCTTGGCGGTCGAACTGGCGCTGTTCGCGCCACCCAGAGTGATATCGCTGACCTCCGGTTGGCCCGCCGAGGGCTTCTCCGTCGGCTCTCCGGCATCCGGTTTTGGCGCGGAACTTGTGGGTGAGGGCGTGGTCGGTGTGGAGTGTTCCACCGGAGACCCCTTGCCGCTCATGTTGCGCCAGCTAAGGTATGCCGCTGAGCAAGCCAGCAAAACGACCATGACCACGATGACAATCGCCTTGATCTTGCCGCCGCCCTCCGCTTCGTCCGGATCGTAGGCGCCCGGGAAGAAGGTCGGCGGTGTCGGCTCGTTCTCATCAGGTGTGTAGTACGCCGTCGCACTGTTCTCCGCAGGTGCCTCTTCGATTTTGATCTCGTTGACTTTGAGAGCCGGTGCTTTTGGCGCAACTGGCTCCGCGAACGCGGGTGGCGGCACAGGCTGCGATTTTTCCTTGGCGGGAGCCGGCGCCGAGGCGGTCCCGTGAAACGACAATCCTGTTGGAGAGATGGGCCGTTCTTCCTCTGCCTCAAAAGCAGGCGGTCGCGACGTCTCTGTTCCAAATGTGGAGGCTTTGGAAGTTTCAGTCGGGAACGACGGAGGCTGAGCGGTGGTTTCCGTGTTCCCGCTCTGCAACTTTGCGGCAGCTTCAGCCGCTCGCTGCAATGCCGAGCCCATGGGCTCGGCCATCGGCTTCGCCGGTTGCCAGGGAAACTTCGACGTCCCAGCGGCCGGAGGCGCCGATGCAGGCTGAGCTTGCGGCTTTGCCGCGGGTGCGCTTGGAATGTCGAGAATCTCGGCGTCATCCGCTTCGAGAATCGTGTCGGGCTCGTGATCTTCGACTTGAATTGTTTGCACGGCCACTGGCGGAGTCGGTGGCGCAACTTGCGGCCGCGTGGTCTGCAAGGGAGCGGGCGTGGGTTTCGACGTGCTCTTCGTAAACGTGGGTGGCGTGCTCTTCGCAACTGTGGGCGGCGCGCTCGGAGCCACCGTGCGTGTAGCAGGCGCGAATGTTTTCGTTCCACTCGGCGTCGCGGCGCTCGCTGAAGGCGTCGACGGCGCAGATGCCGTGGATGGAGCGGGCGCGAAGGATCCGGAGGGCTTCGCAGCACCTTTCGCCTCCGCACCCTTGCGCAGGAGGCCGCGCGCGACGCGCAACGTGCCCTTCGCCTGTTCCACATTGATGGGTTTCGTAAGAACGAGGTTTGCGCCGATCCGGAAAGCTTTTGCAACTCCAGCCTGACCTTCCACCACAGCCACTGCGAGCGAAGACTGATTCGACGTGGAATTGCGTGCACTCTTGAACAGCAGGGTCGCATTCTGCTCGTTGTCGCAGTCCACCACAACAGCATCAAAGTGCTGCGCCATCAATTTCTTGACCGCCGCGAACGGTTCGGTACACGGCTCGACAGTAAATTCCAGATCGTTCAGGACGTGCGTTACGGTACGCGCCGTTTTCTCGTCCGGGCAGAAGAGTAATGCCTGGTAACCCATGCGGTAATCGTAGGTTTGGTCTCTAGAAGCGGCAAGTTACGGCAGTAATGGCATTTACCGCGGAATTAAGGGGACATTTCAAGGCCCCAAAAAGCGTTTCCGCGGAGGACACGGAGACACACAGGCGAAGATTATGCGCGGGTCAAGCGATTGAACACTCTTCCAGAAGGATAAGAAGCTTTTAGCCGCAAAGGTCGCAAAGAACAGCCGCCGAGGACGCGGAAGAAAGGCTTTCCGTATGAAACAGAGGGCACAGAATCGTAGCGAAATCCCATTCGCGGAACCTCCGTGTTCTCCGTGGTGAACGATTTTGGTGCGTTCGGAGATCGGGCCCCGGTCCTTCGAATCCAGCGAGGATTTACTTTCTGGTAAACCGCAGGACAAGTGCCACGGAGATCCCCATCAGCGCGGTTCCGAGCACGAACCATCGGGCGCGGGGAATCCCGACGATCGCCATCACCACGAAGCCCAGCGCCACAAGAATGCCGCGACTTCGGAGTCGACCTGCATTGTACGAAATGGGCCCGGATGACGCACGGGTAGGAAACTTCAGCCTTCATTGTCGCGCCGATTTTCAGAGAAGGCCCAGCCCTTTACGGAAGCTTGAAGTCAACCGTGACGCGAGTCTGGAAATCAGTGGGCTCGTTGTTATGCCAGTACGGTTTGTAGCGCCACTGCTTCACCGCGGCTGCAGCCGCTTGCGCCAGGACCGGGTCGCCGGAAACTAGCTGCAGCGAGTCCACCTTGCCCTGCTTGCTGATGATCGCCTGCAGCACGACCGAACCGTGCAGTTTCTTCGCGATCGCCTGCTTCGGATACGTGGGATGCACGCGGTGCACCACCTGATCGTCGGCAAAGTCTTCGGGGACCTCGAAAAGATCGCTCACTTGAGGTTTGGTAGTGGTGGTAGGCGGCAAACTCGCTGACGCCGGAACGAGTGACGCGCTCGAGCCGGTGTGGCCGGGAGTAGTGTCCTGCTTGGCCGCTTGCAGTGCAGCGGGCTTTGTGGCGGCTGGATCGGCGTTAGACGGAGTCGCGGAAGCCGGATTCGCGGATGTAGCCGCGGCAGCGGGATCGCCCGAATTGGTGGTGTTGGCTCCAGGCGCGACACTGATGTCGATAGTCTCGGGATTCGGGCTGGCCGTAGGCACGGGTTGAACGGGAGCCGGCGGAACGGGCGCGGGTTGCGGCTTTACCGCGGCGGTCACAGGTGCTTTGCCGCGCATCGCGTCGATCTTGCCGCGAATGTTGCCGTATTCCCAACCCGTGAAGGCCCGGATGTTCGATTGAGTTGTCCAGGCAGCGTACGCGCCGCCGCCGATTACGATCAGCACCAGCGCAGCGATCAAGGGAACTTTGCTGCGTTTGGGCCTCTCATCGTCGAACCCGGCGAAGGGCTGTTTGCCCATCGCGCCGAACGATGGCACGCCGTGATCTTTTAGTGGATCAAGCACATCGGTCTCGTCAGCGAGTGGATCCTCGATGCGCAAGACGGGCTCTTTCGCGTCCTTCGCATCTTTCGCGGCGAGCTCGGAAAGCTTGTTCTTGTCGTCTTTCTTCGCCTCGGACTTCTTCGTCTCGGAGTCCACGACGCTCGAAGCGCTACCCGCAAAAACTGAATCGAATTTGCTGGCATTAAGCGGCGCAGTCCCGGCAGCGGAGGTCCCAGTTGCAGCTGCCGCGGCCTTGGCCACGGCGGTCACCCCGACGGTAGGCTGCGCTTTTGCTTCGGTGAAATCGGTGAGCGCCGGCTTGTGCTCCTGCACGGGCGCAGATGGCTTGGTCGAAAGCGCGGGCTTTTCGGCGGCGGGAGTGACAGTGGACTTTGCCGCGGGCGGAACGGGTGCCTGGGCCGGAATAACTGGCGCCCCCGGCACTACGGGAGCTTTTGCCACGGGCGCCGCAGGAACCACCCCCGGTAGAACCGCCGCTGGAGCGACATGATGCGGTATGACCGGAGTAATGGCCGCCGGAGTCGGCGTGGGTGCAACGTGCGCCAGTGGTGCAGGGACCGTCGGAGCTACAGGCGTCAGTGGAGCGGGCGCTGGCGTCACGACCGGTGCAGCCGCCACCGGCTTCGCTTCTACAGCATCTTTCTTCGTCATCCCAATGCCGGTGCGGAGCGTGTTGCGTGCCTGCTCCAGCGAAACGGGCTTGGTCAGCACAAGGCTGGCGCCCAGCCGAAAAGCGTTGGGTACGCCCGCTTTTCCTTCCACGATGGCGACAGCAATCGAATTCTTGTTCAGGTTCGAGGCACGGGCGCTGTTGAAGACCTGGGTGGCATTCTGCGCGTTGTCGCAATCGACGATCAGCAGGTCGAAACGCTGCGCCCCCAGGCGCTTGAGAGCGAACGCAGGCTCGCCGGAGTGTTCAAAGGAGACTTCCAGTTCGTCCAGGATCTGAGCAACAGCATGGACAGCTTTTTCGTCACCGCACAGCAAAAAGGCCCGAGTCGACATAATAGTTTGATGGTAAGAAGCTGGTTACTTGCGAGCAAGTTACTGAGGTAAGGGGGATAAACCAAGGTTTCAACGTTTCCCAGGTTTCAAGGTTTCCACGTCGCGGCTTCGCATTCTCCGGAGGGTTGAAACACCACAACTGTGACCTCGTACAATGCCCGGCATGCGCATCCCGCTGTGGCTCAAGGTCGGGTGGACGGTGTGGGTGTTGTGCTGGATTCCGATCTATTGGCGGCAATATGGTGCGCAGAACTTCTTGTACTTCTGCGACTTGGGAAATCTCATCATCGCGGTTGCGTTATGGAAGGAGAGTGCGCTTTTGTTTTCGTCGCAGGCGGTCAGCTTGCTTGTGTTTCAAACGCTGTATTGCATCGATCTGGCGGGCGCACTGGTGTCAGGAAGACATCTGATCGGCGGGACCGAGTACATGTTCGATCCCGGGTTACCACTGTACGTCAGGCTGCTGAGTTTGTTTCATGTGGTAACACCGCCATTGTTGATATGGGCGGTCTGGCGATTGGGATATGATCGCCGCGGATTTACGTTACAGACGCTGATCTGCTGGGTGGTAGTGACGATCAATCATTTCTGGCGTCCGGAGATGGATGTGAACTGGGCAAGGGGATTGTTCTTTCGCGAACAGCACGTGATGCCTGGGTGGTTGTACTTGATCGGATATCTTGTCGTCGTGCCGGCGGTCGTGTATTGGCCGACGCATCGGGTATTGCTCTGGTGGGCTCGAAGGAGCGAAGTTGCGATCGTTCCGGTCGAAAATTGATAGATTTTTTGTCCGCAGAGGTCGCAGAGAAATTCCGCGAGGTACGCAGAGAAAATCTTTTCGCCGGAAAGGACGCTGAGGGTCGTGGAATCCGCTTAGCACGTCCCCTAGTGGTTGGACCGCACGGACGATCGTTTGCGTGTTACGAAATAAACCCACAGGATGGAATGCTCTTACCCACCTTCCAGTCACCATCTCTCGAGTCCAAAGTCCACATCATGCCGCTGCCGCATAGCCCGCCACAGAAATTACGCAACCACACCATCGCGTGTCGACGATCTTCGGAAAAGGCAACTGGGGACAACCAAATAATTCCCGGTTCCAGGCCCTCACGAACATTGGCCTTACCCTCGGTGAGATGGTATGCGCCGGGGACCGCCAACTTTGCTTCAAGCCTCTTAGATGGACTCGACCATAAATACCCGATCAACTCGCGGTCAGTCTCGTTGTCAGCACCAGATTCACATCTCGCGATCAATTCGCTGCCCGGCCCGTGGCTTGGAGCCGCTGTGTACACCGAAATCGCGACCGACTTATTTTTGCGGAACCACTCTCCATAGTGCTGAGAGAGTAACGCGGAATAAATCGCGTATGACTCTGGTTCGACCAGCTTTTTAGAAGATCCTTCCGGGGGCGTTTTGTTCTCACCGCGCGAGGGAACCATCTGAGCAGAAGCAATTATCGATGTCACCGAGAGGAGGGCAACGATTGTTCCTGTGCGCCAAATGATTTGCGTCGTGCTCAACATTTCGCACCTTGTTAGGTTAGACACCGAGAACAAAATTAGAGACTTGAGAAAAACGCCGAACCCTGAATTCAAAAAGAAAACGTTACTCTCACGGCTGGCCCACCACCTGTTTCAACGCTCCTTCTGTCGCGCTGAGCAACGCCTCCGCTCCGACGGGGGTGCCCGTGGCGTTCTCCATCCATAAATCCGGCGTGACGCGGCCCATCTTCGCCATTCGCTCGAACTCTCGGCCGATGTTGCCCGCTTTCTTCATCTGCTCTTCAATCTGGAAGGCGATGAGGTGACCGATTGGATAATCGGGCAGGTACATGAACGAATCAATCATGTGCGAGTAGACGCCGAGCAGAACAACATCTTTCTTGTTGAAGACGGGTGCGTAGAACTTGTTCCACAAGTCTTTAGAAATTTCGAGCGTCGCGTCGCGGAGTTCCTCGGGCGTGGCGTCGGGATGGTCGTACATCCAGTGCCAGACGGCCATGTCGACCAGCGCGACACCGGCAATCTCGTAGGTACCCCAGAAATCATTGAGCGTTTTGAGGGCTTCGCTTCGCGTGTCCGGTGAGGCGAGGCCGAGCAGGTGCATATCCTGCGCCTGGAAGACGAACGCGAAGCCTTCGGTGAATGCGGTGTTGGGGACGCCTTGCAGGAGCGTGAAATCAACCTCATTCAGCGAGACGGTCTGCTCGACGTTGTGTCCCATTTCATGCGCGGCGACGTTGAATCCCTTGTAGTTCATGCCCGATTTTTCGACGCGCGTGCGCAGGTGCGCCTTTTCCGTGCGCATCTCGGCGCCCATGGCGTGACCCGCTCCGCGCGCGGGATCGACCACGATGTGGTTGGCGAGATAGTGTGCGCGCTCGGAGGGGAAACCGAGCTTCATCAGCAGGTTCGGAATGTCTTTCTGATAGCTCTCGGCGGTGGGGTACTTCTTCGCGACGATCGCGTCGAGTTCGGATTCGCTGTGTTTGCTGTCGGGCCGGAAACCGTTGTACCAGATGTCGAATGGTTCAAGCGGGCGGCCAAGTCGCGACTCGATGAGCTTCGCGACCTGCGGAACCAGCGACGAGGTCAGAACCTGCTCGAGCATCGCCTGCACACGCTCCTCGGGAAGTTCGCGATTCTCCTCAAAACGGCGGGCAATCAGTGTGGGCTCGGTCGGCGAATACGGATCGGCGAGACGGGCGGCGTGAAAGGTCTTGAGCAGCATGGCATAGCGCGTAGAGGGCTCGGCGGCATCCGAGATTTTTGCATCAGCGTGGGCGGGTGATTCGGAATCGCTGACGGCGGCAGGCGTGACCTGATTGGTGAACGGATTCCAATCCACGTGCGGATTGTCGATCACGGCTTGGGGAATCGTTTGCGTAATGATGCGCTCCATCACCTGCTGAATCGTCCGCTGCTTGGCGAGGGCGTTGTCCTTGTCAGCGTAGTCGGCCTTGATCTCATCGCGCAGGTTCCAGTGGCTGAGCAGGCGCATTTTTGGCGGGAAGAGGCGCTGGCCCTTGTCGTCGACAAGGTGATGCATCCAGATGTTGTAAGCGATGATGTAGTTGTCAGATTCGGCGGCGGCCTGCGCGATGGCGAGGTTCACGTCGGCAGGAATGCGCTTGGCGAAGCGCTGGGCGAGGCGGGTCTCGGCCCACTGGCGGCGCGTCCACTTGGGCCCGAGATTGATGCGCTCGTCGAGGGTGGTGAGCGGGAAGTTCAGTAGGACCGTGAACGCGAGCTTGTTCTGGAAGAAGTCGTCGAGCACGTGCGCCGAAGGATCGTAGCCCCCGAACGTTTCGTCGTAGGTGCGAACGGGGCCGACGTCTAAGTCCTGCTGGTTGCGAAACTCGCGCACGATCTCGTGCATGTGGCCATCGAGTTGTTCGAGCAGGCGCTGGAAGCGGTCGAACATTAGGTCGAGCGATGCCTGGTCGCCGGCGAAATTCTTGCGGACAAAATCTTCGTAGACCGAGACGTCACCGTCGTCCTCACGCCAGAATTCGACGACCTGATGCAGGCCGCGCCGGATGCGGATCGCCTGATCCTGGCCATACTTGGCCGTGAGTTCGGCCTGGAGCTTCGACATCGTGGCCTTCATGTTCTCGGCGGTGAGGGCTGTGCTGGTGGGCGTTGCGACGGACGATTGGGCCATGACGTTCTCCTGGGAAACGAGCAGCGCTACGAATATCGCGAAAAGCAAACGCAGCGGACGCATTAAATTCGACGCTCGAGTGCAGGCCTCGGACTCACGTCCTCGGCGCATGTGCCGTCCCTACGGGACTGGGTGATTTCTACCATGTCTACCCCGGACTTACGTCCGGGGCTATTCTCTGTCGTCCCTGCGGGACTTGCTGCGATAGCCATAATCGAGTGTAGATCCTAGTGGAAGTCGTGCCGCGACGGGTAAACATCAACTCTGGACCATTGCTGACGCGGTGTTCGGTTCACGCGGCAACCAGAGACTTCTCATCCCTTCGGATTGTTGACGGCCGAGTCCGGCGGCGGATACGGCAATGAGTCGCGAAATTCGGAAATCTCGGCAGGCGCGAAGTCCGGGAACGGCAACTGCTTCTCTTCCCTCCAGCGGTTGACCCGCTCCTCGGCCTCTTTTGCTTTGGCTTCGTCGGGCTTGGGATCGCGGCCCAGGTACAGCGTCTGCGAGGGGAACGCGAATCCGGTGCCTGCGTTGTAGACGATATCCATCAGGCGCAAGAGGATGTCTTCACGGATGGCATTAAATTCCGCCGCATCGCGCGTCAGGATGTAACTGAAAATTTCCAGAGCGAGCCAGCTGTCCTCAAGCCCGGTGAAACGGATACGGGCGGACGCCGTCTCGACCTTGGGATGCTCGTAAAGCAAGCGGCGGGCTTCGGCCAGCACGTAACGCAACTGGTCCGGGGTGGTCTCGTAACGCAGGCCGATTTTCGGATTGAAAAGGAATTTATCGCGGCGCGATAAATTCTCTACGTTCATGGTCGCGAGGGATCCGTTCGGGATGGAAAGCTCGGTACGCTCGACGGTGCGGATTCGCGTGGAACGCAGGCTGATATCTTCGACGCTGCCCACGCGGCCGTTAAAGTTGCAGACGTCACCCACACGAATGACCTCGTCACCTAGCAAGGAAAGTCCGCCGAACAGGTTTTCGATGGTTTTCTGCGCACCGAAGCCGATGGCCAGGCCGCCGATGCCGACTCCGGCGAGGGCGGTGGTCATGTTGAAGCCAAGGACACCGAGGACCGTGAGTCCCGCGAAGAGAACAACGAGAACTTTGACGATGCGTTGGCCGAGCAGCACCAGTGAGCCGGTACCGGTGTGACCGCTCGTGATGGCGCGGATGCGCCAGCGATCGAAGCCGGCAGCGAGAATCCTTAAGAGGAGCCAGGTCGCCGCGGCAATCAGGAGTACCCGGCTGGAGATGTAGTAGTAGTGCCGGTGGAGCAGCGGCATCCCCATATAACTGACCAGGACGCGATGCAGGAACACTCCGATAACGAGCCAGGTAGGAGCGGAAATTTTGTGCCAATTGGTGATGATGGGTTGGCGGTTCCTGGAACGCAGCCACCAGTTGCGGGGAAGGACGACCGCCTCGATGAGAACCCATGCGAGCCCTGCGGAAACGGGAATCGCCAGCAGCAAGGCGAACCACATCCACGGCGACATCCCAAGGAACGGGATCTTGACCAGCAGCTGTGGGACGTGAGTTTCGACCTGGTGGGCTTCTACGAGTTCGTAGACTTCGGGAACCTTGGCAAGGGTCTCGGCGGAGAAGAGCCAGATCTTCCCGGCGTTGGGATCGTTGACGCGCGCGAGCAGGACGTCGACTTCGGCGTCGTCGATCGAGAGTGTGCCGATCTTCTCGCGATCCGAGGGAAGGCCCGGCTGCACAGTGCCTTCTGGGTTGGTGCTGATGGTACGCAGGCTTCCGAGGAAGGCCCGATCGAGAACGGCCTTGAGTTCCGTGGCAAGCTGCTGGCCCTGCGTTTCGCGGCGGGCGGGGCTCATCTGCAGATATTGGACCGCGGTCGTATAGTCGCCGGCTTGCGTCGCCTGGAGAAATCCGAAGAGCGTGCCGTTCGGCGTTTGGCGGCCGAGTGGATCGGTGGGAGCAGCAGGCGTATTTTGTGCAGGCGCCGGCGAAGGAAGGATTTGGGCGAGGGACTGTCGGGAACTGAGGGACACGAGGAGACTCAGCCCAAGAATCCAAGGCGACAATCGGCGGAGCAGGCTCATGTTCTCGTGGGCGGCGCCTAAAGGCACTCATTCGTCCCATTTTTTACGGCGCGCCCGAAGGCGCGCCCTGATACGAAGACTTTCCCAGTATCACGGTTGCTGCGACGTGCGCCTCACCCGCGCTTTGGACGATACACATCCGTACTTGTGCCAAAGAAGACTTCGGCGGCCTCCATCACCGTCTCCGACAGCGTCGGATGCGGGTGGATCGTGAGTTCCAAATCACCCGCGAGCGCGGCCATCTCGATCGCGAGCACGCCTTCGGCAATCAACTCGCCCGCGCCTGCGCCGACGATTCCGACTCCCAACACGCGCTCGGTCTTTGGATCGAGGATGAGTTTCGTCAATCCTTCGGGGCGGTCAAGCGTGATCGCGCGGCCCGAAGCGCCCCATGGAAATTTCGCGACGGCGATCTCGCGTCCGGATTCTTTGGCCTGTGTTTCTGTGAGTCCAGCCCAGGCGATCTCGGGATCGGTGAAGACGACCGCGGGAATCGCGTGCGGCTCGAACGCGACTTTGTGTCCGGCGATCGCTTCGACTGCGGTGCGGCCTTCGTGCGAAGCTTTGTGCGCGAGCATGGGCTCGCCGACTACGTCGCCGATCGCGTAGATGGAAGGATCGTCGGTTTGGAGTTGCTTGTTCACCTGGATAAAGCCCTTGGGGCCGACCTTCACGCCGGTCTTGTCGAGGCCTGGGATTTCGGAGTTGGGCTTGCGTCCGACGGAGACGAGGATCTTGTCGAAAACTTTCTCTTTTTCTTTTACGTCAGCTCCTTCGAAGGTGGCGCGAATGCCACCGCTTTCTTCCTTAAGAGATTTGAGGGTGGTGTTGAGCAGGATCATGTCCAACGCCTTTTCCAGGCGCTTGTGCAGCGGCAGGACTAGATCGCGGTCAGCGCCGGGGAGCAGTCCCGTCAGCATCTCGACGACTGTCACACGGGTTCCCAGCGCGGCGTAGACCGAACCGAGTTCGAGACCGATGTATCCGCCACCGACAACTAACAGGCTCTTGGGAATGTCTTTCAGATCGAGCGCGCCGGTCGAGTCCATCATGCGCGGCGAGTCGATCTTCAGGGTTGGAATCACGGCAGGGCGCGAACCGGTTGCGAGAATGATGCGGTCGAAAGTGAGCTTCTCTTCCGCGCCGCCGGCTTTGGTCACTCGCAACGTGTTGGAGTTTTCGAAGCCTGCCTTGCCCTGAATGTATTGCACCTTGCGCTGCTTGGAAAGCTGGCCGAGGCCGCCGGTGAGGCGCTGGACCACGCTCTCTTTCCAGCCGCGCAGTTTGCCCAAATCGACTTTGGGACTGGCGAATTCGATGCCCCAGTTCTTCGCCTGGTGCGATTCCTCGATCAGTTTGGCGACGTGCAACAGCGCCTTCGACGGAATGCAACCGCGATAGAGGCAGACGCCGCCGGGATTTACTTCGGGATCGATGAGCGTGACTTTCAGTCCGATGTCGGCTGCGAGAAAAGCAGCGGCGTAACCGCCCGGTCCGCCGCCGACAACCGCAATGTGCAAGTTGGTATTTTCTGCCATGAAATTTACTTGTCCTTTTGAAATCTAACCCTGAACTGACAACAGGAAAGGTTGCTCGAATGCTTCCGCGATCCAGCGCAGGAAGCGGGCCGCGTCGGCGCCATCAATCAGCCGGTGATCGTAGGAAAGCGAGAGCGGCAGGATCAAGCGCGGCTCGAACTTCCCGTTAATCCATTCCGGTTCCATGCGGGAACGCGAGAGGCCGAGGATCGCGACCTCCGGATGATTCACGATGGGCGTGAACGCCGTGCCACCAATGCCACCCAGGTTGGTGATGGTAAAGGTGCCGCCCTCCATCTCGTCGGGCGTGAGCTTCTTGTCGCGGGCCTTCTTGGAAAGCTGCGAAAGTTCGGCAGCGAGTTCGACGATGTTCTTCTTGTCGACATCGCGAATCACGGGGACGAGCAAGCCGCGGTCGGTATCCGTCGCGACTCCGATGTTGATGTACTGCTTGTAGACGATCTCTTCCTTCTTCATGTCAATGGAGGCGTTGAACTGCGGGAAGACTTTCAGCGCGGAGGCGCAGACTTTGAGCGCAATGGCCGTGACGGTCATCTTCCCGCCGGCCTCTTCGGCGCGCGGCGCGAACTTGGCGCGCAGTTGCTCGAGTTCGGTAATGTCGGCGCGATCGTGCTGCGTGACGTGCGGGATGGTGACCCAGGCTTCGCGCAGATGCTCGGCGGTTTTGCGCCGAACGCCGCGCATGGAGACGCGTTCGACCTTGCCCCACTTGGTGAAGTCGGGCAGCTTGGGCTCGGCGAAGCGCGCGGCTTGCGGAGTCTGTGCGGCGGTGACGGCAGCCGCGAGCGTGGCTTTTGCGAAGGCTTTCACGTCGTCTTCGCTGATGCGGCCGCCGGGGCCTGTGCCAGTGACGTCGTAGATATCGAGGCCCAGTTCGCGCGCGAGACGGCGCACATGCGGCGCAGCTGGCACCGGTTCGCGATGCTCGGTGCCGGCGACTTTTCCGAGTTGCACTGGCATCGTGAACGTGGGCGGCGCCTGCAGGGGCTGATCGGGAGGAAGAGCTTGCCGCTCGGTCTTGCCCTCAGCCCGCATTGCGATTTCGAACGAGAGGCGCGCGGCCTGTTGACCCGAAACGTGCTCCATGGGTTCGGGGGCCCGGCGTTCCGACGCAGGCGCTGCTCCGCCTTCGAGCGTGAAGATCACCTGTCCAACTTTGATCTTGTCGCCTTCCTTGACGCGAACTTCCTTGACGACCCCGCTTACGGATGAAGGCACTTCGACGACAGCCTTGTCGGTTTCAAGTTCCATCACGGGCTGGCCTTCCGAGACCTTCGCGCCGGGAGAGATCATCAGGCGGACGAGATCACCCTGGTCGATGTTCTCCCCCAGTTCGGGCAGCTTGAATTCGGTGGCTCCGGCCTTGGATGGAGCGGACGGGGGCACACCCTGTGTCGGAGCTGGGGTGGAGGGCGGCGCTGGTGCAGGCTTGGATTCTTCAACTTTCAGTTCTGTCTGAGCGACTGGCTGTGGCCTTTCTTCTTTCTTCGGGGGAGTTTCCACTTTCGCGGCCGGAGCTTCGCCGCGTGCTTTGGCGCCCGCGCCGTTCTCGACGGTAAAGATGACCTGCCCCACTTTGAGCTTGTCGCCTTCCTTCACCCGGATCTCTTGTATGACTCCGCTGACAGAGGACGGAACCTCGATCACGGCCTTGTCCGTCTCGAGTTCCATGACGGGCTGGCCTTCCTGCACAGCGGCACCAGGCGAAACCATCAGCCGCACCAGGTCGCCTTGATCGATGTTTTCGCCCAGTTCGGGCAACTTGAATTCGGTCACTGTCTAAAACCTTTCTTAGCTGATGGCCGGGTTTAGTTTTTCCGGATTGATGCCTAAATCCTTGACCGCCTGTTTCACGGTATCGACGGGAATTTTGTTTTCGCGCGCGAGAGCCGAGAGCGTGGCCAGCGCGATGTGCTTTGCGTCCACCTCGAAGAAGTCGCGCAGGGCGGCGCGATTTTCGCTGCGGCCGAAGCCGTCCGTACCCAGCGAGACGAGGCGCCCCGGAACCCACTGCGCGATGCACTCAGGGAGTACTTTCATGTAATCGGAGGCGGCGATGAACGGCCCCAGTGCGTCTTTCAGAACCCGGGTAACGTAGGGAATCTTGTGAGGTTCTCCCGGGTGAAGAGTGTTCCAGCGTTCTACATCATTGGCATCACGGTAGAGCTGCTTGTAGCTGGTGACGGACCAGACGTCCGCTCCCACCCCGTACTTCTCTTCGAGGATCTGTTGCGCCTTAAGCACCTCGAACATAATCGTGCCGCTGCCGAAGAGCTGCGCGCGGACCTTCGCGTCCTGTTTCTGCGAAGGTTTGAAGCGATACAGACCTTTCAGGATGCCGTCGCGGACGTTTTCGCCGGAAGGCATCTCGGGCATCGGCAGGGGCTCGTTGGTGACGGTCAGGTAGTAGAAGATCGACTCGCCGTCAACGTACATCCGCTTGATGCCGTCTTCAATGATGACCGCGATTTCGTACGCGAACGCAGGGTCATACGCGAGGCAGTTCGGAACGACCAGCGCCTGCACGTGGGTGTGGCCGTCCTGGTGCTGGAGACCTTCACCAGCGAGAGTCGTACGACCGGCGGTTCCGCCGATCAGGAAGCCGCGAGTGCGCATGTCGGCCGCTGCCCAGATCAGGTCGCCGATGCGCTGGAATCCGAACATCGAGTAGTAAATGAAGAAGGGGATCGTGTTGATGCCGTGATTCGCATACGCCGTTCCCGCCGCAATGAACGAGCACATCGAACCGGCTTCGGTGATTCCTTCTTCGAGGATCTGGCCGTCCTTGGCTTCCTTGTAATAAAGCAGCGTATCCATGTCGACCGGCTCATAAAGCTGACCGACGCTGGAATAGATGCCGACCTGACGGAAGAGCGCTTCCATGCCGAAGGTGCGAGCTTCGTCAGGCACGACAGGCACGATCAGCTTGCCAATCTCGGGATCGCGCAAAAGCTTCGCTAGGAGCCGCACGAAGACCATCGTGGTCGAGACTTCGCGGCCCTCAGTGCCTTTGTAGAACTCCTCGAAATGCGCCGACGGCACGCCCTTGAGAGGAGTCGCGCGCACCTTACGCTCTGGCATGTAACCGCCCAATTGCTTGCGCCGCTCCTGCATGTACTTGATCTCGGCGCTGTCGTCGGCGGGGCGATAGAACGGAGCGTTGTGCAATTCATCGTCGGGGATGGGGATGCCGAAGCGTGAACGGAAGAGGCTGAGCTCCTCGTCGTTGAGTTTTTTCTGTTGGTGGGTGATGTTCTTGCCTTCACCCGCCTCGCCCATGCCGTAGCCCTTGATCGTTTTGGCGAGAACGATGGTCGGCTGGCCGCGATGCTCGACAGCGGCCTTGTAAGCGGCGTAGACCTTGATCGGATCGTGGCCGCCGAGGCGCATGCGCGCGAGCTGCTCGTCGGAAAGATGTTCGACCATCTTCAGCAGGCGCGGGTCGGTGCCGAAGAAGTTCTGGCGGAAGTAGGCGCCGCTTTCGACGAAGTATTTCTGGTATTGGCCGTCGCTGATCTCGCCCATGCGCCTGACCAGCAGGCCGTCGCGATCGCTCTGGATCAGCGTGTCCCAATCACTGCCCCAGATGACCTTGATGACATTCCATCCGGCGCCGCGGAAGATGGCTTCCAGTTCCTGAATGATCTTGCCGTTGCCGCGCACCGGACCGTCCAGGCGCTGCAGGTTGCAGTTCACCACGAAGATCAGATTGTCGAGACGCTCGCGCGACGCCAGCGTGATGGAGCCAAGAGACTCGGGCTCATCCATTTCGCCGTCGCCCATGAAGGCCCAGACCTTGCCGCCCGTCGTCTTTTTCAGGCCGCGATTCTCGAGGTACTTGATGAAGCGGGCATGATAGATCGCCTGGATCGGACCGAGCCCCATGGAGACGGTTGGGAATTCCCAGAAATCAGGCATCAGCCAGGGATGGGGATAGGACGAGAGCCCCCCGCCCGGTTTGAGTTCGCGCCGAAAGTTTTCCAGTTTCTGACGGGGGATTCGCCCTTCGAGAAACGCGCGTGAATACATTCCAGGAGCGGCGTGTCCCTGGAAGTACACGATGTCGCGATCGCCGTCCTTCGTTTGTGCATGCAGGAAATGGTTGAACGCGACCTCGTACAGCGTGGCCGCCGAGGCGAACGTGGAGATGTGACCGCCGATTCCCTCCTGAAGCTTGTTGGCGCGCATCACCATGGCGAGCGCGTTCCAACGTACCAGGCTCTTGATGCGGCGCTCCATTTCCTGGCTGCCGGGAAATGGCGGCTGGACCCTCGCGGGAATTGTGTTCTGGTAGGGGGTGGTCGCTTGAAAGGGCAGATTTACGCCGGCGGCGCGCCGGGCGTGCAAGGCAAGCTGCTGAATCAGGCGTCCCGCCCGGTCCGGCCCTCCCTTCGAGAGCACATAATCGAGGGAGTCTAACCACTCCCGCGTTTCAAGGACCTCCAAGCCATCCGTCTGCGTCTGAGACACGTCTACTCTCCCCCACATTGATTGCTGAACTCTTTATGATATTCAATTCTGCGGATTTTTGCTGCTGGAGAGCATCGATTTTCTTCGAGGAGTCGGCGGATCGAAACACACGAGTTGCCGAAATCTTAGGAAAACTGCCCTCGGCACGAGTTTGCAAAAGAAAAATTTCGCGGCACCCTTGGCGGGCACTTCGGAATCAAACCAACGGTGCAGTTATTGGTAATCCTGATACTCAGGTATCAGGAAAATCGTGCCTCTGGAAAGAAGGACGAGGATTTTTCGCGGGAGTCAAGTAATTGATATGTCGAACGAACCTGTACGCATTGACGAGGGAAGAAAGAAGGCGAATGTCGCCGCCAAAACCTGCCGGGTTTGCGGCGAGGTAATTGAGTACACGCGCCGCGCATCGCGTGACTGGGATCGGATCGAATACTGTAGTGCCGTCTGCCGGCGAAGTCGAAGAGACGGCCAGCGTATCGCGGCTGCGGGGTAGGTAGGACGTTCGCTCGCGCACTTTGCGCGAAACAGCGGTAAACCGCACCTGCAAGGTTTAGCAGCTGACGGGAGTGAGAAATCCGAAGGAGGGTGGATGGTCCGTTACGTCTTGATTGCGGCGCTTGTAGTCTTGTTCGCGGGCGTATTTTTGCGTGGGGCCTTTGCTTCGGACGTGCCGGCGGTGGGCGCGGAAGCTCCGGACTTTACTTTGTCGTCGCAGGAAGGCAAGCCGGTCAACCTGAAAGATTTCCGCGGCCAGTGGGTTGTCCTTTATTTCTATCCAAAAGATTTCACCAGCGGTTGCACTCTCGAAGCGCACAACTTTCAGCGCGATCTGCCACAGTATGAGCACCGCCATGCTGTGATTCTGGGCGTAAGCGTCGATAGCGCCGACTCCCACAAGCAGTTCTGCACCAAAGAGGGACTGAACTTCAAACTGCTGGCCGATACGGATAAGAAAGTTTCTGAGGAATACGGCTCACTCACCAACCTGGCGGTGGTGAAGTTTGCCGCGCGGCATACATTTATCGTCGATCCGAACGGTAAGATCGTTCGCGTGTATACCAGCGTCGATCCCGCGAAGCATAGCGGCGAAGTGCTCGCCGCACTCGATCAGCTCGAACAGTCAAAGTAGCTTTTAGCGCATTCATGCACGCCTGAAATCCGAGCGGCGGTCAGATCGTCGGCGACGTTTCACGCGTGTGCATGCCAGAACGACCTCGCAGACTTCAAGCAAAATTTGTGACCGGAAAGATAAAGACGAGCAAAAGCAACTTTACGGCTCGATCCTGGCCAGTTCCCGGCGATAGAGAGGATTTTGCGGAAATTCATCGGCGAGACCCGAGAGCAACCGGCGCGCCTCCATCCGGTCATGGTCGCGAAGCGCGGCAACCGCCAGCAGCAGACGCGCGTAGGGGGCAAGATAACGTCCCTTTTCGGCGGTCAGGCGCAGCTTGGCGATGCCTTCATCCTTATCGGTCTGTGCGCCGCCCAGGCGCAGCAACCAGCGGACGGGAGCAGGGTTGATTCCGAGCAGGTAGTTCTCAACTCCGATCGCCAGGTATGCGTCGTAGCACGAGGGATCTTGCGAGAGCAACCGTTCTGCGGTCGCGCGCGCACTTTTGATCGTGCGCAGCGCGGCCATGTTGCGTTTTTCGACTAGAGCCATGTAGTCGCCGCGCAGGCCGCCGACCATCACCTTCGAAAACAATGCCGCTCCATCGTTAGGCGACCGCGACAGGATCTGATCCGATAGCTGGTCGCCCCGCGTCAACTCCGCTTCGAAAGCCTCGTGCGTTTTCGGATCCGGCTCGAATTTCTGCCGCTGCTCGAAGCGCTTGTCTTCGGTAAAGAACTCTGACTCCAGAATGTGAAGGCGATCGAATTCCGCGAACAGGTAAGCGGCCGCATTGGAGATCGGCCCCATGGGATCCTGCGGATGAGACCCTTCCCAGTCTGCGAATGTATGGTGAGCTCCGTCGAAGTCAAGGTTGTACATCTGCCGGTAACCAGACTCCAGATTGGCAGGCGAAACACGGTCGGCTGCCCAGATTTGCGGCGCACATAGAGAAACAATGCAAGCCGCCACGAACACGGGCAGCACTGAGCCCATCCGAAACTGAGAGAAAGCTTGTCTCACCAAACCCCCTGTTCGCCGAAATGTACGCAACCGCGCGGTCACCGCCAGGGAGAATGTCCGTTGTCCCCACTACCAGCTTATTTAGTGAGATGCCACGGAATCACACAAATGATGCAGAGTGATGTCTCCGAATTGTCACATCTAGATCCCACCACTCGTGAAGAGGTCCCGAGTTCCCGAACGCCGTCGTTCGATTTCCGGCAAAACGCCGGAAATGCTACAGAAACCACCCGGCGCGCCTCTAATAAGTCAATTAATTTCAGCTAGTTACCCTTTGGCCGGGAGGAGGCCTTATGCAAGGCATCCGCAGCAAATCAAGCAAGTGCGGACAAATTTCAGGCCAGGAACACACGGAGGGATTTATGGACGCTTTGACAACGACGACGGTTTTTCTGGTTGGGACGTTGGTTTACCCGTTCACAGTGAGCAGTGTGCTGGCGATCATCCGCCCGGAATAACCGGCCGGCGGACGCAGCGCAGCTTCAGGATTCGACAGGCGGTCCGGTCTTACAGATTCTGTACGGCGCAGAATTAACGAGAGCAGGATCCGGCACACGCGTTCCGCTCCCAGGTTGCGCCGAGTGCGTGCAGGATCAGGCGGTCTTCGACAGTGAGTTCTTCTGGATGCAGAACGACCTCGTAGGCATAGCGCACTCGCGAATTTCCGGTGATGCACCAGGACTCATGGCGCACGACACCGGAACAGTGAATGCAAGCGTCGGCCTCGCAATACTTGTTGCTGTGGAAGACACTCTGACCATTGACCAACACGGCTGACCTCGCTCCAGAGAATTCGTCGCGCTACTGCGCGGCGGGTTGAAACGGCTCCTGGGGCGAGTCTGGCCGACTGGAATACAGACAACAAGGTACAAGATCACACGGAATTGTGATCTCTGTCACATGAGGGATAGAGGGCGGAAAGATCAGCCGATGTGCCTCAGGCCATCGACGATGTTGATGCGCGCCGCATTGTAGGAAGGCAGGAGGGCGCTTAGAAGTCCGACCAGCGCCGAGGTAGCGAGCGCAACCACGGCGATCGACCAGGTCACTTTCATCGAGGCGGGCACGATGACCACGTGCTGCTTGCTTAAGAACAGCATCAAACCCGCCGCCACGAGGACGCCCCCGAAGCCTCCGATGAGAGCGAGGGTGATCGATTCCCCCAGGTAGAGCGACAGGATTTGTTGCCGGGTAAAGCCCAGGGTGCGCAGGACCGCCACTTCGCGCGTGCGCTCGCGGATGGACATTGCCATGGCATTGGCTGACACAACCAGGATGGTGAACACGACTGCGCCGCAGATTCCCAGGATGAATGCCTTCACATTCCCAAGGCCGGCAATGAAATCGAGTTGGAAGGCTTTTTCGCTCTCGCTCTTGGTGGGCTCGGAAAGGTTATGAAACATGTCGTCGATCGCATGCGCGACGCGGGCAACGGATGTGGGCGCGTCGACGCGGATGAAATAGAACCCGGCCGTGTCCTTGAACCAGCCCACGGATTCCTCCAGATACTTTGCGTTGAAGTACAGGGAGTTGTTGGGCGGATCGATCTTGTATAGCGCGCGAATGGTCAGCTCGAGGTTCGTGGGAAAGATGTTGCCTTGCAGGGTGATGCGATCGCCGATCTTCCAGCCGTACTTCTCGGCGAGCGACTGGTCGACCAGGCATCCGGTGCGATCCTGTTTCCACGCCTTGATCTGCTCAGGGGGGACCTCTTTATCTGCGGCGACCTCCATGTACTCGTCGGGGTCGGTGGCGAACTGCGCAAAAAAGTTCTCAGGACGATCATCTTTATATTTCCCGCCGAACCATGTCATAGGAACGACGTGTACAACTCCGGGCACGGTGCGGATCTTGCTGCGATAGTACGCGGGCAGAAAGAAGGCAAGCGAGACACGGTGACGCGTCATGATGCGCAGCGCCGAGTCGGGCGCGCCCTGGTCGATGTAGAAACCGCGCCAGATCGTCATCATGACCGTGAGCAGCAACAACGAGAAAGTAATGCTGAGAGCGGTAAGAATGCTGCGGCGGCGATTGCGAAAAGCATTGCGGGCGACGAACTGCGCGATGGTCATGCTCGCTCTCTCCGCGAAGACTCTCTCTTCGCGACACACCCCACTTTCGTGGGTGAAAACATTTTACGCTGTGAGGAAACTGGATGCGCTTCGCGGCGCCGGAGGGCTCGCCGCGCCGGCACAAACAATGAGCGATGGCCGAAAAGCCGCATCCCGTAAGGCATTTGGAGGAAGTCGGTCTTACAAAGATTTAACAACTCGTTGACAACGACATCCGACGTTTTGGCTTATTGTGAAAATTGGTTCGATGTAAGCGGGCTGTAGAGAACAATGCCGATAGTACCGGCGAGTTCCTGCGGCGAACGAGGCGTGAGTTGTGAAGAGGTTTTTACAACACCTCCCTCGTTTTGAGGGTTCCTTTTGGAACCAATTGAAGTATGTTCGATGCTAGAGCCAGTCTCCCCCGAAAGACTTGGTGAAAGCGTCCGAGTGACGAAGACCCTATCGCGGAACCCCCCATTTCCGCGTAAAGCACATCAAACGAAACCCAGGCCCCTGAGTTTTCAGTGCTCGAAATAGCGTTGCCGAAGAACCCTTTGCAGGGTTAGCCGGCGTCATTGCTCGGGCAGATCACGTTCGTTGACATAGCCGGACGGACGACTTCCGTGTAGCGGTCGTTCTGTCGGTGTCCTTCCCCGTGTTTGGTACGAGGGCGAAAAAGCGCCTTCGGCGATCAGGGAGATCCTTGTCCCAAAAATGGACACGAAACTCCGAGATCGATGTTCTTCGATGTCCAGGTTGGCCCGCGTGCAGTCGGCGTGAGGTTGGGGTGCGCGGAGGTGCTCGGCTGTCCGCGCAAAAGAGGAGATAGACGAAATGAAAAAGCAACTGTGGTGGGTGCTTGCGTTGTTTCTGTGCGTGGGGTTAGGAGTAGTCGGCTATCGCGGTCCAGGTGGTCCTGCGGACGCGCGCCAAGCCGACGCCGCCTTCCGCGACGGATCGTTCCAGGCCAAGATCGACATCGCGAATGGGCGGAAGCCGCACCTCGCGAGTGGGCGCTGGGGTACCGATCAGGATCGCGCTTCGTTCATCGCTGGCTACCAGCAAACCTATCGTCAGCTGGCGGACTCGCGCGCGATCAAGGTCGCCGAGCCGTCGGCGGCAGAACTCGCGGGCTTCCGCGACGGATTGCTCGACGGTGCTCGTCACCGCAAAACAGCGCAGCCATTTCAGGTCCACAAGACGGATAACTTCCGAAACGTTGGTTACGCCGAAGTGGATGCCTATCGCGGTGCGTACTCAAACGGCTATCAGCAGGGGTACTACACCCAGGCGGATGGCTCGGACCTGAAGACGATCAGCCAGACGTCGAGCCCGTTCTAAGGACGGCGGCGTTCTCGCACAGCGGCAACCGAGAGGTTGCTTCCCGATAACACCTGCCCCGGAGAAGAGTGAGCCTTCTCCGGGCCTTGGGAGGACTCTACTCTGATGAAGACGAAGCAAAAATTCTTAGCAGTGAGCGCTGGGCTGGCAATGCTAGTCGCAGCGGGAAGTGCGTTCGCCGCCAATGGTGCTGCGGGCGCGAATGCAGGGGCGCCCCGGCCGGATGCCAGCGCGGGTGCGTCGGTTGTGGGCAAGGTGAAATTTACAGGGACCCTGCCACAACCAACCAAGGTAAGCATGAACTCCGATCCGAGCTGCGCGAAGCTGCATCCCGGGCCGGCCGTCACCCAAGACTTCGTGACGGGCAGCGACAACTCGCTCGGCAACGTGATCGTGTTTATTTCCGACGGGCTGGGCAATCGCACGTTCGACGCGCCGACGCAAGAAGTGACCTTCGAACAGAAGGGTTGCATGTATGAGCCCCACGTCGTGGCAATGCGGACGAATCAGAAACTCAAGATGGTGAACAGCGACAACACCACGCACAACGTGCATCCGCTGCCCTCGAACAACCGCGAGTGGAACAAGGCGGAGCCCGCCGGCTCGACGATGGAAGAAAGCTTCCCGCGTGAGGAAGTCGCAATACCCGTGAAGTGCAACGTGCATCCGTGGATGAAGAGCTACATCGCGGTCTTCAAGCATCCGTATTTCGCGGTGACGAGCAAAGACGGAAGCTTCCAGCTGCCGAATCTTCCTCCGGGTGAATACACGATCGAAGCGTGGCATGAGAAGCTGGGCACGCTCACGCAGAAGGTCACCATCGCTGCAGGCGAAAGCAAGACCATGGACTTCACGTTCAAGGCGCACTGAGCAGGTTGCGCGACCTACCGTGCGCCTGACGGCTGTTCTCGCTGGCACCCGAGAGCAGAAGTCCGGCGCCCGGCCAGGGCGCCACTGAATCCAGAGGAGTGTCCGCATGGGGGTGGACACTCCTGCTGGATCACAAAGGGGCCGGCAAGTTTTATGGATGTCCAGTCCTCCCCCTCCCCCGAAGCTTCGCAGCTGACAAGCCTCCCACCTGCGCGCCATGCCCAAGCGCGCCTTCCACACGTACAAACGGCTTTCGTTTCAGCGCTCAGGATTGGCAGCGGAATTGCCGTATCTCGCATCAGAGTTGCAGTAAGCTAGTCACTGAGCATGGATGCCCTCCGCGTTGTAGTGGTTGACGACGATCCCAGCACTTGCGACTTTTTGCGGGCGGTCTTTTCCGCAGAGGGGCATCAGTGCAGTCCATTCCTGCGCGCCGACCTCGCGGAGCAGCACTTGGCTGCGAACCCAGCCGATCTGGTGATGGTCGACGTCTACTTAGGCTCGGACAACGGAATCGACCTGCTGAAGCGGTTCCGGGAGCTCCAACCGAAAATTTACCCCGTCATTATGACGGCGAACGTGAGCGTCGAAACGGCGGCCCGCGCGATGTCCGAAGGCGCGGTGGACTATGTCAGTAAGCCGCTGACGGTTGATCAGATCCGGGCAATCGCAACCCGGGCTGATGCATTCCGCCAGCCCCACCGCGAATCGTCCGACGAGATCCACACGCCGGATGAACCGGATTCCGCCATCATCGGCCGCAGTCCGAAGATGCTCGAAGTGTATAAGGCGATCGGGCGGGTCGCCGGCAGCAACATCAGCGTATTGATCACCGGCGGGAGCGGAACTGGAAAGGAACTGGTTGCGCGGGCGATCCATCAGCACTCGAAGCGGAAAGATCAGCCCTTCACACCGGTGAACTGCGGTTCGTTCACAGAGACCATTTTAGAAAGCGAACTGTTCGGCCACGAGAAAGGCGCGTTTACGGGCGCGGCGAATGCTCATCGCGGGTTGGTCGAGGCCAGCGATGGCGGAACGGTTTTTCTCGATGAGATCTCCGAGACGACGCTGTCGTTCCAGGTGAAATTGCTGCGCGTGATCCAGGAACAGCAGGTTCGTCGCGTGGGCTCGAACAAATACACGGCAGTCGATGTGCGCTGGCTGGCAGCGTCGAATCGCGACGTCAGCCAACTGCTAAAGGAAGGTCAATTCCGCGAGGATCTCTTCTATCGCCTGGCGGTGGTGCGCATCGATCTTCCCGGCCTCGAAGAACGGCGAGAGGACATTCCGCTCCTGGTGCGCCATTTCCTGAGAAGGTTCAACGAGAAGAATGCTCTGAAAGTGACGATCGATCCCGGGGCGGTTCAGCTTTTGCAGCAACGGCAGTGGCCGGGAAATGTGCGCGAGCTTGAAAATACCGTGAACCGATTGGCGGTCTTTGCGCCGACGGGCGAAATCACGCGGGCGGATGTAGACGCAGAATCTCATCGCGATCCGGAAGAGGAAGGGGAACCGGTAGCGGTCGCCGCAGCTCCCGATCGTTTATTGGAGATGGAGCGGCAGCATATCTTGCAGATCCTGAAACAAACGGGTGGCAATCGTTCCGAGGCAGCACGTCGGCTGGGGATTGAGAGAAAGACGCTATACCGGAAGGCGCTGCGTCTGGGTATTGATCTGCAATCGACGAGCGAAAAATGACCACGGCAACAGCACCGAAGCATGAATGGCTGCAAACGGTTGCGCTGGCGGTTCTGTTGTTTCTCGTAGTAGTTCTCCTCTCGGCAACGATCCCGGCGGTACGCGACTGGCAATTGCGCTTTAACGATTCCTTCTTTCGTTTATCTCCGGTACCCAAACCGCGTTCGCGAGTCGTCCTGGTTTTAATCGACGACGAGAGTCTTAATCGCTTCGGCCGCTGGCCGTGGTCACGCGCCCTCCTGGCTAAGCTCACCAACAACCTGAACGCGGCCGGAGCCAGCGTCATCGGCCTCGACATTCTTCTTTCCGAGCCACAAACAGCGGACGCCGACAAACCCTTGCAGGAAGCTTTGGCGGCGTCGCGAGCGGTGATCGTCGACAAAATTTCCGCCTTCGCGAATGGCCCGCGCTGGCTTGAGCCGATTCCACAATTCGCAGCTGCTGCTGCCGCCGTGGGTCATGCGCAGGCACCCCTGGACGTTGATAGCGTGTGCCGGACCTATCCGGCGCGAGAACTGTCGCTGGATGGTTCGCGATGGGCCTTTGGGGTCGAGGTAGCGCGTCGGGCCGATCCCAGCCGAACAACGGCATTCCTGGCGGCCTATGGAATCCCGTCGATGGACAATGCTGGGAGCGTGACCACGGCGAAGCCGGTCCTCATCCCGATCGCCTTCCGTCGCGATGGTTTCGACACCGTTTCCGCGCAAATGGTGCTGGATGGACTTAATCCGCAACTGGTGCAGAGCAGACCTGTTCTCGTTGGATTCGGAACCACGGAGATCGGCGATCGCCTCAACACTCCGCTGCATCCGGAGTTCCCAACGCCGGGCGTCGAAGTCAACGCCCAGATTGTCGATGGCATTCTTACAGGGAGGACCTTGCGCCGGATTCCGCCCTGGGCGTGGGTTGTGGTTCTGCTCGCGACCTGCCTGGCATCCGTGCTGGTATTCCGAAAGTGGAGAGGCGCCGCCGCGTTCTTAGCCGCGCTCGTGGCGGGTGCCGGAACCTATGCTACGGCCCTGGCCTTTTTCATTTTTGGATCTCGAATTCTGCCGGCGGGATACATGATGCTTTCCGTGCTGGTCGCGCCGCTACTGGTGTATGCCGCGGACTTCGTGCGTGTGGAGCGAAGCGTGACGCAACAACTGCTGGGGCTTCGGTCCTGGTTAGCATTGCGCAGCAAAGACGGTTCGCCCCGAGAGAAGTCCAACCTTTCGTGGCGTCTGGAACTGCTGCAGCAATTGCAAACAGAATTGGGCTCGCTCTACGAACTGCACAATACCCTGCTGGAGTCGACCCAGGATCTGGTAGCCATCTTCGATGAACACGGACGACTCCTGCTCCGCAATCAGGCATTCGCCAGCGCATTTCAACTGGAAGACAATTCACGCCTGACCCTTGAGCATGTGCGCACCGAGTGGGTAGTCAACGACGAAGCGCCGTTGACACAGGTCGACCAAGTGGAGGAGGGCGAGGTCACAGTTGATCGAGAACTCTATTCCGTACGGATCGCGCCTTTGCCGCCCACCAAAATCTCGCCCGGTGGGGGCACGATCGTGACCCTGACTAGTCTCCGCACGCGGGTGGAGCGCGACCGGGCGCGGTCTGAAGCGCTCGGCTTTATTACACATGAGTTGCGAACACCGCTTTCCTCGATCCAAGGGTTTGCCGAGCTCATGATGCAGTACCCTGGATCCGCCGTTTGCGCCGGGGCGCCTGAGACCATTTTTCGGGAGTCGAAACGCCTGCTGGCTTTAATCAGCAGCTATCTGGACGTCCTTCGACTGGACGCGGGCTCCAAGCCGGTGTCGCTATCGGTCATTGAAGTGGAGTCCGTCGTGCTACAGGTGTTTGATATCTTGAAGCCGCTGGCACAAGCGGCCGGGATGCAGCTGGTCCTGGAAGACGAGGAACCGGGCGCCATCATGGGGGATGCCCCGTTAATCAGCGGGGCGGTTCTGAACCTGGTGAGCAATGCCATTAAGTACGGACAGCCCGGATCTCCCGTAAACGTACGTTGTTTTCGAGATAACGAAGAAGTTATTATCAGCGTGCATAATCTGGGGAAGCCGATCGCGGAACAGGAAATCGCGAGGCTATTCGATGCGTATTTCCGTGCATCGAATGTAGAGAAAAATAAGACTGGCTGGGGCCTCGGTCTGGCGTTCGTGAAACGCATTGCGGAAAAGCACGGCGGTTCCGTGCGGGCGGAGAGTCACTCATCCGGGGTCGTGTTCGAGATCCACCTGCCCGCGAAAGCTGAGCCGGTGGGCGTGACGAAGGAGAAGTCATGACCGGCCTTCGAGGAATTCTGCTTGGGATCATGGCGGTACTCGTGTTTGGCGCGGCGACTGGGCAAAACCCCGAGCCGGCGCCCTTGCCCGTTGGCTCCGCGACCATCGCCGAAATGAAGGGCGAGGTCGCTTTCCATTCTGCTACTGGTGATGTTCTAACCGGTCAGCGCGGCACCGTGCTGGCCGCCGAAAGCAAGATCGATACAGTGAAGGGCAGCGTGCTGCTCGCGCTTCAGGACGGCTCGCAGGTGCTCGTAAAGTCCAACAGCCACGTGGTCTTGAAGGCGCCCTCGCAGGACAAAGGATTCTGGCTGGAGCTGCTGCTCGGAAAAATCAACGCACAAATTCAAAAGCGTCTGGGCAACGAGCCGTCATTCCGCATGGGAACACCCACAGCCGTCATCACGGTGCGGGGCACGAAGTTCTCGGTGGACGTCAACAAAAAGCAGAAGACCTCCGTGGATGTGTACGAAGGGTTAGTGGAAGTCTCCGGGTTGCGGGATGGCCAGATCGGTGCTCCTGTGCTGTTGCGCCCCGGATTCTCTACCGGCGTCGATCAGAATCGCGATCCGGAGCAGCCGCGCGGAATGGAGAACCGTGACATGAACGACAATCGCAACAATCCCGGCTTTGGCGGGACGGGCCGGGGAGAGCATGGGGACGACGACCATAAAACCGGAACGCAGCCTCCCAACAATCCGGGCTCTCCTGACCATGATCACAAAGACGACTGAGCCTGGGCCGCGCTTGCACAATCAGCCAGCCTCTTGACCGATCCTTTGAAGAGACCGCCCGGCCCGCGGAGGGCCTCTATTTCAGCCTGCCAGCGAAAGAAATCAGGCCGCGATTCCTCGCACGTGTGTCCGTCGGGTTCCCACTTGAGTCGTATGGACACACTGATTTTTCGCGCGGCACCTCCATTTGGACGATGTTCTTGTTGATAACAAGCGCCTAGAATGGGCCGCTTTTCCTGGCAACCCAAATGCTTCTCCCATCGGAAAGTGGTAGGAGACCCTTGGGGCATAGAGAACACAAAGCGAGCGTCAGACTCGCCGTTCTAGTGCTGTGCGGACTATTCGGCGTGGTGTGGGCCCGGCCAACGCTGGGGCAGTCGCACCAAACCGTATCCCGCAGCCCGCACGGCAATCTCGCCTTACCCTGCCAGAACTGTCATACGTCGGTGGGATGGAAGCCGATCCGCGCCGTTCCCGAGTTTGATCACGACAAGACCAAGTATCCATTGCGCGGCCTTCACGAAGGCGTCAGCTGCACGCAGTGCCACGCCAAAATGGTGTTCACGGATGTGGGAACGCACTGCGCCGACTGCCACGCCGACATCCACCGCCGTCAGATGGGCGCGGATTGCCAAAACTGTCACACGGTGAAGGGATGGAACATCGTCCTGCAAAATGTGAAGGAGCACGACAACCGCTTCCCGCTGATCGGTGGTCACGCGGGCCTGAATTGTGCAGACTGCCACAAGAGCGAGGCGGTCGGACAGTTCCAGGGATTGTCGATTCAGTGTTACTCGTGCCATCAGAATACTTTTCAGCAGACGACCGCGCCGAATCACGTGACGGCCGGCTTTTCCGTCCAATGTGAACAGTGCCATACGATCAACACGTGGCTGGGAGCGAAATTCGATCATGCTGGGCCGCCAGCGAATTTTGCGCTGACCGGCATGCACGCAACCATTGATTGCACGGCTTGTCACGTGGGCGGCAAGTACAAGGGGACACCGGCAACTTGCGTCGGGTGCCACCTGGCGGATTTCCAGAGGGCGAGCAATCCGAATCACGTCGCCTTGGGAATTCCTCAAACCTGCCAGGAGTGCCACAACACGGCTGCGTGGCAGCCAGCAAGCTTCGACCATAATTCAGTCGGATTCCCGTTAACTGGCGGCCATGCCAACCTGCAGTGCGATCAATGCCACACGAACGGAAACTTCAGCCTCACTTCGACCGCCTGCGTCTCGTGCCACTTGAAGGATTACCAGAGCACGACGAATCCGAACCACGCGTCCACCGGGATCCCACAGACCTGCGAGGTCTGCCACACCACCACGGCATGGATGCCGGCAACATTTGATCATTCCAAGACTGCATTTCCACTCACGGGCGCGCACACCAGCGTGCAGTGCGCGCAGTGCCACGTGAACAACAACTACACCAGCTTGCCAACGGCCTGCTACGGCTGCCATCAGAAAGACTACACCGGAACGACCAATCCGAATCACGTGTCCGTGGGCTTCCCCCAACAGTGCGAAGTCTGTCACAACACAACCTCGTGGACCCAGGCGATCTTCAATCATGCTTCGACCGGCTGGCCGTTGTCGGGCGCGCATACTTCGTTGCAGTGCAGCCAGTGCCATACCGGCAGCAATGCGTACGGACTGACGAACACGGCGTGTGTGGCCTGCCACCTCACCGACTTTCAGAACACGAATAATCCGAACCACATCTCAGTCGGGTTCCCGCAGCAGTGCGACGTTTGCCACAACACCACCTCGTGGACCCAGGCGACGTTCAATCACAACAACACCAGCTTCCCGCTGACCGGCGCGCACACTAACGTGGCCTGTACCAGCTGCCACGTGAATAACAACTACACGACGCTGCCGACCGATTGCTACGGCTGCCATTCGAAGGATTACAGCGGAACGACGGATCCAAACCACATCACGGCAGGTTTCCCGACGAGCTGCGCAACTTGCCATACCACCAGCAGCTGGTTGGGCGCGACCTTCAATCACACATGGTTCAACACCAACCACGGCAGAGCGAATGGAGTGTGCTCCGTCTGCCATACCAATCCAAGCGACTACAGCATCTTCCAATGCACGAATTGCCACTCGAAAAATCAGACCGACAACGAGCACCAGGGTGTCGGCGGCTATGTGTACAACAGCGTGAATTGCTACAGCTGTCACAAGAACGGCGGCGGCGGATAAACCAAAAAAATCAGGGAACGAATACTGAGCACGCTATTTTCGCAACCCCCAGTGGAGTGGCTTTGAAGTTCCTCGCATATTCGATCTTCGTAGCGATGATTGCCGCTGGCGCTTTGGCGCAGAGCGACAGTTCGACAATCCTGCAAGCCGTATCCGTGGTGGACGAGAAGGGCGAGGTGAAGGTACAGGCTGAGCTCACTTCGCCCGTCACTCCGCGGGTCACGCAGGAGACAAATCCCGACCGGCTGGTGCTCGAGCTGCCTGACACTGTGCCGGCATCGACGCCATCCCCGATTTCAGTGAACAAGGATGGCGTCACATCGGTGCGGTTGGAGGTGGGTGGCGGAGCGGGCGCTGTGGTCACCCGCATCGTGGTTCTTCTGAGCGAACCGAGATCTTATGCGGTGGCAACCACTGACGACGGCAAGGTCGTGTTCCGAGTACTGCCTCCCGAGTCCACATCAGCGAAGAAGCGCAACGGACCGGTGCCTGCGGCGTCAGCACCGGTCATCGGACGCATGCATCGCAAGCAGCAAGAGATTCCGTCGGACACGTCGAACACAAACGCATCGGGTTCGATCACTCCGCCGCCAGCACTTCCCCCGATTTCGTTTCCTCCGGAGCAAGCGGCAGGCGCCAGCGCACCGGGAGCAGCGGCCGAACCAACGGCCAATGCGCAAGCAGAGGCCTCTGCGGGCGAAGCGAACAATGCGACTGGACCTACACAGGCCAACCCCGACGTCCGCCTTGCTTTCAAGGTGAAGTATGTGGCCGAAGGTGTCGTCTACCTGGATGGCGGCAGCAACGACGGCCTGAACGAGGGAATGAAGCTGGTCGTTAAGGAAATCGATCCCAGCGTCAAACCGACCACCGGAAAGAACGAGGAAGTTCAGCCTATTGCGGACTTGACGGTAGCGTCCGTCGCCCAAGCATCCGTTGTAAGCGAGATCCACGATGCAACGAAGCCGGTGAAGGTCGGCGACTGGGCGTACCTGTCTTCAGAAGACACGCAGGCGCTGGTCGCGCAGCGGTCGATGAGTGCGACGCGAAAATATCCAGTGGTAGTTGCCTTCTCTGAAGGCGACACGCTCGACGACGAGGCACGCGTCGAAGTTCCAAGACCCCCACTTCCCGAGATCAACCGCGCCCGCGGCAGCATCGGCTTCGACTATTCCGGAGTCGCAAGCCACGACGGTGGAGGCCTGAGCTCGAACGCAGGCGTGATGATTCGGACCGACATCACCCGCATCAACGGGACCTACTGGAACCTGCAGGGCTTCTGGCGCGGCCGCATCAACAAGCAGTCCTATACAAACCAGGCCACCCTGCAAGACCTGATCAATCGCACGTACACGATTGGCCTCACCTACGACAATCCTCATTCGAATTGGGTCGCCGGGTTCGGCCGCCTTTATCTGCCTTGGGCGCCCAGCCTCGATTCGATCGACGGCGGCTACGTGGCCCGCCGGATCACCCACGGCGTGACCGCCGGAATCTTCGCAGGGTCGTCGCCCGATCCGACTTCCTGGAGCTACAACCCGGACCTGCGCCTTGCTGGAGCGTTCGTCAACTTCGAGGGAGGAAGCTTCGACAACTTCCGCTACAGCAGCACATCGGGCATGGGCCTGAACATGATCAAGTGGAAGATCGACCGGCCGTTCGTGTTCTTCGAGAACGGATTCTTCTACAAGCGCTACCTGTCGATCTATCACTCGCTGCAGGCCGACAGTCCCAGCGGGAATTCGCAGGTCGCCGCTCCCGGGGCAGGCATTGGGAGGAGTTTCCTCACGATTCGGATTCAGCCTGTGGACCGCATCGAATTCAACATCAACCACACCTACTTCCGCGATATTCCAACCTACGACGCGCAGTTGATCGGCACTGGACTGCTCGACAAGTATTTGTTCCAGGGATTCAGCGGTGGCGCGAGGGTCCAGGTCATGAAGGACCTCTGGCTCTACACCACGCTGGGCCGCAGCAACCGTTCTGGAGACGCAAAGTCTTCCTGGAATCAGCTGTATGGCGTAACGATGGGACGCTTGCCGTGGGTAGGCGTCCGCGCCGACGTGCACTACACAAAGTTCAACAGTTCCTTCGGCAACGGCTCGTACGAGGCCGTCTCGTTCTCACGAAATTTCCACGAGACTCTGCGTTGGGAAGTGCTCGGCGGCAGGCAGTCGTTTGTTTCGCCGACCCTGAACGACACCTCGCACTTCGTGACGGGCAATCTCGAGGCCGGGCTCGGACAACACTATTTTGTACAGACGGGATACACCTGGAACCGGGGGGCAAGCCAGAACTACGATCAGTGGATCGTCACTTTCGGTTACCGATTCGATTCGCGGGCCAATCGCCGCTAGGCGAGAGCGGCCGCGAAGTCCCTTGCCGGGTGCCGCCAATCCGCGATTGAAGACGAGATCGGCGACTTTCTGAAAGTGGCCGTCAACCCCCGCGTCGGCACACCAATAGGACTCGATGCTACTGACCGACTGTGTCGTGAACTTTGTAATACTCTGAGTTCGGCACGTAGTGGCGATACAGCACGAGCATCGTGCCCAGCACCCGTATCGCCGCTTCTACAACACCGCTCGGAGCGCGCATCGTTGCGCTATTGTTTTCTGTCGGCAACGTGCCGCGGATCGCCAGACCCGGGGCGTCGATCACTTTATCGTTATTCCGCATGTCGTTTGCTCCTTCCAGCGCAGGAGCGCGCTTCGCCTCCCTGCTGACCCCTTTGAGATGAGGGGAGCATATCGGTTTAGATCGATGGCCGAAAGTTACGGAGGGATTGGAACGTCCTCCTCTGCCTGGACAATCACGGTGCGCTATGCAAGGTCAATGCACATGGTCGTTGCAGGCCGATTGCATGCACGCAGCCACGTCCCGCCGCGTCAAAAACACGGGCTGGAACCGCATTCCGGTCAGCGGTTGACCATGTTTTAATGTCTCCTGACTCTTCGAATCGGGCCCGAAAACAGTCCGTGAGCCAATGCATAGAGTCATGCGCCCTTCGACGGAAAGTATCATGGCGGATCAGTTCAGAACTCGCCGGCGTGCGGTAAAGCTACCTACAACATGCCTCCGATTTCTGGCAGCCATTTTGCTTGCTTGGTCCGCTCGGCTGCTCGCAAACGAAATTTCCAGGAACTGGACGCTCGATGGTTTTGTGCGCCCTCCCAACGCCCAACCCATCATCACCCCACGGCCCGAGTCCACGTTTCGAGAAACGCCCGCGTCGCCTCCGGTTCACTGGGAAGCGCTGCATACGTTCAATCCCGCTGCAATTGTGCGCGCCGGAAAGATCTACGTTTTGTACCGCGCAGAGGACGACAGCGGCGAGAACAAGATCGGTGGCCATGCCTCCCGAATCGGTTTGGCCGAGAGCGAAGATGGCCTTCACTTTGGTCGAGACGATTCACCCGTCCTCTATCCCGCGGATGACGACCAGAAGCAGCGCGAGGAAAAAGGCGGGTGCGAAGACCCACGCATCGTGGAAGCAGAAGATGGCACGTACGTGATGACCTACACGCAGTGGAATCACGTCACATACGACGCCGCGGTCGCGTCATCGAACGACTTACGCCATTGGCGAAAGCACGGACCGATATTTGCGAAAGCTCTCTCAGGAAAATATAAGGACTTGCGATACAAATCCGCGGGTATCGTCACCACTCTGCGGTCAGAGCGTCCGGTGGCCGCCAAGATCGGAGGCGAATACTGGATGTACTGGGGCGAGGGTGATGTTCATCTCGCGACCTCGCAGGACCTGTTGGATTGGACTCCGGTCGAAGATGCAGACGGAAAACTGGTGACGGTTCTATCGAAGCGCGAAGGGCGCTTCGACAGCCAGTTTCCGGAAGTCGGGGCGCCTCCGATCCTGACGCCAAAGGGAATCGTGGTGATCTATAACGGCAAAAACGCCGGCAACAAAGGCGATCCCACTCTCGCGCCAGACACCTACTCCGCGGGCGAGGCGCTCTTCTCGGCCGACGACCCGGCGCACCTGCTTGCCCGAACAGACCATCCGATTTTTAAACCAGAACTGCCGTTCGAACGCTCTGGTCAATACGTGGCGGGCACCACGTTCGTCGAAGGGTTGGTCTTCTTCAAAGACAAATGGTTCCTGTACTACGGATGCGCTGATTCTTTTGTGGGTGTCGCGGTTCGCAGCGAAAGTCGCGCCTGGCCTGCGCGGTAAGCACTTTTCAAATGATTTTTGGACTCACGCGAACGGCGCTCCGAAATGCACGGGATGATTACGTCTCCCCTTACTCGGATTCAGCACGGCGCTCCACGAGTTCCGCTGCCCCGCCTTGAGCGTCTGTGAATGCATCATCGGAATAGCGCGGGAGCAAGAGATTCATCGCTGCTGCGATTGCCAGCATCACTGCGAGCAGCACTAGCAAAGAAGTATAGGAGCCGGTGGCGTCGAAAGCTCTGCCCAGGATTACCGGCCCGATCGCACCAGCCGCCGCGTAGAAGGTCCAGGTGAGACCATAAAGCGTGGAAAAAGCGCGTAGGCCGAAGTAACGCGTCAGTAAGTAGGGCGTGGTCGCAGCTTCGCCGCCCGCGCCGATCCCGATGAGCGCAGCCGCAAGGCAGCCCGCGGGAAAACTCATTGCCCGAGCTAGAAGAAAAACGCCGAGAGCAGTGATGACGTTGATCGCAAATGCAACGTGGGGTCCAAAAAAACGATCGAGTAACCAACCCACCACAACCCTGCCGAGCAGGCTCGACCCTCCGAGGATTGAGGCGCACAATGCCGCGTTCGCTGGTGTGAGACCTCGATCTGTCAGCAGCGCCGACAAATGAGTGATCGCCCCGTTCATGCTGATGGAGCTGACAAAGAGAATTGCCGTGATGATCCAGAATGAAAAAGAGCCCAGGCCACGCTGCCATGTGATTCCTGAATGGACTACTGCAATTGAACTGCGGGAGGCTCCGTTCCGCTCCCGAATGTATCGCCAACTAAGTGGCAGCCCGAGCAAAAGCGCGAGGCCCCCGAGGGACACGTAGGCGGCGCGCCACCCGGCGCGGCTTATGATCGACTGAGCGATGATCGGCAAGAGCATCGCCCCTAGGCCGGCTCCCACCATCACGAAGGCCAAGGCTGTTCCCAACCGCCGGTGAAACCAGGTTGATATGGATCGTGAATAGGCCAGATGAGCGGCGCCGTTGCCGACCACTCCGAGCACGAAACAGGTCAGATAAAACTGCCAGATCCCGGATCGCAAGAGCGACAGCGAGGCAATTCCGCATCCGAATATCGTCATGCAGACGAGGATGATGGAGCGAGGCCCGAGTCGATCAATCCACCTGCCCAAAAGCGGCGACGCTAAACCCAGCGTGACTGCGGCAATCGCGAATCCGGCCGAGATGGCTTCGCGGCCCCATCCGAAATCTGCGGACAGCGGTTTTACGAATACGGAGAACGTGTATACAAAGAGGGATCCGAATCCTGCCATCACCCCAAGGCACGCCGCCAACGCAACGCGCCAACCGTAGTATCCAAAATCCGATTCGTCTGCGGCCGACACTTGGGCGGCACGCGGCTCAGAATCAGCGCTGAGCTTGGTTCCCGCGCTGAACGAACTTTCACTCATTAGGTCGATTCCCGATGCTGTTCAGTGTCGTCTCCAGCTGAAGACTGCTTACCCTGTGAGAGAACTCGCCTCATCGACACCGCATCCTCCACGTGGGCAGGAGCCGAATAGTACATGGGTCGTACTACGATCATCTCTAGTCTTTTTCAATTAGTGCGTGCCGCCGCAAGTCTTGAGTATGCTGGCGCACTTATGACCTGGATCAAGACGATCCCACTCTCCGATGCCAGTGCCGAACTGCTGCGCGCACTCGAGTCTCAGCGGTCCTTGTATCCCAAGGAATATGCCACTCCCGTTTTTCCCGTGGATCAAGGTGTGGCCGGCATTGTGGCGTCGCACAGCTTGATTCCCGATGCGCTGTATCATGCGTTCGCGACCTTCGGCGTACTCCTTTCTCCCGATTTGCCCCTCACGCGAAGACAGCACGAAATGATCACCACCGCCGTTTCGGTCACCAATCGATGTTTTTATTGAACTGAATCTCACGCAGAGTTTCTGCGTAGAGCAACGCTCGATACAGACCTCGTGCAGGCCTTGCGAGAGGATTACACGAAAGCTCCCATCTCGGATCAAGACCGCGCCATGCTGGACTACGTAGTGAAGCTGACCAAAGATGCGACGAGATGCTCACGCGCGGATCACGATCGCCTGCGAGAGGTGGGGTTCGACGATCGCGGGATCCTTCAGATCACCCTCATCGCCTCGTGGTTCAACTACATCAATCGAGTGGCCGATGCACTTGGCGTAGGACGCGACGTGCTCGAGGGCGCGGAGACGGTCGGCGCGTCGGAGATGAAACCTCGATCCACGCATCCGGCGAGTTAAGCCGCGAACCCAGCCATTCCATCGAGGCGAGTGCCGCGTCGACGTCCGGACTTCCGCTTCAGCACGGACTCTCCGCAGGGCGATTGTCTTTCGTTCCCACAATAAAAAACGCATCAGCGAACGATGCGCTTAAACCACCGCGAGGGAGTGGAAGCAAGACCAACATCTGGAAGTACGAAACGGAGAAGAAGGCTGGAGGCGCGGGTCGGAATCGAAC